>NZ_JANUEC010000002.1:0-1512027 GCF_024810175.1 Pseudomonas sp. BIGb0176
GTGAAACTGGCGTCCCCTAGGGGACTCGAACCCCTGTTACCGCCGTGAAAGGGCGGTGTCCTAGGCCACTAGACGAAGGGGACGCAAACCCTTCTGTACAACTGACCGGTGCTGAGTACCGATCGATTCAAGGCCGGTGTGGCCAGGCCTTGAACTGCAAATTTGGTGGAGCTAGACGGGATCGAACCGTCGACCTCTTGCATGCCATGCAAGCGCTCTCCCAGCTGAGCTATAGCCCCTCATCGCTGAGGACGGGGCGAATCTTAAGGGGCGATCGGAAGGCTGTCAATTTTTTTTCCGTTTTTTGAAAAAAAATTTGCCGGGATAACAATCACTTACCGCCCCGCCCGGAAAACCCGGGGTTTTGCGGCCCTCTGCGCCTGCGGCGAGTCGCACAAAACACTCGCCGCAAGCCTCAAAGAACCACCAGAAGCCGCAATCAACCCGCCTGGCGCTTGAGTTTCAAGCGTAGTCGAAAAGCTCCCCGCCCCTGTCGGCTGCCCTTGGGCAAAAACGCCTCAGGCGATGGCGCCGAGGAGTTTTTCCCATTCCTTGTTTTCTTTCTTCGACACACCACCCAGCAGATCGATGGCCTGGCGCAGACGGAACCGGGTCAGGTCCGGACCGAGGATTTCCATGGCATCGAGCACCGACACCGAACTGGCCTGGCCAGTAATGGCGGCAAACATCAGCGGCATGGCATCGCGCAGTTTCAGCTCCAGAGACTCAACCACCGCCTGGATGGTCGCGGTGATGCTGTCTTTCTCCCACTGACGCAGGCTTTCGAGCTTCCACAGGATCAATTGCATCAGCTGACGCACCTGATCGCCGGACAGCTTCTTGGACTCGAACAGCTTGGCATCCGGGTTCACCCCACCGGCGAAGAAGAAGCCGGCCAGCGGTGCGATCTGGCTGAAGGTTTCGACCCGGCCCTGTACGTGCGGTGCGATCTTCATCATGTAATCGGGGTTCAGCGCCCAGGTCTGCACCCGGCTGGCGAACTCCTGCACCGGCAGGTCACGCAGCCACTGGCCGTTGAGCCAGGACAGCTTCTCGATATCGAAGATCGGCCCCCCCAGGGACACCCGCGTCAGGTCGAAATTGTCGACCATTTCCTGCAGCGAGAACTTTTCGCGCTCGTCCGGCATCGACCAGCCCATGCGGCCCAGGTAGTTGAGCATGGCTTCCGGCATGAAGCCCATGCGCTCGTAGAAGGTTACCGAGGTCGGGTTCTTGCGCTTGGACAGCTTGCTCTTGTCCGGGTTGCGCAGCAGCGGCATGTAGCACAGCTGCGGCTGCTCCCAGCCGAAGTACTCGTAGAGCAGGATCAGCTTGGGCGCCGACGGCAGCCATTCTTCGCCGCGCAGCACGTGGGTGATGCCCATCAGGTGGTCGTCGACCACGTTGGCCAGGAAGTAGGTCGGCAGGCCATCGGTCTTCATCAGCACTTGCATGTCCATGCGATCCCACGGGATCTCGACATCGCCGCGCAGCATGTCCGGCACCACGCAGACGCCTTCGGTAGGCACTTTCATGCGGATCACGTGAGGCTCGCCGGCCGCCAGGCGCCGGGCCACTTCTTCCTTGGACAGCAGCAGGGCCCGGCCGTCATAGCGCGGGGTTTCGCCACGGGCCATCTGTTCGGCACGCATCTGGTCCAGCTCTTCGGCGGTGCAGAAGCACGGGAAGGCGTGGCCCAGGTCCACCAGTTGCTGAGCGTACTTCTGGTAGATGTCGCCACGCTCGCTCTGGCGATACGGGCCGTGAGGGCCGCCAACGTCCGGGCCTTCGCTCCAGTTGATGCCCAACCAGCGCAAGGCGTCGAAAATCTGCTGCTCGGACTCCCGGGTCGAACGCAACTGATCGGTGTCTTCGATACGCAGGATGAACTCACCGCCATGCTGCTTGGCAAAGCAATAGTTGAACAAAGCGATGTAGGCGGTACCTACGTGGGGATCCCCGGTAGGCGATGGCGCGATGCGCGTGCGGACGGTGGTCATGGCATGTCTCGAAAGGAAAGAAAAACGAGGAATAAAACAGGGGGCGAATGGTAACAGGCGACGGCAGCCCCGCTCCAGTGAGGAGGGCATTTAAGCCAAGGTTGCGACTCCAGGCCGCTGCCAGCCTGTTGAAGGGCCAATAATCAGCCCATGGCATTTACCGCCCAGTGGCTATATGCCAGATTCGCCCGCTGATAGATCTCCTTACACTTTTATTGAATACAGCCAGCCCATGCCAGCCCAACTCAAGCGTCGCCTGTTTGTCTTTCTGTCCCTGGTCCTGTTGATTGCCCTGGGTTTTCTTGCCCACTGGTGGTTCCACGGGCGCTTTTACGAGACCACGGACAACGCCTACGTGCAGGGCGAGATCACCCGGGTCTCCAGCCAACTGAGCGCGCGAATCGAAGAAGTGCTGGTGCAGGACAACCAGCATGTGGAACAGGGCCAGTTGCTGGTACGCCTGGAAGGGCAGGACTTCCAACTGGCGGTGGACCGCGCCCAGGCCGCCCTGGATACCCGCGAGGCCGAACACCTGCAGGCCCAGAGCAAGCTGACCCAGCAAGCCAGCCTGATTGCCGCGGGCCAGGCCCAGGTGGCGTCGAGCCAGGCCAGCCTGGGCCGCTCGCAGATCGACCTGTCTCGGGCCCAGACCCTGCGCAAGCCCGGTTACGTCTCCGAGGAGCGGGTCACTACCCTTTCCGCCGACAACCATATCGCCCGCTCCCAGGTGGCCAAGGCCGAAGCCGACTTGCAGGGCCAGCGCCAGCAAGTCAATGCCCTGAACGCCGAGATCAAGCGCCTCGATGCACAGATCGCCAACGCCCGGGCCGACCTGGCGCAAGCACGACTGAACCTGACCCGTAGCGAGATCCACGCCCCCATCAGCGGCCTCATCGGCCAGCGCGCCGCACGCAATGGCCAGGTGGTGCAGGCCGGCGCCTATCTGCTGTCGATCGTTCCGGACCAGGACATCTGGATCCAGGCCAACTTCAAGGAAACCCAGATTGGCCACATGCAGCCAGGGCAAAAGGCCGAGCTGACCTTCGACGCCTACGGCGATACGCCGATCCAGGCCCGGGTCGACAGCCTGTTCGCCGCCTCCGGCGCGCAATTCAGCCTGCTGCCGCCAGACAATGCCACCGGCAACTTCACCAAGGTGGTACAGCGCATTCCGGTCAAACTGACCTTCGCAGCCGACAATCCCCTGCGGGGCAAGATCCGCCCCGGCATGTCGGTAACCGTGAAGGTCAACGTCAAAGACCCCGTCGATGGCCGGTGATCAACTGCTGCGTCCGGTGGGCGAACCCACCCGGCGCGACTGGATCGCGGTGATGAGTGCCATGCTCGGCGCCTTCATGGCGGTGCTCGACATCCAGATCACCAACTCCTCGCTCAAGGACATCCAGGGCGCGCTGTCCGCTACCTTGGAGGAAGGCTCGTGGATCTCCACTTCCTACCTGGTGGCGGAGATCATCATGATCCCCCTCACCGCCTGGCTGGTGCAGCTGCTCTCGGCCCGGCGCCTGGCGGTCTGGGTCTCGGTGGGCTTTCTTATTGCCTCCCTGCTCTGCTCCATGGCCTGGAGCCTGGAAAGCATGATCGTGTTCCGCGCCTTGCAAGGCTTTACCGGTGGCGCCCTGATCCCCCTGGCGTTCACCCTGACCCTGATCAAGCTCCCCGAGCATCACCGGGCCAAGGGCATGGCCATGTTCGCCATGACCGCCACTTTCGCCCCCTCCATCGGCCCGACCCTGGGCGGCTGGCTCACGGAAAACTGGGGTTGGGAGTACATCTTCTATATCAACGTGCCGCCGGGCCTGCTGATGATCGCGGGCCTGCTGTATGGCCTGGAAAAGAAGGAAGCTCACTGGGAACTGCTGAAAAGCACCGACTACGCCGGCATTCTCACCCTCGGCCTGGGCCTGGGTTGCCTGCAGGTATTTCTTGAGGAAGGCCACCGCAAGGACTGGCTGGAATCGAGCCTGATCGTCACCCTGGGCAGCATCGCCCTGATCAGCCTGGTCACCTTCGTCATCGTCCAGGTCTCCAGGCCCAACCCGCTGATCAACCTGGGCATCCTGCGCAATCGCAACTTCGGCCTGTCGAGTATCTCCAGCCTGGGCATGGGCGTTGGCCTATACGGTTCGATCTACCTGCTGCCGCTGTACCTGGCGCAGATCCAGAACTACAACGCGCTGCAGATCGGCGAAGTGATCATGTGGATGGGGGTGCCGCAGTTGTTCCTGATTCCCCTGGTGCCCAAGCTGATGCAGTTCATTTCACCGAAATGGCTGTGCACCCTGGGCTTTGGCCTGTTCGGCCTGGCGAGTTTTTCGTCGGGGGTGCTCAACCCGGACTTTGCCGGGCCGCAGTTCAACCAGATCCAGATCATTCGCGCCCTGGGCCAGCCGCTGATCATGGTCACCATCTCGCTGATCGCCACGGCTTATATACAGCCCCAGGACGCGGGATCGGCCTCCAGCCTGTTCAACATCCTGCGCAACCTCGGTGGCGCCATCGGCATTGCCCTGCTGGCGACCTTGCTGGATGCCCGGACCAAGACCTATTTCGACTACCTGCGCGAAGCCGTTGTGCCCAGCAATCCCCAGGTGGCGGAACGCCTGGCAACCCTCACCGAGAAGTTCGGCAGCGAGACCGCAGCCCTGGGCAAGCTCAGCGAAATCACCCACCAGCAGGCACAGATCATGGCCTACAACGACGCCTTCCATTTCGTCGGCATTGCCCTGGGCATCAGCATGCTGGCGATCCTGCTGACCAAGGCCCTGCCCAAGGGCCTCAAGGCCGGCGAAGCCCACTGACCCACGAATTGCCTGTAGGAGCTGGCTTGCCAGCGAATAGACTCCCAACCCTTGCACAGGATTTGAGGGCCTCTTCGCCGGCAAGCCGGTTCCTACGAGGGATCGAGCGCCGTTAGACGGTGAGCAAGCGCTCGCGCAGCTTGGTGATTTCGTCGCGCATCTGCGCCGCGGCTTCGAACTCCAGGTCGCGGGCCAGTTGGTACATCTTCTCTTCGAGCTGGCGAATGCGCTTGGTGATCTCGCTGGGCGAGCGCAGTTCGTTTTCGTAGCGGGCGTTTTCCTCCGCGGCCTTGGCCATGCCCTTGCGCTTCTTGCTGCGCGAACCGGGCACGGTGGCGCCTTCCATGATGTCGGCAACGTCCTTGACCACACCCTTGGGGGTGATGCCATTGGCCAGGTTGAAGGCGATCTGCTTGTCGCGACGGCGTTCGGTCTCGCCAATCGCCCGCTCCATGGAGCCGGTGATGCGGTCGGCATAGAGAATCGCCCGGCCATTGAGGTTACGCGCGGCCCGGCCGATGGTCTGGATCAGCGAACGCTCGGAACGCAGGAAGCCTTCCTTGTCGGCATCGAGAATCGCCACCAGGGACACTTCCGGCATGTCCAGGCCCTCACGCAGCAGGTTGATCCCCACCAGCACATCGAAAGTGCCCAGGCGCAGGTCGCGGATGATCTCCACCCGCTCCACGGTGTCGATGTCCGAGTGCAGGTAGCGCACACGCACGCCATGGTCGGCCAGGTAATCGGTAAGGTCTTCGGCCATGCGCTTGGTCAGGGTGGTCACCAGTACCCGCTCTTCCACGGCCACACGCTTGGTGATTTCCGACAGCAGGTCGTCCACCTGGGTCAGGGCCGGGCGCACTTCCACTTGCGGGTCCACCAGCCCGGTGGGGCGCACCACCTGCTCCACCACGCGGCCGGCGTGCTCGGCCTCATAGTTGCCCGGAGTGGCGGAAACGAAGATGGTCTGCGGGCTCACCCCTTCCCACTCGTCAAAACGCATTGGCCGGTTATCCAGAGCCGATGGCAGGCGGAAGCCGTACTCAACCAGGGTTTCCTTGCGCGAGCGGTCGCCCTTATACATGGCGCCGACCTGGGGCACGCTGACGTGGGATTCGTCGATCACCAGCAAGGCATCCGCCGGCAGGTAGTCGTACAAGGTAGGTGGCGCCGCGCCAGCGGGACGCCCCGAGAGGTAGCGCGAGTAGTTCTCGATGCCGTTGCAGTAGCCCAGTTCGAGGATCATCTCCAGGTCGAAACGGGTACGCTGCTCCAGGCGCTGGGCTTCCACCAGCTTGTTGTTGGAGCGCAGGTATTCCAGGCGCTCCTGCAACTCCACCTTGATCCCTTCGATGGCGTCCAGCAGGGTTTCCCGCGGGGTCACGTAGTGGCTCTTGGGGTAGAAGGTGAAGCGCGGCAGTTTGCGGATCACTTCACCGGTCAAGGGGTCGAAGGCGCTGATGCTTTCCACTTCGTCATCGAACAGCTCGATGCGGATCGCTTCCAGGTCTGACTCCGCCGGATAGATGTCGATCACATCGCCACGCACGCGGAAGGTAGCGCGGGCGAAATCCATGTCGTTGCGGGTGTACTGCAAGTCCGCCAGGCGGCGCAGCAGGGCGCGCTGATCGAGTTTGTCCCCGCGATCCACGTGCAGGACCATCTTCAGGTAGGTTTCCGGGCTGCCCAGGCCATAGATGCACGACACCGTGGTGACGATGATGGCGTCCTTGCGCTCCAGCAGCGCCTTGGTCGCGGACAGGCGCATCTGCTCGATATGGTCGTTGATCGAGGCGTCCTTCTCGATAAAGGTGTCGGAGGACGGCACATAGGCTTCGGGCTGGTAGTAGTCGTAGTAGGAAACGAAGTACTCCACCGCGTTGTTCGGGAAGAAGGCCTTGAACTCACCATACAGCTGCGCCGCCAGGGTCTTGTTCGGCGCCAGCACCAGGGTCGGGCGCTGCACGTGGGCGATCACGTTGGCGATGCTGAAGGTCTTGCCCGAACCGGTCACACCGAGCAGGGTCTGGTGGGCCAGCCCGGCCTCGATGCCTTCGACCATCAGGCGGATGGCTTCCGGCTGGTCGCCGGCGGGCTGGAAGCGGGTGACTAGCTGGAATTCAGACATAACGTACCTCTGGGATCATTCGTGCGCGGCAATACCGTACAGGAACAGGAAAGACCGCGTACGACCCATGTCGCCGAGGAAAAAAACCGGAATATCCTTGATGTGGAGCCGATTACCACAGCTTTCAAGGCAAAGGTCCTACACCCGCTGACACCCTGGTTATTGCAATAAGACTAACGGTCGAAAAATAAAGCGAAAAACTTGGCGCAAAAGGTCAATAGCCTGTCGCCCCACGCGATGATGGCCTCTATACTAGCTCCCCGTTTGTGCACCGCTCTAGTGCATTCGGCTGGAGCGCGACACGTCCCTCCACACTCCATTCAGAGCCGCCGTAAAAATGAGCCTGTTCTCCGCTGTCGAAATGGCACCACGCGATCCTATCCTGGGCCTCAACGAAGCATTCAACACCGATACCCGCACCGATAAGGTCAACCTTGGGGTGGGCGTGTACTGCAACGAGGAGGGACGCATTCCGCTCCTGCGCGCCGTTGTCGAAGCCGAGACGATTCGCGCCGCCCAACATGCTTCCCGTGGCTACCTGCCGATCGACGGCATTGCCGCCTACGACCAGGCGGTACAGAAGCTGCTGTTCGGCAACGACTCGCCACTGCTGGCCGCTGGCCGCGTGGTCACCACCCAGGCCGTTGGCGGCACTGGCGCCCTGAAGATCGGTGCCGACTTCCTCAAGCAGTTGCTGCCCAACGCCGTGGTCGCCATCAGCGACCCGAGCTGGGAAAACCACCGCGCCCTGTTTGAGACCGCCGGCTTCCCGGTGCAGAACTACCGCTACTACGACGCGGCCACCCACGACGTTAACCGTGCTGGCCTGCTGGAAGACCTGAACGCCCTGCCGGCCCAGTCGATCGTGGTGCTGCATGCCTGCTGCCACAACCCGACCGGTGTCGACCTGAGCCCACAGGACTGGAAAGACGTCCTGGAGGTGGTCAAGGCGAAAAACCTCGTGCCCTTCCTCGACATGGCCTACCAGGGCTTTGGCGACGGCATCGACGAAGACGCCGCGGCGGTGCGCCTGTTCGCCGAGTCGGGCCTGACCTTCTTCGTTTCCAGCTCGTTCTCCAAGTCGTTCTCGCTGTACGGCGAGCGCGTTGGCGCCCTGTCCATCGTCAGCGGCTCCAAGGAAGAAAGCGCCCGCGTGCTGTCCCAGGTCAAGCGCGTGATCCGCACCAACTACTCCAACCCGCCGACCCACGGTGCAACCATCGTCGCCGCCGTGCTGAACAGCCCGGAACTGCGCGCCCAGTGGGAGCAGGAACTGGCGCAAATGCGCCTGCGGATTCGCGGCATGCGCACCCAGATGGTCGACTTGCTGGCCAAAGGCGCCCCTGAGCACGACTTCAGCTTCGTCGGTCGCCAGCGCGGCATGTTCTCCTACTCCGGCCTGACCGTTGAGCAAGTGACCCGCTTGCGCAACGAATTCGGCATCTACGCCCTGGACACCGGCCGCATCTGCGTCGCCGCGCTGAACCAGAACAACATCCATGTCGTGACCCAGGCCATCCTGCAAGTGATCTGATACACGACAGCGCCAACGAAAAGGGGAAGCCGGCAGGCTTCCCCTTTTTCGTTGGCGATACGTCGCTGCCCTGCCCGCCCCCACAGCCTCTAGACTGTGAGCCTATGCCCCCCTTGCTGAGCGAGATCCCGATGAAAAACGATGACCTGCGGGCCGACCGCGACGAACTGGAGCATTACCTGCCCCGCTCGCAGAAACGCGAAAAGAGCCTGGTGCTGCAAATTGCCCTGGGCGTATTCCTTGGCGGACTGGCCCTGTGGCTGGTGCAACTGGCCGCAACCTCGCTGATGGCCAAGCTGATGCTTGGCACCCTGACCTTCGGCGGCTGAACCGCCCTACCCCTGCAATTGAGCCAGGCGCTGGCTGGCGGCATCGTCGAACGCCACGTACAGCGCCTCGGCCACCTGGCTCTTGATGGCCTTGGCACTCTCCAGCCCCAGGACAAAACCTTCGGCCTTGCCGCCGGCACGGTTCAAATCCATCGCCGATCCGGCCTGGGTAATGGCGTCCAGCAACTTGCCGGCCTGGGGGCCGACCCCTTTGGGCAGGCTGATCTGCTCGATGCTCATGACAGCACCTCGCAGCACAGCGCGAAACAGATAGAAGGATGCTGGGATAAATCGAAGCAGATCATAAAGGCGTACCTATGCGGCTGAAGGCCGGCAGCGCGTGAAACCACTTCCGGGGCGCCATGGTAGCCCCTATCGGATCCGCCAGAGACGTGCAGACCGATAAATCCCGCAAAGTCCTGCCAGCCTTTCATTCAGATCCTCGTCGCCCTGAAAAAATATTTCTCGACTTGTTGACTTCCCTTTCTGAATCAGTAAGATACGGCGCATTCCGCGATAGCTCAGTTGGTAGAGCAAGTGACTGTTAATCACTGGGTCCCTGGTTCGAGTCCAGGTCGTGGAGCCATCTTCCTACACTGATTTGCCTTGATCCTCATGAGAGCGCCCTGCTCCTGCGGCAAATCAGCTCAAGCAGTATCCCCCTTGCAAATGATTGATCCGCCTGTCATCCCGACATGCGGATAGACGTTTCATGCACGCCTGAAATCCTCCTTCGCCAACCCGGTTGCATTGCCGCAAAGGCCTGACGTAGGCTGTGCGCCTCTTTATCCAAGCAGTCAGACCCCGTGATGTTCCTGCCCGCACAGTCACCGTGCCCTTCCCCCTCGATGAGCCCTTCGGCAACCCTGGCTGTTGCCCAACTTGACTGTGCGATCAACCGTCGACGCCGTAGCGTATTGTTTGCCTTCACCTTCTCCCCCCACCCGGGCCCACGCTGATCGCGATTGAACCCGGCGCCACCCCGCTAGCCCCTCTGCTTCCACCAGGGCATCTGCCCGGCAATCGCCCGCACGTCGGCCTGCGATGTCCTGCAGCGCCCGCAATAACTGTCTTTTTTGGCGCCTGACGCTTCAGGCGCAGGTCTTGATCATGAACAAAGCCTTGTTAGCCGCCCTGATCCTGGGCATCTCCATTGTCGGCCTGAGCATCGGCTCCACGGTGCCGATCCTTGCCCTGCGCCTGTATCAGGCCGGGGCCTCGAACAACCAGATCGGCATCATGTCGGCGCTGCCCGCCGCAGGCATGATGCTCTCGGCCTTCCTGGTCAATGCCCTGAGCCAACGCCTGACCCGGCGCCAGATCTACCTGCTGTGTTTCAGCCTGTGCGCCTTGAGCGTGGCCGCCCTGGAACTGCCCGGGGCCAGCCTCTACAGCCTGGGTCTGGCGCGGGTCGCCATGGGCCTGGGGGCGGGGCTGATCATCATTCTCGGGGAAACCTGGGTCAATGAAATGGCCGAAGACGCCACCCGCGGACGCCTGGTAGCGGTCTACACAACTTGCTTCACCTTCTTCCAGCTCCTGGGCCCGGGCCTGGTATCGCTATTGGGCACCGAGGGGCCCGCCGTGCTGGGCATCGTCAGTGTCGGTTATGCGGTGGCGATCGCAGTGGTCTGGCTGATCCTGCCCCTGGAAGACCAGCAGCCGCTGCATGCCGAAAGTCGCACCTTTTCGGTACTGGGCTTTATCCGCATCGCGCCGGCGCTGTGCGTGGGCATCCTGTTCTTCGCGTTTTTCGACAGCGTGGTGCTGTCGCTGTTTCCGGTGTACGCCGCCACCCATGGCTACAGCATCAAGCTCGCGGCCTTGATGGTGACCATCATTCTGTTGGGCGACACCGCGTTCCAGTTCCCCCTCGGCTGGCTTTCGGACAAGCTCGGGCGCCCCGGGATCTACCTGGGCTGCGGCATCATTGCCCTGCTGATCGGCCTTGCCCTGCCACTGCTGATGCAAACGTCCACCCTGCTCTGGCCGAGCCTGGTCATCCTCGGCGCCGTGGCCGGCGGCATCTATACCCTGGCTATCGTGCTGATCGGCCAGTCCTTCAGCGGCGCCGACCTGGTGACTGCCAACGCCAGCGCCGGGCTGCTCTGGGGCATCGGCAGCCTGCTGGGCCCCTTGCTCAGCGGCGCGGCCATGAGCGGCGGCAGCTATGGGCTGCCCCTGACCCTGGCGGCGGCCGCCGCAGTGGTGGTGGTCTTCGCCCTGTCCCTGGTACGCCAGGGGCAACTCAGCAAGGCTGCCGACTGAAATACCGCGGATGCGGCCCGTGATCATTCACAGGCCGCATCTTTGTCATTACCATCGCGCGATCCGCACTCCCACCTCATGGATCCCCTCGCGATGGACCGACTCCTGCGCCTCCTGCCCCTGTACGGCCTGCTTTCCCTGTTGCCCCTGCCAGCCCTGGCCGAAGCTCCGGTGGACTGCGCCACCCTCAGCGACAACGTCTCCCTGGAAGCCGGCGAATATCGCCCGCCCCTCGAAGCCAAGGTGGTAGGCCAGGGGCGGCTGCACTTTCACAGCGGGCCGAATGCCACCTGCCTGAACAAGAAGCTCTACGTGATTCCCGGTGATGGCCTGACGGTGTACGCCTCCAGTGGAGACGGCTGGGCACAGGTCATGTACATCGCCAAGGACGGCGAGGACTACACCGGCTGGGTCGAGGAAAAACGCCTGTTGCTGGGCAAGCACTATGGCGCAAGCGGCGCCGAGCTTCCCGATGAGGTGGCTGCATTCATCCAGCGCCACGAAGCCTGCGAGCACTTTGCCGGCGAGGAGGCCTACGACGAGGAACGCCGGGTCTTCCTGGAGAAAGCCGTGAATGAGGTCTGCACAGGCCATGATCAGCAGCTCGCCAGCTTGCGCCAGCAGTACCAGGACAACCCCGACGCCCTGCAGGCCCTGAAGCCGCTGGACAACCTGGAATAACCGACTGCAAAAAAAACGGCGCCCTGAGGGCGCCGGTTTTTTTCATGGCCGCGGTACTCGACTTCAGTGAGTGGCCTCGACACTGCCACGCGCATGGCTCGGCTGCGAACCATCGCCGACCTGGTTCGGTGAGTGGCCCGGCTCCTCTCCTACCAGAGGCACTTCATTGCCCTCGGCATCGTGCAGCTTGCCGCCGCTGAAGTAGTCACCCTCACGCAGTACGGCAACGTCCTGGAAGCGCAGGCTGCGCTCGGTGCCGGCGACGAACACCGACTGCTGGTCGGAGTTGCCCGCGGTGAAGTGGTTGAACGCCAGGTTCAAGAGGATCGCCATGATCGCCGAGGAGCTGATGCCCGAGTGGAAGATGGTGGCGAACCAGCTGGGGAAATGATCATAGAAGCTCGGCGCGGCAATCGGGATCATGCCGAAGCCGATGGAGGTGGCAACGATGATCAGGTTCATGTTGTTGCGGTAGTCGACCCGGGACAGGGTCCGGATGCCACTGGCCGCCACGGTGCCGAACAGCACGATACCGGCGCCGCCCAGCACCGAAGTCGGCACCGCGGCAATCACCCGCCCCATGAACGGCAGCAGGCCGAGGATCACCAGGAACAGCCCGCCGGTGGCCACCACGAAGCGGCTCTTGATGCCGGTGACCGCCACCAGCCCGACGTTCTGGGCGAAGGCGCTCTGAGTGAAGGAACCGAAGATCGGCGCAATCATGCTCGACAGCATGTCGGCGCGCAGGCCGTTGCCCAGGCGCTTGGAGTCGACCTTGGTGTGGATGATTTCACCCACGGCGAGGATGTCCGCCGAGGTTTCCACCAGCGTCACCATGACCACGATGCACATCGACAGGATCGCCGCGACATGAAAGGTCGGCATGCCGAAGTGAAATGGCGTGGGCAGGCCGAACATCGGCCCTTGGGTGACCCCGGAGAAGTCCGCCATGCCCAGGAACAGCGCGATCACCGTACCGATGATCATGGCCAGGAGAATCGACAGACGGGAAATCGCCGCGCTGCCGATCTTGCTCAACAGCAGCACCAGCACCAGGGTCACCGCCGCCAGGCCGATGTTCGACATGCTGCCGAAGTCCGGGGCCCGACTGTTGCCACCCATGGCCCAGCGCGCCGCCACCGGCATCAGCGTCAGGCCGATGGTGGTGATGACGATGCCAGTGACCAGCGGTGGAAAGAATTTGGTGATCCGCGAGAATACCGGTGTGATCAGTAGGCCGATCAGCGAGGCGACGATCACCGCACCGAGAATCGACTGGAAACCGCCCTCGCCGCCGCTGGTAACAATCGCCACCATGGTCGACACGCCCGCGAAGGACACCCCTTGCACCAACGGCAGCTTGCAGCCGAAAAACGGCACGCCAAGGGTCTGCAACAAGGTTGCCAGCCCTCCTGCGAACAGCGAAGCGGCGATCAGCAAGCCGATCTCCGAAGGCGACAGGCCAGCCGCCTGGCCGACGATCAGTGGCACGGCAACGATGCCGCCATACATGGTCAGCACGTGTTGCAGGCCATAAGCCATGTTGGCGCCAACACCCAAATTTTCGTCTTCGGGCCGCTGTTGTGAAACCTGGGGGGTATTCATGGTGTGGGGTTCCCTGTTTTTGTTATGGGCACACTGTATGCAACATCCAAGACAACTGTCCATAGGATTGTATACAGTTTTCCATTCTGAATTTCCCCACCCATCAACCCGGGCTATTGCGCGCAAGGCACTCGGATATTGACTCCGTGCCGGCCTGTAAAGGCGGCCCAGAGCCCTCGTTGAAACCAACCCAGGGCCGATCCGCCGCTCTTCAACCGAAGGTTTGAGGGCTGCTCTACTGGTTGAAAAAACAGGATAAAAAAGCCGATCCCGTTGCCGGATCGGCTTATCTGCTGCTCGTAGGGTGCGATCCGTTGGCCGGAACCCGGATCTTGTACACATTGGGTGCAACACGGCCCTACCGTTGGCCGGGCCGGCGACGGCAAACGCGGCAACTGCACCTGGACGGCCGTGTCGACAACCGACCGGAACCGCGGACACCGCCTCGCTGTTGGGGAAGTCGTGAAATCAGGCCTCTAGCAACTGCTCGAGAACCCGCGGCAGTTCGGGGTGGGCCGGCAGGCGCAGGGCAAATTCGTCCTGCAACAGGCTCATCAGTTCCCCTGCATCGGTGATCTGCCGCCGCTTGCTGGGCTGCCCCATCCGATGCAGGGCGTAGCTGCCATTGTTCAAGGTGCGGCGTATTCCCGGCCCCATCAGCGCCACCTTCAATTGGCCGAGGAAAGGAGAGTCCGGGTGGGTCGAGACGTACCAGTTACCCATCTCGTAATCCACATCGCCCTGCAGTTGCAGGTCAAAAACGTACATCGCCCGCCATTCATCCATGACCTTGGCGCGCAAGGTGTAGCTGCCTTCGCGCAGGGTGATGCGATACGGCTCGTGGGGCGTTGCCTGTTCTTGCTCGGTATCCAGCAGCAAGGGCGCGGTGGGCACCATGCCGCCAAAGCCGACATCGACGATGTAGCGCTGGCCCTCCAGGTGCACCAGCGCCAGACGGTGGCTGCGAGCGGTCAGCGCATCTTCCGGCGCCCCCATCACCACCCGCCCGGTGATGCCCCGGGCATCGAAACCCAGGTGCTGCAACAGCACCAGGAAGGCCTGGTTGAGCTCATAGCAGTAGCCGCCGCGCCCCTCGTGGAGAATCTTGCGCTCCACCGAGGCCAGGTCGATGGGTACCGGAACCCGCAACAGAGTCGAAAGGCTTTCGAAGGCAAAACGACAGACATGGCGCCATTGCAGCTCCCGCAGGGTTTCCAGGGTCGGCGCTGGCGCCTGTGGGTAGCCCAGTTGCTGCAGGTACAGGTCGAAGTTCATCAGGTGCGGCTGGCTCATGCACAAATCCTTGAAATGAGAGTCGCCCGGGGTCGCGACAGGCCCCGGCAGGTCGGCGTTATGTATAAGCCAGAAGCGGCAAGCCCGGACAATCAATTCGGCTGATATTTTTTATCGCATTGGCCCCGGATTGGCTCTTGCCAAGCGTCGAGGGCGACTCTGTAATAAGCGCCCCGTCGCTCCCGCTGGAGAACTCTGCGCCATGCACTCACTGGAAGGCCCGCGAATCATCCTGCGCCCGTTGCAACGCAGTGATGCCGACGCCCTGGTCAACGCCGCCCGGGACGGTGAGCTGTGGAACCTGCCTTTCACCGTAGTGCCCCCCCCGACACCGTCGAACGCTACCTCGACGTGGCGCTCGAGGGCCGTGATGCCGGTAGCGTACTGCCGTTCGCTACCGTGCTCAGGAGCACGGGCGAAGTCATCGGCTGCACGCGTTTCTGGAAGATCGACCGGCACAACCGCAAGCTGGAGATCGGCAGCACCTGGATCGCCAGCCGCTGGCAGCGCAGCTTCGTCAACACCGAGGCCAAGTACCTGATGCTGTGCCATGCCTTTGACGACATGAACTGCGTGCGGGTGCAGTTCACGACCGACGAGATCAATCACACGTCCCGCGCGGCGATCCTGCGCCTCGGTGCCCAACAGGAAGGCATAGTGCGACACGAGCGCATCATGCCCGACGGACGCAAGCGCAATTCCGTGCGCTTCAGCATCATCGACGACGAGTGGCCCGCCGTGCGCCAGCGTCTGCAACAACGCCTCAGCCAAGCCTGAGGCCTCACCCTTACAAGCCCCACAAGGATGTAGCCATGCCCGTCGATTTCACCCTACGCCCAGCCCAGCGCGAGGACGCGCTGTGCATCAGTGGCCTGGCCACCCAGGTCTTTCTCGACACCTATGCCACCGACGGCATGCGCAGCGACCTGGCCGAGGAAGCCCTGAGCGTCTACGCCCCGGAACAGTTCCGCCAGCGCCTTGAGGATCCCCACAGAAGCCTGTTGCTGGCCGAGCGTAACGGGCACCTGCTGGGCTTCGCGGAAATCGCCGGCAACACCCGGCCGCCGCTTGCCGGCCTGGCCGATGGGATGGAGCTGGTGCGCCTGTACGTGCAGCGCCATGCCCATCGGCAAGGCGTTGGCCAGGCGCTGCTGCAACAGGTGGAAGAACGGCTGCAAGCCAGCGACAGGCCCTGCCTGTGGCTCGCCGTCTGGGCACAGAACCATCGGGCGCAGGCCTTCTATCAGGCCCAGGGCTACGTCTGCGCCGGTAGCACCGCCTACGAGTTTGGCGGCAACGCCTACGCCAACCAAGTGTTCTGCAAGCGCTGGTAGCCGTCAGCGATCGGAGCGCTGCAACGGCTCCCCCACATGGTCCGCCGCCAGCGCCATGGCCCGATTGCGGCCCGTGGCCTTGGCTTGATACAGGGCCGCGTCGGCCCTTTCGATAAACATCTCGATGCTGTCGCGGCCCGTCGGCACGAAGGCGTAGCAGCCCAGGCTAACCGTCACGCAGCCCACCGGTGAGCCGGAATGGGCGATGTTGCGCTGCATGACACTGCGGCGAATCTGCTCGGCCATGGCCAGCGCGCCATGAATGTCGGTGTCGGGCAGCAACACCGCAAACTCTTCGCCACCATAGCGCACGGCCAGGTCAGCCTTGCGCTGGCAGCAGCCCTTGAGCGCCTGGGCCACCTCGGTCAGGCAGTGATCGCCCGCCACATGCCCGTAGGTATCGTTGTAGCGCTTGAAATAGTCGATATCGACCATGACCAGGCTCAACGGGCTGCGTTGCCGCGCACCACGGCCAAACTCCACGGTCAGGGCGCGCTCGAACAAGCGGCGGTTGGCCAGGCCGGTGAGGCTGTCATGGGTGGCGATCACCTCCAGGGCCTCCTGGGCCTCGCGCAGATCTGCCTCGATCCGCTCGTTGTTGCGCACCTGCTGCACGAAGACCCAGCCGAACAGGCCGACCCCCAGCAGCACCAGGGCGACGATGGCCGTGGACTGGTAGGCCGAGGCATACCAGCCCTTGAGCACCGAGTCCTTGGAGTTGGCCGCGGCCACCACCAAGGGATAGGCCTGCAACTGCCGATAGCCGTACAGGCGCGTCACCCCATCAACAATCGAGGTGATCATGGCGTTGCCGGTGGTGGCCTCGGGCAAGTACTTGCTGAAGATCTCGCCGCGGGCCAGGGAAGCACCGATCTGCCGCTCTTCGAACGGCCGCCGCGCAATCAGCGTACCGTCGGACAGGGCAAGGAACATGGCGCCCTGCTCGTCGATATTGAAACTGGTGAAGAACTGATCGAAATACGCCAGTTTGATGCCCGCCATCAGCACCCCCTGGAAATTCCCCTGGCTATCGTTGAGCCGCCGCGAGATGGGAATGATCCATTCGCCATTGGCCCGGCTGCGGATGGCCGGGCTGATGTGAGCCAGCAACGAAGCATTCTGCTGATGGAAACGAAAGTAGTCGCGGTCTGCCACATCGTTGCCATGGGGCGAATCACCAAAGGAACTGACCACCCACTGACCGTCCCGGTCATAGAGAAATACCCCGCTGAGCTGGGTCAGGGCCTGCACCCGCCGGGCGAATATGCCCTGCAAGCGGGGCTGCTGTTCAGGGCCATCGCCCAGGGCCTGGATCCACTCGGACAGGCTCATCAGCACCAGGTCGGCTTCCATGAACGTGTCTTCGGCCTGCTGGGCGATGGCCCGGGTCAGGTTGGTGGAATTGACTTCCGCCTGCATCAGGTCGTGACGCCAGGATTGTTCCAGTTGCAGGTACAACAGCCCGCACAGGCACAGAAACACGGTTGCGATGAAGGCCACCGCGGCCTTGAGCAGCGGCAAGCGCTTCAGGGTTCCACCAGGGGGATGATGAGGATCGTAGATGGGAACAGGCAAAAGGGTCGTCCTGACGGGAGTGGCCTGGGCTACAGGGCGGGTCCCTGGTTGTTTTCGAGACTGGCTGAACGGCCAGCGCCCTGCACAGTATAGGTTTTCTGGCCGCTGACCCGGGCCGGGAGCTCAGGCAGCAACCTTGAACGGCCCGGCTCCACCCTGGGGTTATCGGCCACCGCGAGCAATGCTTAAAGTGCCGATCGACGGCTCGAGCAATATTCGACAAACACCTCGGAAAGCGCCGCCAGCACAGTCTGGTCCGCTTCGGGCGCGGTGAACAGACGGTACTGCGCATCCGGCAACGGTGGCAAACCGTATTCCTCCCCCAGGGCACACAGCCCTGCCCCCAACTGGCTGGCCGCCATGGGTGCTATGGCGAACCCGGACAGCACGGCGGCGCGCAGGGCCCAATTGCTGCTGCAAAGCATAACCGTGCGCTGGGCAATGCCGGCCTGGGCCAGCCGGCCCAGGGCCGCGGCCCGGTAGGGGCAAGGCTCGGGAAACAGCGCCAGGGGCAAGGGGTCGGGCAAGAGCCCGGCAGGTTGCACCAGCCCGGCCCAGACCAGCGGTTCGGACCAGAGCAGGCGGCCAGGCTCGGCAGTTTCGCACAGCGAGCCCACCACCAATTGCAAATTGCCCTGGGCCAGCAGATCCAGCAGCGTACCGGGAATGCCAACCTGCACATCGAGCCGGATACCTGGGTAGCGCCCGGCAAAATCCTGCAGCGCACGCAGCAGCCGGGGGTCGGCAAAATCCTCGGACAGGCCCACCCCCACGCGCCCGTGGAACGGCACCCGGGTCAGTTCGGTCCAGGCGTCGCGATTCAACGCCAGGATCGCCCGGGCATAGGCCATCAACCGTTCGCCATCGGCGGTCAGCTGCTGCGAGCGGGTGGTGCGCTGGAGCAGCGGCTTGCCGACCTGCTGTTCCAGGCGCCGCAGGTGGCCGCTGACCGCGGACTGGGTCAGGTGCAGCTTGAGGGCCGCACGGCTGAACCCTTGTTCATCGACAACAGCAACAAAGGTGCGCAATAGCAGGGCATCGAACATATTTCATAATGAAATCAATAAGGCTTGAATCGACAATTTATATTTAAAAACAAGCTATGTTGCAATGACGGTCATCCCAACCCCAAGAGATTCATCCATGACCCGGCTCCTGCACATTCAATGCTCGCCCCGCCTGCGCCGCTCCGCCTCCCTGGAAATCGCCCACGGCTTCATCCAGAGCTACCGACAGCAACGGCCGGACACCGAGGTCACCACCCTGGACCTGTGGAGCCTCGATTTGCCGGAACTCGATCAGACGGCCATGGACGCCAAATATGCACAACTGGCCGGCCAGCCCCTGGGCAATGCCGAACAGCGGGCCTGGGCCCGGCTCCAGGCGCTGGCAGAGCCGCTGCACCAGGCCGACCTGCTGGTGCTTTCCATCCCCCTGTGGAATTTCAGCATTCCCTACAAGCTCAAGCACTTCATCGACCTGGTTTCCCACCAGGGCATCCTCTTCAGCTTCGACCCCGAGAACGGCCTGCAAGGCCTGCTGCGCAACAAGACGGCGGTGGCGGCCTACGCCCGGGGCCTGGACTTTTCTTCCTGCTCCAGCACACCAGCGCCGGCATTCGATTTCCAGAAGCCCTATATAGAGGCCTGGCTGAATTTCATCGGGATTGCCAACCAGCACTCGCTGATCGTGGAAAAGACCATCCTCGGCCCGGACATCGACCAGGCCTCGCGACAGGCGGCCGCCGAGCAGGCACAGGCCCTGGCGCAGCAACTGGCGGCCCGCCAGTACTGAACCATACCCGGGCCGGCGCCGCGCAGGAGCCTGCCCGCCAGGCCCACCCTGCTCTTTACCGCCGAGCCCAGGCATCCGCAGTGAGCATTACCCTCGCGGGGGTCTTGCCACTTATCCGGCTGCGCCCGCCGCTCATCAAAAAAAGCTGTAACGACACCTTCACTTCCTGCATTTCGGGTCTATAAACAATTCACAAAATCCTTCGCTTCGAATCACCACCCGTTCACCCATGCCCTTGTCGAGCATGGGGTGGTGCTGGAAGCTGGCCCCAAGGAGCGGGAGTTGACCGGAAGTACCACGCTGCACCGTTTCACCTTCAGGCCCTGGCGTCATCGCGAGCTGCTGCGGGCACTGATCGAACGCGAAGTGATAGGCCGCTACCGCGGCTCGATCGCCGGCCTGCTCTGGTCCTTTCTCAACCCCTTGCTCATGTTGCTGGTGTACACCTTCGTGTTCAGCGTGGTGTTCAAGGTGCGTTGGGGAACCGACAACGACTCGAACACCCAGTTCGCCCTGCTGGTGTTCACCGGGATGATGGTCTTCAACCTGTTCTCCGAATGCCTCACCCGAGCCCCCGGGCTGATCCTGAGCCACGTCAACTATGTGAAGAAGGTGGTGTTCCCCCTGGACATGCTGCCCTGCGTGATGCTCGGGGCGGTGCTGTTCCACACGCTGGTGAGCTTTGCCGTCTGGCTGCTGTTCCACCTCCTGGCCTTCGGCCTGCCGCCGCCCACCGCTCTGCTGTTTCCCCTGGTGCTGCTGCCCCTGGTGCTGTTCACCCTCGGGCTGTCCTGGGTCCTCGCCTCCCTGGGGGTCTACCTGCGGGATGTTGGCCAGGTCATCGGTGTACTGATGTCGGCCCTGCTGCTGATGTCGGCGGTGTTCTATCCGCTGAGCGCCCTGCCTGAGGCCTACCGGCACTGGCTCTACCTGAACCCCTTGACCCTGGTGATCGAGTCCTCCCGCGACGTGCTGATCTGGGGCGTGGTGCCCGATCTCGGCCTGTGGCTGATAGAGCTGAGCGTCGCGCTAGGCGTGGCCTTCCTGGGATGGGCGTGGTTCGAAAAAACCCGCCCGGGGTTCGCCGATGTGCTCTGAACTGGCGATCAAGGCCCAGGGCCTGGGCAAGTGCTACCCGATCTACGACCAGCCCCGCGACCGCCTGCTGCAACTGCTGCTGCCCCGCGGCAAGCAGCGCTATCGCGAATTCTGGGCCTTGAAGGACGTTGCGCTGGAAGTGCGCAAGGGCGAAACCCTGGGCATCATCGGCCGCAACGGCAGCGGCAAGTCGACCCTGCTGCAACTGATCTGCCGCACCAGCACCGCCTCCACGGGCAGCGTGACCAGCCATGGGCGGATCGCCGCCCTGCTGGAGCTGGGCTCGGGGTTCAATCCCGAGTTCAGCGGCCGCGAGAACGTCTACCTCAACGGTGCGGTATTGGGCCTCAAACGCGCGGAGATCGAGGCGCGTTTCGACGAAATCACCGCCTTCGCCAACATCGGCGAATTCATCGACCAGCCCACCAGGACCTATTCCAGCGGCATGCTGGTGCGCCTGGCCTTTGCCGTTTCGGTGTGCGTGGAGCCGGATATCCTGATCGTCGACGAAGCCCTGGCCGTCGGCGATGCTTCCTTCCAGTTCAAGTGCCTGGAACGCCTGGAGCGCCTGACCCGACAAGGCACGACCCTGCTGTTCGTGTCCCATGACATGAGCATGGTCAAGCGCTTCTGCAACCGTGCCCTCTACCTGCGCGACGGCGAAATCCGCGCCAGCGGTGCACCGGAGGCGATGGCCGAGCTGTACCTGCTGGACATGCGTGACGAACAGCGCCGCTGGGCCAGCGCGGGCGCCGTCCAGGTCAGCGCCAAGACACCGCTCAACCCGAAGCACGGCATGGCCTTCGGCACCCCTGAAGGGCGGATCACCTCAGCCGTGTTCAGCAATACCGGGGCGCTGTACTCAAGCTTTGCCCACGGCGACATGATCGAAATCGCCATCGATGCCCAGGTCAGCGACGCCATTGCCCGCCCCAATATCAGCCTGACCATCCAGGAAGCCCGGCTGCTGGTGGTCAGCGGGGTCAACGTCGCCCTGCAATGCGGCGAGTCCCGGCAAGGCTGGCGCAGCGCCTCGGTGTGCCTGCGATTCGCCGCCAACCTGGCGGCCGGGCGCTACCACATCACGCTCAAGCTGATGAATGGCGAAACGGAAGAAACCTCCCACCTGATTGAAAAGCAGGTGGCCCTCCTGGCGTTCGACACCTTGCCGGGCAACAAGCACTTCCTGGGAATCGTCGACTTGCACATCGAACCTGTCACCCGCCCATCGCAGCAGCTCCTGGCAGTCGAGGAGCGTTCATGAGCGACAAGCAATGGCAAGTCGCGATCTTCGGTACCTTCGATGTAGCCAACTACGGCGACCTGCTGTTCCCCCTCATTGCCGAAGCAGCATTGCAGGCGCGCCTGGGCAAGGTGCGCCTGCACGCGTTCTCCTATCACTCGCGCAGCACGCCGCAATGGCCCTACCCCGTCACCTCGGTCAGTGAACTGCCCCAGCTCATCGATAGCCTGGACGCAGTGCTGATCGGCGGCGGCTTCATCATTCGCTTCGACAAGGTCATCGCTGCCGACTACTACCCGCCCGACCCGCAGATCCATCACCCCACCGGGTACTGGCTGTCGCCTGCGCTGATGGCCCTGCAACACAATGTGCCGCTGATCTGGAACGCCCCCGGCATGCACTGCAACCCGATTCCATCCTGGGCGGCCCCGCTGGTCAGGCTGACCCTGGAGCAAAGCCCCCACGTCCGGGTGCGCGATGCCCTGTCTGCAAACACCCTGTCCGCGCTGAGCGAGCAGGCCCAGGTCGAGGTACTGCCGGATACCGCCTTTGGCCTGCCCAGCCTGATCGACCGGCAGCAACCCTCGGCGGCCTATCGCCAACTCTGTGCCCAGGCCGGCCTGACCGGGCCCTATCTGGTGGTGCATGCGATTGCCGGCCTGGAGAGCTTTCTCCAGCTATGGAAAACCCACAACGCGCTGTTCAGCCAGTGGCAGCTGCTGCTGTTGCCCATCGGCCCGGTGCTCGGGGACCATGAGTCGATTCTCGGGGCCGACCTGCCACGGGCCGTGCGCCTGCCGGCCTGGCCAGAGCCACTGCTACTGGCGGAGATCCTGGCCCAGGCCCAGGGCGTCATCGGCCACAGCTATCACCTGGCGATCACCGCCCTGGCCTTCGGCGTACCGGCCTTCTGTTCGGCCAACCTGAACCAGGGCAAGTACACCGCCTTGCGCGCATACCGCGGGATCCGCCCCCTGCCCGCCGAACAGCCCATCGATCCCCAATGGTTCCTGCAACACCTGAGCGAAACGGGGCCCTGCCCCGAGGTGATCGCCGCGCAAGAACAAGTGCAGCGCCATTGGGACCGGGTAGCCGAACTGATCGCCCAGGGCCCGCGCTCCACCAGCCAGGCGCTGAACCGCTTCTGGCAGGCCCTGCCCGGCCTGCTGGAGGCCCCCCTCCCGGACTGTCGCGAGGCAATCCTGAGCAAACAGGCCGAACTGGATGCGCTGAAAATCCAGGTACAGCAGTTGACGCTACTACGCCGCCACCAAACGGAACTCACCAGTCGGGTCGATGCCGAGCTGGGTCGAATCCATCGCTCCAACTCCTATCGCCTCACCGCGCCGTTACGCTCCCTGCGGCGGCGCCTGCAACATTTATTGGGAAGATGAATACGATGCTGAATCTGCCAATGCTGACCAGAGCCCCCTTGCACACTCAGCCCTTTCGCTGGGGGCGGATCACCGAACTGTATTCGCCCGCGGACGCCGCAGCCCTGGTAGCGACCTATCCCCGTGACTCCTTCAAGACGGTGTCCGGCTATGGCGGAGAAAAGGACTACGAGTACCATGCGCGGCAACTGGTGGAAATGGGCACCGGGCGCATTATCCACGAGCAGCGCCTGAGCCCGGCCTGGCGCAGGCTGGCCAGCGACCTGACCGCACCGGACTATCGCCTGGCGCTGTCGACACTCACCGACATGGACCTCAGAAACGCTCCCATGGAGGTCAATGTCTTCCACTACGGGCCGCAGGCCTGCCTCGGCCCGCACCCGGACCTGGGCGACAAGCTGGTGACCCATATCCTGTATTTCAACGATTCCTGGGACATCGAGGACGGTGGCTGCCTGAATATCCTGGGCTCTGCCGACCCCACGGATGTGGTCGCGGTGATCCCGCCCCTGGTGGGCACGTCGGCAGTACTGGTACGCGCCGAGAACTCCTGGCATGCGGTGACGCAAGTGGCAGCGAATTGCCGGACTTCACGGCGCAGCATGACCGTGACCTTCTACCGGCCCGGCTCCCTCAGCTCAATGTGGCCCAGTGGCGACCAGAGCCCACTGCACAACTATGAGCCCGCTCATGACTAAGTCCCACTCGCAGGAGCAGGAGTCGACCCGGCTGCGGCTCGAGCACGCACAGGCCATCCTTCAGCGCGATGCCGCCCTGGCGCATATCGAACATATGCGGCGCTCGCGTTCCTGGCGCCTGACCCGCCCCCTGCGCATGCTGATGCAGCTGCTGCGGCACGGGGTGATCAACGACGAGAGCGAGTACCCGACTCACCTGCCCTCTCTCGTCCAGCCTCTGCCAGCTTCCACCCCCTTGGAGCCCGATATCGTGGAGGACTCAGCACCCGGCTCTGCTGCTCAGCATTTTGACCTGCTGTGCTTTGCCAATATCGACTGGTCCGCCAGGTTCCAGCGACCACAGCAACTGATGACGCAGTTCGCTATCCAGGGTTATCGGGTGTTCTACATTATCCTTTCGCCGCTACCCGCGGCAGAGCGGCCCTATGCGGTGCACCCAGTCGCTCCCGGGGTCTTCGAAGTCACCCTGCGCGGGCTTGCACGGCAGGACTACTACGCCACCTGCATCACCGAAGGCAACCTGCGCGCCAATGCCGAGGCGTTGCAGGCCCTGGTGAGCGACTACCGGATCAAGACGGCGGTGTCGGTGGTTCACCTGCCCTATTGGACGCGCCTGGCCCTGCACCTGCGCAAGGCATACGGCTGGCCCGTGCAATACGACTGCATGGACGAATGGCAGGACTTCCCGAACATCGGTCAGCCCTTGCTGGACCAGGAACAGGTACTGGTGAAGCAGGCTGATCTGGTAACCGTCACCGCCTCCGTGCTGTACGACAAATGGGCCAGTACCAGCCGTCGCTGCCAGTTGGTTAGAAACGGGGTGGACTTCGACTTCTTTGCCCGATGCTGTACACCCAATACTCTGCTGGAGGAGCTTCAAGGCCCGATCATCGGCTTCTATGGTGCCCTGGCCGAATGGGTCGATTTTGAGCTGGTGGCGGCCATCGCCCGGCAACGACCAGAGTGGAATCTGGTGCTCATTGGCGATGTGTTCGTCCGTGACCTGGCCGGCCTCGACCGCTTGCCCAATGTGCACCTGCTGGGCCGCAAGCCTTACTCGCAGATGCCGCAATACCTGTACCACTTCGATGTCTGCATCATTCCTTTTCGCCTCTACAACGTGACCCACGCGGTGGATCCGGTGAAGTTCTACGAGTTCATCAGCGCCGGCAAACCCGTGGTCGCAGTGCCGCTGCTGGAGATGCAGATCTACGAGCCTTACCTGTATTTCGCCGACGGGCCGTCTGCCTTTGTCACGCAGATCGAAAGAGCCCTCGGGGAAACCGATCTGCAGCGCTGGGACCAACGGCTGGCACTGGCCAGGGAAAACGATTGG
The DNA here is from genome assembly GCF_024810175.1 of Pseudomonas sp. BIGb0176. Lineage (NCBI taxonomy): Bacteria > Pseudomonadati > Pseudomonadota > Gammaproteobacteria > Pseudomonadales > Pseudomonadaceae > Pseudomonas > Pseudomonas sp. BIGb0176. Next base: position 25,130 of record NZ_JANUEC010000002.1, read on the forward strand.
CGGCAACGCTTCGAAGACACGCGCGATGCGCTGGTCGAACTGTTTCCGAAGGTCTCGGTAATCATCGTCACCTACAACAATGTGCAGCTGACCCGCGGCTGCATCGACAGCCTGCTGCGCAATTGCGCCTACCCGAACCTGCAACTGATCATCGTCGACAACGCCTCGCAGGACTCCACCCGCAACTACCTGCGCTACCTGGCCCGCAGCGAACCCAATGTGAGCATCGTGCTCAACGAACAGAACCTGGGTTTCGCCGCCGCCAACAACCAGGGCCTGCGCCTTGCGCAGGGCCACTACCTGGTCCTGCTCAACAACGACACCGTGGTGCCCAAGGGCTGGCTCGCGCCCCTGCTGCGCCACCTCGACGACCCGGAGGTGGGGTTGGTGGGGCCGACCACCAATGCGGTGGGCAACGAGGCCCGGGTCAACATCAACTACCAGGACCTCGACGACATGGAGGGTTTCGCCGACCGGCGCGCCAGCCAGTACCGCGGGCGCTGCTTCGACATCCCGATGCTGGCCATGTTTTGCGTAGCGATGCGCCGCGAAGTGCTGGATCAGGTGGGCTGGCTGGATGAAGCCTTTGGCATCGGCATGTTCGAAGACGACGACTACAGCCGGCGAGTCCAGGCCTCCGGCTTGCGCACCGTATGCGCCGAGGACAGCTACATCCACCACTACGGCCAGGCCTCGTTCAAGGCCCTTATCGCCAGCGGCGAATACCAGCGGTTATGGGACAAGAACCAGGCCTACTTCGAAAGCAAGTGGGGGCCCTGGCAACCCCATCGCCAAGTACGCCGCAGAGCGAACGCCGACGCCACGGAAATGAAGCTCACCGACTGAATCGGCAGCCCGATACACCCACAAGGAAGATGCCGAACGTGCTGAAAAAAATAATTCAACAGCTCAGTGGTCGGGCAGTCGCCGTCCCTGTCCCCCCGGACGACATGAGCGAGGAGCAGCGCAAGGCGCAGACCGCCGAGCACTGGTCACAGAACCAGGCTGGCTCGGATGCGTTTTCTGCGGATGTCTACTGGCTGGCAGTGCCTGCGGTGCAACAACGCCATCAGCAAAAGGCCACGGCCGGCAGCGGTCATGCTCACTGGGTACCCTATTGCCTGAACACCTTTCTGGCGGGCCGGTTACCGGTGCCGCGTATGCTGAGCATCGGCTGCGGTACCGGTACCCTGGAACGCGAGCTCTACAAACTCCAGGCCTTCCAGGACTGCGACGCCGTGGATATCGCCCCGGCGGCGCTGGACACCGCCCGGGCAGAAGCGGCGGCGCTGGGGGCCCGGACCCTGCACTACAGCCTCACCGACGTCGAGCGGGTGCAACTGCCCAGCGCTCATTACGACGCCGTCTGGTTCAACGGTTCACTGCATCACATTCGCCAATTGGAAAAGGTCTGCGCCAATGTCCGCCAGGCCTTGAAGGCAGACGGCTGGCTGTTCTTCAACGAGTATGTCGGCGCCAATCACTTTGCCTTTGACCAGGCCCAGTGCGCAGCCATCAGCCATGCCTTCGCCCTTATTCCCCCGGCCATGCGCCGCTCTTTCGTCCAGGGTTCCTACGGTCAGGTGCAGAACAACGTACCGCTCCCTGATCCACAAGAGGTGGTGAAGGTTGATCCGTCCGAGGCCGTGCGCTCCCAGGACATCCTCAAGGTGGTGGAGCAGCACTTCGAGATCCAGGCCCTCAACACCTGCGGCGGCACCCTGCTGCAATTTCTGCTGCATGGTATCGCCGGCAATTTCAAGGCCGATGATCCCCAGGCGATGCGGGTGCTGCGGATGCTGTTCGACATCGAAGACGGGCTGATCGAGTCGGGCACCCTGAACAGCGATTTCGTGATCGTTGCCGCGACCCCGAAACAGTCGGAGTCCGTGCCTTGACTCGCTCTGTATCCGGGGCGCGGCAATGAGCACCGCCCTGTTCCAGCGCTGGCGCCGCATCTATCACCGCCTGCCGCTGCCTTACCTGCTGAAAGCCTTGATCCAGCGCCTGTATCACGGCGTGCTGGGACCTGGCTGGCGGGCCCTGCGTCGGCATCAGCGGGCCGCCAAGAGTTTCGTACCCGCTTGTAGCGTGCTACCGGCGGCCGACCAGCAATGGCCAGATTACGTGGTCTGGGGTGCCATCGACTGGGATTTCCGCCAGCAGCGTCCCCAGCACCTGGCCCGCGGCTTGAGCACCAGCGGACGCCGGGTTTTCTATGTCTCGGCCAGCCTGGAGGACGACGCTCGCGACGGTTTTACCTTGCGCCCGCTGGATGACCGAGGGCGGCTGTTCGAAGTGCGGCTGTTTGCACGCACAGCCCCGCTCCTCTACCACGCTGCCCCGCAAGAGGCCGTGGTCCAGCAGTTGCGTCGCAGCATCGGCGAGTTATTGAGCTGGGCCCATTCGAGCCAGGTGATCTCCCTGGTCCAGCACCCGTTCTGGGCCCCCGTGGCCGGGGCGCTGCCGGCCAGCCGCCTGGTCTATGACTGCATGGACGACCATCAGGGCTTCGGCAACAACGCCCCGGACCTGCTGCAACTGGAGCATGAGCTACTGCGCGAGGCCGATATCACGCTGTTTGCCTCGGCGTGGCTGGAACGCCACTGGAGTCGGCACTGCCCACCTGCAAGCACCGGGCAACGCGCCGTATTGCGCAATGCCGCCGACTTCACCTATTTTTCCAAGCCCCCGGCCCAGTGTTATCAGGACCCGCAAGGCCGTCCCGTGATCGGCTACTACGGCGCGCTCGCCCAGTGGTTCGATGTGGATCTGCTGGCCGCCATCGCCGAAGCCTTCAGGCACTGCACGATCCTGCTGATAGGCGCAGATACCGGGCGGGTTGGTGCGCGCCTGCAGCGCCATGCCAACGTCAGGCTGACCGGTGAAATCCCCTACGCACAGCTGTCCGCCTACCTGCAGGCCTTCGATGTCTGCATCCTGCCGTTTAGCATCGAGGCACTGACCCTGGCCACCAACCCGGTCAAGGTCTACGAATACCTGAGTGCCGGCAAGCCGGTGGTGGCGGTGGATCTGCCCGAGCTGCAGGAGTTCGGCCAGCAGGTATCCATTGCCAGGGATACCCCCTCCTTTATCGAAGCCATCGCCCAGGCGTTGCAGGAACCTGCCTGCGACAGCACTTCCCGCCAGCGCCAGGAATTCGCCGCACAACAGACGTGGGAGCACCGGGTAGAACAGTTGAAGGCCCTGGTTGAAGGCGAGCAAACCGGGCCCCTGATCAGCGTGATAGTAGTGACCTACAACAACCTGGCATTTACCCACGCCTGCCTGGCCAGCCTGGCCGCCGATGCTCTGGGCCGCAATCTGGAAATCATTGTCGTCGACAATGCCTCCACCGACGGCAGCGTCGAATTCCTTCGGCAGTGGGCCAGCGACAGCGCTCACTCGCTCATCCTCAACCCCGGCAACCTGGGTTTCTCCGCGGCCAACAATCAGGGCCTGGCCCGGGCTCGGGGCGAGTTCCTGGTCTTGCTCAACAACGACACCGAGGTCACCACTGGCTGGGCGCAGACCCTGCGCCACCACCTGCAACGCAACCCGGGGCTCGGCCTGATCGGGCCGGTAACCAACAACATCGGCAACGAAGCGAAGATCGAGATCAGCTACCGCAGCCTCGAGGAGATGCCTGGCCGCGCCCGCCAATACACCTGGCGCCATGTCGGCCAGGTGGTGCCCTGCGCCACCCTCGGTTTCTTCGCGGTCATGATGCCCAGGTCGACCTATGAGCGCGTCGGGCCCCTGGATGAAGCCTTCGGCCTGGGCTTTTTCGAAGACGACGACTATTGCCGCCGAGTCGAGCAAGCAGGGCTGTCCTGCGCCTTTGCCGAAGACGTGTTCATTCATCACCATCTTTCTGCCTCGTTCAGCCAGATGCCCGGCAGCCAGCGCCAACAACTGTTTGAGCGCAACAAGGCCCTGTACGAGGCGAAATGGGGCCGACTCTGGACTCCCCACACCGCCAGGGAGCCATCATGAAGCTGGTTTATCTGTCACCGGTCAGCTGGCACAGCTTCGCGCAACGCCCCCATGAACTGGTGCGCCAGTTCCATGCGGCCACCCAGGCCCCCGTGCTGTGGGTCGAACCCTATCCCACGCGCTTGCCGGTACTGGCCGACTTGCTAACCCGCCCGCCATACCAGGGCCCGACCGTCGCCGTGCCGGACTGGCTGACCCTGGCCAGGCCCCGGGCTCTGCCCATAGAGCCCCTGCCCGGCTCGGGCTGGGTCAATCGCCTGTTCTGGCAGGAGCTCAAGCAACAGATCCGCCATTTTGCCCAGGCACCGACCCAGCTCGGCATCGGCAAACCCTCGAGGCTGGCCCTGCAACTGCTGCAGGAACCGATCTTCGCCGGCAGTTTCTATGACGTCATGGACAACGTACCGGCGTTCTATCGCGGCTGGTCGCGCCGTGCCATGCACCGGCGCCAGCACCAGACCGCCCGGGCTGTGGTCACCGCCCTGGCCTCTTGCACGACTTTGCAGCGCTACTGGCAACGGCAACAGGTCGATACCCGGCTGCTGCTCAATGGTTGCGCCAGCGAACGCCTGCCTGCCCTGCCCCTGTCCCGGCGCGCAGCACATGGAACACGGCCGGTGTTCGGCTACATCGGCACCCTCGCCGAGTGGTTCGACTGGGAATTCGTGCTTGCCCTGGCCGTGGCCTTTCCCGGGGCCGAGGTACGCCTGATCGGCCCCCAGCACGGACCTTCGCCCAGGGCACTGCCGGACAATATCCGGTGCTTGCCGGCGCTGTCCCACGAGGCCGCGCTGCAAGCCATGGCCGAGTTCGATGTCGGCCTGATCCCGTTCAAGTGCAACGACATCACCCGCTACGTCGACCCGATCAAATACTACGAGTACCGGGCCCTGGGCTTGCCAGTGGTCAGCACCGCATTCGGCGAAATGGGCACCAGGCGCCATCTTCCGGGAGTGTTTCTCAGCGACAGCCTCGACGACATCTCCCGAGTGATCCACCAGGCGCTGACGTTTACCGAGCCCCTGGCCGAGACCCTGAGGTTCCGCGAAGCCAACTCCTGGGCAAAACGCTTCGAGGGGGCCCATGCCGCGTTCCTGTGATGTGGTGGTGGTCAACTACAACGCCGGCCTTCTGCTGGAGGACTGCGTGATCTCGGTGCTGGCCCAGGACATCAACCGGCTGGTGCTGGTGGACAATGCCTCCCATGACGGCAGCCTGGAACAGGTTGCCACCCGGTTCGCTGCCGATGAACGCCTGCTCATCCTGCGCAACTCAAGCAACACCGGCTTCGCTGCGGCCTGCAACCTAGGCGCTAGTCACTGCGAGCAGCCACACATCCTGTTCCTCAACCCCGACACCGTATTGCAACCGGGCGCCTTGCAAGGAATGATCGACGCCCTGCGCCACACCCACGATCTGGGCATGGCAGGTGGCCTGTTGTGCAACTTCGACGGCAGCGAACAGCCCGGTGGACGTCGGGTCTTCCCCACTCCACGGCGGGCAATAGTACGCGCCCTCAACCTGTCGGGCCTGGCCTGGCTCTCGCCGCGACTGTTTTCCGACTTTCTTCTGCACCGCGAGCCCCTGCCCAGCCGTCCGACGCAGGTAGAAGCCATTTCCGGCGCCTGCATGCTGGTCAAGCGCGAAGCCCTGGACAGCGTCGGCGGCTGGGACGAAGGCTACTTCCTGCACTGCGAGGACCTGGACCTGTGCATGCGCTTTCGCCAGGAAGGCTGGAAAGTCTGCTTCGTACCCCAGGCCAGGATCTTTCACGCCTGGGGCGCCTGCAGCCGCACCCGCCCGGTGTTCGTCGAATGGCACAAGCACCGAGGCATGATCCGCTTCTATGGCAAGTTTTTTCGTGAGGACTATCCCCGGGTCCTCTCCTGGAGCATCTGTGCAGGTGTCTGGCTACGATTCAGTTTCGTGGTGGGCTACCACTGGCTGGCGCAGCTGGGACGGATGCTCGGACAGCCTCGCTAGTCCGGCAAAGGCTCAGAGCACAACGTCGGCGTGGCACTTCCTGATAAACTGCGCCAATTCGTCACCCCGACAACCGCCATGACCACAGGCGGTTGCCCCGCAAAGCGACAAACATCCCATGCCCTTTACCGCTCCAAGCCCTTTCCGTTCAGAACCTTCCCGGCGCTTCAGCGTGGCGCCGATGATGGACTGGAAGGTTTTTTCGTCCCAGCCTTATTTTTAAAAGCCTCTAGACCTATCGAACAATATTCGTACCACCTTTGTACCACCTAGCTTCCTTACTCCTACCTGATTAAATGCAACCTCTCGGGCGCGTTGCTATGCTCGAGGCTTCACACAAACAAAATATGCGCATTACCAACACACCCAAGGCCCAGGACCAACGCGAGGGAGTTGGCATTTGGATTTGAATCCATGGAGTCAAATGCATGACGAAGAAAAAAAAACGGACATACGATCCATTTACTGCACTACGCCCGGTATCGCTTGATCTTCAACTGGAGGAACTAGCACGAAATCTATATGAGCTTGCCAGTGAGGGATCGAAATCGACCTGGGATGAAATTAAAACCGGAGATATAAAAGAGAACCCCGACTTGAGAAGAAGGTTTCTGTCTTTAGCACATGCCGGAATGCATGAAGCACAGAACATGATCATTAAATTCATCCAGTCCGGCGACAGCCTGACTGATTCACATAGTGTCTTATTTAAAGGCATTGCCGACCACATGGCTTGGCAAATGATTGGAAATCAACTTTGCTACGCCCGACGCTTTTATAAAGAGCAGAATCAGGTAAACCTAAAAGAGTCAAACTTCGACTCAGTTGTTTTAGCAGCCAATCAAACGATCAGCAGAGACCCTGGTAGTTTTTCACTAATTTCCGATTTGACTTCTTTCGTTCAAGTTGGAGACTTACTTACAATGGGTTCACTCGGAGGCATTGGCATTGGTGAAGTAAAAGAAGGCAAGAAAAATCATGATGTATTTGAGTTCATGAATTTTTTTGCAAAAAGTGGTTGTTCTCGCTCACTCCACTACTTCGCACAAGAACACGGGAAATCCGGGATCAAGCAACTGCAGCGTATGTCTCGACAGGTTGAAAGGATGGGGCATGTGAAGGAGGTCATGACGAGTGGCTCCTCACTGGATCCAGACACGAATCAAAAGATCTACATTCCAGACGAGTTTGTCTACATGCCGAGCTGGGATGATGAACTAAATGCAATTCTAGAGAAGTCTGACTCAAATGGATGGGCATTAGACGTAATAGACGATTGTTTATTTATAGCTTCGTACTCAAAAAGCTCATTCATAGGCAAGGGACATATTGCTTTCAACATGTGGTTTGATGAATTTGGCGGTACGAAAAACTGCCCAAGATTTAGATTATTTGATTCGATGACGCACCCGCTAGCTCTTCCTATCTTTAGCTTGAAAATCTCGAAAAACCACAAACTCGATATCCTATTTGGAAGAAAAAATGTTTGCATCGGCCTGAATATTAGCGGTCTGATCGACAAACTTAAAAAATCAGGATTTAAGGTTCGCGAAGGTACAAATAGAGAGGCCAGTCAGCTTGATCAACAAGGTTTTCACCCCTATCGGCATAATGGTAAAGCTATTTATGTCGGTAATGAACAGCAAGAAATGGCGCTTATGGATGGTATTTTCTTGAGAATGATATTTCACAACCAGCGCCCAATTGAAACAATACGGGCAATATTGAATGGTTCAAGTGAACCAACACCCATAGAGTCATTCAGCTGAGACTCCCAGTGCATGCGGGCCAGCGGCAGTGCGTATCGCTCCAATCCCCAAACCACCTTCGAACGCCAAGATCTGACGCGGTGTGGATGAGGGAGTGCGCGCATGAAGTTGAGAGGATGATTGAAGCGAGCAATCCTGCAAGCGGCATTAGCGGTCCTCCGTCAGAGGTACTACGACGTTTTCATGTTGACCCACGGGAAACAGGTTAGGAGGGTTAGTTTTTTATTGGGAGCGCTGAAAGCCTTGTCCGCTATGGCTTTTCGAATGATTGGCAAGGTTAGCTTTTCGGTTAGGTCTGGTTATTTCCTAACCTTTATTAGTGTTAAATATTCAATATATTAATTCCTTTAAAAACAGATAGTTACGAAATCCTAACCTTTGACCTAACCCAACCTAACCCATCAAAGTTAGGTCTCAAGCCCAACAAATACGGGCCTTCCAACCCAATCACACCCCCTCAAAAAAAAACTAACCTTTTTCCCGAGGCACCTACAGAATTCAGCCGTCCGTACGTGCTTATAGGCGTTGCGCAAACCATCCACCCTCGCAGGGTTCCGCAGGTTTCTCCCCCCTCCCAAACTCCAAGGAAGCGCCCAGCCTGAGCCTCCGAGAGTGGTCCGCAGGTCCGCAGAAAAAGCGACCCATTTAGCCCGCAGGCGAGGTGGGGGGACGACGGCGCGCGCCAGGAGCTGAAGCACGTCACTGCCCCGATTTGTGGCACGTCACTGCCCCGAAATAGCACTGAGCACTTCGTCGCCCTGATTCGCCGATTTGACTCCGCTGAATTACTGTATGCACATACAGCATCAGTTATAGCAGTCTGATCTCATGAGTATCCCCCCTAAAGCTGAGTGGCTTGCCCACTGGCGCCGACACCTGGACGACCACGAACTCCGCATGAGTTACCCCGAGGCTTACCGTCAAGGCTGCCTGGCCATCAGCAAAGACATGGTCGATGCTGAGGTCATCGATCAGGCTCAGAAGTTCGAACTGGATGAGCTCGCAAACGCTGCGTACTGGCACGCCGTTGAGACGCTGATCGATTGCGAACCTGAATTCATATCGTCCGCCTTCTACGACCTGGTTCCTCGGGGCGGCGGGCCGCGGCTGGGCAAGCTCTGGGGAAGAACCTATTACCCGGAAGGCTCGGAGGAATGGGCAGCCCAGGTGATCGATGAGAAAGAAAGTCGTCGGCTCGTGTTCCGAATCAATTCGGATGTGTGGTCAATGGACGGCCTGACGATCACAACGGCCGACGGCAGCATTTATGACCTGATGATCACTGGCCAACGCATCAACGGACGCGAGTACGCGAACATCGATGATCCGGACGCATACCGAGCCCTCGCGGACCAAGCGTTGGTTGCCCTGGAGAATCACGACTTCGAAACCTACCGCCGTGCTCGCCCTCTTCTGCTCGCTGCAGCATTCAGGAAGTGCTCAGCCTGTCTTGACCGGTTCGCGATGCGAGAAGACTGTGCCGTCTGCGAGGGGCGCGGGTTTGTTGCCAGAGATGGGGACAGGTCTACAGTTTAGAGATCGCTGGCCTACCACCAGGGCGCTCATATGTGCGGACGACTTTCGCAGTACCGCGGTATTCACGACTTTGTCGCAGCCCTGAGCATGCCCGGGGCCCTGATCAATAGCGTCGGTGATCAGCCCCTGGGGCGCTACAACGCCGCGCCGACGATGCAGCTCGCCCTCTTCCACGTCGCCGAAGACAAACTACACGCCGACGCCGTGCGCTGGGGGTGGCGGCCGCACTGGGCCACCGACCGCGCCGCGCCAATCAATGCCAGAGTCGAGAAAGTGGCTCACGGGCCGTTCTTCCGCCAGATCTGGCCGCACCGGGCCATATGCCCGATCGACAACTGGTTTGAATGGGTGGACGAAGGCGGCCCGAAGAAACAGCCCTACCTGATCCGACACCGCGACGGCTCCCCCATCCTCTGCGCCTCAATTGGACAACTGCCGGATCCAGACGGAGGTCACGGGGAGAACGACGGTTTTGTGATCATTACTGCCGACAGCGCCGGCGGCATGGTCGATATTCACGACCGCCGGCCGGTGGTCCTGGCCCCGGACCTGGCCCAGGAATGGCTCGACCCCGCAACGCCCAAGGAACGCGCCGAGCAGATGGCCTTGCACCAGGGCGAGCCCGCCGAAGCCTTCGAATGGTTCAAGGTAAGCACCGCCGTCGGCAACGTCCGGAATCACGGGCCAGAGCTGATCACTCCCCAACGCTAAGAAGGCTGATTTCTGAACAAAAGAAAGCCGCCCAGACGGCGGCTTTACTCCACAATCAGAGGGCGCTACGTCTCCTTTGCACCCAGCTCAAACGGCTTGAACCGGACGACATCCTCGCCAAGCCATTCGTTGACCTGAGCCAGGCGCGCCTGCAGTGGCTCCAGCTCATTGACCGCCCACACCTCAGCAGCCTCCCGCAATGACCCGAAACCACCTGCGTTCTGAGGCACGATGCCCATCAACTGCGGCGGAATACGCAAGGCCGCGAGCAGGTCGTCGCGGCTGATGTTTTTGATTGAGCTGAATTCATCCTTGGCCGCGACCTCGCTGACCGGGATCAGCTGGATGCCGTCCTTCTTCCCGGCCGGCGCATAGACGAACAGGTTGCGGAAGTTGCCCGGGCCTTTCGAGTTCTTCAGCGCGGTACGCAGCGAATCGATGTCCTCTTCCTTCTGCGCCGCGTCGGTCATGTAGAGGATGAAACCTGCATGACTGCCGTTGTTGTAGTACTTGCGGCGAAACAAGGTGGCGCTCTCGTTCAGCAGCGCGCTTTGCAGCGCCGCCAGCCACTCCGGCAGGCCATAGATCTCCTGGTTGATATCGGCCTCGCGCAGGTGGCAGATGGAGCCCGGGGCGAACTCGTGCTCATCCTTCCAACCCCGCACCTGGTAGTAGGTCACCAGATCGGCGCCGCGGCGCATGTACTTCGCCAGCGGCGGGACCAGGCCCAGGGTGTTGCGCAGCATGTTGTTGCGCTTCTCCAGGTAGCAGTTACCGCACCAGAGCCAGTCCAGAGCGAACTGCTCGAAGGCCTGACGGCTGAGCAGCTTGTGGGGGATGAAGGTGCGGGCCAGCATGTTCCGCTTGAAGTTCAGCCCAGACTGCAGGTACACGCTGGCCCGGGTGGTCTTTGCCAGGCCATCCATGGACATCGGTGTTTCGTACCAGCGGCCGTTAAGCCAGCACTGCAGGTAGTCGAGGATCTCGCGGCCATCCAGCACCGGCGTCGGGTCCCCAAAGGTGAAGGCCTCCACCGGGCCGGCCTCGGCCTGCAGCAGCTCCCCTTCTTTCGGGGCATTGGCGGTTACCAGCTGTTTTCCGCGGTTACGTCTGCTCATCAGTAGGACTCCATAAATCCGGTGTTCGCCGTGGTCTGCCCTTCGAGGGGTTCGTTGTGCAGGGCGTGGAAGGTCGCCCACGCCAAGTCGGCATGGCCGGTTTCGTCGGTGCGACCGGCCGTGTAGGTGAACTGGCGCCCGGAGGCGGTGACGGTCTTTCGAATAGCCATCAGCGACTGGGCCATATCCGTCCAGCCGGCATCGAACTCCAGCCGGCCGTTCTTGATCACGTCGTAGGCTTTCAGCACCAAGCGGGTTTTGACTTCGGGCGAGTAGCTGAAGGTGGTGATGTTCGGGAAGAACGACTTCACCAGCTGCGCCACGCCTGAGCCCATGCCGGTGATGTCGATGCCGATGTAGGTCACCCAGTAGCGCTGGGTGACCTGGCGGATGGCCTCGGCCTGGGCCGCGAAGTCCATGCCCCGGAACTGGTGCCGCTCCAGGATTCGGAACTTGCCGCCGGGCACCATGGGGGGCGCGATCACCACCATGCCCGCGCTATCGCCGTTTTCCGCTGGGTCATAGCCCACCCAGACTTGGCGATCGCCGAACGGCCGCGCGGCGAAGGGCTTGTAGTCCTCTGCCCAGAGGTCCCAACTGTCCACCATGCAGGGCTGCAGCATTGCCAGCGGGAAGATGCTGGCCCCGTCGTCGATGAACTGGCACATCAGCAGGTTCTGGAAGGCCTCGGCGTCGTACTCAAGCCGCAGTTCGTCCAGGTCGAACAGATCACAGCCCCGCCCTTCCGCGTCCAGGATGGTGACGATCTGGCGCCAGATCCGGTCCTCGCAGAGCCGCCCCTGCTGCAGGGCGTTGTGGGACACGTCGAGCTTGATCCGCTGAGCCGCCGGCTTGCCCTTGTTGAATCGCTCACCGGTCCAGAAGGTGTAGGCCTCATGCGCCATGCTCGACGGCGTCGAGAAGTAGGTCCGGCGGTATTGCTTCTGCATCGCCATGCCGCTGGCGACCTTGTTGAGTTCCTTGAACTTGAAGGTCCAGAAGAATTCGTCGAAGTAGAAGTTGCCGTGATAGCCCTGGGCGGTCCGGGCGTTGGTCCCCAGGAAGTGCAGCTCGGCACCGTTGCTCAGGATGATCGGATCACCGGTCAGCTCGATACCGACCGTCTCCCGGGCGAAGGCCTGGATGTAGGCCTTGAAGATGTGCGCCTGATTCTTCGAGGCCGAAAGGAAGATCTGATTGCGCCCAGTAGTCAACGCATCGATCAGCGCCTCCCGGGCGAAGTAGAACGTCGCGCCGATCTGCCGGGACTTGAGGATGGCGCGGGTACGCTGGTTGCCCGCCTTGTACCAGTCCAGCTGATAGCCGAAGCATCCATCGATGAACGCCTCGGTCAGCTTTTCGATGTGTTCTTCATCGAACTCGTTGCGCTTCGGTGCCTTCTTCGGCCCCTCGTTGCGCTTGGCCAGGTTCGGGTTCAGCTCGGTTTCGGTACCGCCCTCGGTAAAGCGCCGGATCCGCGCCTGGCGCTCCAGCTGGCGGTGCAGCAGGTCGATTTCCTTGTAGTCCGCCCCTGACTTGGGGTCCTTGAGGATCAACTGCACCAGGCGCGCTTCGGTGGCCGCTTCGATGCGCTCCAGCGGCGTGGCCCGGTCCCATTCGTCCCGGGCCTTCCAGCTGTGCAGGGTCTTTTCCTTCTCCCCGATCAGCTCGGCGATCTCGCACACGCGATACCCCTGCCAATACAGGTGTTTGGCGTGGCGGCGATGATCGGTGGGCAAATCGACGATGGCATTCATGGCGCAGATGCTGCCGCCCGCGCGCGAACACTTCCCGCGCCGCCCCTTGTAAGCCGTGGATCTACAACAGCGCCTCGTTGCCCGTCTCGCCCGCGCTCAACAACATGCCCTCATCGCCAAGGCACACAGCCACCGCACTGAGGATTCACGCATGGCCGGCAAAACCGACACCCCAGCCAAGAAACACCGCTCCAAGTTCTTCCGCGTCGCCGTTGAAGGCGCCACCACCGATGGCCGCCAGATCGAACGGCAATGGCTGGTCGACGCTGCCGAGACCTACAGCCTGAACACCTACGGCGCCCGGGTCTGGATCGAGCACATGCGCAGCATGCTGCCGGACAGCCCGTTCCGCGCCTATGGCGACGTGGTCGCGTTGAAGACCGAAGAGGTCGAGATTGCCGGCGCCAAGAAGCTTGCCCTGTTCGCCCAGATCGAACCCACTGCCGACCTGGTGAACATGAACAAGGCCCGGCAGAAGCTCTACACCAGCATCGAGATCCGCCCGAAGTTCGCCGACACCGGCCGCGCCTACCTGGACGGCATCGCGGTGACCGATACCCCGGCCAGCCTGGGTACCGAAATGCTCACGTTCAGCGCCCAGAACCCGGACAAAAACCCACTGGCAGCCCGCAAGCGCGACGCCAGCAACCTGTTTTCCGAGGCCATCGAGGTGGCCCTTGAATTCGAGGAAGTCGAGGACGAAGGCGGCAAGGTCGCTGGCCTGTTCAGCCGTGTGCTCGACCTGCTCGGTAAGAGCAAGGACAAGGAAGGCAAGGACGCCGCTCTATTCACCGAGCTCGGCGAGGCCGTCGAGGCCATGGCTGAGCATGTCGCCGGCCAGGGCCAGGCCTTCGCCGCCGAGAAAACTGCCCGCGAAAGCCTGCTCGCCAAGCACGAAAAACTGGCTGCCGACTTTTCGGCGCTGGTGGAAAAGCTCGAAAAGACGCCGGCCGGTACCAGCCAGCAACCGCAGTTCACCTCTCGCCCCGCGGCTACGGGTGGTGACGGGGCTCTCGTCACCGACTGCTGATCCCAACACGGACAACACCAAGCCAAGGAACATCGGAGAACACCATGCGTAACGATACCCGCGTCTTCTTCAACGCCTACCTGCAACAACTCGCGCAGCTGCACGGCGTGAGCGACGTCACCACCAAATTCACGGCCGCCCCCAGCGTTGCCCAGACCCTGGAAACCCGCATTCAGGAGTCCAGCGCCTTCCTCAGCGCCATCAACGTTTACGGCGTCTCCGAACAGTCGGGCGAGAAGATCGGCATCGGCATCGACGGGACCATTGCCAGCACCACCGACACCACCGTTAAGGACCGTGAGCCCCGCGACCCGAGCGGCCTGGACAATCGCGGGTACACCTGCACCCAGACCAACTTCGACACCGGGATTCGCTACCAGAAGCTCGACCAGTGGGCCAAGTTCAAGGACTTTCAGGCGCGCATTCGTGACGCCATCATCAAGGCCCAGGCCCTCAACCGGATCATGATCGGCTGGAACGGCACCAGCCGCGCCGCGACCTCCAACCCATCCACCAACCCGCTGTTGCAAGACGTGAACATTGGCTGGCTGCAGAAAATGCGCCTGGAAAACGCCGCTCGCGTGTTGCACGAAGTGGTCGACGGCAGCGGCAAGATCCAGATCGGTGCGGGCAAGGACTTCGAAAACATCGACGCCCTGGTCGTCAGCATGGTCAACGAGTTCATTGAGCCCTGGTACCAGGAAGACACCGAACTGGTGGTGGTCTGCGGTCGCCAGCTACTGGCCGACAAGTACTTCCCGATCATCAACAAAACCCAGGCGCCGACCGAGATGCTCGCGGCCGACATCGTCACCAGCCAAAAGCGAATTGGCAACCTGCCAGCCGTTCGTGTACCGCACTTCCCGGCCAATGGCCTGTTGGTAACCCGCCTCGACAACTTGTCGATCTACTGGCAGGAAGGTACCCGCCGCCGCACCGTCGTTGACAACGCCAAACGCGACCGCATCGAGAACTTCGAGTCGGTCAATGAAAGCTATGTGATCGAAGACCTGGGCTGCGCTGCCATGGCCGAAAACATCACCCTGAGCTGAGGCCGGCAATCATGACCAACCCCTGCCGTCGTCACTTCCAGCGCGTAACAGCAGCCGTTGCAGCGGCTGCTGTCGCCGGGCCAGCCCTGACCATGGATGGCGCAACCATCTACGAGCTGCACCTCGCCAAGCTCCAACAGGATTACCTGCGGCTAAAACAGGTGCAGTCCACCGAGGGCAAGGCAGAGCTCAAGCGGCAATTGCTGCCGGAGTACGAGCCCTACGTCGAAGGCATGCTTGCCGAGGGCAAAGGCGCCCAAGACCAGGTGCTGACCACCTTGATGGTCTGGCGCATGGACGCCGGCGACTTCAAGGGTGCCCTGGACATCGCCGCCTACGTGATCGAGCACCAGCTGCTGATGCCGGATCGCTTCGAGCGCACCACCGGCACCATCGTCGCCGAAGAGATCGCCGAAGCCGCGTTGAAGGCCCAGAAAGCCGGCGGCAGCTTTGACCTGGAATTGCTGCTGCGCACCGAGCAGATCACCACCAAGGAAGACATGCCGGACCAGGCCCGAGCCAAGCTGCACCTGGCCATCGGCAAGGCGCTTTCTGCTCAGGTCGCCGATGACGCCCCCGCAGACACTGCCCTCCAGCCCCTGGAGCAGGCCAAGACACACCTGGCCCGCGCCATCGAGCTGCACAGCAACTGCGGCGGCAAAAAGGATCTGGAGCGCGTCGAGCGCCTCCTCAAGAAACACACTGCGCCAGCCCCTTAAAGGCACGCAGTTAACCGAGCGTCCCCACGCACCCCGCCGGCTCGGGGCGGATCGGCCAGACCGCTCCGCCTGAACGTGAAGCCCCGACCACCGGCGACTTACTGAGCGCAGCACCATGAGCGGATTCGTAGCCGGCGGCACCACGCCAAGCGGCCACATCAACACCGACCCATTCTGGCCCTCGATCGACCTGGACCAGCTGCGCGCCACCTTGCGCATCGACAGCAGCGTCACGCCGGCTCGTCTGGAAACAGCGGTGATCAACGCCGCGATCAGCGTCAACCGGGAGCTCGATGACTGGCGCATAGCCCAGCAAGCTGCAGGCTATGCCGAACTGAAAGACGTCCCCAGCCCTCTGGTCAAGGATGAATCCGCCCAGGTCCACCTGTACCGCCGAGCGATCGAGGCCGGCGTTGGCGCTGAGGTCTGTGAACGCTACCGCTCCTACGACAGCACCAACACGGGCAACCGCAAGGCCGAAGAACTGGCCCCGAACATCGATGACTACCACCGCGACCAACGCTGGGCCATCCGCGATTTCCTGAGAACCAAGCGCACCACCGTGGAGCTGATCTGATGGCTGTCACCCTTCGCGCCCTGCAAAACGACACCGTCGACGCTCTCTGCTGGCGTCACTACGGCCGCACCGCCGGCGTCACCGAGGCGGTGCTTGAGGCCAACCCCGGGCTGGCTGATCACGGCCCCACCCTGCCGCAAGGCCTCGCCGTTCAAATGCCCGAAGCCCAGACCACAGCCCCACAGCGGCAGATGGTGAACCTATGGGACTGATCCACTTGAGCCGCCTCCTTGAGACCTACCACCCTGGACCCTGGAATGAAGCGAATGCCTGACCGTCCCGACACCTGGGCCTGGTTCGCCGCCTGGCTCGAACAGAACTGGCCGACCCTGTACGCCGGCGTCCTGGCGCTGATCATCGCGGCCCTACGGATCATGTACGGCGGGGGCACCCTACGCCGGGTGCTGGTCGAGGCGCCGCTCTGCGGGGCGCTGGCCCTGGCTGCCAGCCACGGCTTGGCGTTGCTCGGCATCCCGGCATCGACCGCCCCGTTTTTCGGTGGCGTGATCGGCCTGCTCGGCGTCGAGGGCACTCGCGCCGCGGCCCGCAAGTTTTTCAACCGCAAGGTAGAGCAACTATGAACACACTCCGGCACGGCGATCGCTCGCAGGCGGTTCGAATCCTGCAGAAGAACCTCAACAGTCACGGCATTACCGTGGCAGTGGACGGCGACTACGGCGACGCCACCGAAATGGCCGTTCGCGCCTACCAGCTCAAGGCCGGCCTGGTTGTGGACGGCATCGCCGGCGAGAAAACCCAAACCAGCCTGGCCGGTGGCGATTGCGCTCTGCTGCTGAAGAACGCCGACCTGGTCAGCGCTGCCCAGCGCCTGGATCTGCCCCTCGCCAGTGTCTACGCCGTCAATGAGGTCGAATCGAACGGCAAGGGTTTCTTCGCCAACGGCAAGCCGGCGATCCTGTTTGAGCGGCACATCATGTACCGCCAGTTGAAGACGCCACGTCACCCGGGCGACGACCCGGCAGAACTCAAGCGCCACGCCGACGAGCTCGCGGCGCAGTACCCGGCCATCATCAACCCGAACCCCGGTGGCTATGCCGGCGGACCTGCTGAGCATCAGCGCCTGGCCACCGCCCGCCTCATGGATGACACCGCGGCCCTCGAATCCGCCTCCTGGGGCGCCTTCCAGATCATGGGCTTTCACTGGAAGCGCCTCGGCTATGCCAGCGTGCAGGACTTCGTGACGGCCATGAGCGCGAGCGAGTCCCGCCAGTTCGACGCCTTCGTCCGCTTCATCGAGACCGATCCGGCCCTCCACAAGGCGCTGAAGGCCCGCAAGTGGGCCGACTTCGCCAGGCAGTACAACGGACCGAACTACCAACGCAACCTGTACGACACCAAGCTCCAGCGCGCCTATGAGCGGCACAGCGATTGCAACTGCGGTCAGGAGGTACCGGCATGATCGATCTCGAAGCGGTGCACAAGCTGAAGGTTGAAGACGGTGATGTCCTGGTCGTACCGGAAAACACCAAGGCAGAAGACATGGAGCTGCTGGCCGAGGCGCTGCAATTTGTCGATCCAGGCTGCCGGGCGATTGTGATTCGCGGCCCGCTCGAACACCTGGACGTCGGCGCCATGAACAAACTGGGCTGGTACCGGGCATGACCGGCAAGATCGCCTACCTCGAAATCTCCGGTCGCCAGACAGGAAAAACCACCCGCCTGGTGAAAATCGCAAACGACCTCACCGCCCAGGGGGAGACGGTGATTTTCGTCATCCAGCAAGCAGAGGATTTACTCGGGCGCCTGCCAGGGGTCGTCGTACTTTCGGACCATCAGGCCCCTCCTGATGACCTCAACCTGGAACAAGCTATCTGGATCTACGACGAGTTCGACTGGCTCAAGTCGGCCAAGGTCCGCAACGGCGGGTACTACGCAACGACGGCGAGACGAGTCCGCGACCTGGGGATCGATACCTCGGAAATGGATCTGCTGTTGCAACTGATCGAGCTCAACGGCGGTGGCTATCAGCGCCATCTTCTGACGCCGGGGGTAATCGATGAGGCCTACTACGAGGAGGCGCGCGCGGCCTACACCGATGAGCAGTACCGCCAGTTGATCCTGGGGGAGTTCCTCAAATGAGCACCATCCGCCAGATCCTGCTGGGCCTGGCCTTGGTCGGCGTGTTGGGGCTACTGCTCTGGGGCCAGCAACAACGCATTGAGGTCGCCGACAAGAACCGAGCAATGGCCGAGAAAAACACCCAGGACGCGCTGGCCGCGGCCGGACGCAGCGAGGGCAAAGCCAACGCCCTGGAGGCTGCTCTTTCCGGCGAACGCGAGGCCCAGGCCCGTCTGCGCACGGAACAGGACCTGCTACGCCAGGGGCTCGCCAAACGACAACTCACCATCGAGGGGCTGAAACGTGAAAACGCTGATTTGCGCGCTTGGGCTGACCAGCCCTTGCCTGATATTGCTCGCCGGCTGCGCGAGCGCCCCGCCCTCACCGGCGCCGACGCTTATCGTCAGTGGCTGTCCGGCCGTGGTGCCCTGCAGCCTGCCGGCGACCAGGCCAAACAGTAACGGCGACCTCATCACCGACCAGGACCTTAGCGAGGCCGCCTGGGCCGAATGCGCGGGCCAGGTCGACATGATCTACCGTTACCAGCAGGCCAAACCATGAACAAACCCGATAGCCTGCGGGCCTTCCTACTGGAACAGATCCCGGAACTGCGCCACAGCCCCGACCGACTGCTGATCTTCATCGACAACGGCAAGGTCCGCTGCACCGCGGCCCCCAGCCTCTCGTTCGAATACAGCTATGACCTCCAGGTAATCCTGACCGACTTCGCCGGCCATCCGGACAGCGTCATGCTGCCGCTGCTGGAGTGGCTCCGCGTGAATCAGTCCGAACTGCTGGAGAACCTCGACAAGTCCGCCGACGGCATCAAGTTCGAGGCCGACCTCATCGACAAGAGCAAGGTCGACATGAGCTTGACCCTTCCCCTCACCGAGCGCGTGGTCGTTCGTACCGATGATGTAGGCAACACCACCATCAGCCACCCAGGTGAACCCCAGCGCAACCCCGCATGGCCCGAGAGTGGCCCGGAATGGATAGTGCCCAATGGCCGACCTTGAAGCGCTTGAGGATTGGGCCGCGGGCCTGCTGGGGCAGCTGCAGCCCGCCGCCCGCAATCAGCTCGCCCGAAGCATCGGCCAGGCCCTGCGCCGTAGCCAGCAACAGCGGATCATCGCCCAGCGCAACTCAGACAAGAGCAAGTATGCACCGCGCAAACAGCGGAACCTGCGGGGCAAACAGGGACGCATCAAGCGCCAGGTACAGATGTTCAAGAAGCTGCGCACTGCGAGCTTATTGAAGGTTCAGGGGGACGGTAATGCGATCAGCGTTGGGTTTACTGGGCGGGTGGCCCGTATTGCGCGCGTGCATCAATATGGACTACGGGACCGTGCCGAACGTAGTGCTCCGGAGGTGCGATATGAACAGCGAGAAATTCTAGGGTTCACAGAAGCTGATCTAGATCTGATCCGCGACAGCTTACTCCAGCACCTGATACAGTGAACTTAACTTAAATCGAAACAGCCACTTCAACAACCCATCAGTCACGAGCTAATTATGGACATAAAAAACATAACACGGAGCATCATAAAATCGTTTCAAGGCCACCCAAGAACAACTGCTGCAGTACTTATAACTCTCACCATATCAGCCATCACAAAACTTGCTGACAAACCATCAGAATACAACATAGTAATTGCCTCACTAATTGCTTTAATAGCTGCAATGATGGCTCACCATTCAGCAACAATGGTCTCTACAGACAAAACCAGAAAAGACAAACGAGACGAAGACCATCTTAGAAGAACAGTAATAATTAGAGCAAAGGTTATGGCTGCAGAGCTTGAAAGCCTGACACAGCAAAAACACATCGATTTTAATGAGAAAATCGACATAAAAATGCATCATACAAATGAGAAAAACAGACTAAATGTAGAGCTACCTCTTGCGTCACTATATATTTGCAGGATCTCACTACCTGCCGACTTCAACTACATAAAAGAAAACCTCGGACTAATTCCATCACCCGTAGTAGTCAACTGCATTTCAAGAATATCCTTCATAACAGAAACAATAAACTCCCACATAGATTGTCAAAAAACCAACGTCAGCGACTTTACAAATTACATATCCAGCGCAGATAAAATAGCCTCAAGCGAAAAAGAGAATGTAAAATTAGTAGCCTTTTCATCACTATCAAACTTCCTAACATCACAACCAACAAACCGGCTTTCAAGCGCCTTAGACTCCTTGCGCGAGATTTCAACTGTACTCTCCGAAGAGATGAAAAACATAAGCCATTAAAAAATGATGCAGGCAACACCACCAGCCACCAAGGTGAATCACAGCGCAACCCCACATGGCCCGAGAATTGCCGGGAATGGATAGTGCCCAATGGCCAACGTTGACGCGCTTGAGGATTGGGCCACAGGCCTATTAGGGCAGTTGCATCCCGGACGGGAGCAAGTACGCACCGCGCAAACAGCGGAACCTACGTGAGAAGTCAGGCGGACTCTTCGGAAGCTAGCGATGTTCAAAAAGCTACGGACGGCACCGCATCTGACAGTAAGTGGTAATAGCAATTCCATGACGGAGGGATTCACCGGGTGAGTAGCCCGGATTGCCAGGGTTCAACAGTGTGGTTTGATAGTGTGGAACCTGGAGTCGCTGACGTGCGCTATGAACAACGCCAAGTGCTAGGGTCTACCAACGCGGATTGGAGCTTATCCGCGATGGCATTCTAGCTCATACAACCTAAAGATCTTCAATATTTATAACATCATCTTCAATCTCGAAAGGCGGCGGCGACTTATAAAGAACAGATCGAGACACCTCTCCCTTAAATTTTAACTTAGATTTAAAGTAATACTTAAAGGCGCTCACCAATTCCTCAGGGGCACGGGGATCAAGAAGTATTCTATCGATAAAAACATGCGGATCTATTTTTACAGCCAAACCCTTTTTATCGCTTGCGCGATCCTCGGACAGAGCAAGAAAAGTCGCTCTCCATTCATTTTCGTGCCTAAACGCATCGCGCTTCAGGTAAAGCATATCTGTAGCTCTACTAATGTTGAATTCCTGCCGCAATTCACTTGCAATCGCTTTTGCCTCGATATTTATAGCAACCTGACTTTTATATTCAACACTTCTTACTCGATATTTATACCCCTTTTCTTTACAGGCCGCTTTCATTACAGCGACAATTTTCTCAGCTGTGGTAGATATACGCACTCCCATACCATTTTGGGAGTAAATCCTCCACATTGCATCTGAAATTCCTAGTTCGCTCCAACACTGCGCAAAAATCGCATGATCTTTAGAGTGTTTAATTCGTTGCTCATAAGGATCTTCCCAAGTGCTAGGCTTAGCAAAATACAGTTCTTTTTTTTCAAATATTTGAACGACGCGAGAAAAATCCATTATTCGATAAAGCCGTTTTGAATTTTCTTCAACTGCCATGTAACTTTTCCTTTTTCGTCGGCACTGTTGTGGATGAAAGATGCTGTGATCGGAGGCTACTGTTTAGCCATCATGATGTCCAACAGCTGTAGACGAAAAATCTTGATGGTTGGCGGTTCTACGGGACTGTAGGACGATTAGATACAAGTTTGTATTGCTGCACTCCCTCGCGCGCAGCGCCACCATCGGCGCCATGAACGATCTAGCCACCCTCGCCCGCCTGATTGAAAACCTCATCCGCTTCGGCGTTGTCGCCGAAGTCCAGATGAAGCCCCCGCGCGTGCGTGTGAAAACCGGTGAACTGACCACCGCCTGGCTGCCATGGTTGGCCTTGCGTGCCGGATCTGACAAGGAGTGGGACCCACCCACCGCCGGCGAACAGGTGCTGTTGATCAGTCCCTCGGGTCAGCTCGGCAACGGCGTGGCCTTGACCGGCTTATTCAGCGACAGCACCCCGGCCAACGGTGATCGCGCCGGTCTCCACCGCCGCACCTACAGCGACGGCACGGTGATCGAGTACGACAGCGTCGCTCATCACCTAAATGCCACCCTGGCCCCGGGCGGTACCACCAACCTGGTCAGCGACGGCGGCATCACCATCGTCGGCCCGATCACCCACCAGGGCGACTACACCCAGACCGGCAATCAGATCGTAACCGGCAAGGTCACCGTTTCAGATGACGTTGTCGCGGCCGGTATCAGCCTGGTCAAACACCTGCATGGCGGCGTGCTGCCTGGTGGAGCCAAGACGGGAGTACCGGAATGAACAGAGAAACCGGCGCCGCCCTCAGCACCGAAGAGCATATCGTCCAGTCCTGCACCGATATCCTGACCACGCGCCTCGGTACCCGGGTGATGCGCCGTGAATACGGCAGCGTCCTGGCCGAGCTGGTTGACCACCCGTTCAACGATGCAACCCGCCTGCGCGCTTACGCGGCCACCGTGATGGCCCTGATGCGCTGGGAGCCACGGATTACCTTGAGCCGGGTGCAATTCGTTGGCGTGACGCTCCAGGGCCAGTCGGTGATGGACATTGAATGCAGCCGAGTTGATACCAACGAGCCGTTAAGCCTGAGCGTTCCGCTGCAACTGGGTGCCAGCGTATGAGCACCTTTGTCGCCATCGACCTGGGCCAGTTGCCGGCGCCGCAGATCGTCGAGCAGATCGACTACGAACAGATCCTCGCCGAGCGCAAGGCCTACGCCATCAGCCTCTGGCCCGTGGAGGAGCAAGCCGAGATTGCCGCCCGACTGGCGCTGGAATCTGAGCCACTGACCAAGCTGCTGCAGGAGAACGCCTACCGGGAAACCATCTGGCGCCAGCGGGTCAATGAGGCCTCTGTCGCCAACATGCTGGCCCTGGCCAAGAACTCCGACCTGGACAACCTCGCGGCAAACTACAACGTCGCCCGCCTGGTGGTGCAGGAAGCCAACCCCGCGGCCGTGCCACCGATTGCCCGCATCATGGAGAACGACGACAGCCTCCGCGAGCGTGCCCAGATGGCCTGGGAAGGCCTGAGCACCGCGGGGCCGCGCAACAGCTACATCTTTCACGCACGCTCCGCAGATGGCCAGGTTGCCGACGCCACGGCAGAAAGCCCGGCGCCAGCCGAGGCAGTGATCACCGTACAATCCCTGCTCGGCGACGGTACGGCCTCACCAACCCTGCTCGCAGCGGTCAAGACCTACCTCAGCGACGACGACCGCCGGCCCGTCGCCGACCGGCTGACCGTCCAGGGCGCCGAGATCATCAATTACCAGGTCAAGGCCACGCTCTACATGCTGAGCAACGGCCCCGAAAACGAGCTGGCCCTCGCCGCAGCCCAAGCCAGCCTCCGGGCATTTGTGCACCAGCGCCGGCGCCTGGGCCTGGAAGTGTCCGAATCGGTGGTGCATGCCCGGCTGCACGTCGAAGGCGTGCGCAAAGTCGTGCTGCAGGACTGGGCGGATATTGTTGCAACGCCCTATCAGGCGCCGTTCTGCACCGCTATCAACCTGGCGTTGGGGGTTGAGTGATGGTCGACCAACCTATGTTGCCACGCAATTCCACCCCGCTGGAACGCCAGGCCGCCCAGGCCCTGGCCCAAATCCAGCGGGTGCCGATTCCGCTGCGCCAGCTGTACAGCCCGGATCTGTGCCCGGCTCATCTGCTGCCGTACCTGGCCTGGGCTTTCTCGGTCGATCGCTGGTCCAGCCAATGGACGGAGGCAGCCAAGCGGGCCGCGATCCGTGCGGCGTACTACATCCACTCACGCAAGGGCACCATCGGCGCCTTGCGGCGGGTGGTGGAGCCGCTGGGCTATCTGATCGAGGTCGTCGAGTGGTGGCAGAAGGTGCCTAACGGGCCGAGGGCGACCTTTGCGCTCAAGGTCGGTGTACTCGACACCGGTATCACCGAGGAGATGTACCAGGAGCTGACCTGGCTGATCGACGATGCCAAGCCCCTCACCCGCCACCTGATCGGCCTCGATATCACCCTTGAAACCCGCCTGAACGCCTACACCGGCGTCGCCGTCTTCGACGGTGACGAGATCGACGCCTACCCCTGGACCAACCCGGACCTCGACATCGTGATCCAGGGCTATAGCGGCGTCAGCGAATACACCCTCGACGAACTGGACGTGTACCCCCATGGTTAATCAGAACTCCATTTTCGGCGGCATGCTCACCAGCCTCGGCGCTGCCAAGAAAACCAACTGCGACGCCCTGGGCATCCCCTGGGAGCCCAGCTACATGCTCATCGGTGACGCCAATGACACCGACCCGGTGCCAAGCCCTGGGCAAACGCAGCTGATCCGCCAGGTCTACCGCGCACCGCTCAATGCGCTGTACGTCTCGCCGACCGATGACAAGGTGCTGATCGCCGAGCTGGTGCTGCCGCCGGAAGTCGGCGGCTGGTGGATTCGGGAGCTGGCGATCGAGGACAAGGACGGCGTGTTCTGTGCGGTCGCCAACGTGGCCCCCAGTTACAAGCCGCTGCTCGCCCAGGGCTCCGGGCGAAATCAGGTCGTGCGGATGCACATCATCACCAACAGCACAGCCAACATTCAGTTGAAGATTGACCCGAGCGTGGTCCTGGCGACGCGCTCCTACGTCGATCAGCGCATTCTGGAGGAGCTGAACAAGCAGGACTTCAAACATTCGGTGCTGGTGGCGACCTCTGGAGCCATCGCTCTGAGCGGCCTGCAGACGATTGACTCGGTGGCCGTGGCCGCCGGCAACCGCGTCCTGGTCAAGAACCAGCCCCAGGCCAAGGATAACGGGCTGTACGTTGCGGCTGCGGGCGCCTGGTCGCGAACCCAGGACGCCGATACCAGCCTTGAAGTTACCCCGGGGCTGTTTGTCCACGTTGAGAAAGGCGTAGCCAATGGCGACAGCGTCTGGCAGTTGGTGACCGATGGGCCAATTGTGCTCGGTACCACAGACCTAGCCTTCGAAATGGTGGCCGGCCGCACAGGCGTGAATGCGGGGACCTACACCAAGGTCACGGTGGATAAATACGGCAAGGTGATTGCCGGAGTAAACCCCAGCACACTGGCTGGCTACGGCATCACCGACACTTACACCAAGGCTGAGATCGAGGCGCTGGTAGCCAAAGCGTCGTCGCTGCCAGTGGGCTCGATGGTGGCGTTTCCCAAAGCCAACGTGCCACCGGGGTTCCTTGAGATCGATGGCAGTGTGAAGAGCATTGCCACCTATCCAGACCTGGCAGCGTACCTAGGAACAACGTTCAACAAAGGCGGCGAGGGCGCCGGTAACTTCCGGCTGCCTGAGTCCCGAGGTGAGTTTCTGAGAGGCTGGGACCATGATCGGGGGGTTGATCCTGGCCGAGAAATTGGCAGTTGGGCCCCGGATGAGTTCAGATCGCACTTTCACGGTGCTCCAAACTCGGATGCTGCGGGCGGGGTCTACGGTAGCTGGTTGTATGCCGAGCTCGGCAACGCTGCTACGAACTACGAAAACATCACGAAGAACGCTGGCGGCAGTGAAACCCGTCCCCGCAGCATTGCGGTCATGTGGTGCCTCAAGGCTTGGGGGGCGCCAGTCAATCAGGGAAACATCGACGTTGCCGGCTTGGCCGCACAAGTTGATGGCTTTTCGGGTCGGTTGACAGCTCTGGAGGCACGGCCACGGGGTCTTGGTGATGGTCAAACCTGGCAGCACGTCACCGCCTCCCGTGTCTCAGGCACTGTCTACACGAACACAACCGGGCGGCCGATCTTTGTGCAAGTGTCGTTCACTACCGGCGGCGTTTATGTCGTTGTCGATGGCGTGAACTTGACGGTATCTGCATATCACGCGGCTTTCATCGTGCCAGCGGGATCGACTTACAAAGTCACGTATGGCAGTCCTGTTAACTTGACCTGGGTGGAGCTTCGTACATGAGATATTTCAACAACCCGCAAACGGGCGAGGTGCATGCATACGATGATGATGCCCCGGAGCACTTCATCGCCGGCTATCTGCTGCCAATGTCCGATGAGGCAGTTCGATCGTACATTGCCAGTGCAAGCGCGCCTCTGCTCGACCCTACAACCGAGGAACGTAACTGGCGTGATGTCGAGTTGACCTCTGTGCTCTGGCTGCGTGAGCGTCACCGTGATCAGCTTGAGATAGAAGCGCCGACCACACTTACCGCCGGCCAATTCAAGGAACTGCTGGTATACATGCAGGCTCTGCGCGACTGGCCGCAGTCGCTGGACTTTCCCGCTATCCAGCGTCGCCCCACTGCCCCAGGGTGGATTGCAGAGCAAATCGAGTAGCCCGGCTCCGTGCTTTCTCCCTGTATCCCCCTTCCCTACAACCCGCCGCGCTCGCCGATCCGGCGCGCGCGCGGCAGCCTGTGCACTGTCACCCCATTACTGCGCAGGCAAAACCCATGGCCGATTATCTCCACGGCGTGCGGGTCCTCGAACTCAACGACGGCACCCGCCCCATTCGCACCATCCCCACCGCTGTTATCGGCCTGGTATGCACTGCCGACGACGCTGATCCGCTGGCATTCCCGCTCGATACCCCGGTCCTGCTGACCAACGTTCAGACCGCGGTCGGCAAGGCCGGCACCAAGGGCACCCTCAGCGCAAGCCTGCAGGCCATTGCCGACCAAACCAAGCCCTACATCATCGTTGTGCGGGTCAAGGAAGGCGAAACCGAAGCCGCGACCACCAGCGCCCTGATCGGCACCACCACCGCCGATGGCAAATACACCGGCATGAAAGCCCTGCTCGCCGCCAAAGCCCGTGTCGGCATGGTGCCACGCATCCTCGGCGTACCAGGCCTCGACAGCCTGCCGGTGGCGACGGCACTGGTCTCGATCGGCCAGCAGTTGCGGGCCTTCTGCTACGTCAGTGCCCGGGACAGCAAGACCAAGGAAGAGGCCGTTGCCTACCGCGAGAACTTCGGCGCCCGCGAAGTCATGGTGATCTGGCCGGACTTCGAACATTGGGACACCACCGCCAACGCGACAACCAAAGCATCTGCAGTAGCCTGCGCCCTGGGCCTGCGGGCGAAGATCGACCAGGAGGTCGGCTGGCACAAGACCCTGTCCAACGTCGCGGTCAACGGCGTCACCGGCATCAGCGCCGACGTGTTCTGGGACCTGCAGAACCCGGCCACCGACGCCAACTACCTCAACTCCAACGAGGTGACCACTCTGATCAACGAGGGGGGCTTTCGCTTCTGGGGCAGCCGGACTTGCAGCGACGATCCGCTGTTCGCCTTCGAGAACTACACCCGTACAGCGCAGATCCTCGCCGACACCATGGCCGAGGCGCACATGTGGGCCGTGGACAAGCCCATGACCCCGTCCCTGGTGAAAGACATCATCAACGGCATCAACGCAAAGTTCCGCGAATTGATCTCGGCCGGGTACCTGATCGGTGGCAACTGCTGGTACCAGGAAGACGCCAACGACAAGGACACCCTCAAGGCCGGCAAGTTGTTCATCGACTACGACTACACGCCGGTTCCACCGCTGGAAGACCTCACCCTGCGGCAGCGGATCACCGACCGCTACCTGATGGACTTCGCCAGCAAGATCAACAGCTAACCAGGGGCTCCCTCGCGAAGGGAGTCACCCCGTGCCAGGACACCGGAGAACACCGCCATGGCCATGCCTCGCAAACTGAAAAACCTCAACCTGTTCAACGACGGCAACAGCTACCTGGGCTTGGTCAAGTCGGTCACCCTGCCGCCCCTCGGCCGCAAGATGGAGTCCTACCGGGGCGGTGGCATGAACGGCTCGGTCAAGGCAGACCTGGGCTTCTCCGATGACGGCATCCAGTTCGAATGGAAGACCGGCGGCCTGGACCTGATCGCCCTGCGCCAGTTCGGCTCGGTGAATGCCTCCGGGATCATGCTGCGCTTCTCCGGTGCCTTTCAGCAGGACGACACCGGCGACGTCAGCACCGTCGAGGTGGTGGTACGTGGCCGGCACGAAACCATCGAGATGGGCGATGCCTCCCCCGGCGAAGACACCGAGCACAGCATCACCACCACCTGCAGCTACTACAAGCTGACCGTGGACAACGAAGACATCATCGAAATCGACCTGCTCAACTTCATCGAGAAGGTCAACGGCGTCGACATGCTGGAGAAACAGCGCAACGCCATCGGCATCTGATCCCCTGCCGCTCTCGGCCCGAGAGCGGATAGCACTGCAACCTGGAGCACTCAATGAACACCGACGACAACACCCAAGCCCCTGCCGAAGTCGAAGACAACATCGTAGTCCTCGACACCCCGATCCCCCGGGGCAAGACCACCATCGACATGATCACCCTGCGCAAACCCCAAGCCGGCGAGTTGCGCGGCGTGCACCTGGTCGAACTGCTGAACATGGACGTTGCCACCCTGATCAAGATTCTGCCGCGTATCAGCAGCCCAGGCATCACCGCCCCGGAAGCCGCAGCCATGGACCCTGCCGACCTGCTGGCCTGTGGCAGCAAGATCTCCGGTTTTTTGTTGCAGAAGTCGGTGAAGACGGAAGTATCCCTCGTTGCGTAGAGGACGCCATGGCCGATCTGGCCGTGGTTTTTCACTGGGCGCCGGCTGACATGGACCAGCTGGGCCTGCAGGAACTGATGGACTGGCGCGAGCGCGCCAGGGTGCGGAGCTCCACCGATGGCGAATGACCTCAAACTTCAGGTGCTACTGAACGCCATCGACAGGGCTACCGGCCCCCTGAAGTCGATCAATAAGAGCAGCATCGGCGCTGCCCGGGCATTGAAGGATGCCCGGGACAACCTCAAGCAGCTCAACGCGCAACAGAAAGACATCAGCGCCTGGCGCACCCAACGCGCCGCTGCCGAGCAGACCGAGCAGGCTCTCGGCGCCGCCCGTGATCGCGTGCGAGCGCTCAGCCAGCAATTCGCCGCCACCGGTGCGCCGACCCAGGCCATGACCCGGGACATGCGTTCAGCGATCCGAGAGGCGCAGCGGCTCAAGCAACAGCACCAGCAACAGGGCGAGCAGCTCCAGGGCTTGCGCACGAAGCTCTACGACGCCGGCATCAGCACCCGCAACCTAGGACAGGCCGAGCGTGACCTGCGCAGCAAAATCACCCAGACCAACCAGACCATAGGGCAGCAGGAAGCCAAGCTCAGGCGTCTGGCTGGGCAGCAAAGACAGCTCGCCAACGCGAAAAGGAGTTACGAGAAGGCTCAGAGCGTTTCCGGAGGAATGGCTGCAAGCGGTGCCGCTGGGCTTGGCGCCGGCTACGCCCTGAGCCGGCCGCTGAAGGCGGCAGTAGACGCCTTTGCCCCCGCAGAGAACGCCGCGACCCAGCTGAAGGTGTCGATGATGGCGCCGGACGGCTCCATTGCTGCCGAATTCGAAAAAATGACGGCCCTGGCCACGCAGCTCGGTGACCGCCTGCCCGGCACCACTGCCGACTTCCAGGAAATGATGACGATGCTCCGGCGCCAGGGGCTCACGGCGACCAACATCCTCGGCGGTACCGGCGAGGCCGCCGCGTATCTGGGCGTTCAGTTGCAGATGCCAGTGACCGCCGCCGCGGAGTTCGCGGCAAAAATGCAGGACGCCACCCGGACCACCGAAAGCGACATGATGGCGCTGATGGACACGATTCAGCGCACCTACTACCTGGGCGTCGACAGCGGCAACATGCTCCAGGGCTTCAGCAAGATCTCCCCGGTAATGGACATCATCAAGAAACAGGGCCTGGAAGCGAGCAAGGTTCTTACTCCCCTGCTGGTGATGATGGATCAGGCCGGTATGGAAGGCGGCGCGGCGGGTAACGCCTACCGGAAGATTTTCCAGGGCGCGATGGCCAACGCAAAAATCCAGAAGTCACTGGATGACCTGAAGGCCGAACGCGGGATCTCGCTGAAGCTCGACTTCACCGACGGCAAAGGCGAGTTCGGCGGTATCGAGAAGATGTATGCCCAGCTGGAGAAGCTCAAGGGCTTGAACACCGAGGTTCGCCTCGACCTGATCAAAAGCATGTTCGGCGACGACAGCGAGACCCTGACCACCCTCAACACCATGATGGCCAAGGGCATTGCCGGCTATCGCGAAGTCGAGGGCAAGATGCAGACCCAGGCCGACCTGCGGACCCGGGTGAACGTGCAACTGTCGACGCTGGCGAACGTTCTGGAAGCCGCCGAGGGCAGTTGGACCAACGCAATGGCCGACGTCGGCAACGTGATGGCCCCAGAGCTGAAGGAGCTCATCCAGTCGTTGGGAGAGGTTGCGAACCGTGTGGGCGCCTGGGTAAAGGCCAACCCCGAGTTGACCCGCCAGATCGCCAAGACCGTCGCCGGTATCGCCATACTGATGACCATCATGGGCGGCCTCAGCATCGGCCTGGCAAGCATGATTGGTCCCTTCGCTATGGTGCGCTACGCCCTGACCTTGTTCGGCATCAAGGGCAGCGGCGCCCTCGGCCTGATTGGCCAGGGAATCCGCGTACTGGCTATGGCCCTGGGTGGTCCGCTGATCGCGGCTCTGCGCACGGTAAGCATTGCTATGTGGGGGCTCGCGGCAAACCCGGTGGTACTGGCAATCGCTGCCGTCGTGGCAGTCTTCGCCGGTGCCGCCTACCTGATCTACAAGAACTGGGACGCGGTGAAAGCCTATGTCATCAGCCTCTGGAACGAGATCAAAGCAGGGTTTTCTGGGGGCATTGGCGGCATCTTGACCATCCTGGCCAACTTCAGCCCCATCGGGATCATCTATCGGGCATTCGCAGAGGTGCTGAACTACCTGGGCCTCGATCTCCCGACCAAGTTCACCGAGTTCGGCAACATGATCGTCAATGGCCTGGTGAATGGCCTCCTCGCCGGCATGGGCAAGGTGAAAGAGACCATCAGCGCGATCGGCGATTCAACCATTGGTTGGTTCAAGGAGAAGCTCGACATCCACAGCCCATCGCGGGTGTTTGCCGAACTCGGCGGTTTCACCATGGAGGGACTGACACAAGGATTGCAGGCCGGCCAGAAAGGCCCGCTGAACGCGGTGAACAACCTCGGCCAGCAGCTCACCACGGCGGGCAGCCTGGGCCTGGGCGTTGCTGCCATGCCCGGCCTCTCGGTCGATACGCGCGCGCCCATCAGTCCAGCCGCTGCGACCACCTACGACAGCCACGACACCTACGAAATCAACATCCACCCCACGCCTGGCATGGATGCCTTGGCAATCGGCCGCGCCGTGCGGGCAGAACTTGCGCGCATTGAAAGCGAAAAAGGCGCCCGCAAGCGCAGCCAACTGTCCGACCTGGAGTAAATCGTCATGATGATGGCCTTGGGCATGTTCGTCTTCAGCCTTTCCACAGCCGCCTACCAGGAGCTGCAACGACAGACCGAGTGGCGACACGTCAGCAATACCCGCATCGGTGCCGCTCCGGCCAGACAGTTTGTGGGCCGAGGCGACGACTCGATCACCTTGCCGGGCGTCATCCTGCCCGAGTTGGCCGGATCTGTACTGAGCCTCGACACCCTGCGGCTGATGGCGAACACCGGCAAAGCCTGGCCCATGGTCGAAGGTAGCGGCCGGATCTACGGTTTGTGGGTGATCGAGAGCCTGAGCGAGACCAAGACGATGTTTTTCCGTGATGGCACGCCGCGGCGCCTGGAATTCACGCTCAATCTCAAGCGCATCGATGACGACCGGATAGACCTGATCGGCGCCGCCGGTAGCACTGGCGTGAGTATCTTGAGGATGCTGCTGTGATCGATGCTGCCCTCGCCCGTGTTACGGGCTTTATCGAAGACGCTGCCGGCCGGTACCGCCGCGACGCTGTCTACGCTGTTCCAGCCTTTCGCATCACCGTAGACGGCAACGATATCGCCCAACTCATCAGCCCGCGCCTGATGAGCCTGCAACTGACCGACAACCGCGGCATTGAAGCCGATCAGCTCAGCATCACCCTGAGCGATCATGACGGGCTGCTGGCCATTCCGCCGAAGGGTGCCGTGGTTAGGCTCTGGCTTGGCTGGAGTGACACCGGCCTGGTGGACAAGGGCACCTACACCGTCGACGAGACCGAGCACAGTGGAGCTCCGGACGTGCTTAGCATCCGGGCACGCTCGGCCGATCTGCGCAAAGGGCTGAAAACAAAGCGCGAGCGGAGCTGGAGCAACACCACCCTCGGCGATGTCCTGGGCGATATCGCCATCGGTAACGGTTTGACCGCCACCATTGCCGGCGCCCTGGACGGCCTGCCCATCCTGCAGTTGGACCAGGCCAACGAATCAGACGCCAACCTGATCAGCCGTGTCGGTGAAGAGTTCGACGCCGTGGTCACCGTCAAGGCTGGCTGCCTGCTGTGCATTCCGGCCGGCGGAGGCAAGACAGCCAGCGGCATGGAGCTCCCGCACATCACTCTCACCCGTAGCGACGGTGACCAGCACCGCTATCTGCAGGCCGACCGCGACAGCTACGACGGCGTGCGTGCCTACTTCTACGACGTGAACAGTGCAAAGAAACAAGAGGCGATCGCCGGCGGCGGCGACAACCTCAAGGACCTGCGTCACACCTTCAGCGACCGCCAGTCAGCACTGCGAGCCGCCCGGGCCGAATTCAACCGCCTGCAGCGTGGCAGCGCCACCCTGAGCTACACCCTGGCCGTGGGCCGGCCGGATCTGATCCCCGAACTGACCTATACCCTGGAAGGCGTGAAGCCCGAGATCGACGCGATTATCTGGTACGGCGGCAACGTGCAGCACAGCCTTAGCGCCGACAGCGGCTACACCGTCAGCCTGGAGCTGGAAAGCAAGTTGCCCGAGGACACCGTCGAAGGGTTGGCCGAGGAGAACAAAGGGGATTACACGGGGATCATCGCGTACTACCGCGACAAGAAGACGGGCAAACAAAAGACCATCACGGCCGGGGATCAGAGCAAGCCACGGCGGCTGAAGTGGTTGTATGCCAGCAAAACCACAGCGAAGCGGGCTGTCGATCGGGAATGGAAGAAGATGCAGGAGTCGAAAGAAACATAAACCCCGACACATGGCCGGGGTCTGGTTTAACTATTCGTCTAGTTGGGCGAACGCCTCCAGCATTCGCACAACATCTCTTTGCTGTTGCCCACTGATACTCCTGAACATTGTCAGAATCCTTAGCTCCAGATCGCTCAGTACATACGCCTGATCGACTGGCAAGACTTGGCTTTCTGGCACACTGCTGTTCTTCAACATGCGATTACTCCATTCACACGCAACGGGCGCCCGGAGCCCATATGGCACCGTCCTGGTCGCCCGGGGAACAGCCGATTTTCAGCACGTTAAAGCGTGCCACCAGCCCCATCAATTGCTAATTGGCGCAACAAATTTCAGGGTGCCAATTTACTTATCTTGTCTTAACGAAATGTCAGTAGGCAGGAGTTCATAACGCACGAACCACTCACAGAAAGACCGTTAGAAAAGGTTCGGCCGTCGTACTTCCCGCCAGCTTGTACCCTTTCCACCTCTACCCCATTCTCGCCAGTGAGTACTGCAACTGCACGCTGGGCCAGGGCAGAAGCTTGCTTACTTCTTTCCTCGTACTCCGGCTCCGTCGCGATGGTCCATCCGACATTGATACGGGTACACCTGAACTCGATCTTCATAGAGAACGTCTTGTCGCCGAAGGTATAGCGAGAAGCAGTGCAGCCAGGTGACTCCTCTTCTTGAGATTGCTTGAGAACTGGAGAACCAATGGCCTTCACCGTAGCGGCTACGTCAATTTGCCCAACATCTGCCAGCGCGCTGGATACGCACACCTGAAAGAGAGCAGTAGCCGCCAGGGTTTTTATAAACATGGGTCATATCCTTATGAGCGCTTGGGTCAGGTGATCCCAGTCTGTGAGTTTTTATACTGGCCCTGGGGTCTTCGCGAGCGCGTAAGCCATTCGTACCAACGCCTGTTTGTCGTCGTGCGTCATAAGCCGATAGTAATCAAGCAAGAGCAACTCACCCGCCGAAATTGAGTCAGCCGGAACAGGCCTGCGATCTCCGGTCACCACGTACAAGACATCAACACCCTTTTCCGCAATGGCGGCTAGATAAGCAGCGTCAGGACTTCGTTCGCCTTTTTCGTAATTGAACTGCGATGTTTTGGCTACCCCAGCAAAAGCAGCAAATTCCGCCTGGTTGAACCCCAGGCGCGCACGCTCTTCCTTCAGCCTTTCGCCAATATTCAACAAAACGACCCCTTAAGAGATTGACTATTCAACATTCGTTGAATAATCTTCCCCTGTAATCACACGAAATCACACGAAACGAGACTATGCCGAACGCATACCCCACCGAGCAAGCTTGCCAAGAGGCCCGTGGTCGCCTTGCGCGCCAGGGAATCTCAGCGAAAGACTGGGCCGAAAAGCACGCCCTAACTCCATCAACCGTTTATGCGGTGCTGAATGGACAGAAGAAGTGCCTGCGCGGTGAGTCCCACCGTGCAGCAGTGCTCCTCGGCATCAAAGATGGCGAGGTGACACAGTAATGCGCCGGCTATCCACAGAAAACGAGAACGCCAAGCGCGTTCTTCTCGACAGCCGCCGCAAGGTGATCAGCGCGCTGATCAACGCCTACCCCGGTGGGCGCGATGGCTGTGCGGCGCTGCTGGGTCTGGACATCAAGAAGTTTGATAACCAGGCCTACGGAAGCGCCGGGCATCGCCCCCTGGAGGACCACCAGCTCTGCATGCTTGAGCAGATCATTGGCTCCACCTTTCTGCCTGACTACATCTGCGGCATGTACGGCGGTGTATTCGTCCCCATGCCTGAGGCTGAGTCGCTGGATAACCTGGCCCTCTACACATTGGCTCTGCGTGCTGATGTCAAGGAAGGCCAGCTCGACCAACTGATAGCCAAGGCGCTGGAAGATGGCGAGATAGATGAAGGCGAGATCGCAGAGATCATCGCTGCCCACCGCGAACACGTTGCTGCCTGCCATGCAGAGGTGGGGGCAGTCATCACTCTGCACCGCAAGACGCGATCAGCGCCGAGAGAACAAACACCGCCGAAGGGGGATGTCTGATGAGCACCTACAAGCTGGTGTGCCCCCATTGCCGTTCGAGCATGCGTATTCGCACCAGCGAAGGGACGCACATTTTTCTGAGAGTCGCTTACCTGCAGTGCAGCAACGAAGGCTGTGGGGCGACCTACCGTGGCCAATTCGAGATTACTCATGAAATGAGCCCCTCCGGCATGCCTGATCCAGGCGTGAAGCTGCCAGTTGCGCCCGTTTCTATCCGCCGCCAGGCGATGAGATCCGCCGACGATCACCCCGATCTGCTGGACCAACTGGAAATGGAGGGAGTACCTGCATGAACGCCATCACCTTGACCGCCAACCCTGCAACCGACTACCGCGCTGCGATGCAACAGGCGGCAGTCGCCTATTTGTATCGCCACCGCTGCGAACACCTGGCCGGTGACAACCAACCACTTGAAAACTGCGCCCGGTACCTGGAGCAGTGCCTTGAGGTTCCCCACCACCTGGTACAGCGCATCGCGGAACTGGCCGTTGCCGAGTTCGAGAGCATGACCTGCAACCGCGTGGCGTTGCTCGGCGTTCACCCTGGCAGCGGCGTGTTTCGCCCGAAAATCTGGTTACTCGATACCTGCACCCAGCAGCGACACCCTGTGTCGGCGCGCTTGCTGCCTACGCGCCTTCTGAACACCCGCACTACGCACTAACCCAATCTCCCCCTGCTGTATGCCCGCACTGCGTGGGTAAGGGGAAACTGCACCCTACTGGTGGCCGAAATGAGCAAAATCACCATAAAACTGGAACTGGACGAGCAGCAGGCGAAGAAGTACCTGCAGTGGCTGGACAGTCAGTACAACGTCACCATGGCTGATGTTTGGTACTCCGACCGCTACCGGAATGTACCCAGCGGCCAGCGAGCGCCGAAGGTGCTTGAAGACCTGCCCTACCTCGCCGGCATCTGCCGGACGCGCTGCGAGCTCAAGAAGATGCTCGGTGCTGGTACCGGGGAGCGTTCGCAGTGAGTCGCAAGCCCATGCAAAAGCCGATGGAACAGCAGATCCGCGCTGATGTTATCCAGCACCTGGAGGCCGACTTCGGCCTCCAGCACATGGCTGGCACGAAGTACATGCGCAAGGGCACCTGCCCTCAGTGCAATCAGCGACGCCTGTTCTCCCGCCACGACGAGCCATGGTTCATCCGCTGTGGCCGGGAGCAAAACTGCAAGTACATGGCGCCCACTAAGGAGCTGTACCCCGATCTGTTCGACAACTGGAGCAAGCGCGCCCCAGCTACCGATGACAACCCTACGGCCAGCGCCAAAGCCTATCTCACCTTCTCCCGCGGCTTCCGGCTGGAACTCATCACGGGTTGGTTCACCCAAGACAACTACTTCGACGGGGAGCTGAATATCGGCTCCGCGACGGTGCGCTTTCCCTTGGATCACGGCGGCTACTGGGAGCGGCTGATTGATCAGCCCTCGCGCTTCGGCAAGAAGAAAGCCCGCTTTCAGCCAGGGCAAAGCTATAAGGGCTACTGGTGGTGCCCGCCTTGCCTGGATCTGCTGCAGGTCAACGAACTGTGGATTGTTGAGGGAATCTTCGACGCCATTGCACTGATTCATAACGGCATATCAGCAGTGTCGGCGCTGTCCTCCAATGCCTTTCCTGAAGAGTCGCTGAAGGCATTGATCGCCGCCCGAGCAGGCAAGCCGCCCAAGCTAATCTGGGCACTGGACAACGAGCCAGGTGCACATAAGTACACCAGGACCTGGGTCAAGCGTGCTCGCGAGCTGGGATTCATTTGCGAGGCGGCGCAGATCCCACAACCCGACGCTCGCAAGGTCGACTGGAACGATCTGCACCAGCGCTGGGCCTTCATGGAGGATGAGGTTGAACGGACGCACCGGATCGACAAGGACCTCGCCGAAGCACGTCACCATGGCGCCCTGCTGATCGCTGAAAGCGCCACCGACAAGGCATTGCTCATGTACCAGTGGCGCGAACGGGAGGAGTTTCACTTCTGCTTCGACTCCCGCCTGTACTGGTGGAAGTTGGACCTTGCCAAGTTCAACAGCGCCAAGCAGGCCCTGGAGAAAAGCGACGACCAGGACGCCCAAGTCCTCAACGAGCGGCAGCTGCGGGAGAAAGCGTTGAACGTTGCCGGCTGCGTCGTCGAAATCGCCAACTGCTACCCCAAGGCTCTGTATTTCCAGCGCAACGAGATTACGGACGAGTCCTGGTACTTCTTCCGGGTCGACTTCCCTCACGACGGCGGCTCAGTGAAGAACACCTTCACCGGTGGCCAGGTGGCCGCTGCCAGCGAGTTCAAGAAGCGCCTGCTTGGCATGGCCGCAGGGGCCGTGTTCACCGGCAGCGGCCAGCAGTTGGACAAGATCATGAAGGACCAGCTGTACGCCATCAAAACCGTGCAGACCATCGACTACGTCGGCTACAGCAAGGAATACGGCTGCTACGTCTTCAACGATATCGCCGTTCGCGAGGGGCAGCTCATCAGCATCAACGAAGAGGAGTTCTTCGAGATGGGCAAGCTCAAGCTGAAGTCGTTGCAGAAGGGTGTGAAGATCAGCCTGACCAAAGATGCCAAGCACTACGATACCCGTTGGCTGGGCCTACTCTGGCAGTGCTTCGGCACCCAGGGCATCGTGGCCCTGGCCTTCTGGTTTGGCTCCCTGTTCGCCGAGCAGATCCGCAGCCGCTACCAGTCTTTCCCATTCCTGGAAGCTACGGGCGAAGCCGGCGCAGGCAAGACCACCTTGCTCACCCTGCTGTGGAAGTTGCTGGGCCGTGAGGGCTATGAAGGCTTCGACCCGTCCAAATCCACCAAGGCCGGCCGTAGCCGTCTGATGGGCCAAGTTTCGGGCATGCCTATCGTTCTGCTGGAGTCCGACCGCAGCGGCGACGACAAGGCACACGCCAAGACCTTTGAATGGGACGAGCTCAAGGACTACTACGGCGGCGGCACCCTAGCGACCAAAGGCGTGAAGACAGCGGGCAACGAGACTTACGAGCCCCCATTCCGCGGCACCATCGCCATCAGCCAGAACGCCCCCGTGGTGGCTTCTGAAGCGATCATGACCAGGATCGTTAAGCTGCACTTCGTCCGCCCCAACGTCACGCCAGAAAGCCGTGCAGCGGCCGACCTACTCAACTCTCTGGAAGGCTCGACCCTGAGCAACTTTCTGCTCCAGGCCGTGCGCAAAGAGCAGGACACCATGGAGCTGTTCGGCAAGCGCCTGCCGGGGTACGAGGCGAAGTTGCGAACCCTTCATTCCCACTGTTTCGCTTGCGGCACGGCGTTCCACGACGAGGGAAGCGCCTGTAAGCACTGTGGCAACAACCTGCGCGGCTACATCCGGGTTGAGCGCATCAACAAAAACCACGCCCAGTTACTCGCCCTTCTGGACTGCTTGCAGACCGTTGTGAAACTCAGCGATCAGCAAATCAGTGGTACCCGGGCCCTGGTCATCAGCATGGCCATCGAGCGCCAAGCCTCGATCAGCTCCGACCACCCAGTAGTGGCTGAATTCTGGGAAGTCTACGAGTACCTCGAAGGCCTGGATGCCGACGGGCCGGTGGTCAATCACAGCAAGAATGAAAACGTGATCGCCATCAACCTCAACGACTTCGTGAAGGTCGCGGCCGAGCACCGCCAGAAAATCGCAGACATCAGCGAACTGCGGGATCGCTTGAAAGACTCCCGGTCCCGGAAGCTGCTCCACCCAAACAAATCGACTGACAGCGCTGTTCGTGCCTACCAAGCCCGGACCAGCAACGCCGTCATAGCCAAGCAACCCATCATGAAGTGCTGGCACTTCCAAGCCTGATCTACCCAACCCGCCAGGCGCTGCAACGCTTCGGCACCCCAAAGGAGAAGCACCATGCAAGACGACAACGAACCGACCTTGAGTGACAACGCGATCACGTTGACCTGCAGCGCCGCGGCGCTGGCTGTCCTGATCGTCCTGGGCAACCTCGCACCGGACGTACTGCTGGCCATCGTCCGTTAACCCAACCGCCCAGGTGCTGCAACGCCTGGGCAACCCCAAAGGAGAAGCACCATGCATATCGAGGTCATCAAAGGCGCCAGGGAAACGGGAAAGACCCGCCAACTAAGGCAGATCGAGGAGCAGCGAAACGCGCAAGGAAAGCCCACCAGCATCATCCACGCGGATGCATACGCCCAAGAGGGCCTGCTTTCGATCATGGAAGTAAGGATTGAGCGCGGAGAACGAACATTGCTCGTGGATGACTGCACCCGCCAGCAAATCGACGAAGTATTGAAGTGGCAGACAGCTCACGACGAGAACGATGGATTGAAGGACCTGGAAATTTTCCTGGTTCGCATCGCCGGCTGAATTGTTCCGAAAGAGTGGTGCCGAGGGACTGCAATCCCTCGGCACCGACCACCCCAAAGGAGAAGCACCATGCAAGTGAATCAACCCCAAGGCGGCACCGTAGAGGCTACCACAACCCCACTCGCTGTCGGCGACAAGGTCAGCTACACAGCCCTGAAAGCACAGGGCAACGGGTACAGGCTCAGTGCCCGCAATGGCGTGATCGTAGAGATCAACGGCCCGCTCGCAGTGGTTCGCATCGGCAACGGCCACCGAACCACCCTGCCGCTGACGAAGCTGACTCCGGACGGCCAGCCCAACGAGCTCACCCGCATGTTGTGCGGAGGGCGCTGAACATGGCCGAACGCTCCCGCCCGGCGATGGCAAGCCATCGCCTGGACCTGCCGAGCCGCTGTGACATCTGCGGCAAGGCCAGATCCACCCGCACCCACCAACGCTGTAGCAAAACCCGCCAACAGAGCAAGACAGCGGAGTGGGCAGCATTCATGGCCGAACAGGCCGCAGCCAAACAGAACAAGCCGCGGCGTTTCGCGCGCTGAACTGAGAAACGGGCGTTCAACGGGGAGCTGCAACTCCCCATCGCCCCAAAGGAGAAGCACCATGCAAGCACATCATCCAAAGGGCGCAAGCGGCGATATCAGCCCGAAGGTACAGGACAAACTGCGCAAGTTACTGGCCCTGGCAGAGCGAGGCGAAGGAGGAGAAAAGATCAACGCCCGGCGCATGCTGGACAAAATGCTCTCGCGACATGGTCTGACCCCCGATGATCTAGTCGACGAGCACCGCGAAATTCGCTGGTTCCCCGCCACAAGCTTCGATCGTCGGCTGGCTCTACAGATACTGGCAAAGCTCCATAACACCTCCGACCCGGGCGTCTACAAGAGCAAACAACGACCAAGGCAGGTTGGCGTCAAGGTTACGCCTGCAGAAGCCATCGAGTTCGAGCTCCATTACGACACTCTGCGCAAGGCGCTCTCGGAGCACTTCAAAGATGCGTTTTCCGCGTTCGTACAGGCCAACAGACTGTTTCCCGCTGACTCATCTACGGATAGCGAGCCGTCACTCAGCGAGCGCGACTTTCGAGTAATGAGCATGGCCTCCGCTATCCCTCTCACTCAGGTCAGGCCACGCCTTGCTCACACGCAGAGCAACACACAGCAGGAGGCCCAATGAACGTATTCCTCTTGCTGTACCTGTGTACCAGTGCCACCCACACGGACTGTCAAGTTATCCCGGTCCAGCACTGGGTGGGGCCTGATGCTTATCAGCGGTGCGTCAACGCAATACCAGGCCTCGCCACAGCCTTAACCGCCGCCAACCGCGAGCTACATCAGTTTGATTGCGAGATCCAGGCTGCATCCGCTCAACCTGAAGAGGAAACGGCCCAACCTGAGTTCATTCATCAATCGTTTCGGATGTGAAGCCGCCAGGGAGTTAGCCATGAACACTGTCTTTATCCTGATGGCCCAATACGACGGCCAGGCGATTATCTCGCTGGAACTGGTGTGCCGGGATTACTTCACGCACCTAACGCCGGAAATGTTCCAGCGCAAGGTGATGAGTGGTCAGATCAAGCTACCAATTACCCGCCTAGAACCGAGCCAGAAGTCGGCCAAGGGCATCCACCTCACCGATCTGGCCGCTTACCTAGATCTACAGCGCGCGGCCGCGGTTAAAGAGCACAACCAGCTCAACGGGATAAAACCCGCCTACTGAGCCACTTCATTGATGCGGCGCCCAGTTGGACGGGCGCCCTCAACATCTTCTCGTGCCACTCCCATCCCACGTAACGATCACCCTTCCCGCGCAGGTGGGTGTAGCGCCTCATCGAGTTCCAATCCCTATGCCCTGAAACGCTCGCCACACGCGGGATATCCCAGTCCATTTCGAACAGACGGCTGATGCCTTCGTGGCGAAGGTCATGGAAGTGCAGATCTGCGATGTTCAAAAACTTGCAGGCTTTCGTCCAGGAAGTGGAGATAGATTCAGGGCTGTAGGGGAATATGTCGTCGCCGGCCTTTGGCATCGTCTGGAGAATCTGCCACGCCTCGTCCGGCAGGTAACACCAGACATCGTTGCCGATCTTCTGACCGGGGTTCTTCATGTCGCGCACCAGCACTCGCTGACCATGCTCGTCGACATCCGCCCAGCGAATACGGGTTATTTCATCCAGCCGGCGCGTAGAGAACAGGGCAAAGCCCACGACTTTCAGCATATTGATGACAGTTGGGCGCCTCGCCTGCATGTCTTGGTAGTGCGTCAGCACCCTTCCCAACTCGTCCAAAGTCGGCCGGCGGTCGCGCTCACGACTTTTCAGGTTGTAACCCAGCTTGCGCAGTACACGCCGGGCGCCGCCCATGGCGAGCGGGTCCACTTGGTACCCCCACGCATCCTTGGCAATTGCTAGAACAGCGCCGAGGTGCGCCAGGTCATTGCCAGCGGTTTGTGGCTGAACCCCGCCACCTTCCTTGCTCATCCGCCAAAGCGCGAAATCGACCAAGCACTGGGTATTGATGTCCGTGTCGGTCAGCCCGCCGAGGTACGTCTCACCGATGGCATTGAGTGTCGCACGCTTGGTCTTACCCAACGGCCGGGCTTTCTCGACCTCTACCAGGTAGCGTTCGGTCATTTCTTTGAGCGTGGCGCCCTTGCGGCTTGCTCGCTCGATCGCCCCAGGTTCATCAAGCTCCGACTCGCGCTTACGCGCCCAGGCCTGGGCGGCCTGTTTTCGGGCGAAGGTCTGGCTCTCTTGGTAAACTTGCACTCCGTCGCGCTTGATGCGGATCTGAGCCGTGTAGCTCACACTCCCATCTGCCAGTTTTCTTGCCCTGATAGTCGCCATATCGAAAGTGGTACGCGTCAGTTTTTGAGTGGTACATCGTACCACCGAGCCTTAAAAAACGCCTGAAAACGCCCCAA
This sequence comes from Pseudomonas sp. BIGb0176, assembly GCF_024810175.1. NCBI lineage: Bacteria > Pseudomonadati > Pseudomonadota > Gammaproteobacteria > Pseudomonadales > Pseudomonadaceae > Pseudomonas > Pseudomonas sp. BIGb0176. Next base: position 67,592 of record NZ_JANUEC010000002.1, read on the forward strand.
AACACGCCTTAAACACGTAGAGCAAAATGGTCCAGAATCCAGCTGCATCCCCAGTAAACTCAAGCCCTACGCTGTCCCGGCGGTTTAGCGTTGCACCTATGATGGATTGGACGGATCGTCACTGCCGATTCTTCCTGCGCCTACTGTCCAAGCACACCTTGCTCTACACCGAAATGGTCACCACGGGTGCGCTGCTCAATGGTGATCACGAGCGCTTCCTGCGCTACCACCCGTCCGAGCACCCTCTGGCGTTGCAACTGGGGGGCAGCACGCCGGCGGATCTCGCGGCGTGCACGCGCATGGCCCAGGAGCATGGCTACGATGAGGTCAACCTCAACGTCGGTTGCCCCAGCGACCGGGTGCAGAACAACATGATCGGTGCCTGCCTGATGGGCCATCCGGCGCTGGTGGCCGATTGCGTGAAAGCCATGCGCGATGCGGTGTCGATTCCCGTGACGGTCAAGCATCGGATCGGTATCAACGGTCGCGATAGTTATGCCGAGCTATGCGATTTCGTCGGCCAGGTCATGGAAGCCGGATGCAGCAGCTTTACCGTGCACGCACGAATCGCCATTCTCGAAGGCCTCTCGCCCAAGGAGAACCGGGACATTCCCCCGCTGCGCTACGACGTGGCGGCGCAATTGAAGGCGGATTTCCCACAGTTGGAAATCATCCTCAACGGTGGGATCAAGACCCTCGAGGCCTGTCATGAACATCTGCAGACTTTCGATGGGGTGATGCTGGGCCGTGAGGCCTATCACAACCCCTATCTGCTGGCCGAGGTAGACCAGCAGCTGTTTGGCAGCACTGAGCCGGTGATTTCCCGGGCCGAGGCGCTGGCCCGGTTGCGCCCCTATATTGCCGAGCACCTGGCTGCCGGGGGCGCCATGCACCACATCACGCGCCATGTCCTAGGGCTGGGCACGGGCTTCCCCGGTGCTCGCAAGTTCCGCCAGCTGTTGTCGGTGGATATCCACAAGACCCAGGATCCGCTGGCCCTGCTGGATCAGGCCGGGCAGTTGCTGGAAGGACGTTAAGCGTCGGCCGGGTTGAACCTGGCCGGGCTTTTGGCATCGTATCTACTGGACAGTGCCCCAGCATTCAAACGACTGTTTTCAGGTCACGGACTTTGGGGCCGTAGTTAGCATTCCGCGCCCTTGAGCGCCTGACAGCGCTCGGGTAATGTCGTCAGACCCATAGGACAGAGCACGCTCATGACTTCCAAGCTGGAACAACTGAAGAAAATCACCACCGTAGTGGCCGATACCGGTGACTTCGACGCCATCGCCCGGGTCAAGCCGGTGGATGCCACCACCAACCCTTCGCTGCTGCTCAAGGCTGCGGCCATCCCGGGTTATGCCGATCTGCTGAATGCCTGCGTCAACGACTGCAAAGGCGATGTCGGCCTGGCCAGCGACCGTTTCGGCGTGGCTGTCGGCCAGGAGATTCTCAAGGTCATTCCGGGCCGTATTTCCACTGAGGTGGATGCCCGCCTGTCGTTCGATACCGAAGCCATGCTCAAGCGCGCCCATCGGCTGATCGAGCTGTATGACAAGGCCGGCATCGGCCGTGATCGGGTGCTGATCAAGATCGCCTCTACCTGGGAAGGCATACGCGCCGCCGAAAAGCTGGAGCGCGAAGGCATCCAGACCAACCTCACCCTGCTGTTTTCCTTCGCCCAGGCCGTGGCCTGCGCCGAAGCCGGGGTGTTTCTGATTTCGCCATTCGTAGGGCGGATCTACGACTGGTACAAGAAGGCTACCGGCAACGACTATCAGGGCGCTGACGATCCGGGCGTGCAGTCGGTTACCCGCATCTACAACTACTACAAGGCCAATGACTACAAGACCGTGGTCATGGGGGCAAGCTTCCGCAACCTCAACCAGATCGAGCAACTGGCCGGCTGCGATCGCCTGACCATCAGCCCGGATCTGATTGAGAAGCTGGCCGCCGACACCGGCAAGCTGGAACGCAAGCTGAGCCCGGGCAAGACCGGTGAAGCTCGCCAGAGCCTGAACGAAGCACAGTTCCGCTGGGCTTCCAACGAAGACGCCATGGCCACCGAAAAGCTGGCTGAAGGCATCCGCCAGTTCGCCCGTGACCAGGAAAAGCTCGAAGCCCTGCTGGCTGCCAAGCTCTGATCGCTTCGCGTCAACGCAAAAAGGGCGAACCCTCACAAGTTCGCCCTTTTTTGTGCGCTCGCGTTTCAGTCGATCAGTGACGCTCCAGGGCATTCACCAGATCGTGAAAGGCTTCACGGTTGGAGTCATTAAGGCCCATGAGTATCTTGTGCGCCTCCAGGACCTTGACCCGTACCACTTCTTCCGACTGGTCCTGGGACGGCAGGTCGGTCAGGCATTCCGGGCAGGGAATCGGGCGATCGACGATGTTGAACACCTGATCGAAGCCCATGGACTGCAACAGCCTGGTAATGTCTTCGTGGGTGGTGACGACGGTGGGCAACAGACCGACTTTCTGCCGCGACAGGATCGAGAGCTTGGCCAGCAGGCCCAGGGTGGTGCTGTCGATGCTGCGGGTTTCTGTCAGATCGATCACGATCGCCGAAAAATTCAGCGCGGTGAAAATCCGCTCAATAGTCGCATCCAGCGCCGAACACAGGGTCAGGCGCACTTCACCGACGAACTTCAGGACGAAGGTGCCATCCTGCTCGGCGAACTGGATTCTACCGGTACTCATTGAAGATTCCTGCTCAACACTAACAGGGCGATATCATCCGGCATCTCCCCTAGCGTGGCCAATCCAAAAACTTGCCGCAAGCCATCCAGGCTGCCGCCCGCTGCCCTCACCCGTTCGGGCAAGGCTGCTTCTTTCTCTTTGAGTGTAGGCTCGGGCAAAAGGTCCAGGATGCCATCGGACATCAGCGTCAGGCTGAACACCGGCGGCAGCTCCAGAATGTGGTCTTCGTAGGTGGCCTCGTTGAACAGGCCCACCGGCAAACCACGCCCTTCCAGATAACGCACACTGTCGGGGGTGTACAACACCGGCAACGGCAAGTGCCCGCCAATGCTATAGGTCAACAAGCCAGTCTCCTCGTCGATGACTCCACCGACCATCGTGACGTGTTTGCCCAGCTTACAACTGATCAGGCCACGGTTGATATGGCCTAGCACTTCCGAAGGCTTGAACTCCGGCAAGGTGCCATTGCGCTTGGACTCGAACAGTAAACGGGTGGTCATGAACTTCAACAGCACGGTGACAAAGGCCGACGACGCACCATGACCGGAAACATCCGCCAGGTAGAAGGCCACCCGGCGCTCGTCGACACGGAAATAGTCGACAAAATCACCCGACAGGTACAACGACGGGATGATCTGGTGGGCAAAGTTGAATTCGTCAATCGACCAAGGGCTGGTCGGCAGCATGTTCATCTGCACCTGTCGACCGGCGTTCTGGTCTTCCTGGAGCAGATTGAGGCTGGCTTCGAGCTCGCGGTTGGCGGCTTCAAGCTTCTCTCTGTAACGCTGGTTTTCCAGCAACAGGCGAGCACGATCCAGGGCGCGGCGCACCGAGTGCTCGAGCACGGCCAGATCTTCCAGCGGCTTGATCAAGTAGTCCGCCGCGCCCAGGCGCAGGGCTTCAACCGCATCGTTCATGACGCCCGCACCCGAAACCACGATCACCGGGGTTTGCGGGGACAGTTCGGTCACTTGACGGATAAGCTCGAGACCGCCCATCTGCGGCATGCGCAGATCGCAGATCACCAGATCGGGGTTGTCGCGCTCGAATACCTGAAGACCCTGCTGGCCGTTAGCGGCCTGCAGTACGCTGAAGCCACTGTCTTCCAAATAGGCCGCGAGGCTCGCGCGCACTACTTCGTCGTCATCGATTATCAGCAGCGTGGCACTGGTTTTTTGCATGTGGGCAAACGGCGCCAGAATTAGGTTGGCGTAGGTGCTCTGGCCTGGGGCCTGAGGCACGCTACTGGATTCGCTTTCTAGCCACTCTGCAAGCCAGGCCAGGACCTTGAGCCCTGCACGCCCGACCATCAGAGGTGCCCTTCTAAGGCGCAGACGGTACTCCCATCCGCGGGGCGTTTCAAGCTCATGCCGATGGTCGCCTGACGTCTTTACACCGCAAATCACCGGGAGTTATAAAAACCGCTAAAACCGCAACTCAATCGCAGGATGGAACCCATGAACCAAAACCAGCGTGACTACAGCGAAAAGCGCGATTACATCCGCATGCGGGTGGATGCAGAGGTCACGCTGATCCATCAGGGGCAGGTGATCGAAGCGGTCTGCATCGATCTTTCCAGCAGCGGCATGCAGGTTCAGGCACCACGTTCGTTCCAGGTCGGCGATCAGTTGAGTGTACGTATCGACTCAGAGCACGCAGCCCTCAGGGGGCTGGAAGCAGAGACAGAAGTGGTATGGGTCAACCCACAAGAAGGTGGCGGCCAGAAACTTGGACTTACAATCCTTAAAATGAAGTAAAGATTCCAACCCATGAAAAAGGCGGCCATCAGGCCGCCTTTTCAGTTTGTGCAGGACAGTCGAGCTTAGAAGTCGTCTTCGACCTTGCCGTCCTTGATCTTGAATTCGCGATTTTGCAGGTAGGCATTGCGAATGAAGGTGTATTTGTCACCGCGAATCAGCTTGTCCGCCGAGAGCAGGCTGGCACGGGTATCGACGACATCCACACCCATGGTGATGTTGCGCGCGGGGATGTCATTCATGTAGCGGTAGGGTTCGGTGTAGCTGTCGACATACTTGGCCGGCGCATCACGCAGGGTGCTTGGCCCCAGCAACGGCAGCATCACGTAGGGACCGCTGCCCACGCCCCAATGACCGAGGGTCTGGCCGAAGTCTTCGTCATTGCGCTGCAGGCCCATCTTGGTACCGACATCAAAGAAGCCCGCCAGGCCCAGGGTGGTGTTCATCAACAGTCGCGCAGTGTCGACACCGGCAGCACCAGGTTTGGCCTGGAGGATGTCATTGGCGAGGTTGCCGACATCACCGATGTTGCGAAACATGTTGTGGATGCCATCTTCCAGAAACTGCGGAGTGACGGCCTGATAGCCCTGTGCCAGAGGCTTCAGGGCATAAGTATCCAGCGTATCGTTGAAGGTGAAGATGGGACGGTTGATGCTTTCCCATGGATCATCTTCGGCCGCCTGGGCAACCAGGGGAGCCAGCGTCACACCGGCACTCATACATAGTGGAACTAGATAACGGCTCCAGCGCATAGCAGGAAACTCCTTCGATTGTTCTCTCGTGGGGCTATGCCCTGAGGATAAGTTCAGGAGTATAAAGCGGATATGCCGGTTTAGGCAGCATCACCGCAAACCGTCTTCAGTCAGGGTTCAGCCAACCTTGCTGCCATTCACCGTACTGTCACCTGCATGTCATGTTCTGCCGCTAGCCTCCAAGGGTATTTCAAGGACGCTGACATGCCCCACGCCGACGCCTCAGTGCAACCCGCCCGCCCATTGACTGCCGTACTCTTCGGCCTCAGTGGCTGCCTGGTGGATTTCGGCGCGCGGATGCGCCAGCAAGCCACGGACAAACCTGATCCGGAGCAAGCCCAAGCCACACCTGGCGCACTGGAAACGCTGCGGCGCCTGCATCAGCAAGGCATCCCCTGCGCCTGGCTGGAGCAGCTGCTCCCCGCCAGTAGCCACCAATTGGCTGCCATCCTGCCGGACTGGATCAAGCCGGCACCTCACTCCCCCGCCCCCTGGCCCGCACCCGATGCCTGCTGGCAGGCGCTGATGGCGCTCAATGTCAAAGGCATCGACGGTTGTGTCCTGGTCAGCGGCGAACCCCTACTGCTGCAGTCGGGCCTCAATGCCGGCCTCTGGACCATCGGCCTGGCCTCTTGCGGCTCCCTGTGCGGCATGACCCCCAGCGAATGGCAGGCCCTGAGCCAGCAGGAACGGGAATTCAAGCGTGGCAAGGCCACGGTGCAGCTCTTCGGCCTGGGGGTGCATTCGGTCATCGACCATCTGGGGGAGTTGAACACCTGCCTGGCGGACATCGAACTGCGCCGGCTCAAGGGTGAAAAACCCTGACATAAGCCTGTTGATCAGGATCATGCACAGCGCCTGGGAGTGGATTACTCTAAGCCGTGGGCATGGACCTTTGACTCGACAGCGCGGTCCATCCCTGTGCCTATCAATAAAGGGAGAACGCCATGCCTGCCCGCGAACTGCAAGAACAACTCGACACCCTGCGCGAGCAATTGGAACAGAACCCACCGCTTTCCGAAGCCGAGCGCAACAATCTGCAAGAGCTGATGCAGCAGATCGAACTGCAACTCAAACTGGAGACCGGCACCCAGGACGCCAGCCTCGCCGACGGCGTCAACCTGGCCGTGGAACGCTTCGAACTGGAACACCCGGCGATTGCCGGAACCCTGCGCAATATCGTCCAGACCCTGGGCAACATCGGCATCTGAGCAACCCCCGGTAGCCAACCCCACAAAGCAAAAGCCCCGCTCTCGAAGCGGGGCTTTGCTTTTACTGGCGTACCAACCGGTGATTGGCGAAATCCGCGGTTTCGGTACTGCGGTAAGGGTTGATATCCAGCCCACCGCGGCGCACATAACGCGCATACACGGTGAGTCTCTCCGGCTTGAGCAAGCGTTGCAGGTCGAGAAAGATCCGCTCCACGCACTGTTCGTGAAAGTCCGAGTGCTGGCGGAAGCTCACCAGATAGGCCAGCAGGCTGGCGTGATCCAGAGCCGCGCCCCGGTATTGCACCACCACGCTGCCCCAGTCCGGCTGGCTGGTTACCGGGCAGTTGGACTTGAGCAGATGACTGTGCACGCTCTCCTCCACCACGCGCGAAGCATCGCAGCGCAGCAGTTCGGGGCGCGGGTGCTCATAGCTGTCAACACTGATATCCAGATCATCGATACACACCCCAGGCAGCGCCACCACGCCTTCGGCCTCGACCTCCTGCAGGCTGCGGATCCGCACGCCTACCGGCTTGCCGGCAGCAGCCGACAGATCAGTGCGCAAGGTGGCCTCAAGGGTCGACCGATCATCGAACGGCGTCTGGTTCAGCGAATTGAGGTACAGCTTGAACGACTTGGATTCGATGATGTTCGGCGAATCGGCGGGAATGCTGAACTCACCGATAGCCACTACCGGCTTGCCCGACGGCAGCAGCCAGGACAACTCGAAGCAGTTCCAGTAGTCCACGCCCTTATAAGGAAGGGTATCGGCACTCAAGCCCAGCTCGGCCCATTTTGCCGCCCGGGGAATCGGGAACAGCAAGGACGGGGTGTAAGTGGAGACGTATTCACTGGACTTGCCCAGCGGCGAATGTTCGGCTGCGGGATGCATGGCGGAAACCTGACTGAAGAATCAGCGGATTCTATCAGCCTTTGCTCCCGCCTTTGAGCCCCGGATGCCTATGGGGTGACCGTCAGCTTGCCCACCATCCCGGCCTGGTAGTGCCCTGGAATGTTGCAGGCGAACTCCAGGTTGCCGCTCTTGCTGAAGGTCCAGGTCAGTTCGGCCTGCTTGCCCGGCTCCACCAGCACGCTGTTGGGATCGTCATGCTGCATGCCATGGTCCATGCCTGCCATTGAGCCGTGGCCCATGGCTCCATGATCCATCGCCTTCATGCCGGTCGGGGTGAGCATGCCGCTCTGCTGCATCTTGAGCATTTCCTGCTGGTGCTCGGCATGCATGGCCGCGTTGCCCAGATTGAACTCGTGCAGCAACTGCCCCTTGTTGATCAGCACGAATCGCACCGTCTCGCCGGCCTTGATCTCCAGGGCCTTGGGATTGAACGACATGTCCCCCATCACCACCTCGACACTGCGAGTGGCCTTGGCCGCAGGCGCCGGCTGGCCAAAATCGTAAGAGCCGGCCGGCGAGGCCCAGAGCGGTGCGCTCAACAGCATCAGGCAGCCCCCCAGGATCGACCGGCTTCGCCACAACAGGTTTTGCATACTCATCATCAGACTCCAACAAGATCGGGATTCAGCCTGTGGCACACTCTAGAGCCCTGCCGCTGCCAGCCAGCTGACATGCAGATTACAACTTTGTCAGCTTGCACTGCCCTGGCCTGCTGCACGGTATAAAGCCCGGGTTCCAACCGCCACGAGTCCCACCATGAAACTGCTGATCGTCGAAGACCAACCCAAAACCGGCCACTACCTGCGCCAGGGCCTGAGCGAGGCCGGCTTCAACGCCGAACTGGTGGCCGACGGCAGCACCGGCCAGCACCTGGCCCTGACCGGCGACTACGCTCTGCTGATTCTCGACGTGATGCTGCCGGGTCGCGACGGCTGGCAGATCCTCCAGGCGGTGCGCAGCGCCGGGCTGGAAGTGCCGGTACTGTTCCTCACCGCCCGGGATGCCGTGCAAGACCGGGTGCACGGCCTGGAACTGGGGGCCGACGACTACCTGGTCAAGCCTTTTGCCTTCTCCGAACTGCTGGCCCGGGTCCGCAGCCTGCTGCGCCGGGGCAGCGCCGTGGCCCAGGAAACCAGCCTGCAACTGGCAGACCTGCGCCTGGACCTGATCCGCCGCCGGGTAGAACGCGGCAGCCAGCGCATCGACCTGACCGCCAAGGAATTCGCCCTGCTGGAAATGCTCCTGCGGCGCCAGGGCGAAGTCCTGCCCAAGTCGCTGATTGCCTCCCAGGTCTGGGACATGAATTTCGACAGCGATACCAACGTCATCGAAGTAGCCATCCGCCGCCTGCGCCTGAAGATCGACGACGTTTTCCCGAACAAACTGATCCATACCGTACGCGGCATGGGCTACGTGCTCGAAGAGCGCCAGGCCTGATGCGCCGCCTGTCCCTGAGCGGGCGCCTGGCGCTGCTGTTCGCCGCCTGCACCGCAGTGGTCTCATTGTTGGCGGGGGTGTTGTTCAGCCGCGCCAGCGAAGCCCATTTCATCGAACTGGATCAGCAACTGCTGGACGGCAAGCTGCTGGCCCTGCGCAGCGCCTTGCAGGATGTCAACGAGGCCGGGGACTTCCCCCCGAGCCAGGCCAGACTGCAGGACGAGCTGAGCCACCAGCCGGACCTGCAGCTACGAGTCGGCGACGTCAATGGCCAGCTCTGGTTCGACAGCGCCCCCGACCTGCCCGCCTCTCTGCCTGGCGGTGCCGGCCTGCGCAGCCTGGAGCAGGCCGGCACCGCCTACCGGCTCTACACAGCAGCGCTGAATCCCGGCCAGGCGGCCTCGCCGCAATTGACCCTGATCCTCGACATCACCCATCACCAGCACTTTCTGCAGCGCATGCAACACCTGATCTGGCTCACCGTGGGCCTCTCGGCCCTGGCCACTGCCCTGCTCGGCGCCTGGGCCGCCCGCAGTGGCCTGCGCCCGTTGCGGCGCATGGGCGCGGTGGCCGCCGGGGTCTCCGCCAGTTCCCTGACCCAGCGCCTGCCCCAGGAACAGATGCCCGCCGAGCTGGCGGAACTGGCCAGCAGCTTCAACGCCATGCTGGGCCGTCTTGAAGAGTCGTTTCAGCGCCTCTCGGCATTTTCCGCCGACATCGCCCATGAACTGCGCACCCCTTTGTCGAACCTGCTGACCCACACCCAGGTCACCCTGACCCGCCCCCGGCCGCTGGAGGACTATCGCGAAGCCCTGCACAGCAACCTGGAGGAGCTGCAATGGATGGCGCAACTGGTCAACGACATGCTGTACCTGGCCAAGGCCGACCACGGCTTGCTTACACCCAGGCGCGAAGCGCTGGAGCTGGCCCAGGAAACCGACATGCTGCTGGAGTTCTATGGCCCCCTGGCCGAAGACGCACAGATCGAACTGACCCGTGAAGGCCAGGCCGGCTTTGCCGGGGACCGCAGCATGCTGCGCCGGGCGTTGTCCAACCTGCTGGACAATGCCCTGCGCTTCACTCCGGCCGGGGGCGCGGTCAAGGTGCGCATCAATGAAAGTGCCGAGCACCTGAGCCTGAGCATCGAGAATACCGGTGAAGGGATCGCCCAGGATGTACTACCGCGCCTGTTCGACCGCTTCTACCGGGCCGACCCGGCACGGCGCGAAGGCAGCAGTGAACATGCGGGGTTGGGGCTGGCGATCACTCAGTCGATCATTCGTGCCCACGGCGGGCAGATCCGATGCGAATCGGCGGCGGGCTGGACCCGTTTCGTGATCGAGTTGCCAAGGCAGGATTGAGGGACTGTTCGCCGGCCAGCCGGCTCCTGCACCAATCGGACAGGAGCCGGCGGCCGGCGAAGGCGGGTCTCAGGAGTAGCGCAAAGCGTGGGCCGGCTCGACCTTGGACGCGCGCCAGGCCGGATACACGGTCGCCAGGAAGCTCAGAACGAAGCCGGCACCACAGATCAGCACCACGTCGCCGCCCTGCAGTTCAGAAGGCAGGTTACTGACGAAATACACATCGGAGCTGAAGATCTGCTGGCCGCTGATTCTTTCCAGCCAGCCCACCAGCTCACTCACGTTCAGTGCCGCGATTACCCCCAGCACCCCGCCGATCAGGGTGCCGACGATACCGATCACCGTCCCCTGGACCATGAAGATCGCCATGATCTGCCGTGGTGTGGCGCCGATGGTGCGCAGGATCGCGATGTCCGCCCCCTTGTCATTCACCACCATGATCAAGGTGGCGATGATGTTGAATGCCGCCACCGCCACGATCATCAGCAGCAACAGGCCGATCATGGTCTTTTCCATCTTCATCGCGCTGAACAGGCTGCCCTGGGTGTGGGTCCAGTCATCGGCGCGGAAGTCCGCCCCCAGGCCCTTGGCGATATCCGCCGAGACCTTTGGCGCGGCATACAGGTCCTTGACCGCCAGGCGCACGCTCTGCACCTGGTTCGGCTGCCAGTGCTGCATTTCTGCAGCATCGGCCACATGAATCAGGCCCATGGAGCCATCCAGCTCGGCCCCCACCTTGAATACCCCAACCACGTTGAGGCGTTGCATGCGCGGGGTGATCCCCCCCGGTGCAGTGCTCACTTCAGGCACGATCAGGGTCAGCTTGTCGCCGACGTTCAGGCGAAAGCGCCGGGCCGTGATCTCGCCGATCACCACGCCGAACTCGCCAGGTTTCAGGTCTTGCAGGCTGCCCTGGACAATATGCTGGGCAACGATGGACACCTTGCCTTCCTGGGCCGGATCGATGCCGCTGATCTGGATCGGCTGCATCGCCCCCTTGTAGGAGAGCATCCCCTCCATCTCGGTAAAGGGCACCGCGGCGGTGACTTCCGGATTCTTCAGGGCCGCCGCGGCCACCGGCTGCCAGTCATCGATGGGCTTGACCCCAACGATAGTGGCGTGGGGCACCATACCGAGGATGCGCGAGCTCATTTCCCGCTGGAAGCCGTTCATCACCGACAGCACCACGATCATCGCCAACACGCCCAGGGCGAGGCCGATCATCGAGGTCATGGAAATGAACGAGACAAAACGATTGCGCCGCTTGGCGCGGGTGTAGCGCGTGCCGATAAAGATCGATAAAGGTCTGAACATGGGCAAGGCACCCTGGAAAGATTAATGACCCGGCATCGACAGCCCAGCCGCCGACGCCGTGTGCGGGCGCATCAGATAGCGACCAGGTGACCTTCTTGCAGGTGCAGTACGCGGTCCATCTGTCGAGCCAGGTTCATGTCGTGGGTCACCACCAGGAAGGCGGTGCGCATCGAGGTACTGAGCTCCAGCATCAGGTCCTGAATTCCCTGGGCCGTGTGCGAGTCGAGGTTGCCGGTGGGCTCATCGAGCATCACCAGCCCCGGCTTGTTCACCAGCGCCCGGGCAATGGCCACCCGCTGGCGCTCGCCACCGGACAGCTCGGCCGGTTTGTGCTCCAGCCGATGGCCGAGCCCGACCCGCTCCAGCAGCGCGGTGGCACGCTGACGGGCTTCCGGGATCGGCGTGCGGCCAATCAGCAGCGGCATGCAGACGTTCTCCAGCGCGGTGAACTCCGGCAGCAGGTGGTGGAACTGGTAGACGAAGCCCAGGGCGCGGTTGCGCAACTGGCCGCGGGCCTTCTCGCCCAGCGCCGAAAGCTCCTCGCCCGCCAGCCAGACGCTGCCCTTGGATGGCGTATCCAGGCCGCCCAGCAGGTTGAGCAAGGTACTCTTGCCCGAGCCGGAAGTGCCGACGATGGCCACTCGCTCACCCGGGTGCAGCTCCAGTTGCAGGCCAGACAGGACCACCACCGATTCCGGGCCTTCCTCATAGGACTTGCCCAAGTCGCGGCAGCTCAGGATTGCTTTTTCACTCATGCCCAACTCACTCATAACGTAGCGCCTCCGCAGGCTGGGTGCGCGCCGCACGCCAGGCTGGATACAGGGTGGCGAGGAAACTCAGGACCAATGCCGCGCCGCAGACCATCAACACATCCTCGGCCATCAGTTGCGACGGCAGGTAGTCGATGAAATACACGTCGGCATTCAGGAATTTGTGGCCGATCAGGCCTTCAAGGGCGGAAATCGCGGCACTCACGTTCAGCGCCGCCAGCATCCCCAGCACAGCACCGATCAAGGTGCCGACCACGCCGATCACCGTGCCCTGGACCATGAAGATCGCCATGATGGTTCCCGGCGTCGCCCCCAGGGTGCGGAGAATGGCGATATCGCCCTTCTTGTCGTTCACCACCATCACCAGGGTCGAGATGATGTTGAACGCGGCCACCGCGACGATCAGCAGCAGCAACAGGCCGATCATGGCTTTTTCCATGCGGATGGCCTGGTACAGGTTGCCGTGGGTACGGGTCCAGTCGCGGGCGTAATAGTGGTTCTCACCCAGCTGCTGGGCGATTTCCCAGGCGGTGCGCGGGGCCTGGAACAGGTCGTCGAACTTCAGCCGCAGGCCTTGTACCTGATCCGCCTTCCAGCGGTGCAGGCGACCCAGGTCCTGGAGGTTGGTCAGGCCCAGGTAGCCGTCGATCTCGCCGGCGCCGACATGGAAGATGCCCACCACGGTAAAACGCTTCATCCGTGGGAACATCCCGGCCGGGGTCACCGTGACTTCCGGGGCGACGAAGGTCAGCTTGTCTCCCAGGCCGACACCCAGCTTGGTTGCCGCCTTGTCACCAATGACAATGCCGAAGCTACCCGGCGCCAGCGCGTCCAACTGCCCCTGCTGCATGAAGTGGTCGATGATCGACACCTGCCGCTCCTGCTCAGGGTCGATGGCATTGAGCAGCACCTTCTGCACCTGGCCGTTGTTGGTCAACAGGCCCTGCATCTGGGTGAACGGTGCCACCGCCAGCACTTTGGGGTTCTGCTTGACCTTGCCGGCCAGGCTTTGCCAGTCGCTGATGGGTTCGCCGGATTCGATGGTGGCGTGGGGCACCATGCCCAGCACGCGGGTGCGCATCTCATGATCGAAGCCGTTCATCACCGACAGCACCACGATCATCACGATCACGCCAAGGGCGAGTCCGATCATCGAAGTCAGGGAAATGAATGACACAAAATGATTGCGACGCTTTGCACGGGTGTAACGCGTGCCGATAAAAGCAAACAGAGGTCTGAACATGTCGGGGCTTGTGCAGAGGAAAAGAAGACGTCCTTGTGGCGGGGCCTGGTAAGCAGCTTTACACTCAGACCACTGCCTCTACCATGGGTTCGCCATGTCGACATTAGATGAAGAAGATCGCCGCGAATACTACCGTATCGAGGACACGATCGCACTGGAAATTAGCCCCTTGTCCGCCCTCGACGCGGCGAGCAAGGAAGTGTTGCAGGATGAGTCCCCACTGTTCAATCTGCTCAGTGAACTGCACCTGAGTGAATTCGAATCCCAGCATCTGCTGCGCCAGGTCAGCGAGCGCGATCGCACCCTGGCCAGCTACCTCAAGGCCATGAACAAACGCATCGACCTGCTCAGCCAGGTGGTGGCGCAAACGGTGTTCGGCAAGTTCGGCGAGCCGCAGCGGGTCATTCTGTCCGAGGGCGGCATCGAATTCAGCCATCACCAGTGCTACCCAAGCGGCAGCCATCTTGCGGTGAAGCTGTTGCTGATGCCGCAGGCCCTGGGCCTGCTGCTGCGGGCCAAGGTCACCCACTGCGAGCCCCAGAGCTTTGGCACCTTCGAGATCGGCACCGAGTTCGAAGCATTGACCGATGCCCAACGCCAGCTGCTGGCGCGCTATATCCTGCAGAAACAGGCCCAGCAACGCCGCCAGGCCCGGGAGCAGAGCGACCCCGCCGCCGGCTGAGCAGTACGCCCGACCCTCTCTTAAGGAACAACATCCGTGAAGGAGCAATTGTGACCCTGATCTATGGCCATCGCGGCGCTAAAGGCGAAGCACCCGAAAATACCCTGACCAGCTTTCAGGAGTGCCTCAAGCACGGCGTGCGCCGTTGCGAGCTCGACTTGCACCTGTCCATGGACGGCGAGTTGATGGTGATCCACGACCCGACCCTCAAGCGCACCACAGACCGGCGCGGCAAAGTGGTGGAGCATTCCGCCGCCGAGCTGGTGACCTACGACGCGCGCAAGGGCGGCCCGGGCTGGGTCAACCCCTGCCCCATTCCGCGCCTGGAAGAGCTGTTCGAGAAATGCGACTTCGAGCACTGGCAGCTGGAGGTCAAGAGCGCCTCGCGCACTCGCGCCGCCACCACAGTGCTGGCGATTCGCGAAATGGCCCAGCGTTTCGGCCTGCTGGACAAGGTCACCGTGACCTCAAGTTCTCGGGAAGTATTGAAGGCCGCCGTGGAGCTGACCCCGGACCTGTCCCGCGGACTGGTAGCCGAATACGCCTGGCTCGACCCATTGAAGGTCGCCCAGAGCTATGGCTGCGAGATTCTGGCGTTGAACTGGACGCTGTGCACCCCAGAGCGTCTGCAACGGGCGCAGCGCCAGGGCTTGCATGTGTCGGTATGGACGGTCAACGAGCCTGCGCTGATGCGCAGGCTCGCCGACTTCGGCGTAGATAGCCTGATTACAGACTTTCCCGGTTTGGCCAGCGCCACCCTCGAGAATCGCTGAAATCGGTCTCCCCGGCCGGCTCAGGCCACCGGCCGGAGCCGCTCAAAAAAGCCGGTTGAGGCCATCGTATGCCGCTACCCGATAGGCTTCGGCCATGGTCGGGTAGTTGAAGGTGGTGTTGACGAAGTACTTCAGGGTGTTGAGCTCGCCCGGCTGGCTCATGATCGCCTGGCCGATGTGCACGATCTCCGAAGCCTGGTAGCCGAAGCAATGGACGCCGAGGACTTCCAGGGTTTCCCGGTGGAACAGGATCTTCAGCATGCCTTGAGGCTCGCCGGCGATCTGCGCACGGGCCATGCCCTTGAAGAACGCCTTGCCCACCTCGTAAGGCACCTTGGCCTGGGTCAGTTCCTGCTCGTTCTTGCCGATGGAGCTGATCTCGGGAATGGTGTAGATCCCGGTCGGCACGTCGTTGACGAAGCGCCAACTGCCGTTGTCGACAATACTGCCGGCCGCGGAACGACCCTGGTCGTGGGCGGCACTGGCCAGGCTCGGCCAGCCGATCACGTCACCGGCCCCGTAGATGTTCGGCACGCAGGTGCGGTAGTTCTCGTCGACTTCGATCTGGCCGCGGCTGTTGACCTTGACCCCGATGTTCTCCATGCCCAGCTTGTCGGTGTTGCCGGTACGGCCGTTGCACCAGAGCAAGGCGTCGGCCTTGATCTTCTTGCCGGACTTGAGGTGCAGGATCACGCCGTTGTCCACACCTTCAACGCGGTCGTATTCCTCGTTGTGGCGCACGGTGATGTTGTTGTTGCTGAAGTGGTAGCTCAGGGCCTGGGAAATTTCCGAATCCAGGAAGCTCAGCAACTGGCCGCGGTTGTCCACCAGCTCCACCAGAACCCCCAGGCCACTGAAGATCGAGGCGTATTCGCAACCGATGACCCCGGCGCCGTAGACGATGAGTTTGCGCGGGGTATGGCCGAGGCTGAGGATGGTGTCGCTATCGTAGATACGCGGGTGGCTGAAATCGATATCCGCGGGGCGATAGGGGCGCGAGCCGGTGGCAATGATGATGTGCTTGGCTACCAGCTTTTCCACCACGCCGTTGGCGCAGACCACTTCCACGGTCTGCTCGTCGGCGAAGCTGCCAGTGCCGAAGAACACATCGACCCGGTTGCGGGCGTAGTAGCCGGTACGCGAGGCCACTTGCTTGGAGATGACCTTCTCGGCGCTCTTGAGCACGTCCGGGAAGGAGAACCAGCGCGGCTCGCCAATGGCCCGGAACATCGGGTTGGTGTTGAACTGCATGATCTGCCGGACCGAGTGACGCAGGGCCTTGGACGGGATGGTACCCAGGTGGGTGCAGTTGCCGCCGACCTGGCGACGGCTATCGACCATCGCCACTTTGCGTCCTGCTTTCGCGGCGTTCATCGCCGCACCTTCTCCAGCGGGGCCTGAGCCCAGCACCACTACGTCGTAGTTGTAGACAGCCATGCGTACTCCTCAGAACAGGCCGAGACACCCTTCTGGCGTCTCCGGCTAAATCATGCCGCGGCCAGCGGCATGAAGGATCAATTTGGCTCGGTTACGAACCCGGGCACAGTCTATAGAAGCGTCAACGCCGCGCACATTAACCCTTGGTCGCGTCGTAGGCTACTTTTGCCTGCACTACAGGCTGCGCAACAGCGCACCAGGTTATTGTTTTTGCCCGGCCAGCAGCGCATCGAAAGCCGGGTTGCTGCGTGTGACGAAACCTGTAGCGCTGCGCATCACAAAAAATCCGGCGATGCCGTGTTTTTCCGCGTAGTCCCAGCCCGCCTCCGGGCCGAGTATCAGCAACAGCGTCGACAGGCCATCGGCCATCAACGCCGAAGGATGAATCACCGTTACCGAGGCCAACGGGTGGGCGATGGGTTGGCCGAGCCGGGCATCGAAGGTATGGGAGTAACGCCGGCCGTCCTGCTCGAAGTAATTACGGTAGTCGCCGGA
Organism: Pseudomonas sp. BIGb0176; assembly: GCF_024810175.1. Taxonomy (NCBI): domain Bacteria; kingdom Pseudomonadati; phylum Pseudomonadota; class Gammaproteobacteria; order Pseudomonadales; family Pseudomonadaceae; genus Pseudomonas; species Pseudomonas sp. BIGb0176. Next base: position 84,434 of record NZ_JANUEC010000002.1, read on the forward strand.
AGTGGAAACGCCAAAACCATCCAGGGCGATCACCCGCTGGGCTACCTGCTGGTCATCACGCGGCTCCTCCAGGGCTATCCGCCATGGTGAGCCGTCGGGCTTGCGACCCACGGCCTTGAGCTCACCGGTGGCTTCGGCAAGGAAGCTGTCGATCCCCAGTTGCGTGAGCCGGGCAGCGATGCGGTCCACCGCATAGCCGGCGGCGATGCTGTTGAAATCCACCTCCACCGGCGCATCCTTGCACAGCTCCTGCCCTTCGATACGCAGGTGAGCGTGCCCTACCCGCTGCCGCACCTCAGCCAGGGCTGACGCGCCGGGAACCTTTTCCTCGCGCCCCTGAGGGCCAAAACCCCAGAGATCCAGCAGCGGTTCCACTGTCAGGTCGAAGGCGCCATCGCTGTCCCGGGACAACTGCTCACCCACTCGCACCAACTGCAACACCGGCTCCGGCATCGGCTGGCAGCTATCGGCGGGCAAGGCGTTGAAACGCTCGATGTCCGAATCGCTGCGATAGGTGGACATCTGCCCGTCGACCTCGGCCAGAATCCCCTCGACCTCAGCCTGTACCAGCGACGGCGCCGGCCCCTGGGCGTGGCGCACATACTGCACCGACCAGGTGCTGCCCATGGTCGGCCCGGAGAGGCTTTCCAGGCGCTCGCCGCCACAACCGGCCAACAGCACCAGCGCGGTGTACAAAGCGCTCCATCGCGATCGTTGCTTACCCGACAAGGTGTTCCTCCCGATCAACCGCCCTGCTGGGCCAGCTGGCAGTACAAATGGCCATTATGCGACAGACGGAGGCCGCCTGCCCGGCGTCCCACCGCCTTGGCTACGGGCAGAACCTTGATCTAGAGCCGCCCTGCCACCCCAAGAGTTTTTGTTGCCGGATGGCTTTCATACACATATCGTTACAAAACTGTTCAGCGTGCAGCCTCGAGCCCCGACTTTGCAGTAAGGGACGCATAACGACCAGGGATTGCTAACAAGACAGCCAAAGTGAGTGAAAAAAATGTCCACGACCACGGGCAAAGGCAAGGCGATCTTTCGCGTTGTCAGCGGCAACTTTCTCGAGATGTTCGACTTCATGGTCTACGGCTTCTACGCCACGGCGATTGCCAAGACCTTCTTTCCTGCGGACAGCGCCTTCGCCTCGTTGATGCTGTCCCTGGCGACCTTTGGCGCGGGCTTCCTGATGCGCCCCCTGGGAGCGATTTTCCTCGGTGCCTACATTGACCGTCACGGCCGTCGCCAAGGCCTGATCATTACCCTGGCACTGATGGCCGCGGGCACCGTGCTGATTGCCTGCGTGCCGGGCTACGCCACCCTTGGCGTCGCCGCGCCCTTGCTGGTGCTGCTGGGTCGCCTGCTGCAGGGCTTTTCCGCCGGTGTCGAACTGGGTGGGGTGTCGGTGTACCTGGCCGAAATCTCCACGCCGGGCCGCAAGGGCTTCTTCGTCAGTTGGCAGTCGGCCAGCCAACAGGCCGCAGTGGTCTTCGCCGGCCTGCTGGGCGTAGGCCTGAACCACTGGCTGAGCCCCGAGCAAATGGGTGACTGGGGCTGGCGCGTGCCGTTCCTGGTGGGCTGCATGATTGTTCCGGCGATCTTCATGATCCGTCGCTCCCTGGAAGAGACGCCGGAGTTCCAGGCCCGCAAGCATCGCCCTTCGCTGCAGGAAATCGTCCGTTCCATCGGCCAGAACTTCGGCATCGTCATCGCCGGCATGGCTCTGGTGGTGATGACCACCGTGTCCTTCTACCTGATCACCGCCTACACCCCGACCTTCGGCAAGGCCGAACTGCACCTGTCGGACTTCGACGCCCTGCTGGTAACCGTGTGCATCGGTCTGTCGAACTTCTTCTGGCTGCCGGTCATGGGGTCACTGTCGGACAAGATCGGCCGCAAGCCGCTGCTGCTGGGGGCGACCATCCTGGCCATCTTCACGGCTTATCCGGCACTGTCCTGGCTGGTGGCCAACCCCAGCTTCAGCCACCTGCTGATCGTCGAGCTGTGGCTGTCTTTCCTCTATGGCTCGTATAACGGCGCGATGGTGGTGGCCCTGACTGAAATCATGCCGGTGGAAGTGCGCACCACGGGTTTCTCCCTGGCCTACAGCCTGGCCACCGCGACCTTCGGCGGCTTTACCCCGGCGGCCTGCACCTACCTGATCCACGTCCTGGGCAATCAGGCGGCTCCGGGCATCTGGCTCAGTGGCGCGGCGGTGCTGGGGCTGATCGCCACCCTGGTGCTGTTCCGCGGCAATCGCCACGAACTGCGTACCGCGCAAGCGGCAACAGCGCGCGGCGCCTGAGACAAACGCTTCGCTGGCAAGCCAGCTCCTACGGTTGCGCCGACCTGGCTTGCCGGCGCAAGCCACAAACAAAAACGCCCCGACAGGTCGGGGCGTTTTCATTTCAGCAGTCGCTTAGCGTGGGAACGCTGGCGGGTTGACCCCGGCCATGTCTTCCATCACGCGCACTACCTGGCAGCTGTAACCGAACTCGTTGTCGTACCAGACGTACAGAACAACGCGGTTGTCCTGAACGATGGTCGCTTCAGCGTCGACCACACCGGCGTGACGCGAGCCCACGAAGTCGGTGGACACCACTTCCTGCGAGTTGACGAAGTCGATCTGCTTGTGCAGGTCGGAGTGCAGCGCCATGTAGCGCAGGTACTCGTTCATCTCTTCACGGGTGGCGGCTTTCTCGAGGTTCAGGTTGAGAATGGCCATCGACACGTTTGGCGTCGGAACGCGGATCGCGTTACCGGTCAGCTTGCCGGCCAGCTCAGGCAAGGCCTTGGCAGCAGCAGTAGCAGCACCGGTCTCGGTGATCACCATGTTCAGCGCGGCGCTACGGCCACGGCGATCGCCCTTGTGGAAGTTGTCGATCAGGTTCTGGTCGTTGGTGTACGAGTGAACGGTTTCGACGTGACCGTTGATGATGCCGAACTTGTCATTCACAGCCTTCAGCACCGGCACGATGGCGTTGGTGGTGCAGGAAGCGGCGGACACGATCTTGTCGTCAGCGGTGATTTCGTTGTGGTTGATACCGTGAACGATGTTCTTCAGCTTGCCTTTGCCTGGCGCGGTCAGAACAACGCGATCGATACCCGGGCAGGCCAGGTGCTGGCCCAGACCGTCGGCGTCACGCCATACACCGGTGTTGTCCACCAGCAGAGCGTCCTTGATGCCGTACTGGGTGTAGTCCACCTCGGTCGGGTTCTTCGCGTAGATGACCTGGATCAGGTTACCGTTGGCGGTGATGGTGTTGTTTTCTTCGTCGATGGTGATGGTGCCGTTGAACGAACCGTGCACCGAGTCGCGACGCAGCAGGCTGGCGCGCTTGGTCAGGTCGTTTTCGGCGCCCTTGCGCACCACGATGGCGCGCAGACGCAGGCCGTCGCCACCACCGGTTTTCTCGATCAGGATGCGCGCCAGCAGACGGCCGATACGACCGAAGCCGTACAGGACTACGTCAGTGCCTTTGCGGGCCGAAGCATTTTGCTGGCCAACCACATCAGCCATTTCTTCGCGAACGAACTGCTCGGCGCTGCGGCCATTGCCTTCGTTACGGAATTTGAACGCCAACTTGCCCAGGTCTACCGATGCCGCGCCGAGCTTGAGCTCGCTCATGGCTTTAAGCAGAGGGAATGTTTCGTGGACGGAGAGTTCGCTATCGTCGGAGGAACGGTGGCGAGCAAAGCGGTGAGCTTTGAGAATCGCGATGACAGACTGGTTGATCAGGCTGCGGCCATAGATCGAGCTCACCACGTTGTTATTGCGGTAGAGCTGACCGATAAGCGGAATCATCGCTTCTGCGAGTGCTTCACGGTCGATCCATTCACCAAGACACTGGTCGGGCTTCTGAGTCACGGGAACCTTCCACATGTAGGGGCAGAAAAAAGGGGCTACATTATGCCGCCCAGTTCCTGTCGTAGCAATGCGCGCCTGTCGTGCGGAACGTAACAAAAAGCCCTTGCAAAAAAACACCACTGTGCTGGAGACCAGTAAAACCGCGGCTTCCAGCAGCGTCAATTTTTTGGACATCACACCAGCCTGTCTGTAACCCTCCGTAACACCAGCCACAATCGGCACTACATTTCAGGTCAAGAAGCGCATTTTGTTGTCATAGCCACTACATTTGCCCCAACCAGCGTATTAGACGCATCAGCCACTGACAGTGGCTGCCCGGGGCCGTTACAATTACCGACTTTGTCGCAACGCTTGGAGCTTGACCGTCCGTGCCCGTCCTGCGTCTACCGCTACTCCCTGCCGCCGCCGGCAAACAGCATTGGGGCAACTTGCCCGGTGCCGCCCTGAGCCTGGCCATCGCCGAAGCCGCCAGCGCTGCCAAGCGCTTCACCCTCCTGCTGACTGCCGACAGCCAAAGCGCTGACCGGCTGGAACAGGAGCTGAGCTTCTTCGCCCCGGATCTGCCGGTGCTGCATTTTCCTGACTGGGAAACCCTGCCCTACGACCTGTTCTCGCCGCACCAGGACATCATTTCCCAGCGCATCGCCAGCCTCTATCGGCTGCCTGAACTGGAACATGGCGTGCTGGTGGTGCCGATCACCACTGCCCTGCACCGCCTGGCGCCCACCCAGTTCCTGCTGGGCAGCAGCCTGGTGCTGGACGTCGGCCAGAAGCTCGATGTGGAACAGATGCGCACCCGCCTGGAAGCCAGTGGTTACCGCTACGTGGACACCGTCTACGAACACGGCGAATTCACCGTGCGCGGCGCACTGATCGATCTGTTTCCCATGGGCAGCAAGCTGCCCTATCGCATCGACCTGCTCGACGACGAAATCGAGACCCTGCGCACCTTCGATCCGGAGAACCAGCGCTCCATCGACAAGGTCGACTCGGTGCGCCTGCTGCCGGCCAAGGAGTTCCCGCTGCAGAAAGAAGCGGTGACCCGCTTCAAGGCGCGCTTTCGCGAACGCTTCGATGTGGACTTCCGCCGCTGCCCGATCTTCCAGGACCTGAGCAGCGGGATTACCCCGGCCGGTATCGAGTACTACCTGCCGCTGTTCTTCGAAGAGACCTCGACCCTGTTCGACTACCTGCCCCAGGACACCCAGGTGTTTTCCCTACCGGGCATCGAACAGGCCGCGGAAAACTTCTGGAACGATGTACGCAACCGCTATGAAGAGCGCCGCGTCGACCCTTCGCGCCCGCTCCTGCCCCCGGCCGAACTGTTCCTGCCAGTGGAAGACTGCTTCGCCCGGCTGAAGAACTGGCCGCGAGTGGTGGCCAGCCAGCAGGACATCGAAACCGGTGTCGGCCGCGAACGCTTCCCGGCCCACGAGCTGCCGAACCTGGCCATCGAAGCCAAGGCCAACCAGCCGCTGGCAGCACTTTCGGGCTTTCTCGACGAGTTCCCCGGGCGAGTGCTGTTCACCGCCGAATCCGCCGGCCGCCGGGAAGTACTGCTGGAGCTGCTGGAGCGCCTCAAGCTGCGGCCCAAGACCGTCGACAGCTGGCCGGACTTCGTCGCCAGCAAGGAACGCCTGGCAATCACCATCGCCCCGCTGGACGAAGGCCTGGTGCTGGACGATCCGGCCCTGGCCCTGGTGGCCGAAAGCCCGTTGTTCGGCCAGCGAGTGATGCAGCGTCGGCGCCGGGAAAAGCGCGCCGATGCCAACAACGATGCGGTGATCAAGAACCTCACCGAGCTGCGTGAAGGCGCGCCGGTGGTGCACATCGACCATGGCGTCGGTCGCTACCTGGGCCTGGCGACCCTGGAAATCGACAACCAGGCCGCCGAGTTCCTGACCCTGGAATACGCCGAGGGCGCCAAGCTTTATGTGCCCGTGGCCAACCTGCACCTGATCGCCCGCTACACCGGCAGCGACGACGCCCTCGCGCCCCTGCATCGCCTGGGCTCGGAAGCCTGGCAGAAGGCCAAGCGCAAGGCCGCCGAACAGGTGCGCGATGTAGCTGCCGAACTGCTGGACATCTATGCCCGCCGCGCCGCCCGCGAAGGCTATGCCTTTGCCGACCCGAAGGCCGACTACGCCACCTTCAGCGCCGGTTTTCCCTTCGAGGAAACCCCGGACCAGCAAAGCACCATCGAAGCGGTGCGCGAAGACATGCTGTCGGGCAAGCCCATGGACCGCCTGGTATGCGGCGACGTGGGCTTCGGCAAGACCGAAGTGGCCATGCGCGCGGCCTTCATCGCGGTCCACGGCGGCAAGCAAGTGGCGATCCTGGTGCCCACCACCCTGCTCGCCCAGCAGCACTACAACAGCTTCCGCGACCGCTTCGCCGACTGGCCGGTGACCGTGGAAGTGATGAGCCGCTTCAAGTCCACCAAGGAAGTGAATGCTGCGGTGGCGGACCTCGCCGAAGGCAAGATCGACATCGTCATCGGCACCCACAAGCTGTTGCAGGACGATGTGAAGATCAAGAACCTGGGGCTGGTGATCATCGACGAAGAACACCGTTTCGGTGTCCGCCAGAAAGAGCAGCTCAAGGCGCTGCGCAGCGAAGTCGACATCCTGACCCTGACCGCCACGCCGATCCCGCGGACCCTGAACATGGCGGTCTCGGGCATGCGCGATCTGTCGATCATCGCCACGCCACCGGCCCGGCGCCTGTCGGTGCGCACTTTCGTCATGGAGCAGAACAAGAGCACGGTCAAAGAGGCCCTGCTGCGCGAACTGCTGCGTGGCGGCCAGGTGTACTACCTGCACAACGACGTGAAGACCATCGAGAAATGCGCCGCCGACCTGGCCGAACTGGTGCCCGAGGCGCGGATCGGCATCGGCCACGGGCAGATGCGCGAACGCGAACTCGAACAGGTGATGAGCGACTTCTATCACAAGCGCTTCAACGTGCTGATCGCCTCGACCATCATCGAGACCGGCATCGACGTGCCCAGCGCCAACACCATCATCATCGAGCGCGCCGACAAGTTCGGCCTGGCCCAGTTGCACCAGTTGCGCGGTCGGGTCGGGCGCAGCCACCACCAGGCCTACGCATACCTCTTGACGCCACCGCGCCAGCAAATCACGCCGGACGCGGAAAAACGCCTGGAGGCCATCGCCAACACCCAGGACCTGGGCGCCGGCTTCGTCCTGGCCACCAACGACCTGGAGATCCGTGGCGCTGGCGAACTGCTGGGCGACGGCCAGAGCGGGCAGATCCAGGCCGTGGGCTTCACCCTCTACATGGAAATGCTCGAACGCGCGGTGAAGGCCATCCGCAAGGGCGAACAACCGAACCTCGACCAGCCACTGGGTGGCGGCCCGGAAATCAACCTGCGCCTGCCGGCACTGATTCCCGAGGACTACCTGCCGGACGTGCATGCGCGCCTGATCCTCTACAAGCGCATCGCCTCGGCCACCGACGAGGACGGCCTGAAGGACCTGCAAGTGGAGATGATCGACCGCTTCGGCCTGCTGCCGGAGCCGACCAAGAACCTGATCCGCCTGACCCTGCTCAAACTCCAGGCCGAGCAACTGGGGATCAAGAAGGTCGACGGCGGCCCACAAGGCGGCCGCATCGAGTTCGCCGCAGATACACCAGTGGACCCACTGGCCTTGATCAAACTGATCCAGGGCCAGCCCAAACGCTACAAATTCGAAGGCGCAACCCTGTTCAAGTTCATGGTGCCGATGGAGCGCCCGGAAGAGCGCTTTAATACATTGGAGGCACTGTTTGAGCGCCTCACCCCGAAATCTGCTTGAAGGACGCCCCATGCGCCTGTTCCGCTCCCTGACCCTGCTCCTGGCCCTGGTCGCGCCAACGGCCTTTGCCGATGACCTGTACCAGGTGGAAATGATCCTCGTACGGCAGAACGCCGAGCCGCTGATCGTCAGCCGTGCAGCCCCCGAAGACTGGGCCGCCGGCGCTCAACGGCTGAGCCCGGACAGCCTGCGTACCCCAGCCCTGGGCAGCATCGTGGAAAAGCTCGGCGCCAGCGGCAGCTACAGCGTGCTATTGCACAAGGCCTGGCAACAGACCCTGGGGGAAACCCCGGTGAAGGTTGCCCTCAGCGATGGCCTGGAACAGTTCGGCCAGTTCCCCATCGAAGGCACCCTGAGCCTGAAGCTCGGGCGCTTCACCGATGTGGACGCGGACTTCTGGGTCAACCAGATCGACAGCAACGGCCTGGTCACCAGCAGCGAGCGCCTGAAACAGCAGAGCCATACCAAGAATGGCCAGCTCAACTACCTGGACAACGGCCACCTGGCGCTGCTGATCAAGATCACCTCGCTGACCGCACCGGCACCGCGCCCCGCTCCAACTGAAATTCCGGACTGATCGAAGTCCCTATGACCCCGCCCCTGACCAAACCCCTGGCCCCCTCCTGGGTCAACCGCTTCAAGGAACAAGCCTTGGAGCGTGGCCGGCGCTACGCCCTGGAAAAACGCGTGCGCATCGCCACGGCTGGAGACAGCGCTATCACCGCCAGTTGTGAAGGCTCCGGTGGCACTATGTACCGGCAGACCATCACCCTGCGCGAATCGAGCAAGGGCAACCTGCTGCTGATCGACGCCCACTGCACCTGCCCAGTACGCAGCAACTGCAAGCACATCGCTGCGGTGCTGCTACAAGTGGAGGAAACCCTGGCCTACCCGGCGGCTGCCCAAGACGCCGAACTGCTGGAAAAGCTCTCCGCAGTCCTCGACAGTCGTCGCCCCGCCGCCCTGCCCCAGGTACTGCTGGAGGACGTGCACCCGGTGCCGCGGCTGTGGCTGGCAAGCATCGAATTCAGCGCCTTCGAACCGCGCAACGGCAAGATGCAGCGCTACATCCAGCACCGCGCCGCACTGTCGTTCAACTATAGGGGCGAATACGCCAGCGGGCAGAAGAACACCGATGTGATCATCCGCCAGGAACACCAGAGCCTGCGCATCAAGCGCCAGCCCGAGCTGGAACAGGGCTGGCGCGAGCAATTGCGAGGCCTGGGCTTCAAGATCGCCACCCGGCAGAGCAAGGCACTGCCGGAAAGCGCCGGCGAGCTGTTCGAGATGGTCAACGACAGCGCCTGGCTGACCTTCACCCTCAACGAGCTGCCCAAGCTGCGCAGCCAGGGCTGGGAGCTGCAGATCGACGAAGGCTTCGGCTTCGACCTGACGGCGGTGGACGACTGGTACGCCAGTGTCGACGAGGCCCCGGGCCGCGACTGGTTCGACCTGGAACTGGGGATCATCGTCAACGGCGAGCGCTTGAGCCTGCTGCCGATTTTGCTCAACCTGATGCGCTCGCACACCGAGATCCTCAATCCGGAGCGCCTGGCCAAGCGCCGCGACGACGAGCTGATCCTGGTGAACATTCCCAATCGGCCCAACTCCCTGCATGGCCCGCTGCAAGTGGCACTGCCCTATGGCCGCCTGAAGCCGGTACTGGCAACCCTGGGCGAGTTCTATCTGCAAGAACCCGGCGATACCACCCTGCGCTTGAGCAGCGCCGACGCCACCCGCCTCAACCCGTTGCAGGACCTGCCACTGCTATGGGAAGGCGGCGAACACATTCGCACCTTCGCCCAGCGCCTGCGGGACATCCGCGACTACTCGGCGCCGGCGCCCCAGGGCCTGAACGCCACCCTGCGCCCCTATCAGCTCGAAGGCCTGAGCTGGATGCAGTCACTGCGCCAGCTGGAAGTGGGCGGCATCCTGGCCGACGACATGGGCCTGGGCAAGACCCTGCAAACCCTGGCGCACATACTCAGCGAGAAGAACGCCGGGCGCCTGGACCGCCCCTGCATGGTGGTAATGCCCACCAGCCTGATTCCCAACTGGCTGGACGAGGCCGCGCACTTCACCCCGCAGCTCAAGGTACTGGCGCTGTATGGCGCCGGGCGCAAGAAACACTTCGCCCAGCTGGGCGACCATGACTTGCTGCTGACCACCTATGCGTTGCTGCCCAAGGACATCGAACTGCTGGCGGCCCAGCCCCTGCATGTGCTGATCCTCGATGAGGCGCAGTACATCAAGAATCCGTCGAGCAAGGCCGCCCAGGCCGCTCGGGAACTCAATGCCCGGCAGCGCCTGTGCCTGTCCGGCACGCCGCTGGAAAACCATCTGGGGGAGCTCTGGTCGCTGTTCCACTTCCTCTTGCCGGGCTGGCTCGGCGATGCCAAGAGCTTCAACCGTGACTACCGGGTACCGATTGAAAAGCACGCCAGCGAGGTGCGCCTGCAGCACCTCAACGGCCGGATCAAGCCCTTTCTGCTGCGCCGTACCAAGGAGCAAGTGGCCACCGAACTGCCGCCCAAGACCGAGATCATCCACTGGGTCGAGCTCAACGAGGCGCAGCGTGATGTCTACGAAACCATGCGCCTGGCCATGGACAAGAAAGTGCGCGACGAAATCACCCGCAAAGGTGTGGCGCGCAGCCAGATCATCATTCTTGAAGCCCTGCTCAAACTGCGCCAGGTGTGCTGCGACCTGCGCCTGGTCAACGACTCGCCACCCACACGGGGCAGCTCCTCAGGCAAGCTCGACAGCCTGATGGAAATGCTTGAAGAACTGTTCGAAGAGGGCCGGCGGATTCTGCTGTTCTCGCAGTTCACCTCGATGCTGAGCCTGATCGAGGCCGAGCTGAAGCGGCGCAACATCGCCTACGCCTTGCTCACCGGCCAGACCCGGGACCGGCGCACTCCGGTACGGGACTTCCAGAGCGGCAAGCTGCAGATTTTCCTGATCAGCCTCAAGGCCGGCGGTGTCGGCCTCAACCTGACCGAAGCCGATACGGTGATTCACTACGACCCGTGGTGGAACCCGGCCACCGAGAGCCAGGCTACCGACCGCGCCTATCGCATCGGCCAGGAAAAGCCCGTGTTCGTCTACAAGCTGATTGCCCGAGGTACGGTGGAAGAAAAGATCCAGCACCTGCAGCAGGAAAAATCGGACCTGGCGGCAGGCGTGCTTGATGGGCGCAAGGCCGGTGACTGGAAGCTGCAGAGCGACGACATCGAAGCCTTGTTCGCCCCACTGCCGGACAACAAGGGCGGCCGCTGAGACCGGCCACGTGCGGGGGCATCCAGAATTGCCCGGAGCCCCCTTGCGAAGTCGTCAGTCGATCAACTGGGCATCCTTGAGGGCACCCAGCGCCGCCAACCAACGCGGATCCTGCTTGTACTCGATATTGGCGAAGGCCTGGCCACGCATGCGCGCGATGCGTGGCGAAGGCTGTACCTTGAGGCGCTGCACGGCACTCAGGGCCAGCTCGGCGGCAGCACGGTCATTGCATACCAGCCCCATGTCGCAACCGGCGGTCAGCGCCGCTTCGATCCGGCTTGCCGCGTCTCCGACGACATGGGCGCCGGCCATGGACAGGTCATCGCTGAAGATCACCCCGTCAAATTGCAGCTCGCCACGCAGGATGTCCTGCAACCAGTAGCGCGAGAAGCCGGCCGGTTGAGGGTCGACTTGCGGATAGATGACGTGCGCAGGCATCACTGCCGCCAACTGCTTGCTCAGACGAGCAAAGGGCAGCAGGTCCTTGGCACGGATTTCATCCAGACTGCGCTCGTCATTGGGGATCGCCACATGGGAGTCGGCCTCGGCCCAGCCGTGCCCGGGAAAGTGCTTGCCGGTAGCGGCCATGCCGGCGCTGTTCATACCGCGGATAAACGCACCGGCGAGCAACGCCGCCTGTTCGGGGTCGCCCTCGAAAGCCCGGCTGCCCACCACCGCGCTGCGCCGGTGATCGAGGTCCAGTACCGGGGCGAAGCTCAGGTCCAGCCCCACTGCCAGCACCTCGGCGGCCATGACCCAGCCACACTGCTCGGCCAGGTACTCGGCATTCGGATTGTCGGCCAGGGCACGCATGGCCGGCAGGCGCACAAAGCCCTGGCGCAGACGCTGCACCCGACCGCCCTCCTGGTCCACGGCCAACAACAGGTCCGGGCGAATCGCGCGAATCGCCGCGCACAGCTCCCGTACCTGGCGCGGATGTTCGATATTGCGGGCAAAGATGATCAACCCACCGACCTGCGGCTGACGCAGGAGTTGGCGATCTTCGGCCGTCAGCCAGGTACCGGCGACGTCCACCATCAAAGAGCCTTGCAGGCCAGCAGTCATAGAAATTCCTTAAGCACTACGATGGCTTCCAGGCAACGCTGATCGAGCCGCATCCGCATGGATGCAGCCGGCCGAGCAGCATCGGCGCAGGGAAGGCACGGGATATAGAACGAGAATCGGCATGGGCGGCTAGCTTAGCGGATGTAAGCTGTCGCGCCCACCCGTGGGTCAGGCCTTGGCGGCTGCCGGGGCCGATTTGCTGCGCGGCTTGAGCTGGGCGCTGGCCATGGCTTCGTCGGTGACGCCGGTTTCGGCACGCATGCCCGCGGCGAGGAACGGCACCATCAGGCGCATCACCTGCTCGATGGAGGTATTGACCCCGAAATCGGTTTCGGCGATAGCCCGCAGCGCCTTGATCCCGGACATGCTGAACGCCGCAGCACCGAGCATGAAGTGCACGCGCCAGAACAGCTCGATGGGCGGAATACGCGGCGCCGCTTCGTTGACCAGCAGCATGTAGCGGCGGAACACCTTGCCGTACATGTCCTCCAGATAACGCCGCAAATGCCCCTGGCTCTGGCTGAACGCCAGCCCCAGCAGACGCATGAAGATCGACAGGTCGTTACCGCTGCGCGGCTGCACTACCAGGGCCTGCTCGACGAGGATCTCCAGCAGCTCTTCCAGGCTCGGCTTGTTCTCCGGCCTGGACTGGCGGCGCTCAAGCTCACGATCGAGACTGATGCAGAACGGGCCGAGGAAACGCGAGAATACCGCCTGGATCAAGGCCTTCTTGGACCCGAAATGATAGTTGACCGCTGCCAGGTTGACCCCGGCCTTGCTGGTGATCAGCCGCAATGAGGTTTCGGCAAAACCTTTTTCCGCGAACAACTGCTCGGCAGCATCGAGAATGCGTTCAACGGTTTCCGACTGGGCCATGGCTACTCCGCCTGACAAACACTTGTTTGAAACATACGTTTCAGGCTTTGCAATGTCAAGCCTGCCGGCCTCTGCGCAAGCCGTCCGGCGCGCTATTTAATCACACCTGCCGGCCACTGTAGCCAGCCTTCGGCGCAGGATTGCGGCCCCCGGATGACAACCGCTCGGCCGCCACAGGCAAAAGGAGGATTGCCAAGCGACGTTCACTGTATATAATCCCAGTCACTGTATAAAAAGACAGAGCGATCGACATGCTAAAACTGACGCCACGCCAAGCTGAGATTCTGGCTTTTATCAAACGCTGCCTCGAAGACAACGGCTACCCGCCCACCCGTGCGGAAATTGCCCAGGAACTGGGATTCAAATCGCCCAACGCCGCTGAGGAACACCTCAAGGCCCTGGCCCGCAAAGGCGCCATCGAGATGACCCCGGGTGCCTCCCGCGGAATCCGCATTCCCGGCTTCGAAGCCAAGGCCGACGATACCCTGCCGATCATTGGCCGTGTCGCCGCCGGTGCACCGATCCTGGCCCAGCAGCACATCGAAGAGTCCTGCAATATCAACCCGACCTTCTTCCACCCTCGCGCCGATTACCTGCTTCGCGTCCATGGCATGAGCATGAAGGACATCGGCATCTTCGACGGCGACCTGTTGGCGGTACACACCACTCGCGAGGCCCGCAATGGCCAGGTCGTGGTGGCGCGCATCGGTGATGAGGTCACGGTCAAGCGCTTCAAGCGCGAAGGCAGCAAGGTCTGGCTGATTGCCGAGAACCCTGAATTCGCCCCCATCGAAGTCAACCTGAAAGATCAGGATCTGGTGATCGAAGGCTTGAGTGTCGGCGTCATTCGCCGCTAAAGGAGGCTCCATGCAGTTCCCCCACACACCACAGCAAGCACAACTGCCACTGTTCGAGGCGTTCCTGGCCCAGCCATTGGCGCCCGCCCTCAAGGAAGTGGTCGAATCGCCCTGGAACAAAGATCCAGAAGCCTTCAGCGAGCTGTCGTTACGCGGCGCCGCCGGGAACTGCCTGAACCTATTGGCACCTATCCTTCGGGAACTCAGCCAGGACCAGGACGCGCGCTGGCTGACACTGATCGCCCCGCCCTCCAGCCTGACCCAAAGCTGGCTACGGGACGCCGGCCTGAATCGCGAGGGGATCCTGCTACTGCACCCCCGGGGCAATCAGAGCCCGCAACAGCTCGCCTGCGAGGCCCTGCGCCTGGGTCGCAGTCATACCGTAGTCAGCTGGTTGAACCCGTTGAGCGCCAGCGCCCGGCAACAGCTGATCAGCGCCGCACGGACTGGCGATGCGCAGAGCCTGAATATTCGCCTGGGATGAAACACCGGGAAAGCGTGGGATTTACGCTTGAATGACACAAGGCTTCTCCAGGATTGAGAAGCCGGAACAAATGCGACGGATGACCGGAGAAACCCGATAGACGGGCTTAGTGCAGAACCCGCGGGCCATCTTCCTTGTCAATTTCACCTTCAACCAATCGACCGGCCATCTGTACGCCGACGCTCAACATGGCCTTGGCCACTTCCACGTGCTGACCTTGCAGAAAGGCTTTGGCATCCTCGGAGAAATCCAAAGTAACCAGAGAACCCTCGTCCTCAGCTCTGCGCAGCTCGATACGGCCGTCTGGCAACTCGACAATTTCTAGAAAGGACGTTGGCATAAAGGTCTGGTCTCCACGAAAGGGCGGGATTATATCAGTCATCACCCCCGCCCCGCTCAGGATCTTGCAAGGGGGTCGTGCCCCCTCACCAGGAATTACTTCCCGATCCTTGCAATCAACACCTAGCCACACCGACCCCAAGCCCGCGCCAGCCCCCTTCAAAAATTCGGCTTGTATTCAAAACCCGCCGAGGCCTGGCTGTCGGAAAACGGCGTGATCAGCGACTTCTTCAGGGCCAACCGATTGACCAAGGAGCCGGGAAACATCTGAATGGAGTTGTTGAAGTGCTCCACATTCAGGTTGAACAGGGTAATCGCCCCACCGATATTGCCTTCCTGCTCGGCAACCTCACGCATCAGGTTGCTCAACAACTCGACGGACTTGAGGTCGGGATAGGCCTCAAACGCAAGATTCAAACCGCCCAGCAAAGCCTTGGTGCCCTGGTCTACCGACTTGAGCGCATCACCGTCGGCTGCGGATGGCAAGCTACCAATGGCACTACGCAGCCCAACGATCTTTTCCAGCAACTGGCTTTCGTAGGCCTGGAAGCCAGCCACTTGCGGCTCCAGCATGTCCAGCACCTTGATCCTCTGGCGCTGGTAGGTCAGCACATCCGACCAGGCCCGCTGGGCACGGTTATGCGCACCGACAATCTTGTTGTAGTGCACATAGGCAAGAACGCCCAAGGCAATCGCGATGACCAGCAACAACTCCATACTCTACTGCTCCATTTCATCAGTGACCTTCAGCGGAAGATCGAAATTGTTGTCGTGCAGCTCCGCCAACTCATGCACCAGGGCCAGCACCGGAAACAGGTTAGGCAACGGCAGGCCCTGCTCGATATTGGCGTAGAAGCTCGGCAGATCGTCAAACGTGCCCGGATCCTTGTAGGCCATGACCTCGGCATCATCGAAGCTCAGACATAAATGGCCCTCGCTGGAGAATTCCAGATTCACCTTTTTCAGCCGCCGACGAAGTTCCAGCAAGAAAGCCAGGGTGGTGGGCGTTGCGAACTTCGCGCAAGCCAGCTCACTATCACCGGTGAAATTGAAGCTTCTGTTGAAGTCATCGGAAGTGGTCTCAAAGACTTTGCGCTTCTTGCTCTTGGTATTTGGCAGATCACTGCGCACCATCACCCCTCTGACCCAAGGAAAGTCCACCACCAGGCTGAAGCGATCGAAACTCTCATAGACCCGCTCGCTCTCGCCATCGGATTTGCGTTTGTAGTGGGAGTTCACGTAACGCAGATGGTGGAAGACAAAGGACAACTGATGCCGCGGGCCCTGGTAGGTCCCCCTGGCTGAAGCCTCGATACGGCGGCTGTCATTGCCGCGATCATAGTCGTCGAACTCACTGCTCAGTTGCGCGAAACGCTCATCGGCGGTTCCGCCCGGGTCCCAAAGGCCGTTACTGAGGAATGAACACTTACGGGCTATTTTCTGCGGTAACTCGTCTAACACGGCTTTACGACCCATCCAGGTATACAAGGTGGCAAAACCCAGGCAGGCCGTCGCAAACCACATCAGCTCCACACCCGCCATGGCCGGGATCGCCGACACAATAGCCAGCATCAACAGCAGCCAGGACTGGGCATGATCGAACTCCAACCCTCCCCTGAAGGACTGGAGCCTGGCGATGACCCTCAATAGATCCTCGTTGCTCTTGGCTCGAGCCACCTCTGCATTGCTAGTGGCCAACAACTTCACCAACTCGGCATCGTGCTTGAGAAACTGCATTACATTTCCTTGATCAAGTTGCCAGCCTCAGGAGCATCTGGAACAGCAGCAAGAGCATGGCTGTCATGCAACTGCGCCAACCGATGCACCAGCTCCAGCAGTGAATACAGCTTCGGCAACTCGATACCCGCCTTGATCCGCTCGCGAAAGACCGCCAGGTCACTCAGCGAGCCCGGATCGGCATGGGCAATGATGTCCGCATTATCAAAGCTCAGACAGAGCCGCCCTTGACTGGAAAATTCCAGATTGACCCGGTAAAGGTGGCGTGAAAGCTCCATCAGGAGGTCCAGGGTTGCTGGCCTGGCGAAGTGTTCGCAACAGGCCTGATCATTACCGCGCAGTACAAAGACCTGGTCGAAATCGTCGCGACCGGTCTTGAACGGCTGCCCCGCCAATGACACTTCCAGGGGACTGGAGCGAACCGTAATCTCTGTCACCCACGGGAAATCCAGCACCAGGCTGTAGCGGTTGTACGTGTCGTAGACAGTGCGATAGCTGCCGCCGGCACCACGCTCTTGCCTGGAATTGACGTACTGCAGATGGTGATACTCGAACGCCAAGGACTGGCGAGGCCCCTGGTAGACACCCAGGAGCGAGTCCTGGATATGACGTCGCTCATTACCCCGCTGGTAATCGCTGAACTCGTTGTTCAGCCTTTTCAGGCGCCAGTCGGCACTGCTGTCGGACTCGCTCAAGCCATGATGAAACATTACGCACTTGCGCACGATGCTTGCCGCCAGATCAGTCAAGGAGCCATAGGCCCCTTTGCTGACGTAATAGCTAAAGAAACACAGAGCCAGAAACACCCAGAACATCCCGCCCATGCCGTCCATCAGCAGCGCGACAGCCAGGGAGGCAAACGCCAGGACCAGAAGCGTTATTGCCTGCACATGGTCGAATTCCAGACCGCCGGGGAATATCTCCAGCCTGTCGAGCACTTCCAGCAAGTCAGTATTGGACTGGGCACGAACCACTCGCACCCGGCAATCGTTCAGCAGGCGAAGCAGCGCCTGGTCACGCAAGAAGAACAGCATGAATCTTCCTTGATCAAATAGTCACGCCACCCATCAAGCAGCGCTCAGGATCAACACTCGTTAAGGCCATCCCTGAAACGAATGGCCAGGGCCTTGAGGTTCTGCCGCCAGCTTTCCAGCTCTTCCCGACTCAGTGCCTGCTCGGGCTCCTCTTCATCCAGATTGACCGCAATAATCAGTGGCTGGGTTACGTCGCCCTTGGGCTTGTGCGGCGCCTGTGGCGGCTGAAACAGCTCGCTGTAAGCAGACAGCAGTTGCGCCAGCCAGGTTTGCGGGCTGTGCGCCAATTCCACCAGCTCTGCCAGCTCGGGAATGGCAATGCTTTGCAGCACTTCACGATTGAGGATCTGCTCGACCCGGGCCGCATTGGCCTGCGGCAGCCGATAGAACCCGGCAATTTCATGGCACAGCCCCAGCAAGGCCCCGTACAGGTGGAACAGCACCGACTCGCGCCCCGCCTGGACCTGCGCCTGGGCATTCATGGCCCGCCCTTCCTCAGCGCGTGCCAGGGCTTCGAGCGACAGACCGGCAAAGTAGATTTTCTGATTGGTACGGGTATAGAGCTCGTGGGCCATATGGGCAGCCTCCACTGCGAAAAGAGAACCAGATGCAGACGGCACAGTTTCAGGGATCACTCCAGCTTGCCGCAAGCAAAAGAAAGGCCGCATGCCCCCGAAGGAGTCATGCGGCCCTGTTGGTCGCTACACCGAGAAGCTAGCCCTCGGCAGGCCAAGCACTTAGCGCTTGTCTTCGACCTTCCATTTACCGCCGTCGTAGAAGGCACGCCAGCCGGTCGGCTTGCCGTCGACTTCGGTCTGCACGTACTGCTCCTTGGTCTTGCGGCTGTAGCGCACCACCGCAGGGCGGCCGTCCGGGTCCTTCTGCGGAGCTTCGCAGAGGAAGTGGTACTTGGGATCGATCTCATCCTTGTGCGGGATCAGTTCCAGCACCAACGGCGCACGGGTCTCGCGGTTTTTCGGGAACTGACTGGCCGCCAGGAACAGGCCCGAAGCGCCATCGCGCAGGATGTAGGTGTCGTTGACCTTCTCGCACTTGAGCTCGGGCATCTTCACCGGGTCCATCTTCGGCGGCGCCGCGTCACCGCTTTTCAGCAGCTTGCGAGTGTTCTTGCAGGTCGGGTTGGTGCAACCGAAGAACTTGCCGAAACGGCCGGTCTTGAGCTGCATCTCGCTGCCGCACTTATCACACTCCAGGCTCGGGCCTTCATACCCCTTGATCCGGTAGCTGCCCTCTTCGATCTCGTAGCCGGCGCAATCCGGGTTGTTACCGCAGATGTGCAGCTTGCGCTTTTCGTCCAGCAGGTAGGCATCCATCGCCGTACTGCAGATCGGGCAACGATGCTTGCCGCGCAGCACCAGGGATTCGGACTCGCCCTCGTCATCCGCGGCGATCTCGTCGCCCGGCACCAGGTTGACGGTGGCCTTGCAACGCTCCTTGGGCGGCAGGCTGTAGCCCGAGCAGCCGAGGAACACGCCGGTGGAGGCGGTACGGATCTGCATCGGCCGGCCGCAGGTCTGGCATGGGATATCGGTCATTACCGGTTGGTTGGCGCGCATGCCGCTTTCGGCGCCCTCGGCCACTTCGAGCTTCTTCTTGAAGTCACCGTAGAATTCGTCGAGGACGTTCTTCCAGTCGCGCTCGCCCTGGGCCACGTCATCGAGATTCTCTTCCATGCCGGCGGTGAAGCCGTAGTCCATGAGATTGGAGAAGCTCTCGGAAAGGCGCTCAGTGACGATGTCGCCCATCTTTTCCGAATAAAAACGACGGTTGTGCAGGGTCACATAGCCGCGATCCTGGATGGTCGAAATGATTGCCGCATAGGTCGAAGGACGACCAATGCCGCGCTTTTCCATTTCCTTCACCAGGCTGGCTTCGGAGTAACGCGCCGGTGGCTTGGTGAAGTGCTGGCTCGGATCGAGCTTGATCAGCTTCAGCACTTCGCCCTGGGCCATTTCCGGCAGCACATCGTCATCGCCCGGCTTGGCCATCTGCGGCATGACCCGGGTGTAACCGTCAAACTTGAGGATGCGGCCCTTGGCACGCAGCTCGAAGTCGCCAGCGGCGACGCTGACGGTGGTGGACAGGTATTGCGCCGGCAGCATCTGGCAGGCGACGAACTGGCGCCAGATCAGCTCGTAGAGGCGCTCAGCGTCACGTTCCATGCCCGACAGCTTGCTTGGGTGGGTGTTCACATCGGACGGACGAATCGCCTCGTGCGCCTCCTGGGCCCCTTCCTTGCTGCTGTAGACATTGGGCGAAGCCGGCAGGTACTTGTTGCCGAACTCGTCTTCGATATAGGTACGCGCCATCGCCACGGCATCGGCCGAGAGGTTGGTGGAGTCGGTACGCATATAGGTGATGTAGCCGGCTTCATACAGACGCTGGGCCATCATCATGGTCTTCTTCACCCCGAAGCCCAGGCGATTGCTCGCAGCCTGCTGCAGGGTGGAGGTGATGAACGGCGCCGATGGCTTGCTGCTGGTGGGCTTGTCTTCACGCTTGGCGACGCTGTAGGCCGAGGCCTTGAGCTTCTCCAGGGCGGCCATGGCCTGTGCTTCGTTGAGCGGCTTGAAGGCTTCGCCGTTTTCACGGGCCACTTCAAAACGCACATTCGAGCCCTTGGCAGTGCCCAGGTCAGCGTGTACTTCCCAGTATTCTTCCGGGATGAAGGCACGAATCTCACGCTCGCGCTCCACCACCAGCTTCACGGCTACCGACTGCACGCGACCGGCAGACAGGCCACGGGCAATCTTCGCCCACAGCAGCGGCGAAACCATGTAGCCCACCACACGGTCGAGGAAGCGTCGCGCCTGCTGGGCATTGACTCGATCAATGTCCAGCTCGCCCGGCTGGGAGAAGGCTTCCTGGATCGCCTTCTTGGTGATTTCGTTGAACACCACGCGTTTGTAGCGGCTGTCATCACCGCCGATGGCTTCCCGCAGGTGCCAGGCGATGGCTTCCCCTTCGCGGTCCAAGTCCGTTGCGAGATAGATGGTGTCGGCATCCTTGGCAAGGCGGCGCAGCTCTTCGATGACCTTTTCCTTGCCAGGGAGGATTTCGTACTTGGCTTTCCAGCCGTGCTCGGGATCGACGCCCATACGCGACACCAGCTGCTTGCGAGCCTTTTCCTTCGGCGACAGAGCCGGGGCTTCGCCAGCAGCGGCCTTGCCACGCTTGGCGGCTGGCTCCTTGGCGGCACTTGCCGAACCGCTGGTGGGCAGGTCTCGGATATGGCCGATACTCGACTTCACCACGTATTGGTTACCCAAGTACTTGTTGATGGTCTTGGCCTTAGCCGGGGATTCCACAATGACCAGCGATTTGCCCATGGATCAGAAAATTCCTGAATTCGAGAAGTGAAAGGCGGTTGGCGCCTGACGCGGCACCGCTATATATAGTGGCAACAGGGTGAGGTCAAGCGCAGGGTACTGCGCGACCTGTACTCATGCCGGTGAAAAAAGACTGGGTTCGGCCTGCACCAAAGCAAAGCGCGGGACCTGCTCGCCGTCAACTTCGACCGACTCCAGGAACATGCTCAAGGGCCGCACCCAAAAGCCGTAATCCCCATACAGGGCTTGGTAGAACACCACTTCTTCTTCCGTTTCCGAGTGCCGCGCCACGCTGAAAACGCGGTACTGCGGCCCCTTGTAATGCTGATAGAGCCCGGGTTGTAACTGCATGCTCTGGCCCTCGTGCAATTTTTTCAAAATAAAGACAAACAAATCTTCAGAAAAACAAAAACCGGGGCACTGGGCCCCGGCTTCCATCAACCCAACGCTTAAACGCGTTCGAAGACGGTCGAGATACCCTGGCCAAGGCCGATGCACATGGTGGACACCCCGAAGGTGCCGCCATTCTGCTTCATGACGTTGAGCAGGGTCCCGGAGATACGTGCGCCGGAGCAACCAAACGGGTGACCCAGGGCGATCGCGCCGCCGTGCAGGTTAACCTTCTCGTTCATCTTGTCGAGCACTTTCAGATCTTTCAGCACTGGCAGGGCCTGTGCAGCGAAAGCTTCGTTGAGCTCGAAGAAGTCGATATCGTTGATGCCCAGGCCCGCGCGCTTCAGGGCTTTCTGCGTGGCCGGTACTGGACCATAGCCCATGATGGCCGGATCCACACCTGCAACGGCCATCGAACGAATCACCGCCATCGGCTGGATACCCAGGTCCTGGGCACGCTGGGCCGACATCACGATCATGCACGAGGCACCGTCGGTGATCTGCGACGAAGTACCGGCAGTCACGGTACCACCTTTAGGGTTGAACGCCGGCTTCAGGGCCGCCAGGCTCTCCAGGGTGGTCTCGGGACGGATGGTTTCGTCGTAGTCGAACAGTTTCAGGAAACCGTTCTCGTCGTAACCCTGCATCGGGATGATTTCATCCTTGAACTTGCCTTCCACAGTCGCCTTGTGGGCGAGCTGGTGGGAGCGCACGCCAAAGGCGTCCTGCTGCTCACGGGTGATGCCGTGCATCTTGCCCAGCATCTCGGCGGTCAGGCCCATCATGCCGGAGGCTTTGGCTGCATACAGGGACATGTGCGGGTTCGGATCGACACCGTGCATCATGCTCACGTGGCCCATGTGCTCGACGCCGCCGACCACGAACACGTCACCGTTGCCGGTCATGATCGCTTGCGCGGCAGTGTGCAAAGCACTCATGGACGAGCCACACAAGCGGCTGACGGTCTGGCCGGCCGAGGTGTGCGGGATCTGGGTCATCAGCGACGCCATGCGTGCGATGTTCCAGCCCTGCTCCAGGGTCTGGTTGACGCAGCCCCAGATCACGTCCTCGACTTCCGCCGGGTCGACCTTGGCGTTGCGTTCCAGCAGTTTGCTGATCAGGTGCGCCGACATGTCTTCGGCGCGGGTGTTGCGGTGCATGCCGCCCTTGGAGCGGCCCATCGGAGTACGACCGAAGTCGACAATCACGACGTCTCTAGGATTCAAGCTCATATGTTCACTCTCGCTCTAGTGTGGGCGCTTAACCGAAGAAGCTCTGGCCGTTCTTGGCCATTTCACGCAGCTTCGCGGTCGGGTGGTACAGCGCGCCCAGATCGGCGTACTGGTCGGCCAGGGCAACGAACTCGGCAACACCGATGGAATCGATGTAGCGCAGCGCACCGCCACGGAATGGAGGGAAACCAATGCCGTAGACCAGGCCCATGTCAGCTTCGGCAGCGGCTTCAACGATGCCGTCTTCCAGGCAACGAACGGTTTCCAGGCACAACGGGATCATCATCCAGTTGATGATGTCTTCGTCGGTGACTTCACGCTGCTCGTAGACAATCGGCTTGAGCACTTCCAGCACCGACGGATCGGCCACCTTCTTCTGCTTGCCCTTCTTGTCGGTTTCGTAGGCGTAGAAGCCCTTGCCGTTCTTCTGGCCCAGGCGCTTGGCTTCGTAGAGCACGTCCACGGCCGAGCGGCGATCGTCCTTCATGCGATCCGGGAAGCCTTCAGCCATGACGTCACGACCGTGGTGGCCGGTGTCGATGCCGACCACGTCCATCAGGTAAGCCGGGCCCATTGGCCAGCCGAATTTCTCCATGATCTTGTCGATGCGCACGAAGTCCACACCGGCGCTGACCAGCTTGGCGAAACCGCCGAAGTACGGGAACAGCACGCGGTTGACCAAAAAGCCCGGGCAGTCGTTGACCACGATCGGGTTCTTGCCCATTTTCTTGGCGTAGGCAACGGTGGTCGCTACCGCCAGTTCGCTGGACTTCTCGCCACGGATCACTTCCACCAGCGGCATCATGTGCACCGGGTTGAAGAAGTGCATGCCGACGAAGTTTTCCGGACGCTTGAGGGCCTTGGCCAGCAGGCTGATGGAAATGGTCGAGGTATTGGACGCCAGGATGGTGTCCTCCTTGACCTGGCCTTCCACTTCAGCCAGCACGATCTGCTTGACCTTGGGGTTCTCGACCACGGCTTCAACCACCAGGTCGACGTTGCCGAAGTCACCGTAGGACAGGGTCGGACGAATGCCGTTGAGCACTTCAGCCATCTTCGCGGCGGTCATGCGGCCTTTGTCAACACGGCCCACCAGCAGTTTCGCGGCTTCCGCCAGCCCCTGCTCGATGCCGTGTTCGTTGATGTCCTTCATCAGGATCGGCGTGCCTTTGGAGGCCGACTGGTAGGCGATGCCGCCACCCATGATACCGGCGCCGAGTACGGCGGCCTGCTTCACGTCCTTGGCGATTTCGTCGTAGGCCTTGGCCTTTTTCTTCAGTTCCTGATCGTTCAGGAACAGGCCGATCAGGCTTTGCGCAGCAGAGGTCTTGGCCAGTTTGACGAAGCCGGCGGCCTCTACTTCCAAGGCTTTGTCGCGGCCGAAGTTGGCGGCTTTCTGAATGGTCTTGATCGCTTCGACCGGTGCCGGGTAGTTCGGGCCAGCCTGGCCGGCCACGAAACCTTTGGCGGTTTCGAAAGCCATCATCTGCTCAATGGCGTTGAGCTTGAGCTTTTCCAGCTTAGGCTGGCGCTTGGCCTTGTAGTCGAACTCGCCGGAAATGGCGCGCTTGACCAGCGCCAGAGCGGCGTCCTTGAGTTTGTCGGGAGCAACCACGGCGTCGACGGCACCGACTTTCAGCGCGTCTTCAGCACGGTTTTCCTTGCCGGCGGCAATCCACTCGATGGCGTTGTCGGCACCGATCAGGCGCGGCAGGCGCACGGTACCGCCGAAGCCCGGGTAGATGCCCAGCTTGACTTCCGGCAGGCCGATCTTGGCACTGGCAGCCATGACGCGGTAGTCCGCCGCCAGGCACATTTCCAGGCCGCCGCCCAGGGCGATGCCGTTGATCGCGGCAACGGTTGGCACGTTGAGGTCTTCGAAATCGCTGAAGATCTTGTTGGCTTCGAGGTTGCCTGCCACCAGCTCGGCATCCGGCAGCTTGAAGTTGTCGACAAACTCGGTGATGTCGGCGCCGACGATGAACACGTCCTTGCCGCTGCTGACGATCACGCCCTTGATCGAAGCATCTGCCTTGATGGTGTCAACAGCCTGACGCAATTCGTTCAGGGTTAGACGGTTGAACTTGTTGACGGACTCACCCTTGAGGTCGAAATTCAATTCGACGATGCCACTTTCAAGAGCCTTAACCGTGATGGCTTTACCTTCGTAAATCATCAACTGATCTCCACGATATGGAAGCTGAACAGTACACGTCGGACGCTGACTTCTGGCATGGCACTAACGTCACCGTCGATGCTAACGCCAATCCGCCAGGCACACCCGCCAACGCGATAGTCGGGATTCTGTATAGAGCCGCCTGCGATGCAAACGCTCATTTCATACGCCCGTTTGATTTGGGTACGCCACATTCAGGGAAAATCCAGCAATTGTCAATCGTCCAAAATGCTGTTTGAAACGCGACTTTGCGGTCACTCCATTGCTCCCTGGACGATCAACACGCCCCTGCATTCATAACCATTCATAGGATCTATATTTAGAAAATGCGCCCTAAATCTCCCACTGAATGGGAGAAAGAGCGACTACGCTGGGAAAATATCTGAAGAAGCCGCACAGTTTGTGCGACAGGGGCACCGCCCCATTCTGCAAGAGGCCACCCCGGGTGGCAGCCACGAGATTACCGGCCTGCCTGGCCATCCCCGCCCGATGCTGATATCGGGCTTTTTATTGCCGGCTGCCCGCGATTGCCGCGCGCCCCCCCCCCTGGATGACTCAGGCCAACGCCTTGAGCACCGAGGCAATATCCTGCAAAACACTGACCTCGCCGCGCTCGTTCCAGTACAGGGCAATCATCTGCTTGTCCGCCTCGACCTTGAACACCCCTGCCGGCAAGGCCTGGAAGTGCTTGAGCAGTGGCTCATCGACACAGGCCTCGCGCCACTGGTTGACCCAGTTGCCCGGCGCGATCTGCCAATAACTCCAACACACAGGCTGCCCGCTGCGCCGTGGCCGGTGATACTGCGGGCAAGGGTTGGGCGGCTCCTGGCCCAGCCAGTGCGGCCACTCCTGAGGGGCCAGTTGCATGGCCAGGCCCATGCGTCGCGCCTCCATGCGCAAGGCGATCAACCCGCTCTGGCGACGAGAAGGTCGCAACCACGCCAGCGGACTGAGAACTACCGCAAGGATTGACACCACTATCCAGACCGTCATATCTGTACTCTCGATTTTTGATGAGCGGGACCTGGGTCAAACCAACCCGCTTGAAACCAGCCATACTTGAAGCTATTGCAACCCTCAGGAGGAGCACCTCATGCCCTACCACCATATTCTGGTCGCCGTAGATCTAACCGAAGAGTGCGATCCTGTTATCCACCGTGCTCGCGAGCTGTCGGTGAGCAATGGAGCCAAGCTGTCCCTGGTGCACATTGTCGAGCCCATGGCCATGGCCTTCGGGGGCGACGTCCCCATGGATCTTTCGCAATTGCAGCAGCAACAGTTCGACCAGGCCCGGGAGCGTCTTGATCGGCTGATCAACAAGTACCCGGAGCTGACCAAGGAATACAGCCACCTGACCTACGGCCAGCCGCGCCAGGAAATCCATCACCTGGCCAAGGAACAGGAATGCGACCTGATCGTGGTCGGCAGCCACGGCCGACATGGCCTAGCCCTGCTGCTGGGCTCCACCGCCAATGACGTCCTGCACGGCGCGCCTTGCGACGTGCTGGCCGTGCACCTGGTCAAACGCTGAACCCGCCCCGAGGGTTGCCGGCTCCCAAAAGCTGGCAAGCGCATTGAAAAAAAGCCCGACTCTGCAGTCGGGCTTTTTTATCAGCAACCGGTCACTCAGGCATCCAGTTCGGCCCAGCGCTCGACCATCTGCTCCAGTTCGGCATTCAACTGCTCAAGGCGGGCAATTACCGCCGCAGTTTCCGCCGCCGGGCGCTGATAGAAACCAGCGTCGGCCATTTCCGCCTCGACCCCGGCGATCTGCTGCTCCATGGCATCGATCTGCCCCGGCAAAGCCTCAAGCTCGCGCTGCAATTTGTAGCTGAGCTTCTTTTTCGCCGCCGGCGCTTCCTGGGCAGGAGCCGGAGCCGCCTGTACCGGTGCCACCACTGCAGAATTCAGCTCGGCCTTGCCGGACTTGTTCTCGGTCACCCCCAGCAACCGCGGCGAACCGCCCTGGCGCAACCAGTCCTGGTAGCCGCCGACGTACTCGCGCACCTTGCCTTCGCCTTCGAAGACCAGGGTGCTGGTCACCACGTTGTCGAGGAATGCCCGGTCGTGGCTGACCATCAGCACAGTGCCCTGGAAGGTCAGCAGCACCTCTTCCAGCAGTTCGAGGGTTTCTACATCCAGGTCGTTGGTCGGTTCATCGAGCACCAGCAGGTTGGCCGGTTTACTGAACAGCTTGGCCAGCAGCAACCGCGCACGTTCGCCGCCAGACAACGCCTTGACCGGCGTGCGAGCACGCTGCGGGCTGAACAGGAAGTCGCCGAGGTAGCTCAGCACGTGGCGGCTCTGGCCATCGATCTCGATGAAGTCGCGACCTTCGGCGACGTTGTCGATCACGGTCTTTTCCAGATCCAGCTGATGGCGCAACTGGTCGAAGTAGGCCACGTCGATACGCGTACCCTCTTCCACCTTACCGCTGCTGGGCACCAGGCCACCGAGCATCAGCTTGAGCAGCGTGGTCTTGCCGGTACCGTTGGCGCCCAAGAGGCCGATGCGGTCGCCGCGCTGCAGGACCATGGAGAAGTCCTTGACCAGGAACGGACCGTCCGGGTGAGCGAAGCTGACGTTCTCCAGCACCATCACCTGCTTGCCGGACTTGTCTGCGGTTTCCAGCTGGATATTGGCCTTGCCGGTACGCTCGCGACGTTCGCTGCGCTC
Organism: Pseudomonas sp. BIGb0176; assembly: GCF_024810175.1. NCBI lineage: Bacteria > Pseudomonadati > Pseudomonadota > Gammaproteobacteria > Pseudomonadales > Pseudomonadaceae > Pseudomonas > Pseudomonas sp. BIGb0176. The sequence continues at coordinate 111,621 of NZ_JANUEC010000002.1, forward strand.
GACACGCAGCGCCTTGAGGGCGCGCACGCGGCCTTCGTTGCGGGTGCGCCGGGCCTTGATGCCCTGGCGAATCCAGACTTCCTCCTGGGCCAGGCGCTTGTCGAACAGCGCGTTGGCGGTTTCTTCCGCCGCCAGCATGGCTTCCTTGTGCACCAGGAAGCTGGCGTAGTCGCCGTTCCAGTCGATCAGGCCGCCGCGGTCCAGTTCGAGGATGCGGGTAGCCAGGTTCTGCAGGAAGGAACGGTCGTGGGTAATAAAGAGGACCGCCCCCTGGAAATCCTTCAGCGCCTCTTCCAGCCAGGCGATGGCACCGATGTCCAGGTGGTTGGTGGGCTCGTCGAGCAGCAGCAGGTCCGGCTCGGACACCAGGGCCTGGGCCAGCAGCACGCGACGACGCCAGCCGCCGGACAACTCGGCGAGGGTCTTGTCGGCCGGCAGTTGCAGGCGGCTCAGGGTGCTGTCCACCAATTGTTGCAGGCGCCAGCCGTCACGGGCTTCGAGGTCGTGCTGGACGTGCATCAGTTTTTCCAGATCGGCGTCGGTGACGATGTTCTGGCTCAGGTGGTGGTACTGGGCCAGCAACTCGCCGACACCGTCCAGGCCCTGGGCGACCACGTCGAACACGGTCCGCTCGTCGGCCACCGGCAATTCCTGGGGCAACTCGCCGATCTTCAGACCGGGTGCGCGCCATACGGAGCCGTCGTCGGGCTTCTGATCGCCCTTGACCAGCTTCATCATGCTGGATTTGCCAGTACCGTTACGGCCGATGATGCACACCCGCTCACCACGGGCGATCTGCCAGGACACCTTGTCCAACAACGGCATGGCGCCGAAAGCAAGGGACACATCGCTGAATTTGAGCAGGGTCATGTTCTTCTCCAAAAACCGGGCGCGCATTCTACCTGAGTTGAGCCCGCAGAAGGCCGGGTATTTCGCCCACGAGGGCGCTCGCGGCACATTTGTTGCCAACTGATGCCAGCAGGCCCGCAAAGCTTTCACCGGTTGCTGGCAAAAGGCTAAGCTAGTGAGCAATCAGTGTTGGCCCTGTCGGCACTTGTCATGATTTCTCTGCCCGGATGTCTCATGCGCAGTCGCCTTTTCAGTGTTTTATCTTGCCTGCTTCTTTCCACCACAGCCGTCCACTGCGCCCAGGCGGCAGACCTGACTCTACAGCGCCAGTATTACGATGAAGCCAAGCGCGCCCTGGCCAAAGGCGATTCCGGCCCCTATTTTCGTTATGCCGATGCGCTGCGCGACTATCCGCTGGAGCCCTACCTGGCCTACGACGAGCTCACGGCCCGGCTGAAATCCGCCAGCAACCCCGAGATCGAGAAGTTCCTCGCCGAACATGGCGACCTGCCCCAGGCCAACTGGATGAAACTGCGCTGGTTGCGCTGGCTGGCCGAACGCGGCGACTGGGCGACCTTCACCAAGTACTACGATCCGAAACTCAACTTCACCGAACTGGACTGCCTCAATGGCCAGTACCAGCTGGGGCACAACCTCAAGGCCGAAGGCTACGCCGCCACCGAGAAGCTCTGGCTGACCGGCAAATCCCAACCTGCTGCCTGCGACGCGTTGTTCGCCCAGTGGGCCGCCGAAGGCCAGTTGACCGAACAGAAGCGCTGGCAGCGAGCCAAACTGGCCGCCGAGGCCCGCAACTACCCCCTGGCCAACAGCCTGGTAAAGAGCATGACCACCCTGGCGCCCCAGGGCCGCCTGCTGGTGGACGTGGCGCAAAAACCCGAACTGCTGAGCCAGCCCTCGCGCTTCCAGCCTGCCGATGAAGCCATGTCCGACGTGGTTGGCCTCGGCCTGCGCCGCCTGGCGCGCCAGGATCCGGACAAGGCCATGGCCCTGCTGGATGGCTATGCCAGCAGCATGCACTTTTCCCGTGACGAAAAAGTGGCCATCGCCCGCGAGATCGGCCTGACCCTGGCACGGCGCTTCGACAGCCGCGCCCTGGACGTGATGACCAAGTACGATCCCGAGCTGCGGGACAACACCGTCTCCGAATGGCGCCTGCGCCTGCTGCTGCGCCTGGCGCGCTGGGAAGACGCCTACCAGCTGACCCGCAAGCTGCCCCAGGACCTGGCCACCACCAACCGCTGGCGCTACTGGCAGGCCCGCAGCCTGGAACTGGCCGAACCGAAGAACCCTCAGGCCCAGGTATTGTTCAAGGGCCTGGCCCGGGAGCGGGATTTCTACGGCTTCCTTGCCGCCGATCACGCCAAGGCGCCCTACCAGCTCAACAACCAGCCGCTGATGCTCAGCCAGGCCGTGATCAACAAGGTACGCAACACCCCGGGTGTACGCCGCGCCCTGGAGCTGCATGCCCGCGGGCAGATCGTCGACGGCCGCCGCGAGTGGTACCACGTCAGCCGGCATTTCAACCGCGACGAAATGGTTGCCCAGGCCAAGCTGGCCTACGACCTGAAATGGTACTTCCCGGCCATTCGCACCATCAGCCAGGCCCAGTACTGGGATGACCTGGACATCCGCTTCCCCATGGCCCACCGCGACACCCTGGTGCGCGAAGCCAAGGTTCGCGGCCTGCATTCCAGCTGGGTGTTCGCCATTACCCGCCAGGAAAGCGCCTTCATGGACGACGCCCGTTCCGGCGTCGGCGCCAGCGGCCTGATGCAACTGATGCCCGGCACCGCCAAGGAAACCGCGCGCAAGTTCAGCATTCCCCTGGCCTCGCCCCAGCAAGTGCTGGACCCGGACAAGAACATCCAGTTGGGCGCCGCCTACCTGAGCCAGGTCCACAGCCAGTTCAACGGCAACCGGGTACTGGCTTCCGCCGCCTACAACGCCGGCCCCGGGCGGGTGCGCCAGTGGCTCAAGGGGGCCGACCACCTGAGTTTCGATGTCTGGGTGGAAAGCATTCCTTTCGACGAAACCCGCCAGTACGTGCAGAACGTACTGTCCTACTCGGTGATCTACGGCCAGAAGCTCAATTCGCCGCAGCCCCTGGTGGACTGGCACGAACGCTACTTCGACGATCAGTAAGCACCGCCCCACAACAAAAAATGCCCGCAGCAATGCGGGCATTTTTGTATCTCCCCCAACACCCCCCAATACCTGTAGCCGCTGCCGAGCCTGCGACCGGGCGCGAAGTGGCCGTAAAGCGCTCGCTATGTTGGCGAGGACTACGTGCTCGTGCGCAGCCTCGCAGGCTCGGCAACGACTACAGGGCTCAGGGGTGCGTGGGCTCAGCCATCGCTGAATTGCAGGGCCGCCAGGCGCGCATACAAGGGGTTGCTGGCAATCAGTTGCTGATGGGTACCCACCGCGACCAGCCTGCCCTGGTCCATGACCGCGATCCGGTCGGCATTCTTCACCGTGGCCAGGCGATGGGCGATCACCAGGGTGGTGCGGTTCTTCATCAGGCTGGGCAAGGCCTGCTGGATCAGGTGCTCGCTTTGCGCGTCCAGGGCGCTGGTGGCTTCGTCCAGTAGCAGGATCGGCGCGTCCACCAGCAAGGCCCTAGCTATCGCCAGGCGCTGGCGCTGGCCGCCCGAAAGGCCAAGCCCGGCATCCCCCAGGTGGGTCTGGTAACCCTCGGGCATCTGTTCGATGAACTCATGGGCATAGGCGATCTTCGCCGCTTCCTGGACCTGGGCCAGGGTCGCCTCGGGATTGCCGTAGCGAATGTTCTCCTCGATGCTGCCGTAGAACAGCGCCGGGCTTTGCGAAACCAGGGCGAAGCAGCGACGCAAGTCCAGCGGGTCGAGCTGGGTCAGGGCCACGCCATCCAGCAGGATCCTTCCCTGCTGCGGGTCGTAGAAGCGCAGCAACAGATCATAAAGGGTGGATTTACCGGCCCCGGAAGGCCCCACCAACGCCAGAGTTTCTCCGGCCCGGATGCTCAGGCTCAAACCATCGATCGCGAAGCGGTCGGGCCGCGACGGATAGGAAAACCGCAGCCCGTCCAGCTCCAGATCACCCCGCACCCGCGCCGGCAGGCTTACCAGCCCGTCGGCGGGCGGCTGGATGATATTGTCCGCCCGCAACAATTCGGCAATCCGCTCCGCCGCGCCGGCCGCGCGCTGCAACTCGCCGATCACTTCGCTCAGGGTGCCGAAGGCACTGCCGACAATCAGGCTGTAGAAGACGAATGCCGCCAGCTCGCCGCCGGAGATGCGCCCGGCAATCACGTCCATGCCACCGACCCAGAGCATCACCCCCACCGCCCCCAGCACCAGGACGATCACCAGGGTGATCAGCCAGGCACGCTGGACAATCCGCTTGCGCGCCGTGTCGAACGCCTGCTCCACGGTCACGGCAAACCGCCGTTCATCCTGGGGTTGGTGGTTGTAAGCCTGGACCGTCTTGATCTGGCCGAGGGTTTCCGAGACATAGCTGCCGACATCGGCAATCCGGTCCTGGCTCAGGCGCGACAGGCTGCGCACCCGCCGACCGAAGATCAGGATTGGCGCCAGCACCAGCGGCAAGGCGATGACCACAATGCTGGTGAGCTTCGGGTTGGTGACAAACAGCAGCACGATCCCCCCCAGCACCATCAGCGCATTGCGCAAAAACAGCGACAGCGAAGACCCGATCACCGATTGCAGCAAGGTGGTGTCCGCGGTCAAGCGCGACTGGATTTCCGAGCTGCGGTTGTTTTCGTAGAACCCGGGATGCAGGTAGATCAGGTGATTGAACACCTGGCGCCGGATATCCGCCACGCAACGCTCGCCAATCCACGACACCAGGTAAAAGCGCACGAAGGTACCCACCGCCAGCGCCAGCACCAGCAGCAGGAACAGGCCGATGGACTGGTTCAACAGATGGGGCGATTGAGTCATGAAGCCCTGGTCCACCAACAGGCGAATGCCCTGCCCCATGGACAGGGTAATGCCGGCGGTAACTATCAGTGCCAGCAAGGCGCCCAGCGCCTGCCAACGGTAGGGAGCGACAAAGCGGCTGGCCAGATGCAGCGCCCGGCGGTGACGAGAAGAAAGCATGCTGTTCATCCATTGACGCACCGGCGAGCCGTTCGTTGCAGCAACGGCAACGAGATGAATTCGCAGGAACTTTGGTAAATCACAATGAGTCAGGTTGATTATGACCGCTGACACTAGAGCCTAGAGATTATCGGTCTAATCCGTGGCTGGCACTCCCCGGGCATTTCTGTTGGAGTGAAGTCGCCGGGCCAGCCCTCGCGGCGGTCTGTAACAGCTTGGTCACCCGGCCATTCTAGAGTAAGCACACAACCTGATGAGGAGACAGGCCATGTCCTTGCAACACAGCAGCAATGACAAGATTCAAGTGATCCGTACCCAGCCGAACCAGTCTCTGGGGTGTGCCATCATCGACGCCCAGGGTCGCGAAGTACCTATTACTGAAGACATGATCCAGAACGCCTGCCGCGAACTGGAAAAGCGACTGGTCAAGCCTGCTCGGCAAGATTGACACACAGCCTCACGTCCTCTTGACCCGGCCTTGCGGCCGGGTTTTTTATGCGCGGTTTCAGGCTTCCCGGGCACCCAAGGCACGGACGATCCGGCTCAAGGCCGCGGACTCGCCCTGGATGCGCACTTCCAGGCCGTCGATCTCGCGACGCTCCGGATAATGCTTGCGCAGACCATCGAAGGCGCTGCGCTGCTGAGCTACATCGTCCGACAGGCTACGGCGAAAATCCGCATCGTCGCGACGCGGGTCATACACGGCACGGCAGATCATCGCCAGGGCCCAGGCCGGGTCCGCATTGGCATTCAGGCTGACCTGAGGCACCCAGGGCGCCGGCAGCAAGGCCGACAGGCTGACCTGCTCGGCCTGCCCGAGGAAACGGCAGTAGGCCTGGTAGATCTGCGCCGTGCCCCGTTGCTTGCCGTCCAGGCTGTAACCGGCGATATGCGGCGTCGCCAGCACGCAGAGGTCCGCCAGGGAAGCATCCACCGTCGGCTCCTCCTCCCAGACATCCAGCACCGCCTGCAAGTCCTCGCGCTGGCGCAGCACCTCAGCCAGGGCCCGGTTATCCACCACCGGGCCACGGGCCGCGTTGATCAGCCAGGTGCCGTGCCTGAGCCGGTTCAGCCGCTGGCGATCCAGCAGGTGCCAGGTGGAGTCTTGCCCGCTCTTGGTCAGGGGTGTGTGCAAGCTGATGACATCGCAACGCTCGAGCAACTGCTCCAGGCTGACATAGTCGCCGCCTTCCGCCGCCTGCCGCTGCGGATCGCAGACCAGCACATTCCAGCCCAGGCCACGCAGCACCTCGATCAGGCGCCCGCCCACTTCACCGGCACCGACCACGCCATAGCAACGCTGCGCCAGGTCCACGCCTTCGATCTCGGCCAGGGTCAGCAGGCTGCCCAGCACATAGTCCACCACGCCCCGGGCGTTGCAGCCCGGGGCGCTGGACCAGGTGATCCCGGCCTGCTGGAAATACTCCAGGTCCAGGTGATCGGTGCCGATGGTGCAGGTGCCGACAAACCGCACCGGGCTGCCTTCCAGCAACTGGCGGTCGACCTGAGTCACCGAGCGCACCAGCAACACATCTGCCTGCTCCACGGTCGCCCGGTCGATGGCGCGCCCGGGGAAACGCCGGATCTCGCCGAAACCGGCAAAGAACTCTTCGATCAGGGGGATATTTTCGTCGGCAACAATCAACATGGCAGGCTCCTCTGGCGGAGCCGCAGTGTAGGCGCAGATGCCAGGCCGGGCTAGCGCGGCATGCGCGCCAACCGGCATTTTCACCACCCCCGGCGCTTACAAATCCACAACACGGGATGTTTTCCTGACTGAGATGTCAACGCGTAGACTGTCGCGTCCTGCGCAATACCACCTATGGACGCTACGCCCCGTGAATTCCGTGACTGACTCCCCTGCCGCCACCGCCACCAGCCGCCCTGCCCGGGTCGGCCGTGAACTGCATGACCTGCTGGTACTGGCCCTGCCCATCATGATTGCCCAGGTGGCCACCACCGCCATGGGCTTTGTCGATGCCGTGATGGCCGGCCGGGTCGGCCCGCGAGATCTGGCAGCCGTCGCCCTGGGCAACTCGATCTGGATTCCGGTGTTCCTGCTGATGACCGGCACCCTGCTGGCCACCACGCCCAAGGTGGCGCAGCGCTTCGGCGCCGGCAACCTGCACGAGATCGGCCCGCTGGTGCGCCAGGCACTGTGGCTCGCCGTGGTGGCCGGGATCTCGGCCCTGCTGATACTGATCAGTGCCGAGCCGGTGCTGCACCTGATGAATGTCGATCCGGAACTGATCAAGCCCTGCATGGGCTACCTGCACGGCATCGCCAGTGGCTTGCCGGCGGTAGCGCTGTACTACGTGCTGCGCTGCCTCAGCGATGGCCTGGGCCGCACGGTGCCGAGCATGGTCATCGGCCTGGGAGGCCTGGCCCTGAACATCCCCATCAACTACATCTTCATCTATGGCCATTTCGGTGTACCGGCCATGGGCGGCGTCGGTTGCGGCTGGGCCACGGCCATCGTGATGTGGGCCATGATGCTGGGCATGGCCGGCTGGATTTTCTGGGCACCGGCCTACCGCAAGATCCAGTTGTTCAGCCGCTTCGACTGGCCGCAAGGGGCGATGATCGGGCGCTTGCTGAGCATCGGCCTGCCCATCGGCATTGCAGTGTTCGCCGAATCGAGCATTTTCGCGGTGATCGCCCTGCTGATCGGCAGCCTGGGGGCCACGGTGGTGGCCGGGCACCAGATCGCCCTCAACGTCAGCGCCCTGATGTTCATGATTCCCTACTCCCTGGCCATGGCGGTGACCGTGCGGGTCGGCCAGGCCCTGGGCCGCCAGCAACCCCGCAATGCGCGCTTCAGCGCCGGCGTCGGCATGGCCACGTCACTGGCCTACGCCTGCCTTTCGGCGAGCCTGATGTTCTTCCTGCGTGAGCCCATCGCCACCATCTACACCACCGACCCGATGGTGATTCAGGTCGCTTCGATGCTGATTGTGTATGCGGCGCTGTTCCAGTTTTCCGATGGCATCCAGGTCACGGCGGCCGGCGCATTGCGCGGCTACCAGGACACTCGGGTGACCATGATCCTGACCCTGTTCGCCTACTGGGGGATTGGCTTGCCGGTGGGCTACGCCCTGGGCCTGACCGACTGGTTCGGCCCGGCGCGGGGCCCGAGCGGCCTGTGGGAAGGCCTGATCGTGGGCTTGAGCTGCGCGGCGCTGATGCTGTCGATCCGCCTGACCCGCAGCGCGCGCAAGCAGATCCGCATCAGCCGCTCGGCGGGTTAATCGAGCTTCTTGCGGATCCAGTAGAGGTAGGTACCTGCCTCTTCCTGCTGCGCTACCAGTTCATGGTCGAGAAACACGCAGAACTTGGGAATGTCGCGGCGGGTGGAGGGGTCGGTGGCAATCACCTTCAACAGCCCGCCCGGCGGCAGGTCGCGGATGTGCTGGTGCAGCATCATCACCGGCTCCGGGCAGTTGAGGCCCGTGGCGTCGAGGGTGCCGTCAACCGGCGTATCGATAATCTGACTCATGAATCACTCCTGAAACTGGCCGGCATTGTCGCGCAATACCGCCATCGGTTCATCTGTTGCTGTCGTTCCACGGCCCCGATCCTGCCGTAGGAGCTGGCTTGCCAGCGAAGGCATCCTCACGCCTTGCACCAGTGCGGGGCCTTTTTCGCCGGCAAGCCGGCTCCGACCAGGAAGCGGGCGGTGTTGCGGGTACTACGCCGATTTGGGCTTTTTCAGATCCAGGCGCCGCAGGTGGCAGGTGACTTCCTCGCGGTCGTGGTACAGCTGCTTGCAGCCAATGGCCACGCGAATGCCCCGGGCCTTGAAGCCTTCTTCGATGCGCTCCAGCAAGCGCTTCACTTCGGCATAGCGCTGCTTCATCGGCAGCTTGAGGTTGACCACCGCCTCGCGGCAGTGCCCCTCGCCGATCCAGGTCTCCAGCAGCGCGGCGTTGCGCGCCGGTTTCTCGACGATGTCGCAGACCATCCAGTCCACCGGCTGCCTGGGCTTGTAGGTAAAGCCGTCCGCCATCAGGTGCTGCACCAGGCCGGTGTCCATCAGGCTTTCAGCCATGGGGCCGTTGTCCACGGCGGTCACCAGCATGCCGCGGTTGACCAGTTGCCAGGTCCAGCCGCCCGGGGCAGCCCCCAGGTCGACGCCGGTCATGTCGCCATGCAGACGCTCGTCCCACTGGTCCCGAGGAATGAAATGGTGCCAGGCCTCTTCCAGCTTCAGGGTCGAGCGGCTCGGCGCTTCCCGGGGGAATTTCAGCCGTGGAATGCCCATGGGCCACATGGCCGAGTTGCCGGCATCAGCCAGGCCGACGAAGACTTCCCGACCGCTCTTGAAGGTCAGCAACAAGCGCGGCTTGGTCGCGTCGTCCACCAGCTTGCCGGCAGCGGTCAGGGCTTTGCGCAGGGGTGCTTCGAACTTCTTGCAGAAGTTGGACAGCTCCTTGCCATCGTTGGTGTCCACCACTTCCAGCCACAGACTGCCGCACTGCGGGAAGTTGGCCAGGTAGGCAAGGATCACGCTGATGCGGTCGGTTTCCGGCAAGTCGATGAAGCCGCCCCGGGCCCACTGCCGGGGAAAGATCAGCTCCGGGAAGCGCAGGCCCTGCATCAGACGCTGGGCCCCGTCGTCCTCGGTGCAGATGAACTCGGCGCAGGCGGTGCTGGGCTTGGCCTTGGCATAACCGGCGACATTCAGCCGGGCCGCGTGGTCGGCGATCTCGGAGCAGACTTCGCCCTCGAAGCCGGGCCGGCAATGGATAAACAGGGTGTTCATTGAATCTCCTGGGCAAATGGCGATGAATCGATGCGCAAACCTGCCCTGTAGCAAAGCCTGTCACGAAAACCGGCGCATGATAACCGAGTTCGGAACCTTGGACTGAGCCCAGCAGTCCAGTGATTAGCTATAAGCCCCAAACAGAGCTAGGTTAACTCTCTGTCCGTATCACAGGCCCGTAGCCGTGCGGGCCACAAGGAGTCATTCAATGCCATCCCTCGATAGCCTGAAAACCCTTAAGACCCTAAAAGTCGACGACAAGACTTATCACTATTTCAGCCTGCCGGACGCCGCCAGAAGCCTGGGTGATATCGACACCCTGCCCATGTCGCTGAAAGTCCTGCTGGAAAACCTGTTGCGCTGGGAAGACGACAAGACCGTCACCGGCGCCGACCTCAAGGCCATCGCGGCCTGGCTCAAGGAGCGCCGCTCCGACCGCGAGATCCAGTACCGCCCCGCACGGGTGCTGATGCAGGACTTCACCGGGGTGCCGGCGGTGGTCGACCTGGCCGCGATGCGCGCCGCCATGGCCAAGGCCGGTGGCGATCCGCAGCGGATCAACCCGCTGTCACCGGTGGACCTGGTGATCGACCACTCGGTGATGGTGGACAAGTTCGCCAGCAGCAGCGCCTTCGAGCAGAACGTCGATATCGAGATGCAACGCAACGGCGAGCGCTATGCCTTCCTGCGCTGGGGCCAGAGCGCCTTCGACAACTTCAGCGTGGTACCGCCGGGCACCGGCATCTGCCATCAGGTCAACCTGGAATACCTGGGGCGCACGGTCTGGACCAAGGACGAGGACGGCCGCACCTACGCCTTCCCCGATACCCTGGTGGGCACCGACTCCCACACCACCATGATCAATGGCCTTGGCGTACTGGGCTGGGGCGTGGGCGGGATCGAAGCCGAGGCGGCGATGCTCGGCCAGCCGGTGTCGATGCTGATTCCCGAAGTCATCGGCTTCAAGCTCACCGGCAAGCTCAAGGAAGGCATCACCGCCACCGACCTGGTGCTGACGGTGACCCAGATGCTGCGCAAGAAAGGCGTGGTCGGCAAATTCGTCGAGTTCTACGGTGACGGCCTGGCCGACCTGCCCCTGGCGGACCGTGCCACCATCGCCAACATGGCACCGGAATACGGCGCCACCTGCGGCTTCTTCCCGGTGGATGACATCACCCTGGACTACCTGCGACTGTCCGGGCGCCCCGACGAACTGGTGAAACTGGTGGAGGCCTACAGCAAGGCCCAGGGCCTGTGGCGCCTGCCGGGCAAGGAGCCGGTATTCACCGACAGCCTGGCGCTGGACATGGGCACCGTGGAGGCCAGCCTCGCCGGCCCCAAACGGCCGCAGGACCGGGTTGCACTGCCCAACGTTGCCCAGGCTTTCACTGACTTCCTCGACCTGCAGTTCAAACCCACCAGCAAGGAAGAAGGCCGCCTGGAAAGCGAAGGTGGCGGTGGTGTGGCGGTGGGCAACGCGGACCTGGTGGGCGAAGCCGACTACCAGTACGACGGCCAGACCTATCGCTTGAAAAACGGTGCCGTGGTGATCGCGGCCATCACCTCCTGCACCAACACCTCCAACCCCAGCGTCATGATGGCCGCCGGCCTGGTGGCGAAGAAGGCCGTGGAAAAAGGCCTGCAACGCAAACCCTGGGTCAAGAGCTCGCTGGCTCCAGGTTCCAAGGTGGTGACCGACTACTACAAGGCTGCCGGCCTGACGCCTTACCTGGACCAACTGGGCTTCGATCTGGTGGGCTACGGCTGCACCACCTGCATCGGCAACTCCGGCCCGCTGCAGGAGCCGATCGAGAAAGCCATCCAGCAGGCCGACCTCAGCGTGGCCTCGGTGCTGTCGGGCAACCGCAACTTCGAGGGCCGGGTGCATCCACTGGTGAAAACCAACTGGCTGGCCTCGCCGCCCCTGGTCGTGGCCTATGCCCTGGCGGGCACGGTGCGCATCGACATCAGCAGCGAGCCTCTGGGCCAGGGCAAGGACGGCCAGCCGGTGTACCTGCGGGACATCTGGCCCAGCAGCAAGGAGATCGCCGACGCCGTGGCCCAGGTCAACACTCGGATGTTCCACAAGGAGTACGCCGAAGTGTTCGCCGGGGATGCACAGTGGCAAGCCATCGAAGTGCCGCAGGCCGCCACCTATGTGTGGCAGGACGACTCCACCTATATCCAGCACCCGCCGTTCTTCGATGACATCGCCGGCCCGCTGCCGCAGATCACCGATGTCAGCGGCGCCCGGGTACTGGCCCTGCTGGGGGACTCGGTGACCACCGACCACATCTCCCCGGCCGGCAACATCAAGGCCGATAGCCCGGCTGGCCGCTACCTGCGGGACAAGGGCGTGGAACCACGGGACTTCAACTCCTACGGCTCACGGCGCGGCAACCACGAAGTGATGATGCGCGGTACCTTCGCCAACATCCGCATTCGCAACGAAATGCTCGGCGGCGAGGAAGGTGGCAACACCTTGTACATTCCCACCGGCGAGAAGTTGGCGATCTATGACGCAGCCATGCGCTACCAGGCCGACGGCACGCCGCTGGTGGTGATCGCCGGCCAGGAATACGGCACCGGTTCGAGCCGCGACTGGGCGGCCAAAGGCACCAACCTGCTGGGAGTCAAGGCAGTGATCGCCGAAAGCTTCGAACGTATCCACCGCTCCAACCTGGTGGGCATGGGCGTCCTGCCCTTGCAGTTCAAGCTGGACCAGAATCGCAAGAGCCTGAAGCTGACCGGCAAGGAAACCCTGGACATTCTCGGCCTCAGCGGTACGGAACTGACGCCGCGGATGAACCTGACCCTGGTGATCACCCGTGAGGATGGCAGCCAGGAGAAGATCGAGGTGCTGTGCCGCATCGACACCTTGAATGAAGTGGAATACTTCAAGTCCGGCGGGATCCTGCACTACGTTCTGCGGCAACTGATTGCCTCCTGACGCTGCCTGAAAAAAACACCGCCTTCGGGCGGTGTTTTGCATTGGGCTGCCGTGCCAGGACGAGGCGGTTATACTGCGCCCCCGCCAAATCTGACTCACCGGTCGCAATGGCGACTACAGATCCGGCGCAGTACTACGTCTCTGCAATACCCATTCTTACGCAACAAGGATTCCCCATGACTGCTCTGCCATGGATGTACCTGGCACTTCTTTCCATTGGCTACGCACTGGCCCTGAGCTACGGGCAACTGGGCCTGCTGGCCGCCCTGTCGATCTTGCTGCTGTTGGCTGCCGGCTTTGCCGTGCGCCAGCAACGCAGCCGCGTCGGCCAGTACCTGGGCCACGGCCTGTTCGTGGTGCTCGCCCTGGCCCTGGCCATGCACTGGCTGCCTGGGTTCTACAATGGCCGGGCCATCGACCCGCAACGCTTCACCGACGATGCCGTGCCCTTCTCCCTGTACCTGAACCAGGACAAGCCGCTGATCGGCTTCTGGCTGCTGCTGGTATGCCCGTGGATTGTTGCACGCCGCCCCCTGCGCCTGTCGATCTGTGCCATGGCGCTGGCGTTGACCCTGACGGCAATTGCCGCATTGGGCGGCGCTGCGTTGTTGGGCGTCATCAGTTGGGCGCCGAAGTGGCCGGAACAGGCTTGGCTATGGGTTTTGAATAACCTGCTTCTGGTGACGCTGGTGGAGGAAGCGCTATTTCGCGGGTACATCCAGGGCGGGTTAAGCCGTCGGTTCAAGCAGTTGCCGTATGGGGAGAATCTGGCGCTGTTTTTGGCGGCGTTGCTGTTCGGGTTGGTGCACTTAGGTGCGGGATGGCAATGGACGTTGCTGGCGACTATTGCTGGCGTCGGGTATGGACTAGCGTATCGGTTCGGGGGGTTGGGGGCCGCGGTTGTTACGCATTTCGGGCTGAATTTGCTGCATTTTGGGTTGTTTACTTATCCGATGTTGGCTTGAACCTGCAGCGTCAAAAAACGTTCAAAGCGCATGCTGCAAGGCCCAGGCACGCACCAAGATTGATATAGTGTCAGAAGGATTAACAAGCGCCATTTTATTGAATGTGCAAAACGGACTCTAAGCCATCGAAGGAGAGGCGGTGTGACGGCGAAAAACGTACTGGTTATTGGGGGCGCCGGTTATATAGGTTCTCACATGGTGAGAATGCTGACTGAAGAGGGCTTGGGAGCCGTCGTGCTCGACGACCTGAGTTCCGGGTTTGCCGACACCGTGCCTCAGAGCGTGCCTCTTATTGTCGGGGACGCTGGTAATCGCGAACTCCTCGAGCAAATTTTTCAGGAACATGAGATCGACGCAGTAATGCATTTTGCTTCCTACATTCAAGTGGGGGAATCGGTCCTGCAGCCTGCGAAGTATTACGAGAACAATCTGAGCAAGACCCTCGCCTTGCTGGCGAGCATGGCGCACCATCAGATCAAGAACTTCATATTTTCATCTACTGCGGCCATTTTTGGGAGCCCTACCAACGGCGCTATTTGCGAGGCTCACCAAACCGTTCCGATAAATCCTTATGGCCGATCCAAGCTCGCAGTCGAGCAGGTTCTACCTGATTACGAACAGGCCTACGGTATACGTCACGTGTGCCTGCGGTACTTTAACGCTGCAGGCGCTCAACCAGACGGTTCGCTAGGCGAGCGCCATGAGCCGGAAACGCACTTGATACCTTTGGCAATCAATGCCGCCCTGGGCAACGGCCCTTCGCTGAAAATTTTTGGCGATGACTATTCAACTGCCGATGGCACATGCGTGCGCGACTACATTCACGTCTGCGACATAGCCGCCGCCCACCTGTCGGCATTGAATCATTTGCGAAATCAGGGCGACTCCCTGAAGCTGAACCTGGGGAACGGCGCCGGCTATAGCGTTAAAGATGTTCTGAATAGCGTGCAACGAATCACTCGCCAGGCAGTTCCTCATGAGTTTGTAGCCAGGCGCATGGGCGACCCATCAGTGCTCGTCGCGGACTCCGCACAGGCAAGGAAGGCTTTGAACTGGACCCCACGTTACCCTGCTCTAGACGATATCATTGCCCATGCCTATGCATGGCATTCGTCCATGTAACGCAAATGACGCAATCTTTTCAGAATTAAGGATGAATCAATGGCAGGGCCAACATTATCTGTAGTCATTCCTTGTTATAACGAGGAAGACGGGATTCTCGAGTTGCACCGACGAGTTACCGCCGTCTGTACAGAGCAACTTAACGATGACTACGAACTCGTCCTGATCAATGATGGATCCAGGGATTCAACGTGGAAAATCATGCAGGATCTGTCGCAAATTGATCGCCGCGTGGTTGCCATCAATCTCTCACGCAACCATGGTCATCAACTTGCATTGTCAGCCGGCTTGCAACTCTGTCGGGGCAATCGGGTTTTCATCCTCGACGCCGACCTTCAGGATCCTCCAGAACTGCTATCAAAAATGATGGAACGAATGGACCACGGATGCGACGTTGTCTACGGCCAGCGGATTAAACGCGACGGCGAGACGATGTTCAAAAAGGCTTCGGCTCACTTCTTCTATCGCATGCTTAACCGGATGGTAGACATCGACATCCCTGCAGATACCGGGGACTTCCGCCTGATGAGTCGTCGAGCCGTCGACTTGCTGAACGGAATGCCTGAGCATCATCGCTTTATTCGCGGAATGGTCAGTTGGATCGGTCTTAAGCAAGAAGCCCTTCCCTATGAGCGCGCAGCACGATTCGCCGGGGAAACAAAGTACCCGTTGTCGAAGATGATTAAGTTTGCAATAGATGCAATCACCGGATTCTCTGTACGCCCTTTGCGCATGGCATCGTATTTAGGCATTGGCTTCGGGGCGGCCACAGTACTGCTATTGGGTTATGTGTTGCTTCACTACTTCACAGGCAACAGTGTAGAAGGATGGACATCCCTGGCAGTGATCATGCTGGCGCTGGGCAGCATGCAGTTATTTGTTGCTGGTGTCATGGGAGAGTATTTGGGAAGACTCTATATAGAAACCAAAGGCCGACCTTTGTTTATTATTCAAGAGATAGTCTCATCTCTGGACAAGGAGATCAAAACGGAGCCCAACAAGGAGACATCGAATTGAGCGATAATATCAACCCGGATAAAGATCAACGCGTACGTGCCGAATTCGATCTACTTGCTGACGAGTACCATGATCAGCATAAAGAGAACGTCGCAATTACCGGCGAAAACCCGGAGTTTTTTTCTGAATACAAAATTGCAGACTTGGCAGCGCTAGTAGCAGATCAAAAACTGCCCTCGGCCTCTGTTTTTGACTTCGGCAGCGGTATCGGAAACTCATTACCCTTCTTCAGAAAATATTTCCCTGGCAGTGCGATTACTTGCGGGGATGTCTCATCTCGCAGTATTGAAATCGCAAAAATCAGATTCCCCGGTGACGAAAGATACGTACAGATTGAAAACACTATCCCTTTGCCTACACACAGCCAGGATATCGTATTCACAGCTTGCGTCTTTCACCATATACCGCACGAAGACCATGATCACTGGTTAAAGGAGTTGCTACGCATCACCAAACCAGGAGGAATTCTAACGATATATGAGCATAACCCGCTGAATCCACTGACCGTAAAAGCGGTGAACACCTGCCCCCTTGATGTAAACGCAAAACTGATTCTGGGGCGGACTATGGCGAAACGCGCAACTGCCGGTGGCTGGGCAAAACCCAGCGTTGACTACAAACTTTTCTTTCCGGCCTTCTTGAGCTATCTGCGCCCGCTGGAGCGGAAGTTGAATTGGCTCGCACTGGGTGCTCAGTACCGTATGTCTGCGCGAGCGCCAGAATGATTGCACTGGCCATTCAGACGATGAAATTCTTACTTGTCGGCGTGTTAAACACGCTGACAGGTTTGGCCGCTATCTATGCAATCATGTACTTTACATCCCTCGGCCCACTGACGGCTAATGCTGTGGGTTATGCCGTAGGCTTGGCCATTAGCTTTACCCTGAATAGCATCTGGACATTTAAAAGCACGAACCCTGCGAGGCACTCGCTTCCTAAATATATACTGTGCGCCATTATCGCCTATTTATTGAACGCAGCCGGAGTGTTACTCGCGTTAAACGCCCTAAAAATAAATCCTTACATTGCGCAACTCTGTGGAATAGTAATTTACAGCACCGTCATGTTCATCACCTGCAAATTATTCATCTTCAAAAATAACGCAAGTTAAAAAACAACACAAGGTACATTCTAGGATGCAAGAAGCATTGCGCCAAAACAAAAAGCCATTACTAAAAAAACTGGGAATTTACATTGGCCTTCTGATAATTCTACCGATGGTGTTAGGCTACTATGTTCTAGGGCTTAACCATTGGGACATGTCGATCCCTATGATATACGGGAATGGGGATGACATATGGCAATTGACCCTGACGAAAGTATTAACCGATACGGGATGGGTACTTAGCAATCCATTCCTAGGAGCACCAGAAGTTGCAAGCTGGCATCACAATGCCGCCGCACAGACCAGCGCATTGCACTCAGTCATCATGCTGGGTTTAAATTTTTTTATCAAAGACCCAATCTTTCTTCAACAGTTTTACTACCTACTAAATTTTTCCTTAATTGCCCTCACCTCCTTTATCGCCTGTAGACTGCTTAACATATCCAGACTCTGCGGAATATGCGTGGCCTTCCTGTTTGCATTTACCACCTTTAGAATAAATTTTCTAATCTATTCATTTATACCGAATTATTTTATCGTCCCTCTTGCCATTGTTTCTGCCATATGGACCTTACAGGGGAAATTCGATCATATCCTTTTAACAAACCCGAAAAATCTTATAACCAATCGTTCTTTTTTACTCGGTGCGCTTTTCGTATTATTAATCGCATTATCTGATGGCTACTACGCTTTTTTTACACTACTGATTCTTGGTTTCGTTGCTGGCTCCCGCGCAGTGTTAGTAGGGTGGCGAAAACCCATACTAATGACTCCAGCCATTACTTACATCCTGCTACTAGTGATTGTATCAGTACTATTACAACTACCTTTGTATAATTACAAAAAAAATCATCATAGTGAGTATTTCCCCACAGGCACAACAGAAGACCCAGTACTAATAAAGCAACCTTTCGAGGCGGAGGTGTACAGTACAAGCCTCAAACAACTCCTCGCACCCAACCCCCAAAATACAATACCGATAATAGGTGATATCGGGCAAAAAATGCTAAACAGCAACAATGCGGCAAGAAAATATGCAAACGCCGTAACAGTCGCTCTTGGTCTTTTAGTTTCCTTTTTTCTTGCGATCGCACTAATATCGCTAGCTCTCCCTATATTGAGAAGAACCAGCCACCCTGTAATACCCGGCCAACAATTAAGTCTGACCGACGCACTATTGCCGTTAATTCTCTTTTCGCTCTTGTGCAATATCTTTGGAGGCATTGGCACTATTGTCGCATTAATATTTCCTACCATCCGCGCCTATGACCGTTTTGGCGTACTACTGACTTTCTTTCTCTTATTGTTTGGAGCCCAACTCATTGACAAATGGCGCGACAGCAAGGGAAAAAATCGTCAAAAACTCGCATCCGCGCTTATTATTGCGATTACGATGGCAGCACTGGTTGATCAGATCCCCACTACGTCGAATGGTAGGAGTCAGTTTGTTGCAGATCAATTTATAGCCGAGCGAGAATTTGTTAGCTCTCTGGAAAAGTCCGTCCCGAAAGGCTCTATGGTCTATCAGTATCCCTATTCTCAATATTTACGAGAGAGTCCTTATTATGGCTGGGGTTCCTTTTCCCACATTCGTCTTTATCTCAACTCACATACCCTTCACTGGAGCAACGGTGGCGCAAAGAACAGCCCGGCAGATGACTGGAATTATAGAATATCCAAACTTCCCTTTGCGCAACAACTAACCGAGATTGAAGCCTTAGGATTTAAATCCATCGTAATTGACCGAAGCGTTCTTAAAAACGAAGAATATTCAGAGATCCGCCAAACTCTTCAAACCCTCAACTACCAACTCATCGAGGGTAAAGGTAATTTTTCTTACGCGCTGCTGCACAACCCGGGATACTTGATCCACTACACCCCCGACTACAAAAATATTAACTCTATAGAGATACTTTCAAAAGAGGCATCCAATAGAAACAGCTATCCTGTACTGGTCAACGGAAACACCTTCAGCGCTTTTGTAACCACCTATTCCGGCGACGTTCCAGTTACAGTTAACAACAAAACTCACTCAGAATTATTTCTGGATGGATCCGTATTAACGAGGGGAGCGGGGGACACTGCGATAACCCCGTTCGACGTCATGAAAGGCAACCTCACCTGTACGCTAGAAGGAGGAGCATCTTCAAATAAAGACCTTTCGTTAAAACTGACTTTAACCAATAAAAGTGATTTCAACTGGAGCATGGGAGCTGGGCCGCTTCCGATAAGGATCGGATACCACATTGAAAAGACAGATGGAACAGTCACTCAATGGGACAACGGATATCGTGCGCCGAGCAATCGCATTCTTCGGCCCGGTGAAAGCGAGACGCTAACAGTGCCTCTCAGCGCTCTTAAGTTACCGAGTATTAACAAAGGCGAATCGCCGCAGTTACGATTCGCTCTGGTACAGGATGGTAGCGCCTGGTTCTCTAACGTCAGCTGCACTGTCCCGCTTTGATGGCTAGCGTTATGACCTAACGGCCATCAACCAGTGCTGCCTTTCGACCCGAGTAAAGCCCGGCCCTGCCCCCCCCCACGGGATCAGAGCCGGGTAGAGTAAGCAGCAGTGCTCACGATTACTCATGTGATAAAGTTTCGCACTCTGGGGAGAACCACCTCCTAACGGTTGCTCCTATTGCTCACGGCCTCCCGAGAATGAAATTGGACTGCCCCCGACACCGTAGACATCTCCAGCCTATGCTTTGAGCATAGGAGGAAGTTTATGAGCACCCAACGATTCACGCCGGAATTCAAGGCAGAAGCCGTGAGGCAAGTCATTGAGCGCGGATACTCCGTTGCGGAAACAGCCGAGCGCCTCGGCGTTTCGACCCACAGCCTCTACAAATGGGTCAAAGCCGTGACGCCTGACAAAACCGAGAAACAGGCCAGCGAACTGCTCGAAGCCAAAAGCGAGATTTTACGGCTGCGAGCCCAAATGCGACGCTTGGAAGAAGAGCGCGACATCTTAAAAAAGGCAGCGCGGTACTTCGCCAGGGAACCCGAGTGAAATACCGCTTTATGAACGAGCACCGACATCAATACGCGATCACTACGCTGTGTCGGGTTTTGCAAGTTGCTCGTGCCGGGTTCTATCAATGGCTACACAAGCCTGTTTCTGATCGAGAAAAAGAGAATGGTCGGCTGTTAGGGCTGATCCGCGACTCCTATGCGGCCAGTCGAGGTGTGTATGGTGCACGGAGGGTGTTTGCTGACTTGCGCGAGGCTGGAGAAAGTTGCGGCAAGCACCGTGTCGCGGCACTGATGCGCACCAATAAAATCAAGGCGCTCAGAGGCTATAAAGCCCCGCGCGCAATCAAAGGGCGGCCATCGATCATTGCCCCCAATCGACTCAACCGGGCGTTCACTGTCGATGCCCCTAATAAGGCTTGGGTGACCGATATCACTTACATCCGGACGTGGCAGGGCTGGTTATATCTGGCCGTCGTACTGGATCTGTATGCTCGCAAAGTGGTCGGCTGGTCAATGAAGCCAACGCTGGGCAAGGAGCTTGCATTGGATGCACTGCTCATGGCGGTATGGCGCCGTAAACCCAAAACCAGAGTCATCGTGCATTCGGATCAGGGTAGCCAATATGGCAGCGATGACTGGAAACGTTTTTGTTTGGCCAACCACCTAGAGCCGAGTCTGAGCCGCCGAGGAAACTGCTGGGACAATGCCGTGGCGGAGTCTTTTTTCAGCAGCCTGAAAAAAGAACGCATTCGCAAGAGGATCTACAAAACCCGTGACATGGCCCGTGCCGACGTATTCGATTACATTGAAGCGTTTTACAACCGAACGCGTCGTCACAGTTACCTGGGCGGCGTCAGTCCTGAGGCCTTCGAAAGTGCCTCACTTTGAAGCTGGAAAATGTCTATGAGGGCGGGGGCAGTCCACATCATTTTTTGTGGCGAAAACTACTCCGTGCAGAATTTGGTTAATCCATCCTAATTCCGAATCCGGAACGAAAAACAGATCAAAAAAGTCATTTTCACGGTTAGAATCCCCCCCATAAACTGAGTAACCACAAGGGTTTTTCCAAGACATGAAGTACCGTTCAGATATTGATGGACTCCGGGCGATAGCCGTCCTGAGTGTGGTGATTTTCCATTTGAATGTCGGATTACTTCCTGGCGGATTTGTCGGGGTCGACATATTTTTCGTGATTTCTGGCTACCTTATTTCGAAGATTATCTACGCAGAGACTAGCAACGACTCATTCTCCATCGCGAATTTCTACGTAAGACGAGCACGCCGGATCCTGCCTGCCTTTCTGTCGGTGATAGTCACAACATCGATTGCCGCCTATTGCCTACTGTATCCAAGTGAACTTGCAAACTACGCAAAATCCGCTATCGCCTCAGCGCTTTTCTCCGCAAACATCTACTTCTATGCCACCCTCAATTATTTTTCGCCCTCCGCGGATGAGATTCCGCTTCTGCACCTTTGGTCACTTGGTATCGAGGAGCAATTCTATATCTTCTTCCCGTTAATCATCCTGGGACTTTCGAAACTTTCAAAACGGTTGATACCCGCAACCATCGTTATCATGCTGGCTGTATCGTTGTTTTTCTCGCAGCAATTACTCTCTACAAACCCAACCGCGTCGTTTTATCTTCTGCCGTTTCGTGCATTCGAGCTTCTTATCGGGAGTTTGATTGCACTTCCCGCGCTACACCTAAAAAAACCTCCGATAATCTCGCTATGCCTGTTTGCGCTGGGCATGGCCGGATTGGCTTACCCAATATTCTTCTACAATAGTCAAACCCCGTTCCCTGGAATCGCCGCAGCCCTACCGTGCTTAGGCGCAGCGCTCATTATCATGGCTGGCGAGCAAGACGACAGGATGTCGATGCTCTTGGGCTCCCGACCGATGGTATTCGTGGGAAAAATATCGTACTCCCTGTATCTCGTTCACTGGCCTTTGATTGTATTCGCCAAACGCGCATTCCCTAATGCAGACAAAGAGATCGCCGCACTGGTGATTTTTGCAATGGCCATTCTTTTAGCTTGGTTAAATTACAAACTGATTGAGCAAACTTTCCGTTACGCAAAAAAGCAAAGGACGCCTGCACACATCTTGTCAGTCGCATCTATGTCTCTTTGCCTAGTGGTAGCCACAGGATGTGTTCGTCTCACACAAACACGGCTTCCCCTCATCTTCCCAAAGTCGAATCGATCAAGTGCTTACGACGATGTCCTACAATCCAACCAAGGATTATCAAGCGGGGGAATGTTTTCTAGACCCGGATCAAGATCCCGCTAAAACGGACCTCCTACGTTGTGTGCCCTCTGGAAAAAATAAAACGGCGCTTCTTTGGGGAGACAGTCATGCCGCACACCTCTATATGGGGCTACGTAAAACACTTGGCGAACATAACATCTCACTTGGGCAGTTAACGGCCTCAGCATGCGCTCCGATTCTAGGCATGGATATGCCGGCACGCCCTTACTGCAAGAATGCAAACGAAATATTCTTAAAAAAAATCGAGGCCGCTCGACCCGATATTCTAATCATTACTGCCGGCTGGCCGATATCGCCCGAATACATGGCGTCCTTAGATCGAACGCTGGATAAAGTAGACACCTTGAACTTGACTAAAGTGGTTGTAATAGGTGAAGCGCCACTTTTCAAACGCAGCGTTCCCTTGATCATGATTGATAGGATAAAAGGCAAGATGTTCAACTTCAACTCGTCAAATGATGTTGATTGGGAGGTCATGCAACGGTCCGAGGCTGCCGTCAGTGAGGTGGTCTCTCATCACAACCGTATTGCTTATGTATCACTGACAAAAGCGGTATGCCCTAACGGGTCCTGCCCAATGGCATCTCCCGATGAAAAACCCCTGATCTATGACATCGTGCACCTGACACCAGAAGGATCAGGTCTATACGCCAAGGAAATAACACCGTTGATCGTAAATTAACGCCCCAATACGTTATCAATACGACTTCAGTCATCGCAAAAGTATCCAGTGGCGAACAGGATGTTCGTGTGAGATATCTGACCACGTTACCGCAGGCCCAGCCCGGACTATCGAGAGCCTCCTCAGTTTCGGGCAGACCTGTGGGGGTATCTCCCAACGAACACCTGGCGCGCCCATGATCAAAGAAAATCCATCACGCGACTACGACCTGATATTTGACACTGACAATCTGAACTTGTCTGGCTCACGCTGTGTCTTTACCTGAACAAACATGGCCTTTTGCAGAGCAATGTCAGAAGGTTAACGTTTACGATGCAGCGTCCACTGGACTCACCCCAACTCGATCAGCGGTCAGTGCCGCGTCAGTGGGCAAAATGTGCCAATGCCCTTGTCGGGGAGGAAAAAAAAATACGACGTGGTAACATCGCCGATGTAACGCAGCACCTCTGCAGAAGGGCTACAGGAAGAGGCGGTTGCCAAAGCCGACCTCACTGTTACCCTTCCCCCATACAGACCCTCTAGGCAGCGCGAGATGAGCTAATGTCTTGGTTTTGATAAAAGTAGGTCGCCGGTGAACGATACAAAGTGGGCAAATAGCCATCAACCCAAGTTTACCGAATGGCACTTTGACAGGATACAAACCCACAGTCCTCCGACCAGAGTGGACAACAGAAAACGGAGCGCGCAATTACCGTGCAGGGATTAATAAAGGCGACTTTCGACCTGAGCTCCCCTTCTGAAATGAGTGTGTTGTACGTGGGGCAAAAAGGCTTGCTTGACCGCACGCTGCGCAGGGTACCGATAACTTACCTTGATGGCGGCGCAGGACGAACGGATGCAGGGTGAAGGTGAATTTGCGAAGCTTTCCAAATAATTAGGATGATCAAATGTCTGCAACAAGCGTCAAGGCATCAGTACAGGGTTCCGTACCACACTTCGCCGGAAAAAAAGTTTGGATTACAGGGCACAAAGGAATGCTTGGCTCTGCTGTAGTCCGGAACTTTAAAGACGAGGATGCCCAACTACTGCTGACGTCTAGGGCCGATTTGGATCTTACCAACCAGGCTGCTGTATACGATTGGATGGCAGAGCACCGCCCGGACTATATCTTTCATGTCGGCGCCAAGGTCGGCGGTATTCATGCCAACGCAACGCTGCCTGCATCTTTCATTTACGACAACTTGATGATTCAAACGAACGTCATCTCTGGCGCTCACAAGTTCGGGACCAAAAAATTACTCTTTGTCGCCACCAACTGCACCTATCCCAAAAATGCAGCACAACCTATTACCGAAGAGACGCTACTCACTGGACCTTTGGAAGATAGTATCCGCGCGTACGCTGTCAGCAAAATTGCTGGCATTGAAATGTGCCGGGCCTACCGCAAACAATATGGCTGTGACTTCGTCTCCGTTATCCCGCCAAATCTTTATGGCCCCGGCGACAATTACCACTCTCAACACAGCCATGTCGTTGCGGGAATTCTCCGTCGTACGCATGCGGCCAAAGTCCTGCAGCAGAAAGAGTTCGTCGTTTGGGGCGATGGCACTCCACGACGCGAACTCCTGCATGTTGACGACCTTGCCGACGCAATGAAGTGCGTAATGCTCGCGCCAACCACTGACGACCTCTACAACATCGGCTGTAATCACGATATCGCCATCGCCGACCTTGCTGCGATGATTGCGGAGGTCGTCGGCTATGAGGGAAAAATCGTTTACGACACGAACAAACCAAATGGCACTATCCGCAAGCTACTGGATAGCAGCAAGATTAGAGCGCTTGGATGGAAACCTAAAATTGATGAAAAAACAGGGCTCAAAAGCGCCTACGAGGACTTCTTGAACTTGCTTGAGTCGCCGACCCCGGACGCACGTATCGACATCTGATGCAAGCACCGCAGGCGAACCGTCATCTTTTAATTTCCTACATTTGGATCCAATGTAATGAACAATGATTTCCCTCTGCCCGAGGGTTTATTTGGTCGCTTCGGAGTTGTAAAACTTTGGCCAGGTATTAAAACCGCAGAAGATGAGTGCATCGCACGTCTGAAGCTGGCAGCCAAAGCCATTGGGGTTGAATGCGTTGAAATCCTCGCCGATGGCGGCTTCGTCTCCGCTCCGGACATAAAAGCGTCCAAGGCGAATGTCGATTTTGTGATTCACCTCCACTACGACACCCCAAAGCGCTACGACGCGTTTTCCTTTGTCGCACTCTGGAACCCGCTGAAGTTCTACCATGAGTGGGGCTATCAACGTTGCTCGCGCAACCTGACCACGCACGATGACTTCCTCAGTTGCAGCTCCATTGCCGCTGATGACCATGTGGCCCGAATGGTACGTGGCGCTACGACGCACTTACCCGCACACTTCAAGCTGTACCACTCCACCCCCCAGATCGTACATGAACCATCGCTGGGTGACGGCAAACTGTTCTACGCCGGTATTAACTGGGAAGCGATCGTCAGCAGTCGTCAATCGCGCCAGCAGGAAGTGCTCAAGCGACTCGACCCTACCGGTCTGCTGAAAATCTACGGCCCAACTATTTTTCAGGGCGTACGTGTCTGGGAAGGTTATCAGAGCTACGTTCGAGAGATTCCGTTCGACGGAAACTCCATGATCAACGAGATCGCCAAAGCGGGGGCGGCACTGGTACTGTCCTCCCAGGCCCACCGCGACTCGGAAATGATGTCGAACCGTCTGTTCGAAACCATTGCTGCTGGCACCCTTGTCATCTGCGACGAGAATCCTTTCGCGCAAAAATTCTTTGGCGATTCACTTCTTTATATCGACAGCCGGTCTCCGATGGAGCAGATCTACGGCGATATCACAGCCCACCTCAGCTGGATAAAAAGCAATCCCGAAGAGGCCATGGCCAAGATCAAAAAGGCACAGGCTATCTTCAACGGCCATTACTCGCTGATCGGCAGCTTGAAGGAACTGTACAGTGGCTTGAAGGAGCGCAAGCAACAATTAGTCACACGACATCTTGGGACCGAAGGCGAAAAAATACATATCAGCCTAAACCTCTTGATGCCCGAGTACTCTACTGCGGCTCTGAAAGCACACGTCGAAAGTGTCCGCCATCAGGATTACAGAAACTTCACCGCCACGCTGGTCATCGATAAGGTAATCGCTGGCAGCCTGAAACCGGAAATTTCAAGAATCCTCAGCGCCTCGCCTATCCCGATTCAGATAAAGGAAGTTGAAGCCTACAGGTACGGCATTCATCCTGGAATCAAGAGCAAACGTCCGCTAGGAGAAATTCTTCAGGAACTGGTAAACGACGCAGCGGAATCCGACGCGATCATATTTGTCGCACCGAATGAAAAGCTGTTCTTCAACCACCTGACCGTTCTAGCTGGCGCCTTGCAACGCGACGATCAAGTGAACTGCGCGGCAACCGCGGTGATCATGGACGATGGTCACTCGCCCGTGCATACCGTTCACGAGTTGATCGACTTTGGTCATGTGGACGCTGCCGGCCCACCCGGATATGGCCGCTTCATTTTCAGGACTGCGTCGCTCCCTGCCGACCTGGGTATCGCACTCCATTATCTTGACGGGCGGCCACTGGCGGCAATGATCAGCGGTAAAATCAAGCACCTGCTGCCTGCTACCGTCACATTGGATATCCGTCAGTCGTTCCCCGAAAGAACTTGGGATGAGGCCGCCGAAACCGAACTAATCAAGGATTTCAATCCTGGAGTACTTAAGGTTTCGGCAGGGTTCTACATGCCTGAAGTACCCGCCCCTGTCGTCGTAGAGTCGCCGCGGCAGCACATCGCCCGGCTGTTCCTTAACAAGGCATGGGTCAAGGCTCAGATCCAGGCGATCAAGACCCAAGGCTTCAGGGCTCGCTTTGAAATACTGAAGCGGAAGCTGAGATGAACCCGCACTCACCCGCCCCCGTCTCGCTGTTGTCACTGATCAAAAGCGTTTGGTCAAACTGGCACCTGATCCAGCAAATGACCAAACGGGATGTCATCGGACGATACAAAGGTTCGATGATGGGTATTCTGTGGTCATTCGCGAACCCGATACTGTTGCTGGTGATTTACACGCTGGTCTTTTCAGTCGTGTTCAAGGCTCGCTGGGGAACTGGCGAGCCTGGCAGCAAAGGTGAGTTTGCGATTCTGCTATTCACCGGAATGATCGTTCACAGCTTGTTTGCCGAGACATTGACTCGGGCCCCCACGCTAATTTTGAGCAACGTAAGTTACGTAAAGAAGGTGGTCTTCCCTCTGGAGATTCTCCCTATCATTGCCATGGGCACCTCCTTCTTCCACGCGTTGGTCAGTATTGGCGTATTGTTGGTCGCACAACTTCTGGTTCACGGCACCATCCCCTGGACAGTCGTTTTTCTGCCACTGGTGATAGCACCGCTGATCGTGCTGTCTTTAGGCCTGGCCTGGATACTTGCATCGCTTGGGGTGTATTTACGCGATGTCGCCCACCCCATTGGTCTGCTTATGACCTTGCTGCTGTTCGCCTCTCCGGTTTTTTACCCCATTTCCGCTCTACCCGTCGAAATCCAACCTTGGCTGATGCTCAATCCCCTCACCTTCATTATCGAGCAAGCCCGAGCGATACTAATCAGTGGTTCAATGCCTAACTTCGCTGGCCTGGCAGTTTATGCTGTTGTGGCCTTGAGCTTTGCTTGGGCGGGATATGGCTGGTTCCAGAAGACCAGAAAAGGATTCGCGAATGTCCTCTAATGAATTCGCAATTCGTGTGGAAGCCGTTTCCAAGCGATTCGAAATATTCGAACACCCTCGTGATCAACTCAAGCAATTCGTTTACCCGAGGTTGCGTCGCCTGCTCCGCAGGCCAAGTCGTAACTACTTCAAGGAATTCTGGGCTCTTCGCGAAATTTTCCTTGAAGTTCGCAAAGGCGAGTCCTGTGCAATCGTCGGACTGAACGGCAGCGGTAAAAGCACTCTCTTGCAAATCATCACCGGCACCCTCACCCCCACTACAGGTAAGGTGAGCATCAACGGTCGTGTAGCTGCTTTACTTGAACTGGGGTCAGGCTTCAATCCTGAGTTCAGCGGCCGCGAAAATGTTTATATGAACGGAGCACTACTGGGCTTCAGCCGTCGTGAAATCGAAGCAAAAATACCCGACATAGAGGCGTTTGCTGATATTGGCGAGCACTTCGAACAAGCCGTTTCATCGTATTCCAGTGGCATGCAAATGCGTGTCGCCTTCGCCGTTTCGACGGCGTTCGAGCCCGACATTTTGATTATTGATGAGGCGTTGGCGGTAGGCGATGCCTACTTTCAGCAAAAGTGTTTCCAACGCCTGGAAAGCTTTCGCGCACGCGGGGGGACGTTACTGTTCGTGTCCCATGATGCCAACACGGTCAAACACATTTGCAACAAGGCTTTGCTACTGAGCCATGGCCGAACACTCAGTTTTGGTGCACCTCGAGACGTGATCGATTTGTATCAAGGGTTGGTCGCCAAAAAAACCGACATGAGTAGCGGCGAGGTATCTATCGATCAGAGCATTGCTCCTGCAACTGAGAGCCTCGAAGCGATTGAGCGCCCCAAGGCGTGGACAAAAGCTACAACCATCACGACCAACGGCGACGCCGAACTTATCGACTTCGCCCTCCTGAACGCCGAAAACCAGCCTGTCACCCACATTGAAAGCGAAACTCAGTTAACCGTTCGATACGTGGTTAAACTGAACAAGGACTTCGAGCGCCCTGCCTATGGCCTTATAGTCAGGGACCGTTTGGGACGCTCGATATTTGAGACCAGCACTTTTGCCTTGCAAATGCCCGAAGCGCCATGCGAAGAAGGCGCCCAGGTCCTCGTAAGATTCAACCTCAATCTGAATCTAAAGGCGGGTCAATATTCATTTTCGGTGGGTGTTGCAAATAAAGGTTTCTCTAGAAGCGAATTTGAAGAGTACAGCTTGCTAATGCATGACGTTGAACAGCTGCAGGTTACAGAATCGCCGCTGGCAGCGTTCTATGGCGGGATTTTCAATATGCACCCGGTTGTCTCAGTGGATTTATTGGAAGAAAAACAAAATGTCTGATCTCAATACACTGTCCCAACAGCTCGCAGAAGCCCTGCAAGAATTGAAGGCTTTGAGCGAGCGTCAGATTCACTTTGAAACGATTCTTCTGAACAAAGGCCTTTCGACTGAGGACGTAGGAAGTTTTAACCCCCTACTACGTCGCAATTTCGTCAGCAATGCTGACGCAGCCCAACAAAAGCACTTGATGCATACGTGGAAACATAACTCCCCAAGAGTGCTTGAGCCTTCAGACTTGGTGGAAAGCGGGTTTCGTGCGTTTTCGCAAAATGATGAAGACGGAATCTTGTTGCGCTTATTCACACATATTGGCTGCACCAATCGCTATGTCATCGAAATTGGCAGCAACTGCAGCGATTCTGATGTGGGGATTCCGGAAAACCTGTCGACAAATTTGCTGGTCAATCATGGCTGGCATGGAACAATTTTTGAACTCGATGCAACTGAGTGCAGCAGAATGCGTTACTTTTTCGCGCGCACAGCTTCGACGCGGCATTACCATTGGACTCGAGAGGGCGAAACCGAATACTACTCGCCGAAGATCGTTCAGCAAGCCATTAGCCCGGAAAATATCAACGGCCTGCTTATGGCAAACAACCCGGAACCGGAACCCGACCTCTTCATCATCGACATCGATGGCGGTGACTTCGCAGTCATGGAAAACCTGCGTGACATCAGACCTCGCGTAATTGTCGTAGAGTTTGAAAAGCGCTTTCGCGAACGGCACAGCGTCGTCCAGCGTGACCGAGAGCAATTCAACCGTAGATGGCAGCAATCAGGGGCAGCAAGCCTGACCGCCTGGACGACCCTTCTGAAGCCAAAGGGCTACGAACTCTGCGCAGTGGGAACCTGCTGCTTCAATGCTTTCTTCGTACGCGAAGACATCGCCAAAGGCAATTTGACTGCTCTGAATCCAAAAGAAGCATTTGACTCCCATCCAGTATTTTCAGCGATTGATGATGCTTTCTGGCTTATGCCTGACGAAAGCTGGCAACCATTTTAAATTTGCACCTGCGGCAAAGGAATGGGCCTCAGTGGCGGGGCAGCATCGGAGGTGTAGCTTCTCGATCAGGGCCTGCAGAGACTAAATACAGAAATCTTGGCATACTTGCGTATATACGCCTATATTTGTTGTCGCTATATATAAACGATAGCAAGGACAGTTCACGGCAACGCTTCTGATGACTCGAATCAATGCACTTTAATATTTCAACCGCGTGAACAATCTAGCAAAACTTTTGCTTTTTTTTCGTAACCATCACAAACCTGTCTGTGATACTCGCCAGATCAGTTTACCTATACTCTTCTTTCGAAGAGAAACCTCGTGCCTAATCGATAACGAGGAATATTGCAGAGTGATACTACGCTGGTGCTTGCCAAGCGTCGCTGCGATAGCGTCACTCAACGTCACATCCCTCTCACTGCCAGCTTCAAGACATGCTCCCTAGGCAAAAGAGGCAAAGTGCCACTCTTCGATTAGGACTATCAAGCCAGGCAAACTCGATCGAGAGGATTAAGTGATTCGTTCTGGATCAAAAAATTTGTACTTTGGCAATAACGAGCTCTCAAAAAACCAATGCATTTCCAGTGGCGGTATGAGGGAGATGTCTGATTTTCTGGCGATAAATGTCCAACTTCGCCGTGATTTTCAGCCACAAGCAATTAAAGCCGCCTGCCCATACACCGTAGAAGTCACAAGCTACCAGGATACATTGAGAATTCAGCCCCATTGAGGCAGTATAGACGATCGTGATTTGGGCCCGGATCGAGCAAATTGATCATGCGGAACTATCTACCCGCTTACGTACCTAAAGAAGATTTTTTGAATCAAATACGTTAAGAGAAGCATATGAAAAAAGTTGCGCTTATTACTGGAGTAACAGGTCAAGACGGATCCTACCTGGCCGAGTTGCTTCTCGAAAAAGGTTACGAAGTGCACGGTATAAAGCGCCGGGCATCCTCCTTCAATACCGACCGTATCGATCACCTTTACCAAGACCCCCATGAGTCAGATCGTCGCTTGGTCCTGCACTATGGCGACATGACCGATTCGACCGGCCTGATCCGCATCATCAAACAAATACAACCCGACGAAATCTATAACCTGGCTGCGCAGTCCCACGTTGCGGTCTCGTTCGAAGAGCCAGAGTACACTGCCAACTCAGACGCGTTGGGTGCCTTGCGTATCCTTGAGGCGATCAGGATCCTGGGGCTCGAGAAGAAGACCCGCTTCTATCAGGCTTCAACCTCCGAACTGTACGGCTTGGTGCAGGAAACTCCACAGAAGGAGACCACACCTTTCTACCCACGCTCCCCTTACGCAGTAGCAAAGCTGTACGCATACTGGATTACCGTCAACTACCGGGAAGCGTACGGTATCTATGCCTGTAACGGCATTCTCTTCAACCACGAAAGCCCGGTGCGCGGCGAGACCTTCGTCACTCGCAAGATTACCCGTGCACTCGCACGCATCAAGCTGGGCCTGCAAGACTGTCTGTATCTGGGCAACCTTGATGCACTGCGCGACTGGGGCCATGCGAAAGACTACGTCGAGATGCAATGGCTGATGCTGCAGCAAGAAACTCCGGAAGACTTCGTTATTGCAACCGGCAAGCAATACAGCGTTCGCGACTTCGTCAACGCGGCAGCGAAACACGCCGAA
The DNA here is from genome assembly GCF_024810175.1 of Pseudomonas sp. BIGb0176. Taxonomy (NCBI): domain Bacteria; kingdom Pseudomonadati; phylum Pseudomonadota; class Gammaproteobacteria; order Pseudomonadales; family Pseudomonadaceae; genus Pseudomonas; species Pseudomonas sp. BIGb0176. Next base: position 143,154 of record NZ_JANUEC010000002.1, read on the forward strand.
ATCGACATTACCTGGAAAGGTCAGGGCGTCGATGAGAAAGGCTACGACGCAACCGGTAAATGCATAGTTTCCGTGGATCCGCGGTACTTCCGTCCAACCGAGGTGGAAACATTGCTGGGCGACCCAACCAAAGCGAAGCAGAAACTGGGATGGACGCCTAAAATCACCTTTGAGGATCTGGTCAATGAAATGATGACCGAGGACCTCAAGTCAGCGACCCGTGATGAGTTGGTAAAAAAGCACGGCTACTCCGTTTACGATTACCACGAGTAATAGTTAGGTGGATAAACGCGCCAAAATATACATCGCAGGCCATGCCGGTATGGCTGGCTCTGCGATCCAGCGGCGGCTATCCGCCGCTGGATTCAGGAATTTCGTCACCCGTTCGCATGCTGAACTTGATTTGACTCAACAGGCTGCTGTCGATGCTTTTTTCGCAACAGAAAAACCTGAGATTGTGTACTTAGCAGCCGGCAAGGTAGGCGGAATCAAAGCCAACAACAACTTTAGAGCTGAATTTATATATCAAAACCTGATGATAGAGGCGAACGTAATTCACAGCGCTTGGAAACATGGCGTCGAACGACTTCTTTTTTTGGGCTCCAGTTGCATATACCCGCGGGACTGCCCCCAGCCGATCCACGAAGACCACCTGTTAACCGGACCGCTGGAACAAACCAATGAACCTTACGCCCTCGCCAAGATCATGGGTGTAAAGATGTGCGAGAACTACCACCGCGAATACGGTGCAAAGTTCATAGCCGTTATGCCGTCAAATCTTTATGGCCCCAATGACAGCTACAACCTGGAAAACTGTCATGTGCTGCCGGCACTGATTAGCAAAGCCCATGAAGCAAAAATTAGCGGCGCATCAGAGTTAATAGTTTGGGGTTCGGGAAAGCCAAAGCGCGAGTTCCTTTTCGTCGAAGACATGGCCGATGCTTGTCTACACTTGATGGAATCCAACGTTGACAGCGGACTATTCAATGTTGGAATGGGCAGTGATCTATCCATCCGCGAACTAGCAGAGTTAATTATGGAGGTGGTCGGGTATAACGGGCAGATCGTATACGACCAGAGCCAGCCTGACGGTACACCCCGTAAACTACTCGACATCAATCGCCTAAAGAACTTGGGATGGGCTGCCAAAACGCAACTGCGTGAAGGTATAGCATTGACCTACCAAGATTTTCTCAGCCGTCTGGATCGCCACTGAATGCATCAACCCTTGGTTACGATTACAGTCCCCTCCTTCAATCAAGGGCGTTATCTCGACGACGCCTTAAGGTCCATATTTGAACAAAATATCCCTGTGGAGGTGTTTGTTCTGGATGGTGGTTCCACCGATAACTCGGTGGAAATCATCCGTAAATGGGAACACAAGCTAGCTGGTTGGCGCAGCTATCCAGATAAAGGCCAAGCAGCTGCTATCAACGAAGGTATCCTTCAAGGTAAAGCACCGTATGTCTGCTGGCTGAATAGCGATGACTGGCTCGAGCCGGACGGACTAAAACGACTGATCAGTGCCATTGAAACAGCACCTGAGGCCTCAGCCGTTTATGGGAAATGCTGGAACGTTATTCAAAATACCGGAAAACGCAAACCGGTTTGGGTTGAGCCGTTCAGCGAGCGCAGGCTAGCGCTTCGCTGCATTATTTCCCAACCAGCGACGCTGATTCGACGATCCGCATGGCTGAATATTGGCGGCGTGAACCCCACCTTGCATATGGCTATGGACTACGATCTTTGGTGGCGACTCTTCAAAATAGTTGGCCCTCTCAAATATATCGACGCGTTTGTAGCGGTCAATCGAGAACATGAAGCGACCAAAACAAAAACTTTGCGCCGCCGCCATTATCAGGAAGCTATGGCGGTGGTGCGTAAGTATCACGGTAGCGTTCCCTTAAAGTGGTGGCTTTTTCAGCCCTACGCCGTCTGGCTCAAATCCATCTTTCCATAGCCGGAAGTTACCATGCGCATTCTGCATTTTTTTAAAACCGCCCTTCCTGACACCATGGGCGGCATAGAGCAAGTGATTGATCAAATTTGTCAGCAGTCTCATCGTATGGGGGCGACCTGCGAAGTCCTTACGCTGTCCCCCAACCCAATTCCAGCCACAATAGAAATGAACGGTTATCGGGTTCATCGCGTTAAAGAAAACCTTAATATTGCCTCAACAGGCTTTTCGTTAGAGGTTTATTCGAAGTTTAAAGAACTTGCGCGGAATGCGGATATCATTCATTACCATTTTCCATGGCCATTCATGGACTTGATCCACTTTGCCAGTTGTACCGGAAAACCCAGCGTTGTTTCATACCACTCTGACATCATCAACCAGAAATTTCTCTTAAAGCTCTACCGCCCACTCCAAAATATATTTCTGCGTAGCGTCAACCGGATCATTGTCTCATCCCCCAACTACCTGGAATCAAGTGCTGAGCTTTCTGCATTTCATGACAAAACCACAATTATTCCTATAGGTCTCAACAAGGAAAGCTACCCAATCCCCTCCACTGCTCTAACGACACGCTGGGCGGAAGAAATGAGCGAGCGGTTCTTCCTGTTTGTTGGCGTATTGCGCTACTACAAAGGGCTTCACACATTGATGGAAGCTCTCCAAGGCACTGGATACCCTATGGTCATCGTAGGAGATGGACCAAAGAAACAAGAACTCATGGCGCAAGCAAAAACTATGGGGCTTCAAAACGTCCACTTTTTGGGCCGTCTTCCAGAAGCAGATAAAGTCGCGCTAATTCAACTTTCAACAGCCATCGTATTCCCCTCGCACCTTCGTTCCGAAGCGTTCGGAGTGTCACTACTGGAGGGGGCAATGTATGGAAAGCCGATGATCTCGTGCGAGATTGGTACAGGCACTACGTACATCAACATTGCCGGCGAAACCGGGCTGGTAGTCCCACCAGAGCACCCGACAGCGCTTCGCCAAGCAATGCAACACCTTTGGGACAACCCGCAAGAAGCATTGGTAATGGGCGAAAAGGCGCAGAGTCGTTACAACCTGCTATTCACGGGGGAGCAAATGACACGAGCCCACATCGAGGCCTATCAGGACCTGCTGAACACGCAATGAAACACCAGCCCGATTTGACTCGGGCTAATGATTAGCGGATTACCTACTGCCTTCAGCTCGACCGTAGCTATCCTCGAACCTGACAATATCATCTTCCCCTAAGTAATCGCCGCACTGCACCTCAATTAATACCAAGTCAATCATCCCCGGGTTTTGCAGACGATGCGTGTGCCCAGCACGTATATACGTGGACTCATTGGTATTGAGCAAGAACCGTTGTTGGTCGTTAACGACCAATGCCATACCACTGACCACAATCCAGTGCTCACTGCGATGGTGATGCATTTGGAGCGACAACGAGCCTTGAGGTTTTACGACAATGCGCTTGATCTTGAAGCGAGTGCCCTCTTCCAAGGTAGTGTAAGCCCCCCAGGGACGCTGCACCGTAGTGTGGTCCAAGTGCGAGCAATGACCGTTTTTCTTCAACTGCGCAGTGATTACCTTGATGTCTTGGGCATGGTCTTTGTGCGCGACCAACAAAGCATCCGGCGTATCGACAATGATCAGGTTTTCAACCCCAACTAACGCGGCCAGTCGACGCTGGCTGCGCACGTAGTTGTTGGTGGAGGCATGAAGGATGGCTTCGCCTTCAATACGGTTGCCTTGCTCGTCCGCTGGCGAGAGTTCACTCATGGCCTTCCAAGAGCCAATGTCACTCCAGCCAATATCACAAGGTATGGTCGCCACTTTGTTTGAGCGTTCCATCAGTGCGAAATCGAGGGAAATGTCCCGTACTTTGGCAAAGCTTTCCGGCTCCAGATGCAGGCTGCGATGGCTGCTGCCTTGCATCACACCGGAACCAGCAAGGCACAGATCTACGGCGCTGGCGACATCCGGCGCACAGAGCGCCATTTCTTCAATAAGTGTGCCCGCACGGAAACAGAACATCCCGGAGTTCCAGTAATACTCACCGGACGCCAGGTAGTCTTTCGCAGTATCCAAATCTGGTTTTTCGACGAAACGCTTGACCTTGAAGCCGTTGACTAATGACGCGTCGGTATCTTTTTGAATGTACCCGTAGCCAGTTTCCGGATATTCGGGCTTCACCCCAAAAGTCACCAGCCAGCCGTCCCGGGCCTGCTGCGATGCAGACTCGACTGCGGCAGCGAACGCCGCCTGATTGTCGATCAGGTGGTCCGCCGGCAACACCAGCATAATCGCGTCAGGGCCGTGAGTTCGGGCCACTTCCTGCGCCGCTAATGCGACCGCAGCAGCGGTGTTGCGGCCAAAAGGCTCGAGTACGAAACCCAAGTTGGTGTAGTTCGGCGCAGTGGCAACATATTCATCAAGGGTTTTGAAGTAGAGATCACGGTTTGTGATCGTCAATACTTCTGTTACGTCATTTAACGCCAAGGCGCGACTGTATGTTTTTCGAATCAAATTGCCACCATCGGGCAATTCGATAAACGGCTTGGGATGAGCAGTACGTGAAACAGGCCATAGACGGCTGCCTGAACCGCCACAAATAATGACTGGAACGAGTGTCACGCTGTACTCCTTTACTAAATATCACATCATTTATCAGGCCAAAAACTCACCAACATAAATACTACGGGCTCGAAGGAGGCGACTTAGAGCCTAGCTGACCCTAGACAAACCTAACCGAGAAAATGCTGGACATGAAGAAAAGCAAATCACTTTTCTTACAAAAATAGGGGCATATTCTTCACTGGATGGTAATTTTTGTCTAGGAAAAGCCGGATCTATACCCGCGCAGCTACCCGTATTCAGATGGATAAAAACTGACCTACCATTCACAACGGCTCACTTCATTGAAGATTAAGACACACCGCCTTACAAATCGTGTCATTGATCTTTATTACTTTTCTCTCGGATTTCGCACGCATCGGGATATTACGACGTACAAAAAGCTCGCAAACCGTCACCGGACATTTAGAGAAATTTCCTTCAACTATTCCGGAAACCTGCCGATAACCGATGAAAGCCTTGCGGATTGAAAACTCATGCGTAATAACCAACCCGTTACCCAGCGCGAACGTACCTTCCCCGCTCAGCAACGATTGATCTCCACCACCGACGCCAAAGGAGTGATCACCTACTGCAACGACGCCTTTGTCGAGATCAGTGGGTTCTCCCGTGAAGAACTGGTTCGCGCACCGCACAACCTGGTACGTCACCCTGATGTGCCGGCGGCGGTGTTCGCGCACATGTGGGGCACCTTGAAACAAGGCTTGCCATGGATGGGCATCGTCAAGAACCGCTGCAAGACCGGCGACCACTACTGGGTCAACGCCTATGTGACACCGATCTTCGAAGGCAGCCAGGTGGTGGGTTACGAGTCGGTCCGAGTCAAGCCCACCGCCGAACAGGTGCGCCGCGCCGAAGCCCTCTACCAGCGCATCAACACTGGCAAGTCGGCCATTCCCAAGCGTGACAAGTGGCTGCCTGTGCTGCAGGACTGGCTGCCGTTCATCCTGGTCAGCCAACTGAGCTTCATGATCGGTGCCTGGCTCAATTCCCACTGGGGCTTCGCCCTGGCCGCCGCGCTCTCGGTGCCCCTGGGCCTGCTGGGCCTGAGCTGGCAGCAGCGCGGCCTCAAGCGCCTGCTGCGCCTGGCCGAGCAGACCACCTCCGACCCGCTGATCGCTCAGATGTATACCGACAGCCGCGGCGCCCAGGCCCGCCTGGAGATGTCGATCCTGAGCCAGGAAGCGCGCCTGAAGACCTGCCTAACCCGCCTGCAGGACACGGCCGAGCACCTCAACGAGCAGGCCCGCCAGTCCGACACCCTGGCCCACAACAGCTCCAGCGGCCTGGAGCGCCAACGGGTCGAAACCGAGCAGGTGGCCACCGCGGTCAACCAGATGGCCGCCACCACCCAGGAAGTGGCCAGCCACGTGCAACGCACCGCCGACGCAACCCAGGAAGCCAATCGCCTGACCGGCCGTGGCCGCGATATCGCCGGGGAAACCCGCGAAGCCATCCAGCGCCTGTCGGTGGTGGTGGGCGAAACCGGGCTGACAGTAACCCAACTGGCCAAGGACAGTGACGAGATCGGCGGCGTTGTTGACGTGATCAAGGGCATTGCCGACCAGACCAACCTGTTGGCCCTGAACGCAGCCATCGAAGCCGCCCGCGCCGGTGAAATGGGCCGCGGCTTTGCCGTGGTGGCCGACGAGGTGCGTCAGTTGGCACAGCGCACCAGTGAGTCCACCGGGCAGATCCATACCCTGATCGCCAAGCTGCAGCAGACCGCCGCCACCGCCGTTCAGACCATGGACGCCGGTCATCGTCAGGCCGAAGAAGGCGTGGCCCGGGTTCTGGAAGCCGACCAGGCACTGGTGGGCATCAGCGAAGCGGTGGCCAACATCACCGACATGACCACCCAGATCGCTGCCGCCACCGAAGAGCAAAGCTCGGTGGCCGAAGAGATCAGTCGCAACATCAGCACCATCGCGCAACTGGCGGACCAGACTTCGGAGCAGGCCCAGCATTCGGCCGAGCTCAGCGAAGCGCTGACCCGCACCGCACACACCCAGTACTCGCTGGTGGAGCGCTTCAACCGCTAAGCTCCCCTAGGGCCGGCAACAAAAAACCGGAAGCCAAGGCTTCCGGTTTTTTTATGCCCGCAAATCCACCCGACAACCGTAGGAGCGAGCTTGCTAGCGATAAATCTTCACCGCGCTCCAAATTCGAAGGCCGGGCGAACGCTTCGCGAGCAAGCTCGCTCCGGCAGGATCAGCTCAGCGCTTTCAGGAAGGCAGCAACCTTGAGCGCCGCAGATTCCAGATGCTGCTCATGGCTGAAACCCGAGGCCTTCAGGGGCTTGAGATCGTGATCAGCGGCCGCCAGCCAGTACAACTGGATACTGGGTGCCAATGTGTAGGCCTCGACCGCCTGGCGATTGCCCAGGGCGTCACGCTCGCCCTGCACGATCAGGCTCGGCACTGACAGATCGGCCAGATGCGCCACCCGCGGTTTTTCCGGTTTGCCGGCGGCATAGAACGGATAGCCCAGGCACACCAATGCATCGGCCTGCAGTTCATCGGCCAGCAAACTGGCCATGCGCCCGCCCATGGACTTGCCGCCCACCGCCAACACCCCAGTGACATAAGGTCGCACCAGGGCATGCACCTCGCGCCAGCATTCCAGCAGCCTGGGCGCCGGGTTGGGCGGACGTTTGCCGCCATCCAGGCGCCGCTGGGCCATGTAGGGAAACTCGAAGCGCAAGACGTTCACCCCATGCCCCGCAAGGCGTACAGCAATATCATTCATGAACCCACTGTCCATGGGCGCGCCGGCGCCATGGGCGAGGATCAGGGTCGGCGCCGACTGCACCTCGACGCCCTGCGCGACATCCCACAACCAGCCCCGCTCCCGCACACACTGCGCCCATTGACCCCCGTCAATACTGGCCTTGTGCTCATTGCTCATGCTTGCCTCGCTTTTAGTCTGCCTATAACTCCAGACGAAGTGAGCGCGCCTTGCCGTGCGCAGTCGCTTTCACTTCAACTGAACCGTGGATGGGGAACCATGAACACTTCTATCAGTACCGCCTACAACTACAAGGTGGTCCGCCAATTCGCCATTATGACGGTGGTGTGGGGCATCGTCGGCATGGGGCTCGGGGTTTTTCTCGCTGCCCAGTTGGTCTGGCCCGAACTCAACTTCGACTTACCGTGGACCAGCTTCGGCCGTCTGCGGCCATTGCACACCAACGCGGTGATCTTCGCCTTCGGCGGCTGTGCGCTGTTTGCCAGCTCGTTCTACTCGGTGCAACGCACCTGCCAGACCACGCTGTTCGCGCCGAAAATCGCCGCGTTCTGCTTCTGGGGCTGGCAACTGGTGATCCTCCTGGCGGCCATCAGCCTGCCACTGGGCTACACCAGCTCCAAGGAATACGCCGAACTGGAATGGCCGATCGATATCCTGATCACCATTGTCTGGGTGGCCTACGCCATCGTGTTCTTCGGCACCCTGATGCAGCGCAAGACCAAGCACATCTATGTGGGTAACTGGTTCTTCGGCGCGTTCATCATCACCGTGGCCATCCTGCACATCGTCAACAACCTGGAACTGCCGGTCAGCTTCACCAAGTCCTACTCGGTGTATGCCGGTGCGACCGATGCGATGGTGCAATGGTGGTACGGCCACAACGCCGTGGGCTTCTTCCTGACCGCGGGCTTCCTGGGGATGATGTACTACTTCGTACCCAAGCAGGCCGAGCGTCCGGTGTACTCCTATCGCCTGTCGATTGTGCACTTCTGGGCACTGATCACCCTGTACATCTGGGCCGGTCCGCACCACCTGCACTACACCGCGCTGCCGGACTGGGCTCAATCCTTAGGGATGGTGATGTCGCTGGTTCTGCTGGCGCCAAGCTGGGGCGGCATGATCAACGGCATGATGACCCTCTCGGGCGCCTGGCATAAGCTGCGCAGCGACCCGATCCTGCGGTTCCTGGTGGTATCCCTGGCGTTCTACGGCATGTCGACCTTCGAAGGTCCGATGATGGCGATCAAGACCGTCAACGCCCTCTCCCACTACACCGACTGGACCATCGGCCACGTACACGCCGGCGCCCTGGGCTGGGTAGCGATGATCTCCATCGGCGCGCTGTACCACCTGATCCCGAAAGTCTTCGGCCGCGAGCAGATGTACAGCACCGGCCTGATCAACACCCACTTCTGGCTGGCTACCATCGGCACCGTGCTCTACATCGCTTCGATGTGGGTCAACGGTATCGCCCAGGGCCTGATGTGGCGTGCGGTCAACGAGGACGGCACCCTCACCTACTCCTTCGTCGAAACCCTGGTGGCCAGCCACCCAGGCTTCATCGTGCGACTGGTGGGTGGTGCGATCTTCCTCAGCGGCATGTTCCTGATGGCTTACAACACCTGGCGCACCGTGCGTGCCGCAGTGCCAGCCGAAGTCAACGCCGCTGCGCAGATGGCCTGAGGAGTCCGCCATGAAACACGAAACGATTGAGAAAAACGTCGGCCTGCTGATGCTGCTGATGGTCTTCGCGGTGAGCATCGGCGGTCTGACCCAGATCGTCCCGCTGTTCTTCCAGGACGTCACCAACAAGCCGGTGGAAGGCATGAAGCCCTACACCGCCCTGCAGCTGGAAGGCCGCGACATCTACATCCGCGAAGGCTGCGTACAGTGCCACTCGCAGATGATCCGTCCGTTCCGCGCCGAGACCGAGCGTTATGGTCACTACTCGGTGGCCGGTGAAAGCGTCTGGGACCACCCGTTCCTGTGGGGTTCCAAGCGTACCGGTCCGGACCTGGCCCGGGTGGGCGGTCGCTACTCCGATGACTGGCACCGTGCGCACTTGTACAACCCGCGCAACGTGGTGCCCGAGTCGAAGATGCCGGCCTACCCATGGCTGGTGACCGCACCGGTGGACAGCAGCCACACCGAAACCAAGCTCAAGGTCATGCGCACCCTGGGCGTGCCGTACACCGACGAAGACATCGCCGGCGCCACCGCCACGCTCAAGGGCAAGACCGAAATGGACGCCCTGGTCTCCTACCTGCAAGTGCTTGGCACTGCGATCAAGAGCAAGAGGTGAGCCATGGGTTTTGAACTCGATAGCGGCATGATCCGCGGCCTCGGGACCCTGGTGGTGATGATCGCCTTCATCGGCCTGTCGATCTGGGTGTTCAACTCAAAGCGCAATCCCGAGTTTGCCCAGGCCCGCCTGCTGCCCTTCGCCGATGACCCGATGCCGGGCACGGCACCGGCCGGTAACACAACTGATGACGCTCAACCTCAAGAGCCTGCAACAAGGAGCATTCGGCCATGACCACCTTCTGGAGTACGTGGATCTGCGTACTGACCATTGGCAGCCTGATCGGCCTGACCTGGCTGCTGGTCGGCACCCGCAAGGGCGAGACCAAGGGCAGTGTCGACCAGACCATGGGCCACGCCTTCGATGGCATCGAGGAGTACGACAACCCCCTGCCGCAATGGTGGTTCCTGCTGTTCGCCGGGACCCTGGTGTTTTCCGTTGGCTACCTGATCCTCTACCCGGGTCTGGGCAACTGGAAAGGCATCCTGCCGGGCTATGAAGACGGCTGGACCCAGACCAAGGAATGGGAAAAGGAGATGGCCAAGGCGGACGTGAAGTTTGGTCCGATCTTCGCCAAATTCGCGGCCATGCCGGTGGAAGAAGTGGCCAAGGACCCGCAAGCGCTGAAAATGGGTGGACGCCTGTTCGCCTCCAACTGCTCGGTCTGCCACGGTTCCGACGCCAAGGGTGCCTTCGGCTTCCCGAACCTGGCGGACGACAACTGGCGGTGGGGCGGCAGCGCCGACACCATCAAGGCCACCATCATGGGCGGCCGCATGGCGGCCATGCCAGCCTGGGGCGAAGTGCTCAAGGAAGCAGGCGTGAAGAACGTGGCAGCTTACGTTCGCCACGACCTGGCCGGCCTGCCCCTGCCAGCCGACAGCGATGCCGACCTGGTAGCCGGACAGCAAGCGTTCAGCACCACCTGCGTAGCCTGCCACGGCGCTGACGGCAAAGGCACCCAGATCATGGGCGCGCCCGACCTGACCCAGCCCGCCGGCTTCATCTACGGCACCAGCCTGGCCCAACTGCAACAGACCATCCGTCATGGTCGCCAGGGCCACATGCCAGCGCAGAGCGAACTGCTCGGCAATGACAAGGTGCAACTGCTGGCCGCCTACGTTTACAGCCTCTCCCACGGCAACAAGCCACAGGCTGAAAACACCCAGTAAGACGAGTCACGGCAAGCTGCGGGTTCCCGACTTGCAGCTTGCCGCTCGTGGTTCAACTTCCCGCTCCTTTGCGACCAAGTGTCGCACCCTCTCCCGAAGCGCGTTTGCACTCATCTGATTCAGGTCTAAGCTTGCCCCGATGGGGACTGGCACGGGCTGGTCACAGGCCAACGGTATCCGTGACGTTCGAAGCTTCTGCTCGATGACAGGCCGCAAAGGCTGGTTTATACCGGCTGTCGACTCACTTACCGCCTGTCAGCTGATCCATCAGCTTCCACACACCCGGTTACAACCGACCTGACACCCCCCGTTTCCTGTCCATGGCGACAGCTTGTCCGAGGGCAATTTTTTGTCCCTACTCGGCATAGGGAAAGGCCGCAGAATCAGGCATGGAACGCATTGACCCAGGTCATAGCGCGTTGCAATGACCCCCTGCTTTCTCCATACTTGCGACCGATTTTTATCCCTAATAAAACACCCAAACCGTGGAACCTTAGAATGAGCACAGCAATCAGTCCGACTGCTTATAACTATAAGGTAGTCCGCCAGTTCGCCATCATGACGGTGGTCTGGGGGATCCTTGGCATGGGGCTCGGTGTCTTCATCGCCTCACAACTGGTATGGCCGGAGTTGAACTTCGGTCTGCCGTGGACGACGTTTGGACGCCTGCGCCCGCTGCACACCAACCTGGTGATCTTCGCCTTCGGTGGATGTGCATTGTTTGCCACCTCTTACTATGTCGTGCAGCGAACCTGCCAGACGCGACTGATTTCCGACAGCCTCGCGGCCTTCACCTTCTGGGGTTGGCAAGCGGTGATCGTCGGCGCGATCGTGACCCTGCCACTGGGTTACACCACCACCAAGGAATACGCCGAACTGGAATGGCCCCTGGCTATCCTGCTGGCGATCGTCTGGGTCACCTACGGCCTGGTATTCTTCGGCACCATCACCAAGCGCAAGACCAAGCACATCTATGTGGGCAACTGGTTCTACGGTGCCTTCATCGTGGTGACCGCGATGCTGCACATCGTCAACCACGCTTCCCTGCCGGTCAGCTTCTTCAAGTCCTACTCGGCCTACGCCGGTGCGACTGATGCGATGATCCAGTGGTGGTACGGCCACAACGCCGTGGGCTTCTTCCTGACCACCGGCTTCCTGGGGATGATGTACTACTTCGTACCCAAGCAGGCCGAGCGTCCGATCTATTCCTATCGCCTGTCCATCGTGCACTTCTGGGCGCTGATCACCCTGTACATCTGGGCCGGTCCGCACCACCTGCACTACACCGCGCTGCCGGACTGGGCCCAGTCCCTGGGCATGGCCATGTCGATCATCCTGCTGGCGCCAAGCTGGGGCGGCATGATCAACGGCATGATGACCCTCTCGGGCGCCTGGCATAAGCTGCGCACCGACCCGATCCTGCGCTTCCTGGTGGTATCCCTGGCGTTCTACGGCATGTCGACCTTCGAAGGTCCGATGATGGCGATCAAGACCGTCAACTCGCTCTCGCACTACACCGACTGGACCATCGGCCACGTACACGCCGGCGCTCTGGGCTGGGTAGCGATGATCTCCATCGGCGCGCTGTACCACCTGATCCCGAAAGTCTTCGGTCGTCAGCAGATGCACAGCATCGGCCTGATCAACACCCACTTCTGGCTGGCTACCATCGGTACCGTGCTCTACATCGCCTCGATGTGGGTCAACGGCATCACCCAGGGCCTGATGTGGCGTGCAATCAACGATGACGGCACCCTCACCTACTCCTTCGTCGAAGCGCTGCAAGCCAGCCACCCGGGCTTTATCGTCCGTGCTCTGGGCGGTGCGTTCTTCGCCACCGGCATGCTGATCATGGCGTACAACGTGTTCCGTACCGTTCGCGCCTCGAACCCGGCTGAAGCTGAAGCCGCTGCTCAGATCGCTGTAGTTGGAGCTCACTGATGAAGCACGAAGTAGTCGAGAAGAATATTGGCCTGCTGGCCTTCTTCATGGTCATCGCCGTCAGCATCGGCGGCCTGACCCAGATCGTCCCGCTGTTCTTCCAGGACGTCACCAACAAGCCGGTGGAAGGCATGAAGCCGCGTACCGCACTGGAACTGGAAGGCCGCGACGTCTACATCGCCAACGGCTGTGTCGGCTGCCACTCGCAGATGATCCGTCCGTTCCGCGCTGAAACCGAACGCTATGGTCACTACTCGGTGGCTGGTGAGAGCGTCTGGGACCACCCGTTCCTGTGGGGTTCCAAGCGTACCGGCCCGGACCTGGCCCGAGTGGGCGGTCGTTACTCCGATGACTGGCAGCGTGCGCACTTGTACAACCCGCGCAACGTGGTGCCCGAGTCGAAGATGCCGGCTTATCCGTTCCTCGTAGAAAACAAGCTCGACGGCAAAGACACCGCGAAGAAAATGGAAGTCTTGCGCACGCTCGGCGTCCCTTACACCGACGAAGACATCGCCGGTGCCAAGGATGCCGTGAAGGGCAAAACCGAAATGGACGCGCTGGTGGCCTATCTGCAAGGCCTGGGCACCATCATCAAAAGCAAACGGTGATCTAGATGGATATCGGGATGATTCGTGGCCTGGGCACCCTTGTTGTGATGGTGGCCTTCATCGGTTTGGCGCTCTGGGTGTTCAGCCCCAAGCGCAAGTCCGAGTTTGAAGACGCAACCTTGCTGCCGTTCGCGGATGATCCCGACGCCATCAAGCACGTCGAGCAAGCTTCTAGGAGTAACAAAGAATGACTACGTTCTGGAGTCTGTACGTCACAGTCCTCAGTCTGGGTACCATCTTCGCCCTGACCTGGCTGCTGCTGTCGACCCGCAAGGGCCAGCGCGCCGAGCAGACCGACGAGACGGTCGGCCACTCCTTCGACGGGATCGAGGAGTACGACAACCCCCTGCCGAAATGGTGGTTCATGCTGTTCGTCGGCACCATCGTCTTCGCCCTGGGCTACCTGGTGCTGTACCCGGGCCTGGGCAACTGGAAAGGCGTTCTGCCGGGCTACAACTACCTCGATAACGAGAAGCAGACCCCGTTCGCCAACGGCCAGTCCGGCTGGACCGGCGTCCACGAGTGGGAAAAGGAAATGGCCAAGTCGGACGCCAAGTTCGGTCCGATCTTCGCCAAGTACGCGGCCATGCCTATCGAAGAAGTGGCCAAGGACCCGCAAGCCCTGAAAATGGGTGGCCGTCTGTTCGCATCCAACTGCTCGGTCTGCCACGGTTCCGACGCCAAGGGCGCCTATGGCTTTCCCAACCTGACCGACGCCGACTGGCGCTGGGGCGGCGAGCCGGAAACCATCAAGACCACCATCATGGGCGGCCGTCACGCAGTGATGCCGGCCTGGCTGGACGTGATCAAGGAACAAGGCGTCAGTGACGTTGCCGCCTATGTCCTGACCAACCTCGACGGCCGCAAGTTGCCGGAAGGCCTGAAGGCCGACCCGGTCAACGGCCAGAAGCTGTTCGCCGCCAACTGCGCGGTATGCCACGGCCCGGAAGGCAAAGGCACCCCAGCCATGGGCGCGCCTAACCTGACTCACCCGGCAGCCTTCATCTACGGTTCGAGCTTCGCCCAACTGCAGCAGACCATTCGTTACGGCCGTCAAGGCGTGATGCCAGCGCAGGAACAACTGCAAGGCAACGACAAGGTTCACCTGCTGGCGGCTTATGTCTACAGCCTGTCCCACGGTGACAAGCAGGCCGATGCCGAGTAAGACCGACGCCTGAAAGCAACACCCGACGGCCCCGCCAATCAACATTGGCGGGGCCGTTTTGTTTGCGCCTGGCATCGGCTGACGCTCGACGGCGGATCACCCTTTCCGGCGACCCGGTAGCCAGGATTCGACGATATGGCGGACTTCGAGACCTGCGGCGTACGCCTGCTCACTCCCTGGAAGAATTGAACGGCGCGACGTGCAAAAGGGTCCATAATCCACAAGTCAATTGATTCAAGTCATTACACCATCAGTTGATTTCCCCCAACGCGACCAAAGGTCGCACCCTTGCGCTAGAGCTACAGGCGTATCATTGCGCCACTGCAACACCCCTTTTGACCGCGGTCGGCACGCATCGACCGAGGCATTTTTCCACTGCCGTGGGATGCAATGATGAGCAACCAGATTCCCGTACACGACGTTACCCCGCCTGCCAAAAACGCGACCAACAGCGTCGACCTCTACGCCTCCAGGGAAAAAATCTACACCCGTGCCTTCACCGGCCTGTTCCGCAATCTGCGCATGCTTGGCGGCGCCGGATTGTTCCTTCTGTACTTCGGTACCGTGTGGCTCAACTGGGGCGGCCACCAGGCTGTCTGGTGGAACCTGCCGGAACGCAAATTCTTCATCTTTGGCGCCACGTTCTGGCCCCAGGACTTCATCCTGCTCTCGGGCCTGTTGATCATCGCCGCCTTCGGCCTGTTCTTCATCACCGTCTATGCCGGCCGCATCTGGTGCGGCTACACCTGCCCGCAGAGTGTCTGGACCTGGATCTTCATGTGGTGCGAAAAGGTCACCGAAGGCGATCGCAACCAGCGCATCAAGCTGGACAAGGCGCCCATGAGCGCCAACAAGTTCCTGCGCAAATTCAGCAAGCACAGCCTCTGGCTGCTGATCGGCTTCGTCACCGGCATGACCTTCGTCGGCTACTTCTCGCCGATCCGCGAACTGGTCATCGACTTCTTCACCGGCCAGGCCGATGGCTGGTCCTACTTCTGGGTCGGCTTCTTCACCCTGGCCACCTACGGCAACGCCGGCTGGCTGCGGGAACAGGTGTGCATCTACATGTGCCCCTATGCACGCTTCCAGAGCGTGATGTTCGACAAGGACACCCTGATCGTTTCCTACGACCCACGCCGTGGCGAAGCCCGTGGCCCGCGCAAGAAAGGCGCCGACTACAAGGCCCAGGGCCTGGGCGACTGCATCGACTGCACCATGTGTGTCCAGGTCTGCCCCACCGGCATCGACATCCGTGACGGCCTGCAGATCGAATGCATCGGCTGCGCAGCCTGCATCGACGCCTGCGACAGCATCATGGACAAGATGGAGTACCCCCGCGGGCTCATCAGCTACACCACCGAACACAACCTCTCGGGGCAGAAAACCCATAAACTGCGCCCGCGCCTGATCGGCTATGCCCTGGTGCTGCTGGCCATGATCAGCCTGCTGGTTGCGGCATTTTTCATGCGTTCGCTGGTGGGCTTCGATGTCAGCAAGGACCGGGTGCTGTACCGCGAAAACGCCGAAGGCCGGATCGAAAACGTCTACAGCCTGAAGATCATGAACAAGGACCAGCGCGATCACACCTATGTGCTGGACGCCTCCGGCCTGCCGGACCTGAAGCTGCAGGGCAAGCGCGAAATCCACGTGGTGGCCGGCGATATCGTCAGCATGCCGGTGGAGCTGTCGATTGCTCCCGAACAGCTGCCATCGACCACCAACGAGGTGAAATTCATCCTCAAGGATGCCGACGATGACAGCGTCCATGTTGAAGCCAAGAGCCGGTTCATCGGCCCACAAATTCGTTAAGAGAAGTGATCATGCCCGCAGCCACCGCCGCAAGCCCCTGGTACAAGCACCTCTGGCCCTGGATCATCATCGGCATCCTCGCCTGTTCCGTGACCCTGACCCTGTCCATGGTGACCATTGCCGTGAACAACCCGGACAACCTGGTCAACGACAACTACTACGAGGCCGGCAAGGGCATCAACCGCTCCCTGGACCGCGAGCTGCTGGCCCAGACCCTGAAGATGCGCGCCAACGTGCACCTCGATGAGCTGACCGGCGAAGTCGAACTGCGCCTGAGCGGTGACAGCCAGCCCAAGACCCTGGAGCTGAACCTGATCTCGCCGACCCAGCCGGAAAAGGACCGCAAGATCACCCTGGCCCGCAGCGAAACCGAACACGGGCGCTACATCGGCCAGTTGACCGACCAGGTCGAAGGGCGGCGCTTCGTCGAACTGCTGGGGGTCGAGGGCGACAAGACCTGGCGCATGTTCGAAGAAGAACAGGTCAGCCATGACAAGGACCTGCTGCTGGGCGACGAGCCCCTGCAAGGTGCCGAAGACCTGAACTGAGCAGTACCTGCCGTACATCGCCGGCCCGTCGCCTCCCCTGCCCTTGCAGCGGGACCGGTGCGCCGGTGATGAGTTTTTCCCACATTACAAAGACCGCCGATGACCACGCCACTGCCTTGCTACCACTGTGCCCTGCCGGTTCCTGCCGGTAGCCGGTTCACCGCCGTCGTGCTTGGCCAACCCCGGGAGTTCTGCTGCCCGGGCTGCCAGGCAGTGGCCGAAGCCATAGTCGCTGGCGGTCTGGAGCACTACTACAGCCATCGCAGCGAGGCCTCGGCCAACCCTGAAGCCCTGCCCGTGCAACTGATGGACGAACTGGCGCTGTACGACCGCGCCGACGTGCAGCAGCCCTTTGTCCGGCACGAAGGCGAGCTGGCGGAAACCACGCTGCTCATGGAGGGCATCAGTTGTGCCGCCTGCGGCTGGCTGATCGAAAAACACCTGCGCAGCCTGCCAGCGGTGGCCGAAGCCCGGCTCAACCTGTCCAACCACCGCCTGCACGTGCGCTGGGCCGACAGCCAACTGCCCCTGAGCCAGGTGCTCAGCGAGCTGCGCCACATCGGCTACGCCGCCCACCCGTATCAGCCGGATCGCGCCTCCGAGCAACTGGCCAGCGAAAACCGCCTGGCCTTGCGCCAGCTGGGCGTCGCCGGCCTGCTGTGGTTCCAGGCCATGATGGCGACCATGGCCACCTGGCCGGAATTCAACATCGACCTGAGCCCCGAGCTGCATACGATCCTGCGCTGGGTCGCGCTGTTTCTCACCACGCCCATCGTCTTCTACAGCTGCGCACCGTTCTTCAAGGGCGCCATGCGCGATTTGCGTACCCGCCACCTGACCATGGACGTCTCGGTGTCCCTGGCCATCGGCGGGGCCTACCTGGCCGGCATCTGGACCTCCATCAGCGGCATTGGCGAGTTGTATTTCGATGCCGTCGGCATGTTCGCCCTGTTCCTGCTCGCCGGCCGCTACCTGGAACGCCGGGCCCGGGAGCGCACCGCGGCGGCTACCGCGCAACTGGTCAATCTGCTGCCAGCTTCCTGCCTGCGCCTGGATGAAGACGGCCAGAGTGAACGCATCCTGCTCAGCGAATTGCGCCTGGGCGACCGGGTGCTGGTGCATCCCGGCGCAGTACTGCCGGCAGACGGCAAGATCCTCGACGGCCAATCGAGCATCGACGAATCCCTGCTCACCGGTGAATACCTGCCGCAGCCCCGTGGCCTGGGCGATAGGGTGACCGCCGGTACCTTGAACGTCGAAGGTGCGTTGACAGTGCAGGTCCAGGCCCTGGGCCAGGACACCCGGCTATCGGCCATCGTGCGCCTGCTGGACCGGGCCCAGGCAGAGAAACCGCGGCTGGCGGAGGTTGCCGATCGTGCAGCCCAGTGGTTCCTGCTGTTCTCGCTGATCGCCGCGGCCGCCATCGGGCTGCTGTGGTGGCAATTAGACGCCTCACGGGCGTTCTGGATCGTCCTGGCCATGTTGGTGGCGACCTGCCCTTGTGCGCTGTCCCTGGCCACGCCCACAGCCCTCACCGCCGCCACCGGCACCTTGCACAAGCTCGGCCTGTTGCTGACTCGCGGCCACGTACTGGAAGGCCTGAACCAGATCGACACAGTGATTTTCGACAAGACCGGCACCCTCACCGAAGGGCGGCTGGCGCTGCGTTCCATCCGGCCATTGGGGGCCCTGTCCAGCGATGACTGCCTGAGCCTGGCCGCAGCCCTGGAAAACCGTTCCGAGCACCCGATCGCCCGGGCTTTCGGCCGTGCCCCAGTGGCCGCCGAGGAAGTTACCAGCAGCCCCGGCCTGGGCCTGGAAGGCCTGGTGGGCGATCAGCGTCTGCGCATCGGGCAACCAGCCTACGTTTGCCAGCTCAGTGGCTGTACCGTTCCGCCCATGCCCGATGAAGCCGGCCAATGGCTATTGCTCGGTGACAGCCAGGGGGCTCTCGCCTGGCTGGTGCTGGACGACCGCCTGCGCAGTGATGCTCCGGCCCTGCTGGCGGCCTGCAAGGCTCGTGGCTGGCACACCCTGCTGCTGTCCGGGGACAGCTCGCCGATGGTCGCCAGTGTCGCTGCCGAACTGCAGATCGACGAAGCCCGGGGTGGCCTGCGCCCCGATGACAAGCTGCAGGTGCTGCAACAGCTGCACCAGCAGGGCCGCAAGGTGCTGATGCTCGGCGATGGGGTCAACGATGTACCGGTGCTGGCCGCCGCCGACATCAGCGTCGCCATGGGCTCGGCCACTGACCTGGCCAAGACCAGCGCCGATGCGGTACTTCTGTCCAATCGCCTGGATGCCCTGGTGCAGGCCTTCAGCCTGGCCCGCCGCACGCGCCGGGTGATCATCGAGAACCTGCTCTGGGCCGGGCTGTACAATGGCCTGATGCTGCCGTTCGCCGCCCTCGGCTGGATCACTCCGGTGTGGGCGGCGGTCGGCATGTCCATCAGTTCCCTGACCGTGGTGCTCAACGCCCTGCGCCTGACCCGCATGCCGCGGCCGGCCGACAGCGCCGACGCCCCCGAAACCCGCCCGTTGCCGGCCTGAGCCGCCGGGCCTGGAGTCCAGATGCCAGCTCTTTACGTGATGATCCCGGCCGCCCTGCTGATCGTGGCCATCGCCATCTACATCTTCTTCTGGGCGGTGGACAGCGGCCAGTACGACGATCTCGACGGCCCGGCCCACAGCATCCTGTTCGACGACCAGGACCCAAGCCACACCGCCGCGGTGGATGAGGCCAAGGGCCAACCGAGCAGCGAAGCCGACCCCGCCAGAAAATCGGAACCGCCCCATGCTTGAACTGGCCCCTCTGCTGGTCTCTGCGCTGATCCTCGGCCTGCTGGGTGGCGGCCACTGCCTGGGCATGTGCGGCGGCCTGATGGGCGCCCTGACGCTGGCCATCCCCCCGGAACAGCGCAGCCGACGCCTGCGCCTGCTGCTGGCCTACAACCTGGGCCGCATCCTCAGCTACGCCCTGGCCGGCCTGCTGCTGGGCCTGGCAGGCTGGGCTGTAGCCAACAGTCCACTGGCGCTGTTCATGCGAGTGCTGGCCGGGTTGCTGTTGATTGCCATGGGCCTGTACCTGGCCGGCTGGTGGAGTGGCCTGACCCGCATCGAAGGCCTTGGCAAGGGCTTGTGGCGGCATATCCAGCCGCTGGCCAGCCGCCTGTTGCCGGTTTCCAGCCTGCCCCGTGCATTGCTCCTGGGGGCGCTGTGGGGCTGGCTGCCGTGCGGTCTGGTGTACAGCACCCTGCTGTGGTCGGCGAGCCAGGGCAGCGCCCTGGACAGCGCGCTGTTGATGCTGGCCTTCGGCCTGGGCACCTGGCCCGTGCTGCTGGCCACCGGGCTGGCAGCCGAACGGATCACCGCTTTGCTGCGTCGGCGCAGCGTACGCATGGCTGGCGGCGTGCTGGTCATTCTCTTCGGCATCTGGACCCTGCCCGGTCCTCACCAGCACTGGCTGATGGGCCACTGACCCCGGGGAGGCGCCCGGCAACCGGGCCTGCACGCCTCGTCGGCACTGCTCCGGCGGCTCCCGAACACCCTTGATACAAGTCAAGATGGCCCTGGCCTGAACCTCCTAGACTCGCGAACACTGCCAGCCTATCCGGGGGAATTCCCGCATGCTCGACGCCATTCGTTGGGACACAGATCTGATCCGCCGCTACGACCTGGCGGGACCGCGCTACACCTCATACCCGACCGCAGTGCAGTTCAACAGCCAGGTCGGCGCCTTCGACCTGCTGCACGCCCTGCGCGACAGCCGCAAGGCGCAGCGCCCGCTGTCGCTGTACGTGCACATCCCGTTCTGCGCCAACATCTGCTACTACTGCGCCTGCAACAAGGTCATCACCAAGGATCGCAGCCGCGCCCTGCCCTACCTGCAGCGCCTGGAACAGGAGATGCAACTGATCGCCTGCCACCTGGCCCCCGACCAGCGGGTGGAACAACTGCATTTCGGCGGCGGCACCCCGACCTTTCTCAACCACGATGAACTACGCCAACTGATGGCCCTGCTGCGCAAGCACTTCAACCTGCTGGACGACGACTCCGGCGACTACGGCATCGAGATCGATCCCCGGGAAGCCGACTGGTCGACCATGGGCCTGTTGCGGGAGCTGGGTTTCAATCGGGTCAGCATCGGCCTGCAGGACCTGGACCCGGCAGTGCAACGCGCGGTCAATCGCCTGCAAAGCCTGGACGAAACCCGGGCGGTGATCGAAGCGGCCCGCACCCTGCAGTTCCGTTCCATCAACATCGACCTGATCTACGGCCTGCCCAAGCAGACCCCGGAAAACTTCGCCCGCACCGTGGAAGAAGTCATCAGCCTGCAACCGGACCGGCTCTCGGTGTTCAACTACGCCCACCTGCCGGAGCGTTTCATGCCCCAGCGGCGGATCAACGGCAGCGAACTGCCTGCCCCGGCGGAAAAGCTGCAGATGCTGCAACGCACCATCGAACAGCTGACGGCTGCCGGCTATCGCTACATCGGCATGGATCATTTCGCCCTGCCCGATGATGAACTGGCCATTGCCCAGGAAGAGTCCACCCTGCAACGCAACTTCCAGGGCTACACCACTCATGGTCATTGCGACCTTATTGGGCTCGGTGTTTCAGCCATCAGCCAGATCGGCGATCTCTACTGCCAGAACAGCAGCGACCTGACGCACTATCAAAATGCCTTGGCTGGCGCACAACTGGCCACCAGTCGCGGCTTGGTATGCAACGCCGATGACCGTCTGCGCCGGGAAGTTATTCAGCAACTGATCTGCAACTTTAGTCTTAAGTTCGAAGAGATCGAACAGGCTTTCAATATCGACTTTCGCGGCTACTTCAATGAACTCTGGCCGGAACTGGAAGAGATGGCCGACGACGGCCTGATTGAACTTGGCAGCGAAGCAATCATCGTGCTGCCAGCCGGTCGCCTACTGGTGCGCTCGGTGTGCATGGTGTTCGATGCATACCTGGGCCAGCAGAACCGCCAGCGGTTTTCCCGGGTGATCTAGGATTTCATGATCAAGGATGCAGCCTTCATCACCTGCTCAGGGCTCAAGCCCGCTTCTTTCATTGCCTTGGCCAGGGAGGCATTGGCGGTCAGCAAACCGCCGTTGAGTATTGCCAGGGCAGATTGCAGGCTGCCGACCCGGACCTTGGTTTCTTCTGGGCTCAGGTGCTTGTCGGCCATGACCGCCTGGAGCTGGGCGAGGGTCTCGGCAATCTGTTGTTGCAATTTTCTGATCATCTTGAGGATCTGCTGAATGTTTTCCGGCAGGCCGCTTTCCTCGATATCACTGTCACGCCCTTTGGCGGCGGCGGATTTGTTCAGGCCGGCGCCAGACAGCGACACTTTGACGCCCTCCCCGATCACTGGCTCTGCAACTAATGGAGAAACTCTTAGTTGCTCGTCAACCTGACTTGTCGAGGGCTCTTGAAGTGACTGCAAGTTATTGCTGCCATTAGTAATAGCGCCAACGGACGACATAATTTCAGCCTTCCAAGTTACTTTCGTTAACAGGTTATCGACCCATAAAAGGATAGCTTTACGACTAACAGTCAATACGGCACGGACTGGCCGGAACCTCCTCCCGTGAGTTACCCTTACGGCTTATGTGTGTTTTCCCACAAGGATTCTAGAATGTCCGAGCCAGTTAAACTGCGCGCTCACAACCAGGCCCATTGCAAGGATTGCAGCCTGGCACCCCTCTGCCTGCCACTTTCGCTGAATTTGGAAGACATGGACGCGCTGGACGAAATCGTCAAACGTGGCCGCCCATTGAAAAAAGGCGAATTCCTGTTCCGTCAGGGTGACGGCTTCGACTCGGTGTACGCCGTGCGTTCGGGCGCCCTGAAAACCTTCAGCCTGAGCGACAGCGGCGAAGAACAGATCACCGGCTTCCATCTCCCCAGCGAGCTGGTAGGCCTGTCAGGCATGGACACCGAAAGCCATCCCGTCTCGGCCCAGGCGCTGGAAACCACCTCGGTGTGTGAAATCCCCTTCGAACGCCTCGATGAGCTGGCACTGCAACTGCCACAGCTGCGTCGCCAGCTGATGCGGGTCATGAGCCGGGAAATCCGCGATGACCAGCAAATGATGCTGCTGCTGTCGAAAAAGACCGCTGACGAGCGTATCGCCACGTTCCTGGTCAACCTGTCCGCGCGCTTCCGCGCCCGGGGCTTCTCGGCCAACCAGTTCCGCCTGAGCATGTCGCGCAACGAAATCGGCAACTACCTGGGCCTGGCCGTGGAAACCGTGTCCCGGGTGTTCACCCGTTTCCAGCAGAACGAACTGATTGCCGCCGAAGGCAAGGAAGTGCACATCCTCGATCCGATCCAGCTCTGCGCCCTCGCCGGCGGCTCGGTGGAGGGCTGATCCACAGCCTGTGCGGCTGAGCCAGGCGGCTCGGTCGCGGGTATACTGGCGCGGCCTATTTGCCCGCCAGGACACCTGAAGATGGCCTTCGATTCCTTCGACATCAAATCCCTGATCCGCCCCGTCATCGACTTCCCGAAACCGGGCGTGATCTTCCGCGACATCACCCCCCTGTTCCAGTCTCCCCGGGCCCTGCGCCTGGTGGCGGACAGCTTCGCCCAGCGTTATGTCGAAGAAGACTTCAGCCACATCGGCGCCATGGACGCACGGGGTTTTCTGATCGGCTCGATCATCGCCTACCAGTTGAACAAGCCGCTGATCCTGTTCCGCAAACAGGGCAAGCTGCCGGCCGACATCCTGGCCGAGGGCTACCGGACCGAGTACGGCGAAGCCTTCATTGAAGTCCACGCCGACAGCCTGTGTGAAGGCGACTCGGTGCTGTTGATCGATGACCTGATCGCCACCGGTGGCACCCTGATCGCCGCCGCCAATCTGGTACGGCGCATGGGGGCGAAGGTCTATGAAGCCGCGGCGATCATCGACCTGCCGGAACTGGGCGGCTCGCAGAAGCTGCAGGACATGGGGATCCCGACCTTCTGCCTGACCCAGTTTTCCCTGACCGAACGCTAGCCTGCACCTACAGCCCCATCTGCTTGCTGATGATTTCGTTCATCACCTCGCGAGTGCCGCCGCCGATCGACAGAATGCGGTTGTCGCGATACAGGCGCTCCACCAGGCTTTCGCGCATGTAGCCCATGCCACCGAGGATCTGCACCGCATCGTGGGTAATACGGTCGGCGGTATCGGTGGCGAAGTTCTTGGCCATGGAAATTTCCTTGATCACGCTCTTGCCGGCGGCCATCTTCGCCGCCTGGCGATAGGTGAACTCCCGGGAAACCTCCAGGGCCGTGGCCATCTCTGCCAGACGGTGCTTGAGCACCTGGAACTTGGCGATGGGCTTGCCGAACGCCTCCCGCTCGCGCGCCCACTTCAGGCTTTCCTCCAGGGCCATCTGTGAGGTCATGTTGGCCATCAGGGCCAGGGCCAGGCGTTCGCTCTGGAAGTTGCCCATGATGCAGGCAAAGCCCATGTTCTCGGCGCCGATCAGGTTGCCCACCGGCACCCGGCAATCGTCGAAGAACAGCTCGGCGGTATCCGAGGCCCACCAGCCCATCTTTTTCAACTGCCGACCCACAGTGAAGCCCGGCGTACCCTTTTCGACCAGCAACAGGCTGATACCGCCGTAGCCAGGTTCGCCGGTGCGCACCGCAACGGTGTAGAAGTCGGCGCGCACGCCACTGGTGATGAAGGTCTTGCTGCCACTGAGCCGGTAATGATCGCCATCGCGCACGGCGCGGGTCTGCAGGTTGGCCACGTCCGAGCCGCCGCCGGGCTCGGTGACCGCCAGGGCGCTGATCTTCTCCCCGGACAACACCAGCGGTGCGACTCGCTCGCGCAATTCGGGGCGGGCCCATTTGACGATGGGCGGCAGGCCGATATCCAGGGAGCCGAGGCCCGCCACCAGGCCGCCGGAGCCACTGCGCATCAACTCCTCGCTAGCGGCGATCTTGGCGAACAGATCACCCTCATGGCTGCCGCCCAGGGCCTCGGGGTAACCGATGCCCAGAAGCCCGGCGGCCCCGGCCTTGAGGTACAGCTCACGGGGGAAACTGCCGGCCTCCTCCCACTCGTCGATCTGGGGAAGGATTTCACGCTCGACGAAACGTCGCACGCTGTCGCGGACCAACTGGTGGCTGGGGTCGAAGTATTCCTGGCAGGCAGACATCGGCAAGCTCCTCTGAAGGGTCGAAGGAACTTACCAAGCGCTTGCTTGGTTTTCAAGAAAATGCGTGACGCATCCTTCGCCAGTCAGCCGGCTCCCGCAGCCTTACAACGCTATGGGTTTGCGCCCGGCAAAGGAGTGAGCCAGGGTGCCGCCATCCACCAGTTCCAGCTCGCCGCCCAGAGGCACGCCGTGGGCGATGCGCGAGGTGATCAGGCCCTTGTTGGTCAGCAGTTGGGCGATGTAGTGCGCAGTGGCTTCGCCTTCCACCGTCGGATTGGTGGCCAGGATCACTTCGCTGAAGCTGCCCTGCTCCTCGATACGCGCCAGCAACTGCGGAATGCCGATGGCCTCCGGGCCCAGGCCATCCAGAGGCGACAGGTGGCCTTTGAGCACGAAGTAGCGCCCGCGATAGCCGGTCTGCTCCACCGCGTACACATCCATCGGCCCTTCCACCACGCACAGCAGGGTGTCGTCGCGACGCGGGTCGGCACACTGCGGGCACAGCTCGTCTTCGGTCAGGGTCCGGCACTGGCGGCAATGCCCCACGCCTTCCATGGCCTGGCTCAGGGCCTGCGCCAGGCGCAAGCCGCCACTGCGATCACGCTCGAGCAGTTGCAGGGCCATGCGCTGGGCGGTTTTCTGACCCACGCCCGGCAAGGTGCGCAGGGCATCGATCAGTTGGCGAATCAGGGGGCTGAAGCTCATGGGCAAAGGTCCGACAAAAACAACGAGACGCGGTTTATACCCGCGCCTCGGGGTAGCGTCAAATGCTCGCGTCCGGGGCGACCTTGACCACCAGCTTGCCGAAGTTGCGCCCCTCCAGCAGGCCAATGAAGGCTTCTGGTGCCTGCTCCAGTCCCTCGACCACGTCCTCCTTGAACTTGACCTTGCCTTCGCGCACCCAGGGCGCCATGGCCTTGATGAACTCCGGATGGCGGTCGCCATAGTCGTCGAAGACAATAAAGCCCTGGATGCGTACCCGCTTGGTGAGCAAGGTGCGCTGCAGCAGTGGCAGGCGATCCGGCCCCGGCGGCAGCGCCTGGGCGTTGTACTGGGCGATCAGCCCGCACAGGGGAATACGCGCCCTGGGGTTGAGCAGGGGCAGTACCCCGTCGAAGACCTTGCCACCGACGTTCTCAAAATAGATGTCCACGCCCTTGAAGCAGGCCTGGGCCAGTTCGTCGGCAAAGTCGGGGCTCTTGTGATCGATGCAGGCATCAAAACCCAGCTCCTCGACCACATAGCGGCATTTGTCGGCGCCACCGGCCACGCCCACCACCCGCAGCCCCTTGAGCTTCGCCACCTGCCCCACCACCGACCCCACGGCGCCGGAGGCCGCACCCACCACCAGGGTTTCCCCGGCCTTGGGCTGGCCGATGTCCATCAGCCCCATGTAGGCGGTCATTCCGGGCATGCCGAGCACACCCAGGGCCATGGAAGGGCTGGGCAGGCCAGAGGGCACCGGGATCAGGTTGCGGCCATCGCAAATGCAGTGGCTCTGCCAACCAGTGGCGCCCACCACCAGGTCGCCCTCCTGGAACTTGGGGTTGAGCGAACGCTCGACCCGGCTCACTGCACCGCCGGTCATGACCTCGTCTATTTCCACTGGCGCCGCATAGGACGGGGCATCACTCATGCGCCCGCGCATGTAGGGGTCCAGGGACAGGTAGAGGGTCTTTAACA
Organism: Pseudomonas sp. BIGb0176; assembly: GCF_024810175.1. Taxonomy (NCBI): domain Bacteria; kingdom Pseudomonadati; phylum Pseudomonadota; class Gammaproteobacteria; order Pseudomonadales; family Pseudomonadaceae; genus Pseudomonas; species Pseudomonas sp. BIGb0176. The sequence continues at coordinate 169,865 of NZ_JANUEC010000002.1, forward strand.
GCACCTGGCCATCAGCCAGTTCCGGCAAGGCCACCCGCTCCAGGCGGAAATTCTCCGGGACCGGCGCGCCTTCGGGCCGAGAGACCAGCACCACGCGCTGATTGAGGGTCAATGTTTGCGGCATCATGGACACTCCTTTAGGGAAGGTTGAATGAAAGGGTATAGGTTGCAGACCCTGTGAATAGCATCACGTTCGATGTTTCTGCAGATGGATCTGCTGTGGCCTTCGCCGGCTAGCCGGCTGCTACCCACCGCGCAGTGCTGATCGCCAGGGCAAAAAAAAGCCAGGCTCAAGGCCTGGCTTTATGTAGTCCATCCGATGCGCTTGCGCGAATCAGAACGGCAATTTCATGCCTGGAGGCAGTTGCATGCCGGCGGTCATGCCGGACATCTTTTCCTGGCTGTTGGACTCGATCTTGCGCACGGCGTCGTTCACCGCAGCGGCAAACAGGTCTTCGAGCACTTCACGATCATCTTCGCTGACGCCTTCCAGCAGGCTCGGGTCGATGCTCACGCGCTTGATGTCATGACGGCCGGTCATGACTACGGTGACCATGTCGCCGCCTGCCTTGCCGGTGACTTCGGCGTTGGCCAGTTCTTCCTGCATCTTGGCCATTTTTTCCTGCATCTGCTGTGCCTGCTTCATCAGGCCGGCCATGCCACCTTTCATCATGGGAATTACCTCAAAGTACGGGGATGGAAACGGCGCCCGGCCCCTGGCCCGGCGCCCTTTGAATGATCAACCCTGAGCCGCCAGGGCCTCGACAGGTTCAATAGTATCGTGGCGCACCACTGCACCGAACTCCTGGACCATCCGCTGGATGAACGGATCACCATGGATCGACTCCTCGGCCTCGCGCTGACGATCGGCACGGCGCCGTGATGCAGCCTGGGCCGGGGTTTCCTGCTCGGGCTTGATCAGCTCGATCGCCAGGGTCAGGGTACGCCCGTGGTACTGGTTCAGGGCGTCGTTGAGGCGACGCTGCTGGGTGGCGTTGAACAGTGCGCTGTGGGCCGGGTCCAGGTGCAGCAGCCAATGGTCGCCGTCCACGGCCATCAGGGTGCAGTTGGCGGCGATGCTGCCGGTCATGCCCGAGATCGGCAGTTTCGGGAACAGCTGCAACCATTCCAGGGCCAGGCCAGTGGCCGGCTTGGCAGCAGGTTCGGGCTCGGGTTCCGGCGCCGGATCGGCTGCGTGCTCACTGGCCAGTTCGTCCAGGTAGCTGTAGGCCGAATCCATGTCCGGCTCGATATAGTCCTCGTCCAGCGGCGGCTCGTCGTCCAGGTCGATACCCGGAGTGGCGGCGTCGACTTCCGCCACCGTGGGTTCCGGCACCGGGGCGCTGACCCACTCCGGCGCGTCCGGCACCACGCTGTCCGGCGTCGGGGTCGGCATCGGCGTCAGCTCAGGCTGCTCGGCGGCCACCTCCAGCACCGGCTCGACCGCTGGCTGCTGTTCGATCTGTGGCTCCACCGGATCGTTCCAGGGCAGGTCGACCACCGCTTCGGCAACCACCGGCTCGGGTTCGACAGCGACCGCTTCGGCCACAGGGGGCGCGACAGGTTCGGGCGCGGCAACAGGTGCTGGCGCCACTGGAGCACTCACAACCGGAGCCGGGGCAACGGTCGCTACAGGCACGGCAGGTGCCGGCGCCGCCACGGCTTGGGCGGAATCAACTGTGGCCTGGCTGATCCCCACTGGCTTTAGCGGCTGTCTCGGTGCATCCGCGGTATCGGCTGGGCGGAAGGCCAGCATTCGCAGCAGGACCATTTCAAAGCCGCCGCGCGGGTCCGGCGCCAACGGCAGGTCGCGTCGACCGATCAGGCCCATCTGGTAATAGAACTGCACGTCTTCGGCAGGCAGGGCCTGGGCCAGGGCCAGCACCCGGTCACGATCGCCGTGCCCGTTGTCGACCCCTTCCGGCAATGCCTGGGCAATCGCCACCCGGTGCAGCACGTTGAGAATTTCCGAAAGCACGCCGTTCCAGTCCGGCCCCTGCTCCGCCAAATGCCGCACCGCCTCGAGCAACGCCTTGGCGTCGCCGTTGATCAGCGCATGCAGCACGTCATAGACCTGGCCGTGATCGAGGGTGCCGAGCATGGCCCGCACATCGGCCGCCATGACCTTGCCTTCACCGAAGGCAATCGCCTGGTCGGTGAGGCTCATGGCATCGCGCATCGAGCCATCGGCGGCGCGGCCCAGCAGCCACAGGGCGTCATCCTCGAACGGCACGTTCTCCACGCCCAGGACGTGGCTCAAGTGCTCCACCACCCGTTCCGGGGTCATGTTCTTCAGGGAGAACTGCAAGCAGCGCGAGAGGATGGTCGCCGGCAGCTTCTGCGGATCAGTGGTCGCCAGGATGAACTTGACGTAGGGCGGCGGCTCTTCGAGGGTCTTGAGCAGGGCGTTGAACGAGTGGCTGGAGAGCATGTGCACTTCGTCGATCAGGTAGACCTTGAAGCGCCCGCGGCTCGGTGCGTATTGCACGTTATCCAGCAATTCACGGGTATCCTCGACCTTGGTCCGGCTCGCGGCGTCGATCTCGATCAGGTCGACAAAGCGCCCCTCATCGATCTCGCAGCACACCGAACAGGTGCCACAGGGCGTGGAAGTGATACCTGTTTCACAGTTCAGGCATTTGGCAATGATTCGCGCGATGGTGGTCTTGCCCACCCCGCGAGTGCCGGTAAACAGGTAGGCGTGGTGCAGCCGCTGGCTGTCCAAGGCATTGATCAGAGCCTTGAGCACATGGGTCTGGCCGACCATTTCGCGGAACGAGCGCGGACGCCATTTACGTGCAAGAACCTGATAACTCATCGAAAACCGTCGCAACTGGAAAGCGGAAGCCGGTAATGCTAGCGGAGCAAGGGCGAAATTGCATCCGGCGCGCTCGTCTAATCTGTCTAAGCTTGCATTTTGCAAAGGATTGCTCGCCCGCCGACACCCTGGAGACTGTATGCGTTTGACCTGGTGCGCCCTGTTTCTCTTCAGCGCCAGCCTGGAAGCCGCAGAGCCGCCCCTGCGCTTTGCCATCGCCGACAGTTGGACCATGCCGGCCATCGAGGTCGAAGGCGACCAGCCCACCGATGGCATCCTTTTCGACACCATGAACAGCCTGGCCCGGCACCTGGGTACCCCGGCGCAGTTTCATGTCCTGGCCCGGGCCCGGGTGCAGAACGCCATGGCCCAGGGCGAAGTCGACGTGCGCTGCTACGCTGCCCAGGCCTGGCTGCCGAACCTCTCTGGGGATTACCTGTGGAGCGTGCCGCTGTTCATCCAGCGCAACCTGCTGGTGAGCACCCATCCGGAGCCCTCGGTGGTCAACCTGCAGCAACTGTCGCGCCAGCATATCGGCACCGTCCTCAGCTATACCTACACCCCCTTGCAGCCGCTGTTCGACACCAACCAGCTGATACGCGACGACGCCCGCAACGAGGAGCAGGTGCTGCAGAAACTGGTGGTCGGGCGTTACCGCTACGCCATCGCCAGCCAGTGGACCCTGGACTGGTTCAACAAGACCCAGGCCACCGGCAACCCGCTGTACAGCGTCGCGGTGCTGCAGGAGCAGGCCGTCGGCTGCTATGTACGCAACGATCCGAGAGTGCCGGCCCAGCGCATCCTGCGCACCCTGTTGCGAATGAAGATGTCCGGCGAGATCGACGCCATCATCCAACGTTACGTCGGCCCTCAGGACGACGCTCAGCCTCCCGACATCGCCTCGCCCTGAAGCTCGTCGCTTCGCCATGCCCGCGGTGGCTCAAAGCTACGCACCCAGTCCAGCACCGCCTCGGCGGGCATTGGTGGCGCAATGAAATCCCCCTGGGCGACGTCGCAGCCAAGGGCCATCAAGCGCTCGCCATGCGCCAGGCTTTCCAGCCCCTCGGCCACCACGCGCCGGCCAAAGGCCTGGGCCAGCCCCACCAACGCCTGGATCAGCGCCTGATCGTCCGCGTCGTGCAGCATGTCGCGCACGAACAGCCGGTCGATCTTGATGGTCTGGGTGCGCAGGCGCTTGAGGTAGCTGAGGGACGAATGGCCAGTGCCGAAGTCCCCCAGGGAGAACTGCACGCCAAATCCCTGGCAGGCATCGAGGCAATCGCTGACCCGCTGGATATTGTCGATGGCCACCGACTCGACGATTTCCAGGTCCAGCAACGCCGGCAATACATCCGGATAGCGATCGAGCATGTCCTTGAGCCGCTCGACGAAGTCCGGGCGCTGGAAATGCCGGGCCGCCACGTTCAGGCTCACCGGCCAGCCCAGCCCCGCCTGCTGCCAGCCTTGCAGGCGGGTCATCACCTGGTCCATGACCCATTCGCCGATCTCGACGATCAGGTCGGTCTCCTCCACCTGCTGCAGAAACTCCTGGGCCCCCAGCATGCCGCGCTGCGGGTGCTGCCAGCGCAGCATCGCCTCGAAGCCCACCACCTCACCGGTGCGCATGTTCACCTTGGGCTGGAAGTACAGGCGCAACTCGCCTGCGAGCAAGGCCTGGCGCACCTGCTCGACGGTCTGATAGGTGACCATCACTTCACGGTCGCGCAGTACATCGAACAGGTGGAAGCGGTTGCGTCCGCTCTGCTTGGCCACATACATGGCCTGGTCGGCGTGGCGCAACAAGGTGTCGGCGTCGTGATTGTCGGTGGGGTACAGGGTCACGCCGATGCTGGCGAAGACGTTGATGTCCTTGCCCTGGATCGAGTACGGCTGGGAAATGGTCGCCAATACCCTTTGCAACGCCGCGCGCAGCTCCAGCATGTCGCGCACGTAACGCAAAATCAGCACGAACTCGTCGCCGGCCAGGCGAGCCACCACGTCCTCGCCGCGGATGATCGAACGCAGCCGCGCAGCCACCTCCACCAGCAGCAGGTCGCCACAGGCGTGGCCATAGCCGTCATTGACCGCCTTGAAGCCATCCAGGTCGAGCATGCAGACCGCCAGGGGAATATCCTGCGCCCGGGAGAAATCCAGAGCCTGGTGCAGCAGGTCCGAGAGAAAGGCCCGGTTGGGCAGCCCGGTAAGCACGTCGTGGCCGACCCGCCATTGCAACGAATGCAACAGCTGACGCTTTTCGCTGACATCGAAGCGGATCGACACATAACGCACCACCTGCCCGGAGCGCTGATCCACCAGCGGCACCATGGTGCTGTCGACCCAGTACAGGCTGCCGTCCTTGGCGCGGTTGCAGATCTCGCCCTTCCACACCCGGCCCTGGGTAATGGTCTGCCACAACTCGGCAAAGAACTCCGGCGGATGCAGCCCGGAACTGAGCATGCGGTGGTTGGCGCCGATCAGTTCTTCACGGCTGTAGCCCGAGACCTGGCAGAACAGATCGTTGACATAAGTGATGCTGCCGCCCAGGTCCGTCTCGGAGAAGATGGCGGCGGCATCGACGGCCCTGCGGTATTTCTCATCCATGAGTCGAACTCACTGTCGCTAGCGGTTGAACCGCTCGACCAGGGCACGCAGCCCGGAAGAGATGTTTTCCAGCTCGGCGCCGCGAACCACTCCGGCGCTGGCATTCTCGGCAGTGCGCTGCACAGTGACGGCGACACTGTTGATCTGTTCGGAGACCGATTCGGCTACATGGGACTGCTCCTGGGATGCCGCGGCCATTTGCTGGCTCATATCGGTAATGCGCTCCACTGCCGCGCCGATGCCTTGCAGCGCCTGCTGGGCCTGGACCACCTGCTGCACGCCCTGCTCCGCCTCCTCGATGCCCAGGCTGGCGATCTGCACGGCTTCGTCGGCCCCGGCGCGCAGGCTCTGGATGATGCCCTGGATCTGCTGGGTCGACTCGCGGGTCTTGCCGGCCAGGGCCCGCACCTCATCGGCGACCACGGCAAAACCACGGCCCTGCTCACCAGCTCGGGCTGCCTCGATGGCCGCATTCAGGGCCAGCAGGTTGGTCTGGTCGGCAATCGCCTGGATCATGCTCGCCGCCACCATGATCTCCTGGGTCTGCCCGGCCAGGTCGCCCACGGCCTGGTTGATCTGGGTCACGGTGCGCGCCAGCAACTGGATGGCATCCCGCGAGGTGCCGGCCACCTCGCTGCCCTGCCGGGCCAGCAGGTTGGCGGTGTGGGCTTCGCTGGCGGTGTGCTGGACGTGTTCAGCGACCTCGGTGATTGAAGCAGCCATCTGGGTCATGGCGGCCGCGGTCATGTCGGTTTCCGCCCGCTGCTCCAGCAGCGCCGACTCGGTGCGGCTGGACAATTGGCTGGAATCGGCCGCTGCGGTAGCCATCTGCCGGGCCAGATCGCTGAGGCGGGTCAGGGCGGTCTTTAGGCGCGCCTCCTCACTGATCAGGATCATCTGCAACTGCGCCGCCGGCCCCAGTGCTTCGCTGTAGGCCAGGGCGCAGATCGGATCGGCAAAGGTGTTCGGTGTGCTACTGACAATCTGCTTGAGCTGCTGCCCCAGGCGGCGCTGGGCCAGCAGCCCGACAGCCACGAAACCCGCGACCGTACAGCCCTGGGCGGCCAGCGTCGGCAGCCAGTGGAAGGCGGCCAGGCAGCCTACCGCCACCGCCACCGGCAGCAGCAAGGGCCGGGCTGCGGCCTCGATGCGGCGCCAGGCGCAAACCGGCGCCTTGTCGGCCCGCAGGCGCGCATACAAGGTTTCGGCGCGGCTGACCTGCTCTCGGCTTGGCTTGACCCGCACCGACTCGTAGCCCACCAGTTTTCCGTCCTCCAGGATCGGCGTGACATAGGCGCTGACCCAATAGAAATTGCCGTTCTTGCAACGGTTCTTCACCACACCCATCCAGCTCTGGCCGGCCTTCAGGTAACCCCACATCGACTCGAACACCGCCGCCGGCATGTCCGGGTGGCGAACCAGGTTATGGGTGCTGCCGATCAGTTCGGCCTGGCTGAAACCGCTCATCGCTGCGAACTCGGCGTTGCAGTACGTGATGTGACTGTTGATGTCGGTGGCGGATATGAGCCGCTGCTGGTCGGGAAAGGTCTGCTCAACAGAGGTGACCGGCAAATTGAGACGCACTTTAGAACTCCATAGACAGCCTGCGATCAACAGTTACCGGCACCCGGCAAGAGGCTGATTCGCGATGTACTTTCCTGGCGGTACGGCTCAATCGGAAGGTTCGCCCTGATTGCAGCCGTACAGCGGTTTGCGCGGCAGTTGACCATCGATTCGACGGAGATCAACTAGGATCAGATGAGGCGTCAGGTGGGGACGGCGGACGGAGCGTTGGCGGGATTTACGAGACGTTCGAGCCTCTGCCAAGTCCTTGGTTTAGGTGAACAAGGGAAATGCAATGATTTCTTGTTTCATAAACCAGCCTTCTGAAACTAGATCACCAAATACCTGTCCGAAGCGCCGATTCTACGAAATGCATCACATTTTGCAAAGCAAGGTGATGAACCATGGTGTTGTCTAATGCCAATATTTATCGTTAAGTTCTTGATTCTAAATGGGAATTGAGCGATGCAAATTTCAAGTTTGGGTGCAGCCATCAAGCGCTATCGAAAGGTAGCGGGGCTTACTCAGGCTGAACTAGGTGAAAAAACCGGTTTTGACCCAAAAACCATCAGCCGCTTCGAAACCGGCACCTACACCCCCAGCGTTGAAGCTCTATTTCTGCTAGCCGAAGTACTGGGAGTGAAGCTGAAAGCCTTCTTCGCCGATCTGGGCGACGAAGAGGAACAGCGGGCTTATTTGTTCGGTGTCATTCACAAAGCCACCCCGAAGGATCTGGGAAAGCTGATAGCAGCGGTAGACCAGGCCTTGTCCAAGCCTTGAGCCCCGCAACAAATCAACTCCAAGAGGCAGGTTTATCGACACCGATAAGCCGGCCTCTTTTTCAATCGACGACTCCTGACAGGAACTGACAGGCCAGCCCCCTAAGCTTGCGCCCAACGCACCACCCAAAGGCCTCTGGAGTCGCCATGATCACCAACACCTATTTCCTGCTCTACGTGGACAGCCCTGCCCTCAGCGCAGAGTTCTACAGCCGCTTGCTGGATAAACCGCCGGTGGAATCCGGCCCGACTTTCGCCTTGTTCATCCTCGACTCGGGGATCAAGCTTGGCCTCTGGTCCCGACACACTGTCCAGCCGAGCGCTCAGGCCGTCGGCGGTGGCGGCGAACTGGGCTGGGCCGTGGACAGCCGCGAAGCGGTGGATGAACTGCATCGGCACTGGCAAGCCCTGGGCATGACCATCGCCCAGCCGCCGACCCAGATGGATTTCGGCTACACCCTGGTGGCCCTCGACCCGGACGGCCACCGCCTGCGGGTGCTGTACCTGACCATCGACTGAGTCGCCAGCCCTGAAACGGCGCCGTATCGGCGCCCGACCCTGCAGCAAAATAAAACCGACCGCCACATTGAGCCGCCCGGCACTCATCGTTATCCTCCCCGCCAACTTGTCACAAAATGTAAGGGAATACGATGAAGTACCTGCGCCTCCTCATGGCCATGGCCGCCCTCTGCGCCATGCCCTTTCTTGCCAGCGCCGCCACCGCGCCCGAGAGCAAGGACGCCGAACCCCAGACCGCCGAACAGTTTCTCGCCTCGCTCTCCCCACGCCACGGCAACGTCAAGCTGCCCGGGGATATCGCCAGCCTCGATCTGAGCAAGGAGTTCTACTACCTCAACCCCAAGGACACCGAGAAGCTGCTCACCGAGGGCTGGGGCAATCCACCTGGCTTCACCACCCTGGGCATGATCGTGCCCAGCGCCGTCAGCCCGCTGTCCGCCGAAGGCTGGGGCGTGATCATCAGCTACAAGAACGATGGGCACATCTCCGACGACGACGCCGCGAAGATCAACTACCAGGACCTGCTCAAGCAGATGCAGGAAGCGGACGAGGAAGACAACAAGCAGCGCCAGGAACAGGGCTACGGCGCCATTCACCTGTTGGGCTGGGCCGAGCAGCCAAGCTATGACGCGCAATCGCACAAGATGTACTGGGCCCGTGAACTCAAGGCCGAAGGCGCCCAGAGCCACACCCTGAACTACAGCATCCGCGTGCTGGGCCGCGAAGGCGTGCTGGAACTCAATGCCGTGGCTTCAATGGACGACCTGGACACCATCAAGCGCGAGATTCCCAAGGTGCTGGCCTTTACCAACTTCACCGACGGCAATCGCTACGCCGACTACAACCCGAGCACCGACAAACTGGCTTCCTACGGCCTCGCCGCCCTGGTGGCCGGCGGCCTCGCCAGCAAGGCCGGGCTCTTCGCCAAGCTCGGCGTACTGCTCCTGGCCGGCAAGAAATTCATCGTCCTGGGGGTATTGGGCCTTGCCGCCTTCATCGGCCGCCTGTTCAAGAAAAAGAGCTGAATCCCGCCCGGCAGCGCCCCGCCATTGCGCGGCGCTGGCACTTGCAAGGCCGGCACTAGCGGCCTTGCCCGGCAGGCACCTCATTGGCAGGTGTCGCCGACAAGCGCCGGCGCCACCGCCAACGCCCGTCCAATTGCATCGCCATCACGCTACCCAGCACCACCGCCGCCCCCAGCACCACGCTGGACTGCAGAGTTTCGCCCAGCACCGTCGCGGCCAGCAGCATCGCCACCGGCGGGATCAGGTACATGGCGATCGACGCGCGGCTGACCTCGACCCGTGCCAGCACATAGGCCCAGGCCAGGTAAGCCAATGCACTGGGAAACAGCCCCAGCAATAGCACCGCGAGGTTCACCCGTAGTGATGCCTGGGCCACCGCCTGCGTCAGCCCGGGGGCATACACCAAGAGCAGTAGCGTACCGCCCCAGACCATGTAGCAGACAGTGGTCAACACCCCATAACGCCCGGAAAAGCGCCGCTGCAAGACGAAGTACAGCCCCCAGGAAAACGCCGCCAGAAGCACCAGCAGCCCTCGCGGCTCGATCGCCCCCAGGCCCTTGTCACCGGCCACCACCAGCACCGCCCCCAACAGCCCGATCACCACACAAAGCCAACGCCAGCCACTGACCGGCTCCCTGAGCCAGAAAAACGCGATCAGCGTGCTGAAGATCGGCGCGGACTGCGCCAGCACGCTGGATGCTCCGGCGCTCAGCCCTTGCTGGCCGTAGTTGAGGCTGACGTGATGAAAAGCGATGGCGAAGAAACCCAGTACCAGCAACCAGGGCAGGTCGCGCCAGCGCGGCAGGGAGATCTTCAGCACCAGCGCCATTGCCGCCATGAACAGCGAGGCAATCAGGAACCGCAGCAAGGCCAGGTGCCCGGGGCTGTAGCCCTCCAGGCCGATATGGATACCCACCGGCGAATAGGCCCAACACAGAATCACCGCAGCGGTGGCCAGCACCAGCTTGAACAGGGGCGAGAGCATCACGACACAGATATCCAGAGGCAAGAAGAGGACCTGCAGTGTCCCGCCCTGCACAACTCACCACAATTAATCGATACTGAGGTTATTCCTCACTGGAAATGAGCAATGGAACTGACCCAACTGAAAATGGTGAAGGCCGTGGCCCGCACCGGCAGTATTGCCCGAGCGGCCGAGCAACTGCATTGCGTGCCGTCCAATATCACCAACCGCCTCAAGCAGCTGGAAGGCGAGCTGGGCACCGAGCTGTTTACCCGGGTCGGACGCGGCCTACGGATCAGCCCCGCCGGGGAAATCTTCCTCGGCTACAGTGAACGCATCCTGGCCCTGGTGGATGAAGCCAAACGTGCGGTGGACAACCAGGCCGAACCCAGCGGCCTGTTGCGCCTGGGCTCGATCGAGTCATGCGCCGGTGGGCGCCTGCCTCCCCTGCTGGCGCAATACCACAAGCGCTATCCGAAGGTGAGCGTGGAGCTGGTGACCGGAACCTGGTCGCAACTCTTTGAAGAGCTGCTGCACCAACGCATCGACGGCGCCCTGGTGGCCATCGACAGCCTGCCGGCCAAACTGCAACAGACCGTGCTCTACCACGAACCGCTGGTGCTGATCTCCAGCGGAAACAGCGCCCCTATCCGCAGCGCCAGCGACTTGCAGCACCACAACCTGTTCATGTGGCCGCCGGGCTGCCCCTATCGCCGCGCCCTGGAAAACTGGCTGGGCAGGCACGGTCTGAACCTGCCCATCACCGGCTATGCCAGCTGGGGCACCATCATCGGCTGCGTCAGCGTGGGGGCCGGGGTCTCGCTGATACCGGAAGGGGTGCTGGAGCGCTATTCGCAATCGGCCAACCTGAGCGTGCAGCGCTTCGACGACCTGCTACCGGTGGATAACCGTTTTGTCTGGCACAAGGATGTACAACACCATGGCGCCAGGGACGCCTTTGCGCAGTTGCTGAGGGAGCAGCTGGGGGCCTGACAGCCCGCAGCAACCTTGCAGGCAACACCGAGCATTTGGGCACAACGAGGCAGTCACGATGACTGAGCCCCCATCAGGGCGTCGATAAAGGGGGCCTTCTGCGCAAGGTACTCGCCAATGCCCTCGCGATTGCTGGCCTCAAGCCGAAACTTCAGATCCTGATACTGTTGGCGGATGCCGCTGTCCTGACGCAACAGATCGCGAAAGCGCAGCATGCGCCCCACCTGCTCATGACCGGCGACACAGACATGCACCTTGTGGGTGCGTATACCCTCTACATCGCGACGGTAAAAATGATGCCCGGGGGACAGATTGCTACCCCGGACATACCCCAGGGTCGCCATGAAGGCATTGCGCGCGGCTTCATCCACCTGCTCCGCGACCACCACCAGCAGATCGATTTCCGGCTTGGCCGCCAATCCTGGAACAGCAGTGCTCCCCACGTGATGAATATCCATCAGCTCGCAACCGAAGCCTTTGGCTATGCGCGCCTTCTCCCCTGCAAATGCCGCAGGCCAACGATCGTCATAGAGGGAGATCTTACTGGTTAGCGCCATGACCACTCCTTGATGCAAAGGCGTTGGATATTCCAGGAGCCCGCCGCCCGGGCCAACAGGACACAGGGATTGGCGAACCACAAACAAGGCGCACGACAACGGCACGTCAACAGAAATGCTGCACGAGCTCGAAGGTTGGCAGGAATTTTGATTCATCTCGTTGAGGACCAACGAGGAGCGTTATGGAGGCAACCCCACCAGCCACACCCCGGCACACAATGTTCCCGCTGTGGCTGCTGCCTTCCGGCTCTGACCAGGTTCACGGGTAATCGTTGCGGGGGGACCGATGGGGTCACCATAACGACGCTCGCCTGACGGCGAGCCGCGCCATTGTACCTATCTGAGTCGAACTTACAACCGCTGGCTGCAGATTAAAATTCGATGGGCTTCAAGCACTTGGCCGTGGCCCACCTGCCGTGGGGGCGAACTTGCTGGCGAAACAGGCATCGCGGTGCACCAGGGAAATCGCGCTGGGGCCTTCGCGAGCAAGCTCGCCCCTACAGGACGGCGAGGATCAGTCCAGGGACAGGACTTCGTCGGCGCGGCCGCCTTCCTGCTGGATCACCAGGTGGATGAAATGCAATTTGGCAATCACCGCAGGCGGCAGGATGAAGGGGTAGAAATCCGGTTGGCCCATGCTGCGGGACAGTTCGTTGAGCATGCCCGCCAGTTCGATCCAGGCGTTGACGAAAGCCAGGAACGCCGGCCCGCCTGGATGCTGCGGATCATAGAGGCTGCTCAAGGGAAACGGCTGGTAGTCGAGGTCGACGTCCCGGGCGCTCATGCCGAAACCCAGGGCGGTGTCCACTGCGTCCACCATGTGCAGGTAGTGAGCCCAGGTCTCCGCCCAGTCTTCCCAGGGGTGCATGGTGGCGTAGGCGCTGACATGGCTTTGCTGCCAGCCAGCCGGCGCGCCCTTCTGATAGTGCCGCTCCAGAGCTTGCGCGTAGCTGTAGCGTTCATCGCCGAAGAGGCTGCGAAAGGCTTCCAGCCAGGGGCTGTTGGCTATCAACCGGTCCCAGTAGTAATGCCCCACTTCGTGACGGAAATGCCCGAGCAGGGTGCGGTAAGGCTCATGCATCTGGGCCCGGATCTTTTCCCGGTGGGCGTCGTCGGCTTCCTTGATATCCAGCGTAATAAGGCCGTTGGCATGCCCGGTAACCGGCGCCCTGCCCTCCAGATCGACACCGATGAAATCGAAGGCCAGCCCGGCCTGCTCATCCTCGCCCTTGGGGATCACCTGCAGCCCCAGGTCAAGCAATTGCGCCACCAACCGCCGCTTGGCAATTTCCACCTTGCGCCAGCGCTCCGGGTTCTCGGCTATGGACAGGTCGGGAATGGTGCGATTGAGCTTGCAGGCCACGCACAGGCTGTCGGTCAGATGCGCCGGCAGCAGCCAGTTGCAGGCTGCCGGGGTATCGAGGTTGGCGCAACGCCTGAAGGCGCCGGCTTCGGGCTTGGCATCCAGCACCCAGGTATCGCCCGCCGGCCCGGGCTGCAGGGAAGACAGCAGACCCAGGTGCGGTGCATAGCCAAGCATTGCCGAACAGGCCAGGCACTGGCTGTTGCGAAAGAACAGCGATTGCCCGCAGCGGCAGGACCAGAGTTTGCTATTACGTGAACGGTCGCCGACGAAGGGTGCGGCGATCCGGGAACTGAGCTGCTCGAAAAAGCGGTACATGGCGAATCCTCCCTGGGGCTTGCCAAGACTAGATCATGGGCAAGCCTGTGGGGTTCCAAGATTCGTACCACTGCGCCGCTGGCGACGAGGCGCACCCGAAGGCACGGCAGCGGCTACAGGTCAGGTCGGGACGCCGTGCTCGGTCAGGAAAGCCACGAAGGCTTCTTCGTCCAGCACCTTGAGCCCCAGTTCGTTGGCCTTGGCCAGTTTGGAACCGGCGCCGGGGCCGGCCACCACGCAGTGAGTCTTCGCCGAGACCGAACCCGCTACCTTGGCACCAAGGCTTTCCAGCTTGTCCTTGGCCACGTCGCGGCTCATCAGTTCCAGGGAGCCCGTAAGCACCCAGGTCTGCCCCGCCAGCGGCAGGCCCGCAACCACCTTCTTCTCGCTCTGCCAATGCATGCCAAAGGCCTGCAGCTGCTGTTCGATGGCCTGGGCCAGTTGTGCATTGGCCGGGTTGTCGAAGAATTCACGCACCGCCTTGGCCTGCTTCTCTGGCAGCGCCTGACGCATATCCAGCCAGTCGGCCTCGATCACGCCTTGCAGTGAGCCGAACTTGTCGGCCAGTTTCTGCGCGGCGCCCGGGCCTACTGAAGGGATGTTGAGCTTGTCGAGCATGCCGCCCAGGGTGGTGCTGGCGGCGAATTCGGCGCCCAGTTCGCCCTGATCCTGCAGCACCAGGCCGCATTGATCTGCCGCCAGCAGGGAACCGATGACTTCCTGGTTATGACTGTCCTCAAAGAAGCTGTGGATTTCGTGAGCCACTTCCAGACCGACATCCGGCAGATAGGTCAGCACTTGCGGCAGTGCCTGCTGAACCCGCTCCAGGCTGCCCAGGGAGCGTGCCAGGACCTTGGCGGTTTCCTCGCCGACATCCGGGATACCCAGGGCATAGATGAAGCGCGCCAGGGCCGGACGCTTGCTGTCTTCGATGGCCTTGAGCAGTTTGTTGCTGGACACCTCGGCAAAGCCTTCCAGGTCGATGATCTGCTCGTATTTGAGCCTGTAGAGATCAGCCGGCGAGGCAATAAGGTTCTCGTCCACCAACTGTTCGATGGTCTTGTCCCCCAGGCCTTCGATATCCATGGCACGACGGGACACAAAATGGATGATCGCCTGCTTGAGCTGGGCCCCGCAGGCCAGCCGGCCAACGCAGCGATACACCGCACCTTCGCTGACGGTTTCCCGGCCCTTGCTGCGCTTGACCAGTTGCGTGCGCTCTACGTGGGAACCACAGACCGGGCAGCTCTCGGGGATCTGCACCGGGCGGGCGTTCTCCGGACGACGCTCGGTTACCACTTGCACCACTTGCGGAATCACGTCGCCGGCACGGCGGATGATCACCGTGTCACCGATCATCAAGCCCAGGCGCGCCACTTCATCCATGTTGTGCAAAGTAGCGTTGGATACAGTGACCCCGGCCACCTTGACCGGCTGCAAGCGCGCCACCGGCGTCACGGCGCCGGTACGACCAACCTGGAACTCCACGTCCAGCAGCTCGGTGAGCTCTTCCATGGCCGGGAACTTGTGGGCGATGGCCCAGCGCGGCTCCCGGGCACGGAAACCCAGTTCCCGCTGGGAGGCGATGCTGTTGACCTTGAACACCACGCCGTCGATCTCATAAGGCAACGCATTGCGCCGCTCGCCGATCTCGCGGTAGTAGTCCAGGCATTCGTCGATGCCCTTGGCCAGCCGCAGTTCACGACTGATGGGCATGCCCCACTGCTTCAACCGTTCAAGGTTGCCGATATGGGTGTCGGCGATGTCCGCGCTGACCTGGCCCAGGCCATAGCAGCAGAACTCCAGGGGCCGACTGGCGGTGATCTTCGAATCCAGCTGGCGCAGGCTGCCCGCCGCTGCGTTGCGCGGGTTGGCGAAAGTCTTGCCGCCCGCTTCCAGTTGCGCAGCGTTCAGGCGCTCGAAGCCGGCCTTGGACATGAACACTTCACCGCGCACTTCCAGGGTTGCCGGCCAGCCACTGCCTTGCAGCTTGAGGGGAATGTTGCGCACGGTACGCACATTGACGCTGATGTCTTCACCGGTGGTGCCATCGCCACGGGTGGCGCCGCGTACCAGTACGCCATCCTGGTACAGCAGGCTGACTGCCAGGCCATCGAGCTTGGGCTCGCAGCTGTACTCCACCGCCGCGCCGCCACCGAACAGATCACCGGCCGGCAGGTCCAGGCCTTCGTTGACCCGGCGATCGAACTCGCGCATGTCGACTTCCTCGAAAGCGTTGCCGAGGCTGAGCATGGGGATTTCATGACGCACCTGGGTGAAGGCCGAAAGCGCTGCGCTGCCGACACGCTGGGTTGGCGAATCGCTGGTCACCAGTTCAGGGTGCTCGGCTTCCAGGGCCTTGAGCTCACGGAACAGCCGGTCGTATTCCGCATCCGGGATGCTGGGTTCATCCAGTACGTGGTAGCGGTAATTGTGCTGGTCCAGCTCAGCGCGCAGCTCAAGAATGCGGGTTTCGGCGGCGGTCATGGGGTTCTCTCACAAAGCAAAAGAGCAGCCTAGGCTGCTCGATCTGAAGATTGGGGCAAGGACTTCGCTGGCAAGCCAGTTCCTGTACAAGCCAGCCCCTACATGGAGGGGCTGGCTTCAGGAGCTTAGCGCTTTTGGGTCAGGGCGCGGCGTTCGAATTCGACGATGCGCTGGCGGTAGTGTTCGATGGTCTGGGCAGTCAGGACGCTGCGTTGATCGTCCTTGAGCTCGCCATTGAGCTCCTGAGACAACTTACGCGCCGCCGCCACCATCACGTCGAAGGCTTGCTTGGGGTGACGCGGGCCCGGCAGGCCGAGGAAGAAGCTGACAGCCGGGGTGCTGAAGTGGTCGATATCGTCCAGGTCGAACACGCCCGGCTTGACCGCGTTGGCCATGGAGAACAGCACCTCGCCGTTGCCAGCCATGCTTTCGTGGCGGTGGAAAATATCCATCTCGCCAAAACGCAGGCCGCTTTCCAGGATGTTCTGCAACAGGGCCGGCCCCTTGAAGCCGGCAGCGTCGCGGCAGATCACGCTGATCACCAGCACTTCTTCGGCTTGCGGCTGGTCCTTGTCGCTGTGGCTCGCAGACTTGCTTTCCTCAACCGGGAAATCATCGTCGCGGCTGCTGAAGCTCGGGCCACTGTCCAGATCCAGGTCCAGGTTGAGGTCGCCCTGATGCGGCTCGCCACCGCGCTTGCCGCGCTTGGACGAAGAGCTTTCCCGCGGTTCGCGGGCAGGCATGCTGACCGACGGCAGGTCATGCTCGTCCAACTGCGGCTCTTTATGGGTATCCAGAACGCGGGGCGGGCCCAACAGCTCGGCACTGCCTTCATCGTCCGGCAGATTGGAAAGACTTCGATCAAGACGGAACTTCAACTTCCCCTTGCCGCCGCGCATACGCCGCCAGCCATCAAAAAGAATACCGGCGATAACAATAATGCCGATGACGATCAGCCACTCGCGCAGACCGATTTCCATGTAATCCCGTGCCTCTATAAAAAATGCTGAAAAATAAGGGGTTTACAATCTGCAAACCGCTTTAAAACGTGGCGCCAACTCTATGTTCTGAATGGCGTTTTGCCCACGCATAGGAAAAATTGACATTAAACTAGCACGACCAAAGGCAACTTTACACCGTCTGTCGCAACGGCTAGGGCCAATATATCGATTGGCCAGCTGGGTAATGGGAAAAATCCCCCCTACTTGCCCCCTACAGTCGCCTCAGTCGCCCGGACTCAAGCGTCCACCATCGCCATCGCCTCCTCGACATCCACGGCTACCAGGCGCGAACAACCGGGTTCGTGCATCGTTACCCCCATCAACTGATCAGCCATTTCCATGGCGATCTTGTTGTGGGTGATATAGATGAACTGCACGGTCTGCGACATCTCTTTAACCAATCTCGCGTAGCGTCCAACGTTAGCGTCATCCAGCGGTGCGTCAACTTCGTCGAGCATGCAGAACGGCGCCGGGTTCAACTTGAAGATGGCAAATACCAGGGCCAATGCGGTCAATGCCTTTTCGCCACCGGAGAGCAAATGAATGGTGCTGTTCTTCTTGCCCGGAGGACGCGCCATGATCGTTACCCCTGTATCGAGTAGATCTTCGCCCGTCAGTTCCAAATATGCGCTGCCGCCACCGAAAACTTTTGGAAAGAGTGCCTGCAAACCGCCGTTGATCTGATCAAAGGTATCTTTGAATCGATTACGGGTTTCCTTGTCGATCTTGCGGATCACGTTCTCCAGGGTTTCCAGGGCCTCCACCAGGTCGGCATCCTGGGCATCCAGATAGCGCTTGCGCTCGGACTGCTGCTGATACTCGTCGATGGCCGCCAGGTTGATTGCGCCCAGGCGCTGGATCCGTGCGGCAATCCGTTCCAGCTCTTCTTCGGCGGCCTGCTCGCTGGCTTCTGCGGTCAGGGTCGCCAGCACGCCGTCCAGGTCGTAGCCGTCGGCCAGCAGTTGCTCCTGCAAGGTCTTGCGGCGCACGGTCAGGGCTTGCCATTCCATGCGCTGCTGCTCCAACTGGCCACGAATCAACTGCGACTGCTGCTCGGCCTGGTTGCGGCGCTTCTCGGCATCGCGCAGTTCGCGGTCGGCATCTTCCAGGGCGATCTGCGCGGTCTTGAGCTCCACATCCACGGTCATGCGCTTTTCCAGCAGCTCTTCGAGCTTCAGGCGCAACTCTTCCAATGGCGCCTCGCCTTCTTCCAGGTTGAGGCTGAGTTGTTCGCGCTTCTCGGTCAGACGCTCGGATTGCAGTTCCAGACGCTCCAGAGCCTGCCGGGTGGAATCATGCTGGGCCTTGAGCGAGCCCATGCGCACTGCCAACTGGTGGGCGTGATCCTTGTGCTGGCGCGCTTCCTGGCGCACCCGGTCAAGACGCTCGCGCAGGCTGTCGCGCTGGGCCAGCAGCAGCTCACGCTGCTCGGTGTCCAGGGCCATGCTGTCGAGAGCGTCCTGCAATTGCAGGCGCGCCTCCCCAATCTGTTCGTGTTCCAGCTCGCGCTGTTCGCCAAGCTCCACCAGCTCTTCATCGAGACGGGTACGCCGCAAGGTCAGTTGTTCGGCCTTGGCCTTGCCGGCAGACAGCTTGGCCTTCAGCTCACCTTGCTGGCGGGCTTCGTCCTGCAGCAGACGGCGCAGATGCTCGCGACCGTTCTCCTGCTGGCGCTGCTGGGCCCGCAGGTTGAGCAACTGGCTTTCCAGGGCCTCGACACTGGCTTCGCGCTCATCGCGCTCCTGGGTCAATTGCTGGATTTCCTGGCCCCGGGCCAGCACGCCGCTTTCCGCTTCGCTGGCGCGGCGCACCCGCAAAAAATGCCGGCCGACCCAGTAGCCATCGCGGCTGATCAGGCTCTGTCCGGCAGCCAGTTGCCCCCGCAAGGCCAGGGCCTGTTCGAGGTTTTCCACCGGTTTGACCTGACCCAGCCAAGGCGACAGATCCACCGTGGATTCCACCTTGTCCAGCAGGCTGCCGGGGATGCGCATTGCATCGCCTTGCTGGCTCAGCAGGCGCAGATCGCCTTGCTGGAAACCCGCGAGGTCAAGGCCGGTAAAATCGTCCACCAGCACCGCCTGCAGATCGGCGCCAAGCACGGTTTCCACCGCCAGCTCCCAGCCCGCTTCCACATGCATGCCATCGGCCAGGCGCGGACGCTCGGCCAACTGCTGCTCACGCAACCATTCAGCAGTGCCAGTAGCGGGGTCCAGCGCGGCCTGCTGCAAGGCTTCCAGGGAGGCCAGCCGGCCATTGAGGCGCTGCAATTCACCCTGGGCCTGCTGCTGTGCCTGGGTCGCCTGCTGCAATTGCTGGCGCAGTTGTTCCAGGCGCTCGACCTGGGACTCCTCGCTGGCTTGCAGGTCTTCCAGGGTCGCCTCACTGGCGGCCAGTTGTTCGTTGAGTTCAAGGATCGCCGCATCTTCCGGGTCGGCCGAAAGCAACTCGCGCTCCTCCCCCAGGCGCCGTTGGCGCTCGGACAGCCGCTCCATGCTGCCTTCGAGCTGCTGGATGCGCGACTGCTGCACTTCCGCCTGGCGCCGCGGCTCGGCGGAGCTCAGGTTGAAGGCGTCCCACTGCTCCTGCCAGCCGTGCATGGTGGTTTCGGCCTCTTCCAGGGTTGCGGCGGCTTCTTCGGCTGCGGCGGCGGTGACTTCCTGCTCGGGCTCGAGCATCGCCAGTTCTTCCCCCAGGGTCGCCAGCAAAGTGCGGTCGTGCCCCAGGTGCGACTCGGTTTCCAGGCGCGCGCGCTCGGCTTCCTTGAGGTCGTCCTGCAACTGCCGCAGGCGCTGCTGGCCATGCTGGATGCTCTGCTCGACCCGGGCGATGTCACCGCCCACCGAATAGAAGCGCCCCTGCACCAGATTGAAGCGTTCGGAGAGCTCGTGGTGCCCGTCACGAAAGCGTTCGATAGCAGCATCGGCATTGCGCTGCTCGGCCACCAGGGCCTCGAAGCTGACTTCCTGGCTACCAATCACCGACTCGCGCTGGCCCACCTGCTCATTCAGGGCTTGCCAGCGCAGGGCCGACAGTTGCGCCTTGAGCTGGCGCTCCTCGGCCTTGTACTCCTGATACTTCTCGGCGGCCTGGGCCTGGCGATGCAAGCGTTCGAGCTGACGCTCCAGCTCTTCGCGCAGGTCGGTCAGGCGGGCGAGGTTCTCGTGGGTGCGGCGGATGCGGTTTTCCGTCTCGCGCCGGCGCTCCTTGTACTTGGAGATGCCCGCGGCTTCCTCGATGAAGTTGCGCAAATCCTCGGGCTTGGCTTCGATCAGCTTGGAGATCATGCCCTGCTCGATGATCGAGTAGCTGCGTGGCCCCAGGCCGGTGCCGAGGAAGATGTCGGTGATATCCCGACGGCGACATTTGGCGCCGTTGAGGAAATAACTGTTCTGGCTGTCGCGGGTCACCTTGCGGCGAATGGAGATTTCCGCATAGGCGGCGTACTCGCCCACCAGGGTGCCATCGGAGTTGTCGAACACCAGTTCGATGCTGGCCTGGCTCACCGGCTTGCGGCTGGTGGAGCCGTTGAAGATGACGTCGGTCATCGACTCGCCGCGCAGGTTCTTCGCTGAACTTTCGCCCATGACCCAGCGCACGGCGTCGATGATGTTCGACTTGCCGCAGCCATTGGGCCCGACCACCGCCGCCATGTTACTGGGGAAGTTCACCGTGGTCGGATCGACGAAGGACTTGAACCCCGCCAGCTTGATGCACTTGAGTCGCACGTTTACGCATCCGCCAACGCAGATACCACCAGATCGCTGCTGCGCTCGGCGTAGGCCGTCAGCACCTGGCGGATCTGCACCAGGTCACGGGCCAATACCGCGGCCAGCAGTTGCTCGAACAACGCCAGGTACTCGCTCATGGATGCCTTGCGCTGGTCCAGCGCCAGGTAATAGGCGCGGCTCATGGCCGGCTGCAGGTTCTCGACAGTCTCCTGCAGGTAGGGGTTGTTGGCGAACGGATAAGCCGCGCGCATCACGCTGAAGCTGTCTTCGACGAAGGCGCGGATGTCCTGGCGTTCGTAGGCACTCTCCAGGCGCTGCTGGATCTGCAGGAATGGCGTCATGTCGCTCTGCTGTGTCCAGCCGCTGGCCACCGAGTTGCCCAGCAGGATGTACAGCTCGCTCATCAGCGTGCACAGGCTGCGGACCTTGTGCTCGGTGAGCTCGGTCACATGGGCACCACGGCGCGGCAAGATGGCGATCAGATGGCGGCGCTCGAGGATCAGCAAGGCCTCGCGGACCGAACCACGGCTGACATTGAGGGCCAAGGTGACCTTCTGTTCCTGAATGCGCTCCCCAGGCTTGAGATCCCCGCGAATGATACGTTCGGCGAGGTGGTGAGCAATTTGCTCGGCGAGGCTGTCCGGCGCCTTGAACGTCATGGTTTTCCTTCAAAATCTTTAATCGGCACAAGCCGCGCAGTGTAGCGCAATTGCCACTTCATCGCGGAGTGCCCAAGGGGCGGAATTTGGCACGAAATAAGCAAATTGACCGTGATCCGAGCAATTTTCCATAGCCGTTCATACTTGAATTGTTGGAGTCGAAAATTTCCTGACCTTGAAGTCAGAAAATCATTGACCGAAAAGTCAGACATGACTAAATTCGGCTGACGTCGGTTAACAACAATAATGAGTCTGCGAGGCCTTCCGTGATCCAGTTTTTACTCAACCAGGAACTCCGTAGCGAGCATGCCCTGGACCCCAACCTGACCGTGCTCAACTATCTGCGCGAGCACCAGGGCAAGCCCGGCACCAAGGAAGGCTGCGCCAGCGGCGACTGCGGCGCCTGCACCGTGGTGGTGGGCGAGTTGCAGACGGATGCGCAAGGCGGCGAAAGCATTCGCTATCGCAGCCTCAATTCGTGCCTGACCTTCGTTTCCTCCCTGCACGGCAAGCACCTGATCAGCGTCGAAGGCCTCAAGCACCAGGGGCAACTGCACAGCGTGCAGCAGGCCATGGTCGACTGCCACGGCTCGCAGTGCGGCTTCTGCACCCCGGGCTTCGTCATGTCGCTGTTCGCCCTGCAGAAAAACAGCAGCCAGCCCGACGCCCACAAGGCCCATGAAGCCCTGGCCGGCAACCTCTGCCGCTGCACTGGCTACCGGCCGATCCTCGCCGCCGCCGAGCAGGCCTGCTGTGGTGGGCAGAGCGATCAGTTCGATGCGCGCCAGGCCGAGACCATCAGCCGCCTCAAGGCCATTGCGCCCAAGGACACCGGTGAGCTCAACAGTGGCGACAAGCGCTGCCTGGTGCCGCTGACGGTGGCTGATCTGGCCGACCTTTATGACGCCTACCCGCAAGCCCGGCTGCTGGCCGGCGGCACCGACCTGGCCCTGGAGGTGACCCAGTTCCACCGCACCCTGCCGGTGATGATCTACGTCGGCAACATTGCCCAGATGAAGCGCATCGAGCACTTCGACGATCACCTGGAAATCGGCGCCGCCACCGCCCTCACCGACTGCTACGACGCCCTGCGCGCCGAGTATCCGGACTTCGGCGAACTGCTGCAGCGCTTCGCCTCGCTGCAGATCCGCAACCAGGGCACCCTGGGCGGCAACATCGGCAACGCCTCGCCCATCGGCGACTCGCCGCCGCTGCTGATCGCCCTGGGCGCGCAGATCGTCCTGTGCAAGGGCGAAGTGCGCCGCACCCTGGCCCTGGAAGACTATTTCATCGATTACCGGGTCACCGCCCGCCAGGAAAGCGAGTTCATCGAGAAGATCATCGTGCCCCGGGCCAGCGCCGAACGGCTGTTCCACGCCTACAAGGTCTCCAAGCGCCTGGACGACGACATTTCCGCGGTCTGCGCGGCTTTCAACCTGCGCATCGACAACGGCGTGGTCAGCGATGCGCGCATCGCCTTCGGCGGCATGGCGGCGATCCCCAAGCGCGCCAAGAACTGCGAAGCCGCACTGATCGGCGCGCCCTGGAATCAATCGAGCATCGAGCGGGCCTGCGCCGCCCTGGCAGAAGACTTCACCCCGCTCTCGGATTTTCGCGCCAGCAAGGAATACCGCCTGCTGAGCGCGCAGAACCTGCTGCGCAAATACTTCATCGAACTGCATGCACCGCACATCGAGACCCGGGTGACCGCTTATGTCTAATCATCACAAGGTCGAGAAGACCCAGGCCGAACTCACGGCCCTGTTTCACCAGGACCTGACCAGCGGCGTCGGCCGCAGCGTCAAGCACGACAGCGCCGACAAACATGTGTCCGGCGAAGCGGTGTACATCGACGACCGCCTGGAATTCCCCAACCAGTTGCACGTCTACGCGCGACTGTCGGATCGGGCCCACGCCAAGGTCATCAGCATCGACACCGCCCCCTGCTACGCCTTCGAAGGCGTGCGCATCGCCATTACCCACGAGGACATTCCCGGCCTCAAGGATATCGGCCCGCTGCTGCCCGGCGACCCGCTGCTGGCCATCGACACCGTGGAGTTCGTCGGCCAGCCGGTGCTGGCGGTGGCCGCCAGGGACCTGGAAACCGCGCGCAAGGCGGCCATGGCCGCGATCATCGAATACGAAGACCTGGAGCCGGTGCTCGACGTGGTCGAGGCCCTGCGCAAGCGCCACTTCGTGCTGGACAGCCACACCCACCAGCGCGGCGACTCGGCCAGCGCCCTCGCCAGTGCCGAGCACCGCATCCAGGGCACGCTGCACATCGGCGGCCAGGAACACTTCTACCTGGAAACCCAGATCTCCTCGGTGATGCCCACCGAAGACGGCGGCATGATCGTCTACTGCTCGACCCAGAACCCCACCGAAGTGCAGAAGCTGGTGGCGGAAGTCCTGGACGTCTCGATGAACAAGATAGTGGTGGACATGCGGCGCATGGGCGGCGGCTTCGGCGGCAAGGAAACCCAGGCCGCCAGCCCCGCCTGCCTGTGCGCGGTGGTGGCACGCCTGACCGGCCAGCCGACCAAGATGCGCCTGCCACGGGTCGAAGACATGCTGATGACCGGCAAGCGCCACCCTTTCTACGTCGAATACGACGTGGGCTTCGACAGCAGCGGGCGCCTGCACGGCATCCAGCTGGAACTGGCGGGCAACTGCGGCTGCTCACCGGACCTCTCGGCATCCATCGTCGACCGTGCCATGTTCCACTCCGACAACTCGTACTACCTGGGCGATGCCACCATCAACGGCCACCGCTGCAAGACCAACACGGCGTCGAACACTGCCTATCGCGGCTTCGGTGGCCCGCAGGGCATGGTCGCCATCGAGGAGGTGATGGACGCCATCGCCCGCCATCTGCACCTGGACCCTCTGGCGGTACGCAAGGCCAACTACTACGGCAAGACCGAGCGCAACGTCACCCACTACTACCAGACCGTCGAGCACAACATGCTCGAGGAAATGACCGCCGAACTGGAAGCCAGCAGCCAGTACGCCGAACGCCGCGAAGCCATCCGCCTGTACAACGCCAACAGCCCGATCCTGAAAAAGGGCCTGGCACTGACCCCGGTGAAATTCGGTATTTCCTTCACCGCCAGCTTCCTCAACCAGGCCGGCGCGCTGATCCATGTCTACACCGACGGCAGCATCCACCTGAACCACGGCGGCACCGAAATGGGCCAGGGCCTGAATATCAAGGTGGCGCAAGTGGTGGCCGAGGTGTTCCAGGTGAACATCGACCGGGTGCAGATCACCGCCACCAATACCGACAAGGTGCCCAATACCTCGCCCACCGCCGCTTCCAGTGGTGCCGACCTGAACGGCAAGGCCGCGCAGAACGCGGCGCAGACCATCAAGAACCGCCTGGTGGAATTTGCCGCGCGCAAGTATCAGGTCAGCGAAGAAGATGTGGAATTCCACAACGGCCATGTGCGTGTCCGCGAGCATATCCTGACCTTCGAGGAACTGATCCAGCAGGCCTATTTTGCCCAGGTGTCGCTCTCCAGCACCGGCTTCTACAAGACCCCGAAAATCTACTACGACCGTGCCCAGGCCCGGGGCCGGCCGTTCTACTACTTCGCCTTCGGCGCGGCCTGCGCCGAGGTGATAGTCGACACCCTGACCGGCGAGTACAAGATGCTGCGCACCGACATCCTGCATGACGTCGGCGCCTCGCTGAACCCGGCCATCGACATCGGCCAGGTCGAGGGCGGCTACATCCAGGGCATGGGCTGGCTGACCACCGAGGAACTGGTGTGGAACACCAAGGGCAAGCTGATGACCTGCGGCCCGGCCAGCTACAAGATCCCGGCAGTGGCCGACATGCCCCTGGACCTGCGAGTCAAGCTGGTGGAAAACCGCAAGAACCCGGAAGACACGGTGTTCCATTCCAAGGCCGTGGGCGAACCGCCGTTCATGCTGGGTATCGCCGCCTGGTGCGCGATCAAGGATGCGGTGGCGAGCCTCGGCGACTACCGCCACCAGCCGCAGATCGATGCGCCGGCGACACCGGAGCGAGTGTTGTGGGGCTGCGAGCAGATGCGTCGCTTGCAGGTGACCAGGGCCGCGGACCCGCAAGCCGAGCTGGCGCCGCTGTAACGGCCCGCGTCGGCAAGCCGGCTCCTGCAGGAGCCGGCTTGCCGAGGAAGAGGCCCACACAGACAACCAAGATGTCGAGGTGAACATGTACAACTGGATCAGCGCCCTCGCCGACCTGCAGACCCAGGGTGAACCCTGCGTGCTGGTGACCATCATCGAGGAGCTCGGCTCGACGCCGCGCAATGCCGGCTCGAAAATGGTGGTCAGCGCCACCCAGGCCTTCGACACCATTGGCGGCGGGCACCTGGAATACAAGGCCATGCAGATCGCCCGGGACATACTCGCTGCCGGCAAGCAGGCGACCCATCTGCAGCGCTTCAGCCTCGGCGCCAGCCTCGGTCAGTGCTGCGGCGGTGCCACGGTGCTGCTGTTCGAACCCATGGGCCAGGTGCAGGCGCAGATCGCCGTGTTCGGTGCCGGGCATGTCGGCCGCGCGCTGGTGCCACTGCTGGCCAGCCTGCCCTGCCGGGTACGCTGGATCGATTCCCGGGAGCAGGAGTTTCCCGAGCAGATCCCCCCTGGAGTACGCAAGATCGTCAGCGAAGAACCGGTGGACGAAATCGACAATCTGCCCGCCGGCAGCTATTGCATCGTCATGACCCATAATCACCAGCTGGACCTGGAGTTGACCGCGGCCCTGCTCAAGCGCAACGATTTCACCTATTTCGGCCTGATCGGCTCGAAGACCAAACGGGTCAAGTTCGAACACCGCCTGCGTGACCGCGGTTTCGACGCCGAAACCTTGCAGCGCATGCGCTGCCCGATGGGGCTCGGCGAAGTCAAAGGCAAGTTGCCTGTGGAAATCGCCATCTCCATTGCCGGCGAGATCATCGCCACCTATAACGCCCATTTCGGCCAGCCCAGCGCCAGTGCCGAACCCATTGCCAAACTGCTGCCGGTATCACGCCGCAGCCAGGCTGCAAACTGACACGCCACACACTGAGAATCCCCCATGCCTTTGACTCGCAAAGCCTACCGTGCCGCCATCCTGCACAGCATCGCCGACCCGGCCGAAGTCGGCATCGAAGCCTCCTATGAGTACTTCGAAGACGGCCTGCTGGTAGTAGAAAACGGCCGGATCAGTGCCCTCGGCCACGCCAGCGAACTGCTGCCCGGTCTGCCCGCCGGGGTGCAGGTCGAGCACTATCCCGATGCCCTGATCACACCGGGCTTCATCGACACCCATATCCACCTGCCGCAGACCGGCATGGTGGGCGCCTATGGCGAGCAGTTGCTGGACTGGCTCAACACCTACACCTTCCCCTGTGAAAGCCAGTTCGCCGACCCGGATCACGCCAATGAAGTGGCGGACATCTTCATCAAGGAACTGCTGCGCAACGGCACCACCACCGCCCTGGTGTTCGGCAGCGTGCATCCGCAGTCGGTCAATGCCTTCTTCGCCGCCGCCGAGAAGCTCGACCTGCGGATGATCGCCGGCAAGGTGATGATGGACCGCAACGCCCCGGACTACCTGACCGACACCGCCGAATCCGGCTACCAGGAAAGCAAGGCGCTGATCGAGCGCTGGCACGGCAAGGGCCGCCTGCACTACGCAGTCACCCCGCGCTTCGCCCCCACCAGCACCCCGGAGCAACTGACCCTGGCCGGCCAGTTGCTGACCGAATACCCCGACCTCTACATGCAGACCCACATCAGTGAGAACCTGCAGGAAATCCAATGGGTCAAGGAGCTGTTCCCGGAGCGCAAGGGTTACCTGGACGTGTACGACCACTACCAGTTGCTCGGCGAGCGTTCGGTGTTCGCCCACGGCGTGCACCTGTGCGACGACGAATGCGCACGCCTGGCTGAAACCGGTTCGGCCGTGGCCTTCTGCCCCACCTCGAACTTCTTCCTCGGCAGCGGCCTGTTCAACCTGCCGATGGCGGAAAAGCACAAGCTCAATGTCGGCCTGGGCACCGACGTCGGTGGCGGCACCAGCTTCTCGCTGCTGCAGACCCTCAACGAGGCCTACAAGGTCATGCAACTGCAAGGCGCGCGCCTGAGCCCGTTCAAGTCGCTGTATCTGGCCACCCTCGGCGGCGCCCGGACCCTGCGCCTGGAACACAAGATCGGCACCCTGCATCCGGGCACCGACGCCGACTTCCTGGTCCTCGACTACCACGCCACTCCGCTGCTCAGCTACCGCCTCAAGCAAGCCAACAGCATTGCCGAAACCCTGTTCGTGCTGATGACCCTGGGCGACGATCGCACCGTGCTGCAGACCTTTGCCGCCGGCCAGCAGGTCCACCAGCGCTAACCCCGGAAAATGAAAATCCCCCGTTCGCCAGACGCGTACGGGGGATTTTTTTGCCTGCATCCAGGCCCGGACTGCGGGCGAGCCTAGAAGGTCACTTCCATGTTCAGGGTCGGTGTCGAGGTGCGGCTGCCACGGCCGCCGTCCACCCCGAACTTGTTGTGCCAGTACTCGTAGCCGACACCCAGATACAGGTTGGGCTTGACGTTCTTGCCCGGCAGCACTGCCACCATCAACGAGGTACGCATCAGGGTTTCGGGGGCAGTGTCGCGGTAGTTGTAGTCGTGGCCCTTCTCCCCGGTGTAGTTGACGAAACCCTGGAACTTGGCAGCGTGGGTGCCGACTTCGAAAGGTCGCATCCAGGCCAGGTTGAGCAGGTAGGTGTCGTCGAAGGTGTGATCCGGGTCCTTGGCCCCGGGGATCCCGGAATGGTTGTTTTCCTTGTAGTACAGCAGGCTCAGGTCCAGCACCCCGACGGTGTTGAACTTAAGGGTCGGGCCGAAGACCAGGGCACGCTTTTTCGCCGACCCCAGGTTGTTGTTGCGGCTGGCGTCAAAACCCATGGTCAGCGCGTAGTCCTTGATCAGGCCGGTGCCCAGCGGCGTGTCCAATACCCGGGAGGAATAGAGCTGGTGGCGATAGACCCCGTAGACCTCGCTGCTGCCCTTGTTGGTGCCCTTGCGCGGGTCGTCGTTGTCGGAGAGCAGCACATCCAGGTGCAGGTAGTTGCTGCCGTACTGGTAACCGCTGGCGTGGGTGAAGCTGTAGATGCGCTTGCTGATGTAGTGCGGGTTGTTCGGGTTGGTGAACTCCTTGCCGTATCGAAAGCCGACGCTATTGTTCATCCACTCGAGGGCGGCCGCTTCCCCTGCTCCGATCATGCTCATCAGCAGGGTTGCGCCTTGTAGTGCCTTTTTCATTTTTATTATGTCCTGTGGCGGTGTGGCTTTAGGCAGCTTCGCTGGCTGCCGACCGCACGCAGTATCGACACAAGCGCTACAGCGCCCAAAGCACAGAATATCGACCAGGGCGCTGCCGAAATGGCAACACAGGCCCAGGAGGCCGGACTCAGAGCACCGGCTGGCCGTAGGCGCGCTCGGCCCGTTCGCGAAGAGCGATCTCCTCACTGAGCAAATGCGCCAGCGCCTCCACCGCGCTGGGCAGGTCGCGCCCGCTGCGGGCGTAGAGCCCCAGGTCGCTGTAGATGCCGCCCTGGTCGCTCAGGGGAATATGCAACAGCTCACCCTTTTGCAGATCCGCCTCGACCCCGACCCGGGTCTGGAACGCCACCCCCATGTTGTGCCGGGCCATCTGCCGCGCCAGCTCCATGGAGTTGCTCTGCAGCGGCGGTTTGTCCAGCAGGCCCAGACGCTTGTGCAGCGGCGCCAGCAGGTGATGGATCGACAGCTCGCTCTTGGCCAGGATCAGCCCGTGCTCGGCACAGGTGGCGAAATTGACGCTGCCGCGCTCGGCCAGCGGGTGGTCCGGGCTGACCAGCGCCCCGAGGCGGAAATGCCCGACACTCAACTGGCGGATTTCCGCGGCCCGTGGCACAGCAAAGGCCAGGCCCAGGTCGGCGCGGCTGTTGATCAGGGCCTGGGGAATGGATTGCGAACCCTGCACGGTCACACCGATGGTCACTTGCGGGTAGTGATCACGCATGCGCTTGAGCACCGAGGGCAGCAGATCCACCGTGGCACCTTCGGCGGTGGCGATCTCGACGTGGCCGCTTTTCAGGCCGCGCAAGGCGTCGAACTCCAGGCGCACCCGCTCCAGGTCCTGCAACACCAGGTTGGCGTGACGGCTGAGAATCTCCCCGGCCATGGTCAGGCGCAGGCCGCCGGGCAAGCGCTCGAACAGCGGCGCGCCGATCTCGTCCTCGATCTTGAGAATCTGCCGGTTCACTGCCGAGGACGCGACATTCAAGCGCCGGGCAGCCTCGCGGATCGAGCGGCAGCGCCGGACCATGTCGAAATAGTGGATCGCGGAGGAATGAATACGTAGCGTTCTGCCGCTCATGCCGCGGGCTCCTTTCGCAGGGCGAGAGGCGAGCCTTGGCCGACTGCTGCCGGGCCATGCGCCTCGAAGCAGTCACTGTATACAATCTGAAACAAAAACCGCAACAAAATGCCCAAGCCAAGGCCCGGCAAGGGGCCGCAGAAACAAGAATCCCTCGCTCCGTGCAGCACACGAAGCGAGGGATTGCTTGAAACGCAAGGCTTGCAGCTTAGAGCTTGGCGCTTGGCCGCCCCGGTTTCTTGGTCTGCAGCAAGTGCGAGAACACCGCATGCAGGTCGTCCGAGGCACTTTCCTCGTCGAGGTTGAGCTTGCTGTCGATGTGGTCCATGTGGTGCATCATCAGGTTCACCGCCAGCTCGCCGTCCCGGGCTTCGATGGCATCGATCAGTTGGGTGTGCTCATCGTAGGAGCAGTGCGAACGGTTACCGCTTTCGTACTGGGCAATGATCAGCGAGGTCTGGGACACCAGGCTGCGCTGGAAGCTGATCAGCGGGGCATTCTTCGCCGCTTCCGCCAGCTTCAGGTGAAACTCCCCGGAAAGGCGGATACCGGCACCACGATCGCCGCGGGAAAAGCTGTCGCGTTCCTCGTTGACCATCTGCCGCAACTCCAGCAACTGCTCGGCAGTGGCATGCTGCACGGCCAGTTCGGTAATGGCCCGCTCCACCAGGCGCCGGGCGAGAAATACCTGGCGGGCTTCCTCGACGCTCGGGCTGGCGACGACCGCGCCACGGTTGGGCCGCAGCAGGACCACGCCTTCATGGGCCAGGCGCGACAGCGCGCGACGGATGATGGTCCGACTGACTCCGAAAATCTCCCCCAGCGCCTCTTCGCTCAATTTGGTGCCCGGCGCCAGGCGCTGCTCGAGGATGGCCTCAAAGATGTGCGCGTAGACAATATCGTCCTGGGTTCCGCTGCGACCGGCTTTGCCTGCTCGCGGTTGTTTCTTGAGAGGTTGCAACTGTTCGTTCATGGGCACTCGGGTCGGGAGGACTGCGGCGATTTCAGCGTGACTTTAATACGCCACGGTGGGTCGCTGGCAAGTATCGCGTTAAAACAGGGGCACATTGTACACAACCCATGGCCATCACTAGCAAAAAGTGTTGTCGGGCCCGCGACTTGTTCAACGACTGTACGGCTATTTGTAGTCACGGCTGTATTGCAATGCAAAGTTACTTTTAAGTTTAGGCTTGGACCTTGAACCTCATTACTGGCCCATTGCTCGAGCCCGCCTCGATCAATGCGCGCCGGATGTGGTTTTTTGCGTCTTTCAAGAACAAGGAACAGCAGTAATGTCCGATGCCACTCCCGCGCAGCTACGCCCTCTGGCCGACACTTCGCCGTCTGCCATAGTGGCCGGCTTCATCGCCATGATGACCGGCTATACCAGTTCCCTGGTGCTGATGTTCCAGGCCGGGCAGGCCGCCGGGCTGACCAGCGGTCAGATTTCCTCGTGGATCTGGGCCATTTCCATCGGCATGGCGGTGTGCAGCATCGGCCTCTCCCTGCGCTATCGCACCCCCATCACCATCGCCTGGTCGACCCCCGGCGCCGCCCTGCTGATCACCAGCCTGTCCGGAGTGACCTACGGCGAAGCCATCGGCGCCTATATCACCTGCGCCGTGCTGGTGACCCTGTGCGGCCTGACAGGCAGCTTCGAGCGGCTGATGAAAAAGATCCCGGCGTCCCTGGCGGCGGCCCTGCTGGCGGGGATCCTGTTCAAGATCGGCAGTGAAATCTTCGTCGCCGCCCAGCACCGCACCGGCCTGGTGCTGGGCATGTTCCTCACCTACCTGGTGGTCAAGCGCCTGTCGCCGCGCTATGCGGTACTGGCTGCGCTGCTGATCGGTACGGCCTTGTCCGGGGCCATGGGCCTGCTGGACTTCAGCGGCTTTCACCTGGAAGTGGCGACCCCGGTATGGACCACGCCGCACTTCTCCCTGGCCGCCACCATCAGCATCGGCATTCCGCTGTTCGTGGTGGCCATGACCTCGCAGAACATGCCGGGGATCGCCGTGCTGCGGGCCGACGGCTACAACGTCCCGGCTTCGCCGCTGATCACCGCCACCGGGTTGGCCTCGCTGCTGCTGGCGCCCTTCGGCTCCCATGGCATCAACCTGGCGGCCATCAGTGCCGCCATCTGCACCGGCCCCCATGCCCATGAGGATCACAGCAAGCGCTACACCGCGGCGGTGTGGTGCGGGATTTTCTACGGCATCGCCGGGGTCTTCGGCGCCACCCTGGCGGCGCTGTTCGCCGCCCTGCCCAAGGAGCTGGTGCTGTCCATCGCGGCCCTGGCGCTGTTCGGCTCGATTATCAACGGCCTGAGCATCGCCATGAGCGAAGTGAAGGAACGGGAAGCGGCGCTGATCACCTTCATGGTCACGGCGTCGGGGCTGACGCTGTTCTCCATCGGCTCGGCGTTCTGGGGAATTGTTGCCGGGGTGGTGACCCTGATGATCCTGAACTGGCGCAGCGCCTGAAGGGCTTCGCTGGCAAGCCGGCTTCTACACCGACCGGCGCTCGCTCACGCGCCGGCTTGCCGGCGAACGGCGCCCACGACAACGCCCGGGGCTGGCCCGTGGCAGAGGCAAGGATACAAAGGGGAAAATCGACAGGTTGCCCTCGGGCAACAACGCATGAGCGACCCGGACGGGTCGCTCATGCATGACATCACGCGACTGGGTTGATCGCGTTGTCCGGGTACCACACGTCCAGCAGCGGACTGACTTCAACGGTGGTCAGCTCGGTGCGCGCCTTGAGCCAGGCTTCAACGGTGGCACGTTGCTCTTCGCTGACGGAACCGCGCTTGCTCAGGCAAACCAGACCGAAGTCGTCGCCGCCTACATAGCCCAGGCCGTTGGCTTCCATCGCTTCTTTGAGGAATGCGTCGAGGAAAGCGTCGATAGCTTCGTCAGCCAGACCTTCTTTGAAATCCAGGTTCAGCTCAAAACCCAGCTCCTGAAATTCATCTACGCAGAGTTTTTTGCGCAGACGGCGGGAACGGTTAGTGGCCATGGAACAATCCTCATAAGTAATAACGGGCGGCACTTTA
This sequence comes from Pseudomonas sp. BIGb0176, assembly GCF_024810175.1. Lineage (NCBI taxonomy): Bacteria > Pseudomonadati > Pseudomonadota > Gammaproteobacteria > Pseudomonadales > Pseudomonadaceae > Pseudomonas > Pseudomonas sp. BIGb0176. Next base: position 202,681 of record NZ_JANUEC010000002.1, read on the forward strand.
CCAGTTTAGGCAGGCGATTGCCTGACTCTATGAGGATGCAACCCTGCCATTGGTAAAAAAAATACCGCCCCAGCGGCCCGTGGCACGGCACAAGCCGCTATACCTTGGGGCATAATGCCGACACTTTCATGACCACTGAGGGATTTTATCTGCATGCCCTCGCCTTTTTTCCCCTCGACTGCAGGGTTCCATTTCATATGATCAAATCGTTGCGTCCTCTGTTGCTGGCCAGTGTTTTTCTCCCCCTGGCCTTTCCCGTTTCCGCGGCCCCGGTCAACACCACCCTGACCCCCAAGGTCCAGCAAGCCCTCAAAGCCAGCAAACTTCCGGATAACGCCCTGTCCCTGGTGATGATTCCCCTGAACGGCCCCGGCACCCCGACCATCTTCAACGCCGATGTATCGGTGAACCCGGCCTCCACCATGAAACTGGTGACCACCTACGCGGCCCTGGAAATGCTCGGCCCGACCCACCAGTGGAAAACCGAGTTCTACACCGACGGCACCCTCAGCGGCGGCATCCTCAATGGCAACCTGTACCTCAAGGGCGGCGGCGACCCCAAGCTGAACATGGAGAAGCTCTGGCTGCTGATGCGTGACCTGCGGGCCAATGGCGTACAGCAAGTCACTGGCGATCTGGTGCTGGACCGCAACTTCTTCGTGCAGCCGCAACTGCCGGAATTCAATGACGATGGCAACGACGAGAACAAGCCGTTCCTGGTCAAGCCGGACGCCCTGATGGTCAACCTCAAGGCCCTGCGCTTCGTTGCCCGCAATGACTCAGGACGGGTCCTGGTTTCGGTGGAGCCGCCGATCGCCAAGATCCGCATCGACAACCAGGTCAAGGCGGTCAACACCAAGCAGTGCACTGGAGACGTGCGCTACAACCCCGTCACCCAGGCCGATGGCAGCGTGATCGTGACCGTCGGCGGGCAGTTGGGTGATGGCTGCAGTTCCCAGACTTACCTGTCGCTGCTGGACCACGCCACCTACACCGCCGGCGCGGTGCGGGCGATCTGGAGCGAGCTGGGCGGCAGCATCCAGGGCCAGGATCGCCTGGCCGTGGTACCCAAGGATGCCAAGGTCCTGGCCCGCGCCTTCTCCCCGGACCTCGCGGAAATCATCCGCGACATCAACAAATACAGTAACAACACCATGGCCCAGCAGTTGTTCCTGAGCCTGGGGGCCAAGTACCGCAACGAAGCCGATGGCGACGACGCCAAGGCAGCCCAGCGTGTGGTGCGCCAATGGCTGGCGAAGAAAGGCATCACCTCGCCACACCTGGTGATGGAGAACGGTTCCGGCCTGTCGCGTGCCGAGCGGGTCAGTGCCCGGGAAATGGCCGGCCTGCTGCAAGCGGCGTGGAAGAGCCCCTACGCCGCCGAGTTCATCAGCTCGATGCCGATCGCCGGCATGGATGGCACCATGCGCAAGCGCCTCAAGCGCACCGCCATGTCTGGTGAGGCGCACATCAAGACCGGCACCCTGAACACCGTACGCGCCATCGCCGGCTACAGCCGCGACGACAACGGCAATACCTGGGCGGTGGTGGCAATCCTCAACGATCCACGGCCATTCGGCGCCTCTTCGGTGCTCGACCAGGTCCTGCTGGACCTGTACCGCCAGCCGAAACTGGCGACCAGCGCTTCGGTGCTGTAAGCGGCGATGCTGGCGGCGGCAAGCCTTGCGCGCCGCCAGTGTTCACGGCTGTTCCATCAGGACCCGGTCCCGCCCCGCCTGCTTGGCGGCATAGACCGCAGAGTCGGCCCGCAGCAGCAGCTCATCTGCACCCTCCCCCGCACGCCAACTGGCGATACCGAAACTGGCGGTGACACTCTCCACCGGCCCGATCGGCGAACTGCGCACACCGTGCCACAGCTCCTGCGCCAGAATCAGCGCTTGCTGGCCGCTGGTGTCCGGGCACAGGACCATGAACTCCTCTCCCCCCAGACGGCAGAAGACGTCGATGCGCCGCAGGCGCCGGCCGATGCGCTCGCACAACCCGCGCAGCACCTGATCCCCCACACCGTGACCGTACTGATCGTTGATCCGCTTGAAATGGTCGATGTCCAGCATGATCACCGCCATGACGCCACCACCTCGCTCCAGGCGGTGCATCTCGGCCTGTAGCCGCTCCTGGAAATAGCGCCGGTTGTGGATACCGGTCAGGGAGTCGGTGACCGACAATGCCCGCAGTTCCTCCTCGACCCGCTTGAGATCGGAGATATCCGATATATAGCCGTGCCAGAGCACACCGCCGCCCCGCAGGCTTTCCGGGCTCGCTGCACCGCGCATCCAGCGCACCCCCCGCTGCGGCAGGCAGACCCGGTACTCCTCGCGCCAGGGACTGAGCTGCTGCGCCGAAACCCGGATCGACTCACGCACCCGCTCCACATCCTCAGGATGGATGCGCTCGAATGCCGCCTCGGCATCCTGCTGCAGCAGTTGCGGCTCGATCTCGTAGATCTCGCGCAGGCCATCGCTGGCATAGGGAAAACTGGTATGCCCGTCGGCGTCCAGCTTGAACTGATAGATCCCGCCGGGAACGTGGGCGCTGAGCCGCTGCAGCAAGCGGTCACGGGCGGCCAGGGCTTCATGCACGCGCTTGCGTTCGGTGATATCGATGCAGATGGCCAGATGGCCGATCCACAACCCCTGGTCGTCGAGCACCGGGGTAGCCAGCATGTTGACTTGCAGATGGCTACCGTCACGCCGTACCAGGGTCCATTCCCGGGCCTCATGCCCGCCGGCCATGCCCTCTTCCACCAGCATCGCCTGGGACACCGGGATGGCTTTGCCGTAACGCTGGGTGAGGCTCTGGGCCCAGCTTTCCAACTCTTCGGGCAGGTGTAGGCTTTCCAGGGTCAGGTGCCCCACCGCCTCACTGCTGCTGTAGCCGAGCATCTGCTCGGCCCCGGCATTGAAAGTGCTGATCACTCCGCGCAGGTCGGTGGCAATGATCGCTACCTGAGTGGCGGCATTGAGCACGCAGCGCAACTGGCTGTGGGTGCCGCGCAACGCCTGCTCGCTGCTACGCAGCTCCTCGGTGCGCTGCTCCACCAGGGCCAGAGCCCGCTGACGCTGGCTGACCAGGACGTAGAGCAAGGCGCTGAGCAGCAGGCTGAGCATGCCGCCAAGGATCACCAGGCTACCCAGGGCTGAATGGTTGGCGTGCAGGAAGGCCGCGCTGGGGCGGATGTCCACTTGATAGTCCCGGTCCGCCAGGCGCAGCAGGCGGCTGGCGGTCAGGCCGCTGCTGATGGGCGGGTTGTTCGACTCGTAGAGCACCTCGTGCTGGCCCTCGGTGGACAGGTCGAGAATCCGCACCGACAGGTTATCGCTGGCAGGAACCGGCAGGCCGTCCGCCACCAGTTGCCGCAGGCTGATGATCGCCAGAACATAACCGTAGGGCCGGTCCTGGGGGCCGGAAGCATCCTGCGCGCGCCTGACCGGCGCCGCCAGCAGCACCCCTCGCGCATAGGCCTGGTCCACGGCCACCAGTTGCAAAGGCGGAGAGACCGCCAGGCCATTGAGTTCCCGAGCACGTTCCAGGGTGGCTCGGCGCAGGGGTTGAGCCAGGAGGTCGTAACCCAGGGGCGACCCCAGGGGGCTCTGGGTCTGGCTGTACAGCACCGGCGCGTAGTCATCGTGCTCGCCGGCCGGCTCCATCTGGCCCGTGGCATTCAACTGCAAAATGGAAAAACCCGGCAGCCCCTGATCGCGAATCGACTGCTCGAACCCCGGGCGCTGGGCGCGGCTCACCAGAGGCGCCCAGGCATAGGCCTGGGTGCGGCGTAACAAGGGTTTGGCGTAGCCATCGAAATCCTGGCGGGTCACCAGGTCGGAATTGACAAAGAAGCGCCGCAAGCCGTCCAGGCGTTGTTCCTGGTCTTGAAAGCGTTCTTCGATGCGGCTGTAGCGTTCGCCGGCCAGCAACTGGAAGCGCTGGCGCACCTGCTGCTTGTTCAGGCTGTAGGTGGACCAGGCCAAGAGCCCGGTGAGGATGCCGCCCGCAACCAGGACCAGCACCGCCACCAGCCAGGCAGATACCTCTTCACTTATGAAACCCAGGATTTTCGGGCGTACAACATGCAGAGGCATAAGCAGAACTCATCACGCCAGCGAGTTTGGGCATCATCCGGACCAAGTGTGAGTTATAGCTATTAGCCACTAATTTGACCAGCGCTAAACAGCCCCCGAAACCTGAAAAAACAGGCCTCGGGGACATATCCGGCCATCAGCGTGCGGTGACTTTCCAGGCACGGTGGATTTTGCCGTTGCGGGCGAAATCCGGATCGATGGTTTTCGCCGTGATTTCCTCGATCTGGTAGCGCGCGGCGAGGTTTTCATCCAACTGGAACTTGCGGAAGTTGTTGGAGAAATACAGCACGCCCCCCGGCGCCAGGCGTGCCATGGCCAGGTCCAGCAACTGCACCTGGTCACGCTGCACGTCGAACACCCCTTCCATGCGCTTGGAGTTGGAGAAGGTCGGCGGGTCGATGAAGATCAAGTCGAACTCGTCACGGCAGCTGTCCAGCCAGGCCATCACATCGCCCTGCTCCAGGCGGTTCTTGTCGGAGAAACCGTTGAGCGAGAAATTGCGGCGTGCCCAGTCCAGATAGGTTTTCGACAGGTCGACACTGGTGGTGCTGCGCGCGCCGCCCTTGGCCGCGTGCACACTGGCGGTGGCGGTGTAGCAGAACAGGTTGAGGAAACGCTTGCCCGCCGCCTCTTGCTGAATACGCATGCGCATCGGCCGGTGATCGAGAAACAGCCCGGTATCCAGGTAGTCGGTAAGGTTCACCAGTAGCTTGATCCCGCCTTCACGAACTTCGGTGAACTGGCCCTGGGCACTCTGGCGCTCGTACTGCTTGGTGCCGCTCTGGCGCTCGCGACGCTTGATCACCACCCGGCTCTTGTCGACATTCAACGCCTGGGGAATCGCCGCCAGGGCATCGAACAGACGTGCCTGGGCCTTTTCTGGGTCCACCGATTTGGGCGCCGCGTATTCCTGCACGTGCACCCAATCCTGGTAGAGGTCGATGGCCAGGGAGTATTCCGGCATGTCGGCATCGTAGACACGGTAGCACTCGATGCCCTCGCGCTTGGCCCACTTGCCCAGTTGCTTGAGGTTCTTTTGCAGGCGGTTGGCGAACATCTGCCCGCCCTCGCTCAGGCGCGCCTGTTCGACCACGGGAGCAGGAGCCGGGGCCGGCTTGATCGGGTTGCCATTCTTGTTGTACTGGCGCACGGGTACTTCGTCCGCGGCGGCCTGGGCCTGCTCGCGTTCCACCTGGCGCTGCTCGGCGGTGCGGCGCTCGCCGGTGACGAACTGATCCGGCAGGACCTTGATCAGCAGCAGCTTGCAGGGCAAGGCGCCGTTCCAGAACGAGTACTGTTTGTGGCTGCGGATGCCCATGCGCTTGCCCAGGTCCGGGGCGCCGGTGAACACCGCCGCTTCCCAGTTCAGGCAGGCCTGGCGCAGGCGCTCGCCGAGGTTCTGGTAGAGGTACAGCAGGCTGGCTTCGTCACCCAGGCGCTCGCCGTAGGGTGGGTTGCAGATCACCAGGCCTTTCTGGTTCTGGTCCGGGCGCGGCTCGAAGGTGCCCACTTCGCCCTGGTAGATCTTGATCCACTCGCTCAGGCCGGCGCGCTCTACGTTGTTGCGGCCGGGCTGGATCAGACGCGGATCGGCTTCGTAGCCGCGGATCCACAGTGGTGGCTTGGCAAGGCCGGCCTGGGCCCGGGCCAGCGCTTCGTCGTGCAGCTTGCGCCACAGCGCCGGCACGTGGCCGAGCCAGGCAGTGAAGCCCCATTGTTCACGCTTGAGATTGGGGGCGATGTCGGCGGCGATCATCGCCGCCTCCACCAGGAAGGTACCCACGCCACACATCGGGTCGGCCAGGGCGCCGCCTTCGGCAGCGATGCGCGGCCAGCCGGAACGGATCAGGATCGCCGCCGCCAGGTTTTCCTTGAGCGGCGCGGCGCCTTGCTGCAGGCGGTAGCCGCGCTGGTGCAGGCTGTGGCCGGAGAGGTCCAGGGAGAGGATGGCTTCGCCGCGGTCCAGGCGCAGGTGGATGCGCAGGTCGGGGTTGAGCTTGTCCACCGAAGGGCGCTCGCCGGTCGGAGTGCGCAGCTTGTCGACAATGGCGTCCTTGACCTTCAGGGCGCCGAAGTGGGTGTTGTCGATGCCCGAGCCATGGCCGCTGAACTCCACGGCCAGGGTGCCGTCGGCCAGCATGTGGTCCTGCCAGTCGACATCCAGCACGCCGTGGTAGAGATCCTCGGCGTCCTTCATCGGGAAGCGCTTGAGCACCAGCAGCACCCGGTTGGCCAGGCGCGACCACAAGCACAGGCGATAGGCTGTCTCCATGTCGGCCATGCCGCGCACGGCAGAAGTGTGCTCACGCGCTTGCTCAAGGCCAAGCCCGACGGCTTCCTCGATCAGCAGGCCTTCAAGGCCTTTGGGACAGGTGAGGAAGATTTCGTAACGATCCGACATGGGAATACCAGGGCCTTTAGCAATAAGTGAACGGGCAACGCATCGCCCGTTCGGTTTTCAATCAAGCGCTTTTCTTCAAGAGCGCTCGTGTGGCGCGAAACTGCGCCGTCCCACCCCGGCAGGCTGGCTTTCTTGCAGGGCAAAAGAGCTTAGAGGCCGGGACAGATAAAAAGTCAGGGCAACAAAATGACATAAGTCGACCCTTCGTCGAATAGTAGTTGAGTGCAACCGTTCGACATTCTCACTAAAGCATTAACCTCATCATCTAGTGAGAGGCTGATCACAGGGGGCTTTGCGTGACAGGCACGATACAAAACCGCCCCAGGCTTATGGCCTGGACAGCATTATCGTTACGTCCTTATGACAAAACGATCATTCACTTGCTGTGACCTATTGGTTAGAACTCAACACAGGTTGGCGCCGCAACGGCGTCAACATCAAGGCTCGCGACGCCGGCAGCGAGCACCAACGGCAGAAGCAATCTGCCCGACCTCAACGAAGGTCGACGGGACATAAAGCAGTCAACAAGTGAGGGAAACACCCTATGAGAAGACTAAAGCGTGATCCGTTGGAAAAAGCGTTTTTACGCGGATATCAGTATGGCGTTAATGGCAAGTCCCGTGAGCTTTGCCCATTTACTCTACCGTCGGTACGCCAAGCCTGGATTAACGGCTGGCGAGAAGGACGCGGCGACAACTGGGACGGTATGACAGGCACTGCGGGCATCCACAGACTCAACGAACTTCGCGCTGTCGGCTGATCAGGGCACATTCCGACACCTAAAACTTGAATAGATGACGACTTAACCACGCACGCCCCATCCGGGCGGCGGGCTTCGGCCCAGGGGCTCCTTCGAGGAGCCCTTTTTTATGCCCGCGTGCCGTCCTTCCCTCTCAGCCCATGGCCGCGATGGCATCCACCGACTCGCGAATCAGCGCCGGCCCCTTGTAGATGAACCCCGAATACAGCTGCACCAGGCTGGCGCCCGCAGCGATCTTCTCAGCCGCGTGCTTGCCTTCGGTGATGCCGCCCACGGCGATGATCGGCAAACGGCCGGCCAGTTCAGCAGCCAGTACCTTGACCGTGTGGGTGCTCTTTTCCCGTACCGGTGCGCCGGACAGGCCGCCGGCCTCGGCGCCGTGCTCCAGGCCTTCGACACCTTCACGGCTCAAAGTGGTGTTGGTGGCGATCACTGCGTCCATGCCGGTTTCAAGCAGGGCGCGGGCCACTTCCACGGTTTCCTCGTCGCTCATGTCCGGAGCGATCTTGATGGCCAGCGGTACACGCTTGCCGTGGATCGCAGTCAGTTCCTGTTGGCGCTGGCTCAAGGCCGCCAGCAGTTGCTTGAGCGACTCGCCAAATTGCAGGCTGCGCAGGCCCGGGGTATTGGGCGAGCTGACGTTGACCGTGACATAGCTGGCGTGGGCATAGACCTTGTCCAGGCAGATCAGGTAATCATCCACCGCCCGCTCCACCGGGGTGTCGAAGTTCTTGCCGATATTGATCCCCAGCACGCCCTTGTATTGCGAGGCCGCGACCCGTGCCAGCAGGTTGTCGACCCCCAGGTTGTTGAAGCCCATGCGGTTGATGATGGCCTCGGCCTGGGGCAGGCGGAAGATCCGCGGCTTGGGGTTGCCCGGTTGCGGGCGTGGGGTGACGGTGCCGATCTCGACAAAACCAAACCCCAATTGGGCGAAGCCGTCGATGGCTGCGCCGTTCTTGTCCAGGCCCGCAGCCAGCCCTACCGGGTTCGCAAACTCCAGGCCCATGACCTTGACCGGCATCTGCGCCGGGGCCTTGCACAACAGCCCGTTAAGGCCCAAACGCCCGCCCGCGCCGATCAGGTCCAGGGACAGATCGTGGGAGGTTTCCGGGGAGAGTTTGAACAACAGCTGGCGGGCCAGGGTATACATGGGTGGGATGAACTCGGTTGGCGGCGAAATAGGGCGCCGATTATAGCCGGCCCCGGGGCTTGCAGGCGAGGCGCGAAGTGAAATCCCCGCCGGGCTGGCATATGCCTTGCACTCTCATGTGCATGCAGACCTCGGCCAAGGGCGGCTGAGGTCCCAGGACAATGGCGTCGTCACCCGCCCCGGCCTCACCCGGTCGGCGGGTACGACGCTTTTTTATGCAAGGTGCCACGTCATGACCGATCTCCCCAACACCCCGCTGGCCTGGGTCAACGGCAGCGATGCCCCGGAAAAGTCCGCCATCGACCTGGGCTTCATGGCCCTGACCGATTGCGCCTCAGTGGTGGTCGCCGCCACTCAAGGCTTCGCCCAACCCTACGGCCTGACCCTGAACCTCAAGCGCCAGAGTTCCTGGGCCAGCCTGCGGGACAAGCTGGTGAGCGGCGAGCTGGACGCCGCCCACAGCCTGTATGGACTGATCTACGCGGTACACCTGGGTATCGGCGGCACCAACCCCTGTGACATGGCAGTGCTCATGGGCCTGAACCAGAACGGCCAGAGCATCAACCTGTCCCGGGAACTGCAAGCCCTCAAGGTGACCAGCCCTGAGACATTGGACCGCCATGTGCACCAAAGCCGGGCACGACTGACCTTCGCCCAGACCTTCCCCACCGGTACCCACGCCATGTGGCTGTACTACTGGCTGGCCAGCCAGGGTATCCACCCGCTGCAGGATGTCGACAGCGTAGTGGTGCCGCCACCGCAGATGGTGGCTCATCTGCAGGCCGGGCGCATCGACGGGTTCTGCGTCGGCGAACCCTGGAGCGCCAGTGCAGTGCAGCAGGATCAGGGTTTCACCCTGGCCACCAGCCAGGCGATCTGGCCGGATCACCCGGAAAAAGTCCTCGGCTGCACCCGCGCCTTCGTCGAGCAATACCCGAACACCGCCCGGGTCCTGGTGATGGCGATTCTCGAAGCCAGCCGCTTTATCGAGCAAAGCCCGGAAAACCGCCGCAGCACCGCCCAGTTGCTGAGCGCTGCCGATTACCTGAATGCACCGCTGGACTGCATCGAGCCGCGGCTGCTGGGGGATTACGCCGACGGCCTGGGCAATTGCTGGCAGGACCCCCACGCCCTGCGTTTTCACCATCATGGCGCCGTCAACCTGCCCTACCTGTCCGACGGCATGTGGTTCATGACCCAGTTCCGGCGCTGGGGCCTGCTGCGGGAAGACCCGGATTACCTGGGCGTCGCTCGCCACGTGCAGCAGCTGGAGCTATACCGCGAAGCCGCCACCGCGCTGGGCATCGCCGCCTGGGGCCAGGACATGCGCAGCAGCCAGTTGATCGATGGCAAGGTGTGGGACGGCTCTGAGCCTGCCGCCTATGCCCGCAGCTTCCGCCTGCATGCGATGAACGGCACCCCTCCCCTTGTTGCCCAGCGCTGATCGGAGCCCGCGAACATGCTGCGTATCCTGCTGATCAACGACACCGCGAAAAAAGTCGGAAGGCTCAAGGCCGCCCTCAGCGAAGCCGGTTTCGAGGTGATTGACGAATCCGGCCTGACCATCGACCTGCCGGGCCGCGTCGAAACAGTGCGTCCGGACGTGATCCTGATCGATACCGAGTCACCCAGCCGCGATGTCATGGAGCAAGTGGTGCTGGTCAGCCGCGATCAACCCCGGCCCATCGTGATGTTCACCGATGAACACGATCCGGGGGTAATGCGCCAGGCGATCAAGTCCGGGGTCAGCGCCTACATCGTCGAGGGCATCCAGGTCCAGCGCCTGCAGCCTATCCTCGACGTGGCCATGGCGCGCTTTGAAAGCGACCAGGCCCTGCGCGCGCAACTCCAGGCCCGGGACCAGCAAATGGCCGAGCGCAAGCGCATCGAACTGGCCAAGGGCCTGTTGATGAAGATGAAGGACTGCGACGAAGAACAGGCCTACACCCTGATGCGTCGCCAGGCCATGAGCAAACAGCAGAAGCTGATCCAGGTCGCGGAACAGATCATCGCCATGCAGGATCTGCTGGGCTGACCTGCGCCCCGTAGGAGCCGGCTTGCCGGCGAATAGGCCTCTGAACCTTGCGCCAGTCTTGAGGGTGCCTTCGCTGGCAAGCCAGCTCCTACAGCGAACCAGCCCATGCGAGCCAGCATCGGCCGCAGGTTGGCGCGGCTCTTGCTATCAGCTCCACACCGGTAACCAACGGCGGTTGCCCCACCTACGACAAAGACGTCGCGCGCCCTGCTCGCCCTCAACGAGCCGGGTGCCGACGTTTTTTCGTTTTGGCCCCACTGACCGGGGTCGGTGGCGCGGCCGTGGCGGCGCTCCACCTGCAAGCTCATGACGACTCCAACGACTCTTATCAGCTGAGGTGCGCGATGAATTCAAGCTTCTGGAAATCCGGCCACACCCCGACCCTGTTCGCGGCCTTTCTGTATTTCGACCTGAGCTTCATGGTCTGGTACCTGCTGGGCCCCCTGGCGGTGCAGATCGCCGCCGACCTGCACCTGAGCACTCAGCAACGCGGACTGATGGTGGCCACGCCGATCCTCGCCGGCGCAGTGCTGCGCTTCATCATGGGCCTGCTGGCCGATCGCCTGTCACCCAAGACCGCCGGCCTGATCGGCCAGGTGATCGTCATCGGCGCGCTGTTCATGGCCTGGAAGCTGGGCATCCACAGCTATGAGCAGGCGCTGCTGCTGGGGGTATGCCTCGGCATGGCCGGGGCTTCCTTCGCCGTGGCCCTGCCCCTGGCCTCGCAGTGGTACCCGCCGCAGCACCAGGGAAAGGCCATGGGCATCGCCGGCGCCGGCAACTCCGGCACGGTGTTCGCCGCCCTGCTGGCACCGGTACTGGCAGCGGCCTATGGCTGGAGTAATGTGTTCGGCCTCGCCCTGATTCCCCTGCTGGTGACCCTGGCGCTGTTCGCCTGGCTCGCCAAGAACGCCCCCCAACGGCCCCAGGCCAAGTCCATGGCCGACTACTTCAAGGCCCTGGGTGATCGTGACAGCTGGTGGTTCATGTTCTTCTACAGCGTGACCTTCGGCGGCTTCATCGGCCTGGCCAGCGCCCTGCCCGGCTACTTCAACGACCAGTACGGTCTGAGCCCGATCTCCGCAGGCTACTACACCGCCGCCTGCGTCTTCGGCGGCAGCCTGATGCGCCCTCTGGGCGGCGCCCTGGCCGACCGTTTCGGCGGTATTCGCACCTTGCTCGGCATGTATAGCGTGGCGGTGGTGTGCATCGCCGCCGTAGGCTTCAACCTGCCCAGTTCCTATGCGGCGCTGGCGCTGTTCGTCTGCACCATGCTCGGTCTCGGCGCAGGCAATGGCGCGGTATTCCAACTGGTGCCGCAGCGCTTTCGCCGGGAAATAGGGGTCATGACCGGGCTGATCGGCATGGCCGGCGGCATCGGCGGTTTTGCCCTGGCGGCGGGCATGGGTGCGATCAAGCAGAGCACCGGCAGCTATCAACTGGCGCTGTGGCTGTTCGCCAGCCTCGGGGTCCTGGCCTGGTTCGGCCTGCACGGGGTCAAGCGCCGCTGGAGAACCACCTGGGGCTCCGCCGCCGTGACTGCGGCGCGGGTCTGAGGGCGTCATGGGCCTGCAATTGAGCCACGCCGAGGCCAGCGCCACCGGACCGCGGGCGGAAAATCAGGACGCCCTGCGCCGGGTCACCCCGGCGCCGGACCTGGCCGCAAGCAAAGGCCTGTTGTTCGCCATCGCCGACGGTGTGAGCCAGTGCGCCGACGGCGGCCTCGCCGCCCGTTCAAGCGTGCAGGCCCTGGCCCTGGACTACTACGCCACCCCGCAAACCTGGGCTGTGGCCCAAGCCCTGGAACGCCTGCTGGTCGCCCAGAATCGTTGGCTCCAGGCCAACGGCGGCGGCCAGCCACTGCTCACCACCCTCAGCGCTTTGGTGTTGCGGGGCCGGCGCTTCACCCTGGCCCATGTCGGCGACTGCCGGGTCTACCGCTGGCACCGGCAGCAGTTGCAACGCATCAGCCAGGACCACGTCTGGGAGCAACCGGGCATGCAGCATGTGCTCAAGCGTGCCCTGGGCCTGGACCAACATCTGGTGCTGGACTTCCTCGACGGCGAACTGCGCCAGGGCGAAAGCTTCCTGATGCTCAGCGATGGAGTCTGGGCCACCCTGGGCGACAGCGCCATCGCTGCCATTCTGCGTGACCAGACGGACCCGGACAGCGCTGTACAGACCCTGGTCCGCGCCGCCCACCTGGCCGGCAGCCAGGACAACGCCAGCGCGCTGCTGGTGCGAGTCGATGAGCTCGGCGAAAGCAGCCTCGGTGACGCCCTGCTGCAGCTGCAGCAATGGCCCCTGCCGCCGCCGCTGAAACCCGGCCAGCGCTTCGAGGGCTGGCAAGTCGAGGCATTGCTCAGCCACAGCCAGCAGGCCTTGCTGTATCGGGTACACGACGAACAGCAACAAACCTGGCTGCTGAAGACCTTGCCCCCGGCCCTGCACAACGACCTGACGGCCTGCCAGGGACTGCTATGCGAAGAATGGCTGCTGCGCCGCGTTGCCGGGCGTCACTTTCCCCAGGTACACAGCGCAACTTCACGCCAGCACCTGTACTACCTGATGCGCGAATACCCGGGCCGTACCCTGGCACAACTGCTTCGCCAGAACGGCCCCTTGCCCCTGGCCCAGTGGCAGCCCCTGGCCGAGCATCTGCTACGCGCAATCGGTCTGCTGCACCGGCGGCAGATCCTGCACCGGGATATCAAACCGGACAACCTGCTGCTGGGGGACGATGGCGAACTGCGGGTACTGGATTTCGGCCTGGCGTACTGCCCCGGCCTCTCGGCGGACCCGGCACACCTGCTACCCGGCACCCCGAGCTTTATCGCCCCGGAAGCCTTCGACGGTGAACCTCCCGGCCCGCAACAGGACCTCTATGCGGTAGGCGTCAGCCTGTACTACCTGCTGACCGGGCACTACCCCCACGGCGAGATCGAAGCCTTCCAGCGCCCGCGTTTCGGCGCAGCGACGAACCCCGGCCGCTACCGCCCGGACCTGCCGGAATGGTTGGCACAAAGCCTGGAGCGCGGGGTGAATGCCGATCCGGCACAGCGCTACGAAACTGCCGAAGAATGGCTGCTGGCGCTGGAACAGGGCGAACGCCGTAGCTTGAGCACCAGATCGCGGCCATTACTGGAACGCGAACCGCTGAAAGTCTGGCGCGGCATCGCCCTGCTCGCCTTGCTGCTCAACCTGATCTTGTTGCTGTCACTGCTGCATCACTGAGGCCATCGGGTGGGTGGCCTTGCTCCTCAAACTCCCGACAAACCTCAGGCCCCTGCGTCCCTAGGAGCCGTTGATCCAAACGCGACCCGATCTGCCACAAAGAGCCGAAACAGGGCATAGCGTCTCAATTCAGTGCAACAGCCGAGATCAGCACGCACAGAACCTTCATCAAAGCTCAATAAAACCAGCACCTCGGCCACTTGGCACAGGCGCTGCATTGCGTCAGGCAACAGACATAAAGCCCGGCCTTCAACGACGAAGGCAGGCTTCCCGAGAGAACGGGATCGGACAAAGGCGTCCTCGTCAGGCCACTGACGGGACGCCTTTTTTGTTTGCGCGCATTTTGTCGAGCCAGGCGTCACTGACCCTGCCTGAGCTCCGGAGAAGCCCATGAAAAGACCCAAACTGGTGATGATCGGCAACGGCATGGCCGGGGTCCGCACCCTGGAAGAACTGCTCAAGCTGAGCGATGAGCTGTACGACATCACGGTCTTCGGCGCCGAACCCCACACCAACTACAACCGCATCCTGCTGTCGCCGGTGCTGGCCGGTGAACAGACGTTCGAGGACATCGTCCTCAACGACCTGGACTGGTACCTGGACCACCACATCAAGCTGCTGCTCAACCGCAAGGTGGTAGAGATCGACCGGATCAGGCGCCGGGTGATCGCCGAGGACGGCAGCGAAGCCGAGTATGACCGTCTGCTGATCGCCACCGGCTCCACGCCCTTTATCCTGCCGATTCCCGGCAAGGACCTGCAGGGGGTGATCGGCTATCGCGACATTGCCGACACCCAGGCGATGATCGACACGGCCAAGACTCACACGCATGCGGTGGTGATCGGCGGCGGCCTGCTGGGGCTGGAGGCCGCCAACGGCCTCAAGCTGCGCGGCATGGATGTGACCGTGGTGCATATCGGCGAATGGCTGCTGGAACGACAACTGGACCAGACCAGCGGCCAGTTGCTGCAAAGCGCCCTGGAAAGCCGCGGCCTGAAGTTCCGCCTGTGCGAACAGACCCAGGCCCTGATCGATGCCGGCAATGGTCGGGTCGGGTCGGTGCAGTTCAAGAATGGCGAGATCATCCCCGCCGATCTGGTGGTGATGGCCGCCGGCATCCGCCCCAACACCGAGCTGGCGGAACGGGCCGGCCTGCCCTGCAACCGCGGGATACTGGTCAACGACACCCTGCAAACCTTTGACCCGCGCATCTACGCCATCGGCGAGTGCGCCAACCACCGCGGTATCGCCTACGGCCTGGTGGCGCCGTTGTTCGAACAGGCCAAGGTCTGCGCCAACCACCTGGCCCAACTGGGCTTCGCCCGCTACCAGGGCTCGGTGACGTCCACCAAGTTGAAGGTCACTGGCATCGATCTGTTTTCCGCCGGGGATTTCATGGGTGGCGACGGTACCGAAACCATCACCCTCGCCGACCCCATTGGCGGGGTCTACAAGAAGCTGGTGATCAAGGACGACGTGCTGGTCGGCGCCTGCCTGTATGGCGACACCGCGGATGGCGGCTGGTACTTCCGGCAGATCCGCGAGCAGCAGGCCATCGGCGAGATCCGCGACCACCTGATGTTCGGTGAGAACGCGTTGGGCGACGTCGGCCATCAGGGCCAGGACAAGGCCATGAGCATGGCCGACACTGCCGAGGTCTGTGGCTGCAATGGGGTGTGCAAGGGCACCATCGTCAAGGCCATTCAGGAACAGGGGCTGTTCAGCGTCGACGAGGTCAAGAAGCACACCAAGGCCGCCAGCTCCTGCGGCTCCTGTGCCGGGCTGGTGGAACAGATCCTGATCAATACCGTGGGCGGCGCGGCGGACGTCAAGCCGAAAAGCGAAAAAGCCATCTGCGCCTGCAGCGACCTGAACCACGGGCAGATCCGCCAGGCGATCCGCGACCAGCACCTGCTGACCATCGCCGGCACCATGAGCTACCTCAACTGGCGCACCCCTAACGGCTGTGCCACTTGCCGTCCGGCGCTGAACTACTACCTGATCTCCACCTGGCCGGGGGAAGCCCGGGACGATCCGCAATCGCGGCTGATCAACGAACGGGCCCACGCCAACATCCAGAAAGACGGGACCTACTCGGTGGTGCCGCGGATGTGGGGCGGCGTGACCAATCCGTCCGAGCTGCGACGCATCGCCGATGTCGCCGACAAGTACCAGGTGCCCATGGTCAAGGTCACCGGCGGCCAGCGCATCGACCTGCTGGGCATCCGCAAGGAAGACTTGCCCGGAGTCTGGAAAGACCTGGACATGCCGTCCGGCCACGCCTACGGCAAATCCATCCGCACCGTGAAGACCTGCGTCGGCAGCGAGTTCTGCCGCTTCGGCACGCAGAACTCCACCCAGCTGGGAATCGAGCTGGAACACGACCTGTTCAACATGTGGTCGCCGCACAAGGTCAAGCTGGCGGTCTCCGGTTGCCCGCGCAACTGCTCGGAAGCCGGGATCAAGGACGTGGGCATCATCGGCGTCGATTCGGGCTGGGAGATGTACATCGGCGGCAACGGCGGGATCAAGACCGAGGTGGCGGAGTTTTTCGTCAAGCTCAAGACCGCCGAAGAAGTGCGCGAATACAACGGCGCCTTCCTCCAGCTGTACCGCGAAGAAGCCTTCTACCTCGAACGCACCGTGCACTACCTGCAACGGGTCGGCATGGAACACGTGAAAAAGGCCGTGCTGGAAGACCCGCAGCGGCGCAAGGCGCTGAACGAGCGCCTGCAGTTCTCCCTGTCCTTCGAGCAGGACCCATGGCAACAGCGCCTGGCCGAGCCGCAGCTGAAAAAAGAGTTCGAGTCGATCCCCGTAAAACAACTGGAGGTGCCGGCATGAACTGGCTGGATATCTGCGCCCTGGAAGAAATCAACACCCTGGGCTCGCGCATCATCAAGGGCCCCAAGGGCGATATCGCAATTTTTCGTACCAGCGATGATCAAGTCTTCGCTCTCGACGATCGCTGCCCGCACAAGGGCGGGCCGCTATCCCAGGGGCTGATCTACGGCAAACGGGTAGCCTGCCCGCTGCACAACTGGCAGATCGATCTGGAGTCCGGGCAGGCCCAGGCCCCAGACCACGGCTGCGCCCACCAGCATCTGGCCCGAGTGGAAAGCGGCCGGGTGCTGCTGGCCCTGCAGGATGCCGGGTAATGGAGCGCCAGAGCACGGCCTCGACCTGCTGCTACTGCGGGGTCGGCTGCGGGGTACTGATCGAGCATGACGGCCGACATATTCTCGGGGTCAGTGGCGACCCGACGCACCCGGCCAACTTCGGCAAACTGTGCAGCAAGGGCGCCAGCCTGCACCTGACCGGCGACCACGCGGCCCGCGCGCTGTACCCGGAACTGCGCCTGGGCAAGGCCCTGGCCCGCAACCGCTGCGACTGGGACAGCGCCCTGGAACATGCCGCTGGGGTGTTCGCCCAGGCCATCGCCGAGCACGGCCCGGACAGCGTGGCGTTCTATATTTCCGGGCAACTGCTGACCGAGGACTACTACGCCTTCAACAAACTGGCCCGGGCCCTGGTGGGCACCAACAACATCGACAGCAATTCCCGGCTGTGCATGTCTTCGGCGGTGGTGGGCTACAAGCGCAGCCTGGGGGCCGACGCGCCGCCGTGCAACTATGAGGATCTGGAGCAAAGCGACTGCGTGATGATCGTCGGTAGCAACATGGCCTACGCCCATCCGGTGTTGTTTCGTCGCCTGGAACAGGCCAAAAGCCAACGCCCACAGATGAAAGTCATAGTGATCGACCCGCGTCGTACCGACACTTGCGACCTGGCTGACCTGCACCTGGCGATCTTGCCCGGCACAGATGTCGCTTTATTTCACGGCATCCTTCACCTGCTGCTGTGGGAGGACTGGATCGACCGGGATTTCATCCAGCAACACACCGAGGGCCTGGTGCAGCTCAAGGCCCTGGTCCGCGACTACACCCCGCCGATGGTGGCCCAGCTGTGCGGCATCAGCCTCGAGCAATTGCAGGAATGCGCCCAGTGGGTGGGCAATGCGCCAAGTTTTCTGTCCCTGTGGTGCATGGGCCTGAACCAGTCCAGCGCCGGCAGCGCGAAAAACAGTGCATTGATCAACCTGCACCTGGCCACCGGGCAAATCGGCCGCCCCGGTGCAGGCCCCTTCTCGCTCACCGGTCAGCCCAATGCCATGGGTGGGCGCGAAACCGGCAGCTTGAGCAACCTGCTGCCTGGACACCGCGAGGCTGCCGACCCGGAACACCGCGCCGAAGTCGCCGCCTACTGGGGCGTGGAGCAACTGCCCGCCAGCCCTGGCTTGAGCGCAATGGAGCTGTTTGAACAGATGCGCAGCGGCCGCATCAAGGCCTTGTGGATCGCCTGCACCAACCCGGCGCAATCCCTGCCGGACCAGAACCGAGTGCACGAGGCGCTGCTGAACTGCCCTTTCGTGGTTCTGCAGGAAGCCTTTGCCACCACCGAAACCGCGGCATTCGCCGACCTGTTGCTGCCAGCCGCCAGTTGGGGCGAAAAACAAGGCTCGGTGACCAACTCCGAGCGCCGGGTTTCCCATGTCCGCCAGGCCGTTGCCGCCCCCGGCGAGGCCCGAGCGGATTGGGCGATCACCGTGGATTTTGCTCAACGCCTGGAGCGATTCCTGCGCCCCGGCCTGCCGAGCCTGTTTGCCTTCGATAGCGCCGCCCGGGTGTTCGATGAGTACAAGGGCCTGACCCGCGGCCGCGACCTGGATCTGAGCGGCCTCAGCCACGAGTTGCTCGACCGCCTCGGCCCACAACAATGGCCCTTCCCTGAAGGCGCGACCCAGGGTACTGAGCGCCTGTATGTACACGGGATCTTTCCCACCGCCAATGGCCGTGCGCGTTTTGTCAGCGACCCTTATGTAGCAGCCAAGGAGCAGCGGGACGCACGCTTCCCCCTGACCCTGATCACCGGCCGCCTGCGCGACCAATGGCACGGCATGAGCCGTACGGGCACTGCGGCGCAGTTGTTCGGCCATGTCAGCGAAGCCTTGCTGAGCCTGCATCCGGACGAACTGCGGCGCCAACGCCTGCGAGATGGAGAACTGGTGAACCTGAAGAGCCGGCGCGGCAGCGTAATCGTGGCAGTGACCGGCGATGACAGCGTGCGCCCCGGGCAAGCCTTCCTGCCCATGCACTTCGGCGATCGCTTCCTCAAGGGCGGGGTCAATGCCGTCACCCAGCCCGCCTTCGACCCCTTGTCCAAACAGCCGGAACTCAAGCACAGCGGCGTGCGCCTGGAACCGGTGCAACTGCCTTGGCAACTGTTCGTGCTGATTGAAGGTGATGTGCAGGCGCATTTCCGGGCCCTACGCCCTCTTTGCCAGGCTCTGGCCTATGTCAGCCTCAGCCTGACCGGTCGCGAGCGCCCGGCACTGGTGATTCGCGCCGCCCATGCGCAAGCACCACAAGCGGCACTGCTTCAGGCCATCGACCGGCAATTGCAGCTCGACACAGGCCCGGTACTGGCCTACGACGACCTCCGCCGGGCCATCGGCAAGCGAGTGCGGATCGAACAGGGGCGAATTATCGCCATCCGCTTGTCCGGGGAAACCCTGGCACAGCATTGGCTGCACGAGCTGTGGCAGCAAGGCCGCGCCGATGAACAACTAAGGCGCTGGCTGCTGGCGCCGATGAGTGCACCGCCAGACGCCAGCGGCCTGGGAGGACAACAGGAGCGCATCTTGTGCAATTGCAGGAACGTCAGCCACAGCGCGGTCTGCGCCGGAATCGCGCAAGGCCTGGATATGGAACAACTGAAACAGCAACTGGGTTGCGGCAGCCAATGTGGCTCCTGCGTGCCGGAGATCAAGCGCCTGCTCGCGGCTTGCGTGCAACCTGTCGTCGCCCTGGAGTGAGGAAACCCTATGAATGCAAAAGTCTGGTTGGTAGGCGCTGGCCCCGGAGACCCGGAGCTGCTGACCCTCAAGGCCGTACGCGCCCTCGGTGAGGCCGATGTGGTGCTGATCGATGACCTGGTGAACCCTGCCGTGCTGGAGCATTGCCCCGGGGCGCGTGTGATTCCGGTGGGCAAGCGCGGCGGTTGTCGCTCGACGCCCCAAGCCTTTATCTACCGCTTGATGCTGCGCTACGCCCGACAGGGCCGCTGCGTAGTGCGCCTCAAAGGCGGCGACCCGTGCATTTTCGGGCGTGGCGGCGAGGAGGCGCAGTGGCTCAAGGCACGGGGCATCGAAGTGGAGCTGGTAAACGGCATAACCGCCGGCCTGGCAGGTGCCACACGCTGTGATATTCCCCTGACCCTACGCGGCGTTGCTCGAGGCGTGACTCTGGTAACTGCTCATACGCAGGACGACAGCCAACTGAACTGGCAGGCGCTGGCACACAGCGGAACGACCCTGGTGATCTACATGGGCGTGGCGAAGCTGGCGGAGATTGCCGAGCAGTTGCTCGGTGGTGCACTGGCGGCG
Source organism: Pseudomonas sp. BIGb0176 (assembly GCF_024810175.1). Classification (NCBI taxonomy): domain Bacteria; kingdom Pseudomonadati; phylum Pseudomonadota; class Gammaproteobacteria; order Pseudomonadales; family Pseudomonadaceae; genus Pseudomonas; species Pseudomonas sp. BIGb0176. The sequence continues at coordinate 222,809 of NZ_JANUEC010000002.1, forward strand.
GATACGCCGGTGGCGATGATTGAAAACGCCTCGCTGCCGCAGCAGCGCGAATGCCGCAGCGTACTGGCGAACATGGAACGCGACGCCCAGGTTTTCGCCCTCAAGAGCCCGGCAATCCTGGTTATCGGGGCAGTCGCGGCAACCGCGTCGGTCACGGCCCCTACCTCTGAAACCCAGGTGCAACTGGCCTGACTCTCGCGCCAGGAAGGCAAATCGCAGGCAAAGAAAAACCCGGCCTAGGCCGGGTTTTTCCAAGCTACAAGGCTAATTACTTAGCTTGAGCTTCTACCGAGGCTTCTACGCGACGGTTAACTGCGCGACCAGCTTCAGTTGCGTTGTCGGCAACTGGGCGGGACTCACCGTAACCAACGGATTGAACGCGGTTAGCGCCAACGCCGTACTGGTTAACCAGAACTTGTTTAACGGCGTTTGCACGACGCTCAGACAGCTTCTGGTTGTAAGCGTCAGGACCGACGGAGTCAGTGTGACCTTCAACAACGGTGGTGGTCTGTGGGTACTGCTTCATGAAGTCAGCGAGGTTCTTGATGTCAGCGTAGCTGTTAGGCTTGACGACCGACTTGTCGAAGTCGAACTTCACGTCCAGCTCAACACGAACCACTTCAGCAACTGGAGCTTCTGGAGCTGGCTCTGGAGCTGGAGCTGGTGCTACTGGAGCTGGAGCGACTTTGCCGCCGCTGCCACCGAAGTTCACACCCAGACCGATGGTAGGAGCGTAGTCCCACTTGCCGTTGTCCAGCTTGTAGTCAGCTTCAACGCCAGCACGGGCGAACAGGTTGTCGGTGATGTACCACTTAACACCAGCGCCTGCAGTCAGGAAAGTCGACTGGTCGCGACCGCTGTGGCCGTCGGCCTCAACGTTGGTCATGCTCTTGTGAGCAACACCGCCGGAAACGTATGGACGCAGAGCGTCACCCACGGTACCAAAGTGGTACTGAGCGTTCAGGCCGAAGTTGTCGCCTTTGATTTTCTGGTTACCAGTACCGTCGTTGGAACGGGTGTGGTTGGTCTTGTCGTAGGTGGCGTTCAACGACAGATCGTCGGTCAGGAAGTAGCCGATCGATGCGCCTGGGTTGAAGCCGTCTTCAACGTGATTAACGCTGTCGTTGTACTGTTTTTTGTAAAACAGTTCACCCTCGACCGCGCCTTGGCCTTGCGCCAGAACGCCGAACGAAGTCACGGCAACAATAGAACCAATGGCAATGCCCAAGGTGTTTTTCAGTTTCATCCGTTAAATCCCCATCTGGTGATTGTAAAGCAGTCCCACATACCGGGGGACAACTCGGCGGTAAGTCTATCAGAACTCACCTAGACGTAAGAGATATTTGCGCCGAACTAAGTTTCAGCAATACCTGCAAATTTCTCACGCAATTTATCAAGAGCACGTTTGTAACGCATCTTTGTAGCACTCAACCCCATATGCATGATGTCCGCGATCTCTTGAAATTCCAGCTCTGCGACAAATCGTAGCACCAGAATTTCCCGATCAATCGGGTTCACATGCACCAACCAGCGATCAAGTCCACCCTTTTCCTCAGGTTTCGGCGCCTTCTCTTCAGACGCCTCCTCGAGGGGGTCAAGACTTAAAGCGTCCATCAACCGACGCTTGCGCCGCTCCTTGCGATACTGCGTGATGCATTCGTTGTACGTGATGCTATATAGCCATGTCTTGAACTTCGATTTACCCTCAAAGTTCTTAAGGCCATACAGCACCTTCAACATCACTTCCTGACAGACATCATCCGCATCCCGATCGTTCCCCAGATAACGTGCACAAACATTAAATAGGGTCCTCTGATAGCGCCGCATCAACTCTTCATAGGCGCGTGTTACGTGAAACAGCTCCGTATGCGAGCGCGCAACCAACTCCTCATCAGAGAGCTCACGGGGGTCATAGCGCGTGGATAGCGATTGGGTTTTATTCAAAACGAGTCGTGCCGACAGTCAGGTCAATGTCCGCCGCAGCCCGATGACGAGCATTTTGCGGCGGCATACATTAGCAGGGTTTGCCGGGTTAGCGGCTACTTACATGCTGCTCCAGCAGGATCCGATTGGAGAGAGAGACTAGCTCACCCTCATCGGTCAGCAATGTAGTTTTAACCGTGCCAATCTCTTCGATCTGGCCTTCGACCTCACCAACACGTACTTGTTGCCCAACCTGATACAACTCACGCACATAGATTCCCGCAAGAATCTGCCCGGCAATTTCCCGGCTTCCCAACCCCATGGCCAGTGCAACAGCCAGACCAACGGTAATCAATACAATGACGATCACATGGTTGAGCAGGTCGGTTTTAACCTCCAACTGACTGATCGCCACGGAAATACTGATGATGATCACCAGCCCCTGGGCAATTCGCCCCAGGCCGCTGGCGTAATCCAGGCCTACGCCTTCTGCGGCGCCGCGCACCAGGCCATTGGCCAGTTGCGCCAGCAAAACCCCCACCAGCAGCACCAGCGCAGCACCGAAAACCTTCGGTAAATACAGCGCAAGCATATCGAGCGTAGCCGAAACTCGCTCAAGGCCAAGGGATTCAGCAGCAGAAACCAGAAAAATCAGCAAAACGAACCAATAGACGATCTTGCCGATCAGGGTCGAGATGGGTACCTGCAAACCCGCACGAGACAGCAACTTGGTCAGGCCGGTGCCGCCCATGAGGCGATCCAGGCCCAGCTTGGCCAGCAATTTCGAGAGCAGGGTATCGAGCAGCTTGGCCACCACGAAGCCCAGCAACAGCACCACCAACGCGCCGAACAGGTTCGGAATGAAGTTCGCCACCTTGGTCCACAAGGCGGTCATCGCCGTGACGAGGCTCTGCGTCCAGAGATCCAGTTCCATATTCAATCAGCCTTATCAGCAGTGCGAGCAGAAGATTTACGACGAGAAACCGGCGCAATATGAGCCGATCCGTTATTCAAGGCGATCATCAGCGCCGGCAGCCAGCGGCCCAGAAGGCTGAACAGATCCCCCGCCCCCACCTGACGGTTGGCGGTTTTCAGTACGCGGCCCAGGCAGGCATCGTCATCGCGGCTCGATGGCGAGGCTTTGAGCATGTCACGCAAAGACTGTTCAAACGGATCGTGCATACGCACCTCTGGTGATGTCTGAAAAAGACGCGATCAGATTTATTCGGGTCACATGAAGCATCATCACACCCAGCGCAAACGACGAAACAACCACCATTGCCCCACGGCCACCGCCAACAATAAAAGGCAGGCGATGATGAAACCATAAGGGCTGGCCGAGAACGGAATGCCGCCAACGTTGATCCCCAAAAGGCCGGTGAGAAAACTCATCGGCAGGAAGATCCCGGTAATGATCCCGAAGCGGTACATGGTGCGATTCATGCGCACGCTCAAACGCCGGTCTTCGGCCTCCAGCACAAGCCCCACGCGCTCTCGGGTCAATTCCAGCTCTTCCAGGTAACGGGTCAGACTGTTGTGCAGCTCGTTCCAGTAATCACCATCATCCACGGCGAACCAGGGCAGTTTTATCCGGCTCAACTGGGCGAAGATATCCCGCTGCGGAGCCAGGAAGCGCTTGAGCCCGGCAGCCCGCCGACGGATCTGCAAAATGCTGCCGTGCTCGGGGGTATACCGTTCGTCGGCATCCAGTTTTTCTTCCTCGCCATCGACCACTTCCGAGAGGTCGCTGACCAGGTTCTGCACCTTGTGGGTCAGGTACTCGGCCATATAAAGGAGGAGTTCGGCAGACGTCTTCGGCCCTCGGCCCTCGGCAAGCTGCACCAGCAACTCATCGGTGGCGCGCAACTGACGCAGGCGCAAGGAAATCACCCGCTGGGAAGAGGCAAAGATCCGCACCGAGACCATGTCTTCCGGCTCGGCCCCCGGGTTCAGGTTGATACCCCGCAGAAACAGCAGCAACTCCGAGTCCGGGAGCGCCAGCAGGCGTGGCCGGGTGTTTTCCTCCAGCAGCAGGTCACAGCTGAACTCGCTCAGGCCGCTGGAGCGACGCAACCAGGTCTGGGTCTGCGGATGACTGCGATCCCAATGCAGCCACAGGCTTTCATGGGCCTGCAGTTGCAGGTCGTCGAGCTCAGTCCGGGCAATCGAACGCGCACCGCCTTCACCATCCAGCACCAGGGCATGTACCAGCCCCCATTGCGCGTTTTCTTCCTCGAACATCCGCATCCCTTGTCAGGTCGATTGTTTATTCAGGCATTTTCAGCGGGCTTGGCGAAACGATCACGCCATTGTTGTCGGCGTAGACATACTCGCCAGGACGAAAAGTCACACCGGCAAAGGTCACCGCCACATTGAGGTCGCCAATGCCGCGCTTGTCAGTCTTCATCGGGTGGCTGGCCAGGGCCTGGACGCCAAGATCGGTCTGGGCGATGACATCCACATCACGGATGCAACCGTAGATCACCAATCCTTCCCAACCGTTTTTTGCGGCTTTCTCGGCCAGCATGTCGCCCAGCAGGGCGCGGCGCAGCGAGCCGCCACCATCCACCACCAACACCTTGCCCTGCCCCTTGAGTTCCACTTGTTCCTTGACCAGCGAGTTGTCCTCGAAGCACTTGATGGTGACGATTTCACCACCAAAGGAATCGCGACCACCGAAATTGCTGAACATCGGCTCTACCACCTGCACCAGGTCCGGGTAGGCGTCGCACAGGTCGGGAGTGAGGTAATGGTTCATCGAGAAACTCCTGTAACAGAAAGAACACGATCGAAGGTGTCGGTGCTGCCTTATATAGATACGCGCCCAGACCGCAGATGTTTAACCTGCAAGGCCTGATGAGCGAACCCGCCTGCCCCGTATTTTCGCAGCCAGGCCAGCGGAACGGAAAGCCGACTCAATAACTGAATGTGACCAGAACAGCGCAATGCGTCATATCTTAGCCGCAAGCGCTATCGAGCGAAATGCCCTTGTCAGAGCCTTCGCCTCAAACCGCAGCCACGGGTTCGGCAACAGAAACCAGCAATGGAGCCTGCTGATCCTTGAGCCAGCACGCGACCAGCGGCCAGACCTCAGTCTGCGCCGGTTTGCTCACCAGCATCTCGACGTGACCGAAATTACCGCTGAATCCCTGCTCGCGTCCCAGGCAGACAAATTGTTTCTGCTCGCTGCCCAACTGCTCGAACAACTTGCGACAGGCCCAGGTCGGATCCTGATGATCCCCTGCGGCACTGACTGCCAGTGCCGGCACCGTAACCTGCGCCAGGCCCGCCCACCAATCCTTATCGGCATCGCCGAAACGACCAAACAATCCATGCCAACGCATGCTCTCCAGAGCCAGCCCGATGGGCTCGTCCTCGGGGCCACGTTTGAGCCGCGAGCCGGACAACTGAGCAAAGCGCTTGATCACCAGGCGCCCACCCCACTCCACCATCGGGATCTTCAAGGGCCAGTAGGTACGGCTGATCTGGGTACCGAAAAACGCCGCCGAAGCCACGCCCGCATCACCCAGGTACTGCCCGCCCAAGGCCGCCGCCAGGGTAGTGCCGCCCAGGGAATGACCGATCCAATGGGGAACCTGCGCACTTTGCTCACGGACGAAGGCGGCAATTGCCGGCAAATCGTACCGAGCGTAGTCGGCGACACGGTTCTTGCGGTAGTCGGCATTGCGGCGCGACAAACCGTGACCGCGCATTTCAGGAATCCACACATCGAAGCCTGCGCGGGCCAGATAGGCCCCCAGCCCGATGCCCTTGGGCGAATACCAGAAACGTCGATTGGAAAAGCTGCCATGCAGCAGGACCACGGGGATCCCCCGGGCTTCAGGCTCATCGGCCAGCCCCAGGCGGGTGACGGCCAACTCCACGGAAGGGTCGGGACTGTTGCCGGGCTTCAAGCGATAGACATCTTCGCTGAGGTCGCCTCGACGCTCGGCACTGATCAAGGCGACCGGAAATAGGTTGCTGCTGCTTTGCATATTCTTCTTGCACAAAAAAGGGCGGCATCCAGAAGAAGCACGCCCTGCTTGAATCTTCAAGAGCCAGCCAGCCTTGCGACCGACCGGCTCTGCACTCACCGATTACGCCGCGCCCTGACCTTCAGCCAGGAAGAACCAGGTTTCCAGTACCGAGTCCGGGTTCAGCGAAACGCTTTCAATGCCCTGCTCCATCAGCCACTTGGCCAGGTCCGGGTGGTCCGAAGGCCCCTGGCCGCAGATGCCGATGTACTTGCCAGCCTTGTTGCAGGCGGCAATGGCATTGGCCAGCAGCTTCTTGACCGCAGGATTACGCTCGTCGAACAGGTGGGCGATGATCCCCGAGTCACGGTCCAGGCCCAGGGTCAGTTGGGTCAGGTCGTTGGAGCCGATGGAGAAACCATCGAAGTACTCCAGGAACTCGTCAGCCAGAATGGCGTTGGACGGCAGTTCGCACATCATGATCACGCGCAGGCCGTTCTCGCCGCGCTTGAGGCCGTTTTCAGCCAGCAGATCAACTACTTGGCTGGCCTCGCCCAAGGTGCGCACGAACGGCACCATGATTTCGACGTTGGTCAGGCCCATCTCGTTGCGCACGCGCTTCAGGGCGCGGCATTCGAGCTCGAAGCAGTCACGGAAGGATTCGCTGATGTAACGCGAAGCACCGCGGAAGCCCAGCATCGGGTTCTCTTCTTCCGGCTCGTAGAGCTTGCCACCGATCAGGTTGGCGTATTCGTTGGACTTGAAGTCCGACAGGCGCACGATGACCTTCTTCGGTGTGAACGCCGCAGCCAGGGTGCTGATGCCTTCAACCAGCTTGTCGACGTAGAAGTCCACAGGATCGTGGTAGCCGGCAATACGCTTGTCGACGCTGTCCTTGATCTCTTGTGGCAGCCCGGCGTAGTTCAGCAGTGCCTTGGGGTGCACGCCGATCATGCGGTTGATGATGAACTCCAGGCGGGCCAGGCCCACGCCGGCGTTCGGCAGCTGGGCGAAGTCGAAGGCACGGTCCGGGTTGCCGACGTTCATCATGATCTTGAACGGCAGCTCCGGCATGGCATCCACCGAGTTCTGCTTGATGTCGAAGCCCAGTTCGCCTTCGAAGATGAAACCGGTGTCGCCTTCAGCGCAGGAAACGGTCACGCCCTGGCCATCTTTCAGCAGCTCGGTGGCGTTGCCGCAACCCACTACTGCCGGAATGCCCAGCTCGCGAGCGATGATTGCTGCGTGGCAGGTCCGGCCGCCGCGGTTGGTGACGATGGCGCTGGCGCGCTTCATCACCGGTTCCCAGTCCGGGTCGGTCATGTCGGAGACCAGCACGTCGCCGGCCTGGACCTTGTCCATCTCGGACACGTCCTTGATGATCCGCACCTTGCCGGCGCCAATGCGCTGGCCGATGGCACGGCCTTCCACCAGCACGGTGCCGGTTTCCTTGAGCAGGTAGCGCTCCATGACATTGGCCTGGGTACGGCTCTTCACGGTTTCCGGACGAGCCTGGACGATGTACAGCTTGCCGTCGTCGCCGTCCTTGGCCCATTCGATGTCCATCGGGCACTGATAGTGCTTCTCGATGATCATCGCCTGCTTGGCCAGCTCGCTGACTTCAGCATCGGTCAGGCAGAAACGCGCGCGATCGGCGGCGTCCACGTCCACGGTTTTCACCGAGCGACCAGCCTTGGCTTCGTCGCCGTAGATCATCTTGATCGCCTTGCTGCCCAGGTTGCGGCGCAGGATAGCCGGACGACCGGCTTCAAGGGTGTTCTTGTGGACGTAGAATTCGTCCGGGTTGACCGCGCCCTGGACCACGGTTTCACCCAGGCCATAGGCGCCGGTGATGAATACCACGTCACGGAAGCCCGATTCGGTGTCGAGGGTGAACATCACGCCGGCGGTGCCGGTTTCCGAACGCACCATGCGCTGCACACCGGCAGACAGGGCCACCAGCTTGTGGTCGAACCCCTGGTGCACGCGGTAGGAAATGGCGCGGTCGTTGAAGAGCGAGGCGAACACTTCCTTGGCAGCGCGAATCACATTGTCCACGCCACGGATATTGAGGAAGGTTTCCTGCTGGCCGGCAAAGGAGGCGTCCGGCAAGTCTTCGGCAGTGGCCGAGGAACGCACGGCCACGGCGATGTCGGGATTGCCCGCCGACAGTGCGGCGAAGGCGGTACGGATCTCGGTGTTGAGGCGCTCGGGGAACTCGGCCTCCATGATCCACTGACGGATCTGCGCGCCAGTCTTGGCCAGGGCGTTGACGTCATCGACATCCAGCGCATCGAGCGCCGCATGAATCTGGTCGTTCAGACCACTCAACTCAAGAAAATCACGATAAGCCTGAGCTGTCGTGGCGAAGCCACCAGGGACCGATACGCCCGCACCTGCGAGGTTGCTGATCATCTCGCCCAGGGATGCGTTCTTGCCCCCCACATGCTCAACATCGTGTTTGCCGAGCTTATCGAGGGAAACTACGTACTCTACCAAGGTGATCTCTCCACTAACTGTGTTGGAAAAGCTCAGAAGCCGGCTGCTCCAGGGAGCGTTTGCCCGCTATATGGCCTGGACCTGGAAAATAAGTGAGAATGCGGGCCATTCCCGGCCGACAAATCGCGCCTATCATATCCAAGAATCGTCACTAGCTTAAGGCCCAAGCCGCAAATGAAACGATCTGCTTTCTTTATCTCCGACGGTACCGGCATCACAGCGGAAACCCTCGGCCAGAGCCTGTTGGCGCAGTTCGAAAACGTTACCTTCAGCAAATTCACGCGGCCGTATATCGACAGCATGGAAAAAGCGCGGGCCATGGTACAACAAATCAATATAGCCGCCGAAAAAGACGGCCATCGCCCGATTATCTTCGACACCATCGTCAATCAGGACATTCGTGAGATCCTCGCGACCTCCAATGGTTTCATGATCGACATCTTCTCGACCTTCCTCGCGCCCCTGGAACAGGAGCTGAGCGAACATTCCTCCTACTCCGTCGGCAAATCCCACTCCATTGGCCACAACTCCAACTACATGGAGCGGATCGAGGCGGTGAACTTCGCCCTGGACAACGACGACGGCGCCCGCACCCACTACTACGACAAGGCCGACCTGATCCTGGTGGGCGTGTCGCGTTGCGGCAAGACCCCGACCTGCCTGTACATGGCCATGCAATTCGGCATCCGCGCGGCCAACTACCCGCTGACCGAGGAAGACATGGAGCGCCTGCAGCTGCCCAATGCCCTGCGCGCCCACAAGCACAAGCTGTTCGGCCTGACCATCGACCCCGACCGCCTCACCGCGATCCGCAACGAGCGCAAGCCCAACAGTCGCTATTCCAGCTACGCCCAGTGCGAATTCGAAGTGCGCGAAGTGGAAAACCTGTTCCGCCGCGAAAACATCCCCCACATCAATTCCACCCATTTCTCGGTGGAAGAGATCTCGGCCAAGATCCTCGTGGAAAAAGGCGTGGAACGGCGCTTCAAGTAACCTCTGCGCGACCGACGGCGAGGCCCGCACTGCCCCTCGCCTACCGCCCTACCAGCGGGACAGCCCGCTCTCCTGCTTCAAGGCCGCGGCCAACGCGGCAAAGCCGTCCTGCAGCCGACGATCATCCGCGGAGGTATTGCAGACACTGGCCCGGACGAATTGCGGCACCGCCGCCTGGCCCACGGCAAAGGCTTCGGCAGTGGCCACCAGGTATCCCTGATGCTTGAGATCCGCCTCGATTTCAGAGGCACGCCACGGCTCCGGAACCCTGATCCAGAAATGCGGGCAACCCTCCGGACTGCGCCACTCCAGCCCCTGCAACACCTCCGTGACCAGCTCCTTGCGCCGGGCGATTTCGGCCATCTGCTGCTGACGCAGGCGCTCGGCAACTCCCGTGTCGATCCAGCCCGCTACCAGCTCCAGCGGCAAAGGCGTGGCCATCCAGCAGGTGGCGCGTACCGCTGCGGCCAAACGTCCCACCAGGGGCGACGGCGCATGCAGGAAACCGACCCGCAGCCCTGACGCCACGGCCTTGCTCAGACTGCTGATCAGCACCGTGCGCTCCGCTGCGAAATGGGCCAGGGGCGCCGGGCGCCGCTCCATCAGCACGGCGTGGGTTTCATCCTCAAGAATCAACAGGTTATGCCGGCGACAGAGCTCCGCCACGGCCTCGCGCCGCGCAGCGGACTGCACCGCAGCCGTGGGGTTTTGCAGGGTCGGGGTGCAATACAGCGCTGAAATGCGGTGCTGCCGGCACGCTTCGTCCAGGGCCTCCGGCAACAGCCCCTGTGCGTCCATCGGCAACCCCAGGAGCTTGATGCCCAACATTCGCGCCGTGCTGATCAGGCCCGGATAGGTCAGGTGTTCAGTGGCCAGCGTATCGCCGGGCTTGAGCAGTGCCAGCAAGGCGACATGCAAGCCGTGCTGGGCGCCGTTGACGCAAATCACCTGCTCGGGATCCGCCTGCAGGCCATCCTGGGTCAGCCAGCGCGCACCCGCGGCGCGATACCGCGCCAGACCGGCCTCGGCGCTGTAACGGGCGATTTGCTGCAGTCCCAAAGGATCTTCTGCCAATGCCCGCAAGCCCTGAGCGATGAAATGGCTTTCCTGGCCGGGAATATGGGTGTTGCGGCTCATGTCGAACAGCGCCTCCGGCTCCTCGGCGACGTTGCGAAAGCCGCTGTCGCGCTGGCGCTGCAAACCGTCCTGGCGCACATAAGTACCATCGCCGACCCGTGCCACCACCTGTCCCAGGCGTTCCAGCTCGGCGTACGCGCGGCTGATGGTGCCAATGGTCACGCCCAGCTTGTCCGCCAACAGGCGATGGGGCGGCAGTTTGCTACCGGGAGCCAGCGTACCGTCGGCAATGGCCTTTTCCAGGGTCTCGGCCAGTCGCTTGTACTTGGCGCCCACCCCTTCCTGCAATGCGGAACGCATCATTGACACTGTGTCAATACTTACTTTGACAGCCATCACTTTCACCAATAGCGTTGCTCAAGGGCTCAATTACCGCAAATGACTCGCCCAATATAGAGATCAATTGCCCATCACGAAAGGAATGCCAGCGTGAATACCAGCACCGTCATATCCGACACCCGGGCCCTGCCCCGCCCCTGGCTTGCCACCCTGGTGACCTGCACCCTGTTCCTGATTGTCTGCCTGAGTTGGGGCACCACCTGGCTGGGCATCAAGATTGCGGTGCAAAGCGTGCCGCCACTGACCGCCGCAGGCCTGCGCTTTCTGATTGCCTTCCCGCTGTTCGCCTGTTTTGCCTGGCTGCGCCGCGAGCCGCTGATGTTTCCCAAGGGCAGCCGGGGCTTCCTGGCATTCGTCACCCTGTGCTACTTCAGCCTGCCCTACACCCTGCTCAACTACGGCGAGGTACACGTTTCCTCCGGCCTGACCGCGCTGCTGTTCAGTTGCATGCCGGTGTTCATCCTGATTTTTTCCGCCCTGCTGCTGCGGGAGAAGATTCACCTGGCGCAACTGCTCGGCATCGCCATCGGCTTTGCCAGCCTGTTCCAGATCATTCGCGGCCAGGGCCTGCTCAGCGACCACAATGAACTCTCGGGAGTACTGGCAATTCTCGGCGCGGCGCTGCTGCATGCACTGTGTTACGTGGTCACCAAGAAACACGGCAGCGCCATCAGCGTCATCACCTACAACACCTTGCCGATCGGCATCGCCGGTCTACTGCTGTGCTTGGCGGGGTTGGGGATCGAGCACCCGGACTTTTCCGCCATCAGCCCGCGTTCCTGGGGCGCCCTGCTGTATCTGGGGCTGGCGGCTTCGGTGGGTGGGTTCATTGTCTATTTTTTCCTGCTGAAACGACTGAACCCGGTGATCCTGTCCTTCGTGTTCATCATTTTTCCGGTGTTCGCGGTGATCATCGGCGCCTGGTACGAAGGCCAGAGCCTGTCCCGGGACCTGCTGCTGTATTCCTCGACCTTGCTCGGCGGTTTCGCCATCACCAAACTGCCCCTGGACAAATGGCTGTCCGGAAAGCCCGCCCGACGCTAAAGAGATTCTGTAGGAGCGAGCTTGCTCGCGAAGGCTTTGAGGACATCGCGTCCGCCCAGCGAGCCCGCGTCATCATTGACGTTCATCGCGAGCAAGCTCGCCCCTACAAGGGTGGGTTTCAGATCACCAGCAGGTCGACGAACCGGTGCACCGGCGTCGCCTCAAGCCGCGCCTGATCCTTGCACAGCTGGAAAATCTGCGTCGCACGCTGGGCCGTGAAGCGCGTGGCCAGGTTGGCCTTGAACTTGTCTTCCAGCAGCGGGATGCCTTCGGCGCGGCGGCGCCGGTGGCCAATGGGGTATTCCACCGCGACCTGCTCGGTGCTGGAGCCGTCCTTGAAGAACACCTGGATCGCATTGGCAATGGAGCGTTTGTCGGCTTCCAGGTATTCACGGGTGTAGCGAGGCTCTTCGACGATGTGCATCTTCTCGCGCAACTGATCGATGATCGGGTGCGCGGCATGGAAATCGTCCTCGTAATGCTCCGCCACCAGGGTGCCGAAGGCCAGGGGCACGGCGGTCATGTATTGCAGGCAGTGGTCGCGGTCGGCGGCATTGGCCAGCGGCCCGACCTTGGAAATGATGCGGATCGCCGACTCATGGGTGGTGATGACGATGCGGTCGATTTCGTGCAGGCGGTTGCGCACCAGAGGATGCAAGGTCACCGCCGCTTCGCAGGCCGTTTGCGCATGGAATTCTGCCGGGAAACTGATCTTGAACAGCACGTTTTCCATCACGTAGCTGGCGTATTTCTGCGTCAGGCTGAACTGCCGCTGGCCCTCGGGTTTGAGTGCCAGGTCCTTGTTGGTATGGCTGAACAGCACGTCATAGAAGCCCCACTGCGGCGCCGTCAGGACGCCGGGAATGCCCATCTCGCCACGCAGGGCGATATCCGCCAGGCGCACTCCACGGCTGGAGGCATCCCCCGCCGCCCAGGATTTGCGCGAACCGGCATTGGGTGCATGGCGATAGGTACGCAGCGCCTGGCCATCGACAAAGGCCTGGGACAGTGCCGCCAGCAACTGCTCGCGATTGGCCCCCATCAGCTTGGCGCACACCGCGGTGGAAGCCACTTTCACCAGCAGCACATGATCGAGGCCGACACGGTTGAAGGAGTTTTCCAGGGCAATCACGCCTTGAATCTCATGGGCCATGATCATGGCCTTGAGCACATCATTCATGGTCAGCGGTGCTTCGCCATTGGCCACGCGCTTTTGTGACAGGTGATCGGCCACCGCGAGAATTCCCCCGAGGTTGTCCGAGGGGTGGCCCCATTCGGCCGCGAGCCAGGTGTCGTTGTAGTCCAGCCAGCGCACGATGCAGCCGATGTCCCAGGCCGCCTTCACCGGGTCGAGGCGATAGCTGGTGCCGGGCACCCGGGCACCGAAAGGCACCACGGTACCTTCGACGATCGGCCCCAGGTGCTTGGTGCATTCGGGAAAACGCAGGGCCAGCAGGCCGCAGCCCAGGGTGTCCATCAGGCAATTGCGTGCGGTATCGAGGGCTTCTCGGGAGTCGATGGAATAATCCAGGACGTAATCGGCAATGTCCTGCAGGACCTGGTCGTAATCGGGACGGTTGTTCAGGTCAACGTTGCTGCTCATGAGCGCTTCACTCCAGTACAGGATGGTAGGTGGTGTCGATTCCTCAGTGACAGGTTCAGGTCAATAACGGCATCGCAGGTCTGCGCCTGCTCAGCGATTCAATCACAACCAGCGGCTGTGGCGAGGGAGCTTGCTCCCGCTGGACAGCAAGCCCCTCCACAGCAAGCGCTTCTCTTCCTAGAAACTGTCGCCGGGCACTCGCACCCAGCCTTCCATCAGCACCCGCGCGCTGCGGCTCATGATGGCCTTGACCACCGTCCAGTCACCGCCGCTCCGGGTGGCTTCGGCGCCGACGCGCAAGGTGCCCGAGGGATGGCCGAAACGTACCGCGCTGCGCGCGCCACCACCGGCCGCCAGGTTGACCAGGGTCCCGGGAATCGCCGCCGCGGTACCTATGGCCACCGCCGCGGTGCCCATCATCGCGTGGTGCAGCTTGCCCATGGACATGGCCCGCACCAGCAGGTCGACGTCCCCGGCCTTGATCGACTTGCCGCTGGAGGCCTGGTAGTCCGCAGGCGCGGCGACAAAGGCCACTTTCGGCGTGTGCTGGCGCTGGGCGGCTTCATCCAGGTGTTTGATCAGGCCCATGCGCAGGGCGCCATGGGCGCGGATGGTCTCGAACATCGCCAGGGCCTTGGGGTCGCCATTGATATCGCCCTGCAGCTCGGTACCGCGATAGCCGATGTCTGCCGCGTTGACGAAGATCGTCGGAATCCCGGCATTGATCAGGGTCGCCTTGAAGGTGCCGACACCGGGCACTTCCAGGTCGTCCACCAGGTTGCCGGTGGGGAACATCGAACCGCCCGCACCCTCTTCCTCGGCCGCAGGGTCAAGGAACTCCAGCTGCACTTCGGCCGCCGGGAAAGTCACGCCGTCCAGCTCGAAGTCGCCGGTTTCCTGGACCTCGCCGTTGGTGATCGGCACGTGGGCGATGATGCTCTTGCCGATATTGGCCTGCCAGATGCGCACCACCGCCACGCCGTTCTGCGGAATGCGCGCCGGGTCCACCAGGCCGCTGCTGATGGCGAAGGAGCCCACTGCCGCCGAGAGGTTGCCGCAGTTGCCGCTCCAGTCGACAAAGGCCTTGTCGATGGCCACCTGGCCGAACAGGTAGTCGACGTCGTGGTCGGCCTTGATGCTCCTGGACAGGATCACCGTCTTGCTGGTGCTGGACGTGGCGCCGCCCATGCCGTCGATCTGCTTGTCATAGGGATCGGGGCTGCCGATCACCCGCAACAGCAGGGCATCACGGGCTGCGCCCGGCAGTTGGGCCGCCTCGGGCAGGTCCTGCAGGTTGAAGAACACGCCCTTGCTGGTGCCGCCACGCATGTAGGTGGCGGGAATCTTGATCTGCGCTACGAATGCCATGAATTTCAGGTCCCGATAATGACCGGGGGCGGCGCCTTGCGGCCCGCCCCCGGTACGTTGCTTAGCTGGCTACTGCCGATTCCAGGAAGTCCTGGGCGAAGCGTTGCAGCACCCCGCCCGCCTCGTAGATCGATACCTCTTCGGCGGTGTCGAGGCGGCAGGTCACCGGCACCTCGAGCCGCTCGCCGTTCTTGCGGTTGATCACCAGGGTCAGTTGCGCCCGAGGCGTGCGCGCGCCGATCACGTCGTAGGTTTCAGTGCCGTCGATACCCAGGGTCTTGCGGTCGGTGCCCGCGAGGAACTCCAGCGGCAGCACGCCCATGCCCACCAGGTTGGTACGATGGATGCGCTCGAAGCCTTCGGCGACGATGGCTTCCACCCCCGCCAGGCGCACGCCCTTGGCTGCCCAGTCGCGGGACGAGCCCTGGCCGTAGTCGGCACCGGCAACGATGATCAGCGGCTGCTTGCGCTGCATGTAGGTTTCGATGGCTTCCCACATCCGCGTCACTTTGCCTTCCGGCTCGATCCGCGCCAGGGAACCCTGCTTGACCTTGCCGTTTTCCTGGACCATTTCGTTGAACAGTTTCGGGTTGGCGAAGGTCGCGCGCTGAGCGGTCAAGTGGTCGCCACGGTGGGTCGCGTAGGAGTTGAAGTCCTCTTCCGGCAGGCCCATTTTCGCCAGGTACTCGCCGGCC
This sequence comes from Pseudomonas sp. BIGb0176, assembly GCF_024810175.1. Lineage (NCBI taxonomy): Bacteria > Pseudomonadati > Pseudomonadota > Gammaproteobacteria > Pseudomonadales > Pseudomonadaceae > Pseudomonas > Pseudomonas sp. BIGb0176. Next base: position 238,384 of record NZ_JANUEC010000002.1, read on the forward strand.
GCGCTGCCCGCCATGATGGCGTTGGACGGCGACAGGTGGTCGGTGGTGATGTTGTCCGGCAACACCGCCAGCGGGCGCATCCCGGTCAGGCTGCGCTCACCGGCCAGGGCCCCTTCCCAGTACGGCGGACGGCGGATGTAGGTGCTCTGCGGGCGCCACTCATACAGCGGCTCGACTTTCGGGCCGGTGTCTTCGTGGATGGCGAACATCGGGATGTAGACCTTGCGGAACTGCTCCGGCTTGACCGCCGCCTTGACCACCGCATCGATCTCCTCATCGCTCGGCCAGATGTCCTTGAGGCGGATTTCCCGGCCGTTGGCGTCCAGGCCCAGCACGTCCTTTTCGATATCGAAACGGATGGTGCCGGCAATGGCGTAGGCCACCACCAGCGGCGGCGAAGCCAGGAACGCCTGCTTGGCGTAAGGGTGGATGCGCCCATCGAAGTTGCGGTTGCCCGACAGCACGGCGGTGGCGTACAGGTCGCGGTCGATGATTTCCTTCTGGATCACCGGATCGAGGGCACCGGACATGCCGTTGCAGGTGGTGCAGGCAAAAGCCACCACGCCAAAGCCCAGTTGCTCCAGCTCATGGCCCAGGCCGGCCTCTTCCAGGTACATGGCCACGGTTTTCGAACCCGGGGCCAGGGACGACTTGACCCATGGCTTGCGGGTCAGCCCCAGCTTGTTGGCGTTGCGCGCCAGCAGGCCGGCGGCGATCACGTTGCGCGGGTTGCTGGTGTTGGTGCAACTGGTGATCGCGGCGATGATCACCGCGCCGTCCGGCATCTGCCCCGGGGTTTCGGACCACTGCCCGGCGATGCCCTTGGCCGCCAGGTCGCTGGTGGCGACCCGGGCGTGCGGGTTGCTCGGCCCGGCCATGTTGCGCACCACCGACGACAGGTCGAACTGCAGGCCGCGCTCGTAGCGTGCGCTCTTCAGGCTGTCGGCCCAAAGGCCGGTGTGCTTGGCGTAGCTTTCGACCAAACGCACCTGCTCGTCTTCACGACCGGTGAGCTTGAGGTAGTCGATGGTCTGCTGGTCGATGTAGAACATCGCCGCGGTGGCGCCGTATTCCGGGGCCATGTTGGAAATGGTCGCACGGTCGCCCAGGGTCAGCGCCGCGGCGCCTTCGCCGAAGAACTCCAGCCAGGCACCCACCACCTTCTGCTTGCGCAGGAACTCGGTCAGCGCCAGCACCATGTCGGTGGCGGTGATCCCGGGTTGCAGCTTGCCAGTGAGCTCGACGCCGATGATGTCCGGCAGGCGCATCCACGATGCACGACCGAGCATGACGTTCTCGGCTTCCAGGCCGCCCACGCCGATGGCGATCACGCCCAGGGCATCCACGTGCGGGGTATGGCTGTCGGTGCCGACGCAGGTATCGGGGAACGCCACACCGTCGAGCACCTGGATCACCGGGGACATTTTCTCCAGGTTGATCTGGTGCATGATGCCGTTGCCGGGCGGGATCACGTCGACGTTCTTGAAGGCCTTCTTGGTCCAGTTGATGAAGTGGAACCGGTCTTCGTTGCGCCGGTCTTCGATGGCGCGGTTCTTGTCGAAGGCGTCCGGGTCGAAACCGCCGCACTCCACCGCCAGGGAGTGGTCGACGATCAACTGGGTCGGCACCACCGGGTTGACCAGCGCCGGGTCACCGCCCTGGTCGGCGATGGCGTCGCGCAGGCCGGCCAGGTCCACCAGTGCGGTCTGGCCAAGAATGTCGTGGCACACCACACGGGCCGGGAACCAGGGGAAGTCCAGGTCGTCGCGGCGTTCGATCAGTTGGCCGAGGGAAGCGTTGAGGGTTGCCGGATCACAGCGGCGCACCAGGTTTTCCGCCAGTACGCGGGAGGTGTAGGGCAGGCTGTCGTAGGCGCCTGGCTTAAGCGCATCGACCGCCGCCCGGGCGTCGAAATAGTCCAGTTGGCTGCCGGGCAGCGTCTTGCGAAATTCACTGTTCATGGTCAGGGCTCGGTCACGGTAGTTTCAAAGGGAGCGCCTGGCACCGTGTTGAATGGGCATCTATCCCTTGCAGGAGCGAGCTTGCTCGCGATGACTGAATCAGGTCCGACATCGCTGTCGGCTGGTCCATCGCTATCGCGAGCAAGCTCGCTCCTGCAGGTGCTGCGGTGCATTCAATCAACAGTACCGGCGCCCTCCCGGTCAGCGGCGCTCGATTGGCACGAACTTGCGCTGTTCAACGCCGATGTACTCGGCGCTTGGACGGATGATGCGGTTGTTGGCACGCTGCTCGAACACGTGGGCGGCCCAGCCGGTCAGGCGTGAGCAGACGAAGATCGGTGTGAACAGCTTGGTCGGGATGCCCATGAAGTGGTACGCCGAGGCGTGGTAGAAATCGGCATTGGGGAAGAGTTTCTTCTGCTCCCACATGGTCTTGTCGATGGCTTCGGACACCGGGAACAGCACCTTGTCACCGACTTCGTCAGCCAGCTTCTGCGACCAGCCCTTGATCACCTCGTTGCGCGGGTCGCTGTCTTTGTAGATCGCATGGCCAAAGCCCATGATCTTGTCCTTGCGCTCGAGCATCCGCAGCAACTCGGCAGTCGCCTCCTCGGGGCTCTGGAAGCGCTCGATCAGCTCCATGGCCGCTTCGTTGGCGCCGCCGTGCAGCGGGCCGCGTAGCGAACCGATGGCCGCGGTGACACAGGAATAGAGGTCCGACAGGGTCGAGGCACAGACCCGGGCGGTGAAGGTGGAGGCATTGAATTCGTGCTCGGCATAGAGGATCAGCGAGACGTTCATCACCTTGACGTGCAAGTCACTGGGCTTCTTGCCGTGCAGCAAGTGCAGGAAGTGGCCACCGATGGTCTGCTCGTCGCTCACGCAATTGATGCGCACGCCTTCGTGGCTGAAGCGGTACCAGTAGCACATGATCGCCGGGAAGGCCGCCAGCAGGCGGTCGGTGACGTCGTGCTGCTGGGAGAAGTCCTTCTCCGGCTCGATGTTGCCCAGGAACGAGCAACCGGTACGCATCACATCCATCGGATGGGCCTGGGCCGGTATGCGCTCCAGCACTTCCTTCAGCGCCTGTGGCAGATCGCGCAGCTTGCTCAGCTTGGCGCTGTAGGCGGCCAGTTGTTCCTGGGTCGGCAGGTCGCCGTACAGCAACAGGTAGGCGACTTCCTCAAACTGCGCATCGGCCGCCAGTTCGCGCACGTCATAGCCGCGGTAGGTCAACCCGGCACCGGCCTGGCCCACGGTGGACAGCGCGGTTTGCCCGGCCACCTGGCCGCGCAGACCTGCACCACTCAATACTTTTGCTTCGGCCATTGCTCTCTCCAATCTTGAATTTGTTAGGGACTTGGCAACTTCACGGGTCGGGGCTCCCCCGACAGTGCAGGAGCGAGCTTGCTCGCGATCCGAGCCCGCGCGCCCCAGCGAATCAGGGGCTGCGCGTTATCGCTGACGGCCATCGCGAGCTAGCTCGTTCCCACAGGGATTGATTCAGCCTTTCTTCTGCGCGAACAGCGCATCGAGCTTCTGCTCGAAGCTGTGGTAATCGATGCGCTCGTACAGTTCCATGCGGGTCTGCATGGTGTCGATCACATTTTGCTGGGTACCGTCGCGACGGATCGCGGTGTAGACGTTTTCTGCGGCCTTGTTCATGGCACGGAACGCCGACAGCGGGTACAGCACCAGGGAAACATCCACGGATTTCAACTGTTCGGTGGTGTACAGCGGTGTGGCGCCGAATTCGGTGATGTTGGCCAGGATCGGGGCTTTCACCCGATCGGCGAAGATCTTGTACATCTCGAGCTCGGTGATGGCTTCCGGGAACACCATGTCAGCGCCGGCCTCGATGCACGCCGCGGCGCGTTCCAGGGCCGACTCCAGGCCTTCCACCGCCAGGGCGTCGGTGCGCGCCATGATCACGAAGCTGTCGTCGGTACGGGCATCCACCGCGGCCTTGATGCGGTCGACCATTTCCTGCTGGGAAACGATCTCCTTGTTAGGGCGGTGACCGCAGCGCTTGGCGCCGACCTGGTCTTCGATATGGATCGCCGCGGCGCCGAACTTGATCATCGACTTGACGGTGCGCGCCACGTTGAAGGCCGACGAACCGAAACCGGTGTCCACGTCCACCAGCAGCGGCAGGTCGCAGACGTCGGTAATACGACGCACATCAGTGAGAACGTCGTCCAGACCGGTAATGCCCAGGTCAGGCACGCCGAGGGAGCCGGCAGCGACCCCGCCGCCCGACAGGTAGATGGCCTTGAAACCGGCGCGCTTGGCCAGCAGGGCATGGTTGGCGTTGATCGCGCCGACCACTTGCAACGGCTGTTCGCTGGCGACCGCATCGCGGAAACGCTGGCCTGGAGTGCTCTTGTTGGAACTCATGACTCACCTCGTGGAGTGGCTGTCTGATGGGCGCTGTCCTGGTAGTGACGCGCGATATTGCGTTTCGAGGCGCCGATGTGGCGGCGCATCAACAACTCGGCCAGTTCGCCGTCGCGATCGGCAATGGCATCGAGAATCCGGTGGTGTTCGGCAAAGGCCTGGTGCGGGCGGTTGGGGGTCGCGGAAAACTGGATGCGGTACATGCGCACCAATTGATACAGCTCGCCGCAGAGCATCTGCGTGAGGGTGCGGTTGCCGGCGCCCTGGATGATCCGGTAGTGGAAGTCGAAGTCCCCTTCCTGCTGGTAGTAGCCGACGCCGGCCTGGAACGCCGCATCGCGTTCGTGGGTATCGAGCACCCGGCGCAGTTCGTCGATTTCCTCGGTGGTCATGCGCTCGGCCGCCAAGCGACAGGCCATGCCTTCCAGGGACTCACGGATTTCGTAGAGTTCGATCAGCTCGGCATGGCTCAGGGACACCACCCGGGCGCCGACATGGGGCACCCGCACCAGCAGACGCTGACCTTCCAGGCGGTGGATGGCCTCGCGCAGCGGACCGCGACTGATGCCGTAGGTGCGCGCCAGCTCGGGCTCGGAGATCTTGCTGCCCGGGGCGATCTCGCCCTTGACGATGGCCGCCTGGATCCGCCGGAAGACGTTTTCGGACAGGGTTTCAGAATCGTCCTGTGCCTGCATCGGGTGTTCGAGTTGATCCAGCATATTGTCGACACCTTTAAAATCAATGAGGCAAAAATTAGCCAATACACCGAAAACAGTCAAAGGAAAAATAGAGATTGTCGACAATCGTCTAATAACCCTAAGCGCCAGGGCAAGACAAAAGGCCCGCCCCCGGCGCTGGCGCCATAAAACCAGCATGCTAGAATGCCGCCCGCATTGGCCTGTCATCTTTTTATGGCACGCATACGAGGGAGCTTGCGCAGCAATGCCGGTCGCCTTGAACTGAAGAACCCATGCCCATCAGGATCTATGAGACTCAAGGCCCTTCCCCTACTGCTCTGCCTGCTTGCCCTGCCCGGCATCAGCGCCGCCGCCGGCAAGACTGTCTACGGCTTGAATGAATACGCTCGGCTGTCCGGCATCGACCTGGAGGTCGCGGCCAAGCTCGACACCGGGGCCAAGACCGCTTCCCTGAGTGCCCGCGACATCAAGCGCTTCAAGCGCAATGGCGAGTCCTGGGTGCGTTTCTACCTGGCGATCGACGCCGCCCATTCCCATCCCATCGAACGGCCCCTGGCCCGGGTCAGCAAGATCAAGCGCCGTGCCGGCGACTACGACCCCGATGAGGACAAGAACTACACCGCACGGCCGGTCATCGCCCTGGATGTCTGCATGGGCAGCGCCTTGCGCAGCATCGAAGTGAACTTGACCGACCGCAGCGCATTCCAATACCCGCTCCTGATCGGCTCCGAAGCCCTGAAACGCTTCGATGCGCTGGTCGACCCCAGTCTTAAATACGCTGCTGGCAAACCCGCCTGCGCCACCGACGCTCATACCGCAGAGTAATTCCAATGCGCTCTCTTACCCTTCATCTGAAAGTCCTGATCGCCATCCTGGTGGTGCTGGGCATTTCGATCACGGCCTATCAGATCTTCGTGCTCGGCATTCCGGTGACCGAAGACGCTACCGACGATCTGTGGAACATCGATGCCAAGGTCGAGTTCGTCGCCAACGGCAAGGACCCGATCAAGATCCAGATGTTCGTGCCGCCCCTGAGCCGCGATTACGTGAGCCTCAACGAGAGCTTCATTTCCAACAACTACGGGGTGGCGGTGAACCGCGTCGACGGCAACCGCAAGGTCACTTGGTCGGCGCGCCGGGCCAAGGGTAACCAGACCCTGTACTACCGCCTGGTGCTGACCAAGCGCTACAGCGCCGAGAAAGCCAAGGTCAAGGGCCCGACCTTCCGTGACAGCATGGCCGTGGAAGGCCCGGAAAAGATCGCCGCCGACGCCCTGCTGGCGCCGATCCGCCAGCATTCGGCGGACGTCGAGACCTTCATCAGCGAAGCCATCAAGCGGGTCAACAACGCCAATGATGACAACGCCAAGCTGCTGCTGGCCGGCGATCCGTCCAGCACCAACAAGGCGAAGATTGTCGAGCTGCTGCTGTCCATCGCCCACGTGCCGGTGGAAAAGGTCCACACCATCCGCCTGGTGGCCGACCAGCCGCAGACCCCGGAGCTCTGGCTGCGCAGCTTCAACGGCACCGACTGGCTGTACTTCAACCCGGAAACCGGTGAGCAGGGCATGCCCAGCGACCGCCTGCTGTGGTGGACCGGCGACGACAACCTGATCACCGTCGATGGAGGCAAGAAAGCCAACGTCACCTTCAGCCTCAACAACAGCGAAATGAACGCCATTCGCCTGGCCAAGCTGACCGACGAGAACACCGACGCCAACTTCCTCGAATACTCGCTGTACGGCCTGCCGCTGCAGACCCAGCAGACCTTCATGATCATGGTGATGATCCCCATCGGCGTGCTGGTGATCCTGGTGCTGCGCAACCTGATCGGCCTGCAGACCCTTGGCACCTTCACCCCGGTGCTGATCGCCCTGGCCTTCCGCGAGACCCAGTTGGGCTTTGGCATCGTGCTGTTCACGGTGATCACCGCGCTCGGGCTGTCCTTGCGCTCCTACCTCGAACACTTGAAGTTGCAGATGCTGCCGCGACTCTCGGTGGTACTGACCTTCGTCGTGGTGCTGATCGCCGCCATCAGCCTGTTCAGCCACAAGCTGGGCCTGGAACGCGGCCTATCGGTGGCACTGTTCCCGATGGTGATCCTGACCATGACCATCGAACGCCTGTCCATCACCTGGGAAGAGCGCGGCGGCGGCCATGCGATGAAAGTCGCCATCGGCACCCTGTTCGCCGCCTCCCTGGCGCACCTGATCATGAGCGTGCCGGAACTCACCTACTTCGTCTTTACCTTCCCGGCGATGCTGCTGATCCTGGTGGGCTTCATGCTGGCGATGGGTCGCTACCGCGGCTACCGCCTGACGGAGCTGGTGCGTTTCAAAGCCTTCGTCAAGGCCGACTCCTGATGTTCGGCCTGTGGAAGACCTGGAAAGCCCTCGAAGCGCGGGGAATCATGGGTATCAACCGGCGTAATGCCGACTACGTGCTCAAGTACAACAAGCGCAGCCTGTACCCCATCGTCGATGACAAGATCATCACCAAGGAACGGGCGATCAAGGCCGGTATCCATGTGCCGGAACTGTACGGGGTGATCTCCACCGAGAAGGAAATCGACAAGCTCGGCGAGATCCTCAAAGGGCGCAACGACTTCGTGATCAAGCCGGCCCAGGGCGCCGGAGGTGACGGGATCATTGTGATCGCCGACCGCTTCGAGGGCCGCTATCGCACGGTGTCCGGCAAGATCATCAGCCACGAAGAGATCGAGCACCATATCTCCAGCATCCTCACCGGCCTGTATTCCCTGGGCGGCCACCGCGACCGGGCGCTGATCGAGTACCGGGTGACCCCGGACCAAATCTTCAAGAGCATCAGCTATGAAGGCGTGCCGGACATCCGCATCATCGTGCTCATGGGCTACCCGGTGATGGCCATGCTGCGCCTGCCGACCCGCCAGTCCGGGGGCAAGGCCAACCTGCACCAGGGTGCCATCGGCGTCGGGGTCGACCTGGCCACCGGCCTGACCCTGCGCGGCACCTGGCTGAACAACATCATCACCAAGCACCCGGACACCACCAACGCGGTGGACGGCGTGCAACTGCCCTACTGGGACGGCTTCATGAAGCTGGCGGCCGGCTGCTACGAACTCTGCGGCCTGGGCTACATCGGCGTGGACATGGTGCTGGACCAGGACAAGGGCCCGCTGATTCTCGAACTCAACGCGCGGCCGGGGCTGAACATCCAGATCGCCAACGATTGCGGCCTGACCCAGCGCACCCACGCCATCGAAGCCCACCTTGAGGAGCTCAAGGCCCAGGGCATCGAGGAAAGCGTCGAGGAGCGGGTACGCTTCGCCCAGGAACTGTTCGGCCATATCCCTGCCGTGGAAGGCTGATAGCGCCTGCCGCAGGGTGCGAACGGAAGGTCCTGCGGACCTTTTCGCAGCCTGCGGCAGCAGCTGCAGGTCGGTGAATACGCCACGAACCGGGCAAACACCGACATCCCCTCTAGGAGCAACTCCTGCAGAGGCATACAATCGCCAACCGCGCTCCGATGGCTGATTTGCCCCGCATGTTGACCTGTTCCGTACACCCGCTCCCCTACCGCACCAACCCCGCCGAGTATTTCGCGGCAATCGAGCACGCCCCCGGCGCCGTGCTGCTGGACAGCGGCCGGCCCAGCGCCGAGCGCGGGCGCTATGACCTGCTCAGCGCCTGGCCCCTGGCGCAGTTGACCGTGGCCGCCGCAGAAAGCGGCAGGGGCTTTCTCCAGCGCCTGCGGGACAACCTGGGGCAACTGGGCCCGGCGCAACTGCCCGCTCCTTATGAACTGCCCTTCGCCGGCGGCCTGATCGGCTACCTCAGCTATGACTTCGGCCGCCATCTGGAGCGCCTGCCAAGCCAGGCCCGGGATGACCTGCAACTGCCCGACGCACGCTTTGGCCTGTATGCCTGGGCGCTGATCAACGACCACCAGGCAGGCACCAGCCAGCTGGTGTTCCACCCCAGCCTGGATGACACCGAGCGCCAGCGCCTGATTCAACTGTTCTGCCAGCCGCTGCCCGTGTCGCAGCCGGCATTCAAGCTGACCGGCGCCATGCTGGCTGATCTGAGCGCCGAGGACTACCGCCAGGCGTTCCAGCGCATCCAGCACTACATTCAGGCCGGCGACTGCTATCAGGTGAACTTCGCCCAACGCTTTCGCGGCCAGTACCAGGGGGATCCCTGGGCGGCCTATTGCGCCCTGCGCGCCGCCTGCCCGACCCCGTTCTCGGGTTTCCAGCGGCTGCCGCAAGGCGGTGCGGTGCTGAGCCTGTCGCCGGAGCGCTTTGTCCACGTCAGCCAGGGCCGGGTGGAAACCCGCCCGATCAAGGGCACACGCCCCCGCGGCCGGGATGCCGCGCAGGACGCGGCCAATGCCGCCGAGCTGCTGGCCAGCCCCAAGGACCGGGCGGAAAACCTGATGATCGTCGACCTGCTGCGCAACGACCTGGGGCGCACCTGCCGCATAGGCTCGGTACGGGTACCGGAGCTGTTCAGCCTGGAAAGCTACCCCAACGTGCACCACCTGGTGAGCAGCGTCACTGGCGAGCTGGCGGACGGCAAGGACGCCCTGGACCTGATCGCCGGCAGCTTTCCCGGTGGCTCGATCACCGGCGCGCCGAAGATCCGCTCGATGCAGATCATCGATGAGCTGGAACCCACGCGGCGTGCGCTGTACTGCGGTTCGCTGCTGTACCTGGACGTGCGCGGAGAAATGGACAGTTCGATCGCCATCCGCAGCCTGCTGGCCAAAGATGGGCAGATCTGTTGCTGGGGCGGCGGCGGAATAGTCGCGGATTCCGACTGGCAGGAGGAATACCAGGAATCCATCACCAAGGTGCGGGTGCTGCTGGAGACATTGCAGGGGCTTTAGGGCCTCTTCGCCGGCAAGCCGGCTCCTACAAGAGCGCGTCGTTCTCCCACCCGTAGGAGCTGGCTTGCCAGCGAAGGCGTCGGCAGGATTTGTGAAAAATCCAAGGGTCTCTTCGCCGGCGAACCGGTTTACAAGCTCAGGGGACGATTGGAAGCCTTGATGAACTCCTGCTTCAGCTCGGCAAAGCTGTGCACCGCCGGGAACTGCGGGAACTCGCGGATCACGTTGTCCGGGGCGTGGAACAGGATGCCAGCATCCGCCTCACCGAGCATCGTCGTGTCGTTGTAGGAATCCCCCGCCGCAATCACCCGGTAGTACAGGCTCTTGAAGGCCAGCACCGACTGACGCTTGGGGTCTTTCTGGCGCAACTGATAGCCGGTCACCCGGCCGCCGTCATCGGTGATCAGGCGGTGGCAAAGCAGGGTCGGAAAGCCCAGCTGGCGCATCAGGGGCTGGGAAAATTCATAGAAGGTGTCGGAAAGGATCACCACCTGGAAGCGCTCGCGCAGCCAGTTGACGAATTCCACCGCGCCGTCCAGTGGCTTGAGGGTGGCGATCACTTCCTGGATGTCCGAAAGCTTCAGGCCGTGTTCGTCGAGAATCCGCAGGCGCTGTTTCATCAGCACGTCGTAGTCGGGAATATCCCGGGTGGTTGCCTTGAGGGATTCAATCCCGGTTTTTTCGGCAAAGGCGATCCAGATTTCCGGGACCAGTACACCTTCCAGATCGAGACAGGCAATTTCCACAAGACACTCCCATTGGTTCTGATTATTTAAATTGAGCGAGCAAAAGGACTGCCGAACTCTAGCGATTCGCCTGCACAGGCGCAACGCAGAGGAGCGCGCCAGGGCGGTGTGGATTTTGTTAAGATCGCCCCCCTATAGAGCGCACAGCGCCACCGACCTGTAGGAAACCGCCCTGATGACCCCATCGTTCGACGTCGCTGAACTCGCCGCGACCTATGCCAACAAGTCTGCCCAGGACATTCTCAAGCTGGCCTTTGCCCAGTTCGGCGATGACCTGTGGATTTCCTTCAGCGGCGCCGAGGACGTGGTGCTGGTGGACATGGCCTGGAAGCTGAACAAGAACGTCAAGGTGTTCAGCCTGGATACCGGCCGCCTGCACCCGGAAACCTACCGTTTCATCGATCAGGTGCGTGAACACTACAAGATCCAGATCGAGCTGATCTCGCCGGACCACAGCAAGCTCGAACCCTTCGTCAAGGAAAAGGGCCTGTTCAGCTTCTATAAGGACGGCCATGGCGAGTGCTGCGGTATCCGCAAGATCGAACCGCTGCGGCGCAAGCTGTCCACCGTCAGCGCCTGGGCCACCGGCCAGCGCCGTGATCAGAGCCCGGGTACCCGCAGCCAGGTGGCGGTGCTGGAAGTCGACACAGCCTTCTCCACGCCGGAGCGCACCCTGTACAAGTTCAACCCACTGGCACAAATGAGCAGCGAGGAGATCTGGGGTTACATCCGCATGCTCGAACTGCCCTACAACAGCCTGCATGAACGCGGCTTCATCAGCATCGGCTGCGAGCCCTGCACCCGCCCGGTACTGCCCAACCAGCACGAGCGCGAAGGCCGCTGGTGGTGGGAGGAAGCCACCCAGAAAGAATGCGGCTTGCACGCCGGCAACATCATCAGCAAAGCCTGACCCCCTTCCCTGCGGGCGCGCCTGAAGGACGCCCGCACTGAAAGCCAACCCGCAGCAAAACCTGTACACAAGAATGTCACCGTCGGTGCCATTTTTGTGTGCACTTCAAAGATTCCCCGCCCCAAAAGGTTACAAGCCTTTCCTGCGCCGATATCCATTGGGCGCCAAGCCGTGCCTGGCGAAAAATAAATACCTGTTCAAACGGTCAAATTTTAATCTCGTCTTTTCAGAAGGTTAGGAATAACCCATAACAAAACGAAATCAGCAGCCAATTTCATAGTCGTGAAATTGGCACAGAAGTGGCTTTAGTGGATTTATGTTTTGTATACAAAAAAACCAAAACATACATACACTAACCGTCCGCACGCCTGACCCACGACTCAAGCTGCAGATGCCCCGAACCCAGTGATTCCTCCCCTGTGACGAAGATTGTCGAGCCCCCTCGCTCAAGCACAGTCATCCAGGGCCGGAGTCAGGAGCATGCCGGAATGCGTACCAGCCCTTCCAACAACATCGCACTGGATCTGCCCTCCTCGCTGCATTCGCACAACGTCCAACAACCGGTCGCCGATGCGGCCCCCATCGCGCTCAGCCCACGCCTGCACAACCGCGACCTGGCACCGACCAAGGTCGAAGGCCGGCGCTGGGGTGGCTACAGCATCTTCGCCTTGTGGACCAACGATGTGCACAACATCGCCAACTACTCCTTCGCCATCGGCCTCTACGCCCTGGGCCTGGGCGGCTGGCAGATCCTGCTGTCCCTGGGGATAGGCGCGGCGCTGGTGTATTTCTTCATGAACCTGTCCGGCTACATGGGGCAGAAGACCGGGGTGCCGTTCCCGGTGATCAGCCGCATCAGCTTCGGCATCCATGGCGCGCAGATTCCGGCACTCATCCGGGCGGTGATCGCCATCGCCTGGTTCGGCATCCAGACCTACCTGGCCTCGGTGGTGTTTCGCGTGCTGCTCACGGCCATCCATCCGGGCTTCGCCGATTACGACCACAACTCGATCCTCGGCCTCTCGACCCTGGGCTGGGCCTGCTTCCTGGTGATCTGGCTGGTGCAACTGGCGATCCTCGCCTATGGCATGGAAATGATCCGGCGCTACGAAGCCTTCGCCGGGCCGATCATCCTGCTGACCGTGGCCTGCCTGGCCGCCTGGATGTACACCCAGGCCGACGGGCAGATCGCCTGGTCGATCCGCGAACCTCTGACCGGCGGCGAAATGTGGCGGCAGATCTTCGCCGGCGGCGCCCTGTGGCTGGCAATCTACGGCACCCTGATCCTCAACTTCTGCGACTTCGCCCGCTCCTCGCCGTGCCGCAAGACCATCAAGGTCGGCAACTTCTGGGGCCTGCCGGTGAACATCCTGGTGTTCGCCACCATCACCGTGCTGCTGTGCGGCGCGCAGTTCCAGATCAATGGCCGGGTCATCGAAAGCCCGACCCAGATCATCGCCTCGATCCCCAACACACTGTTCCTGGTCCTGGGCTGCCTGGCCTTTCTGATCGTGACCGTGGCGGTGAACATCATGGCCAACTTCGTCGCCCCGGCCTTCGTCCTCAGCAACCTGGCGCCCAAGTACCTGACCTTCCGCCGCGCCGGGCTGATCAGCGCGGCGCTGGCGGTGCTGATCCTGCCGTGGAACCTGTACAACAGCCCGCTGGTGATCGTGTATTTCCTCTCCGGCCTGGGCGCCCTGCTCGGCCCGCTGTACGGGGTGATCATGGTGGACTACTGGATCCTGCGCAAAGCCCAGGTCAACGTGCCGCAGCTCTATAGCGAAGACCCGCAAGGCGCCTATTTCTACAGCCGCGGGGTCAACCTGCGGGCAGTGGCGGCCTTTATTCCCGCGGCGCTGATCGCCATCGTGCTGGCCCTGGTGCCAGGTTTTGCCAGTGTCTCGCCATTCTCCTGGCTGATCGGCGCCGGCATCGCCGGCATGCTCTACCTGATCATCGCCAAGCGCCAACCCGGCTACGCGGACGTCAGCGGCGAAAGCATCGCCGTGGACAACGTCAGCCATTGAACCTGCCCGGCCCGGCGCGCCGGGCCTGAACTGCCCAACCTGCAAGGAACCCTCATGCGAATTCTCGTGGTCAACGTCAACACCACCGACTCCATTACCCAGGCCATCGCCCATCAGGCACAAAGCGTGGCAGCGCCGGGTACCGAGATCATCGGCCTGACTCCCTACTTCGGCGCCGAATCGGTGGAAGGCAACTTCGAAAGCTACCTGGCGGCCATCGCCGTAATGGACCGGGTGCTGGCCTACGACCAGCCCTATGACGCGGTGATCCAGGCCGGCTACGGCGAGCACGGCCGCGAAGGCTTGCAGGAACTGCTGAACGTGCCAGTGGTGGACATCACCGACGCCGCCGCCAGCACTGCCCTGTTCCTTGGCCACGCCTACTCGGTGGTCACCACCCTGGACCGCACCGTGCCGCTGATTGAAGACCGGCTCAAGCTCTCCGGCCTTTATGACCGCTGCACCTCGGTGCGGGCCAGCGGCCTGGCGGTACTGGAGCTGGAGGAAGACCCGCTGCGCGCCGTGGAAGCCATCGTGCGCCAGGCCGAACGGGCGGTGACCGAGGACAAGGCCGAAGTCATCTGCCTGGGCTGCGGCGGCATGGCCGGCCTGGATGAACAGATTCGCCAGCGCACCGGGGTGCCGGTGGTGGACGGAGTAACGGCAGCAGTGACCATTGCCGAGTCCCTGGTGCGTCTGGGGCTATCCACCTCCAAGGTACGCACCTATGCCACGCCCCGGCCCAAGCGAGTGCTGGGCTGGCCCTTGCGGGCGGGGCGCTGAGGCCGGCGGTACCTAGAGTCGTCGACAGGCCGGTTCCTACAAGGCGCTGAAGGCCTGAGCCAGGCCTTGCTCGGCGAACTGCTCAATGACGAAGTCGACAAAAGCCCGCGTCTTGCCCGGGAGCATCTTGTGCTCGGCGTAGTAGATCGAGGTAAAGCCATCGTCCACGTACCAGTCCGGCAGCACCCGTTGCAAGGCCCCGGAACGCAGGTAATTGACGGCAAACGGCATGCTCACCAAGGCCAGGCCCAGCCCTTGGGCCGCGGCGATGCAGGCGGCCTCGGAATCGCTCATGGTCATGCTGGCCTTGAGCTCCAGCGGGCACATCAGCCCTCCCCGACCGGTCATCTGCCAGGTGCGGATGCGCCCGGTCTGGGGGGAGCGGATAAGAATCCCCCGGCAATGCCGCAGGTCTTCGGGCCCGTTGATCGGTGCCCGCCCCCGCAGGTAATCGGCACTTGCCACCAGCACCCGGTGAGCCGGTGACAGTCGCCGGGCGACCACTCCCTGGGGCAATTCGAAACCGCCGCCAATGGCCGCATCGAAACCTTGGCCGATCAGGTCCACCTGGCGGTTGTCGAAATGCCAGTCGGGATGAATATCCGGGTAGCGGCGCAAAAAGGCGCCGAGCATCGGCACTATGTACAGCCCGCCGAACACTGTACCCATGCTGACCTTGAGCGTCCCCGCCGGGCGCCCCTGGGCATCGGCCAGGGTGCTGACCGCGTTCTGGATGGTCTGCAGGCTGTCGGCGACTTCCGCGAGGAACAGGTGGCCGGCCTCGGTCAGGGTCAGGCGCCGGGTACTGCGCTGGAACAGGCGCACACCAACCCGGGTTTCCAGCTTGGCCACGCTCTTGCCCACCGCCGCCGGGGTCAGCCCGAGCCGCCGCGCCGCCTCGGCAAAGCTGCCGACTTCAGCGCTGCGGACAAAACATTCGATACTGCTGAAGGCTTCCATAAGAGCCACTCTAAACTTCTGGTTTACACAGAGTATAGGGATTACCGGCTACTCAGAGGCTAACCAGCGGCAGATACTCGCTCCAAGCACAAGGCACCCGGCCTTGAATCTCTGGAGAAGCACATGAGCACATATGACCTCAGCGGCAAAGTAGCCTTGATCCAAGGCGGTTCCCGTGGCATTGGCGCAGCCATTGTCGAGCGCTTGGCGGCAGAAGGCGCCAGCGTTGCCTTTACCTACGTCAGTTCGGCGAGCAAGGCCCAGGCCCTGCAGGACAGCATCATCGCCAAGGGTGGCAAGGCCCTGGCGATCCACGCCGACAGCGCCGACGCCGAGGCCATCCGCCGAGCAGTGAACGACAGCGTCAAGACCTTTGGCCGCCTCGATATCCTGGTCAACAACGCCGGGGTGCTGGCCATCGCACCCTTGGGCGAGTTCAAGCTGGAGGACTTCGACCAGACCCTGGCGATCAACGTGCGCAGCGTATTCATCGCCACCCAGGAAGCCGCACGACACATGGGCGAAGGTGGGCGCATCATCAACATCGGCAGCACCAACGCCGACCGCATGCCCTTCGCCGGTGGCGGCCCCTACGCCATGAGCAAAGCCGCACTGGTGGGCCTGACCAAGGGCCTGGCCCGGGACCTGGGCCCGCGGGGCATCACCATCAACAACGTCCAGCCCGGCCCGGTGGACACCGACATGAACCCGGCGGACAGTGACTTCGCCGCGAGCCTGATGAACCTGATGGCTATCCGCCGTTATGGCCATGCCGAGGAAGTCGCCGGTTTCGTCGCCTACCTGGCCAGTGCCGAAGCGGGCTACATCACCGGCGCCAGCCTGACTATCGACGGTGGCTTCGGCGCCTGATCCTCACCCGCATAAAAAAGCCGGGCCGGGGCTCTACGCCCCGGCCCGGCCGGCGTGCAACCGGTGCGCAGGATCAATCAGGGTTCGCGGCGCATACGATGTTGATGATTCGATCAGGCACAAAGATGAACTTCAGCAAGCGCCCGCCAGACAGCCAGCGCTGCACCGTTGCATCCTCCAGCACCTGAGCCTTCACCGCCTCTTCCGTCATCCCCCGCTGCAGCATGATGCGAGTCCGCAACTTGCCATTGATGGAGACCGGGCATTCAAACTGCGCCTCATACAGCACACTTTCGTCGGCGACGGGATAGCCGCAATCAAGGATCGACCGCGAGTGCCCCAGCGCCTCGGACCACAGCTCTTCAGTAATGAACGGCGCATAGGGGTGCAACAGCTTGAGCAACAGCTCCAGCACACCACGCTTATGGCACTGCAAGACGCTGAGCTGGTTCACGCAGATCATCAGAGCGGCAATCGCAGTGTTGTAGGACATATCCTCGGTGGCACGCCCCACCTTGGCAATCGCCGTGTGCACCGCCTTGAGTTCCTCGTCGCCGGGCTCAAGGTCATCCACGATCACCGCGCCCTCCTCGTCCAGAAACAGGCGCCAGACCTTCTGCAGGAACTTGTGCGGGCCATCGATGGATTGCGTCGACCAGATGGCGGTCTGGTCGATCGGCCCGAGGAACATTTCATGCAGGCGGAAGGTATCGGCCCCGTAGACCTCGATCAGGTCATCGGGGTTGACCACGTTGTACTTGGACTTGGACATCTTTTCCGACAGGCGATCACACAGGAACACGCCCTTGGAGCAGACAAACGTGCCTTCGGTGTAGGTCTGGCGCCATGTGCGAAGAGCGTCGATATCCACCTGGTTCTTGTCATTCACCATGCTGATATCGACATACAGCGGCTGAACGTCCCGCCCGTCCTTGAGATCGGCGGAGACGAATTCATGGGTCGCCTTGTCCCGATAGATGATCGCCGAGACGCCGAGGATCATGCCTTGGCACAGGACCCGCTTGAAGGGTTCGGAAAAACTCAGCAAGCCGCGATCCTTGAGGAAATGCGTCCAGAAGCGCGAGTACAGCAGGTGGCCGGTGGCATGCTCGGATCCGCCGACATACAGATCCACGGCCTGCCAGTAGGCCAGCGCCTCCTTCGACACGGGCTCATGGCTGTTGGTCGGATCCATGTACCTGAGGAAGTACCAGCTCGACCCGGCCCAACCGGGCATGGTGGTGGTTTCATACTTAAAGCCGCGGTAGCGCCAGCTACTGGCTCGCTCCAAGGGGGGCTCACCCTCGCTGGTCGGCAGGAAGGCCTCGATATCGGGCAGGGTCACCGGCAGGTCCTGCTCGGGAACCACGCGAGCAATGCCCTGCTCGTCGTAGTACACCGGGATCGGCTCGCCCCAATAGCGCTGGCGGCCAAAAATCGCATCGCGGATGCGGTAATTGAAGGTGCGCTTGGCGGTTCCGGTCGCCACCAGGCGCTGCAGAATCCACTCGGTGGCCTCGGCACGCAGCATGCCCGTGGCTTCCTGAGAGTTGATCAGGCGGCCTTCATTGATCAGGAACGGCTTGGCGGCCTGCTCTGCCCCCTCATAGATATGCACCACGGGCAGATCGAAGGCCTGGGCAAAGTTGAAATCCCGTTGGTCTCCGGAAGGTACCGCCATGATGGCGCCCGTGCCGTAATCGGCCAGGACGTAGTCGGCAATCCAGATCGGCAGGTTTTCGCCGGTCAAGGGGTGGACGGCGTAGGCGCCGGTGAACTGGCCGGTGATCCGCTCGGCCTTGGCCATCCGTTCGCGCTCGGAGCGCAAGGCCGCTTCTTCGCGGTAATTGGCCACTGCAAGCTTGAGAGGCGCTGAGGTGATTGCCTCGACGGCATCATGCTCAGGCGCCAGCACCAGGAACGTCGCGCCATACAGCGTATCGGGGCGGGTGGTAAAGACCTTGATCGCGGTCTGCGAATCACGCACCTGGAAATCAATTTCCGCGCCCTGGGATTTGCCGATCCAGTTGCGCTGCATGTCCTTCAAGGCTTCCGGCCAATCCAGGCTATCGAGCCCCTCCAGCAGGCGGTCGGCATAGGCGGAAATCCGCAGCATCCACTGCTTCATCATCTTTTTCTGAACCGGGTGGCCACCCCGCTCGGAAAAACCGTCCTTGATTTCGTCGTTGGCCAGCACCGTGCCCAGGGCCGGGCACCAGTTCACATAAGAGTCGGCGCGATACGCCAATCGGTAGTTCATCAGGAACTCCGACTGCTGCAAAGGCGAGAAAGCGGCCCACTGTTGCGCGCTGATGGTTGTGGTCCGCGAATCAGACCAGGCATTCACCCCGGCATTGCCGGATTGTTCAAAACGCTGGATCAGGGTATCGACAGGCTGGGCCTGGTGGGTATCGAGGCAGAACCAACTGTCGAACAGTTGGGAGAATATCCACTGCGTCCAGTGATAGTACTGAGCATCGGAAGTCTTGATCTCGCGGTCCGGGTCATAACAGAAACCCAGTTTTCTCAACTGCGACTTGAACGTGGCAATGTTCTTGTCAGTGGTTACTCTTGGGTGCTGTCCGGTTTCGATTGCATACTGTTCCGCGGGTAATCCGAAAGAGTCGAAACCCATGGGATGCAAAACATTGAAACCGGCCATTCGTTTAAAACGACTATATACGTCAGTCGCAATATATCCGCGCGGATGCCCAACATGCAGACCGGCACCCGAAGGATAAGGAAACATGTCAAGGCAATAATATTTAGGCAGAGAAGTATCTAGTTCAACGGAGTAATGCTTTTCATTTTCCCAGCGAGCGAGCCATTTATCTTCTATCTTCCTGATACTTTCCGTCTTCATGAACAACTCCTGAAAAATGCCGCACGCACTCATTTACGAGGGCGGAATATATTACAGTCGACTACCATTCGCAACGCGCGGCAGATTGCTTTAGGAGACGCATTTAATGTTCGAATAAGCTGTTTTCGGGTTTGCGCCCAAGCATATAGGTACACCCTTGTTGAGCATTAGATCTGCCGCAGATTGCCCAGTTGCGATCATCTCGTTCAGCGCTTGCAGATAACCGCTCTCAAGCTTGGATGCTCCCTGATACTGCAACCCCTGGGCGGCCAGCCCGACCAGGCGTCCAATCCCTTCGGCCAGCGAGTTTCCCGCCCCATCGACCCCGGCCATGCCGAACTCCGCCGCCTGGGCATACTTGCGATTCAACTCGGAAGGCGCCTGCGCGCCGAGCATGTCCAACGCGGCATCAAGCGCCTCTTCGCTATAGGCCAGGCCCTTCCAGAAGGCCGCGAGTGAAGCGGCGAAGTGAGGTGCACAGGTATCGGCCGAGCGAAACTCGACAATGTTCTTCAGCCGGGCCTCAGGGTAGAGGGTACCCAGATGCATGATCCAATCCTGAAGCGTGGCAGCGCCCGAGGCAGCCCCCAGGCGCATGTAGTCGCGAAAACTCAGGTCGTTCATGTGGATCAACTGCCCTTCACGCTGAATGAACAGCAGTGGTTTCTCCAGGGCCCAGTCAACATAGTGCTCAAAGGCATGGGCGCTGAAGTGTGCGCGCAACATGAACTCGGGAATCCCGGAGCGTTGTTGATCGAATTGGGTCCAGGCATGCATCCGATGACTCTTATAGCGGCTGGTGACCGCCGAAAAGTACGGAGAGTTGGCGAACAAGGCGACGATGTAAGGCTGACAGGCAACCCCCAACTGCAACAACTTGCCCGCATGCTGCTCGGAGAAGTAGTCGACGGAAATCTGCATCGAGGCCGTCATCTTCTGCCCGGCCGAGGCCCCCGAGACCTTTTCCAGGATAGGCATCATGTGCAAGTAGCGAGTACGCGGCACCGTCGCCACCGACGCCACGCCCCCGTAGGGCCGATAACCGATGGGCAGCAACGAAATGGCCAGGCCCTGGCAGACCCGATCCAGTTCCCGCAGAAACACTTCGAGTTCGATCACAACATCGGACACCAGACGCAACGCCGATGAAGAGAACTCCACCTGGCCACCAGGCTCCAGGCTGATGACCGTGCCGCCGCGCCTCAAACCGATGATCAAGCCATCGTCATAAACGGGCGAGTAGCCGTATCCCAGCAAGCCCTTGAAGATGCTCGACAGGCTGCGCAAGCCAAAAAACGGCACACTCAGGGAAGTCGCCTTATCAATCAGGATCAACTCGTATTCAAGTCCGATCAATGCCGAAGTCCGGCGTTTGATATGCCGATGAAAATAGGCAATACAATCTTCCTTGGTGATGGCTCTTGCGCCCAATACTTCCAGCAATTCAGCGGCCATATTGATTTCCTCCTACTAAGCCAGCAGATCCTGGAGATCAGTGAGTGCCATCACTAACGTGTCGATATCTTTGCGACTGTTGTAAAGATGCATCGAGACCCGCAAGGCGCCATTAATTCCACTGTTGCGGTAGAGCGGCTGGTTGCACTGGTAGCCGGAACTCAGTGCAATGTCGTAACGATCGGAAAGAATCCGCGAGACAAATCCGATATCCACCTTGCCGACGGCAACCAGAGGAAAAATCGGCAGGTGCTGCGGCCCGATGGGGAAGGCGATTTCAATATTGCGCACCGATTGAATCTGCGACAGGAAATAGCGCTCCAGATCCTCATCGTGGTCTTGAACCCACTGCCCGCCCAAGCTGTTTATATAGTCGACCGCCGCCCCCAGCCCGATGGCCCCTTCAATGTTCGGCGTGCCGGCCTCGAACCGACCGGGGCCGGATTGATAACTGACATCACCCTGCCCCACTTTGTTGACCATGCCGCCACCATAGCGATAGCTCTGCATCGACGCCTGCAGATCACGCCGCATGTACAGCACGCCAACCCCCGAGGGGCCGAACATCTTGTGCCCGGAAAGGGCGAGAAAATCACAACCGATCTGCCCGACATTGACCGGGATATGGCCAACGGTCTGCGCCGCGTCCAGCAGGCTCAACGCCCCCCGTGCCCGGGCGATCTGACAGATCTGCCTGACGGGTTGCACGTTGCCGGTGACATTCGATGCGTGGCAGACCGCGACCAGACGGGCCGGATCGGCGGCGAGCAACGAATCCAGATGATCCAGGTCGATACAACCGTTCTGATCCAGACGGGCAACCGTGACTCGACACCTGGACAACCAGGGCAGGAGATTGGAATGGTGCTCCAGGGGCGAAACCACGACATGGTCGCCATTGCCCAACGCCAGCCCATGGGCGAGCAGATTGATCGAGTCCGTGCAATTGGCGGTAAAGACCACTTCATCGGCGCTGCACCCCAGAAAGCAGGCCAGCTTGTTGCGCGACGACTCAAACAGTTGGGTGGACAACTGAGCATACTGATGATTGGAGCGCCCGACATTGCTACCGGCATGC
This sequence comes from Pseudomonas sp. BIGb0176, assembly GCF_024810175.1. Lineage (NCBI taxonomy): Bacteria > Pseudomonadati > Pseudomonadota > Gammaproteobacteria > Pseudomonadales > Pseudomonadaceae > Pseudomonas > Pseudomonas sp. BIGb0176. The sequence goes on from NZ_JANUEC010000002.1 coordinate 260,004, forward strand.
AGGTAAAAATCAGTGATGGCGCTGATCACCGACGCGGGTTTCAACGAGGTGGATGAACTGTCCAGGTAGATCCGCTGATTATCCCGAAAGAACGGAAAGTCACTGCGCGCATCCGGCAACACCATGCATTTCACATCCAAGGCTTGCATAACATTCTCTCTTTTTTTATTGAGGGACGACTCTTCACGGACCCGCTATTTGATAATCGCGAACTTTCCCGAGGCTTGTGGCGCAATGCTTGGAACGGCCATTGATTCAACAGTACGCATGCGGCCAAACCAGCCACGCAGGCACCGCTCAACGGCCGGCAGGTCGGCGTCGTATTCCGGGACATCGGAAACGTAAAACAGCGTGACCTTGTGCTCGGTCACCTGCAGTTGATACTGCCGGACCCAAGGCGCGGAAACGGCGAACAGCTCATCAAGATCGGCGAGGGTCTTGAGCTCCCCATCATCGGTCACCAGGCAGTCCCTGATACGGCCATGCAGCTTCAGCAAAGGAATGTCATCCACGGCGCCGAAGACCCTATTCGACCACTCACCTTCCGGCACTTCGACAAGATCCCCGGTGGCATAGCGCAACAAAGGCATCAGCGGGTTTTTCCAGGACGTGACAATCAACTCGAACAGATTGCGCCGGGCCAGGTACGGTTTGAGTTCGACCAATGTGTCGTGGCCACAACGGACGAAAGTGCCACTGCGGTTCTGCATGAACAGTACGCCCAGCTCCGTCGAGCCATACATGCTCAGAACCGGCAAACCATAGGCGCTCTCGATGAGCCGGCGAACATTGGCGGTCATGTACTCGTAGGAAGCTGCGATGTAGTCAGGGATGTACAGAGGCTCAGTAATCCGGTACTGCGCACGCTTGCTCAGGAAGATCGCGAGATAGGTCGGATCTATCTCCAGAAGCTTTGGCGCAAACATCCGCAGTTCCGCATCAATGCGCTGGATATCGGTGAGCGTCCAGCGCGTAGGGTCCGGATGCGTATTGAGGCTCAGCACCCCATTGTGGATGCGCTGCTGGTAGTCCGGGTCGTCAAGAAAGCACGACACCGCGGAACAGGCCGCCGTCGTCAGTACTGCTTTCCTGTCATGCTCCATCGAATAACCAACCATGTCCGCCACCCGCTGATAGGCGCGCGTGAACTCACGTCCCCACCAGCCCTTGTAGCGAATGATCTGGAGAATCTGGGAGCTGCTCCCGGAGGTATTGGCGAACTCCACATCGCCGCCCTCGATGCCGACACGCATCGCCTGGGTCATGAAGTTTCCAGGAAACCCGGAAATGATTGCCTTCTTGTCCAGCAGCGGAATACCGGCGGGGTCGCCCGCCTTGAAGAATAAATCGAGGCGCTTCATCAAAGGCTGATAAAGGGGCACCTGGAAGTGTTCAATTGACATGTTGCCGACTCCTTGTGGCAGCCTCACTGGCGAATGTTTTCCATATCTGCAGGTGCTCGGGATGATTGAGCAGGGTCTTTTCTATATGCCCCTGCAGCCCCAGGACGAAATGCTCGTGACTGGCCAGCTCGACCGCCTCGATCACCCCATCGGCAGCCCTCGCGCAGGCTCTCAAGCCTGGCGCCAGGCGCTTGATCGCCTGGTGGTGCACCGACGAAACGCTGAAACTGCGCTTGTCGATAATCCGATAGAGCCGGCTCTGCGGGTCGACGTCCACAGGGTGATAGTTGATCCAGCCATCGGGGTCGATCCCGTGCTCGACCCCTCGATCGGGGATCTCCTGATACAGCGAGCCGCCTTCGGCAACGTTGATCAATTGCAGGCCTCGGCAAACGCCGAGAATCGGTAGCTGTCGTGACCTGGCCTGCCGGTACAAGGCCAACTCCAGTACGTCACGATCCTTGTCGGGACTGAGCATCAGCGGCCGCTTGTAAGGCTCGCCAACCCCTGATACCTGCGCCGAATAGCTGACCTCGCAATCCTCGCCGTAATGGCTCGGACAAAGGTCCTGACCGGAGCCCAGCAACAGTCCATCGGCCATGGCGAACAGGCGCTCCAACGCCTCAACGGGCATCCCCGGCACCACCACCAGCGGAACACAGCCCAGGCTGATCAGCAGCTCGGTGAAACTGCAATTGAGAACATTCATCGCCAAGGCAGCGGAGTGATTGATAGCCAGCCGCTGGCGTGCGGCGCTGATGAGAATAACGGGCTGCATCATTCAATTCCCTGAATAGGTACCTGCACAGCGCCTACGCGCAGTGCCCAGGCTTCATGGCGTCGGCGTCAGTGACTGGCGCGCAGGCAGCGCATCGAGGTAGCTGGCAATCGAGTCCAGCTTCAGTCGGTCATAGGAGTAACGCTGGTCCGGCTCGGTATCGGGCATCTTGGTGCCGGCACGCATGGCCGATTCGACGAAGATGCCCAGCAAGGGATTGACCTCAAGGACATAGAACTTGCGGTCGGCGGTCGACTGCACCATGTCGACGATCGTCCCATTGATTCCCAACACCTGGGCGGCCTTGAGCGCAACTTCAACTTCGCCCCCCAGGATGCGCGGCGTCATTTCACCGCCCGCGGAAATGTTGGTCTTGAAGCTGTGTTTCTTCTTGCGGCTGTAGCCGCCCATCAACTCGCCGTTGAAGATCTCGACCCGACAATCGTAATCGCCAAACTCGATGTATTGCTCAACGTAGTAATCACCGAGAAAGTGCGCCGTCGCCTGGATGAAGTCGATGAACTGTTCAGCCTCCACAAAGCGCATCACGCCCACGGCCCCATGGCCCGAGCGGGGCTTGTAGACCAGGCTGCCCCAGCGCGCAAAGAGTTGGTGAATGACCGCATCATCAATCTGGCTACCCAACAAGGCGGAGTCGGGTACGTTCACTCCATGCATGCGCAACAGCTGGTTGGCCTTGAACTTATCGCGACAGTTGAAGAATGAAACACACTCGTTCACCACCACTACGCCACCGTCTTGCAACGCCCGAAGAATATCGGCCTGATACGGCGACTGCTCATCGGCGTTCATATGAAACAGGGCATCGAACTCACTGAGGCAGCGCCCACAGGCGGTATAGACCTTCCCGGAAATGACATGGCATTGGCGCATGTCGAAATCGGAAAAAACCACAAAGCCTTTTTCCTCAAGCAACTCACGAAGCATTTGCTTGGGAATATGGCCGTTGTCGTTTTCATACATCCACAGCACTACCGAACGACGACTTCTGGCTGAAGTGCTCATCGCACAATCTCCGTGTTGCTATCTGCTACCGAGGGTGGGCATGGCGTGCCGTGGCACGCCATGCATGATTCAGAGAATGACCGAGAGCGGGTCTTTGTAAGACTCGCGCTGAGTCAGGCCATACCACCAGCGACGAACGTTCTCATAGTTGAATACGATGCTTTCGCTCTGCGCTTTAAGGATGTAATCGGTGTACTGGACAAACGCCAGGTCGGCCAGGGACAGCGAGTCCCCCACCAGGAATCGCCCCTCCTCGCCAATGGCGCGATCCATGGCGGCGTAGATGGCGTTCAACTTCTCCTCGGCCTCCTTAACCACCGCCTGGTCAGTCTGTCCGCCGTACATGGGCAGGAACAGCTTTTGCCAAACCAGGGTATAGGCCTGGGGCGTGAAATAGCTGGAGTCCACGCTGAGCCACTGATCCATCCGCGCAATGTCTTGCCGGCCCTGCGGAATCAACGAAATACCGGGTAGGATCGCCTCCAGATAACGGTTGATAGCCTGCGACTCATAAAGGGTCAGGTCACCGTGGATCAGCACCGGAACCTTGCCGAACGGGTTAAGACTCAAGTGCTCGTCCGACTTGTGCGCACCGGTCCCCAGGTCGATGCTGACAAACTCCACCGGCGTGTTCTTTTCCTTCAGAACCATCAGCACACTGCGGGTGCAGGCGCTGTTTTCGTTGCCGATCAACTTCATGCGGCGCGCAGTCATTTACCCATCCCCATTTGCGACCCCATGTCCAGGGTATTGCCGAAGGTCCAGCCCTTGCGGATCACATTGCCGTCAAAGTAGGCAATATCCATGTTGTCCACGTTGACCACCCGGTTGGACGCCGGAATACCTTTGAGAGGCCCCTTGTGCGTCGCGGTGAAGATCCCCTGGTGAATCACGAAGTCCCCTACCGACCACATGTTGGTCATGTTGATGGAGGCATCGGGGAAGGCTTCGGCCAGCATCACGAAGTCGTCCCGCGAATGGTCCTTGCCCACGGCCAACCCGGGGACCATCTGGTCATCCCATTCGATGTCGTCGCTCATGCAGTCGAGCCACGGCTCCAACTGCTTGCTCAGCAGCAGCTCGTTGTAGTGGCGCATCTTGGCCAGGTTCTCGAAGCGCGGCTTCAGCGTCTTGCAGTCATAGATCTCGCACGGCTCGGTCAGTGACGGCACGCTGCGCCCCTGATCGTTGATCACGCCGAGCTGAATCAGCAGGGTGTAGGGGTCCTCGTAGGTGTGCTCCTTGGTCACGCGGAAATCACTGTCGAACCAGAACAGGCTGGCGGCGATCAGGCCAACCTCCTTGTTGCTCGGCTCAACGCCCATGTAGGCCTGGACGTGCCGCCCCTTCCAGCCCCACACGGCGATGAGCACATTGTCCTTGAGAAACAGGATGCGGTCGGCCAGTTGCATGTCGGCGAACGTGCCCTGCCACTCCTGGTAGTGCTCGAGGATCTGCATCACGCCGATGCGGTCAGGCTGTCCGGGAGATTTGCGAATGGCATCTGCCGCGTACAAAGATGCCAAAGACTTGTAGTCTTTAGTACGGACCGCAGTCAGATAGCTCTCACGAAATAAGGTTAGGCTCATCTTTATTACCAACTTTGTGAATGAATGGGTTCAACTTTGCACTGCAGCAGTACTTCAGGCATCGGGTCATCACTGGGGGACTCGAAGTCCATGCCAAAGATTTCCTTGTTTTCCTGCTTTATCCACTTGTCAAAGGGATGCTGGGAGCTCGCCAACTTTGCGAATGCCGCATTCAAATCTGGCGCCGCCAAATAACAGATAAAAAGCTCCATCTCGCCAAAAGGCTGCAGGAACCAGTTCTCCTCAACCGTATCGAGGCGCTCCAGAAACTGGCGAAAATCGGCATTGCGTTCATTGCGGATCAACTGGGCAAACTTCAGGAAACGCTCTTTCTTGTCACCGGGTAAAGGCACCGCAAAAGCAATGGTCTGCATAAAACACCTCAGTTGCGCTTGATAAACTCTAGGCACACGCCCGGTTCGGAAGTCATGAACAACCGGGCTTTCAATGTCGGTTCATTCCCATTCACTGCGCGCAACTCATAACGTTGCGCAATACGCACCAGAATCGTCTTCCCCTCGCCCTCGGCCAGATGGATGCCGATGCACTTTCGAGCGCCCGCGCCAAACGGCAGGTAGGCATACTTGTGCACATGCTTGATGCGTTCCGGTGCAAAGCGTTCCGGGTCAAACTTCAAAGGCTCTTGCCAATATTCCGGATTGCGATGCAGGCCCCACTGGGCAACGATGAAGTCCGCGCCCTTGGGAAACAGATAGTTCTTGTACTGATAGTCTTCCAGCACCACTCGGCTCATGCCCCAGGAAGACGGATAGAGCCTGAGGGACTCCTTGAATACCCAGTCGGTGTAATCGAGGCGCTTCAAATCTTCCAGGGTGCAGAGTGCATTGCCGAGTTCAGCCTCGACTTCCTCATGCAGCTTCTGTTGTTCTCGTGAGTTGTTCGCCAGTAGATAGAGGGCGAATGCCACGCCGTTCGCGGTGGTTTCATGACCGGCCAGAAACAGGTTCATGACTTCATGCCGGAGTTGGATATCCGTCATCCCCTCCCCGGTGTCTTCGTACACCGCAGACATGTACATCGATAACAGGTCGTTGTGCTGGACCGTCTTGTTCTGACGACGATCGTGGATGATGGTGTAGATGATCGCGTCGATTTTCTTCTTGGCGTTCTCATACGCCTGCTCATCGGTGGCGCTGATGCTCGCCGGCGACCACAACTTCAGCAGCGAATACTCCTGCAAGACCTCAAGGGCCGCGGTGACATCACTGGAAAAACGCAGAATGTCCGTGGAGAACAGACACTTGATGACAATCCGCAGGGTTAGCTTTTTCATCTCCTGAGTTGCATCGAGAACACCTTCGGACCGAGCATCCCACTCATCGAACATCTCGTTGATGCATTCGTGAAATACGTTGCCGAAAGCGTCAACGCTGCGCTTGCTGAAAGAAGGATTGGCGATCTTGCGCTGACGCTTCCATTCGTCTCCGATCAGCGTCGACAGCCCATTGCCAATAGCCGGGCTGATCTTTTCCATGGTCTCGGCGCTTTTGGAAAAAAACCGCTCGTCACCAATCAGCATGCTTTCGATAAAGGGCGCATCGGCGATGAGATAGCCGTTGATGCCCCGCAGGTAAACAATATTCCCGTACTTTTCCAACGCCCGCGTGGTCAGGCCCAGGGGGTCCTTCAACATGTAGGAAGGGTCATTGAACTCGGGAGAAACATCATCGCTGCCCGGTACCACATCAAAGCCAGAATCAACCAGGAGTGCCGCTTCCGTCGCTTGCGGCAAATCGCCCTTCCTCAAGTCTTTCAAATTACTCATAGCTGGACACTCTCATAGTTATCACGATTTACAGATAAGACTCTTGGCTCACCATTTACAGCAAAGAAGTTAAGCGACCAGGACACTTCCAGATTCAGGACGTGGTGCCACCAACCGGCCGGCAAATACAACATATCGCCAGGCCGAAGCTCGCAAACAGTGGATACCGATTGTTGATAATCCGGAAACTTCTCAGCCAGGTAGTTTTCCGGATCCACGCGACTGGGCTCATACATCAAATTCCCACCGACACTGGCCGGGTAGAGAAATTTTGTTTCACTTGGAGCAAAAAGACGTATTTTTTTGCGCCCTTTCAATTGCACCAGAAAGTTATCCACCATATCCCGATGCAATCTCAGCCCGGTACTGGCAGGGCCTATCCACCATCTTGGTGTATTGAATACCTCGCGCGCGAAAACACTCGGAAAACAGTAGGTATCGTCCAACGCAGGCGGTACGGTATTGGCCGCCATATAACCGCTGGCAGACGCTTGTACGGCATATAAAGACTCTACATATTCCGCAAACGAGGTTTTCCGGTACTTGGGTGGCTGAGCATTTTCCAGATCGTATTCTTCAAGAAGAAGACTCACATCCAAGTTACCCACCCGATTGACTATATGCCCGACAGGCATCGAGAAGATCGGCCATGAAACTGCCGCATTGCGCACAATGACCGGTTCTCCACGACGTAAATAAGGTTCGATATCCCTTTCATCAGCGATCACCTGGCAAAACGGAAAATCCTTTCCTTGAGTGCTACGGATCCCCAGTTGAGCAATGCGCTGAGTGTCAACCAAGGCATTGTTGAAAATAAAATTCAACAGCTTCATCACATCGACAGAAATAGCGGAGTGGTCGTTGTCTGCGCTAATCAACAACTTCCCGGTATTGAACAGCGTCAGCGGATCATCGACCTTGTTTGCCAAAGCCTGGAGAGTCATATCACTGAGCACGATAGTGGCGCGTGGTTGGTACTCCTGCGCGGCAAACGACCAGCTCAGTGTTTCAGAAACTTCCATACAGCCCAGATGAACTCCAGACTCAAGTTGCCAGTGATAGCTCCCTTGCAGGCCACGAAGTGCCCAGGCAGGAACTTTTTCACTCAATGTCTCGATCAATCGAAGGTTGGAAACTGCATTTGCCAACATTGCATAGGCTCCCTGCCAGGCCAGATCAAAGCTCAAACAACAGATCCTTATATTCGTGCCTGAATACAAGACCTATTGCATACTCGATATACCGCACAAACAGCGCGGCATAACCTTTGCTATCAGGTGCTAGATGTTCTGCAAGTTTAATCCACTCTCCAGCATTGGAGAAACGCGCATAAAACAACTGCGTGAACACATAGTCACTGGATACAGGCTTCACACCGGAAAAGTGCTGTTTACCGAAAAATGATATAACCGGCTGAATGCTGCTTGAATTTCGCCCAAACAACTCAAGCAGCCAAGCGTGATAAACATCTTCCTGCAATGCTCTGTCATCAGTTGCCTCACGACTCAGCAAAGCCTTGATGTCGCTGGGCAAGAGTCGCCCCTGGTCATCCCTGCCAAGCAATTTTGCCAAGTCCGTCCAATACGCCGAGCAGTCATCAAGATGTTGCTCCAGATAGAGCGCTATAAATTGGCTGAACGACTTATCTTTGCGATGAGCCTGGCACATCAGGGTGTTGGAGACGTAGTTGAAAAAACTGTATATCCGTTCTCGATCTCCCAGAGCACTTACCAGAAACTCTGGAAAATGAAAGGTCGGCCATTTGGAGTCCGTGGCGATAACACCATCACGACCAAAGGAGTAAGTGGTATCACTTGCAACAAAACCCTGAGTCCGACCTATTCCAAATACCCGAGTACTGGGAATCACATACCCCGCCTCGTACTTGTTTGTCAGTCCACTTTCTTCGAGAAATGCCAATGTGCGAGCAATGGTGTATCTGTCCGCATGCGCATTCCCCAGAAAGAACGAGATGAGATTGGAGTACTCAATTGGCGCACTGGCGGTAAACTTCGCCTGCTCTTCCAGCTTTCGCGTTCTTTCCTCATGAATTTCCGCACGTATCGAAGACAGGCTTTTGAGAAAGGTAACGGCCTGCTCTCTCTTGTACGGCACCTTCGCCCGCTTCAGGTTATCTTCGTCCAACGAAAGAATATCGTTCATGGCGCCGGTGTAACCGGCACGCATCATCGTCTTCAGCTCATCGTGACCCAGCGAAGGCAGCGAATATCCTGACCATTTAATCTGGCGCTTCTTATAACGCTCATTAAGACGAATCACCCGCTCGGCCAGCTCCAAGGCGAAACCAGCACCACCGATATTCAGTTCAGAGCAGATAAACCAGAAGTCATAGAGATCGTTTTTTAATAGAAACTCCAGGTCGGCTTCGACCACATCCAGATTACGCTTGTCAATCCGCTTGCCCTTGACGTCAGGTTCAACACAAAAATAGCACTGGAACGGGCATCCACGCGAAACCTCTACAGCAATGGTCGGTGGGGTTTTCGACTGTAATGCCGGGCCGTAAAAGGCCTTGATCTCGTTAACGATATCCAGCCGGTACTCGGTCACTTCGGCTGGCTTGTAGAAACCGACATCGTTATATAGGTACTCAGCCCCGTTCTTGTGAATCAGACCAGGCACAGCCCCCAGGTTTCGGCCGGAGAGAGTGTCGTTGAAGGAGCGAAAGAAGCCGTCTGGACAGCCCTGCAAGCCGAGATCGATTTCCAGATAGTTAGCCAACTTTCTGGCATGAGTGGTAAAACCAAAGCCACCCATGATGATAGGTGCATCCGTCAACTCCCTCACTAGGCGAATCAGGCGCCGGCTGTCTTCAACGGGGTAATAGGTTCTAAAGTAATTCCCAGGCTCGCCATCTACGGCATCATAATTGGAAAGATCAAGGGAGTCCCCTTGCCGCAGATGTATACCAATCATCTTCGGACGCTGGGTCTTTATCACGTTTTTAAGATATTCGTACCAATGTTCAACGTATAGCAAATCAATACGTGTGACCCTGATATCGAATCGCCGAGCAATCTCACTAATCTGAACAAAGGCATACGGATATATCGGACGCCACGGTAAGTTACAACAATTCAGCAATAAGAAATCGGTTTCCTGCATACTCACGGCGCGTCATCCCTGTACAACAGTGCAGAAAGCTATTTAGTTAGCCAAGAACATTGGCAGCTTGAAAACCGCCTTGCGTGAATTACAGCCCTGACAAATCTCCATATTGCCCAACTGTTTCACCCTGCTTTTCACAATCTTCTTCAGGTTGTCATCATCAATATGACCAATATTTGATACGTGCCCAAAATCCTGGAAACAACCGAGTATCTCGCCGGTATAACTGATACTGACGCTGCCATCGCCAATTGCACAAAAATTTCTATTTTCAAGGGTACCCAGCAGGGCATTCAGCATGAACTTGACCTTGCCCATGCCTGTTTTGTACTCGCTCTCAGACAGGTTCAAACCCAACTCGCGCACAAGTTTCTGACGGTATTCACTTTCGAGTTTGGCGTTGATATCCCCCCCTCGGTTCCAGAGCGGGAACAGATAGATCCGCTTGAAACCCAGGCTACGCAAATGTGCGACGGTCGCTGGCAATGTGCTATAGATTGCCGGGCCGCCAGTCAAATGGACAATGACCTTATCCGCCGCGGCCTCGGCCAACGCGGCAATGTTGCGCCAGATTTTCTCGTGGTTCAGGCCAATGTGAACCTTATCGAAAACCTCTTTCTGAATAGAACTGACAGACAGCCTGATGACATCAACGTTTTGTACACAGGCATCTATATTGCGCTGATTGAAAGTGACTGCCGTTGTTGTCACGTCAGTCAAGACTCCGGAGCGACGCATCATTCGCAAGAGCTCATGAAACTCTGGATGAATGGTCGGCTCCCCTCTGCCAGCCAAGTCCAGTTCCCAGACGTAGGAAGGGTCTATCTGCGAAACTATCTTATCCATGGTCTCCAGCGAAATAAAACCATAGTCCTTGATCACTGAGCGGGGGCACATACTGCATGCTGCTGGGCACGATGGCGTTGCCTCAACATTGACAAGTACCTTCTTAAGCACGGGCAGTTCTCTCCATTGATTTTTATATTCCCTGTGGAGCTCATCTAGACTGCCGGCGCGTTCAAACAGCGCAGCCCGTCCGTCCTTCAACAATCTAGAGACATTACCGCTCATCTGTAACTACCACTATTGGTAGGTACTCAGCGAGACGAAGTCTTTACTCTTTCTATTCCGGCAAGACGCCATCGAACAAGTTGCTGGCAAGCGCCCATTGCCACATCTTTTTTCTGACGCCAAACTTACATCTACGCATGTTTCATATTTATAAACTTGATTTCCATCGTAGAACTGGTCAGATTCGCGACGCAACTCGATGTCACCGCAGTACGAAAGGTGACTATACAAGGAGGGTATTTATGAAAAGCTGGCAAGATGACTTACTGATGATAACGGACCTGAAACTTTCCGAAGCTCAAATAGTCAAGCGGATTCAAGATGCGGCTACAACGCTTGAGTTCGAGTACTGTGCTTACGGGCTACAGGTGATTTTTCCCGAGGAGAAAGTCGTGATGTTCAACAACTATCCTCGCCAATGGCAGAGGCGCTACGACACTGAAAACTACCTGGCCACTGATCCAGTAGTGGCGCAAGGTAGACAATCCCAGGCACCGATCATATGGGAGGACGCGGTGTTTCGCGAAGCACCTGTATTTTGGGAAGAAGCACGGGCAGCTGGACTTAAAGTTGGATGGTCGCAGTCAAGTACCAATGCTGCCGGTGCAGCCAGCATGCTATCACTCAGTCGATCGTCACAACCCATCACCCGCCAGGAACTGGATGCCAACGAAATAAAAATGCGCTGGCTGGTAAGTGTGGCTCACATCACACTTTCAAACCGGATCAGCACACGTCTTGCCAACCCCTACGAAGTTAAGCTGACCTCCCGTGAGAAAGAAGTTCTAAAGTGGACCGGCAGCGGGAAGACCTCATTTGAAATATCCTGCTTGCTGGCCATTTCAGAAAACACGGTAAACTTTCATATCAAGAACTCCATTCTAAAACTAAGTGCTGCCAATAAAACTGCGGCCGTTGTCCAAGCCTTCCTCACAGGACTACTGATCTAAATAACAATAATAGAAAATAATAAAACAAACCCAAACCGAAAACTTTCTCTGCCTTCACATTCCCCTTTTGCACCTCAGCCTCAGGAACCCTTCTGCTCTTGAGCCATGCTGGCGCCGGCTGCCCATACCTCCTGTCCGGCGACCAGCACTAATACCGCAAAGCCTTTGCCCGACAAAAAAAGCCACCTACCTACCAATAATGGTAGGTACCCGGCTTTACTGGCTAATTTACGATCACGCTCGACTTGAACGCCGAGGATCTATGATGCGTATTTTTTCCGGAAATGGTAAAGCATTAGGCTCGCAGCTGAAGCAGGACATTGCTTCTTATCGTTATAAGGTATTTGTCGAAAAGCTCGGCTGGCCATTGGATTGCCCCGACCAGTTGGAACTCGACGAGTTTGACCGGGATGACACACTTTACCTCGCGGCCAAAGATGAAACAGGTGCCATTGTGGGTACAGCACGCCTACTACCCACAACCCGCCCTTATCTATTATCGGAAGTATTTCCCGACCTGCTGGGTTCAGATCAGCCGCCCTCTCAAACTCATGTCTGGGAGTTGTCCAGGTTCGCCGCTGTATCGCTCGATAAAGAGACCGATGTTCTGAATGCCTACTCTTCCTCCCACTCAATGTCGCTGCTACTTGAAGCCTTCGAGTACGCCAAGTCTCTGGGGGCACGCAAACTACTGACGGTTTCGCCGAGTGCAATCGCACGCCTGCTGATCAAGAGAAAGTTCAATATTCGGCGCCTCGGCCCCTCCAGGCTCAGTGAGGGGCTGAGCATCATGGCCCTGGAAATCGACCTGTCTGCAGCACGCAGCCATTAAGGTAGAACGGCCCAGGAGCCCCAGCGCAGCGCCTGGGCAGGCACGGGTTTATGCTGGCCAATCCAGCCTGGGCAAGCCACACGCTGCGGGCTGAAAGGCCTTCAACGATCGCAGGATCGCATCTGCATGGGCAAACTTGCTATCGGCCATGGCCGGATCGGGCACTGCGATCACGCTCATGCCAGCGGCCCTGGCCGCGGTCACGCCAAACGGCGAATCCTCGAACACCAGACACTCGGCCGGGGCCACCCCCAGGCGGCGGGCAGCCGTGAGGAAGATATCCGGCGCCGGCTTGGCCGCCGTCACTTCCGGATCGTCGGCGGTGACGATGGTGTCGAACAGCGCGAACCAGTCGCCATGGCGGGTGGTTTTCTCGCCGAACGACATCTGCGACGAACTGGTGCCCACGGCAATGGGGATCCGGTGTTCCTTCAAGTGCCGCACCAGCTCTTGGGCCCCGGGCATGGCCTGGGCGCGGGGAAAGCGCTCACGCATCAACGGTTCGCGCATCACCAGGAACTCTTCGGCGCTGATGGGCAGGTCCAGGGCCTGGACCACATAGCGCGCCAGGTCGCCGGCTCCCCGGCCGATGATGTTCTGCTTGATGGTCCAATCGTAGGTGCGGCCATAACGCTCGGCGATCAACTGGGTGATCTCGGTGTAGATGCCCTCGGTGTCCAGGAGCAAGCCGTCCATGTCGAAAATGACGGCCTTGATCGGCCCCAAATCATTCAACTGTGCATTCATCGCATCTGATCCGTTAGCAAAAGTACATTCCAGGGAGCGGCTCAGGTACGGCCAGTTCTTCTTGGCAATTCATCAATTAAAGGATTCAGCAGCATAGCGGCGGGCTTGGGTCGGGAGCAACCGAGGGGCTGGACGGCGGTTGCTGCGGACCTTAGTCGGCTGCACCAGGCGGGCTCTTGTCGCCTTCCGGCGCCTCTTGCAGAGGTACGCGTGCATCGTCCTGCAATGAACCGGGGTCTTCATTCCCGGGGTCGTTGATCACCTCCGGCTCGTCGGAAGCGGGCTGTGCCTGGCCTGGCGTCTCGCGGGGCATGATCGTCTCCTTGAACATCGGGACTCAGAGCCTTGAGTATGGCGAAGCCTGGGGCAAGCCACACAAAAAACCCGGCGCAGGGCCGGGTTTTCTTCAGGCAAGGCAGAATCAGTGACGCTTCTTGTGACCCATGCTGCTACCCAGGGCGCCACCGGCCGCGCCGCCGATACCGGCACCGACGGTCGAGCCGGTGCTACCGCCCAGGCGATTACCGATCAGCGAGCCACCGGCCGAACCCAGGCCACCACCGATGGCCGCCTTGGCCCGGCTGCCTTTGCGCGCCCCGGCCGCACTGCCTGCCGCACCGGCAACACCCGCGCCGATTGCCGCACCGGTACTGCCACCGAGCTTCTGCCCGACCACATTGCCCAACGCGCCGCCAAGCCCGCCACCAATGGCTGCAGTGCCATCGCCGGCCATAGCGCCTTGAGCCAGCAGAAGTCCCACAACCAGGGCAGGTAGAGTTAAACGCATGACTTGAACCTCAAAGAAAGACTGTCGGACTGACAAGAAAGCCCAGTGCCACGCTGGCCAATTCGAGCTATCGCGGCCGCACCCGGGTTGCTCCCAGGTGCCTTGGACAGCTGATTTTAAAAGAGTTTTATCCCCGCGCAAAAAAAAGCCCGCTGGGGAACGGGCTAGGGATGCTGCTTTTAACGGATGGTTCGAGCCTACTCAGGCAGATGTGAAGATTATGTGAAAAGAGCCTGTCAGTGGGAGCAACACCAACAGACCTTGAGCTTCACCTATCCCGAGGCATCTTCAGCTCACCTTACCGAAAATGTTCAGACCGGGCCGCTGGCAGGCAACGCCTTGGAACGTTACCAGTGCAACGCCCCGATCTCCGCCACAGAGGCTCGAACGCAGTTGCACTCAACGAATGCTGCGGATGCTGCCTTTATTGCCTTTGACCGTGACCGAGACTTTCTTGAAGACGAAGTAGTTTTCTTCACTCACTTCATAACGCGGAGCAACGATCAGGTCGGCGCCCGAAGATTTGACTGCTTTGAAAGCCGCAGCGGACTTGACCGCACTGACCGGATCGAGGCCCAGGCCACCCAGTGCACCACCGCCGTCACCACCGTAAGCCACACCGTCGGCAAACTGGCTATCGCCACCGAACTTCAGGAAACCAAACAGGATGTTGACCGACGACTGACCGGAAATCGCTTCGCCCACTGCTACATCCGCCTTCAGGTCAGCCTTGACCTGACTGTCGATTGGCGAAGATGGCTGGCTGATGTTGTAGCTGGTGCAACCTGCGGCGGTGGCAACAAGCGTGGACAATGCGAGGAGTTTGAAAATGGCTTTCACGTTTATTTCCTTATCGCGTTTCATATAAAAGGCATCATCGCTGGATGCGCAGCCCCGTTTGAATCGGGATAAGGAACATATCGTCACTTATAACAAATTGAGATAAGAAAATTCCTAAACATATAGAAAAAAATCTTAATAAATAATCCATAAAGCTCCCCACCGAACAATGGGCCCCCGCCAACCTTTCCCCTGAAAAATCTCCAGGCAATAAAAAACCCCGCATAAAGCGGGGCCGCCTGCATCCTGCGTTACCTTCTCTTCGGCAACGCCCTGGGGAAAAACATCTTGTTGCTGGCTACAGGCACCGCCGCCGCCTTTCTCTTGCTGACAACTGTGCCAGAAGACTCAACCTCTGCTTCGAATGCAGCCTGACCGCAATGCACCAAGTTGTTGATTGGGAACTCATCCCCGTTGTCTTCAATATAAGCAAGACTCCTCATACCCAGCTCCCTCCAACAACCGACCAGTACCGGCAAGCTCCTGATTGCCTGGAAAATACTGCTCGTCACGGCATTTCAGACTAGACAGTCATTTGCCGACCCGCCGTTCAAAACAGACAGGCGCCGACGAGTGGCTGCACGCCATGGGCGACGATGGATCGCTCCACCTCCCGACCGCACGTAACAGCTGAAAATGGGCCGGTTGTCGTCGGGTTACTACAGCTGGCATTAAAGCTTTAAAGACCAGCCTGGAAGCATGTGCTCAAGCTCTACATTACTTCACCAGCCGCCAACATCTGAAAAAACCCAGTTTTTTATATCTTTGTCAATAGTACCGTTGAGCGACTGTGCGGGAAATAACGCGGTGCTAGGCTTTCCTGGCGTCACCCCATGCGAGCGCCCGATCTGTTCAGGCTATTGATAAAGGCAGGTCAGGCTCAGGTATAAGCCGCTTGTCAGATGACTGAAAGGATTCGCACATGAAAAAGTCCATAACTGCTCTGGCCGTATCCGCGACGATCGCTTTCACCGCAACTGTCGCGAACGCTTCCGTACATCCAACCCCGATCAAAGCTCCGCAGACCGTCAATCAGGTGACAGCTTCTACTGACACCCCTTTCGGAACCCAAAAAGCAGCGGGCGAAATCCAGATGGCCAGCCTGGCCAGAAGCTGCTCCGATAGCCGATATTCCTGGTGGGAATACAGCGGTTGGGAAATCGTCGGCTGTCTCGTAAGCGGCCAGTGGTAACTCTTCAGGCGTAGCTGGTGCGTGGTTTGCCGAATGAGCACGCACCAGAGCCTGCTACAGACTGCCTCGGGTCAACCCAACACAACTCCTCCTACCCGTTCCATCGGTACATTTTTCAGACGCCAAAAACCACAAACCCCCGACTTTCTTTAGGAAAGTCAGGGGTTTGTGTTTGTAGAATGTGGCGGTGAAGGAGAGATTCGAACTCTCGATACAGTTTCCTGTATACACACTTTCCAGGCGTGCTCCTTAAGCCACTCGGACACTTCACCGTATCTCTTCAAACCGATTCAGTCTGTCGAGGCGCGCTAATGTAGTCGATCGCTTTTCAGATGGCAAACTTTTTTTTCAGAATTTTCATGCGCTTAAGCTCGATCCCCGGCCAAGGGCAATGCAGCCCCCCATGCAATAAGGCAAACCGGCCATTCTTCAGCCTTGCCCACAACCCTATAGAAGAAACCATGCGTTACCCGCTGTGTGATGCAGGGCCCTTGGCGGCCTCGGGGCTGACTCACCAGTCAGTCATGGCGCTTTACCGCAGCTACCGTGGTGGGTAACTTCTGCAGCACTTCAATACAAGGAATTGCGTCATGAGTGAGTTGATTTCCTACCATCTCGAAGACGGTATCGCGACCCTGACCTTGAGCAATGGCAAGGTCAATGCCATCTCCCCGGACGTGATTGCCGCCTTCAATGCGGCGCTGGATCAGGCTACCGCCGATCGCGCGGTGGTGATCATCACCGGCCAGCCGGGGATTCTCTCCGGCGGCTACGACCTCAAGGTCATGACAGCCGGCCCCAAGGAGGCCGTGGCTCTGGTAACCCTGGGTTCGACCCTGGCCCGCCGCCTGCTTTCCCACCCCTACCCGGTGATCGTCGCTTGCCCGGGGCACGCGGTGGCCAAGGGCGCGTTCCTGCTGCTGTCGGCGGACTATCGCATCGGTGTCGAAGGCCCCTTCAGCATCGGCCTCAATGAAGTGCAGATCGGCATGACCATGCACCACGCGGGTATCGAGCTGGCCCGTGACCGCCTGCGTCGCTCGGCTTTGCATCGCTCGGTAATCAATGGCGAGATGTTCGACCCGCAAAGCGCGGTAGATGCCGGCTTCCTTGACAAGGTGGTAGCGCCCGATGAACTGCAAGGCGCCGCCCTGGCCGCTGCACGCCAGTTGAAGAAGATCAACATGGTGGCGCACAAGAACACCAAGCTGAAGGTGCGCAAGGCACTGCTGGATGCCCTGGACAACGCGATCATCCAGGACCAGGAGCACCTGGGCTGAAACCCGCGGATTTGCTACCTGAACCAGCCCGGCCTTCGCGCCGGGCTTTTTACCGCATGCCTTGCCAACAAGCCGCGACCGCTCTAGATCACCATCGCCAGCCATTGCTGGAAACATGTACTTAAACATCGCCCATCTCCCGGCTGAGAACGGCAATTGCCGAAAACAGTGCACATCCGTACACTGCGCCACCTTTTGTCCCCGGGTGGGCCGTTTAGATGCTGTATCTGCTTCGTATGTCGTTGATGGGCTTGCACTTTATCCTGGCAGGCAGCCTGGGCCTGCTGCTCGGCCTGTGCCGCCCATTCAACCCGGACAACAGCCGACTGTGCGCCCGCCTCTACGCCTGGCCGGCGATGTGCATCCTGCGCTTGCGGGTCAAGGCCGAGGTCGGCCCGCTGATGGACAAACCCCAGGGCTGCGTGATCATCGCCAACCACCAGTCCAACTACGACCTGTTCGTATTCGGCAACGTGGTGCCGCGAAGGACCGTGTGCATCGGCAAGAAGAGCCTGAAATGGGTGCCGCTGTTCGGCCAGCTGTTCTGGCTGGCAGGCAACGTGCTGATCGACCGTGGCAACCCGCACAAGGCCCGGCGCTCGATGCTCACCACCACCCACACCTTGCAGCACAAGGACACCTCGATCTGGGTCTTCCCGGAAGGCACCCGCAACCTCGGGGAAGAGCTGCTGCCCTTCAAGAAAGGTGCATTCCAGATGGCCATCGCCGCAGGCGTGCCCATAGTCCCGGTGTGCGTCAGCAGCTACATCAAGCACATACGCCTGGATCGCTGGAACAGCGGCAAAATCCTGATCCGCTCGCTGCCGGCCATCCCCACGGCCGGGCTGACCCTGGACGACATGCCCCTGCTGATCGCCCAGTGCCGCGAACAGATGCGCGAATGCATCGCCAGCATGGATCGCCAGCTGCAGGCCGCCTGAACCCGGCGCCACAAAAAGCCCGCCTTGCGCGGGCTTTTATTTGTCCGCGAACTCCCTCGCGGCCAGTGACTCTGATGGAGCATTGCAGGCTAAGCTGCACCTTATCTGTCACCGCCCCCTTGATAAGAAGAAGTGAACCGGAACCATGGGTAGAGTTGTTGCTGCCGCCGTCTACAGCGGCGGAAAGAAAGTCACGGATATCAGCCTCGACGAAGGGGCCGCCTGGGCCGCCAAGCCCGGCCACTTCGTCTGGATCGGCCTGGAGGAACCCAACGCCCACGAGCTGGCCAACCTGCAGCGCCAGTTCAACCTGCATGAACTGGCCATCGAGGATGCCCTGGAAAAGCACAGCCGGCCGAAGCTGGAAACCTTCGGCGACGCGCTGTTCATCGTCACCTATTCGCCGGTGCGCGAGCAGGGCAAGCTGGAGTTCATCGAAACCCACATCTTTGCCGGCAACGGCTACATCATCACCGCGCGCAACGGCCACTCGGCCTCCTATGGCTACGTGCGCCAGCGCTGCGAGGCGCGCCCGCTGCTGCTGGAGCACGGTGAAGACTTCGTGCTCTATGCCCTGCTGGACTTCGTTACCGAGAACTACCAGCCGGTCAGCGAAGCCATCCACGCGGAAATCGACGAGCTGGAGCGCAACGTCCTCTGCGACTCGCTGAACGAACGGGACATCCAGCACCTGCACGGCCTGCGCCGCGACGTGCTGCGCCTGCGCCGGCATGTAGCGCCCATGGTGGAGATCAGCGAAGAGCTGCAGAAGCTCAGTTTTCCCTTTATCGACAAGAACATGCGGCCGTACTTCCGGGATGTGCAGATTCACGTCACCCGGCAGATGGAAGACCTCTCGACCCTGCGCGATATCGCCAGCCAGACCATCGAGATCGGCGTACTGCTGGAGGCTTCACGGCAAAGCATCGTGCAACGCAAGTTCGCCGCCTGGGCCGCGATCCTGGCGTTTCCGACGGCGGTGGCGGGAATCTACGGGATGAACTTCCAGAACATGCCGGAGCTGAGTTGGCACTACGGCTACTTTGGCGTCCTGGGTTTTATCAGCGTGGGTTGTGTCGGCCTCTGGGCCAGCTTCAAGCGTTCCGGCTGGCTCTGAAGGAGCCACGGCCCTGCGCCTTGCGGCAGGGCCATGGCCGGGTTCAGGCAGCCTCGGGCTTGTGAGCGACGAAACGCATCATCCACTCCGCCACAGTGGTGCCGTGATGGTCGTGCTCAAGGCTGGCCACGCCCTTCTGGTAGATCTGCTCGCCGAGAAACTCCTGGCGCAGGTCCAGTAAGGCGCGGGAATAGTCGTGGATGAACTCGGGGTGGCCCTGGAAACACAGCACCTGATCATTGATATGGTAGGCCGCGAACGGACAGAAATCGCTGGAGGCGATCACCGTGGCGTTCTCCGGCAAGGCGGTAACCTGGTCCTGATGGCTGATCAGCAGCGTCAGCTCCTCCACCACCGGGCTCATCCACGGCGCCTTGGCCGACAGCTTGTAGCTATGGGTACCGACACCCCAGCCCTGGCTCGCGCGCTCGCTCTTGCCCCCCAGCAGCAATGCCAGCAACTGATGGCCGAAGCAGATGCCCAACAGCTTGTCGCCACGCTCGTAGCGCCCCAGCAGGTAGGTCTTGAGGGTCTGGATCCAGGGATCGGTGCCGAACGAGTCGGCCTTGCTGCCCGTCACCAGATAGGCATCGAATTCCAGGTCATCGCTGGGGTACTCCCCCTGGACCACGTTGTAGACGCTGAATTGGGCAGCGATGGGCTGCTGGGAAAACAGGCGCTGGAACATCTGCCCGTAACCCTGATATTGATCGACCAGTTCGGGACGCAGGATATCGGTTTCAAGAATGCAGATGCGTAGCGACATAAAAAATTCCTGACAAGGCGATGGCAATAATGAACAGTCCAGAGCCTGCCTTGAAATACCACGGCAAGGCAAGCCCCGGATCAGCTCATTGAGCGCCTGTCGGCGTCAGAACAACTGGCCCAGGCGAGCCTTTTCCAGAAGCAGCGTCGGCGGCCGGAAACGTTCGCCATATTGCTCGGCCAGGTACTGCGCACGGGCGACGAAATCCTGCACCCCGTACTGATTGATGAACTGCAGGGCGCCCCCGCTCCAGGCGGCAAAGCCGATGCCGAAGATCGAGCCGATGTTGGCGTCCGCCGTGGAGTGCAACACTCCCTCCTCCACACAACGCACGGTCTCGATGGCCTGGACGAACAGCAGGCGATCCCGCACATCCTGGGGCGAGATCTGCCCGTCGGCCTTGTAGAAGCGCGTGCGCAACTGCGGCCACAAATGCTTCTGGGCACCGGCCGGATAATCGTAGAAACCGCCACCGGCCGCCTTGCCCGGGCGCTTGTATTCGTTGAGCAGCAGGTCGATCACGGCAAATGCCGGATGTTCGATGGCCGGCTTGCCCTCGGCCTGCAGGTCCTTGGCGGTCTGCTGGCGGATATGGCTCATCAGGCTCAGGGAAACCTCGTCGGAAATCGCCAGCGGCCCCACCGGCATCCCGGCCTTGCGCGCTTCGGTCTCGATCATCGGCGCCGCGATGCCCTCGCCGAGCATGGCGATACCTTCGTTGGTGAAAGTGCCGAACACCCGGGAGGTGAAGAAGCCACGGCTGTCATTGACCACGATCGGGGTCTTCTTGATCTGCAAGACAAAGTCGAAGCCGCGGGCCAAGGTTTCATCGCTGGTTTTCGCCCCCTTGATGATTTCCACCAAGGGCATTTTTTCCACCGGGCTGAAGAAATGCAGGCCGATGAACTTGTCCGGGTTCGGCACCGCCGTAGCCAGACCGGTGATGGGCAGGGTCGAAGTGTTGGAGGCGATCACCGCGTCACCGCCGACCACCTGCTGCGCAGCCCGGGAGACCTTGGCCTTGAGCTCGCGATCCTCGAACACCGCCTCGATGATCAGGTCGCAACCGGCCAGGTCGGCATCCTCGGCGGTGGTGCGGATCCGCGCCAGGGTGGCGTCCCGCTGCTCACGGCTCAACTGCCCGCGAGCCACCTTTTTCTCCAGCAGCGCCGCCGAGTGGGCCTTGCCCTTCTCGGCCGCTTCGGGGCTGATGTCCTTGAGCACCACCTCGATACCCGCCACCGCACTGACATAGGCAATGCCCGCGCCCATCATGCCGGCGCCAAGCACCCCGAGTTTTTTCGTGACCTGCGGCGGCACGCCCTGTGGCCGTGAGCTGCCGGCATTGATCTGGTTGAGCTGGAACCAGAAGGTGCCGATCATGTTCTTCGCCACCTGGCCTGTGGTCAGCTCGGTGAAGTAACGGGTCTCGATCAGTTGCGCGGTGTCGAAATCCACCTGGGCGCCTTCGACCGCAGCGCAGAGGATCTTTTCCGGCGCGGGGAAGCAACCCTGGGTCTTGGTCCGCAGAATCGATGGGGCGATGGCCAGCATCTGCGCAACCTTCGGGTTCGACGGCGTGCCACCAGGGATCTGGTAGCCGCGCACATCCCAGGGCTGCTGCGCGCCCGGGTTGGCGAGGATCCAGGCCCGAGCCTTGGCCAGCAGGTCGTCGCGGTCCGTCGCCAGGGCATCGATCAGGCCAGCTTGCAACGCCTGCTGCGGGCGCACTTTCTTGCCTTCCAGCAGATAGGGCAGAGCCTTTTCCAGGCCCAGCATGCGCACCATGCGCACCACCCCGCCGCCGCCGGGCAACAGGCCCAGGGTGACTTCCGGCAGGCCGACCTGTACCGATTTATCGTCCAGGGCAACGCGATGATGGCAGGCCAGGCAGATTTCCCAGCCGCCGCCCAGGGCCGCGCCATTGATTGCAGCGACCACCGGCTTGCCCAGGGTTTCCAGGGCTCGCAGCTGGCCCTTGAGGGCCAGCACCATGTCGTAGAAAGCCTTGGCCTCGGGCCTGCCGACCTTGATCAGCTCATTGAGGTCACCGCCGGCGAAGAAGGTCTTTTTCGCCGAGGTGATGATCACCCCGGCAATCGATTCCTGCTCGGCCTGCAAGCGCGCCACGGCACCGGCCATGGCGTCGCGGTACAGGGCATTCATGGTGTTGGCGCTCTGGCCCGGCATATCGATGGTCAGGACGACGATCTGGTCCTGGCCTTTTTCGTAACGGATGGCATCGGTCATGAAAGGGATTCCTTGAAGTCGGGGCTCAGAGGCGTTCGATGATGGTGGCGATACCCATGCCGCCGCCGACACAGAGGGTCGCCAGGCCATAGCGCTGGCGCCGGGTTTCCAGCTCATCGAGCAAGGTGCCGAGGATGGCGCAGCCGGTGGCCCCCAGCGGGTGGCCCATGGCGATGGAGCCGCCGTTGACATTGACCTTGGCCGGGTCGATGGCCATGTCCTTGATGAACTTGAGCACCACCGAGGCGAAGGCTTCATTGACTTCGAACAGGTCGATGTCCTCGACCCGCAGCCCGGCCTTGGCCAGGGCCTTGCGGGTGGCCGGCGCCGGGCCGGTGAGCATGATGGTGGGGTCGGTGCTGGTGACCGCCGTGGCCACGATCCGCGCCCGGGGCTTGAGCCCCAGCTCGCGGCCCTTGGCTTCGGAGCCGATCAGCATCAGCGCCGCGCCGTCGACGATGCCCGAGCTGTTGCCGGGGGTGTGCACATGGTCGATCCGCTCCACATGGCTGTAGACCCGTAGCGCCGTGGCATCGAAGCCCATCTGCCCCATCATCTCGAAACTCGGCTTGAGCTTGCCCAGGCCCTCCAGGGTCGAATCGGCGCGAATGAACTCGTCATGGTCCAGCAGCACGATGCCGTTCTGGTCCTGCACCGGCACCAGGGATTTGGCAAAGGCCCCGCCAGCCCGGGCGCGGGCGGCCTTCTGCTGGGAGTGCAGGGCGAAGCGGTCGACGTCCTCCCGGGAGAAGCCTTCCAGGGTCGCGATCAGGTCGGCGCCAATCCCCTGGGGGGTGAAATGGCTGTGCAGGTTGGTCTCCGGGTCCAGCACCCAGGCCCCGCCGTCGCTGCCCATGGGCACCCGCGACATGGACTCGACGCCGCCAACCACCACCAGTTCCTCGAACCCGGAACGCACCTTCATCGCCCCCAGGTTGACCGCCTCCAACCCGGAAGCGCAGAAGCGATTGATCTGCACCCCGGCCACGCTTACGTCCCAATCCGCAGCCTGGACCGCGGTCTTGGCGATATCGGCGCCCTGATCACCGATCGGCGTCACACAGCCCAGGACCACGTCGTCCACCTGGCTGGTGTCCAGTTCGCAGCGCTGCTGCAGGGCGCGCAACAGGCCCGCGGCCAGGTTCACCGGTTTCACGCTGTGCAGGGCGCCATCGGCCTTGCCTTTGCCGCGGGGCGTGCGTAACGCATCGAATATCAAAGCTTGGGTCATGACGTCCTCGAACCGCTGTGCAGGGGAAAATGTCGAGCTCCCACCTTAGGCGCGGCAGCGTCGGATTCAATGACCGATGCGCTCAGCCGCCTTGACGCCGACGCTCAGACGAACGGTAGGCAGCTAAGGGCTCTGCCGATGAAGGGTCGCGAGCTGTCTAGCCAGAGGGCGGCCAAGGCACGCCCGGGCCGATATATAGCCTTTTAATAAATCAGAAATATAAATTCATATGAATTGGATCTAAGCCAGAGGATTCAAGGCCCCTAAGGTAGAAACTGTAGGAAGTTCCAGACGGATTCTGCACTGGGGCAAGTAAGAAAAAGGACACATAGCCGGTTCATAGTGACTCGTAATGGAGTTCACCCACCGGCATGCATTGACGCTCAGGAATAACAACAAAAGGCATTCAGCCATGTTCAAGCATTCGAAAGTACGTCAGGCGGGGCTCATTCTTTTCGCAACCACACTGCTGTTGATCTTGCCGAATCTCACCAAAGTGATCGGCTGATCTGTGGCTGCTCGATCAACGAGACGGAAAATTGTCCCCGGTTCCTACCGGGGCACGGACTTGTGTGCCAGTCTTCCTGAGGAACACCAAGGGGAAGACTCATGCGCCATTGGATTGCACTCGCCACACTCCTGAGCGCCTTTCACGCTCACGCTGGAATCATCGACGTCAACCGCGCGGTGGACGAAATCAATGATGGGGCGTTGATCCTCGATCTGCGCAACGAGAGCGACTTTGCCGCCGGCAATGTGCACAACTCGCTGCAGGTCAATCTCGAACTGGAGGACGGCACCGGCATCAGCGCCGAGGGCCTGGCCTACCAGTTGCGCAAAGTGGTGCTGGACCCCAACGCCACCGTGGTGATCTACAGCGACACCAACCAGCACGCCCTTGAAGCCGAAGACACGCTGGTCAAGCACGGCTATTTCGGTATCGTGAACGGCGGCAACTACGAAGAGCTCCGGGACGCCCTGTTCGACCATGTGTCGCGACCGGACGACGTGCTTCCCGGCGACGAACCCACTGACGACGACCCGACGGCCATCAATTGAAAGTATTCCTCCTTGGCGCTGCCCTGCTGCTGAGCAGCCCGCTGCACGCCGCGCAACTGCTGATCGACCTGGGCTCCGCCAGCCACACCTGGCAGACCGAAGAACTGCTAACGCACCCCCAGGCCCAGACCATTACCATCAAGGACGATGTGTCCTACAAGCGCGATATGCAGTACCGCGCCGTGCCCATGGCGACCCTGCTCAAGGGCCTGAAGGCCGAAGACCATCTTCAAGCCGTGGCCCTGGACGGCTTTGCCGCGGAGCTCAGCGCCGCGCCGCTGCTTGAACGCCAGGGCGCCCAGGCCTGGCTGGCCGTGGAGGACCCGAGCCGGCCCTGGCCTGCGCTGGCTGCCGACAAACCCAGCGCCGGGCCTTTCTATCTGGTGTGGACCAATCCTGCCGCCGGGCATATCAGCCCGGAGCAATGGCCGTTCCAGGTGGCGCGCATCCAGCGCCTGGAGCCAGTGGCACAGCGCTTCCCGACCCTGCTTCCGGATCCGCAGTTGGCGGCCACTGATCCAATCAACCAGGGCTTTGCCCTGTTCCAGAAAAACTGCCTGGCCTGCCACCGGCTCAACGGTGCCGGCGATTCACAATTCGGTCCGGACCTGAATATCCCCTACAGCCCCACCGAGTATTTCAGCGGCGATTTCCTCAAGCGCTATATCCGCGATCCGCAAAGCATGAGGCGCTGGCCCCAGGCGAAGATGCCCGGGTTCAACAACAACGTGCTGCCGGATCAGGAGCTGGACCTGCTGCTGGGGTATCTCAGGCACATGGCGGGGCGCAAGCAGGTTCCCTGAGCCTTGCGACATCGCCTTTGCCACCTCTGGCGCCTTCGCCGGCAAGCCGGCTCCTAGCGAAAACGCGTGTTATTGCTGGAGCACCCTGGCGTGCATCTGCTCACCGGCGGCGCCCCGGCGCATGCCGCGTACCGGGCAGGCATCCAGGTAGTCCAGGCCCACCGCCAGCTTGAGGTGGCGCTCGGGCCGCGCCAGTTGGTGGGTCACATCGAAGCTGTACCAGGCGCCTTCCAGCCAGGCTTCGGCCCAGGCGTGGCCAAGTAATTGCCCGCTGTCCTCGCGGTACAGATAACCGGAAACAAAACGTGCCGGAACGCCCAGGCTACGGGCACAGGCAAGGAAAGCGTGGGTGTGGTCCTGGCAGACCCCGGCGCGCCCGGCGAAATCCTGCGCCGCGCTGGTGGCCACGTCCGTTGCCCCAGGCGTGTAGGCCATGAGCTGGTGCAGCCCATGCATCAGGTCGATCAACCCTGTGCGATCACGCCGCCTTGCGCATTGCCGGCCGGCGAACTCGCGCAGTTGTGCATCCGCCTCGGTCAGGCTGGTGAAACGCAGGAACGGCAAGGGCGACTGGCATTCATGCTCGGCCTCGCGCAGCTCATCGATATCCACTTGGCCACGGGCGCCGATGATCACTGCTTCGTGGGGCTCGTCCAGGGTCAGTACGTGCAGGATGTTGCCGAAGGGGTCCCGTTGCGCACGCACCGGTCGTGGCAGATCCAGCTGCCAGCAGAGCACTTGCTGGCGCTCGCTGTCGTGGGGTGTCAGGCGCAGGTACTGGATGCTGGCGCCTACCGGATCGGCGTAGCGATAGGCGGTTTCATGGCTCACGGACAGTCTCATGCCGCCTCCAGATAAGAGCGGTGAATCGCGTTGCCCAACTGGCGCACCAGGGGGATGAAGTCGGTCAGCCAGGCGTGCAGGCCTTCGTCGAGAATCTGATCGATACCGATGTAGCGCAGGCGTGCATCCATCTGCGCCGCCAGACGCTGGGCCGGGCGCCCGTTGTCGCCGGGCAGGCTGGCGAGGATCTGGTCGATCTCCTCGGTACAGGCCCGCAGCGAGCGCGGCACGTCGGCGCGCAACAACAGCAGCTCGGCCACATGCCGGGCACCGGGCGCCTCGCGATAGACCTCGGTGTAGGCCTCGAAGGAAGACAAGGCCCGCAGCAACGCACTCCACTGGTAATAGGCATGGGCGGTGCCGTCGCACACCGCATCGGCCTGGTCGCCGGCCATCTCGTAGCGTGCGTCCAGCAGGCGCAGGGTGTTGTCGGCGCGCTCGATGAAGGTTCCCAGGCGGATAAAGCGAAAGGCGTCGTTGCGCATGATGGTGCCGTAGGAGGCGCCACGAAACAGATGGGAGCGCTCCTTGATCCATTCGCAGAAGCGGTTCATGCCATAGGCACTGAGGCCCTGGCTGGCGATCTGGTGGATGTCCAGCCAGGTGGCATTGACGTTTTCCCACATGTCGGCGGTGATCCGCCCGCGCACGGCATGGGCGCAGGCCCGGGCCGATCCCAGGCAACTGTAGATACTGGCGGGGTTGGCCGGGTCCAGGGCGAAGAACTGCAATAGCTGCTCGGCGTGCAAGGCCTGGTGGCGGGCGTGGTAATCCTCCAGGGTGCCGGTGATCAGCAGTGGCATGGCCAGCTCGTGCAGGCCATCGCCGCGCCCGTCCTGGGGCATCAGCGACAGGGAATAGCTGACATCGAGCATCCGCGCCAGGTTTTCCGCGCGCTCCAGGTAGCGTGACATCCAGTACAGGTCCGACGCGGTTCGACTCAACATGGCAGGCTTCCTTAATCCTCGACCACCCAAGTGTCCTTGGTCCCGCCGCCCTGTGAGGAATTCACCACCAACGAACCTTCACGCAGGGCCACACGGGTAAGACCACCGGGCACCACACGGGTTTCACCACCAGAAAGGACAAAGGGCCGCAGATCGATATGCCGCGGGGCGATGCCGCTTTCGACAAAGGTCGGGCAGGTGGACAGCGCCAGGGTCGGTTGGGCGATGTACGCCTCGGGCCGGGCCTTGATCCGTACGCGGAACTCCTCGATCTGCGCCGCCGTGGCCGCCGGCCCCACCAGCATGCCGTAGCCGCCGGAACCCTGGGTTTCCTTGACCACCAGTTGCGCCAGGTTGGCCAGCACATGGGACAGCTCGGCGGGCCGGCGGCACTGCCAGGTCGGCACGTTCTGCAGAATCGGCTCTTCGTCCAGGTAGAAACGGATCATCTCGGTGACATAGGGGTACACCGACTTGTCATCGGCCACCCCGGTGCCGATGGCGTTGGCCAGTACCACAGTGCCCGAGCGGTAGGCTGCCAACAGGCCGGGCACGCCGAGCAAGGAATCGGGGTTGAACGCCAGGGGGTCGAGGAAGGCATCGTCGAGGCGACGGTAGATCACATCCACGGCCTGCGGGCCGGCGGTGGTGCGCATGAACACCCGATCGTCACGCACGAACAGGTCGGCACCTTCCACCAGCTCCACCCCCATCTCCCGCGCCAGGAACGCATGCTCGAAAAATGCGCTGTTGAAGCGCCCCGGGGTCAGTACCACCACCGTCGGATTGTCCAGGGGGCTGGAGCTTTTCAGGGTATCGAGCAACAGGTTCGGGTAATGGTCGATGGGGGCGATGCGCTGGGCGGCGAACAGCTCGGGAAACAGGCGCATCATCATCTTGCGGTCTTCGAGCATGTAGCTGACGCCGCTGGGGGTGCGCAGGTTGTCCTCGAGCACGCAGTAGCGGCCGTCGCCGTCGCGTACCAGATCAACTCCGCAGACATGGGCATAGACATCACCGTGCAGGTCCAGGCCCTGCATGGCCAGCTGGTACTGCTGATTGGCCAGGACCTGCTCGGCGGGAATGATCCCGGCGCGGATGATTCGTTGCTGGTGGTAGAGATCGGCCAGAAACAGGTTCAGCGCCCGTACCCGCTGAATGCACCCTTGTTCGATGATCCGCCATTCCCGTGCCGGGATGATGCGGGGAATGGTATCGAAGGGAATCAGCCGCTCGGTGCCCTGCTCATCGCCGTACAGGGTGAAGGTGATGCCGGCACGGTGGAACAGCAGGTCGGCCTCGCGACGGCGGCGGGCCAGGAGTTCGTCGGGGGTATTGGCCAGCCAGCGGGCGAACTCGCGGTAATGCTCGCGAACCTGGCCGTCGGCCCCATGCATTTCATCAACAGCGCTGTGGTTCATGCCGTACTCCCTGTCACCTGCACACCCGGGCTTCGCCAGCCCTGTGCCTTCGGCACAAGCGCCCCAAAATCAGTCCGTTGCAGCCCAAGGCCGATGCCCGCATAACCGATGCATGCGGACCGCCCCTGCCCGGGCCATGGCTGGCACCGGTCTTGGCTATCACCAGCATAGTCAGAGTTGATTTCACTGCCCGCTGGCCACTGGGGATAATCGCGTCCATCGAGCAAACACTTCGCCAAGCCTGATGAAGTCGCTGCTGCAACCTTGATGACGCCGATGACAACCGGGTCCGGGCTCTCCCGACCGGTTCCCTCTCCTGACCGGTCTTCCCTTTTAGCCACCCTCTCGGGTGGCTTTTTTTTACCTTGTGCGGGCCCCGAAAACACAATTGGCCGGCCCAGGGGCCAGCCAATTGTCTGTCTCGATATATCTAGCGCAGGCTATACCAGCCGTCCACGGATCTCCTGTTTCACTCCCCAGCCCTCAATGATGCCGCCCAGGGGCTCGACCACCGCCTCGAAGTCCTGTTCAAAATCCCCGATGCCGCCATAGGTGGCGTACATCACCTTGCTCAGTTCCAGGTACCAGGCGCCGTCGTCACGCACGCTGACCTGGGCATTCAAGGATTCACCGCGAAAATGTCCTGCCGCCCTGCGTGCCCGCTCCTCATCCGGAAAAATGGCGTAGAACTCGATGGGATGGAATCGTGAAAAGTCGAAACCGCCTTCTTTCATGCGGCGCAGCACACTGCTGCTGATGTCTTCTTGAACGGCTGTGCTCATGAAACGTCCTCCTCAAACCGATGGATAGACTTTCCGTGTTTCCCGAACCGCCGGCCAAAGGGACCGGCATCACGACCCGGGGCGGGTCGTCAGGAAACAAGCATGGAGCTGACAAGATCAGAGCCTAGCGAAGAATTCGCTGATCTCGTTTGCAGATTAGCGCCTTGCTCTGGACGTCGCCAGAAATTACTGCGAAGCGCGCTCTACCCTCTCTAGATCGGCGTGATACTGAGAATCTGAATGCTGTTCTGCTCTTTCAGGCTCTTGAGGGTGGGGTCCTCGGTGCGCCCGTCCAGATCGTTCAGGTCCAGTTCGGCACTCACTGGCAACAACTTGGCCCGCACCAGTTGTGCGGCGCGTTCCATCGTCGGTTGCTGGTCGCAGTCGAAATGCTCGACGGACTGGACACCATGATCGTCAACGAAAGTGACTTGCCACTTTTGCATCAGTGCCTCCTCGATAGCCCCATGAGTGGGCTGACAACATCTCGACCCTGAGCAACG
This sequence comes from Pseudomonas sp. BIGb0176, assembly GCF_024810175.1. Classification (NCBI taxonomy): domain Bacteria; kingdom Pseudomonadati; phylum Pseudomonadota; class Gammaproteobacteria; order Pseudomonadales; family Pseudomonadaceae; genus Pseudomonas; species Pseudomonas sp. BIGb0176. The sequence goes on from NZ_JANUEC010000002.1 coordinate 290,077, forward strand.
GGCAATCGTTCCACCGCGCTGCCGGAACACAGCAATGACAAGGCCGCCCGAAGGCGGCCCTGGTAATGCTGGCAAAACTCAGCCGATCAAGGCTTTTCGGCGCGAGCCTTGAGTGCCTTCAGGGTGTTGAACGGCGCATCCACCACGAACTTGTTGGCCAGCCAGGACGGCACGCTGCCACCCGGCTCGGTGTGCACCTGGTAGGTCACTTCCACTTGGTCGGCGCCTTTGGGTACGAACTTCCAGTAGCCCTCGACCTGGGCCACCCGCACGAAGCCTTTCTCTTCAGGGATGTAGGTGGGCACGCCCTCCAGTTTGCGGGTCAGGCTGCCGTCGGCCGCTTCGCTGGTAGTGATGTGCAATACCGAGTCACGGGCAGTGACTGGCCACGGGGTGTTGAACTGGGTGTAGGTCCAGCTTTGATCGCCCTCGTGCTTGAGCAGTTTCTGGGTCTTGCACTCGTGGATCCAGGAGCAGGCGCCCGCCACGTCTTCCTGCAGCGCGCGGAGCTTGGCGATGGAGGTCTTCATGGTGGTCACACCACGGTAGGCCTTGTATTTGGAGCCGGCCACTTCACTCAAGGAGACCTTGATGCCGTCTTCATCCTTGGCGGTTTGCCAGTCTTCGGCGTGGGCCGTTGCCGACAACAGCACGGTTAAACCACAGAGCACAGCCATTCGTTGCAGCGAACCCATTGTCTTATTCCTTATTGTTGAAGTTCCGTTCATTGAGAACACTCTATGCCGCGGTCACTTGTTCCCACCAGCCAATCAGGCGGATGGCTTCTTCGCGGCTTTCGCCACACACCTCGGGATCCGCCAGGAACGCCCCACACACCGCCGGCCGCTCCGGCAGGCCGAACAGCCCGCACAGGTGTTCGACAGAAAGATGCAGGCAACGTTCTCCCGCCGGCTTGCCCTGGGGCATTCCGGGAATCGGGGTGCTGATGGAAGGGGCGATGCAGCAGGCGCCACAACCTTCACGGCAGTTCATGAGGAAAAGCTCCTTGCGACAAGCAGAGTGTTGAATGACGCCCGCCAAGAGTAACCGCTAAAACAGCCGTTTAAAATTACTCAAAGAACGGATTTGACGCACAACCGTGCGTGACTGATCAGTCTCCGACAAAGTGTCGAGCCAACCCGTCACAGAAGAGGATGAAGAATTTACTGCTTGAACTCGAAATCCAGGGCCGCGCCTTCGATATCCCGACGTTCCTCGTTGCGCAGCTGCAATTGCATTTCATTGCTGAGCAAGCGGCCGTTGAGCTGGAACGGGCTGCTTTCCTTGGGCTTTTCGCCAAACATCTGCGGCAGCAGCGGCTCGCGCTTGGGTAGCGGCACACTGCCCACCGGCTGCAGGTGCTTGACCATTTCCGGCGGCAGGCTCAAGTCCACCTTGGCGCTGGGCAACGGCTTCTTGATGTCCTGATAGGCCCATTTGGACTTGGGCTTGGCGGGCGCCTTCTTGGCCGCGGACTTGCTCTTGCTGGCACTGGCCGAAGGCTTGGCCTTGCTGGCCGGAGCCTTCTTGGCAGGGGCCGCCTTAGTGGCGTGGGCCGCCCCCGCAGCCGGCTTGTCCTGGGAGGAAGCCGCCTGGGCAGGAGCCACGAAGGTGGTTCCCAACAGACAGACACTTAACCAGAGGGCAGGTAGAAAGGCTTTCATGAAAGACAGGTAGATCGACAAAAGGTCCTCTATGCTCGCTTGTTGCAGGCCCCATGACAAGCACAGGGCCACACTGATTAAAATCCGCCCGCCGCCTCCTGGCACAACTGGCTGGCAAGCATTCCCAAAGTCATCAGAGCCCGCTCGGCCTCGCGATTCCAGGGCGTACCGCAGTTGAGCCGCACACAGTGGTTGAACTGCTCGGTGTTGCTGAAGATCAGCCCCGGGGCGATGCTGATGCCCTGCTGCAAGGCTCGCACATGAAGCTCCTGGGTGTTGACCCGCCCCGGCAGGCTGACCCAGAGAATGAAGCCCCCGTTGGGCCGGGTGATCTGCGTGCCCTCAGGGAAGTACTGCTGCACCGCCAGCTGAAAGGCGCTGAGATTCTTCCGGTATTCCTGGCGGATGTACCGTAAATGCCGGTCATAACCGCCGTTTTCCAGGTAGGCCGCAACCCCCATCTGGGTCACGCTGCACGCAGAATGGGTGCTGAAGGTCTGCAGGCGCTGGATCTCCTGCTGGTACTTGCCGGCAATCATCCAGCCGATGCGCACGCCGGGAGACAGGGTCTTGGAGAAGCTCGAACAGTAGATCACCCGATCCAGGCGGTCATAGGCCTTGAGGGCCTTGGTACGCCCCACCTCGAACATCAACTCGCCATAGATATCGTCCTCGACCACCTGGATATCGAAATCCGATGCCAGGCGCAGCAACTGCTTCTGCCGCTCCTCGGGCATGGTGCCGCCCAGGGGATTGCTCAGGCGTGTGGTCAGCACCAGGGCCTTGATCGACCATTGGTTGGCCGCCAGTTGCAGGGCTTCCAGGCTCATGCCGGTGGACGGATCACTGGGAATCTCGATGACCTTGAGCCCCAGCAAGTCCGCCAGTTGCAGCAGGCCGTAGTAGGTCGGCGACTCCGCAGCAATCAGGTCCCCGGGCCGGGTCAGTACCCGCAATGACATCTGCAGGGCATCGACGCAGCCGTGGGTGATCACCACTTCCGACGGGTCGACCACCACCCCGGCATCGCGCATGCGAATGGCCACCTGACGCCGCAGTGGCTCGAAGCCCGGGCTGAACATGTAACTGAATGCCCGGGGGCTGTGAAACCGGGTGACCTTGGCCAACTGCTGGTGCAGCGCCCGCACTGGCAGATAGTCAACGCTGGGCACTGCGGCCCCCAACGGAAACACACCTTCGCGACGGGACTCCACCAGCACCTGCTGAATGATGCTGCTGCGGGTCACCAGCCCAGGGCGCTCGACCCGGGCGATATCCGGCGTGGGCGCGGTCAGCGCCGGCGTCTGGTGCACGTAGTAGCCCGACTGCGGGCGCGCGCGAATCAGCCCCTGGTCTTCGAGGTTGGCGTAGGCCTGGAGTACCGTGGCGTGGCTGACATTGAGCTGCGAGCTCATCTTGCGTACCGACGGTACGCGCTCCCCCGGCTGGTAGACACCACGGCGAATATCCTCAGCCAGTTGCTGAGCGATACGTTGATAGAGCAAGAGATTGGTCATGGCGCAGCACTCGATTTCACGGCGTTTTATTCTTGTGTGAAACAATACCGGCACAGTTTAGAAGTGTACTGGGACAGTTTCTACAATAGTCGAGGACACGGGGCAGTGAAAAGCATAACTGTAGGGTTTTTGTGAACCTCTTGGCAGGCATAAAAAAACCCGACGCGAGCAAGGCGTCGGGTTTTTCCGTGGCACTGGCGCAGCTTCAGCGAGAAGCGCCCAACTGGCCTTTTTCGTCGGAGAACACGATCTCCACCCGACGGTTCTGCGCCCTTCCCCGCTCGGAAGCATTGGCCTCCACCGGATAGTCGTCGCCATAGCCTTCGACCTGAATGCGTTTTTCATCGATACCCAGGTCCACCAGCACATCCGCCACGGCTTGGGCGCGGTCCTTGGACAGCTGCAGATTGCTCTGGCGCTCGCCGGTGTTGTCGGTGTAACCCTCGATGCGCACCACGCGCTTGGGGTTCAACTGGAGGAACTGCACCACCTTGAGCACAGTGCGGTTCGCCGAGTTCTTCAGTTCCGCTTCGCCGGTATCGAACAGCACATCCCCCAGAGTCATCACCAGACCGCGATCGGTCTGGGTGGTGGCCAGGCTGATGATCTGTTCTTCCAGCCATTTGCCCTGCTGCTGCACGCTGAGCAACTTGGCTTCGCGCAGGGCCAGTTGCAGGCGCTGGCGCTCCAGCTCGAGCTTGGCCGCACGCTCGTTATTGAGTGCCTGTTCGGTATGCTCACGGGCGATTTCGCTGTAGCGCCGACTCAGGTAGGCGTAATGCTCCACATCGCCACCGCTGCCCCAATAGGTGGAGAGGCGATCGGCACGTGCCAGGGACTCCCCGGCACGGATCACGTCCTTGGGCGCGATACGCAGCACGTTGGAGTCTTCCTTGACCTTCTGGAAGTCGTTACTGGCCTGCTGCAGGGCTTCTTCGCTGTGCTGGCCAGCGCAGCCATAGAGTCCGGCGCATGCCAGGAGCACTGCACTGCCGATGATCCGGGTAGACAGATTCATTGGGCATCTCCCAGTTGCTTGCGCAGGCGAGTGATGCGGGTATTGAGCGCATTCACCTGTTCCTGGCTCTTGCGGGTCAGGACCTTGGCTTCGGCCAGGCGCGCATCCAGTTCGGCCTGTTCTGCGCGCATCCGCGCTTTCTTGTAGGACTCATCCTGCATGTTGCCCTGTGCCCGGGAGAACTTGTCTTCGGCCAGTTTCAACTCGGGCATGTCCTCGGCAGAAGCCCCCACGGCCTTGGCCTGCTCCAGCGTCTGCGCGGTGAGGCGCATCTGCTCGATGGGCGCCGGATCGGTTGCACAACCCGCCAGGGCGAGAACAGCCATGGCGGCGAAAAGAGGTCGAATAGTCACACAAGATTCCTACTGTTTTGGGCTGCTGACGGGTTGCTGCAACTGGGCCTTCCAGCGCTCCAGATTGCGCTGCAGCAAGGTCTCCGTCAGACCGGACGCGGGCAATTCTGTCATCTTTTTGGCCAACTGTCCGCGCAACCATGGGTCATTGCAGGCGGAGTTATGGGACAGCGCAAGGAACAGCCCCGGTTTGTCGATGGGCTGGGGAAACGCCGCCAGATCCGCCGTCATGCCCAGGGTCTGGGCCATGGCCATGCCTGCGTAGCGAGGCGCCAGCACATAGTCCACCTCCCCCAGGAGCAAGGTCTGGAAGACCTGGGTCAGATTCGGCAGGCGCTTGAGTTGCAGATGCTCCTTGGCCATGGCGACAAAGGGCTGAGTCAGTCGGGCCTTTTCCGACACGGCGCCCGGATGGCCTGCCAGGTCTCCCGGCTGGGTGTAGCTGAGGGTCGAATCCTTGCGGGTCCAGACCAGATAGTCGTTCTGCACCAGCGCCGGGTGGATGTAGTCCAGCGATTCCAGCTCATTGAGGGTCAGCGGTGCATCGGCGAGCAGGTCCATGCGCCCGGTGCGTACCTCGTCCAGCGCCTCGGAGCGCTTGCCGGCATACAGCACCTCGACCTTCAGCCCCAGTTCCCCGGCCACCTGCTGCAGCAGGTCGGCGCTGGCACCCATCAGGTGCTTGGGGTCCTGAGGGTCACGCCACAGGTAAGGCGGTGCATCGGGGCTGCCAGTGACCACCAGACGCTCGCACTTGCCCGCCGCCATCGACAACGATGGCAACAACGTCAGGCCCAACAGCACTGGCCAGCCACTCATGCGGCGCAGATCCATGGCGAAACCCTCCCCCGGCAAAAAACACACATAAAAAAACCCGGCCAAAAGGCCGGGCTCTTTATAAGTGAAGACGCCGGATTAGACCAGCTTCTCCAACTCAGGTACGGCTTCGAACAAGTCCGCTACCAGGCCGTAGTCGGCTACCTGGAAGATTGGCGCTTCTTCGTCCTTGTTGATCGCGACGATCACTTTGGAGTCCTTCATGCCCGCCAGGTGCTGGATCGCGCCGGAGATACCGACGGCGATGTACAGCTGTGGCGCAACGATCTTGCCGGTCTGGCCGACCTGCATGTCGTTGGGCACAAAACCTGCGTCCACCGCAGCGCGGGACGCGCCGACAGCAGCGCCCAGCTTGTCGGCCAGGGCATACAGGTGCTTGAAGTTGTCGCCGTTCTGCATGCCGCGGCCGCCGGAAACGACGATCTTGGCTGCGGTCAGTTCAGGGCGATCGGACTTGGCCAGTTCTTCGCCAACGAAGCTCGACTTGCCGGCATCGTGAGCGGCGCCCACGGTTTCGACTGCAGCCGAACCACCTTCAGCGGCAACGGCGTCGAAACCGGTGGCACGTACGGTGATGACTTTTACGGCAGCCGAGGACTGCACGGTAGCGATGGCGTTACCGGCATAGATCGGACGCTTGAAGGTATCAGCGCTTTCTACCGAGATGATTTCGGAGATCTGGTCGACGTCCAGCTGAGCGGCAACCCGCGGCAGGATGTTTTTGCCGTTGGAAGTAGCGGCAGCCAGGATGTGGCTGTAGCCAGCGCCCAGTTCGGCCACCAGCGGCGCAACGTTTTCCGGCAGTTGGTGAGCGTAGGCGGCGTTGTCGGCCACCAGCACTTTGGCCACGCCAGCGATCTTGGCCGCGGCTTCAGCCACGGCGCCAACGCCCTGGCCGGCTACCAGTACATGCACGTCACCACCGATTTTGGCGGCGGCGGCAACGGTGTTCAGGGTGGCCGGAGCCAGCGCCTTGTTATCGTGTTCGGCGATTACCAAGATAGTCATGATCAGATTACCTTCGCTTCGTTTTTCAGTTTCTCGACCAGTTCAGCCACCGACTTGACCTTGATGCCCGCGCTGCGTGCAGCCGGCGCTTCGACTTTCAGGGTCTTGTTGGTGGAGGCGGTGGAAACGCCCAAAGCATCAGGAGTCAGCGTTTCAAGCGGCTTCTTCTTGGCTTTCATGATGTTTGGCAGAGACGCGTAGCGCGGCTCGTTCAAACGCAGGTCGGTGGTGACGATGGCTGGCAGGTTCAGCGCAACGGTCTGCAGGCCGCCGTCGATTTCACGGGTGACGTTGACCTTGTCGCCGGACACTTCGACCTTGGAGGCGAAGGTGCCTTGAGCGTAGCCGCTCAGGGCCGCCAGCATCTGGCCGGTCTGGTTGTTGTCGCTATCGATGGCCTGTTTGCCGAGGATCACCAGCTGTGGCTGTTCCTTGTCGACCACGGCCTTGAGCAGCTTGGCCACGGCCAGGGAGTTCAACTCTTCAGCGGACTCGACGAGGATCGCGCGATCGGCACCCAGTGCCAGGGCGGTACGCAGTTGCTCTTGAGCAGTAGCAGGACCGATGGAGACGACGACGATTTCAGTCGCTACACCTTTCTCTTTCAGGCGTACGGCTTCTTCCACTGCGATTTCGCAGAAAGGGTTCATCGACATCTTGACGTTGGCGAGGTCGACGCCGGAGTTGTCCGCTTTGACGCGAACCTTGACGTTATAGTCGACCACTCGTTTGACAGCTACAAGAACCTTCATGGATTCCTCGTTACTCTCCGGTGAAAAGAAAGTCGCCTAGGCGAGAACCTGGCGGTTGATGCTCATCGGCACAAGGGCACCTCCAAAAACGCTGGCGCACAAAAAGGTTGACCTTGCTCACGGGGTGATGACCGTTCGTCAGTGGTGACCGACGAGTCATTCATTATCGCGGCGTGTAGACTGCGCACTTTCAAGCTGCGCGCGCGTCACCTTTACTGCCTTTGCCCTGTCTTTAGAGGTGCTCTTGAAACCAACAGTCAGCCTACGGCGAGCGCAAAACCGACCGTATCTTGACCGGAACGCCTTTTCCGGTCAATACGGCAAAATAGCCGTTTATAAGCCGCGCTTCTTTGATTTACCTGGGCTGCGGCAAATTCAAACAAACGTTTGTATTGGACGCTGAGAGTGGTGTAGATATAATGCGCCGCCCAGAGAGAAAGGTCGGCCGTCCTCCCCTTCTCCCCCCATGCGCGATGGGAGAAAGCGGGGGATGCAACGCCAAACCTCCAATTAGAAAAAACCGTTGAGCCTTGAGTAGGAGATAGCCTAGTGGAACGCGAATACATGGAATTCGACGTGGTCATCGTCGGTGCCGGCCCCGCAGGCTTGTCCGCCGCTTGCCGCCTTAAGCAGAAGGCCGCTGAAGCCGGGAAGGAAATCAGCGTCTGCGTGGTTGAAAAAGGCTCCGAAGTCGGTGCTCACATCCTTTCCGGTGCCGTGTTCGAACCACGGGCCCTGAATGAATTGTTCCCGGACTGGAAGGAACTGGGCGCCCCGCTCAACACCCCGGTCACCCGCGACGACATCTATGTCCTGCGCAGCGGCGAAACCTCCACCAAGGTTCCAGACTTCTTTGTGCCCAAGACCATGCACAACGAAGGCAACTACATCATTTCCCTGGGCAATCTGTGCCGCTGGCTGGCCCAGCAGGCCGAGAACCTGGGCGTTGAAATCTACCCGGGCTTTGCCGCCCAGGAAGCCCTGATCGACGAAAACGGCGTAGTCCGCGGGATTCTTACCGGCGACATGGGTGTCGACCGTGAAGGCCAGCCGAAAGAGGGCATGTACACCCCCGGCATGGAACTGCGCGGCAAATACACCCTGTTCGCCGAAGGCTGCCGTGGCCATATCGGCAAGCAACTGATCAAGCAGTTCAACCTGGACAGCGACGCCGACGCCCAGCACTACGGCATCGGCCTCAAGGAAATCTGGGAAATCGACCCGGCCAAGCACCAGCCTGGCCTGGTGGTGCACACCGCCGGCTGGCCGCTGGACATCATGAGCAACGAGAACACTGGCGGCTCCTTCCTCTATCACCTGGAAAACAACCAGGTAGTAGTGGGCCTGATCGTCGACCTGTCCTACGCCAACACTTACCTGTCGCCGTTCGACGAGTTCCAGCGCCTCAAGCATCACCCGGTGCTCAAGCAGTACCTGGAAGGCGGCAAGCGCGTCAGCTACGGCGCCCGCGCCATCTGCAAGGGCGGCCTGAACTCGCTGCCGAAGATGGTGTTCAAGGGTGGCGCGCTGATCGGCTGCAACCTTGGCACCCTGAACTTCGCCAAGATCAAGGGCAGCCACACCGCCATGAAGTCCGGCATGCTGGCCGCCGATGCGGTAGCCGACTCGCTGTTCGCCGGCTCCGAAGGCGCCGACGAACTCAAGAGCTACGTCGATTCGTTCAAGGCCAGCTGGCTGTATGAAGAGCTGTTCGCCAGCCGCAACTTCGGCCCGGCCATGCACAAGTTCGGCCCGATCATAGGCGCGGGCTTCAACTGGATGGACCAGAATATCTTCGGCGGCAAACTGCCGTTCACCCTGCACGACACCAAGCCGGACTACGCCTGCCTGAAGCTGGCCAAGGACTGCGTGAAGATCGACTATCCGAAACCCGACGGCAAACTCAGCTTCGACAAGTTGAGCTCGGTGTTCATCTCCGGCACCAACCATGAAGAAGAACAGCCTTGCCACCTGAAGCTGACCGACCCGAGCATCCCGCTGAGCCGCAACCTGCCGCTGTACGACGAACCTGCCCAGCGTTACTGCCCGGCCGGCGTGTATGAGGTGATCACCCAGGAAGATGGCGAGAAGCGCTTCCAGATCAACGCGCAGAACTGCGTGCACTGCAAGACTTGCGACATCAAGGACCCGGCCCAGAACATTACCTGGGTCACTCCGGAAGGCGCCGGCGGCCCGACTTACCCGAACATGTAAGCCGGTGCGATAAAAGAAGGCCCCCTTTATGGGGGCCTTTTTCATGCCCGGGATTCAGCGACACCGCCACCTGTAGGAGCCGGCTTGCCGGCGAAGAGCCCCCCAAGCCTTGCTCCGGCCCAAGGGCGCATTCGCTGGCAAGCCAGCTCCTACAAGGGGCGCGGTGTTTTCAAGCGGCGCGTTCTTCGCCCGGGTTGCGTTCGAAGTAGCGCTTGTACTCGCGGCTGAACTGCGAAGTGCTCTGGTAGCCCACCCGATGAGCCACCTGGGCCACGCCCAGCCCCTCTCCCAACAGCAACTGCTGGGCCTTGAGCAGGCGCAGGCGCTTGAGGTACTGCACCGGCGACAGCAGGGTGCTGCGCTTGAAATGCTCGTGGAAGGTCGAGGTGCTCATGTTGGCGCAGCGGGCCAGGGTCTCGACGTTCAACGGCTCGGTGTAGTGCTCGTGCAGGTGATTGAGCGAAGCCGCAACCCGGGCGAATTGCCCCTGCTGCTCCACCAGCGCCCGCAGCGCATCGGCCTGGGGCCCGCGCAAAGCGGCAAAGAGTAACTCGCGCACCCGTGAAGGGCCCATGACCTTGCACTCCAGAGGATCGTGCAGGCAGCGCAACAGGCGTTCCACGCAACCACGCATGGCGTCGTCGAGCACAGCCGAAGTCATCGACTCCAGGGTCTGCGCCGAAGCCGCCCGGCCTTCGGTGACGCCCATGGCCAGCACCAGCTCGCTCAACACCGCCCGGTCGATAGCGATGGAAACCCCCAGCAGCGGCGCATCGGGCAAGGCGAAGGTTTCGCACTCGAAGGGCACCGACAGGGCCTGGATCAGGTAATGCCCGGCACCGTATTCCAGGGTTCGCGTGCCCAGGTAGGCCAGCTTGCTGCCCTGGGCAATGATCATCAGGCTCGGCTCATAGATCTGCGGGCCCCGCGCCACGTCGCAACTGGCCCGCAGCACCTGGACCCCGGGCAAGGCGGTGGCAACGAAACCGTCACGGCTGGCAAGGGGCTGGATCAGCGAGACCAGGGTGGCGTTGGCATCCAGATGGCGGGTCAGCAGCATGGGGAAAACTTCACGGAAAAAGGGACGAAAACATCATCGCAGGTCTGTACGCCAATGCCGCGTGAAAACCGCCAATGCCGGAGGAATAGGCATGACATGCCGAGGAATCGCCATGGTTGGCCCAGGGCCCGACGCCGAGAATGCCACGCCTCAATCGTCAATGCTTTTTGCGAGGTCCACCATGTACACCGCCATCGGTTATGCCGCCCAATCGGCCACCACTCCCCTCGCCCCCATGAGCTTCCAGCGCCGCAGTCCGCGTGCGGACGACGTCGCCATCGAGATCCTCTACTGCGGCGTCTGCCACTCCGATATCCACCAGGCCCGCAACGAATGGGGCATCGCCGTGTACCCGCTGATGCCGGGCCACGAGATCGTCGGCAAGGTCACAGCCGTCGGCGCCAACGTCAGCAAGCACAAGGTCGGCGACCTGGTGGGCGTCGGTTGCATGGTGGATTCCTGCCGCCACTGCGAGGCCTGCGCCGCCGACCTGGAGCAATACTGCCTGCAAGGCCCGACCATGACCTACGCCACCCCGGACCGGGTCGATGGCAGCAACACCATGGGCGGCTACTCCGACAGCATCGTGGTCAGCGAGCACTTTGTGGTGCGCATTCCGGAGAAACTCGACTTGGCCAGCGCTGCGCCAATCCTCTGCGCCGGCATCACCACCTACTCGCCACTCAAGCATTACGGGGTCAAGCCCGGTGACAAGGTGGGGATTCTCGGCATGGGCGGCCTGGGCCACATGGGCATCAAGTTCGCCAAGGCCCTGGGCGCCGAAGTGACCCTGTTCACCCGCTCCGCGAGCAAGGCCGAAGAAGCCCGCCGCCAGGGTGCGGACCATGTGATCGTATCCACCGACGTGGCGCAGATGCAGTCGGTGGCCGGGCACTTCGACTTTCTCCTGGACACCATCCCGGTGCCCCACGACCTCAACCCCTACCTCGACACCCTGCGCTTCGATGGCGTGCATATCCTGGTGGGCCTGATCGAACCGGTGGACCCGGCGCTGCACGCCGGCAAGCTGGTGATGAGCCGCCGGGTGCTGGCCGGCTCGCTGATCGGCGGCATTGCCGAGACCCAGGAAGTGCTGGACTTCTGCGCCGAGCACGGCATCACCTGCGATATCGAAATGCTCGACATCCGCCAGATCAATCAAGCCTACGAGCGCATGATCAAGGGTGATGTGAAGTACCGCTTCGTGATCGACATGGCAACCTTGAAAGGCTGATTCTCGACACCGTCAAAGCATGGCTGGTCGCCGGGGGCGCCGATGGCGTGCGCCTTCGCCGGCACGCCGGCTCCTCCACGAGCAAGCTGGCGTCAGCCGCGAGCAAAGGCGCGCAGCACTTCGCCATCCATGCGGTACTTGACCCATTCCTCCTGAGGCTGGGCGCCCAGGGACTTGTAGAACTGGATCGCCGGCTCGTTCCACTCCAGCACACTCCATTCGAAGCGCCCGCAATCATTGTCACAGGCGATCTGCGCCAGATGCCGCAGCAGTTGCTTGCCCGCCCCGCCGCCCCGTTGTTCCGGAGTGATGTAAAGGTCCTCCAGGTACAGGCAATTGCTGCCCAGCCAAGTGGAATAACTGAAGAAGAACACCGCAAAGCCGATCGGCACGCCTTCGCGCAGGCAGATCAGGCCATGGGCCGTGGCCCCCTCGCTGAACAGGCTGCGTTCGATATCGGCGACGCTGGCGATCACTTCATGGCGGGCCCGCTCGTAATCGGCAAGTTCGGTGATGAACGCAAGAATCTGCGGGGCATCGCTGGGCAGTGCAGGACGGATTTCTACGGTCATCGACGGCTCTCTTGTTGGAATCAGGCGGCCATATTAGAACGGCAGCAGAAATACATGCACGACCATTTATGCCAAGCCCCCCGGCCCAGCTCCTTGCGCACGGCACTTACTCCGCTGCCGACTAACCCTGAGGCCTGCAGGAACACAACAAACACCGGGAGGCGCCATGTTAGAAAGCCCGGCATGACTTCAAGCATAAAGAGGCACTTTCATGTCGGCGTGCACCCCGCAGCAGTCCCGGGTCTCGGCCCCGTTATTCGGCCTGTTCTGCCTGGGCAGCTACCTGCTGTCGCTGTCCTACGGCTCGACCTTTCTCCTGTCGCTGCTGATCGGCAGCCGTGGCGGCAATGAACACGATGCCGGCACGGTGATTTCCACAGCCATGCTCAGCACCTTTGTTGCGGTGATCGGCTCCGGGCACCTCTCGGACCGCCTGGGCGCCGCGCGCTCGGTGGCAGTGTTCGGCTGCCTGTTGGCGGTGGCCAGCCTGGGCTTTGCCCTGACCCCGGGGGTCGGCCCCGGCCTGCTGTTCTTCGGCCTGACCCTGGGCCTGGGCTGGGGGGTGTTCTATACCCTGGGACCGATCATCGTGGCGATGCTGGTGGAGCCCGCGCAACGGGCCCGCTACTTCGCATTGCTGTCGGGCAGCATGATGACCGGCATCGGCTCCGGCCCCTTGCTGGGGCGCCTGGCCAGTGCCCTGGGCTACCCACTGACCAGCGCCTTTCTGATCGCCGCCGGTGCCAGCCTGCTGGGTGTGCTGATCTTCTGGCGGCTGGGCGGCCGGCTGCGCCAGCAGGCCAACCACCTGGGCACCGCGGCGGCTAGCATCACCTGGGCTGGCACCGCGCAGGTGCTGTCCTCCCGCGCCGTCTGGCCGATTCTCATGGTGGGCCTGGGAGGTTGCGTATTCGGCGGCCTGTCGAGCTTCCAGACCAGCTACGGCCCCTCCCGCGGCGTCGACTACTCGCTGTTCTTCCTCGGCTTCATGAGCGCCGCCATCGCCAGCCGCCTGCTGATCGCCGGGATCGTGGTCAAGCGCGATCCCTATCGTGCCGCCTGCCTGCTCTCGGGGCTGATGCTGGTGTCGATCCTGCTCTTTTTATTTGCTGTCGACAGCAGCGCCAGCTACCTGCTGGCTGCCGTGACCCTGGGGGTGGGCTATGGCCTGACCTACTCGGTGATCAACGGCCTGGCGGCCAACGAAGCGCCAGCCGGCTGCACCTCCCAGGCGTTGCTGCTGTTCAGCCTGTCGTACTTCATCGGGGTCTTCGGTTTTCCCTGGCTGGCCGGGCGGATCATCGTCGAAGCCGGCATCCAGGCGCTGCTGTTCACGGTGCTCGGCGTGGCGTTGCTGAACTGGCTGATCAGCCTTGGCCGCCTGGGCTGGCGGCGCCTGGGCCACTGGCGTATGGCAGCCGGTGCATAACACCGTTCGTCGATCATCAGGCACCAACCGGCCCCGGCAGCGGACCAATATCAGGTAACGACTCTAACGAATGGAGGCGACACCATGATCAAGGTCCAACTCTGCGCCCTGGCCCTGGCCGGGCTGCTGTCCACTGCTGCCCTGGCCGGCGCCACCGGCCCGACCAACCCGGTTGAAGGCCCGAAATCCCCGGCCACCCAGGGCACGCCGAAGATCAACATCAACCCACCGGCCATGGACGAAGGCTCATTGCCACCGGCGACCGGGACCGACCCGCGCATTCAGGGCAACGACAACGGCCGCCAGGGCGGTGTCGGCACCATGGACTCCAGCACACCCGACAGTGGCAAGACCGGTACCGGCTCGAAAACCACCACCGGCGGCTCAGGTTCTGAAGGCAGCAGCCAGTAACCGCCGGTTCAATCCAGCAGGCCCTGTGCGCCAGGGCCTTGAGGAGAGATGTCATGACTCGAGGAAGCAAAGCCAAATACACCCTGGCCCAGCGCCGCAAGGCCGCGGCCATCGAAGCCAGCTACGAAGAACGCGGGCTCTCGCCGGAGCAGGCCGAAGCACGGGCCTGGGCCACGGTGAACAAACAGTCCGGTGGCGGTGAACGGGCGGGTGGCTCCGGTCGGGACAAAAGCCCCGCAGACAAAGCCCGGGCCCGCAGCGAGTCGGCCCGGCGCGCAGTGGCCACACGCCACGGGCATGCCCGCAACAGCGCGGCGTCCCTGGGCACCCAGAGCAAGGACAGCCTGATGCGCGAAGCTCGGGCGAAGAAGATTCCGGGACGCTCGCGCATGCGCAAGCAGGAGCTGATCGAAGCCTTGAGCAAGGCCGGCTGACCGGCGGCCAGTTGCTCGCCGCTAACTCAGCCGCGCGCCAGCAAGGCATCCACTTCGGCACTGCCCGGAGCGGTGGCCGGGCCACGCCGGGTGACGGCAATCGCCGCCGCGGCGTTGGCCCGACGAGCCGCCATCAGCGGCTCAAGACCCGCTGCGAGCCCGGCGACCAAGACCCCGGCGTGGGCATCACCGGCACCGTTGCTGTCCACCGCCTCCACCTTGAACCCCGGCACCTGCACCGCCTGCCCCTGGCGGCTGACCCAACAGCCGCGGGGGCCATCACGCAGCACCAGCAACGCCGCAGGTGACAACCAGCTTTCGAGCTGCGCCAGCGCCTGGGCAATCTGCGAAGTACCGGTCAATTGCAATGCCTCGGCGCGGTTGCTGCTCCAGATGTCGATCCGCGGCAACAGCGCCGCCATCAAGGGTGAATCTGCCGAACCGGCCAACGGCCCCGGGTCGAACATCAATGGGATCGAACGAGGCAGCGCCAGCAACCAGTCCAGCAGGGCCCGTGCCTTGCACTCCTGCAACAGGCTGTAGCCGCTGACATAGAGGTAATCCCCCGCCTCCACTCGGACCCGGGCCAGATCCTCGGCCGACAATTCGCCCTCGGCGCCGATATGGGAAATGAAGGTGCGTTCAGCAGAGGCTTCGGTGAGGGCCACGCACAGACCGGTATCAGCCCCCCTGCCGGGCTCCAGGCTCATCTGTATGCCTTCGCCCTGCATCGCCGCCCGCGCCAGGTCGCCAAAGCGCCCCTGCCCGTGGCGCCCGAGGTAGACCACCGGCAACCCGTTGCGCGCCGCGGCGGCCATCACGTTGAAGCCGCCACCGGCCTCGAAGCCCGCGGATTGCGCGAGCACATCGCCTCCGGAGGCCGGCAGGCGCTCTACCGCCATCACCAGGTCGACTATCACCTGGCCGGTGTGCAGCAACCTAGGCATTGGCGTTCTCGACAAAGGCCGCGCGCCGGTCCCGGGCACCGCCCAGTAGAGCGTAACCGCCGCCGGCCACCAGGAAGGTGACGATCCAGCCCAGGCCGTTATGCCCCAGCCAGGAATCGGCCAGGGGCCCGGTGAACCAGACGTCTTCGGCAGTGGTGCCGATGGTGGTGAAACCGAAGCCCAGCACAATCGCCAGCACCCAGGCGCCAAAGGCTCGCCATTCGATGCCGCCCCGGTACCAGTAGGCGCTGCTCGGGCCGACGTTGAGCAGATCATCGGCGCTGTAGTGATGACGATGGATCAGGTCCACCACGAAGATCCCCACCCAGGCGGTGATCGGCACCGCCAGCAGGGAGATGAAGCTGATGAAAGGGCCATAGAAGCTGTCGGCAATCAGCATGAAATAGATCGAGCCGAGGAAGATCGCCACGATATCCACCAGCACCGCATAGACCCGCTTGACCTTGAGGCCCAGGGTCAGCGCGGTGAGGCCGGCGGAATACACAGAGAGGTTGTTGGACAGCAGCAGGCCGCCAAAGGCCGCGACCAGGTAGGGCACCGCCATCCAGGTCGGCAGCATGTCGCGGATCGCGATGATCGGGTCCACTGCCGAGGCCAGGTGGTCGTTGCCCACCGACAGCAACCCGCCCAGGGTAATCAGCAACACCAGCGGAATGCCGGCGCCAAACGCCGCCGAAGCCACCAGGCGCCCGGCCGTTACCGAACGGTGCTGATAACGCGACATATCGGCCCCGGAACTGGCCCAGCCAATCCCGGTCCCGGCGGCCATGGTGCCGACGCCGATGATCATCGCGCTCATGGGGGCCGGCGCGGCATTGAAGACCGCCGCCCAGTCGATGGTGGCGCAGAGGAAACCGCCCACCAGCACGTTCAGGGCACCAAAGCCGTAGGTGGCCCACTTCTGGATGACCAGCAAGGTGGCGTGGCCCAGGCCGGAGACGCTCAGGGTCATCAGCACGAAGATGCCGATGAACAGCAGGGTCAGCAGCGGCGCATCCTTGGCCGAGGCCGGGGTCTGGAACAGGATCGAGCTCAGGGACAGCAGGACAAAGGCCGCCGTGGTGGTATTGACCGTCTCCCAGCCAACCCGTGAAAGCATCGACACCAGGGTCGGGCCGATATTGCCCCGCACCCCGAAGATTGCCCGGGACAGGGTCAGGCTCGGCGCCCGCCCGCGCCGGCCGGCTACCGAGATCAGGCCGACCACGGCGAACGACCCCACCGACCCCAGGATGGCCACCAGCAGCACCTGCCAGATCGACAAACCGCGAAACGCCACCAGAGTCGCCCCCAGGGGCAGGCCGAGAATACTGATGTTGGCCGCGAACCAGACCCAGAACAGCTGCAGCGGGTGCCCGTCGCACTCTGCCTCGGGAACCGGCTCGATACCGCGGGTTTCCAGTTGCCCGGCGCCTGATCCGGCCGTGGATGAACTCATGATAAAACTCCTGTTGCCGTTGTTAGGGGTATTGGGCAATTTCGGAAGTCACAGAACATCCCGGCATTCCTGGCCGTGTCATAGCTTTCCATAGCGATCGGCAACATGGCCGCACACCGCGGCCTGTACCTTAAAGGCGGCTCAACGCAGCGCCAGCAGCTGTTCCACCAGAGGCTGCAGGTCCAGCTCATTGACCTTTCGCACCTGCCCGATCAGTTCGCCAGGCCAGATCTCCATCCCCAGGCAAGCGCCGAGCATGGCACCGAGAATCGCCGCGATTGTGTCGGTGTCGCCCCCCAGGCCCGCGGCCATGCACAGTGCCTCGAAGGCCGGCAATTGCCCCAGGGCCACTTGTCGGGCCAGGGCGAAACTCACCACCACCGATTCCTGGGAAGCCACCGAGGTGCCGATCAGCTCGTAGAGCATCCGCGCAAAGCCTTCCCGATCGCCGTCGACACGCAGGGTGCCGGTCCAGTCCAAGCGAGCACCGATGGTGGCACCCGCTACCCAGTGCCCCTGGGCCTGGGCCTGCCGGGCGACCTGCACACCAAGTGCCAAGGCTTCGGCCAGAGGCTGGCCGTTGATTCCGGCGGACACCACCGCCGCCACCGCCGCCGCGCTGGCAATGCCCAGGCTGGTGTTGTGCGTCACCTGGCAGGCCTCGACCACCGCCTGCAGAAAGGTCTCGGGCCGAGCCACATCGGCGGCGATGCCCACCGGCGTGATGCGCATGGCGGCGCCATTGGTGGTGCCATAGCGGCCCGCCTCTTCAACGGACTCCCCGGCGAGGATCATTTCAATGGCGCGTTTGGTGGAAGGCCCCAGCAGATCCTGGGAACCCTTGGCCTGCATCTGCGCCTCCCACTCGATCAGGCTCTGGGCCAGGGCCGCCGGAGCGATCCGGCCCTGCCCCCGGACCAACAGGCGAGCCACCAGGATCGCCTGCTCGGTATCGTCGGTAATGGAGCCCCGGGGCATGTTCGCGGCAATCGGCTGGTCCGGGCCGGCGTCCTCCAGGGTGCGGATGACGCCGAAGCGCTGCTGGATCTGTTCCCGGCTCAAGGATTGGGTCGGCATGCCCAGCGCATCGCCCAGGGCCAGCCCGTAAAAGGCGCCCAGGGCGCGCTGCAATGCATTCACCGCGGCTCTCCGAACTGCAGGTGCATGCGAAAATGCTGCGGGTCCAGCAGGCTTTCGACCTGCTCCATAAAGCGCCCCTGGCGGTCGTAGGTGGTACGCAGGGCCTTGAGGAAGACTTCGCCCGGAGCACGTCCGAGCAATTGGGCATCTTCAGCATTCAAGGGCTCGGCGCCGATCCACTGATCGCCGCGCTCGCCGATATAGCCGTAGGCGGCCAGGGTAATGGTCAGGGAATCATCGATCAGGCCGACCCTAGGCAGGCCTTCCAGCTCGCCGGAAGCCGGGATCAGAGAGCGCTCCAGGGACAGCACCCGGCCATCGGTGCTGCGGCGCCGGCGATCGAGGGCGATGAACTGGTCGGTGCCCAGGCGATGCTTGAGGTCCGGGCGCTGGATCGCTTCCAGGCGCAGCACCTCGGTGTTGACCAGCGCACCGCTGTCGGCCAGGGCCTGGGCCCAGCCATGATGCTGATCCAGGGCAACACCGTCGAAGGTGACGATGGAGCCTACGCCGCTTTGCGTGGCGATGTAGTTGCGCCGCTTGAGCTCGGCCAGGGCCTCGCGCAAGGTGCCACGGCTGACACCGAATTCTTCGGCCAACTGATGCTCGCCCGGCAGTTGAAAGCCGTCCTCCAACAGGCCGCTTTCAATACGCCGGATCAACTCGTCGACCACCCTTGTTTTCTTATCGAATCGGACATGTTTGATCATGTCCGGTTTGATACATGAAAGGCCCGAGCCAGAGCAAGAAATATCTTCTTACAGCCGTCTGAAACGCCCGTCAGGGTTCAAGACCAATGGGAAAGAACACCCCGCAACTCCACACCCCCAGCCAATTCTGGCCGTCGATCTGGCGGGTCTGCGCCAGCTCCACCAGTTGGTAGAAGACGTTGCGATGGATCAGCGCTTCAAGATTGTGTCGAACCAGGATGTAAGGCGCCGGTTCCTGGGTCAGGGGGTCGATCACCACCCGCAGCGGGTGCTCGTCATTGGCGACCACCTGCTCCTCGACGTTGGTAGAAAAGCGCAGCACCTGAGCCTCGCCCTGCCCTTCGACCTCCAGGGTCACGGCGACGAAGGGTGCGTCGTCGACCTTGATGCCGACCTTCTCCACCGGAGTGATGAGGAAATAGTCATCGCCATCGCGGCGAATGATGGTGGAGAACAGCTTGACCATGGGTTTGCGGCCGATCGGCGTACCCAGGTAATACCAGGTGCCGTCGCGGGCGATGCGCATGTCGATATCGCCGCAGAAGTCGGGGTTCCACAGGTGGACCGGCGGCAGGCCTTTTTCAGCCTTGGGAATCTGCGCCAACAGGTCGTTGGCCTTGCCTGGACCACTCATACCGCTCTCCTCCCTCAATCAATCAGTCGCTCAGGCCCAGCAGGCCGCGCGCGTATTGCTGCAACGGCGGACCAAGCAGATCCTGTGGCTTGTTGTCGTGGAACGTCAGTAAACCGCCACGGCTGCGAATCCGCGCGGAATCGATCAGGTACTGGGTACTGGTTTCGATCAACATGATCTGGATGGTACTGGTATCCACCCCTAGGCGGTCCACGGCTTCCTGATCCAGCCACTCGTCAGAGTTACCGATACGGTCATCGGCCTTGGCGAAACGGGCGTAGAGCAGATAGTGCGCCCCCGCTTCCCGGGCTTCGGCCATGGCTTCATTCAGGCCCTCGGGCGCCTTGGCCCGACGCACCATGGGGAAATACTCGACAAAGCCGTTGAAGGCTTCCTCGGCTACCACGTTGGGCCGCGGATAAGCGCCACCCGGCGGTACGAAATGCCCCTGGGCAATGAAAATGAACGAATCCGGCTGAATGCGGAACGAGCTGGTGCGGCGTGTATCACTGTGATCGAGCACCCCCGCATCACTCAGGTGATAGCGCACCCCTTCGCCCATATCACTGACATTCATGCAGCCGCCGAGTGCCAAAAAGGCCAGCAGCAAAACCAGGCTACGCATCCTACCCTCCAAAATCCGGTGACGGAAAACCGGCGAATGGCCACGGGATGCAGCTTCCGCGCCAGCTCCGCCAAGGAAGGGAATTCGTCGGCAAAGCACCTCAGCCGCCAATGATCTTCATCACCGTGGCTCCACCGGAAAAGGCCAGCTCCTGCTTGTCCCCCAAGGCCTTGACCAGCAGCCGCTGCAAGGCCGGCAGAGCCTGATGGCGCGGCTTGTCCAGCAGGTCGCCGACATAGTGACGATTGCTCGAAGAAAGGCAGCCGTGCAGCCAGCCCGTGGAGGACAGCCGCAAACGCGAGCAGGTGCGGCAGAACGGCACGCTTTCGTTGGCGATCACGCCGAAATGACCGTGCCCGGGAATGGCGTAGCGCACCGCGGTAGCATCCACCGGCGCATCGGCCTGAAGGTATTCGTAGCGCTGGCCGATCAGGTCCAGCAACTGTTGCAGGCTGACAAACTGCTGCAGGAAAGCGTTGCCATCATTGGCCAGGTGGCCCATGCGCATCAGCTCGATGAAACGCAGCTCGTAACCCCGTTCCAGGCAGTAATCCAGCAACGGCATCACCTGATCCAGGTTCTGCCCGCGCAACGGCACCATGTTGACCTTGATCTTCAAACCGGCACTGCGGGCTTGCTGCATGCCATCGAGCACCGTGGCCAGGTCGCCGCCACGGGCAATGCTGCGAAAGGCCGTCGCATCCAGGGTATCGAGGGAAACGTTGATCCGGCGGATACCGGCCTCCACCAGCAACGGCAGCTTGCGCGCAAGCAATTGGCCATTGGTGGTCAGGCTGATGTCGTCCAGCCCCATGCGCCCCACCGCGCCCATGAAGGCTTCCAGCTTGGGACTGACCAGGGGTTCGCCACCGGTGATGCGCAAGCGCTCGATGCCCGCCGCTTCCATCAGGTACGCCACGCCGCGAGCCATTGCCTCGGCCGACAACTCATCCTGGGCAGCCACCAGCCGCTTGCCGTTGGGCACGCAGTAGGTACAGGCGTAGTTGCAGGCAGACGTCAGACTGATCCGCAAGTTGCGAAAGCGCCTGCCTTGACGATCAACGATCATGGATGACTCCGGCGTAGGAAGGGAGAACCGGGCAAAACCTGACCCAAAAATCAGGTTTTGGCAAGTCCCATGCCTGAGTATATTCCTCGGACACTGCGCCATACAGTTTGTCGATGGCGCAATACAGCGGCTGAATGCCTTAGCTGTTCGAGGTGTCGGGGTCGCGCTTGCGCTTGTTGCCCATGCGCACACCGATGTCCATCAGGAACTGGAAGAAGCCTTCCTGATCTTCCAGCACATTGCTCCAGAACGGCGAGTGGTACAGCGCAACCGCACCATGCACCAGCGCCCACGAGGCACAGTAGTGGAAGTATGGCGGCACGTCTTCAAGCTTGCCTTCACTGATGCGACCCTTGATCAGCAGGGTCAGGCGCTCGAAGTTGGACGCGCGGATCTTGTGCAGTTCCTCGACCATCTCCGGCACCTGGTTGCCCTTGACCACCTTCTCTTCCAGGCGGTCGAACAACCGATAGCGCTGCGGGTCACGCATGCGGAATTCGAAGTAGGCCCGGGACAGGGCTTCCTTGTCCTTGTCGACGTCGGCCGAGTGCAGCAGCTCGTTCAGGTCGCGCTCGTAGTCGAGCATCAGGCGCAGGTAGATCTCCGCCTTGGACTTGAAATGCTTATAGATGGTCCCTTTGCCGATACCCACGGCATCCGCAATCATCTCGACGGTGACACTGTCTTCACCTTGTTCGAGGAACAGCTTGAGCGCGGTATCGAGAATTTCTTGCTCGCGGCGACGAAACTCACGGACCTTACGAGGTTCTTTCTGCATAAGAAAAGGTCTGTTCGGGGTCAAAATCGAAGCCGCGTATTATGCCTAACTTGCGCCAAAATGCACGGATCATCCATCGTTGCTGGTGTTTCTGGCGCAAAAGCCGCCCCGTCAGAACCTTCCAGACAGGCGCCAAAAGCCAGGGAAATCCCGTGAATACGGGGCCGGGCCAGGGTTCAAATAGCAAACTTCCACAGCCGCCAAGCTCCGGATCAGACCGCGAAGTCTGGTTTTTCCCGCACCCAGCACCCTGGATTGCCCCACGCCCTGCGTGCGACGCAAAGGCCTCGATAAGTCGCAATTCCATCATTGCCCGGCTGATTCGTCGCTCAGCGGGGGCCAATGCAACTGCCGTCCCACAGCATCAGAGAAGCCCTAGAAGAGCGGAAGAATAATCCGAAAGTATCGATGGCGTTGATAACTGCCAGCCGGGCAGGTACAGCAAACTGCAACAGATTATGTAGGCAACTTTCAGGAAAGTTCGGCTATTTTTAGTCTTATCGGCTAAAAATCAGGTGATATTCAGCGATCGAGTCGAAAACTGCGATACAGGCAACCCAAATGAGAACTCAAGCGAAGCGCGCGTATTCCAAATTTGTTTAAAAAACGAGCAGGGGCAACTGGACTGAATGCAATAGTGATCAATACTTCAACTGTCGGCGGGACATCTCCCCCAAGTGAAACGCCGATCAAGGTACCGAAGGACCGCGTGCCTTAGTTTTACTCCTAATGGTCTTAACCCGGATTCACCCCCCAGAACCCGGGTTTTTTTTGCCCGCAATTCAGCGCCAGTGCACCGTGCGACCCAGGCTCAGCCCTTGACCCGCGCCAAGGGGAACAGCCGCTTGAAGTTGGCCGTGGTCTGCTGGGCAAAGGCTTCATAGCTTTCGCCCCGCAGCATCGCCAGGAACTCCGCCACCTCGCGCACGTACTGCGGCAGGTTGGGCTTGCCACGATAGGGGATCGGCGCCAGGTAAGGCGAATCGGTCTCCACCAGCAGGCGGTCGGCCGGCACCTGTCGGGCCACGTCCCGCAGGGCATCGGCATTGCGGAAGGTGACAATCCCCGAGAGGGAAATATAGAAACCCAGATCCAGGGCCGCCTTGGCCATTTCCCAGTCTTCGGTGAAGCAATGCAGCACACCGGCATTGGGCAATGCCGCCTCGCGCAGCAGTGCCAGGGTGTCGGCGCGGGCGCCGCGGGTGTGCACCACCACCGGTTTGCCGGTCTGCTGGGCGGCCTGCAGGTGCAGGCGGAAGGATTCCTGCTGCAGCTCGGCGGCTTCCGGCTCGTAGTGATAGTCCAGGCCAGTCTCGCCAATGGCCACTACCCGGGGGTGATTCAGTTCATCCAGCAGCCAGTCCAGGGCCGGCGCTGCGCCGGGCTGCACATCCAGCGGATGCACGCCCACCGAGCAGTCGACATCGTCATAACGATCGGCCAGGGCCTTGACGTCCGCCGCGTTGTCGGCGCTGACACCGATGCACAGGAAGTGCCCTACCCCCCGCTGGCGGGCAGCAGCCAGCGCAGCATCCAGAGAGCCGTCATGAGCGGCGAGGTCGAGGCGATCAAGGTGGCAATGGGAATCTACGAGCATAGGAGGCTACAACTACATCCGATCAATGAAAGGCCCGGGTTGTGGCGCCCGGGCGGAAACAACGCTGAGTCTAGGCGCTGCGGGTCAATTCTGGGTAGGCAGGGCCGCCCACTGCACCAGCAAGGCTTCCAGCAACAGCACGCGGTTGAGGTTGGCCTTGCTCAGGACCTTCTGGCGCTGGGCCAGGATCCAGTCCTGGATGTTCAGCACCTTGGCCTGGGCAGACTTCTGCGCCAGGTATTGCAGCACCTTGCGCATGTCTTGCAGGCCCAGCCCCTGCTCATCCTGGGTCAGTTGATAGCGCAGGACCAGGTTCGACCAGTCGCAGAACCAGTCGAACAGCAGCAACAAGGGAATGGCACTCCAGGATTCGGCCAGTTGCGTGGGCGACTGCTGCTGTTTCAGCAGCTTCTTCACCCCTTCCACCACTTGCGCCCGCTGCTCGCGAACACCCTGGGCCTGCAGGCTGACCGCTGCCAGCGGCGAACCCGCAGCCAGGGTCAAGAGCTCCACCCGCTCCTCCTCGGAGCAATCAGGCAGGGCCTGGGCCAGCCACTCAAGGCTCATGGCCTCGCTGGGCAGCAGGCAGGCCTGCTGCACGCAACGGCTCTTGATAGTGGGCAACAACCGGCTGGGCTGGTGGCTTACCAGCAACAGCACAGTGTTGCCGGAAGGCTCCTCGAGACTCTTGAGCAGGGCGTTGGCGGCGTTGATATTCATCGACTCCACCGGCTCGATCAGCACCACCTTGCGCCCCCCCAACTGGGCGGTCTGGACCACGAAGCTCACCAGTTCGCGGACCTGGTCGACCTTGATCGCCTTGTCCGCTTCCTCCGGCTCCAGCACGTAGTTGTCCGGGTGGCTGCCGGCCAGCAGCAACAGGCAGGACTTGCATTGGCCACAGGCGTCCAGGCCTTCCGGGCGCTGGCACAGCAAGCGCGCCATCAGCCGCTCGGCCAGGGCCCGCTTGCCGATACCCGCTGGGCCATGCAACAGGTAGGCATGGGCATGCTGGGTACGCCCCGCCAATTGCTGCCAGAGGCTGTCCTGCCAGGGGAAGACTTCAGCCACGGGCGCGCTCCAGCAACTGCGGCAACAAGCTGTCCAGGGACTGCTGGACCTGGGCCAGGGGCTGCGCCGCATCCACCAGCACATAACGCTGCGGCGCCGCTGCGGCGCGGGCCAGGAAGGCTTCGCGAACCGTCTCGAAGAAGGCCTGGCCTTCCTGCTCGAAGCGATCCAGCCGGCCACGAGCACTGGCTCGCGCCAGGCCGACATCCACCGGCAGGTCGAAGACCAGGGTCAGGTCGGGGCGCAACTCGCCCTGGACGAAATCCTCCAGCGCAGCAATGCGCGCAAGGCTCAGGCCGCGGCCCGCGCCCTGGTAGGCGTAAGTGGAGTCGGTGAAGCGGTCGCACAGCACCACCGCACCGCGCTCCAGGGCCGGACGAATCACCGTTGCCAGGTGCTGGGCACGCGCGGCGAACACCAGCAACAGCTCGGTATCGGCATTCATGACCTCTTCCAACGGGGTCAGCAGCACATCGCGAATCCGCTCGGCCAGCGGCGTGCCGCCGGGTTCACGGGTCAACAGCACCTCGATCCCCGCAGCGCGCAGGCGCTCGGCGAGGTACTCGCGATTGGTGCTTTTGCCCGCGCCTTCCGGGCCTTCCAGGGTAATAAACAAGCCAGTCACGGGCAGTCCTTAATCAATGTCATTGCGGGCTTTTCGCCGCGGGCTCGGGCACAGGCTCGGCAGGAGCCGGAGTCGCAGCCGGCTCGGGCGCAGCTTGCGGGGCGCTTGCCGGAGCCGTCTCCGGGCCAGGGGCTGCAGGCGTCTGCGGCGCCGGACCTACCGCTTCGGGGACCGCTGGCGTGGCGGCTGGAGCCGGGCTGGAACGGTAGTCGGCGCGACGCTTGAGCTGAAACTCGCGCACCGCGCTGTTGTGGGCATCCAGGTCATCGGAGAACACATGGCTGCCGTCGCCCCGCGCGACAAAATACAGGCTCTTGCCGGGCACCGGGTTGAGGGCGGCGTGGATCGCCTCGCGTCCGACCATGGCGATCGGCGTCGGCGGCAGGCCGGCAATCACGTAGGTGTTATAGGGTGTGGCTTCCTTGAGATGAGCCCGGGTCAACTTGCCGGTGTAACGCTCACCGAGGCCGTAGATCACCGTAGGATCGGTCTGCAGCAGCATGCCAATCTGCATGCGACGCACGAACACGCCTGCGATCTGCCCACGTTCCTGGGGTACACCGGTTTCCTTCTCCACCAGCGAGGCCATGATCAGCGCCTGATAAGGGTCGCTGTAAGGCGCATCGTCGGCACGCTTGCTCCACTCCTTGGCCAGCACATCGTCCAGGCGGTCGTAGGCTTTTTCCAGGAGTTCGGCGTCGGTCATGCCCCGAACGAAACGATAGGTGTCAGGGAAGAAACGCCCTTCAGGGAAAACCCCGGGATGCCCGAGCTTTTCCATCACCTGGCTGTCGCTGAGCCCCGTCAGGGTCTGCTGCAATTTTTCGCTCTTGGCCAGGGCGCTGCGTACCTGGCGGAAATTCCAGCCTTCCACCAGGGTCAGGCTGTACTGCACCACCTCACCGCGCTGCCAGAGGCCGATCAGGCCTTCGGCGGTCATGCCCGGGGTCATGCGGTACTCGCCGCTGTGTAGAGGCTGGCCCGCCATATTGAAGCGCCAGTACAGGCGCAGCCAGAAGGCATCATCGAGCACACCCTCGGCTTGCAGACGATTGAAGGTGCCGGTGGGCGTCGAGCCGGCGGGAACATCGAGCAACTGTTCCTGGCTCAGGTTCAGCGGTTGTTCCAGGGCCGAGTGCAGTTTCCAGGCACTCGCACCCAACAGCAGTCCTGCCAGGACCAGTCCGGTTTCCAGCAGGAGCAGTAATTTACGTCTCACGAATCAAGCATCCAGTAGTGCGCGGGTAATGCCCTGCAGTTTACGGGTGAGCGCACCCGCCGACCAGCTCATCCCGGCACAGCCAAGCACTGGCCAGACGCCATAGACACTGTTGCAGACAAAGACTTCATCAGCCTGTTGCAGTTGATCGAGACTGATATCCCCGACTTGCGCGGGGATGCCCAATGACTCGGCCTGAAACAATATTTCAGCGCGCATCACCCCGGCCACGCCGCAGCGACTCAGGTCAGCCGTCAGCAGCCGCCCCTGGCTGACCAGGAACAGGTTGCTGAACACGCCTTCGATAACTCGCCCAGAGGTATCTCGCATCAAGCCTTCGGCATGCTCGGCATCACGCCACTCGGCACGAGCCAGAACCTGCTCCAGACGATTGAGGTGCTTGAGGCCGGCCAGCAGCGGCTGCTCAGCCAGGCGCGTGGTACAGGGAAACAGACGAATGCCTTGCTCGGCATGGGCCAGGGGATACACCGACAATGCGGAGCCCTGGAGAATCCGCCGTGCAGCGGTTGCAGGATCGGCGGCATAGCCGCGCTGACTGTCGCCCCGGGTCAGGATCAGCTTGAGCACACCCTCCCCCAAAGCCGCCGCATAAGCCTGCAGCTCACTGCGGATCAGGGCTTGATCCGCCGTCAGCGCCAGGCGCCGGCATCCTTCGGCCAGACGCTGCAGATGCCGCTCCAGCAACTGCGGGCGCCCGGATTTGACGGCAATGGTCTCGAACAGACCATCACCGTAAGCCAGGCCGCGGTCCTTGAGCGACAGTGCGTCAGCCGGCTGACCGTCGACCCAGCTGTGCATCACTCGGAGAACCGGCGGAACACCAGGGAGCCGTTGGTGCCACCAAAACCGAAGGAGTTGGACAGCACTACGTCGATGTCCATGCTGCGCGCGGTGTGCGGCACGAAATCGAGGTCGCAGCCTTCATCCGGCTCATCCAGGTTGATGGTGGGCGGCGCGGCCTGGCTGTTGATTGCCAGCACACTGAAGATCGCCTCGATCGCCCCCGCGGCACCCAGCAGGTGACCCGTCATGGACTTGGTGGAACTGACCGCCAGCTTGTAGGCGTGATCGCCGAACACGCTCTTGATCGCTTCGGCCTCGGCCAGGTCGCCGGCCGGAGTCGAAGTGCCATGGGCGTTGATGTACTGCACCTGGTCCACGTTGAGCTTGGCGTCGCGCAGGGCATTGGCGATGCAGCGCGCAGCACCGGCACCATCGGCGGGAGGCGACGTCATGTGATAGGCGTCACCGCTCATGCCGAAGCCGATCAGCTCCGCATAGATGGTGGCCCCACGAGCCTTGGCGTGCTCCAGCTCTTCCAGAACCAGGGCGCCGGCGCCGTCGGACAGGACGAAGCCATCACGTCCCTTGTCCCAGGGACGGCTGGCGCGGGTCGGCTCGTCGTTGCGGGTCGACAGTGCACGGGACGCGCCGAAGCCGCCCATGCCCAGGCCACAGGCAGCCATTTCAGCACCGCCCGCGATCATCACGTCGGCTTCGCCGTAGGCGATGTTGCGCGCAGCCATGCCGATGCAGTGGGTACCGGTGGTGCATGCAGTGGAAATGGCGTAGTTCGGCCCCTGGGCACCCAAGTGGATGGACAGGAAACCGGAAATCATGTTGATGATCGAGCCAGGCACGAAGAACGGAGAAATCCGTCGTGGGCCGGAATCGTGCAGGATGCGGCTGGTTTCCTCGATATTGGTCAAACCGCCAATACCCGAGCCCATGGCCACGCCGATGCGTTCACGGTTGGCATCGGTGACTTCCAGACCGGCGTTGCGTACCGCCTGGAAACCGGCTGCCAGGCCGTATTGAATGAACAGGTCGAGTTTGCGGGCCTCTTTGACCGACAGGTATTCCTCGACATTGAAGCCCTTTACCGAGCCGCCAAAACGGGTGGAATAGGCAGAAAGGTCGGTGTGTTCGATCAGACCGATGCCACTTTGGCCAGCCAGAATGCCCTGCCAGCTGCTTGGCACATCCGTACCCAGTGGCGACAACATACCCATACCGGTGACTACGACGCGTCTACGCGACACAGCACTCTCCTTTTTCTAATGACGACACTTTGTATCAGGCCTAAAGAAAAAACCGCACGCCGTAACGGCAGTGCGGTTTTTCCATGACAGCAAAAGACGACTACAAACGATTAAGCCTGGTGGCTGGTAACGTAGTCGATAGCTGCTTGAACGGTAGTGATCTTTTCAGCTTCTTCGTCAGGGATTTCGGTCTCGAATTCCTCTTCCAGAGCCATCACCAGCTCAACGGTGTCAAGGGAGTCGGCACCCAGGTCTTCAACGAAGGAAGCGGTGTTAACAACTTCTTCTTCTTTAACGCCCAGTTGCTCAGCAACGATTTTCTTGACGCGCTCTTCGATGGTGCTCATACCTTGTTTTCACTCCTAATGGACAAATTCAGGCAGCTGGCCAGTGGGTAAGTGTATAGAAAGGCTTTTCAGCTTTTCAACTGAAAGCTTTGTCCCTCAAACCCTTTGGCCATCTGCCTATAAATTGATTGCAGCTTTATAACGGATTTTAGACAGCTCGTATGACATTTTTTTGAAGCAATCCGTCACATTTGACTCACATATACATCCCGCCGTTGACCGGGATTGTAGCCCCAGTAACGTATGCCGCACCGTCGGATGCCAGAAAAGCGACCACTTGCGCGATCTCTTGAGCCTGGCCCAGACGACCCAGCGGAATTTGCGTCAGCAGCGCTTCACGCTGAGCTTCCGGTAGTTCGCGGGTCATATCGGTGTCGATAAAACCTGGAGCAACCGAGTTCACCGTGATCGACCGCGAACCCACTTCACGGGCCAGGGCACGGCTGAAACCTTCGAGACCGGCCTTGGCGGCCGCGTAGTTTACTTGGCCTGCGTTGCCCATGGCACCCACAACCGAGCCAATACTGATAATTCGGCCCCAACGAGCCTTGGTCATGCCACGCAGAACGCCCTTGGACAGGCGATACAGGCTGTTCAGGTTGGTATCGACCACGTCGTACCATTCGTCATCTTTCATGCGCATCATCAGGTTGTCGCGAGTGATGCCGGCGTTGTTCACCAGGATCGCCGGCGCACCGAACTGCTCGGCGATGCTGGCCAGGACTGCAGCCACGGACTCGTCACTGGTAACGTTCAGCTCAAGGCCGGTGCCCTGGATGCCATTTTCCTTGAGGGTGGCAGCAATGCGCTCGGCACCCGAAGCGGACGTGGCGGTACCCACCACGGTGGCGCCCATACGCCCCAGCTCAAGCGCGATGGCCTGGCCGATACCACGGCTGGCGCCGGTCACCAGTGCAACTTTACCTTGCAGACTCATGCAAGCTTCTCCTAGTTCAGGCCAACGCTGCACGGGCGGCAGCGAAAGCATCTGGGGTGTTCAGGTTAGAGGTCGACACGCCTTCGGCGCAGCGCTTGTTGAGGCCGGCCAGGACCTTGCCCGGGCCGCACTCGACCAGCTCGGTGGCGCCATTGGCTGCCAGAGTCTGGACCGACTCGACCCAACGCACCGGCTTGTACAACTGCTCCAGCAGGTCGCGCTTGAGGGTGTCCAGGTCGGCGGCCACAGCGGCACTGACGTTCTGTACCAATGGAATCTGCGGCGCCTGCCAGTTGATCGCAGCGATCGACTCGGCAAAGCGCTCGGCGGCCGGGCGCATCAGCTCACAGTGGGAAGGCACGCTGACCGGCAGCGGCATGGCGCGCTTGGCGCCCCGCGCCTTGCAGCCCTCGATGGCGCGATCCACAGCCGCCTTGGCCCCGGCGATCACCACCTGGCCAGGGGAGTTGTAGTTCACGGCGCTGACCACCTCGCCCTGCGCGGCTTCAGCACAGGCGGCGACCACATCGGCATCTTCCAGGCCGAGAATTGCAGCCATGCCGCCCTGCCCTGCCGGCACGGCTTCCTGCATCAACTGGCCACGACGCTCGACCAGCTTGGCCGCTTCACCCAGGGTCAGGCTGCCAGCGGCGACCAGGGCACTGTATTCACCCAGGCTGTGACCGGCGACGAAAGCCGGGCGCGCACCACCTTCGGCCAGCCATACACGCCACAGGGCGATGGACGCGGTGAGGATGGCCGGCTGGGTCTTGTCGGTTTGATTGAGCAGCTCTGCAGGACCTTCCTGGGTCAGAGCCCAGAGGTCGTAGCCCAGAGCATCGGAGGCTTCTTTGAACGTATCGAGGATCAGTGGGTACTGCGCGCCCAGCTCGGCCAACATGCCGAGGGACTGCGAGCCCTGTCCTGGAAAGACGAATGCGAGGGATGCAGACATGTAACAAGCCCCTAATGATCTTGTCGTCGGAGAATTGACGTCACACCGTGGTGGACGCAAGAAACTGACAGTTGGATGGCCAATTGAACTGAGCGGTCACATTTAAGCACTCCACAGGGAAAACGCCTAAAGCAACAAGTCTTCAAGACGCCCATGCAAGCGGCGCGGCAGGTCTTCCTGGATCTCGATCAACGCCCGCTGAATGGCACTCTGGAAACCTTGAACGCCTGCAGAACCATGGCTCTTCACCACGATCCCCTGCAAGCCGAGGAAACTCGCACCGTTGTGCCGCGCCGGCGCCAGATCCGCCTGCAACCTGCGCATCAGCGGCAAGGCCAGCGCCCCAACAGCCCGGGACAGCAGATTCTGCCTGAACAAGGCTTCTATACGAGCGGCGATCATGGTCGCCAGCCCCTCGCTGGACTTGAGCAGGATGTTGCCGACAAAACCGTCGCACACCACCACGTCCGCCTCGCCCCGATACAACCCATCGCCCTCGACGAAACCGATGTAGTTGAGGCCGCGGGCCTGCTGCAGCAAGCTCGCCGCCAGCTTGACCTGCTGGTTGCCCTTGATGTCCTCGGTGCCGATATTCAGCAAGGCCACCCGCGGCCGCACGATGCCCAGGGTTTCCGCCGCAACCGAGCCCATGATGGCGAACTGCAACAGGTGCTCCGCACTGCAATCGACGTTGGCTCCCAGATCCAGCAATTGGCAATAGCCACGCTGAGTCGGGATGGCAGCCACCATCGCCGGCCGATCGATTCCGGGCAGGGTTTTCAGCACATAACGCGACAGCGCCATCAGCGCACCGGTATTACCGGCACTGACGCAGGCCTGGACCTTCTCATCGCGCAACAGCTCAAGGGCCACCCGCATCGAAGAGTCCGGCTTGCCCCGCAGGGCCTGGGAAGGCTTTTCGTCCATGGTGATCACCTCGCTTGCAGGGGTAATCGTCAGGCGCGCGCGATCCACAGCCGTTTGACCGGAAATCAGTTCTTCAAGAAGGGAGGGTTGACCAACCAGGGTCAGGTGCAGCGAGGGGGTAGCAGACAGACAAGCAATACTCGCCTGAACAATGCTGCGGGGACCGAAGTCCCCGCCCATTGCGTCAATCGCGATGACTTGAGCGGACAAGGATTACTCGTCAGCGCCCTTGTCGATCACTTTACGACCACGGTATACGCCTTCTGGCGATACGTGGTGACGCAGGTGAACTTCACCGGTGGTCTTTTCTACGGACAGGGTGCTAGCCTCGAGAGCATCGTGGGAACGACGCATGTCACGGGCAGAGCGGGATTTTTTGTTCTGCTGAACAGCCATAATTGATTAACTCCTAAACGTTTGGGTCACGCTTTAACTGCGCCAATACACTGAACGGGTTGGACCGCGTTACCTCGTCCTCGCTCGGTTCGGGCTCATCGAGCCCCGCCGGCTGCTGGCATTCTTCCGGATGATGAGCAGGCACGATTGGCAAGGCAAGCAAAAGCTCTTCCTCGACCAACGCCTGCAGATCCAAAGGATCTTCGCCCAGTTCCAGCACGTCATAACCTTTCGGCAACGACTGGGTATTCGCACCCTCCTTCACCACAGCGTAACTGCACTCACTGTGGATCGGCAGGGTGACCAGCTCAAGACAACGCTGGCAAACCATTTTGACTTCGACGTCGATGGAGCTGTGGATAACTACAGCTTTACGCTCGTCACGCTCGAAAACGAATTTAGCCTGCACCGTACCGACATTGTCGGAAAGCGGGTCGCAGAGTCTCTCCAAATCGGCCAGCAGCAGTTCACCTTGAAGGGTGGTGCCACGGTCAGCCAATTTGCGCGGGTCAACGTGAGGTGGAATCGGGTCATTCAACATAGGCGCAGCATTATAGGGATGCCCCAGGCCATGTCAAAGGAAATTCAGCCCTGTCCGTCACTTGCAAGCCTCGCTAGAATTCCCGGCCTGCCTCAGGAGACGCACATGCTGCCTTTATTACTCGCCTCAAGCTCGGCCTACCGCCGGGAATTGCTGTCCCGCCTGCGCCTGCCCTTCACCTGCAGCTCTCCTGACATCGACGAAAGCCATCGTCCCGGAGAGTCTGCCACGGCCCTGGTGAAACGCCTGGCCGAGGAAAAGGCCCGCGCCCTGGCAAGCAGCCATCCAGCACACCTGATCATCGGTTCCGACCAGGTCGCGGTGCTCGGCGAGCGCATCATCGGCAAACCCCATACCTTCGAAAAAGCCCGCCAGCAACTGCTGGACGCCAGCGGCGCCAGCGTGACCTTCCTCACCGGCCTGGCCCTGCTCAACAGCCAGACCGGCCACTGCCAAGTCGACTGCGTCCCGTTCACGGTCAACATGCGCCTCCTGGACAGCACCCGCATCGAACGCTACCTGCACGCCGAACAGCCCTATGATTGCGCCGGCAGCTTCAAGGCCGAAGGCCTGGGGGTCAGCCTGTTCCAGAGCACCGCCGGCAGCGACGCCACCAGCCTTATAGGCCTGCCACTGATCCGCCTCGTGGACATGCTACTGGCCGAGGGCGTAGAGACACCCTGAGCCGCCATAAAAAAGCCGGCACTCAAGCCGGCTTTTTATTGAGCAACACCCGATCAGCGCAAGGTTGGGCCCTGAAAGCCCATCCACATGGCGATCTGCTCTGCCACGCTGGCACCGAGCTTCTTCGAGAAGCGATCAAATGGCGACTCCTGGACGGTAAAGTCCACCACCTCTTTCTCGCCAATCACATCCCGCGCCACCGAACTGGTATTGCCCAGGCCATCGATCAACCCCAATTGCAGCGCCTGCTCGCCCGACCACACCAGGCCGGAGAACAGCTCCGGATGCTCCTTGTCCTTCAGGCGATCGCCACGGCCCTGCTTGACGCTGGCAATGAACTGGCGATGAGTGGTGTCCAGCACGCCCTGCCAGAACTGGGTCTCTTCAGGCTTTTGCGGCTGAAACGGATCCAGGAACGACTTGTGCTCGCCCGAGGTATAGGTGCGACGCTCAACCCCCAGCTTCTCCATGGTACCGACAAAGCCGTAGCCGGCCGCCGTCACACCAATGGAACCCACCAGGCTCGCCTTGTCGGCATAGATCTCGTCAGCAGCGCTGGCGATGTAGTAAGCACCCGACGCCCCGAGATCCGAGATCACCGCGTAGACCTTGGTGTCCTTGTGCAAAGCCCGCAGACGACGAATCTCGTCATAGACGTAGCCGGACTGCACCGGGCTGCCGCCAGGGCTGTTGATACGCAGCACAATGCCCTTGACCTTGGAATCATCGAACGCAGTACGCAGGCTGCCGACAATATTGTCAGCACTGGCCGATTCCTTGTCGGCAATCACCCCCGTGACATCGATCACCGCGGTGTAGCTACCGCCACGAGTGGCATTCTTTTCCATGGTCATCAGCGGCGTGAACAACGCCAGCGCCGCGAACAGGTAAACAAAGGTCAACAGCTTGAAGAAAATGCCCCAGCGCCGCGAGCGACGCTGTTCCTGGACACTGGCCAACAGCGTCTTCTCCAGCAGTTTCCAGCTTTTATCATCACCACCTTCAGCGCCCGCCTTGCTCGGCGCCTTCCATTCGTCGGTCATGCCTGCTACCCCAGCAAAAACTTAATCGGCACCCTGGCTCAGCCAGGCGTGCAATTGAGGAAAACGGTCGATGGACAAGCGCGGCTCGAATGCCTGCAAGGCCTCGATGGACTGAGCACCGTAGCTCACGGCCACCGAATCCATTCCGGCATTGCGCGCCATCAACAGATCAAAGGACGAATCGCCAACCATCAAAGCCTGCCGCGGCCCAACCCCGCAATGAGCAAGGATTTCCTCCAGCATCAATGGATGAGGCTTGCTGGCAGTTTCGTCGGCCGCCCGGGTGATATCGAAATACCCTTCCCAACCATGGGCCTTCAACACTCGATCCAGCCCTCGCCGGGCCTTGCCGGTGGCGACAGCCAGCTGATACCCCTCATCCCGAAAGGCGTCGAGAGACTGCACCACTCCAGCAAACAGAGGCGAAGGCTCTGCCTCGAGAGCAATGTAGTGATCCGCATAATGCTGACGAAAGACTACCAACTGCCCATCATCTATTTCCGGATACAGTGTGCGAATCGCCTCTGGCAACCCCAGACCGATAATGCCCTTGACGGCGTAGTCATCGCGGCGAGGAAAGCCGGAACGATCAGCAGATGCGTGCATCGACTCGACAATCCGACCAATGGAATCGGCCAGAGTGCCGTCCCAGTCGAAGATCAGCAGTTTGTAATCAGGGTGCACTCAGGCGCTCCACGGTCTTGGCCCACATCTCATCCACCGGGGCCTGCAATTTCAGCTCGCCGCCATCGGGCAGCGGCACCGTCAACATATAGGCATGGAGAAACAGGCGCTTGCCGCCCAGCTCACGGATCTCGCGAGTGAAATCGTCATCGCCGTACTTGCTGTCACCGGCAATGCAGTGCCCGGCATGCAGGGTGTGCACACGAATCTGGTGGGTACGCCCGGTCACCGGCTTGGCCTCGACCATGGTGGCGAAATCACCGAAGCGGCGCAGCACCTTGAACACGGTCAAGGCCTCCTTGCCCTCTTCGTTGACCTCCACCATGCGCTCGCCGGAGCGCAGGTTGCTCTTGAGCAGCGGCGCACGCACCTGCTTCACCGCCGTGGCCCAATGGCCACGGACCAGCGCCATGTAGCGCTTGTCCACGCCATCGCCCCGCAGCGCGGCATGCAGATGACGCAGCATGCTGCGTTTTTTCGCGATCATCAGCAGGCCGGAGGTGTCCCGATCGAGGCGATGCACCAGCTCCAGCTCCTTGGCGTCCGGGCGCAACTGACGAAAGGCTTCGATCACCCCGAAATTCAAGCCGCTGCCGCCATGCACGGCAATCCCGGCAGGCTTGTTGATCACAATAAGGGCCTTGTCTTCGAAGACGATCGAGGCTTCCAGGCGCTGCAGCAACCCTTGAGCCAGCGGCACCGGCTCGTCGCGCTCGGGCACACGCACGGGAGGCACGCGCACCACATCACCCGCTTGCAGCTTGTACTCGGGCTTGATCCGCCCCTTGTTCACTCGCACTTCGCCTTTACGCAAAATACGGTAAATCAAGGTCTTGGGCACGCCTTTGAGCCGGGCGAGAAGGAAGTTATCAATACGTTGGCCGGCATATTCCGGCGAGACCTCAAGCAATTGAACGCCTGGAGTCGAGGGGGCAGTAGTCGTCATGGCGCGAATGATAACAATTTTTTATGGATTTGAAGCACTTAATGATTGCTGCTATAGTCGCGAACGCCGCCAAAAGCGGCTGGGCAGAGGAACAGCGGCAAACAGCCGGCCCTGACCAACGCAATTCATAAGGACGCAAGGCCGTCCTACGCAGTTTTCACTATCTAACGGAAGAGTTCGGCGTTGTAACAAGCGCAGGTGACATGAGGCCTGAAACCCGTAGAAAGCAGAGTGACTACTCGCCTTTTACGCAGCGATTAACGGCCAGTTCACAAAGTGCAGTCAGCGACAAACGATCCCGAGCGAAAGTTGCGGAAACAACGCCTTTAGCCATGATGCGTGACCTCCCCTTTCGGAGTTCACGGTAAATGCCAACCCGCTGCGGATTCTGCGCGCGGCAGCACCCGAATTATCAGGGATACGTGTAGGGTGGAGATGCACAACCGTCGGACTGTGTAGCATTAGGCTTTATCAAGACGCTTCATCTCGTCCACAGTCGCCGGTTGATTCCTCCTCCTGACAGACTTTTGCTTAAGCGGTGCCTTAGTCACCACAGCAAGCAGGACGCGTAAGTCGCGACTTCGTTCTTAGTTACCCGGACGAACCTCGCTAGACACTCGAGTGGTCAACCACTCCTGACGCACCTGACACCGACCGTGAGAAGTCGTGTGTGCCGAACGCCGTTTCCGGCAGCCCGGAAACCGACGGTACTACATGAAAAGAATGCTGATTAACGCAACTCAACCCGAAGAGTTGCGTGTTGCTCTGGTAGACGGCCAGCGCCTCTACGACCTGGACATCGAGTCCGGAGCCCGCGAGCAGAAAAAGGCCAACATCTATAAAGGCCGCATCACTCGCATCGAACCAAGCCTCGAGGCTGCCTTTGTCGATTTCGGCTCTGAGCGCCACGGCTTCCTGCCCCTCAAAGAAATCTCCCGCGAATACTTCAAGAAAGCCCCCGAAGGCCGCGTCAACATCAAGGACGTCCTGAGCGAAGGCCAGGAAGTCATCGTCCAGGTCGAGAAAGAAGAGCGTGGCAACAAGGGCGCCGCCCTGACCACCTTCATCAGCCTCGCCGGCCGTTATCTGGTACTGATGCCGAACAACCCGCGTGCCGGCGGTATCTCCCGCCGCATCGAAGGCGAAGAGCGCAACGAACTGCGTGAAGCGCTGAACGGCCTGGTGGCACCAGCCGACATGGGCCTGATCGTGCGCACTGCCGGCCTGGGCCGCAGCAGCGAAGAGATGCAGTGGGACCTCGACTACCTGCTGCAACTCTGGACCGCCATCAAGGAAGCGTCCCTGGATCGTTCCGCGCCATTCCTGATCTACCAGGAAAGCAACGTGATCATCCGTGCGATCCGCGACTACCTGCGCCAGGACATCGGCGAAGTGCTGATCGACAGCGTTGAAGCCCAGGACGAAGCCCTGACCTTCATCCGCCAAGTGATGCCGCAGTACGCCAGCAAGATCAAGCTGTACGAAGACAGCGTGCCGCTGTTCAACCGTTTCCAGATCGAAAGCCAGATCGAGACCGCTTTCCAGCGCGTGGTCGAACTGCCTTCCGGCGGCTCCATCGTCATCGATCCGACCGAAGCCCTGGTGTCCATCGACATCAACTCGGCCCGCGCCACCAAAGGCAGCGACATCGAAGAAACCGCCCTGCAGACCAACCTGGAAGCAGCGGAAGAAATCGCTCGCCAACTGCGCCTGCGTGACATCGGCGGCCTGATCGTCATCGACTTCATCGACATGACCCCGGCCAAGAACCAGCGCGCCGTGGAAGAAAAAGTCCGCGAATGCCTGGAAGCCGACCGCGCCCGCGTGCAGATCGGCCGCATCTCGCGCTTCGGCCTGCTGGAAATGTCCCGTCAGCGCCTGCGTCCATCCCTGGGCGAAAGCAGCGGCATCGTCTGCCCGCGCTGCAACGGCACCGGCATCATCCGTGACGTCGAGTCGCTGTCCCTGGCGATCCTGCGCCTGATCGAAGAAGAAGCCCTGAAAGACCGCACCGCCGAAGTGCGCGCCCAAGTGCCGATTCCGGTCGCCGCTTTCCTGCTCAACGAAAAACGCAACTCGATCACCAAGATCGAACTGCGCACCCGTGCCCGCATCGTCATCCTGCCGAACGATCACCTCGAAACGCCACACTTCGAAGTTCAGCGCCTGCGTGATGACAGCCCGGAAGCCAACACCAACCAGTCCAGCTACGAAATCGCAGCGGCCGCCGCCGAAGCCGAAGAAGTCCAGCCAACCGCCGCCACCCGCACCCTGGTTCGCCAGGAAGCGGCAGTGAAGACTGCCCCGGCCCGCGCCAATGCTCCGGTTCCGACCGAAGTCGTCGCTGCCCCTGTAGCTGCACCGGCTCCAGTGGCCGAACCAAGCCTGTTCAAAGGCCTGGTGAAGTCCCTGGTCAGCCTGTTCGCTACCAAGGAAGAGCCAGCCGCACCGGTCGTGGTCGAGAAGCCAGTGACCGAGCGCCCTGCTCGCAGCAACGAAGAACAGCGTCGCAATGGCCGCCAGCAGAGCCGCAACCGTAACGGTCGCCGCGATGAAGAGCGCAAGCCACGCGAAGAACGTGCTCCGCGTGAAGAACGCGCACCACGGGAAGAGCGTCAGCCACGCGAAGCCCGTGAAGAAGTTCAAGCGGTAGCCCGCGAAGAACGCGCACCCCGTGCACCGCGCGAAGAACGCCAGCCACGCGCCCCGCGTGAAGAGCGCAAGCCACGTGGCGAGCGTGAAGAACGCGTGCGTGAACTGCGCGAGCCTCTGGACGCCGCTCCAGCTGCAGCCGCTGCTACCGCCGCCGTTGTTGCCGAAGAACGTCCGGCGCGCCAGCCTCGCGAAGAGCGCCAGCCACGTGCGCCACGTGAAGAGCGCCAACCACGTGCCGAACAGGCTCAAGCCGCTGCCGCCAGCGAAGAAGAAGCGCTGCCGAACGAAGAGCAACTGCAGGAAGACGGCCAGGACAACGCCGAAGGCGAACGTCCACGTCGTCGCTCCCGCGGCCAGCGTCGTCGCAGCAACCGTCGCGAGCGTCAACGTGATGCCAACGGCAATGTGATCGAAGGCTCGGAAGAAAACGCCGAAGAGCCAAGCAGCGCCGATCTGGCTGCCGGCCTTGCGGTAACTGCCGCGGTTGCCAGCACCGCCATCAGCGCCAACGCTGAAGCCGAAGCTCACCAGCAAGCCGAACGTGCGACTGCCGCTGTAGAAGACAAGGCTCCGGAAGCCCCAGTGGTTGAAGCCACCACGCCGGTAGAAGCCCCAGTGGTTCCTGCAGTGGAAGTGGCTCCAGTGGCTGAAGAGCAGGCTCAGGTTGAAGTGGCTGCCGAACCGGCCGTGGTCGTCGAAGCCCAGCCTGTGGTTGCCGAACAACCGGCAGCAGAACCTGTAGCCCAGGCGCCAGTGGTTGAAGAAAAGGCCATCGAGCCGGTTCAGGAAGCCCCTGCGCCAGCCTCGGTTGCCGAGCCAGCATTGGTGGTTGAAGAGCCTGTAGCGGCCCAGCAGCCTGCCCAGGTTGAAGAGCCGGCTCCGGTTGCAGCACCGGTGGTGGCCGAAGAGCCCGCACCCGCTGTCGAAGCTGAAGCCGCGCCGGTCAGCACCCTGACCAGC
Source organism: Pseudomonas sp. BIGb0176 (assembly GCF_024810175.1). Classification (NCBI taxonomy): domain Bacteria; kingdom Pseudomonadati; phylum Pseudomonadota; class Gammaproteobacteria; order Pseudomonadales; family Pseudomonadaceae; genus Pseudomonas; species Pseudomonas sp. BIGb0176. The sequence goes on from NZ_JANUEC010000002.1 coordinate 329,592, forward strand.
AATGGCCGTGCACCGAACGACCCACGCGAAGTGCGTCGCCGCAAGCGTGAAGCCGAGCGCCTGCAGAAGGAAGCCGAGCTGGCTGCCGCTGCTGCTCCGGCTGAAGCCGTGGTGACCGCCGAGCCGGCTCCGGTAGAAGCGCCAGAGGTGGTCGAGGCCGCCCCTGCGCCAGCCGAAGAGACTGCACCGGCGCCAGTGGCCGAACCTGCAGTGGAAGAAGCGGCCCCTGTGGCCGAGCAAGCACCGCGCGCTGTCGAGCACGCTGTGCATGCCGAGGAAGAACAGCACGAGCCTAAACCTCTCGTCTGATTCCAGCAGCCCATGAAAAAGCCCCGCCCGGGTAACCGGGCGGGGCTTTTTTATACCTGGAGCACCTGACAATCCGGAAACAGCAACGCCTGCGGAACGTCCACATCCCAGGTCACCCCCGGATCCGTCACCGGAACTTCCACCACCCGCCCCGAAGCGAACAGCGGCCGGGCTCCCCGATCACCAGACAGGCCCTGCAACGCTGCGCCATAAGACCGGCCAAAGCCCACCGGATGACCCAACTCATCCCCCAGCCGCGGCACGCTGATGCCCTCCTCGGTCATTGCCTCCATCACCCGACTGGCGGTGGCGGGCAGGATAAAGGGCATGTCCCCCAGCCAGACCATCCAGCCATGAGCATCGGCGCAGGCAGCCACTGCCGCAGCCAGGCTATGCCCCATGCCCACGGAGTCCAGCACCAGTACCTGACAACCGTAGGCACGCGCCAGATCCGCCACCTGGGGTCGATCCGCCGTGGTCACCAGCACTCGCTGGGCAACGTCCACCGGCAGGCTCACCAGCACCTGCTCCAGCACCGGCCGCTGCACCCCGTCACGCCCGCGGCAGGGCGCCAACAGCTTGTCCTGCCCGGCGCCGGCCACCTGGCGAAAACGCCTGCCCTGCCCCGCCGCCAGGATGATCGCGCAAGGCTTGCGGCTCACCTCACCGTCTCCGCCACTCGCACCGGGAGCTTCTTCTGCAGCGGTTCGACGCCATTTTTCAGCGCGACGATTTCGGCCAGCAACGACAAGGCAATCTCCGCCGGCGTATGGCTGCCGATGGGCAATCCGACCGGCCCGTGCAAGCGCTCGATGGCCTGCGCCGAAAGACCCAGCAGCGCCAGATTGTCCCGGCGTTTCTGGCTGTTGGCCCGGGAACCCAGGGCGCCGACGTAAAATGCCCGGGAGTCGAGCGCCGTCAGCAGCGCCATGTCATCCAGGCGCGGATCATGGGTCAGGGCCACCACCGCCGTGCGCTCGTCGGGCTCGATGCTCAGCACCGCATCGTCGGGCATCCCGGCGACAAAACGTCCATCCTGCCCCTCCCAGCCATGCACGAACTCCTGGCGCGGATCGCAGATCAGCACTTCGAAATCCAGCAAGCGGGCCATCTGCGCCACATAGCGCGACAACTGCCCGGCGCCGATCAGCAGCAAGCGCCAGCGCGGTCCGTAGATCGCCCGCAGGGTGACCCCGTCAAACGCCAATTCATCGCCGCGGTTCGCAGCTTTGAGCAGCACCTGGCCGGTGCCCAGGTTCAGCTCCCGGGCCACGATCTGGTGTGCCTCGCAGCGCTGGAGCAATTCGGCGACCCAGGCCGGGTCGCCAACCCGCTCTTCGGTGAGGCGCAAGGTGCCGCCGCAGGGCAGGCCGAATCGCGCCGCTTCCTCCAGGGTCACGCCGTAGGTCACCAGTTGCACCGGCGGCCCGTGGCGAGACAGGCGCCCATCGCCCTGGCGGCTGATCAGGTCATCCTCGATACAGCCTCCGGACACCGAGCCGATCACCACCCCGTCGTCGCGCAGGGCCAGCATGGCGCCGGGTGGCCGCGGCGCGCTGCCCCAGGTCTGCACCACGCTGTACAGCAGCACGCCGCGCCCGGCGCGCCGCCATTCCAGGACACTGCGCAGGACATTCAGGTCGACGCTGTCCATCAGGCGCTCGCCTGCTGCCAGCCCTGCAACTGGTAGCGCACCGGCAGGTTGCGTATGCGCTTGCCGGTGGCGGCGAAGATCGCGTTGCAAAGGGCCGGCGCAATCGGCGGCACACCGGGCTCTCCCACCCCGCCCAGGGGCACGTCCCCCGGCGGCGTCACCAGGTGCACCTGCACCTGTTTCGGCGCCAGGGACATGCGCGCCACTTCGTACATATGGAAATTGTCCTGCTGGACCTTGCCCTCCTTGAAGCTGATCTCCCCCAGCACCGCATTGCCCAGGCCCATGACGCAGGCCCCTTCGAATTGCGAGCGGATACGCTCGGGGTTGATCTGCGGGCCGCAATCCACGGCGATATCGGCCTGATGCACGATCAGCGTGCCATCGTCCTTCACTTCCACCTCGATCACCGCCGCCACATAGGTCACGAAGCTGTAGTGCACGGCCAGCCCCAGACCGCGTCCCTTGGGCAGCGAGCGCCCCCAGCCGGCCGCCTTGGCCGCGGTTTCCAGCACCGTGCGCAGGCGCCCGGTATCAATGGGGTAGCGCTCGGGGGATTCGCCGTAGTTCCACTCCTCGCTCAGGGTTCGGGGGTCGATCTGACGATCCGGCCCCAGCAGCTTGAGCTGGTACTGCAGCGGATCCTGGCCGGCCTTGTGGGCCAGTTCGTCGACAAAACTCTGGATCGCGAAGCCATGGGGAATGTTCGACACCGAACGGTACCAGCCGACCCGGGTATGGGCCGCGGCCTCGGGGTTTTCCAGGCGCACGTTGGGAATCGCGTAGGCCATGTTGGTAAAGCCCATGCCCAGCTCGAAGGCGCCTTCGTGATTCATCCCCGGGGCGAACAGCGCGGTGATGCTCGGCGCCACGGTGCGGTGCAGCCAGGCCGCCGGCAGGCCGTCCTTGTTCAGCCCGGCCTTGAGGTATTCCGCCGACACGGTATGGAAGTAGGAGTTGTGGATATCGTCCTCGCGGGTCCACTGCACCCGCACCGCCTTGCCGGGAAAGGCCTTGGCCAGGATCGCCGCCTCCAGGATGAAGTCGGGCTTGGACTTGCGCCCGAAGCCGCCGCCCAGCAGCGTGACGTTCACCGTGACCTGCTCGAAGCCGATCCCCAGGCGTTCGGCGATTCGCTCGCGGGTCACCTGTGGCGCCTGGCTCGGTGCCCACGCCTCGCAGCGACCGTCCTGGAATCGCGCAACGGCCACCATCGGCTCCATCGGCGCCTGGGCCAGGTGCGGCAGGTAATAGCTGGCCTCCAGGCTGCTCTCGGCGCCCTTCAGGGCCTCATCCAGGTTGCCGGTGCTGCGCACCACCTTGCCCGGTTGCCGCGCCGCCGCCTCCAGTTGCTTGCGGTATTGGATGGAGTCGTAGCCAGCGTTGGCGCCATCCTCCCACTCGATCCTCAAGGCATCGCGGCCCTTGATCGCCGCCCAGGTGTTGCTCGCCACCACAGCCACGCCGCCCAGGGGCTGGAACTCCGAAGGCAAGGGGCGGCTGTCGATGGGCATGACCTTGATCACCCCCGGTACCTTCAAGGCTGCGCTGTCATCCACCGACTTGACCTTGCCGCCATACACCCGGGGCCGCGCCACCGCCGCGAACAGCATGCCGTCGAAATGCACATCGGCGCCGTACACCGCACGGCCGTTGACGATGTCCTGGCCATCGATGGCCCGGGTGGCCTCCTTGCCGATGTAGCGGAACTCCCCGGGCTGCTTCAGGCGCAGGCTATCCCGGGCAGGCACCGCCAGGGCGCCTGCCGCAGCGGCCAGGGCGCCATAGCCCAGCTCACGCCCGGTGGGCTGGTGAACCACCTTGTGCAACTGCGCCCGACACTGCGCCAATGGCACCTGCCACTGCGCAGCGGCGGCCTGTTCCAGCATGGTCCGCGCAGCCGCGCCACAGCGGCGCATGGGCTCGTACCAATGACGCATGCTGCGCGAGCCGTCGGTGTCCTGGTTGCCGAAACGCACCTCGTCACCCGGTGCCTGGCGAACCTTGACCTGCGCCCAGTCGGCGTCCAGTTCATCGGCCACCACCATGCTCAGGCTGGTGCGCACGCCCTGGCCCATCTCCGAGCGATTGCAGATCACCGTGACGCTGCCGTCGCTGGCAATGCTCACGTAGACCTTGGGGTCATCGACCCAGCCGTGGGGCATGCCGTCGGCACCGAATTTCTTGTCCTCGGCAAAGGCCTCCTGCCAGCCCCAGCTCGCAGCCAGCACCAGGGCCCCGGTGGCCCCCACACCTTTGAGAAAGCCCCGGCGGCTGAGGTTGCTCAGGGCAAAATCCTGCGGTAGGCGGTTCATGCCTTGGCCTCCTGCAGATGGCTGGAAGCCTGTCGGATCGCGGTCTTGATCCGGTTGTAAGTACCGCAGCGGCAGATATTGCCGAGCATCGCCTCTTCGATCTGCTCGTCGCTGGGGTTGGGGTGGACCTTGAGCAAGGCAGTGGCCGACATGATCTGCCCGCCCTGGCAGTAACCGCACTGGGCCACCGCCGTATCCAGCCAGGCCTGCTGCACCACCTGCCCTACCGGGTCGGTATGCAGGTTGTCGATGGTGCTGACGTTCTTGCCCTGCACCGAGCCTATCGGCGTGATGCAACTGCGCGCCGGGTCGCCGTCGATATGAATCGTACAGGCGCCGCACAGGCCCATGCCGCAGCCGAACTTGGTGCCGTTGTAGCCCGCCACGTCTCGGATAGCCCACAGCAGCGGCATGTCCTCGGTGACGTCCAGTTGATGATCTTGACCGTTGAGCTTCAGGGTAATCATGGGCACGCCCGCATTTTCTGAGTGATGGGGTCGAGTCATCCGCCGTGCAGTACCGCGGATGCGGTGCACGCAGATCGGCTCAGGCTAATCGGGCTCTCTTGTGAAGACAGGCTTCACCGGGCCTTTGGGAACAGCAGAAAGCTGATTCTTAGCCTGCTAAGTTAAGCCGCAATTAACAAAAAAGCCTTGCCCGAACGTCAGCCGGGCAAGGCTTTTTGCTTTCCACCGCACGCCAGCTCTCGCTAATAGAGGTTGGGCTCCATCTCCAGCTCGACACTGAAACGCTCGGCGATATCGCGCTGGATCCGCCGCGCCAGTTCCAGCAACTGCAGGCCGCTGGCGCCGCCATAGTTGACCAGCACCAGCGATTGCAAGCGATGGACCCCGGCATCCGCCTCGCGAAAGCCCTTCCAGCCCGCCTGTTCGATCAGCCAACCGGCCGCCAGCTTCACCTGCCCATCGGCCTGGGGGTAACCCACCAGCCCTGGATGCGACTGCTTGATCTGCGCCGCCAGTGCCGCCGGCACCACCGGGTTCTTGAAGAAGCTGCCGGCATTGCCCAGCACGGCAGGGTCCGGGAGCTTCTCGCTGCGGATGCTGCAGATCGCCCGGCTGACATCGCTGGCCGTCGGCTGTTCGATGCCCTGCTCGCTCAGGCGCTGGCGCACCGGACCGTATTCCAGGTGCAGGTGATCGACACGGTTCAGGGCAAAGCGCACCCGCAGGATCAACCAGCGACCGGCCTGATGCTTGAACAGGCTGTCGCGGTACGCGAACTGACACTGCGCCAGGTCGAATTCCCGCAGCTCGCCGGTCTGCCGATCGAGGGCGGTCAGGCCGGCGAACACGTCCTTGATCTCCACCCCATAGGCGCCGATGTTCTGCATCGGTGCGGCGCCGACGGTGCCGGGAATCAGGCTCAGGTTCTCCAGCCCGGACAGGCCCTGCTCCAGGGTCCACTGGACAAAGGGATGCCAGGTTTCCCCGGCCTCGGCCTCGACCACCACCCGCTGCCCGTCATCGCTGAGCAGGCGAATGCCACGAGTGGCCATGCGCAGCACCAGGGCCTGGATATCCGCCGTCAGCAGCAGGTTGCTGCCGCCGCCGATCACCAGCAGCGGCAACTGGTGGGTAGCGCAATAGGCCAGGGCCTCGCGTACCTCGTCATCGCTGTGGGCCTGGGCAAACCACTTCGCCTTGACCTCGACCCCGAAGCTGTTGAACGGCTTGAGGGACACATCGGCCTGAATGTCCAGGGTCATAGCCGCCCCTTCAATTCGACCACCAGCCGGTCGCAGGCATCCTCGATCAGGTCCAGCACCTGCTCGAAACCCTGCTCGCCGTCGTAGTACGGATCCGGCACTTCATCCAGCGCCGCCTCGTAGCGACGCAGGAACAGGTCCAGCTCGGCCTTGCCCCGAGCCGGTTGCCGGGCCTTGAGGTTGCGCAGATTGCTCTGGTCCATGGCGAAGATCAGGTCATAGGCAGCGAAATCGGCGCTGCCGACCTGCTGCGCCCGTTGTGCCGACAGGTCGTAGCCGCGCCGCAAGGCAGCCTGCTGGCTGCGCTTGTCCGGGGCCTTGCCGATGTGCCAGTCGCTGGTGCCCGCAGAGGCGACTTGCACCTGGTCACCCAGGCCGGCCTCGTGCAACTTGCGGCGCAGCACGCCTTCGGCGGTGGGCGAGCGGCAGATATTGCCCAGGCAGACGAACAGAACCCGCATCAGGCCTCCAGCAGGCGCCGAACGCGCTCAAGGTCTTCGGCGGTATCGACGCCGGTAGGCGGTGCTTCCAGGGCGTCGGCCACGTGGATCCGCACGCCATGCCACAGGGCACGCAGTTGCTCCAGGGATTCGGTGTTTTCCAGCCAGCACGGGCCCCAACTGACGAAGTCGTGAAGAAAGCCGGCGCGGTAGGCATAGATGCCGATGTGACGGCGATAAGGCACGCCTTCGGGCAGTTGCTCACGACTCTGGGCAAAGGCATCCCGGGCCCAGGGCAAGGTGGCGCGACTGAAGGTCAGGGCCAGGCCGTTGAGGTCGCTGACCACCTTGACCACATTGGGGTTGAACAGGGTCTGCACGTCCTCGATCGGCTCGGCCAGGGTGGCCATGCGCGCTTCGGTGTGGGCTGCCAGGTTGGCCGCTACCTGATCGATCACCGACGGCGGGATCAACGGCTCGTCGCCTTGTACGTTGACCACGATCGCATCCGCGGCCAGGCCCAGCTGGGCGGCGACTTCCGCCAGCCGGTCGGTGCCGGAGTTGTGATCTTCCCGAGTCAGCAGCGCCTCGGCGCCAAAGCCCTGGCAGGCCTCGACGATGCGCTGATCATCGGTGGCCACCACGACCCGCTCGGCGCTGCTCTTGCGCGCCTGTTCCCAGACCCACTGGATCATCGGCTTGCCGGCGATCAGTTGCAGCGGCTTGCCTGGCAAGCGAGTGGAGGCGTAGCGCGCCGGGATGACAACGGTAAAGGCGCTGCTCATTTGTCCAGGCGCTCTTCGGTGGTCAGGGTGCGCGCTTCGCTTTCCAGCATCACCGGGATGCCATCGCGAATCGGATAGGCAAGGCCCGCGCCCTTGCTGATCAGCTCGGTCTTGTCGGCGCTGAGTTTGAGGGGGCCTTTGCAGATCGGGCAGGCGAGGATGTCGAGCAGTTTGGTGTCCATGAGGATTCCCTGGATAAAAGCGAATTAAGGCAGCAGACGATCAGGCAGCAGGCGCATCAACTGGGTGTCGAACCAGGCGACGAAGGCCGGCGAAGGCTGGGCATCGACCGCCAGGTACCACCAGTCGTCTGCCGCGAAAGCCCGGCACTTGACCGCATCTTTCTCGGTCATGACCAGCGGCAATGACGGGGTGAAGGTCAAGGCCTGCGCACTGTATTGAGCGTGATCGGCAAATGCATGGGGAACAGGCCGCCAGTGTAGCGTTTCAAGGGTGTTGAAGAAACGCTGGGGATTGCCGATGCCCGCCACCGCATGCAGCGCCTGGCCGGGGGCGAAATGCTCCAGCGCACGGCGCTCGCCACTGCGCAGGTTGACCAGCACCGAGGGCTTGAGATGAAAGGCGAACCCGTCGTCACGGTCATCAACTGCGCCGTTGTAGAGCACCGCGTCGACGCTCTGCAAACGCTCCGCCGGCTCGCGCAGCGGCCCGGCAGGCAGGCAGCGGCGGTTGCCCAGGCCGCGGGCGGCATCGATCAGTACCAGCTCCAGGTCACGGGCCAGGCGGTAGTGCTGCAGGCCGTCGTCGGACAGGATCAGGTCCAGCGGCTCGGCGGCCAACAGGGCCTGTACCGCGCGGCCGCGATCCGGGTCGATCATCAGCGGCACGCCGCAGCGCTGGACGATCAGCAGCGGCTCATCACCGGCCACCGCGGCGCAATCTTCGGCGCTGACGCGCCAGGGCAGTTGCGCCGGCTTGGCACCGTAGCCGCGGCTGACCACCCCGACCCGCAACCCGAGGCGCTGGCAGTGCTCCACCAGCCACAGGATCAACGGCGTCTTGCCGGTGCCGCCGACGGTGATGTTGCCCACCACGATCAGCGGCACAGGTGGTTGATAGATCGCCCCCTCACCGGCAAGAAAGCGCTGGCGCTTGCCCGTCACCACTCGGCGATACAGACATTCCAGGGGGCGCAGCAGTTTCAGCGCGGGGTGGCCGTTGTACCAGGCATTGAGCAGGCGATCGGAAAGTGCCATCAGGGTGCCGGGTCCGCCTCGACGGTGGTCATGCGCAGGTGGCTGAAACCGAGCTTGCCGGCTGCATCCATGGCAGTGATCACCGCTTGATGCTGGGTCTTGCCATCGGCGCTGATGGACAGCGGCAGGTTGGTGTCGCCCGCCGACTCCTTCTGCAGGGCCTCGATCAAGGTCTCCAGGTCATTTTTGGGCAGGACCTGGTTGTTCACCGAAAACACGCCGTCGGCGCTGATGGCGATATCCAGTTGCTTGACCTGCTGGTCTTCGGCCGGCGAGCCGCTGACCGCTTCCGGCAGGTCGACCCGCAGCTCGGTTTCCCGGGTGAAGGTGGTGGTGACAACAAAGAACAGCAGCAGGATGAACACCACGTCGATCAACGACGCCAGGTTGATGTCCACGGTTTCCCGGGGCTTGCGACGGAATTTCACGCTTTGCCCTCGGCCAGATCGACATCGCGGTCGCCCTGGATCACTTCCACCAGCTTGATCGCCTCCTGCTCCATGCCCACCACCAGTTCATCGACCCGGCGTTGCAGGAAGCGGTGGAAGAACACCGAGGGAATGCCCACCATCAGGCCGGCGGCGGTGGTGATCAGGGCTTTGGAAATACCGCCTGCGAGGATGTGCGCGTTGGTGGTCATGCCCGAGCCCATGAACGAACTGAAGATGTCGATCATGCCCAGCACGGTGCCCAGCAGCCCCAGCAGCGGTGCCATGGCGGCAATGGTGCCGAGGGCGTTGAGGTAGCGTTCCAGCTCATGGATGACCCGGGCGGCAGCCTCTTCGATGCATTCCTTCATGATCTCGCGGCCATGCTTGGAGTTGGCCAGGCCCGCCGCCAGAATCTCGCCCAGGGGCGAATCGGCGCGCAGTTCCTTGAGCTTTTCCTTGTTCAGCTGCTTGTCCTTGATCCAGCGCCAGACCTGCCCCAGCAGGTGGGGCGGGGTGACACGGCTGGCCCGCAGGGTCCACAGACGCTCGGCAATGATGCCCACGGCAGCAATGGAACTCAGAATGATCGGCAACATCATCCAGCCGCCGGATTTGACCAATTCCCACACAGTGACAGCCCCCTCGAAAAAGTGCGCCACTCTAACATAGGGGCCGGACGCACCGAAGACCGTGATGTCGCATGCTCACAGGCTTTAATAACCCACGGTTATTTAAGGCATTGCGGGCGGCTCACGCCAGAATCGCCGCTGCTCGCGAAGGCCATGCGCCGCCCCGAAGGCCCCCAGTTGCAGCCTCAGAGCGCCCTGTTCGGCACTGTCATAAATTGCCATGTCCAGGCGCCGATAGCGTGCCAGCACTTGAGGATGGGGGTGGCCGAAGGCATTGCCCCGCCCACGGGAAATCAGCACCGCGTCGGGGGCCAGCCGCTGCAGCAAGGCCATGGATGAAGAGGTACGGCTGCCGTGATGGGGGGCCTGCAGCCAGTGGGTCCGCACCGCCAGCGGGCTGTCGAGCAAGGCTCGCTCGGCACGGGCGTCGATGTCCCCGGTGAGCAGCAAGCGCTCGCCGGCAGCCTCGACCTGGAGCACGCACGAGGCCTGATTGCCGTCGGTCGCCGCCACCCATTGCCACTGGCGAAAGCGCACGCCATTCCACACCCAGCTCAGCCCACTGTCGCAAGGCCTTGCCTGCAGGCCCGCGGGCAAGGCGTCGGGCTGGCCACCGCGGACCTCGCCCACGGGCATTGCGCGCTGCACCGCCTGGGCGCCACCGGCATGGTCGTTGTCGGCATGGCTGAGCAGCATCAGGTCCAGCCGCCGGATGCCGAGCCTGTGCAGGGTCGGCACTACCACTCGCTCTCCCAGGTCGAACTCGGCGACCCGCGCGCCAGCGTCATACAGCAGGGCGTGATCACGGGTACGCAGGATGAATGACAGGCCCTGCCCCACATCCAGCTGCCAGACCTCCACCTCGCCTTCGGGCACGCGCGCCAGGGGTGGCCAGACCGCCAGCAGCAACAGCGGCCAACCCAGAACCCGCATGGGCACGCCCCTGGGCAACAGCAGCAACAGGCAGCCCAGAGCATTCATGCCCCATAGCCACAGAGGGATCTGCGGCGGCACCCAGGCCGGCCACCCACCGGCAATCAATCCGAGCAAGCGGAACAACCCGTCCAGCAATCCACCGGCCAGCCACAACAGGCCCTCACCCACATAAGGCACCGCCAGCAGCAGGCTGCCGAGCAAAGCCGGCGGCAACACCAGAAAGCTGATCCAGGGCACCGCCAGCAAATTGGCCAGCGGCCCGCTGAGGCTGATAGGCAGCCCCAGAGCCAGCAACGGCGGCAGCAAGCCAATGGCGATCAACCATTGGGCCCGGGTCCAGCCCTGCCACCAGCTCCACGCCCCCAGGCGCCCGGCAAAGATCAAGATCAGGATTGCCACTGCGGCAAAGGACAGCCAGAACCCCGCCTGCAAGCTGGCCAGCGGCTCGGCCAGCAACACCGCATTCAACGCCAGCAGCAGGGGCCAGCCGGCCCGCAGATGGCGAAAGCGCATGCGCCAGAGCAGTACCAGGGCGACCATCACACAGGCGCGCTGCACTGGCACATCGAACCCCGCCAGCAGGCCGTAGCCCAGGGCGCCGAGCCAGGCCAGGGCACAGGCCCAGGGCAACCACGGCAAGCGCTCGGGCCAGAGACCATGGCGGGCCAGCCCGGCCACCGAGAAATAGATCACCCCAGCCAGCAGGCTGATGTGCTGCCCGGAAATCACCATCAGGTGGACGGTGCCGGTGTCCTGCAACAGCTGCCAGTCTTGCCGCGTCAAGCCGGAACCGTCGCCCATCACCAGCGCCGCCAGCCCCGCACCGCGTCCCTGAGCCTCGACCTCTAGCAAGCGCTGGCGCAAGCCTTGCCGCCAGGCCTGCGGGGCCGGTGCCAGTAACTGCCCGGCCTTGACCGTGCCGGTGGCGCCGATACGGCGCGCCAGCAGCCAGGCCTGGTAATCGAAGCCCTGGGGATTCAACAAACCCATCGGCTGGCGAAGCTTGACCGCCAGCCGCCAGCGCTCGCCACTCTTGAGCGCCGGGCCCTCATGCCAGGCCAGGCGCATGCGCCGGGGCAGCCGCTCACGGCGGGCCTGGGCATCTTCCAGCTCGAAACGCACCACGCCGCCCGCCTGCTCCGGCAGGCCGCTCACCCGCCCCTCCAGCCAGCGGGTCTGTGACTCCAGGCGCGGCGCCAGGCGATCATCAAGGGCCGACTGCGCGGAGACACAGGCCCAGGTGAAACCGAACAGGAAAAATGCCACCGGATGTGTACGAAACGGCAACAGCATCAAGGCCAGTATCGCCATACACAGCAGCAGCCAGCCTGGGGGCAAGGCCGGCATGAAACCCAGCGCCAGCAGCCCCGCAGCCAGCGCCAGCATTGCGCTACGCATCCGCCCGCCCCTCCTTGGGAGTTCATACTCTTGGCTTAGTCGAGGATGGGCAGCGCGGCTTTATCATTTGTCACAATGTCTGAATTTTCGCCGACTAGAATCCGGTCATAATCGTCGCCTGACCCGACCGAGAAGCCCTATGCCCCGGCGCTTATTCAAACGTTACATGCCAGATCCGACCAGCATCCGGGAACACAAGTCCTTACGCTTTCTCGGCACCCTGCTGCATGACGCCAACCTCTGGCACCTCAATCGACACTCGGTGGCCCGGGCCATGGCCGTGGGCCTGTTCGCCGCCTTTATTCCCATTCCAATGCAGATGTTGCTGGCTGCGGTACTGGCCATCTGGCTGCGCGGCAATATGCCCATCAGTGTCAGCCTGGTCTGGTTGACCAACCCCATCACCATGCCGCCGGTGTTCTTCTGCACCTACCAACTGGGGGCCTGGCTGATGAACGTGCCGCCGCGCACCCTGCCCGACGAGCTGACCTGGGAGTGGATCAGCAGCCAGCTGGCAACCCTGTGGCAACCCTTCCTCCTCGGCTCGGTGGTGGCCGGGCTGGTGCTGGGGGCCACTGCCTATTGCCTGACCATGCTCTATTGGCGCTGGTGGGTCGCGCGCCAATGGTCCAGGCGCAAGCAGCAACGGCAGTGACCAACGAAAACGGCCTCCCGAGGGAGGCCGTTTGCATAACGCACTAAAGGCATTTACTGACGCATGCCGCGCCCGCTCACCAGCAGCCGTGCGCAACCGATATACAGCACCAGGGTGGCCACCAGCATGAAGGTAATGGCGATGCTGATCTTGATGTCCGACACCCCGAGGATGCCGAAACGGAAGGCGTTGACCATGTGCAGCACCGGGTTGGCCAGGGACACCGTCTGCCAGAACGGCGGCAGCAGGTTGATCGAGTAGAACACCCCGCCCAGGTAGGTCAGGGGCGTCAGCACGAAGGTCGGGATGATCGAGATATCGTCGAAGTTGCGTGCAAAGACTGCGTTGATGAAGCCCAGCAGCGAGAAGATGGTCGCGGTCAGCACTACCACCAGCACCGTGATGCCCAGGTGGTGCACCTGCAGCGTGGTGAAGAACAGCGACAGCAGCGTCACGATGACCCCCACCATCAGCCCCCGCAGCACCCCGCCCAAGGTGTAGCCGATGAGAATGGTATGGGGCGACAACGGCGAGACCATCAACTCCTCGATGGAGCGCTGGAACTTGCTGCCGAAGAAGCTCGATACCACGTTGCCGTAGGAGTTGGTGATCACCGACATCATGATCAGCCCCGGGACGATGTACTCCATGTAGGTGAAACCACCCATGTCGCCGATCTGCCGGCCGATCAGGTTACCGAAGATGACGAAGTACAGGACCATGGTGATGGCCGGGGGCAGCAGGGTCTGCGGCCAGATCCGGGTGAAGCGCCGGACTTCGCGATAGACAATGGTGTTGAGCGCCACCAGGTTGGGTTTGAACTCCGAACTCATACCGCCACCTTCGACAGATTCTTCTCCACCAGGGACACGAACAACTCCTCAAGACGGTTGGTTTTGTTACGCAGGCTCAGCACCTCGATGTTCTGCAGGGCCAGTTGGCCGAACAGCGCGGTGATGCCCACGGCCTTGTCCACCTGGACCTCCAGGGTATGGCTGTCCACCAGCCGGGTCGGATAGCCGGCCAGTTGCGGCGCCACGCTCAGGTCGTTCTTCAGGTCGAGGAGGAAAGTCTCCACATGCAGCTGGCTGAGCAACTGGCGCATGCTGGTGTTCTCGACGATGGTGCCGTGGTCGATGATGCCGATGTTGCGGCACAGCTGCTCAGCCTCTTCCAGGTAGTGGGTGGTGAGGATGATGGTGATGCCTTTCTGGTTGAGCTCGGTGAGAAAGCTCCACATGGAACGGCGCAGCTCGATATCGACCCCGGCGGTAGGTTCGTCAAGGATCAACAGGCGCGGTTCATGCACTAGCGCGCGGGCGATCATCAGGCGCCGCTTCATGCCACCGGACAGGGAACGCGAAGGCACATCGCGCTTGTCCCACAGGCCGAGCTGGGTCAGGTACTGCTCGGCGCGCTGCTTGGCGATCTTCGCCGGAATGCCGTAGTAGCCAGCCTGGGTCACGACGATGTCGAAGGTTTTCTCGAACTGGTTGAAGTTGAATTCCTGCGGCACCACGCCGATGCAACGCTTGAGCGCCGCCGGCTCACGATCCAGGTCGTGGCCAAAGACGCTCACCGTACCGCTGGTCTTGTTCACCAGGGTTGAGAGAATGCCGATGGTGGTGGATTTGCCGGCCCCGTTAGGGCCGAGCAGGGCGAAAAAGTCACCTTCGGCGACATCCAGATCGATACCACTCAGGGCCTGGAAACCGTTGCCGTAGGTTTTGGTTAGCTGCCGGATGGACAGAGCGGAACTCATATCGGATTCATGCACCAAGAAGGGGGAATTTTATAAGTAAGGGCGGCCCGAGCCGATTGCAACGACGCCGGACGCCCGCCATGTTGCGTGCCTGCGTCGTGCAAGTACAGTCACCCGTATCGATAGTGGGTATTAAGTCAACGCGGTCATCACGGCCTGGCGATAGGCCGGGCGCTGTTTCAAGCGCTCATACCAGGCTTGCAGATGGGGCATGGAAGGACGCTCGATGGGCATCTCGAACCAAGCGTAGATGAAACTGCCGAGGGGAATGTCGCCCACGCCGATCTCCTGCCCGGACAGGTAAGGCTGCTCGCCCAGGGCCTGATCGACCCGCGCCAGCAGCTCGGCACACGTGGCCTTGGCGGCGTTGATCTGCGCCCAGTCCTGCTGCTCGGCCGGGGTGCGCAACACACCCCAGAACAGATGCCGGAAGGGTTCAGCGAAGGTCGAGGTGGTCCAGTCCATCCACTTCTCGGCGCTGGCCCGCAGTTGCACGTCGGCCGGGTACCAGTGGCTATCGGCGGCGTAGCGCGCAGCCAGGTAGCGCACGATGGTATTGGACTCCCAGAGCACGAAGTCGCCGTCTTCAATCAGTGGAATCCGGCCATTGGGGTTCAGCGCCCGGTACGCCGGGGTGTCCACCACCCCAAAGGCGCCGCCGGCGTCCAGGGACTCATAGGCGAGCCCCAGTTCCTGCGCGCACCAGAGTGCCTTCCTGACATTCGACGAGTTCTTGCGACCCCAGATCTTCAGCATGACCATCCCTCAGTAATGAATGCCGGGGCAGTCTACGCCTGATCAGCCGCGACTCAAATCGCCGCGCAGGTCTGCCAGCACTTGCGGCTGCTGCGCGTCGAACAGGTGCGGGTAGCATTTTTCCAGGTGGCCGAAAAACAGCTCCTGCGGCACGTCGGCAAACTGCCCGTGGTCCACCAGGTACTCCATCGACTGTTCGCCCTGGCGATTGAAAGGCTGGAAAACGCTGTCCTCCAGGCCGTCGAAATCCAGCGGCGCCACATCGAACATTTCACACAATTGCCGGTTGAACGCCGGCGTGGCCTTGACCCAACGACCCTGCAGATAGAACTCGGTGTAGCCGTGCATGGCGAACACATCGCTGCGCAGCAGCTCCAGCAGCCTGGGTGTGGACAGGTGATTGCGCACATCGGCCAGGCCGATGCGCGCCGGTATCCCACAATGCCGGGCACAACCGGCGAGCAAGGTGGCCTTGGGCACGCAATAGCTCTCGCCGGTGGCCAGGGCATGGCTGCCGCGCAAGGTCTGGGGATCACGGCTGAAACTGTAGAAGTTGTAGCGTACGGCCTCGCGCACCGCGTAATAGAGGCTGACGGCTTGCTGTCGGGGATCGCGGCTGGCACCGCGATGAGTTTCGGCGAACTCCACCACCGCCGGGTGGTCACTATCGATGAAGCGGCTGGGACGCAGGTACTCGTGCATGGGCATGACCTCCGAGAGGAAGCCTGAGTCTATCGAGGCGTCCGCCCCAGTGATAACGACGTATCGGCCAAAGATCATGGCCCCCACGATCAACCGGGCCTGGCCCGCAAGATACAGACTTGCATTGCACCCGCACTGCCCTGCTCACCCGCGCTGTCGAAGGCCGACTACGCTCTGAGGGTGATTTCACCCCTGGTTTCACGGAGGATTGAATATGCTGTTGTTGTGGATACTGGTTCTGGTGCTCGCAGTGGCCTACCTGGCCCATCGCCGTACCGCCCCCCTGCCCGCCCTGGGCGTGGTCGCCATCTACCTCTTGGCCATGGGCGCCTTTAGCCGTGCCCCCGGCTGGCTGCTGCTGATTTTCTGGGTGCTGCTGGCAGCGGTCGCCGCCCCTCTGCTGCTGCCCGATCTGCGGCGCAAGTATTTCAGTGCGCCGCTGTTCAGCTGGTTCCAGAAGGTTCTGCCGCCGATGTCCCAGACCGAGCGCGATGCCATCGATGCCGGCACCGTCTGGTGGGACGGCGAGCTGTTCAGTGGCCGCCCCGACTGGAATACCTTGCTGGCCTACCCCAAGGCCCAGTTGACCGAAGAAGAGCAGGCGTTCATCGACGGCCCGACCGAGGAGCTGTGCGCCATGGTCAGCGACTGGCAGATCGGCCAGCACATGGACCTGCCGGCCGAAGCCTGGGCCCACATCAAGGAGCACGGTTTCTTTGCCCTGATCATTCCCAAGGAGTTCGGCGGCAAGGGCTTCTCGGCCTACGCCCACTCCCAGGTGGCCATGAAGCTGGCCACCCGCAGCGGCGACCTGGCCTCCACCGTGATGGTGCCCAACTCCCTGGGCCCGGCCGAACTGCTGCTGCACTACGGCACTGACGAACAGCGCAATCACTACCTGCCGCGGCTGGCCCGGGGCGACGACATTCCCTGCTTCGCCCTCACCGGCCCCCTGGCCGGCTCCGATGCAGGGGCCATGCCCGACACCGGAATCATCTGCAAAGGCCAATGGCAGGGTGAAGAAACCCTGGGCCTGCGCCTGAACTGGGAAAAGCGCTACATCACCCTGGGCCCGGTGGCCACCCTGCTCGGCCTGGCCTTCAAGGCCCATGACCCGGACCACCTGCTGGGCGACCAGGAAGACCTGGGTATCAGCCTGGCACTGATCCCCACCGACACCCCCGGGGTGGATATCGGCCGCCGCCACCTGCCCCTGGGCGCGGCCTTCATGAACGGCCCGAACTCCGGCAAGGACGTGTTCATCCCACTGGACTTCCTCATCGGTGGCCAGGAAATGCTCGGCAAGGGCTGGATGATGCTGATGAATTGCCTGTCCGTGGGCCGTTCGATCTCCCTGCCCGCGGTGGGCACCGGCGCCGCCAAATTCACCAGCCTGGTGACCGGCCAGTACGCCCAGGTGCGGGAGCAGTTCAACGTGCCCCTCGCCGCCTTCGAGGGCATCCAGGAGGCTCTGGCCCGCCTCGGCGGCAATGCCTGGCTGATGGACAGTGCACGCATGCTCACTGCCAACGCCGTGGACCTGGGGGAAAAACCCTCGGTGCTGTCGGCGATCCTCAAGTACCACCTCACCGAGCGCGGCCGCGAGTGCATCAGCCACGCCATGGACGTGCACGGCGGCAAGGGCATCATCATGGGCCCCAACAACTACCTGGGCCGCAGCTGGCAAGGAGCGCCGATCTTCATCACCGTGGAAGGCGCCAACATCCTTTCGCGCAACCTGATGATCTTCGGCCAGGGGGCAATCCGCTGCCATCCATTCGTGCTCAAGGAAATGGCCCTGGCCGGTCGCGAAGACCACGACCAGGCACTGCAGGAGTTCGACGCCCTGCTGCTCAAGCACATAGGTTTCGCCGTGAGCAACGCCGCCAGTACCCTGGTGCTGAACCTCGGCCTGGGCCACTTCGAACACGTTCCGGGAGACAAGGTCAGCCAGGGCTATTTCCGTGCCCTGAACCGCCAGGCAGCGGCCTTCGCCTTGCTGGCGGACTTCTCGATGATGCTGCTGGGGGGCGAACTCAAACGCCGCGAGCGCCTTTCCGCCCGCCTGGGGGATGTGCTCAGCCACCTGTACCTGGCGTCGGCAGCGCTCAAGCGCTACCACGACCTGGACTCCCCGGAATACCTGCGCCCCCTGCTGGCCTGGGCCATGGAAGAGAGCCTCGGGCATTCCGAACGGGCCCTGGACGAGTTGCTCAGCAACTTCCCCAACCGGGTGTTCGGTTGCGTGCTGCGGGTGCTGGTGTTCCCCTTCGGCCGTCGCCATACCGGGCCATCGGACCAGCTGGATGCCGAAGTGGCGGCGATCATCGGTCGAGCCCAGGGCGATCCGGCCCTGGAAGCGGTGCTTGCCGGCTGCTACCGCCCGCAATCCAAGGACGACCCGGTGGGCGCCCTGCAACATGCCAGCAACCTGCTGAGCGCCGTGCACCCGTTGCACAAGAAGCTCCACGAAGCGCTGAAAAGCGGCCAGGTCAAACCGGCTGCCGGCGAATCGGCCATCGACGCGGCGCTGGAAGCCGGCGTGCTGCAGGCCGCCGAGGCCCAGAGCCTGCACGAGGCCGAGGCGGCGCGGCGCAAGGTCATCGATGTGGATGATTTTGCCAAGGAGGAGCTGACCCTAAGCGAAGGCAAGACCCGCTAGACGGCCGCCTTCGGGGCAGGTCGATTATGAAACCGGGCGCGGGAGCTATATACTCCCGCGCCCGTTTTGCTCTTGAGGACCCTGTCATGTCCAACATCGTCGCCGATCATCTCGTCCTGCTGGACCACCTGCGCAGCATCCTTGTCGCCGTAGGTGAAGCCGAACAGGTGCCCGAGGAAAGCCATGCGCTGTTCCTGGAGCGCTTCGACGAACTGCGCGCCTCGCTGCCGATCAACCCGATCGAAAGCCAATACCTGGGCCAGGACCTGCTGTGCCAGATCATGCAGCGCTACCCGCAGATCGCCCACCTGGTGCCTCGTGACCTGCTGTGGTTCTTCGCCGGTGACTGCCTGCACTACATGCCCGATGAAGAAATCGACCTGTACCAGGCCCTGGAAGAGCGCCGTTTCGAAGCCGAGCAGAACGACGAGCCCTTCGACTGGAACCAGGAAAAGCAGCTGCTGGCGCTTTCTGCCCAGGACAGCAAGCACTGATCACTGCGCCCGGCGCAACCAAGGCCCGCACGGTTCGCCCGGCGGGCCTTTTTCATGGGCGCCTTTTAGCGCCGGCTTGTCAGAGAATTCGCTGGCAAGCCAGCTCCTACAGCGGGCGTTCCGCTTTGCCCGGGCGGTTGAGGGTCGGCTCCTTGGCCAGGCACTCCACCAGGTAGTCGATGAAAACCCGCAACTTGGGCGGCAGGTAACGGGTCGGTGAATGCAGCAGCCAGGCACCGCCGTGGTAGGAGGCCAGGAAGGTCCACTCCGGCAGCACCTGGACGATCAGCCCCTGCTCCAGGGCATGGCGCGCGGTGAAGTACGGCAGGCTGCCGATCCCCAGGTGTTGCAGCACCGCATCCAGGCGCACCCCGGTGTGGTTGGCCGCATAGCGCCCGCGCACCCCCACCGTGACCGCCTTGCTGCCCTGGGTGAATTTCCAGCGCGCATCGCTGGGGGTCTCGCCCAGGTAGATGCAACTGTGCTGGCGCAGGTCCTGGGGATGGGCCGGGGTACCGTGCTCGGCCAGGTACTGCGGGGTGGCGCAGAGCAGGTGATCGATGCGCAACAGCTGGCGGCCGATCAACCCGGGCGGCGGGCGATCGGTGATGCGGATCGCCAGGTCGACGTTGTCGTCGATCAGGTCGACATCGCGGTCCTCATGCAGCAGTTCCACATCGACCAGGGGATAGCGCCGCAGAAACTCCGGCATGTGCGGGTGCACCACGAAACGCCCCACCGCCTTGGGCACGCTGACCCGCACCACGCCTTCGGCTTCGTGGGTGAACTGGCCGCTGACCTCCATCACCGAACGGGCCGCACTGACCATTTCACTGCAACGCTTGAACACCTCTTCGCCACCGTCGCTCAAGCGCAACTTGCGTGTGGTGCGCTGCAACAACCGGGTGGCCAGGACCTTTTCCAGGCGCGAGATGCTGCGGCTGACCGCCGAAGGCGAGGAGCCCAGCTGGCGTGCCGCCTCGGAGAAGCTGCCGGTCTCCACGACCCTGACGAAAATGGCCATTTCTGCCAGCAAAGGCAGGGGTAGATTTATGCTCATGACGCAATAGTCCATTGAGTTTCGAACGGATTATCACGCAATTGCCCAGGCCGCATAATAAAAAAACACTGAATTCCAGGGTTAGAGAAATGACGCGGCGCCTGTATTACGACAATGACCAGTTACTGACCTCCGTCGAGGTCCTGAGCTGCATCCCCCACGAACAGCAATTCGCGGTCACCCTCAACGCCACGCCCTTCCACCCCCAGGGTGGCGGCCAGCCCAGCGATACCGGCTGGATCGGCCAGGCCGCCGTTCTGCGGGTGGCCCAGGAAGGCGAGCAGATCGTGCATTACCTGGACCAGCCGCTGGAGCCGGGCATTTTCGACGCCCGGGTCGATGAGGCCGCGCGCCTGTTCAACAGCCGCATGCACTCCGCCGGGCACCTGATCGGCCACTTCGTGCAAAGCCAGGGCTGGATACCGATCAAGGCCCATCACTGGCCAGGTGAAGGCCGGGTGTCGTTCAAACCGGCAGAGCAGCCCCGGGAGATCGACGGCGCCAGCGTGCAGGACGCGATTGCGCAGTGGATAGAGGCCGACCTGGAACGGCATAGCACAATGGCGGACGGTTCGCGCCAGATCAGCTTTGGCCAACTGCCGGCCTATGGTTGCGGCGGCACCCACGTCAGCCACCTGCAGCAGCTGGGCGCGGTGCTCATCACCGCGGTCTCACTCAAGAAAGGCACCCTTTCGGTCAGCTATAGCCTCGACTGAAAACGGCCTGCCACTCAATCATCCTGCTTTGCGGAGTCCGCATGCTGTCCAACTATCTTGGCGAGTTCCTCGCCCTGGCCCTGGTTCACTTTCTCGCGGTGGTCGCTCCCGGGCCGGATTTTGCCGTGACCATCCGCCAGAGCGTGCGCTTTGGCCGCATGACCGGGGTCTGTACCGCCCTGGGCATCGGCGCCGGCATCTCGGTGCACGTGCTCTACACCCTGCTGGGGGTGGGCGCCCTGATGCACGCTACGCCCTGGTTGCTGAGCGCGGCCAAGCTGCTGGGCGGCGCCTACATTCTGTACTTGGGTATCAGCCTGCTGCGCAGCAAGGCCAAGACCAGCCTTCCCGGCGAGGCGCCCACCGATGAGCCCCAACAGACCTTGCTGCGAGCCTTTACCACGGGGTTTCTGACCAATGCCACCAACCCCAAGGCGACCCTGTTTTTCCTGGCGATCTTCACCACCCTGGTCAGCGCCACCACCCCACTGAGCATCCAGGCCCTATATGGCGCCTGGATGTGCCTGGTGAATGCGCTGTGGTTCGTGATCGTCGCGCTGTTCTTCTCCAGCTCTCGGGTGCGCTTGCTGTTCATGCGCCTGGGGCACTGGTTCGAGCGCTGCATGGGGCTGATCCTGCTGCTGTTCGCCGGGCGGTTGCTGCTGTCGCTGTAGGCAAGGCAAACGACAAAGGCCCGCACAGGTGTACTGGCGGGCCTTTTTTCTGGGCACTGGCTGCAGTGTTGAATCGCAGGCAAACAAAAACGCCGCTCAATGAGCGGCGTTCTTGTGAATTTGGAGCGGGAAACGAGACTCGAACTCGCGACCCCGACCTTGGCAAGGTCGTGCTCTACCAACTGAGCTATTCCCGCAAATGGCGTCCCCTAGGGGACTCGAACCCCTGTTACCGCCGTGAAAGGGCGGTGTCCTAGGCCACTAGACGAAGGGGACACGCTAACCGCAACACATGGTGTGTGTTTCGGCGCCCAGAGCCGCGTCCGAAGACTCGGGTTCTGGTTTCACTCAGCCCCGCCCGAAGGCAGTGCTGCTTAAATTGGAGCGGGAAACGAGACTCGAACTCGCGACCCCGACCTTGGCAAGGTCGTGCTCTACCAACTGAGCTATTCCCGCAAATGGCGTCCCCTAGGGGACTCGAACCCCTGTTACCGCCGTGAAAGGGCGGTGTCCTAGGCCACTAGACGAAGGGGACACGCTACCCGGAACACATGGTGTGTGTTTCGGTGTCCAGAGCCGCATCCGAAGACTTGGGTTCTGGTTTCACTCAGCCTCGCCCGAAAGCCAGACTGTTTAAAATTGGAGCGGGAAACGAGACTCGAACTCGCGACCCCGACCTTGGCAAGGTCGTGCTCTACCAACTGAGCTATTCCCGCAATGGCGTCCCCTAGGGGACTCGAACCCCTGTTACCGCCGTGAAAGGGCGGTGTCCTAGGCCACTAGACGAAGGGGACACGCTACAGCATTCACTTCCTTCAACGTTTTGCTATTTGCTTTCCGTTGAAAGTGGCGCGCATTCTATGGATGCTTTGGGAGGCCGTCAACCCCCAGATATAATTTTATTTAAATCAATGACTTCGGAGCTGTTTTAGGCCCGCTTCAGGGTTTTCTGCCGTCCGCGCTTTGACGCCTATATTCTGGCACTCGACAAGGCGTTATAGTCCTCCACAGCCGGTGATGGCAATTTGAACCCTTGGATCCCCCGAGGCAAATGCCACCTATATAAGCAGCACAATCCATGCCCGGCTCGTCGAGCGGCGCTATGCGTCTAAATGCCAAGCCACTACACTCGCACGCGAATCCCATAACGAGGTTTTAACGGTGACACCACTCATGATCACCCTGCTGGTAATAGCCGGGATCGCACTATTGATCGCCATTGGCTACATGAACCATGTGGTGGAAAACAACAAACTGGAAAAAGCCCGCACCAAGGTCGAACTCAATGATCGCCTGCGTCGTTGCGGCGAGATCACCGAAACCTTCCCCGGCCAGTTCATGTCACCGGCCCTCAAGCTGCTGCTGACGCGCCTGGAGCTGAACGTCGTTCAGCGCATGCTCAACCTCGATAAAACCGACAGCACCCTCAAGGCTCGCCTGGCTGAGCTCAATACCCTGGTGGGCCAGGGCGAGTCGATCCCGGTGAACAACCCACCGGCACCGATCCAGACCGAAGCCAAGGCCAAGGACGTGCGCTTCCTGCTGGAGGCTATGCACGGCCAGGTCACTCGCGCCGCCCACGACGGTTTCCTGCAGCCCAACGAAGCCAAGCGCTGGATCAAGGAGATCCGCCACATCCTGGTGCTGCTGCATATCGAGTTCTTCAACAACCTGGGCCAGTACGCCCTGCAGCAGAATCAGCCGGGCCAGGCCCGGCTGGCCTTCGAGCGTGGCGTGCAGTACCTGCGCAAGCAGCCGGACCCGGCGGTCTACAAGGAGCAACTGGAATACCTGGACAAACTCCTGGCCCGGGCCAATGCCATGGTGCTGTCGACCCTGGAACCTGCCCCGGACGAAGACAACCAGCTGACCCAGGGCCTCAAGACCGTGGAAGCCGACGCCGACTGGAAAAAGAAAGCCATCTACGACTGACAGAAAAAACCCTTGCCCGGAACACCCGGGCAAGGGTTTTAGAACGCTGCGCCCTCCCCGCCGCTACAAGCGGAAATGCCCCACCATCCCCTTCAGTTCCACGCCCAACTGCGCCAGCTCGATGCTCGACGCGGCGTTGCCCTGCATCGCCAGGGACGACTGATCGGCACTGGCGCGAATGCTGGTGACACTGCGGTTGATCTCTTCGGCCACCGAACTCTGCTGCTCGGCCGCAGCGGCGATCTGCTGGTTCATCTGCTGGATCAATGACACCGCCGCGGCAATGCTACCCAGGGCGCTTTCGGTCTGCAGGGCATCGCTGACCGCCAGCTTCACCAGCTCGCCACTGCTCTGGATCTGCCGCACCGAGGAGTCGGCCGCCGCGTGCAGAGCCGTCACCAACCGGGCGATCTCTTCGGTGGACTGCTGCGTGCGTTTCGCCAGGGCCCGCACTTCATCGGCCACCACCGCAAATCCCCGGCCCTGCTCCCCGGCCCTGGCGGCTTCGATAGCGGCGTTGAGGGCCAGCAGGTTGGTCTGCTCGGCCACGCTCTTGATCACATCCAGCACGCTACCGATGTTGTCGATTTCCGCGCTCAGGCTCTCGATACCACTGCTGGCACGGCTGGCGGAATCCGCCAGTTGCTCGATGCGCTGCATGCTCTGGCGCACCACTTGCTGGCCACTTTCGACCTTGTCGTCCGCCGCCTGGGCGGCTTGGGCGGCCTCCTCGGCATTGCGCGCCACATCGTGCACCGTGGCGGTCATCTGATTCATGGCCGTGGCCACTTGCTCGGTTTCTTCCTTCTGGGTGCTGACTTCCAGGTTGGTCTGCTCGGTCACCGTGGACAGCGACTGAGCCGAACTGGCCAGTTGCTCGATCCCCGCCTGCAGGCCACTGACAATGCCGCTCAGGCCGCTGCCCATCTGCTGCATGGCCTGCATCAACTGACCGATCTCGTCACGTCGGGTCACCTCCACGGTCGCGGTCAGATCACCGGCGGCAATCTGCTGAGCCACGTGCATCACACTGCGCAACGGGCGCACGATCAGGCGGGTGACGCTCAAGGCCGCCAACAGCCCCACCAACAGCGCCAGGGCCGAGGAGCCGATGATCAGCAGGGAGTTCTTGTCCAGTTCCCCCAGCATCGAATGCTCTTGCGCCCCGTACGCCTGATCAACCCGCGCCATCACCTGGGCGGCGCGCTCATGCAACTGCTGATAGACCTGCTTCTCCTGGGCCAGCAACCCGGTGTACTCGTTGAGCTTCTCGCTGAAGTTGCCGATGTGCCCCGAGACTTCGTTGAGCACCGTCTGATAGCCCGCATCCTTGACCGTGGCCTTCAACTGCTCGGCCTGGGCCAGGGCCTGATCGGCCTGCTCGATCTTGCCCTGCTCGGCGGGCTCCTGGTCGCCGCCCTTACGGTTCTGATCCAGGCGCAACCGGGCCTCATTCATGGCCTGCAGCATCAGGCGTGAAACCTGGCTGATCTGATTGGCCTGCTCGATGAATTCGGCACCATCCTTGCCCTGGGATTCCTTGAGCGTATAGGCACCGTCATCCGCCAGCCCGGCCTGCAGCACGTCCAGGTTATTGGCCACGCTGGACACCGACCAACTGGCCATTTCCAGGGCCAGGTCCTTGGCCTGGGTCAGCTCGACGAACTCGTCGAAGGCCTTGCGATAGTCCGCCAGCGCCAGCTCCACATCGCCCATCGCGGTCTGGTTGGCCGCCGACCGCACCTTGAGCTGCTGGGCCAGGGCCTGCAGGCCTTCCAGGCTTTCATGCAGGCTGTCCACGGTCTTGCTGTCGCCGTGCAGGGCGTAGTCCTGCTCCTGCAGCCGCACCTTGAGCACGCCGCTATTGAGCTGGGACATCTGCTTGAGGCCATCGAAGCGCTGGCTGATGGTCTGCAGGGACCAGACACCGATCCCCGCCACCAGAGCGGTTAGGAGCAACACCAGGGCAAACCCGATGCCCAGTTTCTTTGCCATGCCCAGGTTGGCAAAACGTCCACTTGCGGCCGAAGTCATGGTGCGCAGTCCCCTTCCAATCCCCAATGGCAATAGGGCCATCTTGTCTTGGCGAAGGGTCGCAACGGCATGCACCGGCGCACAAGTCTCTGACATCGGAATAATGGCAAAAAGCTACGCCGAGGTCGTTTTCAGGACACTGGAGGTCGATTCCATCGGGCCCCGGCCATCGGCATCAGATCGCGGTGGCCCCGCCGTCGACCGCCAGTGCATGGCCGGTGGTAAAGGCCGCGCCATCGCTGCACAGGTAGAGCACCGCACTGGCGATCTCCTCGACCTTGCCGATGCGCCCCACCGGGTGCATGGCCGCGGCGAACTCGGCCTTCTTCGGGTCCGCCTCGTAGGCACGGCGGAACATGTCGGTGTCGATCACCGCCGGGCATACCGCGTTCACGCGGATTTTCTTCTTCGCATATTCGATGGCCGCCGACTTGGTCAGGCCGATCACCGCATGCTTGGAGGCCGCATAGATGCTCATCTTCGGCGCCGCGCCCAGGCCCGCCACCGAGGCGGTGTTGACGATCGCCCCACCGCCCTGGGCCAGCAGCAGCGGCAACTGGTACTTCATGCACAGCCAGACCCCTTTGACGTTAACCCCCATGATGGCGTCGAACTCATCCATGGAGCCCTCCGCAAGGCGGCCCTTTTCGATCTCGATACCGGCATTGTTGAAGGCGTAATCCAGGCGCCCATAGGCTTCGATGGTGCGGGCCATGAGGCTTTGCACATCCGCCTCCAGGGTAACGTTGCACGGCACGAACAATGCCTCGCCACCGGCCTCGCGGATCAGCGCCACGGTGCCCTCGCCCCCCGCCGTGTCCAGGTCCGCCACCACCACCTTCAAGCCTTGTGCGGCAAATGCCTGGGCGGTGGCGCGGCCGATACCATTGGCTGCGCCGGTCACTAGGGCCACCTGGCCGGAAAACGTCATGCTCATTGCAGGAATCCTCGATCGAATGCGGGTCAGCTACCCGGCCCAATCTAGCCACAGCCGGGGCTGGTGGCGTCAGCACTATCAAAAGCCCGGTTGGATGCTCATGCATTCTGGTGATGAATCTGCCGGGGGCTTTATCAGGGCGATCGATTGGCCTCCATTCGCTGCAGCGGCAAACCTTGCGGCACCGAGGCCAAGGGGCTATCAACTAGGGGTTCATTCATCCCACGAGTGCCTGCCATGACCGCCCTGACCAATCGCCAGTTCCTGCTCGCCAAACGCCCCATCGGACCGGCCACCCGCGATACCTTCACCTACCAGCAAGTGGCAGTGGGCGAGCCCGCCGCCGGGCAGATCCTGGTGCAGAACCAATACCTGTCCCTGGACCCGGCCATGCGCGGCTGGATGAACGAGGGCAAGTCCTACATTGCCCCGGTGGCCATCGGCGAGGTCATGCGCGCCCTGGGCGTGGGCCAGGTAATCGCCTCCAGCCACCCCGGTTTCGCGGTGGGCGACTACGTCAATGGTGCACTCGGCGTGCAGGACTACTTCCTCGGCGAGCCCCGGGGCTTCTACAAGGTCGACCCCAAGCTGGCCCCGCTGCCGCTCTACCTGTCAGCCCTGGGCATGACGGGCATGACCGCCTACTTCGCCCTGCTGGACGTGGGCGCGCCCAAGGCCGGCGACACCGTGGTGCTGTCCGGGGCCGCCGGCGCGGTGGGCAGCATTGCCGGGCAGATCGCCAGGATCAAGGGCTGCCGCGTGGTGGGGATTGCCGGCGGCCAGGACAAGTGCCGGTTCCTCATCGACGAGCTGGGTTTTGACGGCGCCATCGACTACAAGAACGAAGACGTCCACGCCGGCCTCAAGCGCGAGTGCCCCAAAGGCGTCGATGTGTATTTCGACAACGTCGGCGGCGACATCCTCGATGCCGTGCTCAGCCGCCTGAACGTCAAGGCGCGGGTGGTGATCTGCGGCGCCATCAGCCAGTACAACAACAAGGAGGCGGTCAAGGGGCCGGCCAACTACCTGTCGCTGCTGGTCAACCGGGCGCGCATGGAGGGGTTCGTGGTGATGGACTATGCCGCGCAGTTCGCCGAAGCCGGGCAGGAAATGGCCGGCTGGATGGCCAAGGGGCAGCTCAAGAGCAAGGAGGATATTGTCGAGGGCCTGGAAACCTTCCCGGAAACCCTGGGCAAGCTGTTCAGCGGCGAGAACTTCGGCAAGCTGATACTGAAAGTCTGAATCCGTAGGAGCCAGCTTGTCGGCGATCCGCAACGGCGGCCGGAAAGGGCCGCCAACCGCAAAACCGCTATCGCCGGCAAGCCGGCTCCTACAAGAGGAAGCGTGTTACAGGGCCAGTTCGGCCACGACGTCGGCCAGGGCCTTGGCCGGATCTGCCGCCTGGCTGATGGGGCGACCGATCACCAGGTAATCGGAGCCGGCATCCAGGGCCTGGCGCGGGGTGAGGATCCGCCGCTGGTCGTCCTGGGCGCTGCCCGCCGGTCGAATCCCCGGGGTCACCAGTTGCAGGGACGGATGGGCGCTCTTCAGGGCCTGGGCTTCCAGGGCCGAGCACACCAGGCCGTCCATGCCGGCTTTCTGCGCCAGGGCAGCCAGGCGCAGCACCTGCTCCTGGGGCTCGATGTCCAGGCCGATACCGGCCAGGTCTTCACGCTCCATGCTGGTAAGCACGGTGACGCCGATCAGCAACGGCTTGGGGCCGCTGCGCTGGTCCAGCACTTCGCGGCAGGCAGCCATCATGCGCAGGCCGCCGGAGCAGTGCACGTTGACCATCCACACGCCCATTTCCGCGGCGGCCTTGACCGCCATGGCGGTGGTGTTGGGAATATCGTGGAACTTCAGGTCCAGGAACACTTCGAAACCCTTGTCCCGCAGGGTCCCGACAATCTCGGCGGCGCAGCTGGTGAACAGCTCCTTGCCGACCTTGACCCGGCACAGTTTGGGGTCCAGTTGATCGGCCAGTTTCAGTGCGGCGTCACGGGTGGGGAAATCCAGGGCGACGATGATAGGAGTCTGGCAGGCGGACATGAAGGGGCTCTCAGGCAAGTCGAAATCGGCGCGGATTGTAGCGCAAGCCGCGCCGCTCCGGGACCCGATCAGAGGTAAATCCTCCTCAACGGTGCGCAAGAAGGCCGATTGCCCCGGCAATCGCTCCCCCACGCCACGGCATTTGTATCAACCTCGATACACTGACGACACGTGGGCAACAATCCCCGGCGCTACCCTCGCCAGCCGCAACACCTTCGAACAGCACTTCCAGCCCCCGGGCCGGACGCCTATGCTGAAGCCACAACCCCGCCGCCGCCCTAAGGCGCCGGCAGCCTACCTGGCAGACGACCGCACCCATGCAGAACACTTCAGCCCCTCTCAACGAAGACGCCAAAGCATTGGTCAGTGGCGACGACAAACGCTGGAACACCCGGGCCCTGATCGTCGACGACGACGTGCCGATCCGCGAGTTGCTGATCGACTACCTGGCGCGTTTCAACATTCACGCCAGCGGCGTCACCGACGGCGCGGCGATGCGCCAGGCCCTGCAGGCCGAGCACTTCGACGTGGTGGTGCTGGACCTGATGCTGCCCGGCGAAGACGGCCTGTCCCTGTGCCGCTGGCTGCGTACCGAATCGGACATCCCGATCCTCATGCTCACCGCCCGCTGCGAGCCCACCGATCGCATCATCGGCCTGGAGCTGGGGGCCGACGACTACATGGCCAAGCCTTTCGAGCCACGGGAACTGGTGGCCCGGATCCAGACCATCCTGCGCCGGGTGCGCGACGATCGCAGCGAGCAGCGGGCCAATATCCGCTTCGACAACTGGCGCCTGAACAGCGTGCTGCGCCAACTGATTTCCGCCGATGGCCTGGTGGTGCCGCTGTCCAACGCCGAGTTCCGCCTGCTCTGGGTGTTCATCGAGCGCCCGCGCCGGGTACTGAGCCGCGAACAATTGCTGGACGCCGCCCGCGGCCGATCCATCGAGGCCTTTGATCGCAGCATCGACCTGCTGGTCTCGCGCCTGCGGCAAAAGCTCGGCGACGATCCGAAGTCGCCGCAACTGATCAAGACCGTGCGCGGTGAAGGCTACCTGTTCGACGCCCGGGACATCGGCTGATGCGCGGGCGGTTCGATACGCTGTTCGGCCGCCTGTTCGGCGTCCTGCTGATCGCGATCGTCCTCGCCCACCTGCTGGCGTTCTTCTGGTTTCACCACTACGGCCCGCCCCCGCCGCCGCCCCCTCCCGATTCGGCGCAGTTGATCAATGGCCAGCCGCCGCCCCCTTATTCAAGGCGCCCGCCACGGCCCTGGTTCGGCGGCCCGCTGGTGCCCCTGACGTTCCAGTTCATCTCCCTGATCATCGCTGCCTGGTACGGCGCCAAGCTGTTGTCGCGGCCGATCCAGCGCCTGAGCGCCGCCGCCGAGCGTTTGAGCGAAGACCTCGACAGCCCGCCCCTGGAAGAGGTGGGCCCAAGGGAAGCCCGGCAAGCGGCCAGCACCTTCAACCAGATGCAGAAACGCATCCGCGAGCAGGTGCAGCAACGCGGGCGCATGCTCGGTGCCGTCTCCCACGACCTGCGCACCCCGTTATCAAGGCTGAAACTGCGCCTGGAGCAGATCGAGGACAGCAAGCTGCAAGGGCAGATGCGCCAGGACCTGGACGACATGATCAAGATGCTCGACGCCACCCTCAGCTACCTGCACGAACAACGCACCAGCGAGGCCGAGCAATGGATGGACGTGCAGGCCCTGGTGGAGTCGCTGTGCGAGAACGCCCAGGACCAGGGCGCCGACGCTCAGGCCCAGGGCCATTGCGCGCCGCTGCTGGTGCAACCCATGGCGTTGCAGTCATGCCTCAACAACCTGCTGGACAACGCCCTGCGCTACGCCGGCCAGGCAACCCTGGCCCTGGAGGACGACCGCGGGCAACTGCTGATCCGGGTCATCGACCACGGCCCGGGGATTGCCGCCGACAAGCGTGAAGCGGTGTTCGAGCCATTCTTTCGCCTGGAAGGCTCGCGCAACCGCAACTCCGGCGGCGTCGGCCTGGGCATGACCATCGCCCGAGAAGCAGCGGAGCGCCTGGGCGGCCAACTGATCCTCGAAGAAACCCCCGGCGGCGGCCTGACCGCGGTATTGCGTCTACCCAGGCCTTGAGCGCCTTGTGTGGCGGCAGGTACAAACCGCCAATACCCAGGACAACTCCCCCCCCTGAGGCTGCTTGGGCCGGTGTCCCCCCACCGGTTCTATTCATCCGCAGGGAGTGAGCCCCATGATCGATAGCCTCAGCAGCAACTATTCGAGCTATTACAGCTCCAGCACCACCAACCGTGGCCAGCAATTGCACAAGGAGCTGTTCGCCAAGCTCGACAGCAACGGTGATGGCGCGGTGGATCAGGACGAGCTGAAAAACGCCCTGTCGCAGAAAAGCGACAACGGCATCCTGGTCAGCCTGAGCAAGAATTTCAACGACCTGGACAGTGACGGCAGCGGTAGCTTGAGCAGCGATGAAATGGCCGCCATGGCCCCTCCTCCGCCCAAGGACCGCGCCCCCGATACCCAACTGGCGGATGCCCTGCTCGGCGCCCTGGACAGCGATGGCGACGGAGTCATCAGCAGTGACGAACTGAGCACTGCCCTGCAAGCCTCGGGCAACAGCTCCACCAGCAGCGACACCAGCTCGGCTCTGCTGAAGATTCTCGACAGCGATAGCAGTGGCGGCATCAGTAGCGATGAGCTCAAGGCCGCGTTGCAGGCCGGAAGCAACCAGGACAGCGCCCCCCAGGACCCGCAGGCCAACCTCGCCGAAGCTCTGGGCAAGATGATCGCCAGCTTGAGCAAGCAGTATCAGTTGGACACCAGCAGCAGCCTCGGCGGCAGCGTCAACGTCGCTGCCTGACGTCCATTGCCGCTCCCGGGGGGAGCGGCAATCGGTGGTTCAACGCGGCTCCTGGGCCCGGGCCTGGCTGGCGCTCCAGTCCAGCAACAGGCTGTAGGCCACCGCCAGCAGCGTCGGGCCGATGAACAGGCCGATAAAGCCGAAGGCGATCAGGCCACCGAACACTCCCAGCAGCACGATCACCAGCGGCAGGTTGCCGCCGCGGCTGATCAGGTACGGTTTGAGCACGTTGTCCACGCCGCTGATGATGAAAGTGCCCCAGATCCCCAGGAACACCGCCATGCCATATTCGCCTTTCCAGGCCAGCCAGGCGGTAGCCGGGATCCATACCAGGGGCGGGCCCATGGGAATCAGGCTGAGCAGGAAGGTGACGATCCCCAGAACCAGCGCCCCGGGCACTCCGGCAATCAGGAAGCCGATCAGCGCCAGCAGGCCCTGGGCCGCCGCGGTGCCGATCACCCCGTTGACTACCCGTTGCACGGTGCCAGCCACCAGGTCGATGTAGTAGCCGGCGCGCTCGCCGATCAGGCGCTCCAGCAACTTGTGCACGAACAGCGCCAGGCGCGGGCCATCGCGGTAGAAGAAAAACACGAAGACGATGCTCAGGGTCAGTTCCAGAATGCCGCCGCCGATCTGCGCGCTGCGAGCCAGCAGCCAGTTGCCCACCTGCCCCAGATAGGGTTTGACCGCCAGCATCAGGGCCGCGCCCTGCTGGTCGATGCTGTTCCACAAGCCCACCAGGCGCTCGCCCACCAATGGCAGGTTGCCGAGCCACTCTGGAGCGGCGGGCAGGCCGTCGACCTGCACGTCCTTGATGAAGGCCGTGGCATCGCGCACATGGTCCGCCAGGTTGAGGCCGAGCCAGACCAGCGGCGCGGCCACCAGCACCATCCAGCCCAGGGTCAGCAGGGCCGCTGCCAGGGATTCTCGGCCATTGAGCCAGCGGGTCAGCAGGCGCATCAGCGGCCAGCTGGCAAACGCCAGCACGGCGCCCCAGAACAGCGCTGACCAGAAAGGCGCCATGACCCAGAAGCTGGCACCGAACAACACCAGGAGCAGGATCTGCACCAGCAGGCGATCGTTATTGGGCATGAAATGTCTCGCGCAAGAAGAACCAGTGAAGAGTAGGCGAACCCGCGAGCGCGGGCTGCCTGAAACAGCTTAACGCAGTAGTTCGAAATGCAGGCCTGCTGCGTCGGTGTTACCGGTTTCCATCCGCGAGGCCAGCACGCCCTGGCCAATCAGCGCCTGGCGCCAGGCTTCGGCCTGCTTGCCGGACAGGCTGATGCGCAGGGTGGTGTCCAGGTTCAGCCCGCGGGACAGCAGGTTGAGCCAGGTGGGCTGGGGCTCGGCGAGTTTCGGCAGGTCCAGCTTGCCGGTGTCCTTGAGCTGGCGCAGCAGGGTGGCCGAAGTGGGTAGCAGGTCCCCCAGCGGCGCGCTGGCGTCGAACTGCTCCACATGCAGGTAGGCCCGGCGGTTACCCCGGGTGATGCTGTACAGGGCTACCAGGGAGTTGTCCTGGGGCGCCGCCAGCCGCAGCAGCAGGTAGGCCTGCTGTTCATCGGCGCCAAACAGCTTGGCGTTGCCGAATACTTCGTTGGCCCACAGGCTGCTTTCACCGCAATCGCGGGCCTGGCACCAGAACAGCAGCTCGGCGCCCTGCTTTTGCAGCGCCTCCCTGGCCAGGGTGAAGGCTTCGTTGGATGTGCGCTCGGCGGGCAACTGGTAAGTGATGGCGGTGAGCTTGCCGCGGGCATTGACCTGGCCATCGAAACGCAACTGGCCGCTGATACGGCGGATCGAACCCAGGGGGTAGACGCGCTCCTGCTCCACTTCGGGGCGGTAGTCGACGATCTGTGCATCGGTCAGACGGGGGACCAGGGGCAGGTCGTGGCTGCCCGGCAGATCGGCGGCAAGCACCAGGGTACTTGCCAGGGACAGGCCCAGAACACTGATTGAACGCATGGAAACTCTCATCGGATAAGCATGGCCTGGGCGCCCTTGACGACGCTGGCATCGTCGCTGCGTTGTGGAACCTGCAAGCCTCGCTGCACCGCAGGACGGGCCTCCAGGGCCGCCATCCAGCGTTGCAACGCCGGCAGGCCCTGCACCGAAACCCCGGACCATTCATGGCCGCGCACCCAGGGGAAGGTGGCGATGTCGGCAATGCTGTAGTCGCCGGCCAGGTACTCGGCCTGTTGCAGGCGGCTGTCGAGCACTTCGTACAGGCGCCGGGTCTCGTGCTGATAACGGTCGATGGCGCCCTGCAGCTTCTCCGGGAAATAGCGGAAGAACACATTGGCCTGGCCCTGCATGGGCCCGACCCCGCCCATCTGGAACATCAGCCATTGCATGACCAGCGAACGGCCCTTGGGATCGGCCGGCAACAACTGGCCAGTGCGTTCGGCCAGGTACACCAGGATCGCGCCGGACTCGAACACCGGAAAATCGCCATTGTCGCGATCGACGATGGCCGGAATACGCCCATTGGGATTGATCTTCAGGAACGCTGGGGCCTTTTGCTCCTTCTTGTCGAAACTCAAGGCGTGCACCTCATAGGGCAGGCCGAGTTCCTCAAGCAGGATGGAAACCTTGTGACCATTGGGGGTCGCAGCGGTGTACAGATCTATCATGGTTGTCTCCCATTTCAACCCGCCCAGCCTCGACAGTTGATCCCGTCAAGTCAAGGAACGGCGAAAAACCGATTGAAACAGTCTGCGACAAAGGTGGCACCCGCCTCGTCGTTGAGGTGCAGGTGATGCCCGCCGGGCAACTGCTCAACGCTGAAGGGTAGACGCTGCAACAAGGCCTGGTGCTTGGCCAGCATGCCATCGGCCGCCACCACCAGTTGCGTCGGGCAGGCGACCCGCTGAACAAAGGACATGGCCTGCTCCTCTGTCAGGCGCAGCGGCGAAGCCAGGGTCAGGCGGCTGTCGCTGCGCCAGGTATAGCCCCCGGGCACCGGCATCAGGCCGCGCTGGGCCAGCAGTTCGGCCGCCTCGCGGCTGACCGCCACCAGGCCCTTCATGCGCGCCTCGATGGCCCGCTCCAGGGTGGCGTACACCGGCTTGCTCTTGTTCTGCAGATTCAGCTGTGCCTGCAACGCCATGCCCAGGCGCTCGGCGGCGTCCTCGCCATTGGCCGTCGGCGGGATCACCCCATCGATCAGGGCCAGGTGGCTGACCCGCTCCGGCATCGCCGCCGACAGCACCAGCGAGACGATCGCCCCCAGGGAATGACCGATCAGGGCAAAGCGCTTCCAGCCCAGTTGCTCGGCGGCTTGCAGCACGTCATAGACGTAGTCCCACAGGGCATAGCCGGCCCCCGCCGGGCGATGCCCGGAATGACCGTGGCCGGCCAGGTCCAGGGCAACGATGCGCAGGCCGGCGAGCTTGGGCGCCAGCCGGGCGAAGCTGTTGGCGTTATCCAGCCAGCCATGCAGGGCGATGACCGGCAGACCGTCCTCGGGCCCGAACAGATGGGCCGCCAGTTCGATGTGCGGCAGGTTCAGGCGGACTTCTTCGACGGCGTGGCTCATGCAGGGCTCCGTTGCCAGCGTGTGAACAGCTCCTTGAGCAGCGCCGCGGTGTCCTGGGGGCGCTCAAGGGGAAACATGTGGCCACCGGGCATGGTCAGCGACTCGCCCAGGGGCATGCGCCCGACGGCACTGGTGTGATGGCGCATCACCACCCGGCTCTGCTGTCCGCGCACCACCGCCAGCGGTACCTTGAGCTGGCGCGCACTGCCCGGGCTGGTATGAGGCACGCCGCGGTAGATGCTGATTTCCGTGGCCGGGTCAAAACGCAGGCGCAAGCGATCCCCCACCTGCTGCAGGCCGTGCTGCAGGTAAGCATCCAGGCAATCGGGATCGAAGGCCCGGAACAGCGTCTTGCGGGAGAAGTAACTGCGGGCGGCCTCGATGTCGGCAAACTCTTCGCGACGCCCCAGGGTGCGCCCGGCCGGAGTCAGCCGGTCGATGAAGCCCAGGCGCTTGGCGGCGCGGATCACCCATTGGTCGGCCCGGGTCAGCACCGGCGAATCGAGCATCACCACCCCCCGATACAGCTCCGGGCAGCGCAGGGCCGCGTGCAGATGCAGCACACCACCCAGCGAATGCCCCACGCCCCAGACCGGCTGGGCCTGCTGTTGCAGGTGATGGATCAGTTCATCCACCAGGCTGCGCCAGTTGTCGTCCACCGGAAAGCGCGGGTCGTGGGCATGCTGCTGCAGATGAGCCACCTCGAATTCCGGCGCCAGGGCAGCAAACAACTTGCCATACGTGCCGGAGGGAAACCCATTGGCGTGAGCGAAAAACACCTGTTGCGACATACCGACCTATCCATCCACCAAACGAACACCGATTGTCCGCAGGCCCTGGCACCAGGGCAATGACCGTAACGGACAGGAATGCTGACACCCAGGCTCAGCCTATGGCGCGTTGCCTCATTGCGCCGGCGGGTTCTGCCCGAGGGGCACTACCGCCATGGTCAGGCGCGAGACGCAACTGGCCTTGCCTTCATCACTGCTCAGGCGGATGTCCCAGACATGGGTGGTGCGCCCGATATGAATGGCCTTGGCCACCGCCGTGACCCGCCCGGTGCGCAAGCCCCGCAGGTGATTGGCATTGATCTCCAGCCCCACGCAGTAGAACTTGCTGGCGTCGATGCACAGGTAGCTGGCCATGGAGCCGACGGTTTCCGCCAGCACCACCGAGGCCCCGCCGTGCAGCAGCCCGTAGGGCTGGTGGGTGCGATGGTCGATGACCATGCTCGCGGTCAGTGACTGCTCGTCATAGGACTCGAAGCGAATATCCAGCACTTCGCCGATGGTGTTCTTCTGGATCGCGTTCAGTTGCTCGATGTTCGGAGTGGTGCGCCATAGACTCATCGCCGCTTCCCTTATGGGTGGTTATTGTCGGTCAATCCTGCCACAGCACGGCTTCGCTGCGCTCGCTCCAGGCTTGAAAACTGCCGCCATAGGTGGCTTCGATCACATTGCGCTTGATCTTCAGGGTTGGAGTGAGAAAGCCGTTTTCCACCGCCCAACTGTCCTTGACTACCACCAGCCGATGCAGCCGCTCGTGCTTGTCCAGGCTGCCATTGACCTGGGCCAGCAGGCTTTCCAGGCTGCTGTGCAAGCCTTCCCGGGCACTGCCGGCGGCGGCCTGCGCACCCGCAGCCGAAAGCACGCACAGGCCCAGGGGGGCAATCAGCCCGTCGCCCACCACGCACACCTGCTCGATATGGGCATGCACCGCCAGGCGGTTCTCGATGGGCGCCGGGGCCACGTACTTGCCCTTGCTGGTCTTGAAGATCTCCTTGAGCCGGCCGGTCAGGCGCAGGTTGCCGGCGGCATCCTGCTCCCCCTTGTCGCCGGTGCGCAGGAAACCATCCTCGGTAACGGTTTCGGCGGTCTTCTGCGGGTCCTTGAAATAGCCCAGCATAGTGGCTCCGCTGCGTACCTGAACCTCCCCCGCCTCGTCGATGCGCACCTCGACTTCCGGGCAGGGCCGGCCAATCCAGCCGGGCACATGCTCACCGGAGCGGCCGATATGGGAGTAGCCGCAGCTCTCGGTCATGCCGTACACCTCCAGCACGTCCAGCCCGAGGCGTCGATACCAGTGCAACAGGGTCTGGGGCACCGGTGCCGCTCCCGACAGCGCCACCCGCAACGCGTCCAGCCCGAGCCCGCTCAGCACCTTGTGGCCGACACGCTTGCCGATAAAGGGCAGGCCCAGGAGAAAATCCAGGCGCTTGGCCGGCACCTTGCTGTAGACCCCCATCTGGAACTTGGTCCAGATCCGCGGCACGCCAAACAGCGCGGTGGGCCGGGCTCGCTGCAGGTCGGCGAGGAAGGTGTCCAGGCTTTCGGCAAAGAACACCGTCTGCCCGGTATAGATCGCCGCCATCTCGACAAACATGCGCTCGGCCACGTGGCACAGGGGCAGGTAGGACAGCAGCCGGTCCTCGGGGCCCAGGCCGAACATCTGCACACCATGGCTGGCGGCAAAGCCCAGGTTGCCGAAACTGTGCATCACGCCCTTGGGCAGCCCAGTGGTGCCGGAGGTATAGATGATGGTGGCCAGCTGATCGGCCGCAGGGCTCGGGCTATCCTCGATCGGCGGACAGCGCTGCAGGTCCTCCCAACTGAAATCGAAAGGGCCTTCGGGGGCCAGGGGCAAGCGGATGGTGGGCAGCCCGGCCTTGATCCCGAGCGCCATTTGCGGCCAGTCGTCCAGCTTGCCGATAAAGGCCAGGGCCGACTCGGAATGCTCCAGCACCTGGGCTACCGACTCGGCCGTGAGATTGGGATACAACGGCACCGAGACATGCCCGGCGATCCAGATCGCCAGGTCGGCAATGACCCAGTGCGCGGAGTTCTTGCCAATGATTGCAATGTGGCTGCCGGAAGGCAGCTGGCGCTCGCGCAGCCATTGGGCGGCACGCCGGGCCTGCTGGCCCACGTCGAACCAGTTCAGCTCCTGCACCTGCCCGCCGGCACTGGGCTGGACCAGAAAGCGCTGCTGGGGATGACGAGCCTCGCGCTCGTAGAACACTTGCAGGGGCAAACGAAAAGCAGCAGACATGACTCGCTCCTTTGTTCTTATTCTGTTCGCGACACCAACCAAGCACTTGCTTGGTGGACTATTCCACGCACAAAGGAGCGCTGCAAGTTAAGAAATGTAGCGGATCGCAACCGGGGATCGGTGGGTTCGAGACAACAACGGCGGCCCGGGCATGCCCTGCCGCCGCGTCCATCAAGAGTGTGTCACGGCATTCAAGGTCATCAGCCCTGCCAGGGGCCAGTCGCCTTCGAGCTCCGCCAGGCTGGCGGTGTTCATCGGCTGCGGATCACGCAGGTGGCCGTGCTGCAACAGGCCGATCAGGTTGCCCACCAGGGGTTGATGGCTGACCAGCAGCAGGTTGTCGGCACTGTCCAGTTGCTCCAGCACCTGCAGCGGGTTGGCCTCGGGGGTGAGCCAGGGCACGGTGCGGATCTCGCCTTCGAACCCCAGGGCCTCGCGCACCAGCTGTGCAGTCTGCTGGGCACGTACATAAGGGCTGGCGAGGATCGCGGCGATGGACTGGCCGATCAGGTGCGCGGCACTGCCCAGCACTTCCTCGCGACCGTGGGCCGTGAGGTTGCGCTGGGCATCGGTCGGCGCATGGGACTCGGCCTGGCCGTGACGCAGCACCCACAGCTTCACAGCTTGGGCTCCTCGTCACGCACCGGGTGAGGCGCTGGCGGCACGCTATGGGGAGCTTCGCCTTCAGGCGCCCGGGGAGCGGGCCAATCGGTGAACGGCCAGGGTTTCTGTTCGGTATGGAAGCTGCCGAAACGGCCGATCTGCGCCAGGAACTGGCTCAGGCTATCGCCGAAGTTCATCAGGCCGGCATTCGGCGCGCCGTAGATCAGGCGATAGATCAACTGCACCAGCACCAGCGCGCCCAGGAGAAACTGCGCCACCTGCCACACCAGCACGAATATCAGCATCCACAGCACCCGCAGGAGGATGGACTCGTATTTGGCTTCGGAATTCGTATCGTTCATGTCTGGCTCCTGTGCTGCTCAGTTGAATCCGCTGGTGGAGATAAAGTCGACGTCGGTTTTCGGCTCGCCGCGCATCAAGAGCTCGATTACCTGGTTCAGCGTACGCCCTTCGAACAGGATCGCGTGCAGGCCGGCCACCAGCGGCATGTAGACCCCCAGCTCCTGAGCCTTGACCTTGAGCACCTTGAGGGTGTTGACGCCCTCCGCCACCTCACCCAGGCGGGTCACCGCCTCTTCCAGGCTCAGGCCCTGGCCCAGGGCAAAGCCCACCTGGTAGTTGCGGCTCTTGGGCGAGGAACAGGTGACGATCAGGTCGCCGACCCCGGCCAGGCCGAGGAAGGTCATGGGGTTGGCGCCCTGGCTCACGGCAAAGCGGGTCATTTCCGCCAGCGCCCGGGTAATCAGCATGCTCTTGGTGTTTTCCCCCATGCCCAGGGCCACCGCCATGCCGGCGATGATCGCGTAGACGTTCTTCAGCGCCCCGCCCAGTTCCACACCGAAGCGGTCGGCACTGGCATACACACGGAAGGTGCGGCCGTGCAGCGCGGCCTGGACCCGCTGACAGAGCTCTTCGTCTTCACTGGCGACCACGGTGGCGGTCAGGGCGTGCTCGGCCACTTCCCGAGCCAGGTTGGGGCCGGAAAGTACGCCGATGCGCGCTTGCGGGGCGATGTCCTGGAGGATCTCGCTCATCAGCTTGAAGGTCTGGGCCTCGATGCCCTTGGTCAGGCTGACCAGCAGCTTGCCGCGGAGCAGCTCGGCGTGGGGCGCCAGCACCGAGCGCAGGGCGCTGGAGGGCAAGGCGACAAAGCACAGGTCACTGTCATTGAGGGTGGCCAGCAGGTCGGTGACCGGCTCCACCGCCGGATGAATCTTGATGCCCTTGAGATAGCGCGGATTCTCGCGGTTGACCCGAATGGCCTCGGCCTGCTCGGGGTCGCGCATCCACTGCCGCACCCGATGACCGTTCTCGGCCAGCAGATTGGCCACGGCGGTACCAAAACTTCCGCCTCCCAGGACCGCAATAGGGCGCTGTTGTGTCATATGCAATCCGTTAATCCATAGCAGTGGCGATGGCGGCATTATACGGGGCGGTTTTCTCACCACCAGCCCCAGGGGCCATTCAGGCAACCTGTCGGGAACACGTGGAGTCATTCGGGGAATGTCGGGCTTATCGACTGGAAAACTCGACTATCTCGGTTAACATGCGCGCCTTCCATCAAGATTCAAGGCTGTGTCGTGTCCGCTGGCCCCTCACCTCTTCGTCTGTCGCTGCTGCTGGGCATGCTGTTCGGCCACTCGGTGCTGGCCGACGATCTGTTCCTGGACGGCACCGCCCTGCCCGAGGTCCTCACCGCCACCCGCCTGAAACAGTCACCTGCCGCGGTTCCCGGCAGCATGACGGTGCTCGACAACGAGTTGATCAAGGCCAGCGGCGCCCGGGACATCAGCGAACTGCTGCGCCTGGTGCCGGGGATGATGGTCGGCGCCATCAGCGGCAACCAGGCCACGGTCAACTACCACGGCACCAACGCCAGCGAAGCCCGGCGCATGCAAGTGCTGATCGACGGGCGTTCGGTGTATCGCGCCGGCCTGGCGACGGTGGACTGGAGCGATATCCCGGTGGCCATGGAAGACATCGAGCGCATCGAGGTGTTTCGCGGCCCCAATACCGTCAGCTACGGCGCCAATGCGCTGATGGCGGTAGTCAACATCATCACCCGCGCCCCGGCCAACAGCCATGGCACGCGGGTCAAGCTGACCCGGGGCCAGCGCGGCATCAGCGACTGGTACGCCAGCCAGGGTACCGGCTGGGAAACCGGCGACCTGCGCCTGTCGCTGTCGGGGCAGGAAGATGATGGCTTCGACAAGAATCACCTGGGGGCCGACTACCGCGACAGCAAGCGCTTGAACCGCTTCAGTCTGTCCGTGAGCCAGATGCTCAATGAACAGCAGAGCATCGACTGGCAGTTGAATGCCAAGGAAGGCACCAACCAGCGGCCCTATACCTATCAGCCGGTGTTCCACGGGGTAACCCAGCAAGGCAACAACTCCGATGTGGT
The DNA here is from genome assembly GCF_024810175.1 of Pseudomonas sp. BIGb0176. NCBI lineage: Bacteria > Pseudomonadati > Pseudomonadota > Gammaproteobacteria > Pseudomonadales > Pseudomonadaceae > Pseudomonas > Pseudomonas sp. BIGb0176. Next base: position 370,346 of record NZ_JANUEC010000002.1, read on the forward strand.
GGCCAAGGATTACGCCGGGTCACTGCGCTGGAACCTGGAGCTCAATCCACAGCACAGCCTTTATATCCAGGGTTCGGCCCAGCACTGGGACCGCCAGCAGACCTGGCGTGCCTGCGACGCGGCAATTTCCTTCAGCCCCGAACTGACACGCCTGTGGCAACTCAACCCGAACTACGCCGAGCGCCTGGCGCGCCACATGCCCGATTATTTAAGCGCGGCGCCCGGTGGAACCCCGACGGAACAGGCATTGGCCAACCAGGTCATCGACCAATGGAAAACCGGCGGCAAGAATACCGTCTGCGGCAACATCGACCAGAGCTCTCGGGAAACCCGCTACGACCTGGAACTGCAGGACACCCTGAGCCTCAGCGACAACCTGCGGCTGGTCAGCGGCATGAACTATCGTTACGACCGGGCCGACTCCGAAACCTACTTCAACGGCACCCTCGACGACACCACCTGGCGCCTGTTCGGCCAGCTGGAGTGGCGGGCCAGCGAACATTGGCTGATCCAGGGCGGGGCTATGTACGAAGACACCCAGCTGACCGGCAACTCCCTGACCCCGAGGATCGCGGTCAACTACCTGATCAACCCGCGCCACGGCTTGCGGGCGGTGTATTCGGAAGCCATCCGCTCCCCGGACATGTTCGAGAACAACGTCAACTGGAGCTACCGGGTCACCGGCCTGAGTACCCCGGTCTACGGCCAGAACAGCGCCCAGTACTTCGTCAAGACCCGTGGCCCCGGCAACCTCGACCAGGAGCACATGCGTTCCCGGGAACTGGGCTACAACGGTTACTTCGTCGACCAGGCGCTGAACCTCGACATCAAGCTGTTCTATGACGAAATCACCGGGATGATCAGCGAGCCGCTGCGCAACAACCAGTACATCGCCAGCAACAGCAACGCCTCGCGCTTCGCCGGTACCGAGAGCCAGCTGGACTGGCAACTGAGCCGCGCCGACCGCCTGCGCCTGACCTACGCCTACGTCCATGCCCAGGCCAGCAACCGCCTGGACCAGCGCCTGACCGCCAGCAACAGCGGCTCCGCCGGCTGGCTGCGCAATTGGGGCCAGGGCTGGTCCAGCGCGCTCTTCTACTATGGCGACAGCGCCCTCAACGGCTACCGATTCGAACGGGTCGACACCCGCATCGCCAAGCGCCTGGCCCTGGGCAGCAAGACCAGCCTGGAACTGGCCGGCACCCTGCAGCAACGGCTCGACCACCAGCCCACCACCTTCGCCGACAATCTCTACGACTCGCGCCACGTGGTCTACTTCAGCGCGGAGCTCGAGTTCTGACATGGGCCACTGTCGGCCCTGGAAGGCCCTGCGCATACATCGTCGCCTGTGCCTGTGCCTGCTGGTACTGGGCATGCTGCTGGGCAACCCGTTGTGGGCGGCCGATGTGCTGCTCACCGCCAGCGACGACAACAGCAGCGTGCGCACCTTCACCGAAGAACTGGCCGCCCAGCGCCCCCGGGACCAGGTGCGCTTCGTCCCCCTGGCCCAACTGCCGCCGCCGGGCCAGTTGCCCGGCAGCACGCGCCTGATCCTGCTGGACCCGCAAAGCCTCGACTGGCGCCTGCAAGATCCCTTGGGCCCGCCGACCCTGGTCCTGCGCATCAGCCGCCTGCAGGCCCAACAGCGCCTGGCGCAAAGCCCTCATCCACGGTTGAGCCTGCTGTGGAGCGATCCGCCCCTGGAGCGCCAGTTACGCCTGATCCGCAGTGTTCTGCCGCAGGTGCGCCGGGTGGGGGTGCTGTACAGCGCCGACAGTCAGTTCCTGCTCAAGGAGCTGCACCTGGCCGCGCAAACCCTGAACATGGAAATCATCGCCGAACCCTGGGACAGCACCAGCGACAGCCGCCCGCTGCAGAACCTGCTGCGCAACAGCGAAGTGCTGCTGGGCCTGGATGATCCGAAGCTGTACAACCCGAAAACCGTGAAGAACCTGCTACTGAGCAGCTACGCCCGGCAACAGGCGCTGATCGGCCCCAATGCCGGCTTCGTCCGGGCCGGCAGCCTGGCCAGCACCTACAGCGACCAGCAGGACTGGCTGCAGACCCTGGACAGCCTGCTCGACCAACCGCCGGCTCGCTGGCCCCGTGCGCTATACCCGACGGCTTTCAAAGTACTGAGCAACCCACAGGTGGCACGCTCGCTGGGCATCGAGGAAATCGACCCGCAGGCCGTTGCGCGCCAGTTGAGTGAAGGAGAGAAGCACCCATGACATTGCGTCGCCGATGGGATATCCAGACCCGCACTCAGCTCATCAGCCTGGGCCCGGCCCTGCTCCTGACCCTGCTGCTGATCAGCTTCTTTACCTTCGTGCGTATCCAGGACTTGCGCCAGGAGCTCAACCACACCGGGCAACTGATCGCCAATCAACTGGCGCCAGCCACCGAGTACGGGGTGATCTCCGGCAACAACGAGGGCCTGGAGAGCCTGCTGCAGGCAACCCTGGCCACACCTCATGTGCACTTCCTGGAAGTGCAGGACAGCGCCAACAACATCCTGGTGTACGTGGAACAGCCCTCGGCCAGCCACAACCACGCGCAGCAGATCAAGGTATTCCAGGCCCCGGTACGCCTGCAGCGTATCCAGGTGCACAACGACTTTCTGCAGAACGACCCGGCCAGCGTGGCCGCCCAGGGCGATGGTTACCTGGGCCGGGTGATCGTCGGCATGTCCAACGACGCCTTCAGCCAGCGCCAGCAGGAAATCCTCCTCAAGGCCGCCATCCTCGCGCTGTTCGCCCTGCTCTTCACCTTCCTCCTGGCCCGGCGCCTGGCGGCCGGCCTGGCACAGCCGATCCGCGCCATGGGCGATGCGGTGAAGGCAATCCAGGAAGGGGATTTCAAGACCCCGCTGCCGATCGTCGACGATGGCGAGCTGGGCAACCTGGCCCGGCACATCAACAACCTCGCCGCCGGCCTGGAACTGGCCAGCCGCGAGCAGCACCAGGCCATGTCCCAGTTGATCCAGACCCGGGAAGAGGCGGAACGGGCGAACAAGGCCAAGTCGGATTTCCTGGCGATGATGAGCCACGAGCTGCGCACACCGATGAACGGTGTACTGGGCATGCTGCAACTGCTGGAAACCACCCAGATGACCCAGGAACAGAGCGAGTACGCGGCGCTGGCGTCGGAATCCACCGAACACCTGCTGAAGGTGATCAACGACATCCTCGACTTCTCCCGCATCGAACGCTCGGCCCTGGAACTGGAGCACATCCCGTTCAACCTTGCCGAACTGATCACCAGCTCGGCCCAGGCCTTCCAGCACAGCGCCCTGCAACGCGGCCTGGACTTGCAACTGCGGCTGCCGCCGGGCATGGAGTCGCTGCAGGTCAAGGGCGACCCGACGCGAATCCGGCAGATCCTGGTCAACCTGATCGGCAACGCCCTGAAATTCACCGAGCAGGGCAGCATCACCATCGAGCCCCAGTGGCAGGCCCTGGATCACGAACTGCTGTGGTTCACCTGCGCAGTGCGCGACAGCGGTATCGGCATCAGCCCGGCCAGCCTGGAGCTGATGTTCGACGCCTTCCAGCAGGCCGACAGTTCGATTTCCCGTCGCTATGGCGGCACCGGCCTGGGCCTGCCCATCGCCCGCACCCTGGCCGAGCGCATGGGTGGCACCCTGCGGGCCCAGAGCGAGGAAGGCCGAGGCTCGGTGTTCACCCTGGAAATCCCCCTGGCGCTGTTCCAGCAGAGCCTGCCGGTACTGGCCCCGCGGGTGAGCAGCAATCAGCACTCCGGTGAAGGCCGCAACGTGCTGCTGGTGGAAGACAACCCGGTGAACCAGACCGTGATCCAGGCCATGCTGCGCAGCCTGGGGTTCACCGTGAGCATCGTCACCGACGGCGCCCAGGCGGTCCGCAGTGCCGAAAGCCTGATCTTCGAGGCGATTCTGATGGATTGCCGACTGCCGCTGGTCGACGGCTATGAAGCCACCCGGCAGATCCGCCAACTGCCCGGTTGTGCCGATTTACCGATCATCGCCCTGACCGCCAACGCCTTGCAGGGCGACCGTGAAGCCTGCCTTGCAGCGGGCATGAACGACTACCTGGCCAAGCCTTTCAAGCGCGCGGATCTGCAGCAAATTCTCCAACGTTGGGTGCAATAACCGGCTATTTTCCAACAGCTACGACTGGCGTCATGGGCGAAAGTGCGGCAGTCTTAGGCACCCGACGGGGCCCTGAAAAGGCCCTCAAAAAAAATTTCAGTGCACAAGTGTACATTCATGCCCTTTGCGCTGTGACTTTCACTACAACGCAATAGTCTATGAGTAGGCTGCCGGCTCGAGGCATGAACGCTTCGATCGGCCGGGAAGATTTGCCCAACCCTGCCGCACGGGACTATTGAGGAGCTCGCATGACCAAACAAAACGCCTTTACTCGGGAAGACCTGCTGCGCTGCAGTCGCGGTGAGCTGTTCGGCCCAGGTAACGCGCAACTGCCCGCCCCCAACATGCTGATGGTGGATCGCATCACCCATATCAGCGAAGAGGGTGGCAAGTACGGTAAAGGTGAGTTGGTCGCTGAGCTGGATATCACTCCAGACCTGTGGTTCTTCGCTTGCCACTTCGAAGGCGACCCGGTGATGCCAGGCTGCCTGGGCCTGGATGCCATGTGGCAACTGGTGGGCTTCTTCCTCGGCTGGCAGGGCTTGCCGGGCCGCGGTCGCGCACTGGGTTCGGGGGAAGTGAAATTCTTCGGCCAGGTCCTGCCGACCGCCAAGAAAGTCACCTATAACATTCACATCAAGCGCGTGCTCAAGGGCAAGCTGAACATGGCCATCGCCGATGGTTCGGTCAGCGTTGACGGCCGCGAAATCTATACCGCCGAAGGCCTCCGGGTCGGCGTGTTTACTTCAACTGACAACTTCTAAGGGTTATCCGCATGCGCCGCGTCGTTATCACAGGTCTTGGCATTGTTTCGTGCCTGGGCAATGACAAAGAGACCGTCTCCGCTAACCTGCGTGCAAGTCGCCCTGGCATCCGCTTCAACCCGGAATATGCCGAAATGGGTCTGCGTAGCCAGGTTTCCGGCTCCATTGACCTGAACCTCGAAGAGCTGATCGACCGCAAGATCTATCGCTTCGTCGGCCACGCGGCGGCTTACGCCTACCTGGCCATGAAAGACGCCATCGCCGACTCCGGCCTGAGCGAAGAACAAGTGTCCAACCCGCGCACCGGCCTGATCGCCGGCTCCGGCGGCGCCTCGACCCTGAACCAGATGGAAGCGCTGGACATCCTGCGCGAGAAAGGCGTCAAGCGCGTTGGCCCATACCGCGTTACGCGGACCATGAGCAGCACCGTTTCCGCCTGCCTGGCCACCCCGTTCAAGATCAAGGGCCTGAACTACTCCATCGCTTCTGCCTGCGCCACCAGTGCTCACTGCATCGGTACCGCCATGGAACAGATCCAGATGGGCAAGCAGGACATCGTCTTCGCCGGTGGCGGTGAAGAAGAGCATTGGACCCAGTCGTTCCTGTTCGACGCCATGGGTGCCCTGTCCACCCAGTACAACGAAACCCCGGAAAAGGCCTCCCGCGCCTACGACGCCAAGCGTGACGGTTTCGTCATCGCCGGCGGTGGCGGCATGGTGGTGGTCGAGGAGCTGGAACACGCTCTGGCCCGTGGCGCCAAGATCTACGCGGAAATCGTCGGCTACGGCGCCACTTCCGATGGCTACGACATGGTGGCTCCAAGCGGCGAAGGTGCAATCCGCTGCATGGAAATGGCCATGTCCACCGTCGACACCCCTATCGACTACCTGAACACCCACGGCACTTCGACCCCGGTCGGCGACGTCGCGGAAATGAAGGGCGTGCGTGAAGTGTTCGGCGACAAGGCCCCGGCCATCAGCTCCACCAAGAGCCTGTCGGGTCACTCCCTGGGCGCTGCCGGCGTTCACGAAGCGATCTACTGCATGCTGATGATGGAAGGCAACTTCATGGCCGGTTCGGCCAACATCGACGAGCTGGATCCGGAAGTGGCCGATATGCCGATCCTGACCAAGACCCGCGAAGACGCCACCATCAACACCGTGATGAGCAACAGCTTCGGCTTCGGTGGCACCAACGCCACCCTGGTCCTGAAGCGCTGGCAGGGCAAGTAAGCCCCACCGCTTCGCCGAATGAAAAAGCCCCGACCGGTTCGGGGCTTTTTTTCGCCTGCCAGAAGGCTCAGACCGAGAAACGCGCCACCATGCTGTTCAGGTCCACCGCCAGGCGCGACAACTCCTGGCTGGCCGCACTGGTCTGATTGGCCCCGGCGGAGGTCTGCAAGGCCAGGTCGCGGATGTTCATCAGGTTGCGGTCCACCTCCCGCGCCACTGCCGCCTGCTGCTCCGAGGCGCTGGCAATGACGATGTTGCGCTCATTGATCTGGGTGAAGGCCGATGCGATTTCCTCCAGCGCCTGTCCTGCCGCCTTGGCCACCTCCAGGGTCGAATGGGCGCGGTTGTTGCTCTGCTGCATGGAACTGACGGCCTGGTCGGTGCCCTGCTGGATACCGCCGATCATCTGCTCGATTTCCTGGGTCGACTGCTGGGTCCGATGAGCCAGGGCCCGGACTTCATCGGCCACCACTGCGAACCCGCGTCCCGCATCCCCGGCCCGTGCCGCCTCGATGGCCGCGTTCAACGCCAGCAGGTTGGTCTGCTCGGCAATGGAACGGATCACCTCCAGTACCTTGCTGATGCCATAGACCTTCTGCGCCAGATCCTCCACCTGGCTGGCATTGGCCGTCACGTCCTGCGCCAGCGACTCAATCGAGAGCACCGTCTGGTGCACCTGCTCGCGCCCGTGCTGGGCGATGCGGTCGGACTCCCGCGAGGCCTCGGACGTGGCCACTGCGTTACTGGCCACCTCCTCCACCGCTGCGGTCATCTGGTTTACCGCCGTGGCCGCCTGTTCGATCTCCAGGCTCTGCTGATGCAGGCCACGGGTCGCATCCTCGGTGACACAACTGAGCTCTTCCGAGGCCGAGGCCAGCTGGCTGGATGAATCGGAGATGCGCCGGATGGTTTCCCGCAGGCTGTGCTGCATGGCCTTGAGCGCGTGCAGCAGCCGCGCCGGCTCGTCCCTGCCGGTCACCGTGATAGTGCCGGTCAGATCGCCGCCGGCCACCACTTCGGCCACATTCAACGACTGCGCCAGAGGCAGGACGATACTGCGGGTCAACAACAGGGCCAGGCCGATGGTAACCAGCGCCGCCAGGGCAATCATGCCGATCACCCATACCCGCGACTTGCTGAACACCGCCTGGGCCAGATCGGTGGCATGGGTCGCGCTTTGCTTGTTCAGCTCCACCAGCTCGTGCAGGGTCGCGGCCATCTCATCGGCCAGCTGGTTCATTTCGCCATTGACCACCTTGACCGCTTCCTCCAGCTGGTTCTGGCTGGAGAGCTGCATGACCCGTTCCTGGCGTTGCAGGTACTGTTTTTCGATGGTCTTGAAACGATCGAACAGGACCCGCTCCTGGGGCAGGAGGATCAAGGATTCGTAGCGGCTCTGGGCAACCCCCAGGACACTCTTGATCTCGTTGATCTTGTTTTCGTTCTGGGTGATCGCCTGCGGGTCGCGATTGATCAACAGCCGCAGGGTCAGGGCGCGAATGCGCAGCAGGTCCTGGTTCATTTCCCCTACGGACATCACGCTGGGCAGCCAATTGCTTTCCACTTCATCGGACTGCTGGCGCATATTGCCCATCTGCATCAAGGCGAATGCCCCCAGGGCAAACACCATCAACGCCAGCAAGCCGAAACCCAGGCTCGCCCGTAACGCAATGTTCAGACTTCTAAGACTCATTCCTCTGGCTCCTTCCTAGAGCGCTGCAAGAACTTGCAGCAGGGTGCTCTTAGACGGTATCGGGCCATTGGAAAATTGCGTAAGACAAAAACGTGATATCAAAACGCCCTAGCACTCCAATACTTGGGCGTAAAACGATTCAGCGCACAGAAAATCGCTGTTCTGCCAACAATCGGTCGCCCTGGAAGACCATGAAACGCCACTCGCCCGGGACCACCTCATGGCTTTCGGTGAACTCATAGGCCATCACATCCTGGGGAGCGTTAGGCACCAGTTTCTGAGTGATTTCGAACTTGTCATGACGTACCCCGTCCGGCGTACGGATGCCCGGCGTCAGGTAAAGAAGAGTCAGGGGCTGATCTTCGGCCACCTTGCCCAGCAACTGGTAACGCATGCCGAACTTGGTCCCCAGCCTGGCGGGCACCACAGAAGTCTGCTGGATCTTCTCGTTGCTGCGGCGCAGCACCCGCTCCCCCGATTGCAGCTCGGCCTTGGGACCTTCGAACACGCCGTATTCCACCGGCCCTTCGACACGGACTTCGGCGCTGGCCAGGCCACTGAAGATCATCAGCGCCGCCAGTGCGCTTAAACGAGTGAGGTGCATATCGCGCTCCTTGATTGAGATGGCGCGAGCTTATGAAGCAGGCATGACAGGCTGATGACAGTCTGGCGCCTGCTAGGGACGATGGTTGGCGGGAAGGATGGCGAGGAAATTGTCATGGGCCACCTTGCGTGCCACCTCCTGCGGCAAGGCGTCAAGAAAGCCATCGAACCCCCGCAGCTCGCTCCCCAGCTTGTTGAAGCGCCCGACCACGTCCGAACCCAGCATGAAGCGCTCCGGGAAGCGCTCCACCAGCTGCAGCCAGGCCGGGTCGGGGTTGCCCTGCTTATCCAGCAGATAGGGCGTGAGCAGGCTCCAGGACAGGTCGATGTAGAGGTTGGGGTAGCTCTCCAGCAGCCGCGTCAGGGTCGGCAGCAGGAACTCCAGCCGGGTCTGGTGACGATGGATCTCGGCACTGGTGCCGGCATGGGCCCAGATAAAACGCGTATGGGGGTGATTGCGCAGCGGCTCTTCGATTTCCGCCAGGTACAGCGGATTGCGCTCGCGCTTGGAGGTGATGTTGGAGTGCAGCATGACCGGCAGGTCGTTCTCGGCCGCCAGGTGATAGACCTTGGTCATCGCCTCGTTATTGGCCCGCGGCGTGTCGCCGGCGGTCAGCGCGGTGAGATCGTCGTGCCGGGTGAAGACCTCGCCGATGCCCTGCCACAGCCCCGGGTCGAGATCGAGCATGCGCTGGATATGCGCCGCGGAATTCTTGTCGTTGGGGTTGAACCCCGAAAGGAACGGATGAAAGCGCCGGCGCTGCTCGGCCGGCAGCTTTTTCACCGCGGCGGCCACCAGCACGTCGGTGGCGCTGTACCAGTAGGCCGCGGCATCGTCCCCGGCGTAGTAGCGCGGGCGCTTGGGCTCATCCTCGTGCCATTTCTTGGCCACCGGAATCCCGGCAATCATCACCTGCTCGATGCGGTTGTCATCCATGGCCTTGAGCAAGGCTTCCATGCCCGCGGTTTCCTGGAAGAAGTCCACGTAATGCAGGTGTGCGTCGCTGTACACATAGTCACGCGCCTGCGCCACCGCCAGCGGCAGCGTCAGCAGCGCCCACAAACAGCTTGCTTGAACAGGATTCCAGCGCACCGGGCCGCCTCCCATGGATCGAAGCAGGATAGACCGCGACGCCGAGCCGCAGGTTCAGAAAAAGGGGAACGCCCGCGCTTCGATATGCTCTATAACTTCAGCACCCTTACAGCCTGATCCTTATTCATCACTGCCTGAGGTTTGCCATGACCATCACCGTCAATACCGAGTCCAGCGAAGGTTTCCGCCACAGCATCCAGGTCGACGACCACCAGTTGTTCACCGACCTGCCCAAGTCCGCCGGTGGCGAAGGCACCGCCCCCGAGCCCCATGACTACTTCGATGCCGCCCTGGGCGCCTGCAAGGCCCTGACCCTCAAGCTCTACGCGCAGAAGAAGAACATCCCGCTGACCGGGGTCACCGTGGAGATCAAGCACGACAACAGCGAAGAGCAGAAAGGCAAGTACGCCCTGCATGTGAAACTGACCCTCAAGGGCGTACTCACCGACGCCCAGCGTGATGAGCTGCACCGGGTGGCCGACCGTTGCCCGATCCACAAGCTGATGACCACCAGCGAAGTCAGCATCGAGACCCACCTCTCCGAAGGTGCCTTCAGCCAGTAGCGGCAAGGCTGGCACAAGCGGGTTATGCTCCCGGGCATAACCCGATCAGCCTGGAATCCGCCATGAACTCCCCCCTCGTGATCCGTCCCCGTGCCGAGGACGTTGAAGGCCAACCCATCCTGCGCCCCCTGCCTTCGGCCCAGTGCCGCAGTGTCGGGCCTTTCGTGTTCTTCGACCACATGCTGGAAACCCGCTACCCGCCGGGCAAAGGCATGAATATCCGCCAGCATCCGCATATCGGCCTCTCCACCCTGACCTACCTGTTCGCCGGGCAGATCCAGCACAAGGACAGCCTGGGCTCCGACCAGATCGTGGGCGCCGGGGACGTCAGCTGGATGACCGCCGGCAGCGCCATCGCCCATGTCGAGCGCACGCCAGCACTCTTGCAGGCCCAGGGGTTTGCCATGCACGGCCTGCAGGTCTGGCTGGCCTCGCCCAAAGAACAGGAGCAGGGCCCGGGGCACTACAGCCATCACCCGGCCAACAGCCTGCCGGTGAGCGACAACCTGGGGGTGAGCATTCGGATGATTGCCGGCAGCGGTTTCTGCCTGCAGTCGCCGGTGCCGGTGCTCTCCCCCACCCTGTATGCCGAGCTGCGGCTGCAGACCGCCACCAGCCTGCTGATTCCCACCGAGCATCAACAGCGTGCGCTGTATGTACTGGAGGGCGAGGCACAACTGGACGGCGAGCCATTACCCGTGCACTCGCTGGTGGTATTGCCAGAGGGGGAGAACGCCACGCTGTTCGCCGAGAGCGATTGCCATGCGGTGCTGATCGGCGGCGCCGCCCTGGACGGCCCGCGGCGGATCAACTGGAACTTCGTCGCCAGCGATCCACTGTTGATCGATGAAGCTCGCAGACGCTGGGCCGCCGGGGACTGGCCGCAGGTGCCGGGAGAAAGCGAGCGCATCGAATTGCCACCCGCCCGCCACTGATCGGTAGGGACCGGTTTGCCGGCGAACAGGCCCGTGAATCTGGCGTTGCTCTCACTGACGCCTTCGCTGGCAAGCCAGCTCCTACGGGATCAGGGTCGGTGGGTCAGCCGCTAAAGACTTCGTCCAGCAGGTAATGCATGGTGGCGAAGGCCCGGGCCGAGGTCTTGGCGTCGTACATCATCTTGCCCGGCAGGTTGGCGTGGGTGTCGGTGAAGGAATGCACCGCGCCACCGTAGCTGACCAGTTGCCAGTCCACTCCCGCGGCGTCCATTTCCGCTTCGAAGGCCGGCAGTTGCTCCTTGGCCACGAACGGGTCCGCCGCGCCGTGCAGTACCAGTACCGAGCCCTTGATGTTGTTGGCATCGGCAGGGTTGGGGGTGTCCAGGGTGCCGTGGAACGACACCGCCGCCTTCACCGGCGCGCCACTGCGGGCCAGTTCCAGGGCGCAGCAGCCGCCAAAGCAGAAGCCGAAGGTGGCCAGCCTGGAGGTGTCCACCGCGGCTTCGCCCTGGCTCTGCAAGGCCGCAAAGGCCGCCTGCATGCGCTTGCGCAACAACGCCCGATCATCCTTGAGCGGCATCATCGCGGCACCGGCCTGGCTCGCATCGCCGGGGCGCAGCGACTGGCCATACAGATCGGCGATCAGCACCACATAACCCTTGGCCGCCACCGCCTCGGCGATCTTCTCCGCGCCGGCGCTGACACCCATCCAGTTCGGCGCCATCAGCAACCCCGGACGCGCAGCTTTATGGGCGGCATCGAAGGCCAGGCGGCCTTCATAGGGCTGGCCATCGATCTGATAGACCACGGAACGCACTGTGATTTGACTCATGACTCAGCTTCTCCAGTAGGGGGACACCAGAATGAAAAAACCCGCCGAAGCGGGTTTTTCTTGCAACGTGGTTAAACCGACAGCTCCACCAGCAGCTTGTTCAGCCGGCGCACATAGGCCGCCGGATCCTTCAAGCTGTCACCGGCCGCCAGGGCCGCCTGATCGAAGAGAATGTGCGACAGGTCGCCAAAGCGCTCTTCGCTCTGCTCGCCGTCGAGTTTCTCGATCAGCGGGTGAGTCGGGTTGAACTCGAAGATCGGCTTGGAATCCGGAACCTTCTGCCCGCTGGCTTCAAGGATCTGACGCATTTGCAGCCCCAGGTCCTGCTCGCCAATGGCCAGGATCGCCGGCGAGTCGGTCAGGCGGTGGGAGACCCGCACTTCGCTGACGCTCTCGCCCAGGGCGGTCTTGATCCGCTCAACCAGGCCTTCCTTGGTCTTGGCGACTTCCTCGGCAGCCTTCTTGTCCTCTTCGGAGTCGAGGTTGCCCAGGTCCAGGTCGCCGCGCGCCACGTCGACAAAGCTCTTGCCGTCGAACTCGTTGAGGTAGCTCATCAGCCACTCGTCGATACGGTCGGTGAGCAGCAGCACTTCGATGCCTTTCTTGCGGAAGACTTCCAGGTGCGGGCTGTTCTTCACCTGGGCGTAGGATTCGCCGGTGAGGAAGTAGATCTTGTCCTGGCCTTCCTTGGCGCGAGCCAGGTAGTCGGCCAAGGAGACATTCTGCTCGCCGTCGTCGCCCTGGGTGGAGGCGAAGCGCAGCAGGCCGGCGATCTTCTCCTTGTTGGCGAAGTCCTCGGCCGGGCCTTCCTTCATCACCTGGCCGAAGTTCTTCCAGAAGCCCTTGTATTGCTCGGGTTCGTTCTTCGCCAGTTTCTCCAGCATGTCGAGGACACGCTTGGTCAGCGCCGACTTCATCGAGTCGATGATCGGGTCTTTCTGCAGGATTTCCCGCGAGACGTTCAGCGACAGGTCGTTGGAGTCCACCACGCCCTTGATGAAACGCAGGTACAGCGGCAGGAACGACTCGGCCTGATCCATGACGAACACGCGCTGCACGTAGAGCTTGAGGCCCTTGGGCGCTTCACGCTGGTACAGGTCGAACGGCGCGCGAGCCGGTACGTAGAGCAGCGAGCTGTACTCCAGCTTGCCTTCGACCTTGTTGTGGCTCCAGCTCAGCGGGTTTTCGAAGTCATGGGCGATGTGCTTGTAGAACTCCTGGTATTCCTCGTCCTTGATCTCGGTACGCGGACGAGTCCACAGCGCGCTGGCGCGGTTGACGGTTTCCCACTCCAGCGCAGGTTTCTCTTCGCCTTCAGCGGCAGCGGCTTCTTTGGGCAGCTCGATCGGCAGCGCGATGTGGTCGGAGTACTTCTTGATGATGTTGCGCAGGCGCCAGCCATCGGCGAACTCGTCTTCACCGGATTTCAGGTGCAGGACGATGCGGGTACCGCGCTCGGCCTTGTCGATGGTCGCAACTTCGAACTCGCCTTCGCCCTTGGACGACCAGTGCACGCCTTCGCTGGCAGGCAGGCCGGCACGGCGGCTGAACACTTCAACCTGGTCGGCCACGATAAAGGCGGAGTAGAAGCCGACACCGAACTGACCGATCAGGTGCGAATCCTTCTTCTGGTCGCCAGTGAGGTTCTTCATGAAATCGGCGGTGCCGGATTTGGCGATGGTCCCCAGGTGGGTGATCACATCTTCTCGGCTCATGCCGATACCGTTGTCTTCGAGGGTGACGGTTTTCGCGTCCTTGTCGAAGCTCACACGGATTTTCAGTTCGGCGCCACCTTCCAGCAACTCGGGCTTGGACAGGGCTTCGAAGCGCAATTTGTCGACGGCGTCAGAGGCGTTCGAGATCAATTCGCGAAGGAAGATTTCCTTGTTGGAATACAGCGAATGGATCATGAGGTGCAGCAGTTGCTTCACCTCGGTCTGGAAGCCCAGGGTTTCCTTTTGAGTTTCCACACTCATGGTCATCAAACTCCAATCAGATGGCATTGGCCGCGTTCCGGGAGCGGAGGGCGGCGGGATGACATGAAAGTGGGGGTCGCTCGCTGGATTTCAAGGGCCGGTGCTCTCTTCGATCTTGAAATGTGCGCGAGCGGTGGCAATCGACTCCTCGGCAGTGCTCTGCCAGGCGGTGATGGCGACATTGGCCACCCTTCTGCCCTGCCGGCATACCTGGCAGCGGGCAAAGGTGTCGCGAAACTGCCCGGCGCGCAGGTAGTCGAGGGAAAAGTCGATGATTTTCGGCACCCCGGGCGAGCCGGTGAGAATCAGCAAATGCAAGGCGGCCGCCAGTTCCATGAAACCGGCGATCACTCCACCGTGCAGGGCTGGAAGCAGAGGGTTGCCGATATTGTCCTTGTTGGCCGGCAGGCGAAACAGCAGTTCATCTCCCAGTTGCGTGCACTCGATGCCAATCAGCTTCGCGTAGGGGATCTGCTCCAGCAACGCGGTGTAATCGCCCTGCTGGCGAGCCTGCTCCAGGAGTGCTCGAAGGTCCGTGCTCATGCCCGCTCCCCCTTGATTGAGCTGGCCAGCCCGCGGCTGCCCTTGAGCCCCCGGCCCATGCGCATGAAAGTGCCGACTACATGAGCCACGGGACGCTCGGGATCATCCTGATAGGCAAAGCCGCGGGTAAAGATCACATCGGTGGTGACCCGGTAACACTGGGCAAAGCCGTGCACGTCATGATGAGGGACCGCCGGATGCATATAGTCTATGCGCAGGTCCAGGGTCGGACACACTTCGAACTCCGGCAGCACGCAAAGCGTGGCCATGCCACAGGCGCTGTCCATCAGCGTGGTCAGGGCACCGCCGTGAATGATCCCGGTTTGCGGGTCGCCGACAATCTGCGGACTGTAGGGCAAGGTCAGGGTCAGGCCCTCTTCAGAGGCGCTATGTACCCGGATGCCCAGCACCTGGCAGTGGCGCAAGGCGGAAAGAAAGCGCGCCGCACGCTCAGAAATAGGGTTTTGCGCCATGGGATTTATCTCTTTTTATTGTCGGGAATGTGCGTTGAATGAAGCAGGCAAAAGTTCCATGAAATGACTACTTAATATATCTGTGAGTCTCAAGGAACTTAAATCACAAGGCCATGATCGAAAGGCCAGTAGATATCTTCACTAAGGAGAAACACCCCATGCGTAAGACTTTAGCTATTGCCCTGATGCTGACCGCTTCCCTCGGTCTGGCTGCCTGCGACAAAAAATCCGAGGACAAAGCTCAAGATGCCAATCAACATGCTGAGCAAGCCCAACAGAAAATGAACGAAGCTCAGGATAAAGTGAACGACGCGGCAAAAGAAAACGCCGAAGCAGCCAAAGATCAGGCTGAATCCAACAAGGCTGCTGCTGAAGAAAGCGCCAAGGAAGCAGCTCCTAAAACCAACTAAGTCGGTTTTAGCGCAACAAAGAACAAAGCCCGCCAAGTGCGGGCTTTTTCTTGCTCGTAAAACAGTCGCTCAATACAACAGTGCTTAGTTGCCGGGCAAGCAACTAAGCGTTGAAGATCAGCCGCCTGCCCCCAGGAACAATTCGTCCTGGCGGGGCTCTGCCTGCAACGGCTGCATTGGCACCGACTCATTGCCCGGGGACTCCAGTGCATAGTGCAAGGGGCTGGAAATGGGCAGCAACCTGATGGGAAAGTCGTAGTGGGCGGTAAAAGGCGCCAGCCATTGGCGGGACTGGTAATCCGCTGCCGCGATACTCATGAAGCAAGGGTGCGGGATGTCCTGCGGCGAACGCCCGGCCAGCAACATGACCCATTCCCAGTCAGTTGCCGCTTCGACCTTGAAGCTCCCGTCATCGGCCGTCAGGAACTGTGCGCCACACAAGGCGCCCTTGGCCCCGGCGATCGGCATGCCGCTCAATGCATCTACCACCCTGCCCCGGGCTTCGCCATTCAGATACAGGGTTTGCGCCCTGCAGCCCGACAACAGGAAGAACCCCAGGCACAGGTACTTCAGGGCACGCGAACTGCTCATTGGCCAACTCCTTTCAACCGTTCAATCGATCAGCCATCAACGCTCAGGCTGCATCTTTGGGGCTATCGACCACAGGTTGTTCTGTCGGTGTATAGACCATGACTTCAAGTACATCGGAGTGGAACTCCCGCCGATACAGGACAAACACCACACCCGCGCTCATCAGCATGAATAACCAGGGGCTGACGAACCAGGCCAGCATGGTCATGCCGAAGTAATAGGAACGCAATCCGAAGTTGAACTGGTTAGCCGCCATGGAAATTACCCGAGCCGCTCGCGATGCAAAAGCCTTGCGCTCCTGCTCGGAAACATGACGCTCGCCGATCATTGGCGCCGACCCCACCAGCACTGCGGCGAAGTTGTACTGGCGCATGCACCAGCTGAAGGTAAAGAAGGCATAGACGAACACCAGCGCCAGGCACAGCAGCTTGATTTCCGACATGCCCTGGGACGCCTGCTGGACCATGGGAATGTCCGCCAACAGCGACACTGCACGCTCCGAGGCGCCCAGCACGGTGAGAATGCCCGCCAGGATGATCAGGGTACTGGAGGCGAAGAACGAGGCATTGCGCTCCAGGTTGCCGATCACGCTGGCATCGGCGATGCGGTTGTCCCGCAGCAGCATGCGGCGCATCCAGTCCTCGCGATACAGGTGCAGGACGCTGGCCAGGCACGCGGTGTCCCTTCCCTTCCAACTGGCGTAGCGGGTATAGCCACCCCAGCAGACGACGAACCACAGGGCGGCCAGTAGGTGGATCAGGTTGGCTTGAACGAACGACATGCAAATTCCTGTAAGGCGTTGGCAGAAGACAAAAGCAAAGGGCACTGCTTCGACGCCCCGCAGGGGAAAAAGACACCGCTGTACGCCCATAAAAAATGCCCCGCATCCATCGATGCGGGGCATTTTTTAGGGGGCTCGGGGGCCGCTTGTGGCGACCCTGGGCCATCAACTTCAGGTCAGGCCAGGGCTTCGCTGCGCTTGCCCAGCAGGCGATCGCAGATCACTGCCACCACCAGCACGATCACCGACGGCACCAGCCACGCCAGGCCCTGCTCGCTCAGCGGCAAGTGCGACAGCTGCGTTGGCATCCAGCCGGCCAGGCCCGCGCCCTTGAGGGCATCGATCAGGCCGAACACGAAGGACACCAGCATCACCGGGCCGACGATACGGCGCTGGTCCTGCCAGAAGTCCTTGCAGAAGCTCAGGGCCACAAGGGCGATGCACGGCGGGTAAATCGCGGTCAGCACCGGGATCGAGAACGCGATCAGCTTGGTCAGGCCCAGGTTCGATACCAGCAGCGAGAACGCCGCGAGGATCACCACCAGCGTCTTGTAGGACAGCGGCAGGACACGGCTGAAGTACTCGGCGCAGGCGCAGGTCAGGCCCACGGCGGTCACCAGGCAGGCCAGGGAGATCAGCACCGCGAGGAAACCGCTGCCCAGGGAACCGAAGGTGTGCTGCACATAGGCGTGCAATACCGCGGCGCCGTTGCTGGCACCGGCGGCCACTTCATGGCTGCCCGAGCCCAGGCGGAACAGGCTGACGTAGACCAGCGCCAGGCCGACCCCGGCGATCAGGCCGGCGATCACGGCATAACGGGTAATGAGCCGAGGCGACTCGACCCCGCGGGAACGGATGGCATTGACGATGACGATGCCGAACACCAGCGCGCCCAGGGTATCCATGGTCAGGTAACCATTGATGAAGCCCTGGGAGAACGGTGCTGCAACGTACTCGGGAGTGGCGGTGCCGATGTCGCCGGCGGGCAAGGCAAAGGCCGCAATGCCCAGCACAGCCAGGGCGATGATCTTCAGCGGCGCCAGGAAGCGTCCGACGGTGTCCAGCAGCCGGCCCGGGTACAGGGAGATGAAGAACACCAGCAGGAAGTACACCGAACTGTAGAGGAACAGGGCCAGCGGGCTTTCGCCGGTCAACGGCGCCAGGCCCACTTCAAAGGACACGGTAGCGGTACGTGGCGTGGCGAACAGCGGGCCTACCGCCAGGTAGCAGACCGCAGCCAGCAGGCCACCGGCCAGCTTGCCGATAGGCGTGCTCAGCGCGTCCATGGCACCGCCGACCTTGGCCAGGGCAACCACGGTGATCACCGGCAGACCGACCGCGGTGATCAGGAAGCCCAGCGCCGCCATCCAGACATGGGGTCCGGACTGCAGGCCGACGATAGGCGGGAAAATGATGTTGCCGGCCCCGACGAACAGGGCAAAAGTCATAAAGCCGAGTGCCAGGATGTCCTGGCCTTTCAACACTTTCATTAAGGAAATACCACACTACTGAATCGGAATTTAGAGAGGGATTTCCCTTATGGGTGAGGGAAATGCTGTCAGTCCGTATAAGACTGACCCGTTTAGCGCGCAGCGACCTTGTGGGCAGCAGACGCAAAAAGAGGCGGCTAGATTACAGAATCGGTAAGACAAGCGCACTGTTCCAGGGCGAACTATCCGATATGCGACAGAATGATGTCGCATTTTTGAAATTATATTTCCCCCAGGCTCTGTGCAGGATGCAGGTCTCCTACGGCAGAAAGCACAAAGGCCACCCGAAGGTGGCCTTTGTGGTTGAAGCGTCAGCTAAGCGCGAGGCTTACTTGACAGCCCAACCGGTCAGCTCGGCCAGGGCCTTGCCGATGTCTGCCAGCGAACGCACGGTTTTCACGCCTGCGTCTTGCAGAGCAGCGAATTTCTCGTCTGCAGTGCCTTTGCCGCCAGAGATGATTGCGCCAGCATGGCCCATGCGCTTGCCCGGAGGAGCAGTCACACCAGCGATGTAGGAAACAACCGGCTTGGTCACGTGAGCCTTGATGTAGGCAGCAGCTTCTTCTTCAGCCGAACCGCCGATCTCGCCGATCATCACGATCGCTTCGGTCTTCGGGTCTTCCTGGAACAGCTTCAGGATGTCGATGAAGTTGGAGCCCGGGATCGGGTCACCACCGATGCCGACGCAGGTGGACTGACCGAAACCGGCGTCAGTAGTCTGCTTAACAGCTTCGTAGGTCAGGGTGCCGGAACGGGAAACGATACCGACCTTGCCTGGCAAGTGAATGTGACCTGGCATGATGCCGATCTTGCATTCGCCTGGGGTGATCACGCCTGGGCAGTTAGGGCCGATCAGGGTCACACCCAGCTCGTCGCACTTAACTTTAGCGTCCAGCATGTCCAGGGTAGGAATGCCTTCGGTGATGCAGACGATCAGCTTGATGCCGCCGAAAGCAGCTTCCAGGATCGAGTCCTTGCAGAAAGGAGCTGGAACGTAGATCACGCTGGCGGTGGCGCCAGTGGCAGCTACAGCGTCTTTCACGGTGTTGAACACTGGCAGGCCCAGGTGCTCGGTGCCGCCTTTGCCAGGAGTTACGCCGCCAACCATCTTGGTGCCGTATTCGATGGCTTGCTGGGTGTGGAAACTACCTTGCGAACCGGTAATACCCTGGCAGATAACTTTGGTGTCTTTATTGATCAGGACGCTCATTATTTGCCCTCCGCAGCTTTGACAACTTGTTGAGCAGCGTCGGTCAGGCTGGTAGCAGCGATGATGTTCAAGCCGCTTTCTGCCAGTACTTTAGCGCCCAGTTCAGCGTTGTTGCCTTCAAGGCGAACAACAACCGGGATTTTCACGCCGACTTCTTTCACGGCGCCGATGATGCCTTCGGCAATCATGTCGCAGCGAACGATGCCGCCGAAGATGTTGACCAGTACTGCAGCGACGTTGGTGTCGGACAGGATGATCTTGAAGGCTTCGGTCACGCGCTCTTTGGTAGCACCACCGCCCACGTCGAGGAAGTTGGCTGGCTTACCGCCGTGCAGGTTGACGATGTCCATGGTACCCATGGCCAGGCCGGCACCGTTGACCATGCAGCCGATGTTGCCTTCCAGAGCTACGTAGTTCAGTTCGAACTTGGCAGCGTGGGCTTCGCGCGGATCGTCCTGGGACGGATCGTGGAAGGTTTTCAGCTTAGGCTGACGGTACATGGCGTTGGCGTCGATGTTGATCTTCGCGTCCAGGCAGTGCAGATCGCCGTCGGCCTTGATCACCAGCGGGTTCACTTCCAGCAGGGCCAGATCGTGATCCTGGAACAGTTTGGCCAGACCTACGAAGATCTTGGCGAACTGGGCAACTTGCTTGCCTTCCAGACCCAGTTGGAAAGCCAGCTCGCGACCCTGGAATGGCTGAGCGCCAACCAGTGGATCGATAGTGGCCTTGAGAATTTTTTCTGGAGTGTCGTGAGCGATTTTCTCGATGTCCACGCCACCTTCGGTGGAAGCCATGAACACGATGCGACGGCTCGAACGGTCAACGACAGCGCCCAGGTACAGCTCTTTAGCGATATCAGTGCACGATTCAACCAGGATCTTGGTGACAGGCTGGCCATTGGCGTCAGTCTGATAGGTCACCAGACGCTTGCCCAACCACTGCTGAGCGAATGCCTTAGCGTCTTCTTTGCTGCGAACCAGCTTAACGCCGCCCGCTTTACCGCGACCACCGGCGTGAACCTGGGCTTTGACAACCCACTCGGAGCCGCCGATTTTGTCGCAAGCTTCTGCTGCTTCTTCCGGGGTGTCTACCGCGTAGCCTTTGGATACTGGCAGGCCGTATTCAGCGAACAGCTGCTTACCCTGATACTCGTGAAGATTCATGCTTTTTACCGTCTTCGTTAGGTACTGCGCATTCGGCGCTGCGCTCAAGATTGAGTGCCGCACCACCTGTGACCGCTACTCTCAAAACCAGCGCCACACCTGAACCCGGAGCCTGGGCCCCGGTCCAGTGTGTGGCGCTACCTCGAGAGGTCGAGTCCAGCGGATATTCCGCGGTGAGTCTTGCGCACAAGGCTCACGACGGGCCAACCGCCGTGGTTTCTTATTATTGCTTAGCGTTTCTTGCGGTTGGCAATGTGGATGGCAGTGCCATTCACAGCCAGAGCTGCTTCGTGCAGGGCTTCGGACAGGGTCGGATGGGAGAAAACCATCATGCCCAGGTCTTCGGCGCTGGTGCCGAATTCCATGCCGATCGCACCTTGCTGAACCAGTTCCGCAGCGCTTGGGCCAATCACGTGGACGCCCAATACGCGGTCAGTCTTGGCATCGGCGATGACTTTGACGAAACCACCGGTGTCGTTGGCTGCCATGGCACGGCCGCTGGCGGCAAACGGAAAGGTGCCGACGTTAACTTCAACGCCTTCAGCTTTCAAGGCCTGCTCGGTTTTACCGACCCATGCAATTTCCGGGTGAGTATAGATAACCGAAGGGATCAGGTCATAGTTCATCTGGGCTTTGTGGCCCTTGATGCGCTCGGCAACCATGATGCCCTCTTCCGAGGCCTTGTGAGCCAGCATCATGCCGCGCACCACGTCACCGATGGCGTAGACGCCCGGTACGGTGGTAGCGCAATGATCGTCAACGTGCACGAAACCGCGCTCGTCGAGGGTCACGCCGCAATCGGCGGCCAGCAGGTCGGTGGTCACCGGGCGGCGACCAACGGCAACGATCAGCTTGTCGAAAGTGATGGTCTGCTCGCCATTGGCATCGGTGTAGGTGACCACGACCTCTTCGCCGTTGACCTTGGAGCCGGTCACGCGAGCGCCCAGCTTGATGTCCAGGCCTTGCTTGGTCAGGGTTTTCAGCGCTTCCTTGGAAACAGCGGTGTCGGCTGCCATCAGGAAGGTGTCCAGGGCTTCCAGGACAGTCACTTGCGCACCCAGGCGCGACCATACCGAACCCAGTTCCAGGCCGATGACGCCAGCGCCGATCACGCCCAGGCGTTTTGGTACGGATTGGAATTCCAGAGCGCCGGTGGAATCGACGATCACATTCTGGTCGACCGGAGCCGGTGGAATGTCGATCGGACGCGAGCCTGGAGCCAGGATCACGTTTTCGGCTTCGATCACTTCAACCGAACCGTCAGGCTTGGTGACTTCGACTTTCTTGCCGGCCAGCAGTTTGCCGTGGCCCTGGATCGAAGTGACGCCATTGGCCTTGAACAGGGTGGCAACACCGCTGGTCAGGCCTTTGACGATGTTGGCCTTGCGACCCACCATGGCTGGTACGTCCATGGTCACGCCAGCGTGGTTGATACCGTGGATGGCAAAACCGTCCTGGGCTTCGTGGAATTTCCAGGAGCTGTCCAGCAGCGCCTTGGAAGGAATGCAACCGACGTTCAGGCAAGTACCACCGAGGGCCAGCTTGCCCTCTTTATCGGTGTACTTCTCGATGCAAGCGGTGGTGAAACCGAGTTGTGCGGCCTTGATTGCGGCGACATAACCGCCTGGGCCCGCGCCAATCACTACCACGTCGAATTTCTGAGTCATAAAAGGTTCCTTTTAACGGCAAGCTAGAAGCTGCAGCCGCAAGCTTGAAGCCTCTTGCCCTGGGGCGCGAAGCTTCCCGCTTGCAGCATGCAGCTGCTTTTTAGATGTCCAGGAGCAGACGAGCCGGGTCTTCCAGCAGGTTCTTGATGGTCACCAGGAACGTCACGGCTTCTTTACCGTCGATCAGGCGGTGATCGTAGGACAGCGCCAGGTACATCATCGGACGGATGACCACTTGACCGTTGATCGCCATAGGACGCTGCAGAATGTTGTGCATGCCCAGGATCGCGGCTTGTGGCGGGTTGACGATCGGGGTCGACATCATCGAACCGAAAGTACCACCGTTGGTGATGGTGAAAGTACCACCGGTCATCTCTTCCATCGACAGCTTGCCGTCACGGGCCTTCTTGCCGAAGGTGGCGATGCCGCCTTCGATTTCGGCCAGGCTCATCAGTTCGGCGTTACGCAGAACCGGAACCACCAGGCCACGGTCGCTGGAGACCGCAACACCGATGTCGGCATAGCCGTGGTAGACGATGTCGGAACCGTCGATCGAGGCGTTGACAGCCGGGAAGCGCTTCAGGGCTTCGGTGGCGGCCTTGACGAAGAACGACATGAAGCCCAGGCGTACGCCATTGTGGGACTTCTCGAACAGATCCTTGTACTTCGAACGCAGGGCCATGACTTCAGTCATGTCGACTTCGTTGAAGGTGGTCAGCATCGCCATGTTCGACTGGGCTTCAACCAGACGCTCGGCAACCTTGGCACGCAGGCGGGTCATAGGCACGCGCTTCTCGACGCGATCACCGGCAGCGAAGACCGGAGCAGCAGCGGCAGGAGCCGGAGCCTTGGCAGGCGCGGCAGCCGGAGCGGCTTTCTTCGCGGCAACAGCAGCGACCACGTCTTCCTTGGTCACACGGCCGCCTTTGCCGGTACCGGCAACGGAAGCGATGTTGATACCGTTTTCTTCAGCCAGCTTGCGCGCGGCAGGAGCAGCGATTGGATCGTCTTCGCCATCGGCAGCAGCCGGGGCAGCAGCGGCGGCGGCCGGAGCGGCGGCGGCAGCAGGAGCAGCGGCAGCAGCGCCGCCTTCAACGATGGAGCCCAGGACTTCGTCGGACAGAACGGTGTCGCCTTCGTTCTTGACGATAGCGCCCAGCACGCCGTCAGCGGTGGCCAGAACTTCCAGCACGACCTTGTCGGTCTCGATGTCAACGATCAGCTCGTCACGCTTGACGGCGTCGCCCGGTTGCTTGTGCCAGGTGGCAACGGTGCCATCGGCAACCGATTCCGGGAAAGTGGGGGCTTTGATCTCGATAGCCATTATCTGTGGTTCCTTAAATTCGGTTTCAGGTGCGCGAAGGCGTTAAACAGTAAAGGCATCTTGCAGCAGTTTTTCCTGCTGCTCAGCGTGCATCGATGCATAACCACAAGCTGGAGCAGCAGAAGCGTCACGGCCCGCGTACTCGAGTACGAGCGACTTGTTGTGACCGCTGATGATGCGACGCATGTGATGCTGGCTGCAGTACCAGGCACCCTGGTTCATCGGCTCTTCCTGACACCAAACGATGTGTTTGACGTTTTTGTACGGAGCCAGGACTTCGATCAGGTCGTCCTCAGGGAATGGGTACAGCTGCTCGATACGCACGATGGCGATGTCGTCACGACCTTCGGCACGGCGTTTTTCCAACAGGTCGTAGTAGACCTTGCCGCTACACAGAATGATGCGACCCACGTCTTTTGGATCCTGGGCATCGATTTCCGGGATAACGGTCTGGAACGAACCTTCCGCCAGATCTTCCAGGGTCGAGATGGCCAGTTTATGACGCAGCAGGGATTTCGGTGTCAGCACGACCAGCGGCTTGCGCAGCGGACGAATCACCTGGCGACGCAGCAAGTGGTAGATCTGAGCCGGCGTGGTCGGTACGCATACCTGGATGTTGTGCTCGGCGCACAGCTGCAGGTAACGCTCCAGACGAGCCGAGGAGTGCTCGGGACCCTGACCTTCATAACCGTGTGGCAGCAGCATGGTCAGACCGCAGAGACGGCCCCACTTGTGCTCGCCGCTGGTGATGAACTGGTCGATCACTACTTGTGCACCGTTGGCGAAGTCGCCGAACTGGGCTTCCCAGATCACCAGCGCGTTAGGCGTGGTGGTGGAGTAGCCGTATTCGAACGCCAGTACGGCTTCTTCGGACAGGAACGAATCGTACAGGTCGAAACGTGGCTGGCCTTCGTACAGGTGCTGCAACGGGATGTAGGTACCGGCGTCCTTCTGGTTGTGCAACACCGCATGGCGGTGCGAGAAGGTGCCGCGGCCGATGTCCTGGCCGGTCATGCGAATCGGGTGACCTTCGAACGCCAGGGTCGCGTACGCCATGGTTTCAGCGTAACCCCAGTTGATCGGCAGGCCGCCGGCTTGCATCTTCTGACGGTCTTCGTAGATCTTCGCGACCTGACGCTGAACCACGAAGCCTTCCGGCAGCTCCAGCAGCTTGGCGGACAGTTCCTGAAGAGTCTTGAGGTCGAAGGTGGTGTCGTGACGCGCGGTCCAGGTATGGCCCAGGTACGGACGCCAGTCCACGAACAGCTCTTTGTTCGGCTCCTTGACCAGGCTCTTGACCACGTGCAGACCGTTGTCCAGCGCGTTGCGGTATTCGTCGACTTTCGCCTGAACACGCTCTGCGTCGAGCACACCGCCCTGGGTCAGGCGATCGGCATACAGTTCACGGGTGGTGCGCTGCTTGGCGATCTGCTGATACATCAGTGGCTGGGTGCCGCTTGGCTCGTCGGCCTCGTTGTGGCCGCGACGACGGTAGCAGACCAGGTCGATCACCACGTCGCGCTTGTACTGCATGCGGTAGTCGATGGCCAGCTGGGTCACGAACAACACGGCTTCCGGATCATCACCATTCACATGGAGGATCGGGGCCTGGATCATCTTCGCAACGTCGGTGGCGTACTCGGTGGAGCGCGAGTCCAGCGGGTTGCTGATGGTGAAACCGACCTGGTTGTTGATCACGATGTGCACAGTGCCGCCGGTACGGAAACCGCGGGTCTGGGACATCTGGAAGGTTTCCATCACCACGCCCTGGCCGGCGAACGCCGCGTCACCGTGGATCGAGATCGGCAGAACCTTGTCGCCGGTCTGGTCGTTGCGACGGTCCTGACGAGCGCGCACCGAACCCTCGACCACTGGAGAAACGATTTCCAGGTGGGACGGGTTGAACGCCATCGCCAGGTGAACTTCGCCACCGGTGGTCATGACGTTGGACGAGAAGCCCTGGTGGTATTTAACGTCACCGGAACCCAGCTCGACCTTCTTCTTGCCTTCGAACTCGTCGAATAGCTCGCGCGGGTTCTTGCCGAAGGTGTTGACCAGCACGTTCAGACGGCCACGGTGGGCCATGCCGATTACCACTTCCTTGGTGCCGTAGGAACCGGAACGCTGGATCAGCTCGTCGAGCATCGGAATCAGGCTCTCGCCGCCTTCCAGACCGAAACGCTTGGTGCCCGGGTATTTGGTACCCAGGTATTTTTCCAGGCCTTCAGCCGCAGTGACGCGCTCGAGCAGGTGGCTCTTGATGTCGGCGGAATAGGTCGGACGGCCGCGCACGCTTTCCAGACGCTGCTGGAACCACTGACGCTGCTCGGAATCGGTGATGTGCGTGAATTCAGCGCCAATGGTGCGGCAATATGTCTGCTGCAACGCTTCGTGAATTTCGCGTAGGCTCGCTTCCTCTTTGCCGATGAACAGGTCGCCGGCACGGAAGGTCGTATCAAGATCGGCATTGGTCAAGCCGTAATGATTGATCGACAGGTCTGCAGGTGCAGGACGCTGCCACAGCCCCAGCGGGTCCAGCTGGGCTGCCTGGTGGCCACGCATCCGATAGGCCTGGATCAATCGCAGCACTTCAACTTGCTTCTTCTCGTGCTCACTGCTCACGCTACCGGCGGATACCGGTTGGGCGCGGCGCTGGTTCTTTGCCAGCAAGACGAAATGATCGCGGATTGTCGAGTGCGAAACATC
Source organism: Pseudomonas sp. BIGb0176 (assembly GCF_024810175.1). Lineage (NCBI taxonomy): Bacteria > Pseudomonadati > Pseudomonadota > Gammaproteobacteria > Pseudomonadales > Pseudomonadaceae > Pseudomonas > Pseudomonas sp. BIGb0176. The sequence goes on from NZ_JANUEC010000002.1 coordinate 396,527, forward strand.
GATGGCAGTGCTGCCGTCGGTAGGCAACTTCTGAAAGTAAGTGCGCCACTCTTCTGGCACAGCGTTAGGGTCGTGCAGGTAGAGCTCGTAGAGCTCTTCCACATAGGCAGCGTTACTACCGGATAGGTAGGCGCTGTTCCACATGCGCTGCATCACGCTTTCTTGCATGCTTGGTCACCCTCGGTTAGGGGAACACCACCGGCGACGACACCGAGCAAGCTTGCAGAAGTCCGAATGCAGCGACCAAAACAAGCCACTTAGGATCACGCTGATAGTCCGGGTACCAGCCCGGATGCCCCTGCTTGTCTCATTTCTTCAAAATATAGAGCAGCCACTTTGTGAGCTGCTGCTCAGGTTAGAGCCATGACGCGGGTTGAAGCCCGCGCCGTGGCTTTTACGGGTACAGCGGTCCTACGGGTACAACAGCTGAATCACACGCCACTCTGCAGCAGCATGTTACGAATGTGACCGATGGCCTTAGTCGGGTTCAGGCCCTTCGGACAAACGTTGACGCAGTTCATGATGCCCCGGCAGCGGAATACGCTGAACGGGTCGTCCAGGGAAGCCAGACGCTCGGACGTCTTGGTGTCACGGCTGTCTGCCAGGAAGCGGTAGGCTTGCAGCAGGGCAGCTGGACCCAGGAACTTGTCCGGGTTCCACCAGAAGGACGGGCAAGAGGTCGAGCAGCAAGCGCACAGGATGCACTCGTACAGACCGTCGAGCTTCTCGCGCTCTTCCGGGGACTGCAGACGTTCGATGGCCGGAGCCGGCGTATCGTTCTGCAGGAATGGCTTCACCTTCTCGTATTGCTTGTAGAAGATGCTCATATCGACGACCAGGTCACGGATAACCGGCAGACCTGGCAGCGGGCGAACAACCAGCTTGTTCTTCTTGACCACGGCAGACAGCGGCGTGATGCACGCCAGACCGTTCTTGCCGTTGATGTTCATGCCATCGGAACCGCAAACGCCTTCACGGCAGGAACGACGGTAGGAAAAACCTTCGTCCTGCTCTTTGATCAGGGCCAGCACGTCCAGCACCATCAAGTCCTTGCCACCGGTGTCTACCTGGAAAACCTGGGTTTTCGGAGCCGAGTCGGTGTCAGGGTTGTAACGATAAACTTCAACTTGCAACATATCGATCACCCTTTAGTAAGTCCGGACTTTTGGTTCGAAAGTCGGAACAGTCTTCGGCGAGAAGTTGACCGCACGCTTGGCAACGCGCTTCTCACCCGGGAAGTACAGGGTGTGGCACAGCCAGTTTTCGTCGTCACGGTCTTCGAAGTCTTCACGGGCGTGAGCGCCGCGGGACTCTTTGCGCACTTCGGCAGCGATGGCAGTGGCTTCGGCCACTTCCAGCAGGTTCTGCAGCTCAAGTGCTTCGATACGCGCAGTGTTGAAAGCTTGAGACTTGTCGTTGATCTTGACGTTGGCGATACGCTCGCGCAGGTCAGCCAGCTGGGCGATACCCTTCTGCATGTATTCGCCGGTACGGAATACACCGAAGTAGTTCTGCATGCAGTTCTGCAGCTCGCGACGCAGGGTTGCAACGTCTTCACCGGTGGTGCGCTCGTTGAGCTTGGCCAGGCGGTTCAGGGCAACGTCGACGTCGGTGTCGCTGGCGTCGCGGTATTCGATACCGTCGGTCAGCGCTTTTTCCAGGTGCAGACCGGCTGCACGGCCGAACACCACCAGGTCCAGCAGCGAGTTGCCGCCCAGACGGTTGGCGCCGTGTACCGATACGCAAGCCACTTCACCCACTGCGAACAGGCCAGGGATGATGGTGTCTTCGCCAGCGGCGTTCTGTGTGATGGCCTGGCCATGAATGTTGGTGGCAACGCCACCCATCATGTAGTGGCAGGTTGGAACGACCGGAACCGGAGCAACCACCGGGTCAACGTGCGCAAACGTCTTGGACAGCTCGCAGATACCTGGCAGGCGGCTGTGCAGCACTTCCTCGCCCAGGTGGTCGAGCTTGAGCATCACGTGGTCGCCGTTCGGGCCACAGCCGTTGCCGGCGATGATTTCCTTGACCATGGAGCGCGCAACAACGTCGCGGCCAGCCAGGTCTTTGGCGTTCGGAGCATAACGCTCCATGAAACGCTCGCCATGCTTGTTGATCAGGTAACCACCCTCACCACGGCAACCTTCGGTTACCAGTACACCGGCGCCGGCAATGCCGGTCGGGTGGAACTGCCACATTTCGATGTCTTGCACCGGAACGCCAGCACGCAGCGCCATACCAACGCCGTCACCGGTGTTGATCAGGGCGTTGGTGGTGGAGGCGTAGATACGACCTGCACCGCCGGTGGCCAGAACGGTGGCCTTGGAGCGGATGTAGGTGGTTTCGCCGGTTTCGATGCAGATAGCGATCACGCCGACAAAGGCGCCGTCCTGGTTCTTCACCAGATCGACCGCGTACCACTCGTTGAGGAAGGTGGTGCCGGCTTTCAGGTTGCCCTGATAAAGGGTGTGCAGCAGTGCGTGACCGGTACGGTCGGACGCTGCGCAGGTACGAGCAGCCTGGCCGCCCTTGCCGTAGTCCTTGGACTGACCGCCGAAAGGACGCTGGTAGATACGACCGGTTTCGGTACGGGAGAACGGCAGACCCATGTGGTCCAGTTCGAAGACCGCAGCCGGGCCTTCCTGACACATGTATTCGATAGCGTCCTGGTCACCGATGTAGTCGGAACCCTTGACGGTATCGTACATGTGCCAGCGCCAGTCATCGTTCGGGTCCGCCGAGGCGATCGCGCAAGTGATGCCGCCCTGGGCAGACACAGTGTGCGAACGGGTCGGGAACACCTTGGTGATCACCGCAGTCTTGTGGCCGCCCTGGGCCAGCTGCAGTGCGGCACGCATGCCGGCGCCGCCGCCGCCAATGATGATGGCGTCGAATGAAATGGTTGGAATGTTAGCCATGAATCAGATACCCCAGAGAATCTGCACACCCCAGACGAAGTAAGCGAACATCGCGACGCCGCATACTGCCTGGAAAAGGAAACGTACTGCTGTGGCCGACTTGCCCAGCGCCATCGGCGTCAGGTAGTCAGTCGAGATGGTCCACATGCCGACCCAGGCGTGAGCGCCCAGGGCCACCATGGCCAGCAGACTGAAGATACGCATCCAGTTGTTTGCGAACAGGCCATGCCACTGGGTGTAGTCAATGCCCGGATTCGCTACGAGGTATCCGATCAGGAAAATGAAATAAGCCGCGAGAACGACCGCAGACACACGCTGTGCCATCCAGTCATAAAGGCCCGAACGCGACAGGTTCGTAACGCTGGTTACCATATCCAAACTCCCGCCAGAACGATTACCACCACGGATACGGCGATAACGATTTTCGAGCCCAGCTTGCCGCCTTCCAGCGTCTCACCGATGCCCATGTCCATAATCAGATGGCGTACACCGGCCACCAAGTGATACAGCAAGGCGGACAGGAGGCCCCATGCAACGAATTTGGCCAGCGGACTGGTCAAGCACGCCTTCACCTCGGCATAGCCTTCCTCGGAGCCCAGGGATTTGCTCAATGCATAAAGCATGATGCCGATGCCCAGGAAGAGGATGATGCCGGAAACACGGTGGAGAAACGACGTAACGCCGGTGATGGGGAGTTTGATGGTCCTTAGGTCTAGGTTTACAGGTCGTTGGCTATTCACGGCTTTTTTCACACTGAAGAGCCCCTAACAATCAGGGCAAAGTTGTTGGGGAGTGCACTGGTCAGGCAACCACTACCCAGGGAGTGCGACCCCCAGCAAAGCGGGCCCAGAAGCCTACGGAGGTCGGTGGCCGAGTATAGACAGTTAGGCTACTAATGACAACGCAAAGACCTTCCCCTAATAGCTGATTGCGTTAGCGTTATAAAAGGCGTAAATGGCGCTGAATTTCGCGAAAAAATCCCTCCCAAAGCCTTCTGGGACAAGACTTTAGGCAAATTGACATTCGGATTTATCTCACTATAGTGGTGCGGGCCCTGCGTGGGGGGTCTGTCTGATGATTTCAAGCATAAATAGGAGGCCACATGGCTGACAAAAAAGCGCAGTTGATCATCGAGGGCGCAGCCCCCGTCGAGCTGCCCATTTTAACCGGCACCGTTGGTCCCGATGTAATCGATGTTCGGGGTCTGACGGCCACGGGCCGCTTCACTTTTGACCCGGGTTTCATGTCGACCGCCTCCTGCGAGTCGAAAATCACCTACATCGACGGCGACAACGGCATTCTGCTGCATCGCGGCTACCCGATCGAACAGCTGGCCGAGAAATCGGACTATCTGGAAACCTGCTACCTGCTGCTCAACGGTGAATTGCCCACCGCCGAACAGAAGGCCCAGTTCGTCAGCACCGTGAAGAACCACACCATGGTTCACGAACAGCTCAAGAGCTTCTTCAACGGTTTCCGTCGCGACGCCCACCCGATGGCGGTGATGTGCGGCGTAGTCGGTGCCCTGTCGGCGTTCTACCACGACTCCCTGGACATCAATAACCCGCAGCACCGCGAAATCTCCGCCGTGCGCCTGGTGGCCAAGATGCCGACCCTGGCAGCGATGGTCTACAAGTACTCCATGGGCCAGCCGATGATGTACCCGCGCAACGACCTGTCGTACGCGGAAAACTTCCTGCACATGATGTTCAACACCCCGTGCGAGATCAAACCGATCAGCCCGGTACTGGCCAAGGCAATGGACCGGATCTTCATCCTCCATGCCGACCACGAACAGAACGCCTCGACGTCCACCGTGCGCCTGGCGGGCTCCTCGGGCGCCAACCCATTCGCCTGTATCGCTGCCGGTATCGCTGCACTCTGGGGCCCGGCCCACGGCGGTGCCAACGAAGCGGTACTGACCATGCTCGACGAAATTGGCGATGTCTCGAACATCGACAAGTTCATCGCCAAGGCCAAGGACAAGAACGATCCGTTCAAGCTCATGGGCTTCGGTCACCGCGTGTACAAGAACCGCGACCCGCGCGCCACCGTGATGAAACAGACCTGCGACGAAGTACTCAAGGAACTGGGCATCAACAACGATCCGCAACTCGAACTGGCCATGCGCCTGGAAGAGATCGCCCTGACCGACCCATACTTCATCGAGCGCTCGCTGTACCCGAACGTCGACTTCTACTCGGGGATCATCCTCAAGGCGATCGGCATTCCAACCAGCATGTTCACCGTGATCTTCGCCCTGGCGCGGACCGTCGGCTGGATCTCGCACTGGAAGGAAATGCTCTCCAGCCCGTACAAGATCGGCCGTCCACGCCAGCTGTACACCGGCTACGAGTCGCGTGACATCACCAAACTGGAAGACCGCAAATAAGACCTGCCTTGCGCAAACGTCTTAGCTGCACCGGATACGGCCTCTAACAGAGGTCGTATTTGTTTCTGCCCTCCCCTCGCCCCCCCCAACCCGCAGGATCCGGCCTGCCGGAGAAGAGCCCTGCTCCTCACATACGCTTGCGCTGGCAAGCCAGCTCCTATGCTCCTGCACCTGCAGTCGGGGGGCTCCGGGCAGGGCGAGCGGACAGAAAAATGCCCCGGTCTCTCGATCGGGGCATTTCGCCATTACGCAGCTTCTATATAGAAGCCGATACATTCATCTCGCTTAGTGCGACACCGCCCCACTGGCACCCAGGCCGGTCTGCGAACGCACGAACTGCGGGAAGAACAGCGCCCGCTCGTTGACCGCCGCGGTCGACTTGTCGGTGATGGAGAAGAACCAGATACCGATGAAGGCGATGATCATCGAGAACAGCGCCGGGTACTCGTACGGGAAGATCGCCTTCTCGTGATGCAGGATCTGCACCCAGATGGTCGGGCCGAGGATCATCAGCGCCACGGCACTCACCAGGCCCATCCAGCCGCCAATCATGGCGCCACGGGTGGTGAGCTTCTTCCAGTACATGGAAAGCAGCAGTACCGGGAAGTTGCAGCTGGCGGCAATGGAGAACGCCAGGCCGACCATGAACGCGATGTTCTGGCTTTCAAAGAGAATGCCCAGGCCGATGGCCAGTACGCCCAATGCCACGGTGGTGATCTTGGAAACGCGGATCTCGTCCTTCTCGTTGGCCTTGCCCTTCTTGATCACGCTGGCATACAGGTCATGGGACACCGCCGAGGCGCCAGCCAGGGTCAGGCCTGCAACGACCGCCAGGATGGTGGCGAAGGCCACGGCCGAAATGAAGCCGAGGAACACGCTGCCGCCCACTGCGTTGGCCAGGTGCACCGCCGCCATGTTGTTGCCGCCCAGCAAGGCGCCTGCGGCATCCTTGAAGTCCGGGTTGGTGCTTACCAGCAGGATCGCGCCGAAGCCGATGATGAAGGTCAGGATGTAGAAGTAGCCGATGAAGCCAGTGGCATAGAGCACGCTCTTGCGAGCTTCCTTGGCATCGCTGACGGTGAAGAAGCGCATCAGGATGTGGGGCAGGCCAGCGGTACCGAACATCAGCGCGAGACCTAAGGAGAACGCCGAGATCGGGTCTTTCACCAGGCCGCCGGGGCTCATGATCGCTTCACCCTTGGGGTGAACCTTGATCGCTTCGGAGAACAGGGTGTTGAAGTCGAAGTTGACGTGCTTCATCACCATCAGTGCCATGAAGGACGCGCCGGAGAGCAACAGCACCGCCTTGATGATCTGCACCCAGGTCGTGGCCAGCATGCCGCCGAACAGCACGTACAGGCACATCAGGATGCCCACCAGGATCACCGCCACATGGTAGTCGAGGCCGAACAGCAGCTGGATCAGCTTGCCGGCACCCACCATCTGCGCGATCAGGTAGAACGCCACCACCACCAGCGAGCCACAGGCCGACAGGGTGCGGATCTGGGTCTGTCCGAGGCGGTAGGACGCCACGTCGGCAAAGGTGTACTTGCCCAGGTTGCGCAGGCGCTCGGCGATCAGGAACAGAATGATCGGCCAGCCCACCAGGAAGCCGATGGAGTAGATCAGGCCGTCATAGCCAGAAGTGAACACCAGGGCGGAAATCCCCAGGAAGGACGCCGCGGACATGTAGTCGCCAGCGATCGCCAGGCCGTTCTGGAAGCCGGTGATCTTGCCGCCCGCCGCGTAATAGTCGGCAGCCGACTTGTTGCGCTTGGAGGCCCAGTAGGTGATGCACAGGGTGGCACCGACGAAGACCACGAACATCACGATCGCCGATACGTTGAGTGGTTGCTTGTGGACTTCGCCCGTCAAGGCGTCTGCAGCCCAGAGGGCGGGAGCGAAGGCGGCAAGACCGAGTGCTGCGAATAGACGTCGGATCATTGCTGAGCCTCCTTCAGGATCGCATTGTTCAACTCGTCGAATTCGCCGTTGGCGCGTCGCACATAGATGGCCGTCAGGATGAAGGCCGAGAGAATCAAGCCGACACCGATGGGAATGCCCCAGGTGATGGATGAGGTAGGACTGAGTTTGGCTCCCAGGATCTGGGGACCATAGGCGATCAACAGGATGAAAGCCGAGTAAAGCCCAAGCATGATCGCCGAGAGAATCCAGGCGAACCGCTCTCGTTTGCTGACCAGCTCCTTGAAACGCGGGCTGTTTTGAATCGAGAGGTAAATGCTGTCGTTCATTGTTTTTATCCTCGCAGCACAGATTTTAGGTGGAACCTAATCCACTCTATGCGGCTATGGAGCAGGTTCCAGACGACCTTAGTATTAGAACGACATTAGCGTTGGCGCCGGTTTTTTCTTCAATAAATGACAAGGCCGCCCACTGTTTCCAGTGCGCGGCCTCAAGACCCCTGATCTAGACGCGTTGTGCTTATTTAGCAGTCCACTCGGCAACCCTTTCCGGGTGCTTGCTCACCCAATCCTTGGCCGCCACATCGGGTTTTGCACCCTCTTGAATGGCCAGCATGACCTCACCGATTTCATCTTTCGAGGCCCACTGGAATTTCTTCAGGAAGGCCGCCACTTCCGGCGCCTTCTTCTCCAGGCCCTTGCTGCCGATGCTGTTGACGGTTTCAGCAGCGCCGTACACGCCCTTCGGGTCTTCGAGGAAGCGCAGTTTCCACTTGGCGAACATCCAGTGCGGCACCCAGCCGGTCACGGCGATGGAATCCTGTTTTTCTTCGGCGCGGGTCAGCTCGGCGATCATTGCCGCCCCGGAACTGGCCTGCAGCTTGTAGTCCAGGCCGTAGTCCTTGATCGCCTGGTCGGTCTTGAGCATCACCCCCGAGCCGGCGTCGATGCCGACGATCTTGTTCTTGAACGTGGTATCGGTCTTGAGGTCCTCGATGGACTTGGCCTTGACGTACTCCGGCACGATCAGGCCGATCTTGGCGTCCTTGAAGTTGGGGCCGTAGTCCACCACCTTGTCCTTGTTCTTGGCCCAGTACTCGCCATGGGTCACCGGCAGCCAGGCCGAAAGCATGGCGTCGAGCTTGCCGGTGGCTACGCCCTGCCACATGATCCCGGTCGCCACCGCTTGCAGCTTGACGTCATAACCGAGCTTCTGCTTGATCACTTCCGCCGCCACATGGGTCGTCGCCACGCTGTCGGACCAGCCGTCGACATAGCCGATGCTCAGGGTCTTGCTGTCGGCACTGGCCAGAGTGGAGCTGATGGCAAGTACCAGTGCGGCACCTGCGCCTAAGAGTCGTCGCATCTTCATCGTTACTTCCCCGAAAAGTGCAGTGCCGGGCGGCTGCCAGGCACGTCAACGTATGGTTATGGTGCTCAGCGCCCCCATCACGCCTCACCGCGAACGCGTTCGATCATCAGCGGAGTACTGATGCCTGGATCATCAACCCGCCCTGTTCCGCGACCTGCTCTGTCTACGACCTCAAGACAGCCAGCAGCGACATCAGATAGCCAGTAACCAACGGCCGGCCTCACCCGGGCAGTGGGTCCGCCCGAACTTTGCATGTCAAAATCATGCAGCCCACCAAGCTGCGGACAAATGCGGGTAAGATGCCCGGCTTTGTTCCACGACGGCCCGATCATGCCCGCCACCCCTCGTTTCCCCGCCCTGCCCTATCTGTTCGCCTGCCTGCTCGGGCTGCTGGCCCTCTGCGGTTATTGGTACGGCCTTGGCCGGCCGGTGCACCTGCCGGATGTCGCCAGCGCCAGCCACAAGCTGCAGTGCGCTTCCTACACTCCGTTCGACAAGGACCAGTCGCCCTTCGACCAGCCGTTCAAGCTGCGCCCGCAGCGCATGGACGCCGACCTGGCCCTGCTGGCGACCCGTTTCGAATGCATCCGTACCTATTCCATGACCGGCCTGGAAGCCCTGCCGGACCTGGCGCGCAAGCACGGCCTGAAGCTGATGATCGGCGCCTGGGTCAACAGCAACCCGGTGGACACCGAGAAGGAGGTCGACCTACTGATCGCCTCGGCCAACGCCAACCCGGACGTGGTCAGCGCGGTGATCGTCGGTAACGAAGCACTGCTGCGCAAGGAGGTCACCGGCGCGCAATTGGCGCGGCTGATCCTCAAGGTCAAGGCCGGGGTCAAGCAGCCGGTGACCTACGCCGATGTCTGGGAGTTCTGGCTCAAGCACCCGGAAATCGCCCCGGCGGTGGATTTCCTCACCATCCACCTGCTGCCGTACTGGGAAGACGATCCGTCGAACATCGACGCCGCCTTGAACCACGTGGCCGAGGTGCGCCAGGTGTTCGGCAACCGCTTCGCCCCCAAGGACGTACTGATTGGCGAGACCGGCTGGCCCAGTGAAGGCCGGCAGCGAGAAACCGCGCTGCCCAGCCGGGTCAACGAGGCCAAGTTCATCCGCGGCTTCGTCGCCCTGGCGGAACACAATGGCTGGCACTACAACCTGATCGAAGCCTTCGACCAGCCCTGGAAGCGCGCCAGCGAAGGTGCCGTCGGTGGCTACTGGGGGCTGTTCGATGCTGATCGCCAGGACAAGGGCATCCTCGCCGGCCCGGTGTCCAACCTGCCGTACTGGCCGCTGTGGCTGGGCGTCGGCGGCCTGATACTGCTCGGCACCCTGGTGCTCGGCGGCCGGCCCCGCGACAACCGCGCCGCCCTGCTGCTGCCCCTGTTGGGCGCAGTGGCCGCTTGCAGCATCGGAACCTGGGGAGAACTGGCGCGCGTAACCAGCCGTTTCGCCGGTGAATGGTGCTGGGCCGCGTTGCTGCTGGGGCTCAACCTGCTGGTGCTGGCCCACGCCGCCCTGGCCCTGAGCCCTCGCCAGGGCTGGCGCCTGAAAGCCTTCGATGCACTGGAGAAACGGGCCGGCTGGCTGCTGACGGCCGCAGGCTTCGCCGCGGCGGTGATGATGCTGGAGCTGGTGTTCGACCCGCGCTACCGCAGCTTCCCCAGCGCGGCCCTGCTACTGCCGGCACTGGTCTACCTGTGCCGCCCGGTGCGAGTGCCGCGCCGGGAGATTGCCCTGCTGACCTTTATCGTCGGTGCCGGCATTGCCCCGCAGTTGTATCAGGAAGGTCTGGCCAACCAGCAGGCCTGGGGCTGGGCCCTGGTCAGCCTGCTGATGGTAGCGGCGCTTTGGCGCAACCTGCGGGCCCGCAGGGCCTGAGGCCATAGGCCATGGCCGCTGCTGCGGCTATGGCTTGCTGGCGCGCACCAGGCGCAAGCCGGCAATCACCACGGCAAATACCGCCAGGGTGGTGTTGTACAGGGCCAGGGCCGGGATGCCGATCAGCAACGCCAGTACGCCCAGCCCCCAACCGGCACGCCCGGGCATGACAAAACCCAGGAGCGCCACGGCCACCGCGCTCCAGCCCAGCACCTTAAAGTGAATCATCCAACCCAGGCTGGAGCGCAGCCCGCACTCCCAGCGGCTGGCAGCCTCGACACAGGCACCCACCCAGCGAGCATCCTCCATGAAGCCGTAGCGCAGGCCATAACTGGCGGCCAGCCACAGCGGCAGGACCACGAGCAGCAGAATCAGGGGAAGGCGGCGGGACATGAAACACTCCGAACAGTCAAAACGGCGCCCAGCATAATCCCCCGCGAACGCTTGGCAAGCGCCAGGCGCAGATATCTGTCATGCAAATGGCGGCAAAGTGTATCGTCCGGCTACTATCACTTCCCAATAAGCCTGTCGCAGGCGTTATTTGTGCCCAACCATGGCACTTCGGCAGCAGCGCGGTGGTCATAGCCTGCGAACCTCATTCGGTACCTTCTTCTAGGGATACAGTCATGCTTCGTTCCTTGCGCTTCGCTGCCCTGTTTGGCGGCCTTATCCTGAGTGCGTCCGCGCTGGCGGTCGACGTCGACCCGGCCACCTATGGCTACCCGTTGACCAACCCCTTCGAAGCCACCATCGCCACCACGCCTCCGGAGTTGCGCCCGGAACTGCCCGCAAGCGATGACATCCGCCAGTCTGACCACAGCCTGACGCTGCGTCCGGAACGGGAATTCATCCTCCCGGACAACTTCTGGGCGGTGAAGAAACTCACCTACCGCATTGCCACCCAGGACCACGCCGCACCGCTGATCTTCCTGATCGCCGGCACCGGGGCGCGCTATGACAGCAGCCTCAACGAGTACCTGAAGAAGCTCTACTACAAAGCCGGCTACCACGTGGTGCAGCTGTCCTCGCCCACCAGCTTCGACTTCATCAGCGCCGCTTCGCGCTTTGCCACCCCGGGCGTGACCCAAGAAGACGCCGAGGACATGTACCGGGTGATGCAGGCCGTACGGGCGCAGAATCCCAAGCTGCCGATCACCGAGTTCTACCTCACCGGCTACAGTCTTGGCGCGCTGGATGCGGCCTTCGTCAGCAAGCTGGATGAAACCCGGCGCAGCTTCAATTTCAAGAAGGTCCTGCTGCTCAACCCGCCGGTCAATCTCTATACCTCGATCACCAACCTCGACAAGCTGGTGCAGACCGAGGTCAAGGGCATCAACAACAGCACTACCTTCTACGAACTGGTGCTGGGCAAGCTGACCCGCTACTTCCAGCAGAAGGGCTATATCGACCTCAACGACGCCCTGCTCTACGACTTCCAGCAATCCAAGCAGCACCTGACCAACGAGCAGATGGCGATGCTGATCGGCACCTCCTTCCGTTTCTCGGCGGCGGACATTGCCTTCACCTCGGACCTGATCAACCGCCGTGGCCTGATCACCCCGCCCAAATACCCGATCCGCGAAGGCACCAGCCTCACGCCGTTTCTCAAGCGTGCCCTGCAATGCGACTTCGACTGCTACCTGACCGAGCAGGTGATCCCCATGTGGCGCGCCCGCACCGATGGCGGCAGCCTGCTGCAACTGATCGACCAGGTCAGCCTCTACGCCCTGCAGGACTACCTCAAGGCCAGCCCGAAGATCGCCGTGATGCACAACGCCGACGACGTGATCCTCGGCCCCGGCGACCTGGGTTTCCTGCGTAAAACCTTTGGTGACCGCCTGACCGTCTACCCCCATGGCGGCCACTGCGGCAACCTCAACTACCGCGTCAACAGCGACGCCATGCTGGAGTTCTTCCGTGGCTAAACATCTCCTGCTTATCGCTGCGTTGCTCTGTGCAGGCTATGCCCAAGCCGACAACAGCAAGGCCAACATTCCCGTCACCCCCGACCCCGATGGCTTCACCGAGCCGTTGAAGAAGCTCAAGTTCAACCCGGGGCTGGACCAGCGCGAGTTCGAGCGCTCGACCTTGAACGCCCTGAATATCTACGACCCGCTGGAGTCGTGGAACCGCCGGGTCTACCACTTCAACTACCGCTTCGACCAATGGGTGTTCCTGCCGGTGGTGGACGGGTACCGCTACGTGACGCCGAGCTTCCTGCGCACCGGGGTCAGCAACTTCTTCAACAACCTGGGCGATGTGCCCAACCTGTTCAACAGCCTGCTGCAGTTCAAGGGCCAGCGCTCCATGGAAACCACCGCGCGCCTGCTGCTCAACACCACCATCGGCGTGGCCGGCCTGTGGGACCCGGCCACCAAGATGGGCCTGCCGCGCCAGAGCGAAGACTTCGGCCAGACCCTGGGCTTCTACGGCGTACCCGGCGGCGCCTACCTGGTGCTGCCGATCCTCGGCCCGTCGAACCTGCGTGATACCGCCGGGCTGGCGGTGGACTACACCGCCGAATCGGCGATCAACTTCCTCAATGTTTCGGAAGCCAGCAGCAACCACCCGGAAATCTGGGTCCTGCGCGGGGTCGACAAGCGCTACCAGACCAGCTTCCGCTATGGCCAGCTGAACTCGCCGTTCGAATACGAGAAAGTGCGCTACGTCTACACCGAGTCGCGCAAGCTGCAGATCGCCGAGTAACCCTGCCTCGCCCCGCCATCCGGCGGGGCGTCCGCGCCCGTCAAAGCCCCTTCCTCCCCCGCTCGTTGAAAAGCCGATTGGCACACCCTGGAAAAATCGATACGATGCTAATCATTAGCTAGCTATCTATGTGTCTGAAAGATGAAACTGCCGACCTTTTTCCGCGCCGATATCTGGCAAGCCCTCTTCGCCCCTGCCCCTGCCGACCTGCTGTTCGCCGCGCGCAACCTGATTGCCGGGGGCCTGGCCCTGTACCTGGCGTTCCGCCTGGATTTCGAACAACCGCAATGGGCCCTGACCACGGTGTTCATCGTCAGCCAGTCCAGCAGCGGCATGGTCCTGGCCAAGGGCGCCTACCGCCTGCTGGGCACCCTGGTGGGGGCCGTGGTGTCGATATTGCTGATCGCTACCCTGGGCCAGGCGCCCCTGCTGTTCCTGCTGGCCATGGCCCTGTGGCTGGCCTTCTGCACCACCGGCGCCTCGCTGCTGCGCAACCACGCTGCCTACGGTTTCGTACTGGCGGGCTACACCACTGCCATCATCGCCCTGCCCGCCACCGCAGCGCCCTTGCAGGTGTTCGACCAGGCAGTGGCGCGCTGTTCGGAAATCGGCCTGGGGATCATCTGCGCCGCCGTGGCCAGCCAACTGCTCTGGCCGCGCCGGGTGGAACAGGCGCTGGCGGTCCAGGGCCGCGCCGCCTGGCTGGCCGGGCGCCAGGCCGCAGCCTCGGAGCTGCTGGGGGAAGACCAGCGCAAGGGGCTGCTGGAAGCCCTGGGGCGTATCGTCACCGTGGATGCCCAACGCGATCACGCCTGGTTCGAAGGCCCGCAGGGGCGCCGTCGCTCCCAGGCGCTGCGGGTGCTGAGCCGCGACCTGCTGGGCTTGCTCCGGTCCGCCCGCGGCGTGGCGCGGCAACGGCAGATGCTCGACGCCGCCACCGCGCAGCAACTCCAACCCTTGCTCGGCGAGACCATCCAGGCCCTGCAGGCCGAACATGACGCCGCCCTGCCGCCCTTGCTCCAGCGCCTGCAACAGGCACTGCAGGACCCTTCGCTGTCCGCCGAAGGCCATCTGTGCCTGGTGCAACTGGCCCAGGTACTGGAGCGGGTGGAACAGAGCGCCCTGAGTGTCAGCGCCGTGGAACAGGGCCGGGTCCCGCCCGGCGCTCCCGGCGCCCTGTCCTGGCACCGGGATATCCAGCAAGGGGTGCTGGGAGGCTTGCGCAGCGCCCTGGCCTTTCTCGCCGTCGCCGGCTTCTGGCTGCTGTCCGCCTGGCCCTCGGGGCTGGGGGCCGTCTCCATCTGTGGCGTGGTGCTGAGCCTGTTCGCCGGGCGTGAGAACCCTGCCGCGTCCTGCCTGAATTTCTTCAAGGGCATTGCCCTGTCCATTCCCGTGGCGGCCTTCGTCGGCCTTGGCCTGCTGCCGGGCTGGGACGGTTTTCCCCTGCTGTGCCTGGGGCTGGCAGTGCCGCTGTTCTGCGCTTCGCTGTGCATGAGCCGACCGAAGCTCGCGCCCGTCGCCTCGGCGTTCTGCATCTTTTTCGTCAACAACGTCGGCCCCAGCAACCTGATGAGCTACGACCTCGGGGCGTTCCTGAACAAGGCCATGGCCACCCTGATCGGTGTCGGCATCGCCGTGGTGGTGCTGCGCCTGGTCAGCCTCAACCCGGGCGAGCAGCACTACCGGCGGATGTTCAAGGCTTCGCTGTTCGATCTGGCGCAGCTCACCTCACGCCCGCCGGAGCAGGCCGAAAGCTGGTTCGGCGGGCGCATGGCCGATCGGCTGATCCGGGTGTCGCGGTATTGGCAGATGCAGCCCGAGAACCGCCGCAGTCACTGGGACAACGGCCTGCTGGGGCTGGACCTGGGAGATGAGCTGCTGCAATTGCGCAGTTGCCTGGACCCGGCCCGGGGCACCCTGGCCACGGAACGCGAGCATTATCTCGCGCACCTGGCGACGCTGCTCAGGCACGGCGGCCCCAGCGCCAACCGCAGCGAACAGCTGGATGCGGTCTCGGCGGCCCTGATCAAGGCCCTGGATGGCGAGCGCGACCTGCCCCTGCAAGCCCGGGAGATGGCCCGGGCGGCGATCCTGCAACTGCAGTTCACCTGGCGCCGCTGGTGCCGCCAGCAACAAGCGGCCGCGCTGCCGACCCCGGTGCCGGCAGCGGGCTGAGCGCCCGTCAGCCGCGCAGTGCGCGCCAGGCCTTGCCCGCCAGGGTGACCGCCAGCAGCACCACGGCACCGGCAATGATCCCGGCCACGGCATTGAGCAGGGTCGGCATCAACGCCGATACCGGGCCTATGACCCCGGCGCTGCGCTCGGCCAGCCCTTCTATCAGGTGGTGCACGGCGGGCACACCGTGGGTCAGGATGCCGCCGCCGACCATGAACATCGCCGCCGTACCGATCACCGACAGGCTCTTCATCATCAGCGGCGCTGCCCGCAGGATCGCCCCACCGATGCGTTTGGCCAGGGCAGCGGGCTTGTGCACCAGCCACAGCCCCAGGTCATCGAGCTTGACGATGCCGGCCACCAGGCCGTAGACGCCGACGGTCATGACAATGGCGATACCCGAGAGCACCACCACCTGCTGGGTCAGGGAGGCCCCGGCCACGGTGCCCAGGGTGATGGCGATGATTTCCGCGGAAAGGATGAAATCGGTGCGCACCGCCCCCTTGATCTTGTCCTTCTCGAAAGCCACCAGATCCACCTGGGGGTCGGCCAGGGCTTGCAGGGTCTGGGTATGTTCGGTCGCCACTTCGGCGTGGTGCAGGTATTTGTGCGCCAGCTTCTCGAAGCCCTCGAAACACAGGTAGGCGCCACCCAGCATCAGCAGCGGGGTAACCAGCCACGGCGCCAGGGCGCTGATGGCCAGCGCCGCCGGCACCAGGATCAGCTTGTTGCGAAACGACCCCTTGGCCACCGCCCAGACCACCGGGATTTCCCGCTCGGCGCGGACCCCGGAGACCTGCTGGGCATTGAGCGCGAGGTCGTCGCCCAGCACACCGGCGGTCTTCTTCGCCGCCATCTTGGTCATCAAGGCCACGTCATCGAGTACCGCGGCGATGTCATCGATCAACACCAGCAAACTGCTTCCGGCCATGAACCTGGCTTCCCTGCATGGAAATAAGGCGCGCAGCATACCGTGCCGCTGGCAGCACAAGCGAGATGCCAGAAGCAGGAAAACCGCAGCCGCCGGGCATTCTTGAGCCTCGCGCGACGCCGGTGCTACCATGCGCAACCGCCCGAACAGGCAAGGAATCCCCTGGTTTATGAGCACCATCCGCGAGCGCAATAAAGAACTGATCCTGCGGGCCGCCAGTGAAGAGTTTGCCGACAAGGGCTTTGCGGCGACCAAGACCAGCGACATCGCCGCCAAGGCCGGGTTGCCCAAACCCAACGTCTACTACTACTTCAAGTCCAAGGAAAACCTCTATCGCGAGGTGCTGGAAAGCATCATCGAACCCATCCTCCAGGCCTCCACCCCGTTCAATGCCGATGGCGTGCCCAGCGAAGTGCTCAGCGGCTACATCCGCTCGAAGATCCGCATCTCCCGCGACCTGCCCTTCGCTTCCAAGGTCTTTGCCAGCGAGATCATGCATGGCGCGCCGCACCTGAGCCCGGAGCAGGTGGAACAGCTCAACGCCCAGGCCAAGCACAACATCGAGTGCATCCAGACCTGGATCGATCGCGGCCTGATCGCCCCGCTCGACCCCAACCACCTGATGTTCAGCATCTGGGCCGCGACCCAGACCTACGCCGACTTCGACTGGCAGATCTCGGTGGTCACCGGCAAGACCAAGCTCGACGAAGGCGACTACGAAGCTGCGGCGCAGACCATCATCCGTCTGGTGCTCAAGGGCTGTGAACTGGATCGCTGATAGCGTTTCGGTACTTTCTGGTTTGTTTCCCGGCCCGCAAGGGCGCAATAGTTTCAATCAAGATCCTGCGCGGCTTTTCGCAGCCTCGCGGGCTCGGCAGTGGCTACAGGCCGGGCCCGCGAGGTCGAGGGCTATGCGCTGACGCCAGCGTCCGCCGCCAGGCCCTGGGCTTCGATCGCGCTGATGGCGCACTGCTCATCGATGTCCGAGGTATCGCCACTGATGCCGATCGCCCCCATCACTGCCCCCGCCTGATCCCGAATCAACACCCCGCCCGGCGCAGGCACCACGCTGCCCTGCCCCAGACCGTTCAATGCGCCGATGAAGGCCGGGCGCTGCTGCGCGTCCAGGGCCAGCAGGCGCGAGCCCTTGCCCAGGGCCACCGCCCCCCACGCCTTGCCGATGGCGATCTGCGGGCGCAGCAGGCTGGCGCCGTCCTCCCGTTGCAGGGTCACCAGGTGCCCGCCGGCATCCAGCACCGCGATGGTCAGCGGCGCCGCATTGATCTTGCGCCCCGCGTTGATGGCCTGGTTGGCCAGGTTGACTGCGACTTTCAAGGTTAAAGCGCTCATGGGTGCCGTCCTTATCTTGTTATTGAGAAAGCCTGGGGAAGCTTCTTGTAGGAGAAGTCCGATACAACAAATAGAACACAATGAATTTATTTTTTGTATACAATAATTCGCGAAAGGCAGCCCCTGCGACAAAAGGACGCCGGTTTATCGGGGCTTTGATGAAAGCCGCTGCCGCTCAAGAAAATGGATTGACCTGCGCCATCCGCCGTGAATACACTTTGCGCAAAACCACTTGTATACAATTACAAAACGCAAGAGGCACAAAACCATGAGCAAAATGAGAGCAATCGAAGCCGCCGTTCTGGTGATGCGCCGCGAAGGGGTCGATACCGCTTTTGGCATCCCGGGTGCCGCCATCAACCCGCTGTATTCCGCGCTGCAGAAGGTCGGTGGCATCGATCACGTGCTCGCTCGCCACGTCGAAGGCGCCTCGCACATGGCCGAGGGCTACACCCGCACCAAGGCCGGCAACATCGGCGTGTGCATCGGTACTTCGGGCCCCGCCGGCACCGACATGGTCACCGGCCTGTACAGCGCCTCGGCCGACTCCATCCCGATTCTCTGCATCACCGGTCAGGCCCCCCGCGCCCGCCTGCACAAGGAAGACTTCCAGGCCGTGGACATCACCAGCATCGTCAAGCCGGTGACCAAGTGGGCCACCACCGTGCTGGAACCGGGCCAGGTGCCCTACGCCTTCCAGAAAGCCTTTTATGAAATGCGCTCCGGCCGTCCCGGCCCGGTACTGATCGACCTGCCGTTCGACGTGCAGATGGCGGAAATCGAATTCGACATCGACGCCTACCAGCCCCTGCCCCTGGCCAAGCCGGCGGCGACCCGCCTGCAGGCGGAAAAGGTTCTGGCCCTGCTGGACCAGGCCGAACGTCCATTGCTGGTGGCCGGTGGCGGCGTGATCAACGCCGACGCCAGCGAGCTGCTGGTGGAGTTCGCCGAACTGACCGGCATTCCGGTGATCCCGACCCTGATGGGCTGGGGCACCATCCCTGACGATCACCCACAGATGGTGGGCATGGTCGGCCTGCAGACCTCCCATCGCTACGGCAATGCCACCCTGCTCAAGTCCGACACCGTGCTGGGCATCGGCAACCGCTGGGCCAACCGCCACACCGGTTCGGTGGACGTCTACACCGAAGGCCGCAAGTTCATCCACGTGGACATCGAACCGACCCAGATCGGCCGTGTCTTCACCCCGGACCTGGGCATCGTTTCCGATGCTGGCAGCGCCCTGACCGTATTGCTGGAGGTGGCCCGCGAATGGCAAACCGCCGGCAAGCTCAAGGATCGCAGCGCCTGGCTGCATGATTGCCAGCAGCGCAAGGCCAGCCTGCACCGCAAGACCCACTTCGACAACGTGCCGGTCAAGCCGCAACGCGTGTACGAAGAAATGAACCAGGTATTCGGCAAGGACACCTGCTACGTCAGCACCATCGGCCTGTCGCAGATTGCCGGCGCGCAGTTCCTCCACGTCTACAAGCCACGCCACTGGATCAACTGCGGCCAGGCCGGCCCGTTGGGCTGGACCATCCCCGCTGCCCTGGGCGTGGTCAAGGCCGACCCGAACCGCCAGGTGGTGGCGCTGTCCGGCGACTACGACTTCCAGTTCATGATCGAAGAACTGGCGGTAGGCGCGCAGTTCAACCTGCCGTACATCCACGTGGTGGTGAACAACTCCTACCTGGGGCTGATCCGCCAGGCCCAGCGCGGTTTCGACATGGACTACTGCGTGCAGCTGTCCTTCGACAACCTCAACGCGCCGGAACTCAACGGCTATGGCGTCGACCACGTGGCCGTTGCCGAAGGCCTGGGTTGCAAGGCCCTGCGGGTGTTCGAACCCAAGGACATCCAGCCGGCCCTGCGCCAGGCCCAGGAAATGCTCCAGACCTTCAAGGTGCCGGTGGTGGTGGAAATCATCCTGGAGCGCGTGACTAACATTTCCATGGGCACCGAAATCAACGCAGTCAACGAGTTCGAAGACCTGGCGCTGGTGGGCAACGACGCCCCTACCGCGATTTCCCTGCTCGACTGATACCCCTGGCCGCTGGCACCGGCCGGGCCCCGGGCGCCCCCTCCCGCCAGAGGTTGCGCCCGGGCCGCCCGCCCCCCTGGCGCCAGCCCCAGGCTTGACCGAACCACAGGAGACCACCATGCCGCGCTTTGCTGCCAACCTGTCCATGCTGTTCACCGAACAGGACTTCCTCGCCCGCTTCAAGGCGGCCGCCGATGCCGGCTTCAGCGGAGTCGAATATCTGTTCCCCTACGAATTCAGCTCTGCCGAAATCAAGGCGCAACTTGACGCCCACGGCCTGAGCCAGGTGCTGTTCAACCTGCCGGCCGGCGACTGGGCCAAGGGTGAACGCGGTATCGCCTGCCTGCCCGACCGGGTCGAGGAGTTCCGCGCCGGGGTCGACCTGGCCATTGCCTACGCCCAGGTCCTGGGCAATACCCAGATCAACTGCCTGGCAGGCATCCGCCCACAGGGCGCCGATGAAGCCCTGGTGGAAAAGACCTTGGTCGCCAACCTCAAGTACGCCGCCGACAAGCTCCAGGCAGTGGGCATCAAGCTGGTGATGGAAGCCATCAACACCCGCGACATTCCCGGCTTCTACCTCAACAATACCGCCCAGGCGCTGTCGATTCGCGAGCAGGTGGGCAGCGACAACCTGTACCTGCAGTACGACATCTACCACATGCAGATCATGGAGGGAGACCTGGCGCGGACCATGGCCAACCACCTGGGCCAGATCAACCACATCCAGCTGGCGGACAACCCCGGGCGCAACGAGCCGGGCACCGGCGAGATCAACTACCGCTTCCTCTTCGAGCACCTGGACCGCATCGGCTACCAGGGCTGGGTCGGTTGCGAGTACAAGCCGCTGACCACCACTGAAGCCGGCCTTGGCTGGCTGAAAACCCACAACGCAATCTGAACCTGTACCTGCGTAGGAGCCGGCTTGCCGGCGAAGAGGCCCGCAAGACCGCCTTCGCTGGCCAGCCAGCGCCCACAAGGTCCCGTTGAATAGAGGATTTTTATCATGGCTAAAATCGGATTTATCGGCACCGGCATCATGGGCCACCCAATGGCCGCCAACCTGCAGAAGGCCGGTCACAGCCTGCTGCTCTCGGAACACTACGGCAAGGCTCCGGCCGACCTGATCGCCGCCGGCGCCATCGCCCTGGCCTCGCCCCGGGACGTCGCCCAGGAAGCCGAGTTCGTCATCATCATGGTCCCCGATACTCCCCAGGTCGAAGACGTGCTGCTGCGCGCCGACGGCGTGGCCGCCGGGATCGGCAAGGGCAAGATCGTCATCGACATGAGCTCGATCTCGCCCACCGCTACCAAGGCCTTCGCCGCCAAGATCAACGAAACCGGCGCCCAGTACCTGGACGCCCCGGTGTCCGGCGGTGAAGTCGGGGCCAAGGCCGCCACCCTGAGCATCATGGTCGGTGGCGACAGCCAGGCCTTCGCACGTGCCCTGCCGCTGTTCCAGAGCATGGGCAAGAACATCACCCTGGTGGGTGGCAACGGTGACGGCCAGACTGCCAAGGTGGCCAACCAGATCATCGTCGCCCTGAACATCCAGGCCGTGGCCGAAGCCCTGCTGTTCGCCTCGAAGAACGGCGCCGACCCGGCCAAGGTGCGTGAAGCACTGATGGGTGGCTTCGCTTCCTCGAAGATCCTCGAAGTGCACGGCGAGCGGATGATCAAGGGCACCTTCGACCCGGGCTTCCGCATCAACCTGCACCAGAAGGACCTGAACCTGGCCCTGAGCGGTGCCCGCGAGCTGGGCATCAACCTGCCCAACACCGCCAACACCCAGCAAGTGTTCAGCACCTGCACCGCCATCGGTGGCGCCAACTGGGACCACTCCGCCCTGATCAAGGGCCTGGAACACATGGCCAACTTCTCGATCCGCGAGAAGAAATAAGCAGCATCCGTAGCCGCTGCCGCAGGCTGCGCCAAGGTTCGCAGGAAACGCCTCACGGCGGGCCAGGGACAGGCCCTGCTGACCTTGCCGCCGCCTGAGGTGGCGGCTACACCCGTTTCAAGCCCCCCATAACAAGAAATCCGGGAGCCCGCCATGTCGGTCGATCCGCAAAAATTCCTCCGTGAGCTGTTCGCCACAGCCATCGACGCCGCCCACCCGCAACAGGTTCTGCAAGCCCATCTCCCCAGCGACCGCAGCGGCCGCGTCATCGTCATCGGCGCCGGCAAGGCCGCCGCGGCCATGGCCCAGGTGGTCGAGCGCAGCTGGCAGGGCGAAGTCTCCGGGCTGGTGGTCACCCGCTACGGCCACGGCGCCCCCTGCACCAAGATCGAAGTGGTCGAAGCCGCCCACCCGGTACCCGACGCCGCCGGCCTGGCCGTGGCCAAGCGCGTGCTGGAACTGGTCAGCAACCTGTCGGAACAGGATCGGGTGATCTTCCTGCTGTCCGGTGGCGGTTCGGCGCTGCTGGCCCTGCCAGCCGCCGGCATCACCCTGGCGGACAAGCAGGCCATCAACAAGGCCCTGCTCAAATCCGGCGCCACCATCGGCGAGATGAACTGCGTGCGCAAGCACCTCTCGGCGATCAAGGGTGGACGCCTGGCCAAGGCCTGCTGGCCGGCCACGGTCTACACCTATGCGATTTCCGATGTACCCGGCGACCTGGCCACGGTCATCGCCTCCGGCCCCACCGTGGCCGACCCCAGCACCTCGGCCGAGGCCCTGGCGATTCTCAAGCGCTATGGCATCGACGTACCGGCCGCGGTCCGCAGTTGGCTGCAGAGCCCCGAGTCGGAAACCGTCAAGCCCGGTGACCCGTGCCTGGCGCGCAGCCACTTCCAGCTGATCGCCCGGCCCCAGCAGTCCCTTGAGGCGGCGGCCGTGAAGGCTCGCCAGGCCGGCTTCAGCCCACTGATCCTCGGCGACCTGGAGGGCGAATCCCGGGAGGTGGCCAAGGTCCACGCCGGCATCGCCCGCCAGGTCGCCCTGCACGGCCAGCCCCTGGCGGCGCCCTGCGTGATCCTCTCCGGCGGTGAAACCACGGTCACCGTGCGCGGCAATGGCCGTGGCGGACGCAACGCGGAGTTCCTCCTGAGCCTCACCGACAGCCTCAAGGGCTACCCGGGCATCTATGCCCTGGCCGGCGACACTGACGGCATCGACGGTTCCGAGGACAATGCCGGGGCCATCATGACCCCGGACAGCTACGCCCGCGCCGCGGCCCTGGGCCTGAGCGCCAGCGACGAGCTGGACAACAACAACGGCTATGGCTACTTCGCGGCGCTGGGGGACCTGATCGTCACCGAGCCGACCCGCACCAACGTCAACGACTTCCGCGCCATCCTGATTCTCGAGAACCCCAAACATGACGCCTGACAAGAAGGTCAAAATCCTCGCCACCCTGGGCCCGGCCATCGACGGCATCGAGGACATCCGTGAGCTGGTACAAGCCGGGGTGAACATCTTCCGGCTCAACTTCAGCCACGGCGCCCATGCCGACCACGCCCAGCGCTACGAGTGGATCCGCCAGGTAGAGCGCGAACTGAACTACCCCCTGGGCATCCTCATGGACCTGCAAGGGCCGAAGCTGCGGGTCGGCACCTTCGCCGAGGGCAAGGTGCAACTGGTGCGCGGCCAGGCCCTGCGCCTGGACCTCGACGCGACCCCGGGCAACGCCCAGCGGGTCAGCCTGCCGCACCCGGAGATCATCGCCGCCCTGGAGCCGGGCATGGACCTGCTGCTGGACGACGGCAAGCTGCGCCTGCGGGTGATCGCCAAGCAGGCCGATGCCATCGAGACCACCGTGCTCAATGGCGGTGAGCTGTCGGACCGCAAGGGGGTCAACGTGCCCCAGGCGGTGCTCGACCTCAGCCCGCTGACGGCCAAGGACCGTCGCGACCTGAGCTTCGGCCTGGAACTGGGGGTGGACTGGGTGGCCCTGTCCTTCGTGCAGCGCCCGGAAGACATCCGTGAAGCCCGTGCGCTGATCGGCGACAAGGCCTACCTGATGGCCAAGATCGAGAAGCCTTCGGCCGTCACCCAACTGCGGGAAATCGCCGAGCTGAGCGACGCGATCATGGTGGCCAGGGGCGACCTGGGGGTGGAAGTGCCCGCAGAAAGCGTGCCGCAGATCCAGAAAAACATCATCAGCACCTGCCGCCAGCTGGGCAAGCCGGTGGTGGTGGCCACCCAAATGCTCGAATCCATGCGCTTCTCCCCTGCGCCGACCCGGGCCGAGGTCACCGACGTCGCCAACGCTGTGGCCGAGGGTGCGGACGCCGTGATGCTGTCGGCGGAAACCGCTTCCGGCGAATACCCGCTGGAGGCCGTGCAGATGATGAGCAAGATCATCCGCCAGGTGGAAACCGGCCCGGACTACCAGGCCCAGCTGGACGTCAGCCGGCCCCAGGCCGAGGCCACGGTCTCGGACGCCATCAGCTGCGCGATCCGCCGGGTGTGCAGCATCCTGCCGGTGGCGGTGCTGGTGAACTACAGCGAATCCGGCAGTTCGACCCTGCGCGCCGCCCGCGAGCGGCCTTCGGTGCCGATCCTCAACCTGACGCCGAACCTTGCCACTGCTCGCCGCCTGACAGTGGCCTGGGGCGTGCATTCGGTGGTCAACGACCGGCTGCGCCAGGTCGACGAGGTGTGTGCCACGGCCCTGGAAATCGCCCAGGCCCAGGGCCTGGCCAAGCGCGGCGACACCGTGGTGATCACCACCGGTGTGCCGTTCGGCCAGCCGGGCACTACCAATTCGTTGCGCGTCGAAACCCTTCTCTGACCCGCAGCCCATGGCGCCGCTGACCGGCCAGAGCCTCCCGCAGAGGAGGCCTGGGCGGTCGGCGCAACCCTCGCCCAGGGGCCGCCCCACTGATTTGCATCATGCCTTCACAGTCTTTCAATGCCTTCTGCCCCGACTGGGCCACTGCCCTGCTTAACGGCTTCAGTCAGATCTTTCTCCAGCGCCATCCGCTGTGCGGCCTGCTGTGCCTGCTGGCGATCCTGGTCAGTGCCCCGGCACTGCTCGGCGCTGCCCTGCTGGGTGCTCTGGCCGGGCTGCTGACCGCGCAACGCCGGGGGTACGCCAAGGCCGACCGCCAGGCCGGGCTGTTCAGCTACAACGGCGTATTGCTGGGCCTGCTGCTGGGCCTGTACCTGCCCTGGTCGGTATTGCTGCCGCCGCTGATCATCGCCGCCGGCGGCCTCAGCGCGATCATTACCCAGCAATGGCTCAAACGTGCCCGCAACCCCGCCAGCCTGCCGGCCTACACAGCACCCTTCGTCGGCCTCGGCTGGCTGCTGCTGAGCCTGATCGAGCCGCTGCCCGCGGCCACCCAGGGCGTGCCCGGGCTGTCCCTGGCGAACCTGCTGGGTGGGCTGTTCCAGGGCCTGGGGCAGATCATGTTCCTCGGCCAGCCCCTGGCCGGCCTGCTGATTCTGCTCGGCCTGCTGCTGGCCAGCCGCCGCGCGGCAGCCTGGGCCCTGTTCGGCTCCGCCTGCGGCCTGCTCTTTGCCCTGCTGCAGCAAGAGCATGCCCAGGCCCTGCAGGGCCTGGGCGGCTACAACTGCGCCCTGGTCGCCCTGGCCCTGGGCCAGCAGGCCCGGCACCCCTGGCGGCCGCTGCTGGGGATGCTGCTGGCACTGCTGATCAGCCCGGGGCTGGTCGCCCTGGGTCTTGCGCCCCTGACCGCACCCTTTGTCCTGGCCTGCTGGCTGGTGCACACCGTCGACCGGGTGCTGGGCCGCAACGTGCGGGGCGACGCGCCTTGCGCTCCCCCGGCAAATCCCCCTAGGCTTCGCTGACTTTCGATTCAGGCGATTTCCATGGGCAACAGCGACAACTGGCGGCAGCGCCTCTACGTAATGATCTTCCAGACCGATACGGTGGCGGGGAGGCGCTTTGACAGCACCCTGCTGCTGATCATCCTCGCCAGCCTGGTGATCGTGATCCTCGACAGCATCGACGAGGTCCATCGCAACTACGCCAACGTCCTGGCCTACATCGAATGGGGTTTCACCCTGATCTTCGCCATCGAGTACGGGCTGCGCCTGTACTGCTCCCCCCGGCCGCTGCGCTATGCCTTCAGCTTCTATGGCCTGGTGGACCTGCTGGCGATCGTTCCGGGGATCCTCGCCCTGTATTACAGCGACGCCCAATACCTGCTGATCATCCGCATCATCCGCATGCTGCGGATCTTTCGCGTGCTCAAGCTGGCGCCCTACCTCAAGCAGGCCCACTACCTGCTGGACGCCCTGCGCGGCAGCAAGCAGAAGATCCTGGTGTTCCTGCTCAGCGTCTGCACCCTGGTCACGGTGTTCGGCACCCTGATGTACGTGGTCGAAGGCCCGGAGCACGGTTTCACCAGCATTCCCAAGGGCATCTACTGGGCCATCGTCACCCTGACCACCGTGGGCTACGGCGACATCGTGCCCAAGACCGTGATCGGCCAGGTGATCTCGTCCATGGTGATGATCACCGGTTACTCGATCATCGCCGTGCCCACCGGGATCTTCACCGCGGAACTGGCCAGCGCCATGCGCGGCGAGCAGCTCAAGCACGACTGCCCGGTGTGCCGCAAGAACACCCACGAACCCGCCGCGGCCTTCTGTTCCCGCTGCGGCAATGCGCTATTCAGGAAACTGGAATAAGCAAAGTACTTTTTAATCTTTAAAGAGATATAGCGCCCCGGCTATAGTCGGCGGCAAATTGCCTTCACTCTCGAACAAAAGGAATGTGCAGTGAAAAAACTCTTCAGCGCCTCGCTACTGGCCGCCAGCCTGGCCCTGGGCAGCGTCGCCCAGGCCGCACCGACCCTGCTCAACGTTTCCTACGACGTGATGCGCGACTTCTACAAGGACTACAACGCCGCCTTCCAGAAACACTGGAAAGCCGAGCACAACGAGAACATCACCCTGCAGATGTCCTTCGGCGGCTCCAGCAAACAGGCGCGCTCGGTAATCGACGGCCTGCCGGCGGATGTCATCACCATGAACATGGCCACCGACATCAACGCCCTGGCGGACAACGGCAAGCTGGTGCCGGACAACTGGGTGACCCGCCTGCCGAACAACAGCGCGCCGTTCACCTCGGCCACCGTGTTCATCGTGCGCAAGGGCAACCCCAAGGCCCTGAAGGACTGGCCGGACCTGCTCAAGGACGGCGTACAGGTGATAGTGCCCAACCCCAAGACCTCGGGTAACGGCCGCTACACCTACCTCTCGGCCTGGGGCTACGTACTGAAGAACGGCGGCGATGAGAACAAGGCCAAGGACTTCGTCGGCAAGCTGTTCAAGCAGGCGCCGGTGCTCGACACCGGTGGCCGCGCCGCCACCACCACCTTCATGACCAACCAGATCGGCGACGTGCTGGTGACCTTCGAGAACGAGGCGGAGATGATCGCCCGCGAATTCGGTCGCGACCAGTTCGAGGTGATCTACCCGAGCGTGTCCGCCGAAGCCGAGCCGCCGGTATCGGTGGTGGACAAGGTGGTAGAGAAGAAAGGCACCCGCGCCGCCGCCGAGGAGTACCTCAAGTACCTGTGGTCGCCGGAAGGCCAGGAAATCGCCGCCAACAACTACCTGCGCCCACGGGACCCGAAAGTGCTGGCCAAGTACACCGATCGCTTCCCGAAAGTCGACTTCCTCTCGGTGGAGAAGACCTTCGGCGACTGGCGCAGCGTGCAGAAGACCCACTTCAACGACGGCGGGATCTTCGACCAGATCTACACCAACGCCAAGTGACCCCTAACGGGTGAATGAAAAAAGCGACCTCCGGGGTCGCTTTTTTTATGCCCCAGGCATGGCGCTCAGAGGGCTCGCGCCGGAGTGAACAGCGCCGCTTCGGCGGCCTGATGGCGCTCCTCCAGCACCGCCTCCGCCTCGACTTCGATCAGCCACTCCGGCAGCGACAGCCCGCTGACGATGATCCACGAAGACGCCGGCGGCTGGCTGGCAAAGCGTTCGAGCAAGACTGCGCTGATGTGCTCCTGCTGGTTGCGGGCCGCTTCGGCGATGTAGATCCGCAGCATCACCACATCCGCCAGCCGGCCACCCGCCTCGGCCAGGACCCGGGCGATATTATCGAAGGCCTGCTCGGTCTGCTCCCGCAGGCCCGGGCCCACGGTGCGCTCCTGCTCATCCACACCCACCTGGCCGGAAAGCAGCAGGCGCCGCCCACCGCGCACCTCCACCGCCTGGCTGAAACCGTATTGCAGGGAATTGAACACACTGGCTGGGTTGAACGTCGACTTTTCCATAAGGCACTCCCGGCGCATTGAACGACCGGAAACCGTAAACCAAGCCTTTGCCGACTTCCACTGCAACCCGCGCGCAGCAACATTTGGCAATGCAAGCCCCCACCCGCCTGGTGGCAAACCCGTGCAGCAGCGGCCTACATCGGCGGCGCGACCCCATCCTTGCCGGCGGAGATCGACTGCGCGGTGAGTTTGCCGTCATCGCTCTGGGTAACGAACATCACCACCTTGACCCCGACCTTGAGCAGGCTGCGGTCGCCGGGAGTCAGGTTGACGATGGGCACATCGTCCGGCACCAGGATCTTCTGCTGGCCGCCCTTGTAGTTGACGGTCAGGGTGCGGCCGTTGCTCACCACCAGGTCGCCAACGCTGCCGTTGGTCATGCTGCTGCCCTTGGCCAGGTCGAAAGGCCGGTGGCCATCACCCGTACCGGCCAACTTCGGTGGAAACACATGCACTTCCAGCGCCTTGAGGGTGCCGTCGGCCATGGGCATGGCTGCCGAGCCGATATAGCTGCCGGGCTTGATGTCCTCGATATTGGCCAGGGTCACGGCACGCACCTGGGTCTGGGGCGTCAGCTCGACGCTGACATTCTCCCCACTGTTGACGTGCACCCGCACCACGTCGCCGCCGACCCCGGTGATTTCCCCGCGTACGCCAATGCGCATGCCCGGCGCATCCTGGGCCAGGGCCGTGGTGCTGCCCAGCAGGAACGCCAGGGCCAGGCATTGAAGGTTGCACAACAAACCAGGCAAAGACCGATTCATGGAACGGATTCCTCAAGGCAATGGGTGCACAGAGCCCGTCAGTCGACTGCAAGGCCCCGGGGGAGCATGAGCATGCTATCGAACAGGATGTAAGTAAATGTATCATCGCCCCTCGACAGCGACACGCCCCGGTACTCAACGGGCCTTCATCATTCGATCGCTGACCTTTGCCACCCGGCCCGCTCCATCGCTTTGCCACGGGGTCTTGCCGACCTCGCTCCTTGCGCTTGCCCCAGAGATCGCCAATGAATTCCACGACCCAGGCTCTGCCCACCGGCAGCGCGACAATGACCCGAGGCATGGTGCTGCTGTTCGCCTTCTGCTGCGGGGCCATAGTCGCCAACATCTACTACGCACAACCGATCATCGAGCTGATTGCCCCGGATCTCGGCCTGTCCAGCGCCCTGGCCAGCCTGATCGTGTCGCTGACCCAGATCGGCTACGCCCTGGGCCTGTTCTTCCTGGTGCCCCTGGGCGATTTGCTGGAAAACCGCCGGCTGATGATCTGCACCACCCTGGTGGCGATTGCCAGCCTGCTGGGCGCGGCCTTTATCCAGCAGCCCAATGCCTTTCTCCTGGTGTCGCTGTTGATCGGCTTCAGTTCGGTGTCGGTGCAGATCCTGATTCCCCTGGCCGCGCACCTGGCCCCCGAGGAAACCCGGGGCCGGGTGGTGGGCGGGATCATGGGCGGCCTGCTGCTGGGGATTCTCCTGGCCCGGCCGGTATCCAGCGTGGTGGCCGACCACTTCGGCTGGCGGGCGATGTTCATCGCCGCGGCGCTGCTGATGGCGGCCATCAGCCTGGTGCTGATGCTCACTATTCCCAAGCGCCAGCCGGCCCACAGCGCCACCTATGGCCAACTGCTGCATTCCCTGGGCAACTTGCTGCGCCAGCAACCGGTACTGCGCCAGCGCGCCTTCTACCAGGGATGCCTGTTCGCCACCTTCAGCCTGTTCTGGACTGCCGCACCGCTGGAGCTGGCGCGCCAGCACGGCCTGAGCCAAAGCCAGATCGCGATCTTTGCCCTGGTGGGCGCCATCGGCGCCATCGCCGCGCCCATCAGCGGGCGCCTGGCAGATGCCGGCCATACCCGCATCGCCTCACTGCTGGCCATGCTGCTGGCGGCCCTGAGCTTCATCCCCAGCCTGGTGCATCCGGCCTACAGCGTGATCGGCATGGCCGTGACCGGGGTGGTCCTGGATTTCTGCGTGCAGATGAATATGGTGCTCGGCCAGCGCGCCGTGTACGCCCTCGACGCCCACAGCCGCAGCCGCCTGAATGCGCTGTACATGACCAGCATCTTCATCGGCGGGGCCTTTGGCTCCTCGATTGCCAGTGCGGTGTACGAGCATGGCGGCTGGCTGGGCATCGTGCTGGTGGGCAGCGCCTTCCCGCTGCTGGCCTTGATGCGTTTCCTGCTGGTGCGGGACAACCGCCGCCCGGCCCGGGCCTGAGGAAAAGGCGCGGCGCCCTTGCCCCTGCCCGGAGTTGCCCGGGCAGGCAAGCTGAACAGGAGCGAGCGCCTCAGATGCGTTCGCGCACCAGGACTTCGATATTGGCCGCCGCCCCCCAGAGCCGCAGGCGCCCGATCAGGCCGGCATCGGTTTCCCCCACCAGGTACAGAGTGTCGATGGTCTGGGTCGCGGCCCATTCGACGAACTCGCTGCTGTCGAAGTCGGCCAGGCTGGCCAATTGGAATTCACTTTCATAGAAGCCCGGGGTGACCGGGACCGGGGTGTCCTGGGGGCCGGGCGCGCCGATGAAGTCGCAGCCCAGGTGCACCACGCCCCAACGGGCGACCCGCCAATTGCCCAGGGCCTCATCCAGCCGAGCCCGGGCGCCACGGGCAAAACCCAGGCCATCGATGACCACACGGCGGTTGATGATCAGCCACAGCTTGCGCCGCCGTGGTGCCTTGAGCAGCACTTCGCCGGTGACCTTGGAGGCGCGCAATGCCAGGGCGATCACCAGCAGCAAGGGCACGAAGTAGCTGTAGAGCCTCTCGGTAGCGCTGACCGTTACCAACCCGTACAGGCGCCGCACCTCGGCCCGCTGCTGCTCCAGTTCCTTGAGGCTTTCACTCAAGCCCTGCAGCCACTGGCGGATGGGAGCCGCCGTGTATTCGCCGCGGATATCCCCCAGCGCCTGCTGCACCTTGGCCTCTGCCAAGGCCGAAAGGCGCCCGTCCGCGGTGCGCTCCAGCGCTGCAAAACGCTCGCACAGGCTGCTGACCTGGGCCGCATCCTGGGGCTCGTAGCGAGCGATGGCCGCCTTGCAGTGCTCCGCGCCCAGCATATCCTCGATCTCCGTGGCCACGCGCCGCTGCAGCCCGGCCTGGGCCTGCTGCGCCAATTGGTAGTCGGTCTGGAACCAGTCCACGCGCACCGCCTGGGTGGCGCTGATCAGGGCCAGGGACGCCAGCAGCAGCCAGGCGTAGTCCACGCGCTTCCAGCCGATCTCGCCCAAGCGAAAGACCGAAATCAGGCTCCAGCAGAAGAAGTAGTACATGAAGACGAATGCCAGCAGCAGGCACACCGGCTCCAGCGACAGGTAGATCAGCTCCGGCACCTCGGCCGGGCCAAAGCCATACACCAGCAACAGCACACAGATCAGCGCAAGCCAGAACACCATCGGCGTGAAATAGGGTTTGTTCAGGTCATTCTTCATCGGGCGCTCAACGGCTGATACTCGGGACACCCCGCTGTATCGGCCAGGCATCCCGAGGCTTAAATAATCCAGCCCGGGCGCAGGCTCTGGCCTGCGCCTCTGCGCTTATCGGACAGGGTTACTGGAACTGGTGACCAAGCCCGGCGGGCACACCATGGATATCGGTGTCTTCCCAGGGCCCGTCAGGGCTGATGGAGCGGCTCCAGCCATTGTTCCAGCGGTAGTAGGTGCGCTGGCGGTAGAAGGTGTTGCTCTGGTCATCCAGCACATAGACCCCCAACCGCGCATCCCAATGGCTGTGCCCGCCCGGTGGCGGCGCGAAGCTGGCGGAAGTGCGTGGCAGGGGCTTGGCGGCGGGGATCGGCGCGCTGGGCGTACCCGGCGCCGTGGACGGGGCCGGGCGTGTGCTCGGCCCTGTCGGCGGGATCGGCTCGGAGCTGGTGGGCACCGGTCGATGAACCGTACATGCGCTCAACCCCAGGACCAGTGATAACAGGGTG
The DNA here is from genome assembly GCF_024810175.1 of Pseudomonas sp. BIGb0176. NCBI lineage: Bacteria > Pseudomonadati > Pseudomonadota > Gammaproteobacteria > Pseudomonadales > Pseudomonadaceae > Pseudomonas > Pseudomonas sp. BIGb0176. Next base: position 428,369 of record NZ_JANUEC010000002.1, read on the forward strand.
ATACGAGCGATGGCGGTCATGGCGGCTTCTCTGATTATTGATCCGGGCTGTCGATGGTCAGCTGCTGGGCAGCGGTGGTGCTGCTGGCCAGAGGCTGGCTGCGCCCGACCCACTCGCCGGCCGTCGGCTGGCCGGCGCGTGACACGCGCGCAACCAGTTGGACTTCAGGGAAGTTCGACAGTTTCAACTGCGGCATCATCGCGTCGGCATCCGCCAGCTCGACCGTGGCCGGCAAGTCGGCCACGGTCAGGCGCTTGGCCGCCAGCGGCGCGGGTGGGCCCTGGGTGGCGCGAGCGAAGATGAACACGCTGTCGCCCGGCTGGACCTTGGCCTTGAGCTCGGCCGCCAGGTCGACCCTGACCTTGAGCACCGCGCCCTTGGCCTGAGCCTTGGTCGCAGGTTCGCTGGCAACCTTGCCGCCACTGGCCACCAGCTTCTCGCTGGCGCGGTCGATACCGCCCTGCAACGCGGCGCGGGAGTTGTCGTCCGGCGGCAGTTGCGCCTGCAGGCGCTTCCAGTAGTCGATGGCTTCCTGGAAACGCCCGCCTTCGAAGGCGGCGATCCCCAGCAGCCCGAGGCTGGTGACTTCATTGGGGTCGGCTTTCAGGGCTTCGTCGGTCAGGCCCTGGACCTTGTCCGACCATTGCTTGTTGTCGGCAAAGTACTGCGCCTGGGCCCATTGCCCCAGCAGCTCGGGCTGGCGCCCGGCCAGGGCCACGGTGCGTTCGAAGATCTTCGCCGCGTCCGCCGGCCGGTCCTGGGCCATGTAGGTACGGCCGAGGAAGTACAGGCCTTCGGCGGAATCCGGCTGGGCCGCTACCGCACGCTCCAGGCGCCGGGTCATTTCCTCCATGGACTGTGGCGCCTGGGCGAACTCCCGGGTCAGCTCGACCTTGTCGCTGGCACCAAAATGCAGGTACAGGCCCAGGCCCAGTACCGGCACCAGCAGCGCCGCCAGCAACGGCAGCGGCTTGCCCAGGCGCGAAGTGCGCACGTTAGCGCTGCCTTCGGTATCGGCCAGCAGTTCGCGCGCGGCTTCGGCACGGCCACTGTCCATCTGTTCGGCACTGAGCACGCCTTCCTGCTGCTGGCTGTGCAGTTCGGCCACGCGCTCTTCATAAAGCGCCACGTTCAGCGCGGTACGATCCTCTTCACGCTGAGCGCGACGCTCACGCAATACCGGGATCAACAGGAAACTCAGGGCAATCAGGAGCAGCAGGCCTGCCGCAAGCCAGAAATCAATCATGGGTGGTTTTTATCCAGCAGTTGGTCGAGGCGCTGACGCTCTTCGACGGAAAGCGTGTTCGGGCTGTCGCTGCGCTGCACGCGCCGACGCCGGACAATCACGACAATGATCACCAGCCCGCCCAGCAGCAACCCGGCGGGGCCGAACCAGAGCAAGGCAGTCTTGCCGGTCAGGGCCGGCCGGTAGCGCACGAAGTCACCGTAGCGATCGACCATGAAGTCGATGATCTGCTGGTTGTCCTTACCCTCGCCGAGCATGCGGAAAATCTCTTTGCGCAGGTCGGCAGCAATCGGCGCGTTGGAATCGGCGATGTCCTGGTTCTGGCACTTGGGGCAGCGCAGTTCCTTGGTCAGCTCGTGGAACCGTTCGCGATCGGTGTCGTTGGCGAACTGGTAGGTGTCGATGGCGGCATGGGCCATGCCGGCGATGCCCAGGCCCAGGATGGCGGCGGCTAACCAGCGCTTCATGGCTTGGCCTCGTCGACCAGGGCCTGGTACTTGGCGGCCAGTTGCTCGCGCCACACCACTTCGTCGATCACCCCGACGTACTTGTCGCGGATGATGCCCTTGGCGTCGATGAAAAAGGTTTCCGGAGCGCCGTAGACGCCCAGGTTCAGGCCCAGGGAGCCCTCCTCATCACGCACGTCCAGCAGGTAGGGATTGTGGAATTCGGCCAGCCACTTCAGGGCATCGGCGTTGACGTCCTTGTAGTTGATGCCGTAGATCACCACGCCCTTCTCGGCCAGCTTGTTCAGTACCGGGTGCTCGACCCGGCAGGAAATGCACCAGGTGCCCCAGACGTTGACCAGCGCCGGCTTGCCCAGCAGGTCGGCGCGGGTCAGGGTCTTGTCGCCCTGCACCGACGGCAGGGAGAACTCCGGGAACGGCTTGCCGATCATCGCCGACGGCAGTTCGGCCGGGTCCAGGTACAACCCGCGATAGAGGAACACCGCCACCACCAGGAACACCGCCAGGGGCAGCATCATCATCCAGCGTCTCATGCCGTAGCTCCTGTCATGCCCAGCGCTTCGCGCACGCGGCTTTTAACCTTGACCCGGTAGCGCCGGTCCAGGGCCGCCAGCAAGCCACCGAAACCGGTGAGCAGGCCGCCGAACCAGATCCAGCGCACGAACGGCTTGACGTGTACCCGTACCGCCCAGGCGCCATCGCCCAGGGGCTCGCCAAGGGCCACATACAGGTCGCGGGTGAAGCCGGCATCGATCCCGGCCTCGGTCATCATCGAACTCTGCACGGTATACAGGCGCTTCTCCGGATGCAGCACCGCCACTTCCTTGCCGTTGCGCACCACGCGGACGGTGCCCTTGTCGGAAGTGAAGTTCGGCCCTTCGAAGTGCTTGGCGCCTTCGAAGATGAAGTGATAGCCGGCCAGTTCCATGGATTCGCCCGGCGCCAGGCGCAGATCGCGCTCGGCGCTGTTCTGGCTCGACAACACCACGCCCAGGGCGCAGACCGCGATGCCCAGGTGCGCCAGCTGCATGCCCCAGTAGCTGCGGGTCAGGCTCGGCAGGCCCTTGATCAGGCCCTTGTGCCGGGTCTTGTCGACGATGTCGCGAGCCCCGGCCAGCAGCACCCAGGCCGCCAGCAGGAAGGTCGCCAGCACGGCCCAGTTGAAGTCGCCATAGGCGATGCCCGCAACCACGGCCAGGGCCACGCTGCCCAGCAGTACCGGGCCGAGCATGCCCACCAGCCATTTCACCGGGGTGTCTTTCCAGCGCACCAGCACGCCCACCGCCATCACCACCATCAGCAGGGCCATCAGCGGAATGAACAGCGCGTTGAAGTACGGCGGGCCCACCGACAGCTTGGCGCCGGTCAGGGCGTCCAGCACCAGCGGGTACAGGGTGCCGAGGAGAATCATCGAGGCCGCCACCACCAGCACCAGGTTGTTGCCCAGCAGCAGGGTTTCCCGCGACCAGAGGTTGAAGCCCACCTGGCTCTTGACCACCGGCGCGCGCAGGGCGAACAGGGTCAGCGAACCACCCACCACGAACAGCAGGAAAATCAGGATGAACACGCCGCGCTCAGGGTCGGAGGCGAAGGCATGCACCGAAGTCAGGACGCCGGAACGCACCAGGAAAGTCCCCAGCAGGCTCAGGGAAAAGGCGGCAATCGCCAGCAGCACGGTCCAGCTCTTGAACACCCCGCGCTTTTCGGTGACCGCCAGGGAGTGGATCAGCGCCGTGCCCACCAGCCAGGGCATGAACGAGGCGTTTTCCACCGGGTCCCAGAACCACCAGCCACCCCAGCCCAACTCGTAGTAGGCCCACCAGGAGCCCAAGGTGATGCCGATGCCGAGGAAAGCCCAGGCGACAATGGTCCAGGGCCGCGACCAGCGAGCCCAGGCGGCGTCCAGGCGGCCGCCGAGCAAAGCGGCGATGGCGAAGGCGAAGGCCACCGAAAAACCCACATAGCCCATGTAGAGCATCGGCGGGTGAACGATCAGGCCAATGTCCTGCAACAGCGGGTTGAGGTCGCGACCATCGGCCGGCACCTGGGGCAGGATCCGCGAAAACGGGTTGGAGGTCATGATCAGGAACAGCAGGAAGCCGGTGCTGATCATGCCCATCACCGCCAGCACCCGGGCCAGCATCACCTGGGGCAACTGGCGCGAGAATACCGACACGGCGAAGGTCCAGCCACCGAGGATCAGTGCCCAGAGCAGCAGCGAGCCTTCGTGAGCCCCCCACACCGCGCTGAACTTGTAGTACCAGGGCAAGGCGCTGTTGGAGTTGCTGGCGACATAGGCCACCGAGAAATCGTCGCTCATGAAAGCGTAGGTCAGGCAGCCGAAGGCGAACGCCAGGAAGGCGAACTGGCCCCAGGCAGCCGGCTGGGCCAGGCTCATCCACAGGCGATCACCGCGCCAGGCCCCCAGCAGCGGCACCACGGCCTGGACCAGGGCGAAGCACAGGGCGAGGATCATCGCCAGGTGACCGAGTTCGGGAACGAACAGTGCGGAACTCATGGCTTAACCCTCTTTCGCTGGTGTCGGTGCCGATTGGCCGCTGTCTTTCAGGGCCTTGGTGACTTCCGGCGGCATGTACTTCTCGTCGTGCTTGGCCAGCACCTCATCGGCCACCACCACGCCATCGGCGTTGAGCTTGCCCAGGGCAACGATGCCCTGCCCTTCGCGGAACAGGTCCGGAAGGATGCCGCGGTAGGTGATGGTCACCGACTTGTTGAAGTCGGTGACCACGAATTTCACGTCCAGGGAGTCGGCGGAACGCTGCAGGGAACCGGCCTGGACCATGCCGCCGGCGCGGATCCGCGTGTCCAGCGGTGCTTCGCCATTGGCGATCTGGGTCGGGGTGTAGAACAGGTTGATGTTTTCCTTCAGCGCGCTGAGGGCCAGGCCGACGGCAATGCCGACACCGACCAGAATCGCCAGGATGATCAAAAGACGCTTTTTACGCAGCGGATTCACTTACCGTTCTCCCGGCGCAGACGACGCGCCTCTTGTTGCAGATAGCGCTTGCGCGCCAGGATCGGCGCCACCAGCTCACGAGCCAGGACCACCAGGCAAATGCCATAGGCCGACCAGACGTAGAGGCCGTGATGGCCCATGGCGAGAAAATCGCTGAAGGATGCAAAGCTCATCGGGCGGCCTCCAGGCTGCGTTGGACTTCGGCCTTGACCCAACTGGTCCGGGCTTCACGCTTGAGCACCTCAAGGCGCATGCGCAGCAACAGCAGCACACCAAAGAAACAGTAGAAACCCAACGAGGTCAGCAGCAGCGGCAGCCACATTTCCACCGGCATGGCAGGCTTTTCGGTCAGGGTGAAGGTCGCGCCCTGGTGGAGGGTGTTCCACCATTCCACCGAGTATTTGATGATCGGGATATTCACCACCCCGACAATCGCCAGCACCGCACAGGCCTTGGCGGCGCTGTCACGATTGCTGATGGCGGCATTGAGCGCAATCAGACCTGCGTACAGAAACAGCAGGATCAGCATCGACGTTAGTCGGGCATCCCAGACCCACCAGGAACCCCAGGTCGGCTTGCCCCAGATAGCCCCGGTCACCAGGGCCAGGAAGGTGATCGAGTGCCCGATCGGCGCCGCGCATTGCAGGGCGACATCGGCCAGTTTCATTTTCCACACCAGCCCGACCACACCGCACACGGCCAGCATGACGTAGCAGGACTGGGCCAGCATCGCCATCGGCACATGGATGTAGATGATGCGGAAACTGTTGCCTTGCTGGTAATCCGGTGGCGCAAAGGCCAGGCCCCAGACCACGCCGAGGCCGATCAGCAACACGGCGGCAACACTCAGCCAGGGCAGCAGCTTGCCACTGATGCCGTAAAACCATTTAGGCGAGCCGAGCTTATGAAACCAAGTCCAGTTCATTCACTATTTCCATCACGGGTGCTTTTCGTGGTCGAAAAGCCTGGGTCTTTTCTCAGAAAGAAGTGATCAAAAAATGATCAGACCTCATTATTATTCGCCGACGCTGATCTTCAGGCCAGCCGCTATTGCAAAGGGTGTCAAGGTTACTGCCAGGGCGGTCAGGCTCCCAAGCCAGAGCAGGTAACCGGTTGCCGGCATGCCCTGCAATGCCGCCTGCAGGGCGCCACTGCCGAGAATCAGTACCGGGATGTACAACGGCAGGATCAGCAGCGCCAGCAGCAGGCCGCCACGCTTGAGCCCCACCGTCAATGCCGCGCCTACTGCGCCCAGCAGGCTGAGCACCGGGGTCCCCAGCAGCAGGGACATCAGCAGCACCGGCAGACAGGCGGCAGGCAGCCCCAGCATCACCGCCAGCAAGGGCGCGAGCAAGACCAGTGCCAACCCGGAAAACACCCAGTGTGCCAGTACCTTGGCCAGAACCAGAAGAGCCAGGGGGTGCGGCGAAAGGACCCACTGCTCCAGGGATCCATCCTCGAAATCACTGCGAAAAAGCCCGTCCAGCGAGAGCAGGACGGACAATAGGGCCGCTACCCAGACCAGCCCCGGAGACAAGGTTTGCAACAATTGTGTCTCAGGTCCCACGGCCAGGGGGAACAGTGCGACAACGATTGCGAAAAATACCAAGGGGTTGGCCAGTTCCGCCGGGCGCCGGCACAACAGGCGCGCTTCACGGGCCACCAACAGGGCAAACACACTCATGCAGCCCACCGTCCCAGGTCAATGTCACGGTAGCCAGAAGGCATGCGGGCCAGGCTGTGGTGGGTGGTCAGGACCACCATGCCGCCGCGCTCGCAATGGCCCGCCAGGTGTTCTTCGAGCTGGGCCACGCCCTGCTTGTCGAGGGCGGTGAAGGGTTCGTCGAGTATCCACAACGGCGGGCTGTCCAGGTACAGGCGCGCCAAGGCCACGCGGCGCTGCTGGCCGGCGGAAAGGGTATGGCAAGGCACATCCTCGAAACCGCGCAGGCCGACCGCCGCCAGGGCCTGCCAGATCGCCTCGCGCCGGGCAGGCTGGTGCAGGGCACAGAGCCAGCTGAGGTTCTCCTCGGGGCTCAACAGCTCCTTGATGCCGGCGGCATGGCCGATCCACAACAGGTTGCGGGCCAGTTCCGCGCGCTGGGCGTGCAATGGCTGGCCATTGAGCAGCACCTGGCCGCTGGTGGGCTGCATCAACCCGGCCAGCAGGCGCAGCAGGCTGGTCTTGCCGCTGCCGTTGGGGCCGCTGATCTGCACCATGTCGCCGCCCGTCAGACGCAACTCGAGGTGTTCAAATAGCATCCGCCAATCGCGCTCACAGGCGAGTGCTACGGCTTCGAGAAGAGGGCTGGTCAAGGGATAGCGGGCCTTTACAGGTTCAAGTCGGCAACGGAGCGGCCGTTAAAGAGATGCAGGATAAATGCATTGGCGGCCTGTTCTAGAGAGCTGCGTCAAACAATTGCAATGTTTTCACCACTCCCCCAAAGACGGGCGGCATTATACATGCGAAGCCCTACGCTTATGAGGGCTAATTTCCACAGGTTGTGTCCGAATGACAGGCGAAATGAACATCCTGCCTGCGCCCCAGGTGCCCGCGCCCGGCGCCTCGCGCCCCCAGGCGATCAGCGGGGAACTGCTGAAGCTGGTGCCGCCCCTGGAGGGCCTGATTGCCGCCGGCCAGAGCGCCAAGGCCGAAGTGCTGTCGCTCAAGCAGACCGACCAGACGTTCCAGTTGCTGCTCAAAGTGACCCTGGACAACGGCCGGCAAACCACTTTGCAGGCCACCAGCAATCAACCCCTGCCCCAGGGCACCAGCCTGGCGGTCACCCAACCCTCGGCGGGCAACCTGGCGATCACCGTGCAACAGGCCATCGCCTCCAGTGTCGCCGCCCTGACCCGCCTGGACACCAGCCAACTGCCCCCCGGCACCCTGATCCAGGCCAAGGTGCTGACCACCCAGATGCTGCCCCAGGGCACCAGCCAGCCGGCGATCTATCGCTCCCTGGTGAGCCTGCTCAACACCGCACAGAGCGGCGCCACCCTGAGCATCGAAAGCCCGCAGCCGCTGCGCATCGGCAGCCTGCTCAGCGCCCTGGTCTCGGATGCCCAGACCCTGAATTTCGTCCCCCTGAGCAGCCGTCAGGAGCAATTGGCCATCGCCGCCCAACTGGCCAGCCAGCAAAGCCGCCAGGGTTCCCTCAGTAGCTTGATCAACGCCCTGCAGAACCTGCCCGCCGACAGTGACCCCTCGACCACCTCCACTGACCTGCGCGCCGCCGTCGAGCGTCTGCTGGCCGGCCTGCCCGACGTGCAGCAACTGAGCAACCCGCGCGGCGTGGCCCAGGCCTTGCTGGGCAGCGGCCTGTTCCTGGAAGCCCGGCTGCTGGCCGGGGCCAACCCGGGGCAGGTGCCGGACATGAAGGCCGACCTGTTGCGCCTGATCGCCCAGCTGACCCCGGGCCTGCCCTCCTCCACCAGCTTCAACGCCATCCTGGCCGCCAACACCCTGGCCCAGTCGCTGCCCAGCTTCGTGCGCAGCGCCCTGGGTACCCTCGGCCAGGTCAGCGCCAAGGCTTCGCCCACCGGCTTTCCATTGCCGGAACGGTTGCTGCAGAGCCTGGAAGGCGAAGGTGACCTGGAACAACTGCTGCGCCTGGCCGCCGCGGCCGTATCGCGTTTGCAGAGCCATCAACTGTCGAGCCTGGAGCAAAGCGGCCTGACCGACGATGGCCGGCTGTTGAGTACCTGGCAGTTGGAAATCCCCATGCGCAACCTGCAGGACATCGTGCCCTTGCAGGTCAAGCTGCAGCGCGAAGAGGCGCCGGAACCGGAGCCGGAACACAAACGCGAGGAACGTGAGCCCAAGCAGGCCCTGTGGCGGGTCGACCTGGCCTTCGACCTGGAGCCTCTGGGCCCGCTGCAAGTCCAGGCACAGCTGATCCAGGGCCGGCTGTCCAGCCAGCTCTGGGCCGAGCGCCCCTATACGGCGAGCCTGATTGAAAGCCACCTGGGCAACCTGCGCGAACGCCTGCTGGCCTCGGGACTGAATGTCGGCGACCTGGATTGCCACCTCGGCACTCCGCCCCAGGGCCCGCAAACCCGATTGGAACAACGCTGGGTGGACGAAACCGCATGAAGCACTCTCCGCCACCACGCCAGGCCATCGCCCTTAAATACGATGGCCAGCAAGCTCCGACCCTCACCGCCAAGGGCGATGACGAACTGGCCGAAGCCATCCTGAAGATTGCCCGGGACTATGAAGTACCGATCTACGAGAACGCCGAGCTGGTGAAGCTACTGGCGCGACTGGAACTGGGCGAGAGCATTCCGCCGGAGCTGTACCGGACCATCGCCGAGATCATCGCCTTCGCCTGGAACCTCAAGGGCAAGTTCCCGGCGGGGCATGATCCGCAACGGGCGGAACTGGAGAAGGACGTCACCGAACGCGGCGACGATTACTGATACAGCCCGGCCGCATGAGGGCCCCAGGGGCCTTTTTGCAGCGGGCGTTCGCGGCTACATCAGCCTTTGTGCAGCTTGCTGACCAGCTCCGCTTCGGCCTGGGTGAGGCCGCAGGACTGGGTCAGCTCGTCGACGCTGGCACCCATGCCCACCAGGCGCGCGGCCTGGGCGAACGACAGGCTGGAAGGGTCACGCTGCTCCAGCTGGGCCAGCTTGTCCGGCAAAGGCGCTACCACAGCGCGCAACTCGTGCAGGTCCTCGCCCATGCGCACCGTACCGCTCTGGTAATGGTCGACGCGCTTGGCCAGCTCCTTGATCCGCTGGTCGCGCACGGCGTCACCCTCAGCCTGCTGGGCAGCAATCTGCCGCTGGTTGCGGGTGTAGGACAGGAACAGAGCCAGAGTGGCGACCCAGAGGATCGCCAGGACAATTACCGCTACCTCGAGGATCAATCAGATACTCTCCAGTTCCGACCATTCCTCTTCGCTCATCATCTTGTCCAGCTCAACCAGAATCAGCAGTTCGCCGTTCTTGTTGCACACGCCCTGGATGAACTTGGCCGACTCTTCGTTGCCGACGTTCGGCGCGGTCTCGACTTCCGACTGGCGCAGGTAAACCACTTCGGCGACGCTGTCCACCATGATCCCGACCACTTGCTTGTCGGCTTCGATGATGACGATCCGGGTGTTGTCGTTGACTTCGGTCGGCACCAGGCCGAAGCGCTGGCGGGTATCGATCACGGTCACCACGTTGCCGCGCAGGTTGATGATCCCCAGCACGTAGCTGGGTGCGCCCGGCACCGGAGCGATCTCGGTGTAGCGCAGCACTTCCTGGACCCGCATCACGTTGATGCCGTAGGACTCGTTATCCAGCTTGAAGGTGACCCATTGCAGGATCGGATCTTCGGAACCCTGTGCAGACGACGACTTATTCATACCCTGACCCCTCAAATAACCGTTGAAAACGGCGTGTGTTCTGTGTGGCCACGCCCGACGGACGCGGCCTGTTGTTGGTTTACTTCGGCTTGTGGGCCGCTTGACTGATCGCCATCTGCTTGGCGCCACCGGTGGCGATCAATTCCGCCAGTTCGGCAACATCGAGCAAGGCGCACATATGTTCAATCACAGTGCCGGCCAGCCACGGGCGTTGGCCACGGTGACTGCGCCACTTGATTTCATTGGGGTCCAGGCGCAGCGAGCGGCTGACCTGATGCACCGCCAGCCCCCACTCATAGCCCTGGACCGAGATCACGTACTGCAGGCCCTGGCGGAAATCGTCGCGGTAGCGATCCGGCATGACCCAGCGTGCGGTATCCAGCACCTTCAGGTTGCCAGCCTGGCTCGGCAGGATACCGAGGAACCATTCCGGCTGGCCGAACAGCGGCGTCAGCTCCTGCCCGGCCAGGGAATAGATCGAGCCCAGGCACACCAGGGGCACCGCCAGGGTCAGGCCCGCGACATCGAACAACAGGCACTCGAACGGCTCTGCCGCCCAGGCGGGACGATCGCTGCCGGTGACCGGAGGCGGCGTATTGCTCGGCGGCAAGTGCACTTCCACCACGGGCGGCACCAGGGCCTGGAGCATCGGCACCACGGGCGAGAGGGTGCTTGGCATGGGCTCCGGCGCTTCCAGCACCGGGGTGGCAACGGGCTCTGGCGCAGCAACCGCAGGCGCCCAGTTCTGCTGGAGCTCGGCGTCACGGGCCTGCTCTTCCAGTACCGCGGCCTGGAATTCATCCAGCACTTCACTGGAGGCTTCGACCACTACCGGGGCGGGCACCGGGATCGGCGGCTCTGGCAGCAACTCCTCGTCGGTGGCGTCCTGCAGCAAAGCGTCCAGGTACGACTGCAGCGCCAACTGCGGCCGGCTCTTTACATCCAGAGGACGGTTCATGAGGATGCCCACGCTAAAACCCCGATACAGTGACCTGTAGGGGTTATCGGCCGGGCGGCGTGGCGACTTGAATAACGCTTCACGTCAAGCCACCTGCGCCACGAGCTGCTGGGCCAGCAAGTGCTTGAGCAAGGCCTTGTAGGCCAGTACGCCGCGGCTCTTGCCATCGAATTGCGAAGGGGTGACCCCGGCCCGGCTGGCGTCGCGCAGGCGGGTATCCACCGGAATGTAGCCTTGCCAGATCTCCTCGGGAAACTTGTCCCGCAGTACCCGCAGGGTGCCCAGGGAGGCCTGGGTACGGCGGTCGAACAGGGTCGGCACGATAGTGAACGGCAAGGGTTGCTTGCGCGAGCGATTGACCATGGCCAGGGTATTGACCATGCGCTCCAGGCCCTTGACCGCCAGGTGCTCGGTCTGCACCGGGATCACCAACTGCTGGCTGGCCGCCAGGGCGTTGACCATCAGCACCCCGAGCAACGGGGGGCTGTCGATCACCGCATAGTCGAAATCCTGCCACAGCTGCGCCAGGCTCTTGGCGATCACCAGGCCCAGGCCGCTCTGCCCCGGCGACTGGCGCTCCAGGGTGGCCAGCGCGGTGCTGGACGGCAACAGCGAAATACGCTCGTGGCTGGTGCCCAGCAACAACTGGCCCGGCAGGTCCTGGGGCACATTGCCCTTGTGCAGGAACAGGTCGTAGCTGCTGTGCTCCAGGCTGTCCGGGTCATAGCCGAAGTAGCTGGTCATGGAGCCGTGGGGGTCGAGATCGACCACGACCACACGCTTGCCCGCCTCGGCCAGCAAGCCGGCTAAAGCGATGGAACTGGTGGTTTTACCGACACCACCCTTTTGATTGGCAACTGCCCAGACTCTCATTCGGTTGGTTCCTCCCGCCCGGCCACAGCGGGGCGAGACATAGCGCTAAGTTATAAAGCAGGTGACGGAGAATTGACGGCGCTTCCCTGTACCGGCGTTTTGACCGGGGTTGGTGCAGTTTGTGTGCCAGCACGCTTGAGTGCCGCATCCGGTGTTGCATGGGCGGTGCCGGTACCGGTCAGGCTGCGGCGCACATCCAGGTTGCGCGACACCACCAGCACCACCCGGCGATTGCGCGCCCGGCCTTCGGCGGTGGCGTTGTTGGCCACTGGCTGGAACTCACCGTAGCCCACCGAGGCCATGCGCGCCGGGTTCACCCCCTGCATCGCCAGCATGCGCACGATGCTCGCCGAACGGGCCGAGGACAGTTCCCAGTTGGTCGGGTACTGCGCGGTCTGGATCGGCAGGTTGTCGGTGAAGCCCTCGACATGGATCGGGTTGTCGAAGGGTTTGAGGATCTTCGCCACCTTGTCGATGATGGTGAACGCCTGGTCGCTGGGCATGGCATCGCCACTGCCGAACAGCAGGCTGGAGTTGAGTTCGATCTCCACCCACAGTTCATTGCCGCGCACGGTCATCTGGTTGGAGCTGATCAGGTCGCCAAAGGCTGCGCTGATGTCATCGGCGATGCTTTTCAGCGGGTCACTGGCCCCGGCGATGCCGGCGTCGGTCTGGTCACTGTCCTTGACCAGGGGCTTGGCCGGGGTCACGGTCTTGGGACGCTCGTCGCCGATGGGAATCGGCTTGAGGCTACGATCGGAGTCGGTGAAGACCCCGATCAAGGCTTCGGAAATGACCTTGTACTTGCCCTCGTTGATCGAGGAAATCGAGTACATGACCACGAAAAACGCGAACAGCAAGGTAATGAAGTCGGCGTAGGAAACCAACCAGCGCTCATGGTTGACGTGTTCTTCTTGCTGGCGACGACGGGCCATAATCAGTCCATGAAGCCTTGCAGCTTCAGCTCGATGGAGCGGGGGTTTTCGCCTTCGGCGATCGACAGGATGCCTTCGAGGAGCATTTCCCGGTAACGCGACTGGCGCAAGGCAACGGATTTCAGCTTGGCGGCGATCGGCAGCAGCACCAGGTTGGCACTGGCCACCCCATAGATAGTGGCGACGAAGGCCACGGCGATGCCGCTACCCAGCTGGGATGGATCGGCCAGGTTGCCCATCACGTGGATCAGCCCCATTACCGCGCCGATGATGCCGATGGTCGGCGCATAGCCGCCCATGCTCTCGAACACCTTGGCGGCCTCGATATCACGACTTTCCTGGGTATAGAAATCCACTTCGAGAATGCTGCGGATGGCTTCGGGTTCGGCACCGTCCACCAGCAACTGCAAGCCCTTGCGCGCATAACTGTCAGGCTCGGCATCCGCCACGCCTTCCAGGCCCAGCAGGCCTTCCTTGCGCGCGGTGAGGCTCCAGTTGACCACCCGGTCGATGCCGCCCGGCAGATCGACCCGGGGCGGGAACAGGATCCAGGCAAGGATCTGCATGGCCCGTTTGAAGGCGCTCAGCGGCGACTGCAGCAGTGCCGCGCCGATGGTCCCGCCGAGCACGATCAGTGCCGCCGGACCGTTGGCCAGGGCCGACAGGTGCCCCCCCTCCAGGTAGTTGCCACCGATGATGGCGACAAACGCCATGATGATCCCGATAAGGCTGAGCACATCCATCAGAGACAGGCCTCGACCAGGTGTCGGCCGATGTCGTCCAGGCTGTACACCGCATCCGCCAGGTTGGCCTTGACGATGGCCATTGGCATGCCATAGATCACACAGCTGGCCTCGTCCTGGGCCCATACCGCACTGCCGCCCTGTTTGAGCAGACGCGCGCCTTCACGACCGTCGGCGCCCATGCCGGTGAGCACCACCGCCAGAACTTTGTCGCTGTAGGACTTGGCCGCAGAGCCGAAGGTGATATCCACGCACGGCTTGTAGTTCAAGCGCTCATCGCCCGGGAGAATCTTCACCGCACCACGACCGTCGACCATCATCTGCTTGCCGCCAGGCGCCAGCAGCGCCAGGCCCGGACGCAGGATGTCGCCATCCTCGGCTTCCTTGACGCTGATGCGGCAGAGCTTGTCCAGACGCTCGGCAAAGGCCTTGGTGAAGGCCGCCGGCATATGCTGGATCAGCACGATAGGTGCCGGGAAGTTGGCCGGCAGCTGGGTCAGGACCCGCTGCAGCGCCACCGGGCCGCCTGTGGACGTACCAATGGCCACCAGCTTGTAGGCCTTGCGCTTGGGTGCCGGCGAATTCGCACTGGCCGCCGGCGCCGCTGCGCGGGCCGGAGCCGGTGCGGGAGCTGGCGAGCGCGAACTGGCGAAGCTCGAAGGAGCAGGTGCCGGCGCACTCGCCGGCTGCGGTGCCGGAGCACTGTAGCTGCTGAAGCGCCGATTGCTGCGCGAGATACTGTGGACCTTCTCGCACAGCAACTGCTTGACCTTCTCGGGATTGCGCGAGATGTCCTCGAAGTTCTTCGGCAGAAAGTCCACCGCCCCGGCATCCAGCGCATCGAGGGTCACTCGGGCGCCTTCGTGGGTCAGGGAGGAGAACATCAGGACCGGCGTCGGGCAGCGCTGCATGATGTGCCGCACTGCGGTGATGCCATCCATCATCGGCATCTCGTAGTCCATGGTGATCACGTCCGGCTTGAGCGCCAGGGCCTGATCGATCGCCTCTTTACCATTGGTCGCCGTGCCGACGACCTGGATATTCGAATCCGCTGAAAGAATTTCCGAGACGCGGCGGCGGAAAAAACCCGAATCGTCCACCACCAGGACTTTGACTGCCATAAACACTCCGTTAGGTGGGGCGAGGCCAACCGCCCCTCCCCGCCGAATCAAATACGCCGTGCGGCGTAACGCTTGAGCATGCTCGGAACATCGAGGATCAGAGCAATGCGGCCGTCACCGGTAATGGTGGCGCCGGACATGCCCGGGGTTCCCTGAAGCATTTTGCCCAAGGGCTTGATGACCACTTCTTCCTGGCCCACCAGTTGATCGACGACGAAGCCGATCCGCTGGGTACCCACCGAAAGGATCACTACGTGGCCCTCGCGCTGCTCTTCATGAGCGGCGGAACTGACCAGCCAGCGTTTGAGGTAGAACAGGGGCAACGCCTTGTCGCGCACGATCACCACTTCCTGGCCGTCCACCACGTTGGTGCGCGACAGGTCGAGGTGGAAGATCTCGTTGACGTTGACCAGCGGGAAAGCGAATGCCTGGTTGCCGAGCATGACCATCAGGGTCGGCATGATCGCCAGGGTCAATGGCACCTTGATGACAATCTTCGAGCCCTGGCCCTTGGTCGAATAGATGTTGATCGAACCATTGAGCTGGGAAATCTTGGTCTTCACCACGTCCATGCCCACACCGCGACCGGACACATCGGAAATCTCGGTCTTGGTGGAGAAGCCCGGGGCAAAGATCAGGTTGTAGCACTCGGTATCGCTCAGGCGGTCGGCGGCGTCCTTGTCCATCACGCCGCGCTTGACGGCGATGGCGCGCAACACGTTCGGGTCCATGCCCTTGCCGTCATCGGAGATCGACAGCAGGATGTGGTCGCCTTCCTGTTCCGCCGCCAGTACCACCTTGCCGCCACGGGACTTGCCCGAGGCTTCGCGCTCTTCCGGCGATTCGATGCCGTGGTCCACCGCGTTGCGCACCAAGTGCACCAGCGGGTCGGCCAGGGCTTCTACCAGGTTCTTGTCGAGGTCGGTTTCTTCCCCCACCAGCTCCAGGTTGATCTCTTTCTTGAGCTGCCGGGCCAGGTCGCGAACCAGGCGCGGGAAGCGCCCGAAGACCTTCTTGATCGGCTGCATGCGGGTCTTCATCACCGCGGTCTGCAGGTCGGCAGTCACCACGTCGAGGTTCGACACGGCCTTGGACATGGCTTCGTCACCGCTGTTGAGGCCCAGGCGCACCAGGCGGTTACGCACCAGCACCAGCTCGCCCACCATGTTCATGATTTCGTCCAGGCGCGCGGTATCGACACGCACCGTGGTTTCCGCTTCGCTGGCAGGCTTTTCCGCCGGCGGGGCCGCAGCGGCGGCGCGAGCCGGGGCCGGGGCCGGGGCCGGGGCCGCAGCAGGAGCAGCGGCAGCTTTCGGCGCCTCGGCCTTGGGCTCGGGCTTCTTCGCCGCCGGCTTGGCGACGGCAGCAGTGGCCGCCGCAGCCGGAGCCGCAGAAGCCGCGGCTGGCTTGGCCGCACCCGGGGTTTCGGAGAATTTGCCCTTGCCGTGCAACTCATCCAGCAGGGATTCAAATTCGTGATCGGTGATCAGGTCGCTGCCGGCTGCGGCTGCGCTTGGTACGGCTGCGGCAGGAGCGGCAGGCGCCGCCGCCACGGCCGAATCCAGGGCCTCCACGGCGAAGTTGCCCTTGCCATGCAACTGGTCCAGCAATGCTTCGAATTCATCGTCGGTGATCTCATCACCTGCGCCAGCCGCACCACTGGTGGCACTGGCCGCGGCCGGTGCCACGGCATCCGGGGCGAACTGGCCCTTGCCGTGCAACTGATCGAGCAGGGATTCGAACTCCGCGTCGGTGATTTCATCGCTGGCCGGCTCGCCCTGGGCCGCAGGTGCGGCGGCAGGCGCTGCTTCGGCTTCGGCCTTGGCGGCATTCAGCGAGTCGAGCAACAGCTCGAATTCGTTATCGGTGATGTCCCCTGCCGGGCTTTCTTCAGCCACAGGCTCGGCAACCGGCTCAACCACCTCTTCCACAGCAGGTGCTGCAGGCTCGGCACCGGCAGGTTCGGCCAGGCGCGCCAGGGCCGCCAGCAACTCCGGTGTGGCAGCGGTGATTTCGGTGCGCTCACGGACCTGGCTGAACATGCCGTTCACCGCGTCCAGAGCCTCAAGCACCACGTCCATCAGTTCCGAGTCGACTCGCCGCTCACCCTTGCGCAGGATGTCGAAGACGTTCTCGGCGATGTGGCAGCACTCCACCAGCTCATTGAGCTGGAGGAAGCCGGCGCCCCCTTTAACAGTGTGAAAACCGCGAAAAATTGCATTGAGCAAATCCGCATCATCCGGCCGGCTTTCCAGCTCGACCAGTTGTTCGGACAGTTGCTCTAGAATCTCGCCGGCCTCAACCAGGAAATCCTGAAGGATCTCTTCATCGGCGCCGAAGCTCATTAATGGGTGCTCCTAGAATCCAAGGCTGGAAAGCAAATCGTCTACATCGTCCTGACCGGACATAACGTCTTCCCGTTTATCGGCATGAATCTGCGGACCTTCACCCTTGGCGAGATGTTTTTGCGGATCTTTTTCAGCGAGGATCGATTCACGGTCATGTTCGATACCGGCGAAACGATCGACCTGGCTGGCCATCAAGACGAGTTTGAGCAGATTGCTTTCGACTTCCGTGACCAACTGGGTCACACGCTTGATCACCTGACCGGTCAGGTCCTGGTAATCCTGCGCCAGCAGAATGTCGTTGAGGTGGCCGGAAACGGTACGGGTTTCCTGTTCGCTGCGCGTCAGGAAACTGTCGACCCGGCGCGCCAGCTCGCGAAACTCTTCAGCGCCGACCTCGCGCCGCATGAAGCGCCCCCAGTCTGCGCTCAAGGCCTGGGCTTCAGTGCTCAGGCCGTTGACCAGCGGGGTGCTGCTCTCCACCAGGTCCATGGTGCGGTTGGCTGCGGCTTCCGTCAGCCGGACCACATAGGACAGGCGCTCAGTGGCATCCGTGATCTGTGAAACTTCCTCGGCTTGCGGCATGTGCGGGTCAATCTGGAAATTGACGATCGCGCTATGCAGCTCGCGGGTGAGCTTGCCCACTTCCTGGTACAGGCCGCGGTCACGGGTCTGATTGAGCTCATGGATCAATTGCACCGCTTCGCCGAACCGGCCCTTTTCAAGGCTCTCGACCAGTTCCAGCGCATGTTTTTTCAGGGTCGACTCAAAGTCGCCCAGTGAAGATTCGTTATGCTCCATAGCTCCCCCGTGGCGGAATGGCTACGCGTCTCAACCGATGCGTTCGAAGATTTTTTCGATCTTCTCTTTCAACGCCTGAGCCGTGAATGGTTTGACGACATAGCCGTTTACGCCGGCCTGGGCAGCTTCGATGATCTGCTCGCGCTTGGCTTCAGCAGTCACCATCAATACCGGCAGGTGCTTGAGTTTTTCATCGGCGCGCACGTGGCGCAGCAGGTCGATACCGGTCATGCCCGGCATGTTCCAGTCCGTTACCAGAAAGTCGATGCTCCCGCTGTTGAGTACCGGAATGGCGGTAGTGCCATCGTCGGCCTCGACCGTGTTGGTGAATCCCAGATCACGCAACAGGTTCTTAATGATCCGCCGCATCGTTGAAAAGTCATCAACGATGAGGATTTTCATGTTCTTGTCCAATTCGACCTCCAAGCAGTCTTAAACGCATCCAGCACCTGAACGCGCCATTCAATCAATCCGGCATAACACACAACGACTGCATGGAGCACATACTGCAAGACCGGTGCAGCGCTTGCTTCACCGGTCCTGAACGCAGTGTCCCCACACTGCCTGTCAGCGCGCTCGCCACTCCCCCAAACGCCCCCGCAAACGGGCTGCGCACTGGCTGTGTAACTGGCTGACCCGCGATTCGCTGACCCCCAGGACCTCACCGATTTCCTTGAGGTTCAGCTCTTCGTCGTAGTACAGCGCCAACACCAGTCGCTCGCGCTCCGGCAAATTGGCAATCGCATCCGCCAACGCGGCCTGGAAGCGTTCATCCTCCAGGTCCCGTGACGGCTCGAGATGAGCACTGGCGCCATCCTCATGCAGCCCTTCATGCTCGCCGTCCTGCAACAGGTCGTCGAAACTGAACAGGCGGCTGCCCAAGGTGTCGTTCAAAATCCCGTAATAATCGTCGAGACTCAATTGAAGTTCGGCCGCAACTTCATGATCTTTAGCGTCACGACCGGTTTTAGCTTCAATTGCGCGAATCGCATCACTGACCATGCGCGTATTACGGTGCACCGAACGCGGTGCCCAGTCGCCTTTACGAACCTCGTCGAGCATCGCCCCACGGATACGGATACCCGCGTAGGTTTCGAAACTCGCCCCCTTGCTCGCGTCGTATTTGGTCGACACTTCGAGCAAACCGATCATCCCGGCCTGAATCAGGTCTTCTACCTGAACACTGGCCGGCAACCGCGCCAGCAGGTGATAGGCAATACGCTTGACCAGAGGCGCGTAGCGCTCGATCAATTCGTACTGGCTGTCACGCGCCGACTTCTTGTAGAGGTTGTAGCCACTGGCAGTCATAGCACCGGTCCCGCTGTTTGATGCACTAGCCGCTCGACAAAAAACTCCAGATGCCCGCGTGGGTTCGCCGGCAACGGCCAGGTATCGACTTTTTGCGCGATGGCCTTGAACGCCAATGCACACTTCGAACGAGGAAAGGCTTCATAGACCGCACGCTGCTTTTGCACGGCCTTGCGTACGCTTTCGTCGTAGGGAACTGCGCCGACGTATTGTAAGGCCACGTCCAGGAAGCGATCCGTGACCTTGGTCAATTTTGCAAACAGGTTGCGACCTTCCTGAGGGCTCTGAGCCATGTTGGCCAGGACCCGGAAACGGTTCATGCCGTAGTCGCGGTTGAGCAGCTTGATCAGCGCGTAGGCGTCCGTGATCGAGGTCGGCTCGTCGCACACCACCAGCAGTACTTCCTGGGCCGCGCGGACAAAGCTGACTACCGAGTCACCAATACCCGCAGCGGTGTCGATCACCAGCACATCGAGATTGTCGCCGATATCGCTGAAGGCCTGGATCAGGCCAGCGTGCTGCGCAGGGCTCAGGTGCACCATGCTCTGGGTGCCCGAGGCGGCCGGTACGATGCGGATGCCTCCAGGCCCCTGGAGCAGCACATCGCGCAGTTCGCAACGACCCTCGATGACGTCGGCCAGGGTATGTTTGGGAGTCAGGCCCAGCAGGACATCGACATTGGCCAGTCCCAGGTCGGCATCCAGCAGCAAGACCCGCCGGCCGAGCTCAGCCAGAGCCAGGGACAAGTTCACTGACACATTAGTCTTGCCGACGCCACCTTTGCCGCCGGTCACCGCAATCACCTGTACGGGATGCATGCTGCCCATGTTCTTTCTTTACCTTGTCTTACTTAGACGGGGCCACATAACTGGCTGCGCGTTCACCATTGGAACAATGCATGGCAGACCATCGATGTAGATACACTGCAATCTATTCATGATTACCTCAGCCAACCCGTTTGGACGGGCTGTGGTAAAGGTCAGCGAACATGTCGGCCATGGCTTCCTCGCTGGGTTCTTCCTGCATCTGTACGCTTACCGCGCGACTCACCAGCTGATGCCGGCGAGGCAGGTGCAGATCGTCAGGAATCCGCGGACCATCAGTGAGATAGGCAACCGGCAGTTCATGACTGATGGCCAGGCTCAGCACTTCGCCAAGACTGGCTGTTTCATCAAGTTTAGTCAGGATGCAACCGGCCAGGCCGCAGCGTTTGTAGCTGTGGTAGGCGGCGGTCAGCACCTGTTTCTGGCTGGTGGTAGCCAGTACCAGATAGTTCTTCGCACGAATGCCACGACCGGCCAGGCTCTCCAGTTGCATGCGCAACGCCGGATCGCTGGCCTGCAGGCCGGCGGTATCGATCAGCACCACGCGCTTGCGCAGCAGCGGATCCAGTGCCTGAGCCAGGGACTGGCCCGGGTCCACATGGGTCACCGACACATTGAGGATGCGCCCCAGGGTCTTGAGCTGCTCCTGGGCGCCGATGCGGTAGCTGTCCATGCTCACCAGGGCAATGTTCTGCGCCCCGTACTTGAGCACGTAGCGCGCCGCCAGCTTGGCCAGGGTGGTGGTCTTGCCCATGCCGGCCGGGCCGACCATGGCGATCACGCCGCCCTCTTCCAGAGGCTCGACTTCCGGGGTCTGGATCATTCGCGCCAGGTGCGCCAGCAACATGCGCCAGGCCTGACGGGGTTCGTTGATTTCGGTAATCAGTGCCAGCAGGTCGCGGGCCAGCGGGCCCGACAGGCCGATGCGCTGCAGGCGACGCCAGAGGTTGGCCTGCTCCGGACGGCTGCCCTGCAATTGGCTCCAGGCCAGGGAGCCGAGCTGCACTTCCAGCAGTTCGCGCAGACCGTTGAGCTCGAAACGCATCGAGTCCAGCGCCCGCGTATCGGCAGGTGGCGCTGCAGGAGCCGGCGCCGGGCGCGGACGCTCGGTCAGGGTCGGCTCGATCAGGGGCTCGGCCGCGGTCAACGGCAGGCCGGCGAACAGCTGGCGATTGGTGATCGAGGCACTGTCGCCCTCGCCCCGCAGGCTTAGTTCGGCCTGGGCGGTGACAATCCGCGACTGGGTCTTGCGCAGCTCGTCCTCGAGTTCCATGTTCGGAACCCGTGGCGACAAGGCCGACAACTTGTAATCCAGCGCAGCCGTCAGCTCGACACCGCCGGCGATCCGCCGGTTGCCGATGATGGCGGCTTCAGCGCCCAACTCATCACGAACCAGTTTCATGGCCTGACGCATATCGGCGGCGAAAAAACGCTTAACTTGCATAACCCACTACCTCAGCCGTTGGGCCCTACTGTCGCAACGATGGTCACTTGCTTGTTGTCCGGAATTTCCTGGTACGCCAGCACATGCAAACCCGGGACGGCGAGACGGCCGAACCGCGAGAGCATGGCGCGGACCGGCCCCGCTACCAACAGAATCACCGGTTGACCTTGCATCTCTTGACGCTGCGCCGCATCGATCAGCGAACGCTGCAGCTTCTCTGCCATGCTTGGCTCCAGCAGAACGCCTTCTTCCTGGCCTTGTCCTGCCTTCTGCAGACTGCTGAGCAAAATTTGTTCCAACCTTGGCTCCAAGGTGATCACAGGCAGCTCAGACTCAGTGCCTACAATGCTTTGGACGATGGCACGAGACAATCCGACGCGTACCGCGGCAACCAAAGCGGCAGTATCTTGACTCTTGGCGGCATTGTTGGCGATGGCTTCGGCAATGCTGCGGATGTCGCGTACCGGCACCTGCTCGGCCAGCAGCGCTTGCAGGACCTTGAGCAACTGCGAAAGCGACAGCACGCCCGGCACCAATTCCTCGGCCAGCTTCGGCGAACTCTTGGACAACACTTGCAGCAACTGCTGGACCTCTTCGTGGCCGATCAGTTCGCTGGAGTGCTTGTACAGAATCTGGTTCAAGTGGGTGGCGACCACGGTACTGGCGTCCACCACGGTGTAGCCCAGGGACTGCGCCTGCGGCCGTTGGCTGATTTCGATCCACACCGCTTCCAGACCAAAGGCCGGGTCCCGAGCGGAGATGCCGTTGAGCGTGCCATAGACCTGCCCCGGGTTGATCGCCAGCTCGCGATCCGGATAGATCTCCGCTTCGGCCAGGATCACCCCCATCAGGGTCAGGCGGTAGGCGCTCGGCGCCAGGTCCAGGTTGTCGCGGATATGCACCGTGGGCATGAGAAAGCCCAGGTCCTGGGAGAGCTTCTTGCGCACCCCCTTGATCCGCGCCAGCAATTGCCCGCCCTGGTTGCGATCCACCAGGGGAATCAGGCGGTAACCGACTTCCAGGCCGATCATGTCGATCGGCGTCACGTCGTCCCAACCCAACTCCTTGGTTTCCAGGGCACGGGCCGGGGAAGGCAGCAGGTCCTGTTGACGCTGGACCTCTTCCAGAGCCTTGACCTTGACCTGATTCTGCTTTTTCCAGACCAGGTAAGCGGCGCCACCGGCCACGGCCGCCAGGCTGAGGAAGGAGAAGTGCGGCATGCCCGGCACCAGCCCCATCACGGCCATCAGGCCGGCTGCCACCGCCAGCGCCTTGGGCGAAGCGAACATCTGCCGGTTGATCTGCTTGCCCATGTCTTCGGAACCCGAAGCCCGGGTCACCATGATCGCCGCCGCAGTGGACAGCAACAGTGATGGCAATTGCGCCACCAAACCGTCACCGATGGTCAGCAAGGCGTATACCCGGCCCGCATCGCCAAAGCTCATGTTGTGCTGGAAGATACCGACGGCCATGCCGCCGATCAGGTTGATGAACAGGATCAGCAAACCGGCGATGGCGTCACCGCGCACGAATTTGCTGGCACCGTCCATGGAACCGTAGAACTCGGCCTCCTGGGCCACTTCGAGACGGCGCAGCTTGGCCTGGTTCTGGTCGATCAGGCCGGCGTTCAAGTCAGCATCGATGGCCATCTGCTTGCCGGGCATGGCGTCCAGGGTGAAGCGCGCGCTCACCTCGGAAATACGGCCGGCACCCTTGGTCACCACCACGAAGTTGATGATCATGAGGATCGCAAAGACCACGATACCGACCACGTAGTTGCCGCCGATCACCACCTCACCGAAGGCCTGGATCACCTTACCGGCAGCGGCGTGGCCCTCCTGGCCATGGAGCATCACCACCCGGGTCGAGGCCACGTTGAGCGCCAGGCGCAGCAGCGTGGCCACCAGCAGAATGGTGGGGAACACGGCAAAGTCCAGCGGCCGCAGGGCGTACACGCACACCAGCAGAACCACGATCGACAAAGCGATGTTGAACGTGAAGAACACGTCCAGCAGGAACGCCGGGACCGGCAACATCATCATGGCCAGCATGACCAACAGCAGCACCGGCACACCCAGATTGCCTCGACCGAGGTCAGCCAGGTTGCTGCGAGCCGTGTTGATTAACTGAGAGCGATCCACCGATTTACCCCGTTCCGTAAAGCAAACTTTTGACGCCTGAAGCGGCACGGGGCTGCTACTGCAAGAAACCTTCCAACTTTTACCGAAAGGAAATATGGCGCCGGCATTGAGCCGAAAATGCCGGAAACCTCAGAGTGGCCGTGATTAATCCGGCAGCCAGGCAGCACGCCACGCCATCAATGCGCTGGCGTCCAGCATCCAGTCGCGCCGGACGACTTCACGCAGGGCATCCCCGGCCCGGGCATTGGCCTGTGGATCATCCAGATGCATGCGGATGGCCGCCCTCCAGTCCTGGAAGTGATTGGCAACCCGAGTCACCGGCAAATCACCGCGGAAACACGCCAGATCACTGCAGATGACCGGATAACCACAGGCGCCATACTCCAGGAGACGCAGGTTGCTCTTGCACTCGTTGAGCAGACTCTGCTGCATGGGCGCTACTGCCAGATCCAGATTCAGCCTGGCCAGCGCCGCCGGATACAGGCTGATCTCCACACCACGATGCACTTCCTTGACATAGGGCAGCAGTTCCTCGGGACAAGCCCCCATGAACACCCAGTCGACTTCCGTCGCCAGGGCTTTCACCACCTCGCCGATCACTTGAAGATTGGCCAGCTGCCAGTCCGCGCCTGCCCACCCTACCCGGGGCTTGTCGCCGGCACACCGCTGGCTGCTTGGCAACGCCCCCCAGCCCTGCTGGTCCAGACGACTGTGGATGACCCGGGTATCCGGATGCAGGCCATGCAGAGCGTCGGCCAGGGCTTCGGTGGACACCACCAGGCGATCGACGCAGGCCACGGCTTCGCGCAAATAGTAGGAAATATCCCCAGGCGTCACGCCCTGGGCAGCCTCCCCAACAGCCAGGCTTGGCAGGTGATCGTTCAGCTCAAAGACCTTGAAACTGCGCGAGAAGGCTTGCGCACGACGCATGGCGCTGAGCGACTCCTCGCCGATGTGGCGCTGGAAAACCATCGAATCCGGGGCCACTCGCGCCAGTTCGGCCGGCGATAACAGCGCCATCGACAGCACCCCGTCGATCAGGCCCGCCGAACTCTGCTCCTCCATCGGTCGAATGGCCCGATAGTGACCACTGCCATAACGATCCGAAGGATGCACCAGCACCACTGGCAACGGGCGCCAGATCAGCGGACGCCAACTTAACGACGGCTCGGCCAGTTGGAAGCCCTTTGGCTGCCCCAGGGAAAAATTCAGGTTGTAGGCCGGGTCCCGCGCCAGCACCGAAAGCCAGCGCTGGGACAAGGCATCTTCATCCCGCGGCGCAAACGCGGCCGGCGGCATACCGTGCATGACCCGCGCACGCGGCGTCCACACGGTCAGATAACCATGGCCCGCCAGGCGCAGGCACAGGTCAATATCCGCTCCCGCCTCAGGGAACAGCTCGGCATCCCAGCCACCCACCCCATCAAACAGGGCTTTACGTACCATCAGGCAGATGTCGGCGACCGCACTGCAATTGCGATCCACCTGCAAGCCATTCATGTACCCGGCAGCGTCGGCCTGCTGCCCGGCAAATGCTGCCGCCCCGCCGGCCGCCAGCCCCAGGATCAATCCGCCATGGCTCACTTCGCCATCACTGGAGAGCGCTTTGGCCCCCACTACCGCCACCTCCTGGCGCAGCGCGTGATTCAACAGCGCATCAATCCAGCCACCGTCGAAGATCGCCGTCAGCGCACGCAGGAATACCAGATATTCACCAGAAGCCTGCTGCGCCCCCAGGTTGTTGGCGGTGGAACGATCCACGGCATAAGGCAGGCTGACTACCCGGATACGCTCAGCCGACAGCTCCGCGACAGCCTGCAACCACTGCCTTGCCTCTGCGGCCTGACAGGCGTTATCGACGATCAGCAACTCGTAGAAAGGGTAACGGGTGTGCTCCAGGACACTGAAAATACAGCGCTGCGCCGCCGCCAGGTCGTCACTCACCACCACCACGATCGATACCAGGGGGCGGGCCTGGTGCCCGTAGTCGATCAGATAGTGTCCCGCAAGCGAGCTGTCGACCTGCGCGCTGGCATAGCCACGCTGCGACAGGTGCTCGACCAGCGCGCGGCGCTCATCTTCATTTTCATCCAGGGCCACGGGCGGACAACTCAGCAGCAATTCCGGGATATGCCCGAAACCGTCAATGCCACCTTGATTGATCAGGCGCAGGATCAGCTCGAACTCCAGGGCCCGCGCGTAGGCACCATCAAAACCACCCGCCTCGATCAGCACCCGACGCCTGAAGATCCAGTGACGCGCCAGCCCCCCCGGGAAACTCAGCAGGTAATCCAGGTTGAAGTCCGGGCGCAGCATGACCCCCGTGTCGCCATTGGCTTCTCGCAGCACGCCATCACAGAACACTGCACGGCAGTCGGGATCCGGCAGCAACTCCAGGCTGGCGACCAACAGGCCGCTTGGCGTGAACTCATCACCGGCGCGGACCAGCACACACCATTCGCATGCATCTTCTTGCAGCAAACGATTGACCTGCTCTGCGTAGTTCGCCTGAACCGGTGTGAAGTGCAGCTCGGCGCCGCCGGCAACCAAGCCAGGCGCCTCATGCCCCAGTACCGTCACTTTCAGTTGCACAAGCCCCTGCGGCTGCGCCGCCAGGCTATGCAGGGTGCGCGCCAGCGCCTGGGCATCCGCGGCCAGATCAAGGACGATGATGCCGATTGAAGGAGCACCGCCGCCGGACTGCAGATAGCCCTCCATCAAATGCAACTGGGTCGGGCTTGGCACCCGCTGCTCGATCCAGCTGTTGATCTGCCGGTCGGCCACGCCCTTGGCGTAACTCTGGCGCAGAGCGGCCAGGATATCCACCGGCTGGAACCTGTCGCCGCCATACAGGGAACGCACCGAAACCAGATGGTTATCCAGCCCCCCTCGATGCCAGCCCAGTTCGCGCAATGTCCGTTTGAAATCAGCGTGCCCCTGGTTACCGATACCCGGCTTGTCGCGCCCCTGCTGACTGCCCTGCTGCAGGGACACTCGGAAATCGGTCAGCGGCTGCTTCAGCAACGCCAGGTTGCCCTTTTGCAGCAGCTTCACATACATCGCCAGGTCGCCCACCCAATAGATCAGGCAACCATTGAGCGACATAAGGCCATCCCCCAGCGCCAGCAGATCCTCTCGGCGACAAAGCACGCAACTCGGCTCGCCGATGAAGTTGAGGCTATGGTCGGCCAGCAGGCTGGTCAGCTCCTTGCCATCGATAACCACATCGGTAGCGAAAGGCAGGGATGTGGCCAGGGCATCCGGCTGCGGGACCCCGTCGGAATCGATCAGGCGGCGACGCGAAGACGCCATGGCCACAGAAGGATCTGACTCCATCGCAGCCACCAGTTGCGCGACACATTCAGGGTGCAATACATCGTCGTCATGGAGGAACTTGATGTACTTTCCACTGGCGACTTTTATGCACTCAATGGCATTGAAGAGCTCGCCGCGCAGAGACTCATTGAACTCATAGCGAATCGGAAAAGAGCAGGACTCCTGGTAACGAGCCGTGCACTCACGGATGGTTCCGGTACGCGAGTCATCGCATACCACCACCTCCAGATGCTCGTAGCTCTGCGCACAGACACTGGCCAGCGCCGCTTCAAAGTAAGTTGCCTTGTAAGCAGGAATGACCACACTCACCAGTGGCTTTGCGCTCATATAAACCTTCTTGCTAGTTAATGCCGATAGCCCGCCACCTTCGCTCGAGTGGCACAGGCCCAATCAAATGGCGCGCCAATGCAGCGCGCCAGAACGCAGATCAATAGAAGTAAAGGCAGGTATCCCAGCGCTCTTCGGTGTGGTGGCGCAGGCCAATCTTGTAATCGCCACGCACACTTTCGACAAAACGGGTGATATCCAGCAAATCGCCAGACCGGTGATAAGCCGAAATGGCCATTTTCGGGCGCCCACGACTGATGTGCTCACGAGCCCCCTGCAAGGCCTGCAATTCCGCCCCTTCGATGTCCATCTTGATCAGCGTCGGGCTGTCATCAAGCAATGAATCCAGACGGCGCACATCGACATCCCGGCAGATGGCCTGGGCAGTGGCGGCAGATAACAGGTGACCGCCGTGCCCGCCCTCATGCAAGAACGGCATCTGCCCGTCTTCGTTGCTCAACGCACAACCCAGCAACTCGATGGCACCTGACTGGGCAGGCGCGAGAGTACCGTTATAACCACTGATGAACGATTGAATGGTGGCCCGATTGACTTCATCCGGCTCGATCATCCAGATCTTCTGGAAGCGGCCGTCGGTCGCATCGAGAAAGGCCTTGGCGGACTCGGCAATCGAGGCGCCACAGTCGGCGAAGCGCTCGTTCTGATCAGGCAGCCACAAGCCGGAACGGAAATACAGGGTCAAGTAGGGCTTGGCAGCGTTGAGTATCCACTCGGGGTCGCACGTCAAATGGCCGAGCAAAACGCTGAACAGGGTGAAGCGGGAATAGTCATCGTCCAGGCGCCGCCCAAGAGCGATCAACTCCTGGGCGTGAGCAACAATGTAGCTGCCCCAGTCATCAATCCGATGGTCGCTCGCCGGATTGATTGAAAGCAGCCGCAAGCCCTGCTCAAAGTTGAGCATGGGGATGTTGTTGCGCAGCGCCAGGCTTTTGAAATAACGCCGGGAGTGATCATACCGACAGCCATTGATACTGATCAGCGCAGTATCCCGGGCCAACTTCAGGAAGGCATCCGAACTGATCACCGGAACGCCATGAAAGCTTTCCATCTTGCCGGCCTTGAAGTCGTCGACCACGGCAACAATCCGCACCTTGCCGGCCGCTTCATTAATAAAGAGTTGAGAGAACTGGGTCGTTCCCAACAGCACGACTTTTGTTTCACGCCCATTTGCGTCGTAGACATGACAGGCCTCAGGCGCAATACAGAAGCGCGGATCATATTGATACGCAGAGACCGCACGCTGAAAGATGGTGACCAGGTTTTCGTAGTTACCAGCCACTTCCAGCCCTTTAACACCAGCATAATTACTCGGCATACCCACTCCAGAAACGGCCCACCCAATTGCCCGGGCAAATCCGCGAAATAATCAAGGTTCAGTTTTTCAGGACTCTGGCGCCGTCGGGCATCAGGGCATCGTAAAAGGACTTGTCAGCAAGGACTTCCGGCAACTTCCCCCCCAGCAGCCACTCACAATGGCGACCAACTTTCGTACCCGCCAGCGCAAAGCTGCCAGCGGACAGCGTGGTGCCCCTGCCGATTTCCACACCGCGCCCCAGGGTTACACCCGCCTGCAAGGTCACACAGGCCCCTAACTGCACGGAGCAGTCCAGAGTTACCTGGCGATCAAGCCAGGAGCCCAGCCCCACTACCGCACCGGAGGCCAGGTTGCAGCCCGCACCCACATAGACATTGCCTTGCAGAACGGCGCTTTCTTCAACAATGGATCGAGGCGAAACCAGATTGAACAGGCGATACCCCGCCAACCGAACCTGGGCAATCAACTTGTATCGCGAATAGTTGACCGCACGCTCATCCAGCGCCACAAACACTTCGAAGTCTTGCGCCGGATACCGGTCGATGAACTCATCCAGCTGAAAGTTGTAACGATCAGCCGAAAGCAGGTGGTGCTGCACATGGGGCAAGCCCAGCTCAGTGGCCATCTGGCAGGCATGCTCGAAGGCCCAGCCCTCCCCCAGCACGATATGACGAGTCATGGGCGCTCTCCCAAAACATGAGTTCTATACCAGAGATGCTGTTGAACGATATGCGCCTCATACTCGCCGTGCATGAAGCGCCGAGAGTGCTTACCGAACCCATCCTGCAAACGCTCGAGCACAACCGTGTCCTCGGCTATGACCTTGCGCTCGCCACGAATCAAAGTTGCCAGCAACGCAGTAAAGTCGGTACGGACATCCTTGCGTGTGGCAGTCATCATCCACAGGTGATAGTCGGTAACCCCAGGGGATACGGGATCGTACTGCTGAAGCAGAAAGTGATCACCCTTGACACTACAAAAGTTGACATTGGGGTAAATGAACCAGTTGTAGTAGGCATGTTCACTGCCATATTTTTCGCACAACGGCGCAAACCAGTTCTCGTAGGGCTTGATCAGAGCCTTGGTGCTGTAACTCAGCGAGTCAAGTTCAGGAGATTCGGCAGCAGAAATCAGCCTGATGACTTCCGAAGCCCCGTCATCGCCAACTAAAGGGATCTCCTTGACCATTTGATTCATGGCCGGCATGAAGGTTTGCGGATGAATAAAAGGAACGTGGTTATAGTCTTTCACGTTCTCCATATTCAACTTCCAGTTATACCGGACCTGATGGCAACTGTAGATAATCTGCGAATCCAGATGAGAGGATACATCCTGCAACTGCCCGATGAACTCATCCGTAAATTGCTCATTCAGTGCAATGGGACTCTGCGCAAAATTCACAAATAACAACTGGCCGACTTCCTCCAGATGAAGTTTCTTCAGGCAGATCTTTTCTCGCTCCGCGGCACTGAACTGGTAAAGCCCATGATTGGGAATACCACGCAACTCGCCCTCGGCACCAAATGACCAGGCATGGTAAGGGCAGACCATAGGGCGCTTGCCGGCACTCTCGGTCTGAATAGGCGACAGCCGATGGGGGCACTCATTGATAAAGGCCCGGATACCGGCTTCGGTTCTCTGAACCAGGATCGGCACACCCGCCACCTTGCGAGTGAAGAACTGATTGCGCTCGCGCACCATCGACGTGAACCCGACGAAGGTCCACAACGCGCCAAACAAGTGGGCACGCTCGCGAGAAAGAGTTTCCTGGGAGGTGTAATAGCTTGCATCCAACGCATGACGCGACATAAAACGTATCCACAAAAAAGACCGAGCAGCAAGATGAATACCCAGCCTTCAATCCTGCTTGGTGAAAATGACTCGAGCAGGGTTGCCCACCACCGTCGCACCGGCAGGAACATCCTTGAAGACCACGGCTCCCATGCCGATCACCGCTCCGTCACCCACAGTGACCCCGCGGGACAGCATGGCCCCGGAGTTGATCACCACACCGTTGCCCACCTTGACGTAGCCGGCCAACAAACAACGGGGAGCGATATGTACATAGTCGCCAATCACTACGTCGTGACCGATCATGCTGTCTTGATCGATAAAGCAGTAATTACCGATCTGACTATCAACGCCGCAACTTACGTCATAGCCGAAAAACGTTGGCCCCCAAGCGGTTCTAACACCAAGGAAACCAGGTCTTCCATAGTCAATGAACTTCGCGCCTTTGCCGAGAAGCAGTTTCACCTGTTTTTCTCTACTCGCAGGATCTCCGATCGCAACGATAAACAAGTCGTCAGACTGTGGTTGAAAATGCTCCGGATACCCTAACCAGGGACAATTAAGAATCTCCGCTACAACCTCAGGCCCGCGCTCATCCAGAAAACCGGCGATGATCCAATCAATTCCACAGGCTACATCAGCTTCCACTCGAGCCAGGACCTGACGCCCAAGTCCGCCAGCCCCCAATATGATCATTCGCCGCATATCGCCCCCATGGCTCGTTAAAGGGTTAACCCACCGTCCATGATAAGCGTCGAGCCAGTTATCCATCGGCTTGCATCGGAGAGCATGAAAATGCATGCATTGGCTACATCATCCGGCATACCAAAGCCCAGAAGTTGCCCTTGGCCCAGTGTATCCATGGAGATCATCTTTTCAGCATCGTCCACCAAAGGCGTATGTACCAATGCCGGCGAGAGACAATTAACCCGGATCCTATGTTTAGCCACTTCCGTTGCAAGACATCGCGCCATGGCAATCAATGCCGCCTTGGTACCGGAATAGCCGCCAACCCCTGCCACTCCAATATGCGCAGCAATGGATGCAATAAATAAAATAGCCCCATCAGCCGCAACAAGATTGCGCCTCAAAATACCTTGAGTCAGCAGAAAAGGGGCTTCGACATTGGTTCGGTGAAGCACTTGAAGATGGGACTCAGTCATCATCCGAGTTGGAGACAACCTGGAGATCCCCGCTGCATGCACCAAACCGTTTATCTTCGAATCGAGTGCTGCGATTACAGCATCTCGCTCAGCCGCAACGGTAAGATCCGCTACAACCATTTTATGATCCAGACTCGAAATGCTCTGCAACTCTTCAAACGTCTTGGTCAAGCGTTCCCGATCACGCCCAGTGGCAATAATCTCGGCGCCCATGCGAGCACAATTCAAAGCCGTTGTGAGTCCAATCCCCGAACTGGCCCCGGTCACCAAGACCCGCTTGCCCTTGAGACTGAATGGATTAAAGCTGTTATCAGCACTCACTATGCTGCCCTCCGAAGAAATTTGCGGCCAGTGGGAGGAGTGACCTCCCGGCCCTATCAGGACTCAATCAAATCAGGAAACTTCGCCCCTTGGATATCCACCAAGCAGGTTCCCCATGACAGGCCAATACCAAACCCTGACAGCACTAAACGCTTAGTTCCTTCTTCAAGCTGTTTATTGATTCGCGCAGTCATGGTGACTGGCAGCGAAGCACCGCTGGTGTTGCCAAAATCCCGCAAGGTCGAAGGAACTTTCTCGACTGGAAGTTCCAACTTTCTACGAATGGTTTCGTTGATCATGCGGTTGGCCTGGTGAAAGATGAAGTAATCGACTCCGTCTTTCGAGGCATTGGCATATTCAAGCAACTTTTCTACCGCCGGCGGAACCCGCTGAGTGGAAAAGCTCAGCACAGCAGTACCATCGAGCTGCAAGTCGATCGCTCGATGCCAGTGATCATTTTCATTCTCACGGAAAGGTACCAGATGCTGTATGCCTACCGGCTCACGATGCCCCCCAACCGGGAGGATGATCGCTTTGTGGCCGCTACCATCGCTATTCAGGTCGAAGTACATGGGCGGGGCATCCGCACAGAACTCCATCGCCGTAGCGGTGCCGGCATCCGAAAAGATCGGGTCATTGAGCTGGGCACCGCTGTCCCCAACCAGCACCAAGCCTTTCTTGATACCTCCGGCGCTGATCAGCGATCCGAGCAGATGCAGGCCGAACGGATAGCCGGAACACCCGAGGTTGACGTCGAACGCCAGGGTGGTATGGGGCAACCCCAGACGATCCTGAAGAATGATCGCAGTGGCAGGCGCCAGGTAGTCCGGGGACTGGGTAACCACGATCAGCGCGTCGATTTCCTCGAGCTTCCACTCCAGGCTTTCAATCAGCTTGGAGGCTGCATCGAAGGCCAGGTCGGAAAAACACTGCCACTCTTGCGTCAGCCTTCGCAGCTCGATACCGATATTGCGCACCAGCCTTTCGCGCTCTGGACGAATCTGCGGCTTGCAATCAGTCAGATTGGAAACAACTCGTTTAGGAACGCAAGTTGCCATACCGGCAAAGCGCACGGAATTCAACGTAACGAGTGGCATGAGGCTTATCCTACCAAGTTGTAAAGATCACCAACGGTAACAGACTTTTCAAGGTCGTCGCCCGTGATCACTTTCTTGTACTCAATATCAAACATGACAATCACACCCAATGCGGCGAGCGAATCCCACTCTGGCAAATTGCGCAACTCCGTCTCCATGGTGACTTCAACTGGCTCCTGAAAATCGGTGGCAGACAGAAAGTTTTCGATAAATGCTTCTTTGCTCATAACAGCCTCTTAATAATCAGAATCTGCGGTTTAAAATTCCGCAAAACACTCGCCTTCTTGGCGAAAGTCCCTCTCCAGTACGTTATATATTCGCCGAGTTTCCTGAGCGAATGACAGCAACGATCCGTTGCAGGTCCTCTGGCTCCAACCCTGGATAAATGGGCAGACAGATAACCTTTTCAGCCAATGCTTCGGCCACTGGCAAAGCATGGCGATGAAGTCCCTCCATACCTTCATACACCGACATCTGGGTAATCAGGGGATAGAAATAACGGCGCGCGAATATATTGTGCTCCTGCAACAACCCATAGAGTTGATCGCGGCTCAGCGCATATTCGGGCTCAATGGCAATCGGAAAGTAGGCATAGTTCGAGACAAGAGCGGCCGGTACCGGGTCCAGGTTAATACCTTTGATGGTTCGCAACTCAGAGCGATAGAAACAATCGATAGCTCTACGCTGTTCCAGGGCCGCGTCGATATGCTGCAGCTGCAAGAGCCCGAACGCAGCATTTACTTCACTCATCTTGCCGTTGATGCCACAGGTCACCACCGTGACCTCATCCACAAAACCAAAATTCCTCAATTGATCGATATGCAACTTTGTCTGTGCATCCGGGCTGATGATCGCACCGCCCTCGAAGGTATTGAAGACCTTGGTTGCATGCAGACTCAGGACACTGAGGTCGCCATGGCGCAGTACACTGCCACCGGCATCTTCCACGCCAAACGCGTGGGCGCCGTCAAAAATTACTTTCAATCCATGTTTATCGGCGATGGCCTGAATCGCCTCTACATCACAGGGATTGCCATAGCAGTGCACCGGCATGATGGCGGTCGTCTGTGGCGTAATGGCCTGTTCTATCTTTTTAGGGTCGATGTTGAAAGTCTGTGGATCGATATCGACAAACACCGGGGTCAAGCGATTCCACACCAAGGCATGGGCCGTAGCGACAAAAGAATAAGGCGTGGTAATCACTTCACCCTTCACATGCAGTGCTTGTAAAGCGGTAATCAGGGCCAATGTTCCATTGGCAAACAACGACAAATGCCCGACCCCCAAGTAACGAGCCAGTGCTTGCTCAAGTTCTTGATGGAAGGGACCGCAATTGGTCAGGCGCTTGTTTTTCCAGATCTGCTCCAGATAAGGAACAAATTCCTCTAACGGCGGCAGTAGCGGACTGGTAACTGTAATTATTTTTTCCATGACTTATCAGTTCTGAGCAGTTCGAACATCCCAAAGAACAAAGTCAATCCACCCGCTTTTTTCAGATTGATTCTGCCTAGTCAAAAAAGTAACCATTTCCATACACTGGCTACCCACAAGCAATAATCCAGCCAACAATCTGGCGGCGCTCGCCTCAGGAGTCGCGCTGCAGATCCGGCGGAATCGGCAGATCCTTGAGCGGATCCGGGCGCTTGCCCTTGCCCGCGCGGTGCTGGCGGATCTGATAGACGTAGGCCAGTACCTGGGCCACCGCCAGGTAAAGCCCGGCAGGAATCTCTTCCTCAAGCTCGGTGGAATAGAAGATCGAACGCGCCAGGGCCGGCGACTCCAGCAGCATGACTTCGTGGGCCACGGCGATCTCGCGAATCTGCAAGGCCAGGAAGTCGCTGCCCTTGGCCAGCAGCACCGGCGCCCCGCCCTTCTCGGCATCGTATTTGAGCGCCACGGCGTAGTGGGTCGGGTTGGTGATGACCACATCGGCCTCCGGGATCGCCGCCATCATCCGCCGCTGGGACATCTCGCGCTGCAACTGGCGAATCCGCTGCTTGACCTCGGGCCGCCCCTCCTGGTCCTTGTGCTCGTCGCGCACTTCCTGCTTGGTCATCAGCAACTTCTTGTGGGCCTGGTACAGCTGCACCGGCACATCCACTGCAGCAATCAGGATCAGCCCGCAGGCCATCCACAAGGTACTCCAGCCCACCACCTGGATACTGTGGATGATCGCCTTCTCCAGGGGCTCATGGGCGATACGCAAGAGGTCGTCGATATCTGCCGAGAGCACCGAGAGCGCCACAAACAGCACCAGGGCAAACTTGGCCAGGGCCTTGAGCAGCTCGATCAACGCCGTGGGGGAAAACATCCGCTTGAGGCCGTTGGCCGGGTTCATCCGGCTGAACTTGGGCGCCAGGCTCTTTCCGGCGAACAACCAGCCGCCCAGGGAAATGGGGCCGATGACCGCCGCCAGCAGCAGGGTCAGCAGTACCGGCTGCACCGCCAGGATGGCGATCTTGCCCGAATGCAACAGGTACAGGCCCATGGCCCCGGGGCTGAGCAGCACTTCACGGGGCAGGGAGAAGTTCAGGCGCATGATTTCCAGCAGGTCCAGGGCCAGGCCACCACCATAGACCAGCAGACCACCCGCCCCCGCCAGCATGATGGCCAGGGTATTGAGCTCCTTGGAGCGGGCAATCTCGCCCTTTTCCCGGGAGTCCTTTTTGCGTTTCTCCGTGGGCTCTTCTGTCTTGTCCTGACCGCTCTCGCTCTCTGCCATGGTTCAGCGTGCCCTCGCCAGTTCGCGCAAGAACTGCAGGGCCTCGGAGGCCAGCGGTTGATACTGGTTGAGAATGTCAGCCAGGCTGATCCAGACGATGCCCATGCCCAGCACCAGGGTCAGGGGAAAGCCGATGGAAAAGATGTTCAATTGCGGCGCCGCGCGAGTCATGACGCCAAAGGCGATGTTCACCACCAGCAGCGCGGTGATCGCCGGCAATACCAGCAGCAGCGCCGCCCCCAGCACCCAACCGAGCTTGCCTGCCAGCTCCCAGTAATGGTTGACCATCAGGCCGCCACCCACCGGCAGGGTGGTAAAGCTCTCCGTAAGCACCTCGAACACCACCAGGTGGCCGTTCATGGCCAGGAACAACAGGGTCACCAGCATGGTGAAGAACTGCCCGATCACCGCCACCGACACACCGTTGGTGGGGTCGACCATGGAAGCGAACCCCATGCCCATCTGGATCGCCACGATCTGTCCGGCAACCACGAAAGCCTGGAAGAACAGCTGCAGGGAAAACCCCAGTACCGCGCCGATCAGGATCTGTTCGGCGACCAGCAACAGGCCGCTGAGATCCAGGGCGTGCACTTCGGGCATGGGCGGCAGCCCCGGCGCTATCACCACGGTGATCGCCAGGGCAAAGTACAAACGCACCCGCCGCGGCACCAGGGTGGTCCCGAAGACCGGCATCACCATCAGCAGCGAGGTGACCCGGAACAGCGGCAACATGAAGCTCGCCACCCAGGTACTGATCTGGGTGTCGGTCAACGCCAGCAGGGACATGGGCTCAGCCGATCAACTGCGGAATACTGCCGTACAACTGACGGATGTATTCCATGAAGGTTTGCACCAGCCAGGGCCCGGCGACAATCAGGGTCACCAGCATCACCAGCAGGCGCGGCAGGAAGCTCAGGGTCTGTTCGTTGATCTGGGTGGCAGCCTGGAACATGGCCACCATCAGGCCCACCAACAAGCTGGGCACCACCAGCACCGCCACCATCATGGTGGTCAGCCAGAGCGCTTCGCGAAACAGGTCTACCGCGACTTCCGGAGTCATTGTCGATCACCCGCAAACAAGGTTTTAAACACCACCGAAACTGCCCGCCAGGGTACCGATGATCAACGCCCAACCGTCCACGAGGACGAACAGCATGATCTTGAACGGCAGGGAAATGATCAGGGGCGAGAGCATCATCATGCCCATGGCCATCAGCACACTGGCCACCACCAGGTCGATGATCAGGAACGGAATGAAGATCATGAAGCCGATCTGGAACGCAGTCTTGAGCTCGGAGGTGACGAAGGCCGGGACCAGGATGGTCAGCGGCGCCTGGTCAGGGCTGGCGATGTCGGTGCGCTTGGACAGGCGCATGAACAGCTCCAGGTCGCTGCTGCGGGTCTGCGCCAGCATGAAGTCCTTGATCGGCACCTGAGCCTTGGCCACGGCGTCCTGGGCGGTGAGTTTTTCCGCCAGGTAAGGCTGCAAGGCGTCCTGGTTCACCCGGTCGAACACCGGCGCCATGATGAACATGGTAAGAAACAGCGCCATGCCGGTGAGGATCTGGTTCGACGGGGTCTGCTGCAGGCCCAGGGCCTGACGCAGGATCGAGAAGACGATGATGATCCGGGTGAAGCTGGTCATCAGCATGACGAACGCTGGAATGAAGCTCAGCGCCGTCATGATCAGCAGGATCTGCAGGCTGACCGAATACTCCTGCTGGCCGCTGGCATTGGTGCCAAGGGTGATCGCCGGGATCGACAACGGGTCCGCCGCCAACGCCAGCGGCGCCGCCAGCATCAGTGCCAACGTCAAGATGATGCGCAACGGCATTACTTCTTATCCTTCTGATCCTTGCCCAACAGCTCCATCAGGCGCTGGGCGAACTCGGGCGTCGCCTGCTCGGCACTGGGCACCTGCACCGGCTCCTTGAGTACATGCAACGGGGTGATGGTGCCCGGGGTCAGGCCCAGCAGGATCTGCTCGTTGCCAACCTGCACCAGCACCAGGCGATCGCGCGGGCCCAGAGCCCGGGAGCCGATCAGTTCGATCACCTGCCCCTTGCCGGCAGGACCGGCCTGCTGCACCCGGCGCAACAGCCAGGCCAGGAAGAAGATCACGCCGATCACCAGCAGCAGGCCCAGTACCAGCTGGGTCAACTGGCCGCTGACACTGCCGGTCACGGGCGCAGCCGCAGCCACCGCGGCGGTGGCCGCCGGCTCCGCGGCCAGGGCGCTCAGGGGCAGCGCAAATGCAATGCCAAGCAGCTTGTTCACTTAGCGCAGCTTCTTGATGCGTTCGCTGGGGCTGATCACGTCAGTCAGGCGAATGCCGAACTTTTCGTTGACCACAACCACCTCGCCATGGGCGATCAGGGTGCCGTTGACCAGCACGTCCAGCGGCTCGCCGGCCAGGCGATCGAGCTCGATCACCGAGCCCTGGTTGAGCTGCAGCAGGTTGCGAATGTTGATATCGGTGCTGCCCACTTCCATGGAGATCGATACCGGGATATCCAGAATCACGTCCAGGTTAGGGCCGTCCAATGTGACCGGCTCATGGTTCTTCGGCACGCTGCCGAACTCTTCCATCTGCAAGCGCCCGGAACTTGACGCAGCGCCGGCGTCCGCCGCCAGCAGGGCATCGATATCCGCCTGACCGGCATCACCGGTTTCTTCCAGCGCAGCAGCCCACTCGTCGGCCAGCGCCTGGTCGTCCTGGGAGTTAATTTCGTCAGCCATCATGGGTCCTCGACGGGCAAAAATTCATTGAACAGCAAACAGGTTGGAGCGCCGCTCAACGGCGCTCGATCGGCTCGATCACTTGCAGCGCCAGATTGCCCTTGTGGGAACCCAGCTTGACCTTGAACGACGGCACGCCATTGGCGCGCATGATCATGTCTTCGGGCAGTTCCACCGGGATTACATCGCCAGGCTGCATGTGCAGGATGTCCCGCAGGCGCAACTGACGACGGGCGACAGT
This sequence comes from Pseudomonas sp. BIGb0176, assembly GCF_024810175.1. Lineage (NCBI taxonomy): Bacteria > Pseudomonadati > Pseudomonadota > Gammaproteobacteria > Pseudomonadales > Pseudomonadaceae > Pseudomonas > Pseudomonas sp. BIGb0176. The sequence continues at coordinate 466,982 of NZ_JANUEC010000002.1, forward strand.
GGCGCTTAGCGGCACGGCCACATCCAGCACGTCCTCGCGCAGAGCCTTGCTCCAGCGTTCGTCCTGGTCGTCCAGGTCGGACTGGAAGCCGGCGTCGAGCATTTCGCGGATCGGCTCGATCATCGAATACGGCATGGTCACGTGCAGATCGCCGCCACCGCCATCGAGCTCGATGTGGAAGGTCGACACCACGATGGCTTCGCTGGGACCGACGATGTTGGCCATGGCCGGGTTCACTTCCGAGTTTATGTACTCGAAGTTGACCGGCATGATCGCCTGCCACGCCTCCTTGAGATCGACGAAGGCCTGCTCCAGCACCATGCGCACCACCCGCAGTTCGGTCGGGGTGAATTCGCGCCCTTCGATCTTCGCGTGGCGGCCATCGCCGCCGAAGAAGTTGTCCACCAGCTTGAACACCAGCTTGGCGTCAAGAATGAACAGCGCGGTGCCGCGCAGCGGCTTGATCTTCACCAGGTTCAGACTGGTGGGTACGTACAGCGAGTGCACATACTCGCCGAACTTCATTACCTGCACGCCACCCACTGCCACGTCAGCCGAACGGCGCAGCATGTTGAACATGCTGATACGGGTATAGCGGGCGAAACGCTCGTTGATCATTTCCAGGGTCGGCATGCGTCCACGGACGATGCGATCCTGGCTGGTCAGGTCGTAGCTTTTGACACTGCCGGGCTCGGCAGCGTGTTCGGTCTGCACCAGACCGTCGTCGACGCCATGCAACAGCGCATCGATCTCATCCTGGGACAGCAGGTCCTGCACGGCCATGTCGTGTTCCTACTGCAGTACGAAGTTAGTAAAGAGCAACTGCTCGACCACCACTTTGCCCACCTCTTTCTGCGCCACTTCCTGAACGCTGGCGGTGGCCTTCTGGCGGAGCATTTCCTGGCCGACCGGAGTGGCCAGGGTGTCGAAACTCTGCCCGGAGAAGAGCATGACCAGGTTGTTGCGGATCACCGGCATGTGCACTTTCAGCGCATCCAGGTCGGCCTGATTGCGCGCCAGCAGGGTAATGCTCACCTGCATGTAGCGCTGCCGGCCGTTCTGCGTGAAGTTGGCAACAAAGGCTGGGGCCATGGGCTCGTAGATCGCCGCAGGCTTGACGTTGCTGGCGGTCTCTGCAGCCGGGGCCGGCTTGCTCTGAGCACTGTGCATGAAGTACCAGGTGGCGCCGACCGACAGGCCGATGGCCAGCAACAACGCCAGGACAATCAAGAGGATAAGCTTGAGTTTGCTTTTCCCTGCGGTGGGTTTTTCTGCTGCTTCGCTCTTCGCCATGCCAATAATCCGTCACTAATCGGGGGTTCACAGTCGCACGGCAAGGCAAGAGCAAGTGTTATGCCAGATTTGTCAGAAAGGCAGGGATCAACAGCGAAGGGCAATGCTGCGAAGGGAAACCTGGGGTGCAAGCTGTTGCAGTTACACCGCGAGGATCAGTGCAGGGGCCGGTAGCGACCCCCGCCACAGGTCAGGCGTAGTAGTCGACGGCGCTGCTGCCGATCACGGTCTGTACCGGAGCCTGCACTTCTGCCACGGCCGGGGACGACTCATCATCGCCATTGTCCAGGCGCCCGCCGCTGGTGCTGGAACCGCTGCGGCGATTCTGCTCCTGCTGCGCCTGCTCCTGGCCCTGCCAGCCACGGGACTGATCGGAGACGTTGACGTCCACCTGCCCCAGGCCCTGCTGGTTGAACATGTCGCGCATGCGGTGCATCTGCCCTTCCAGGGCTTCGCGAACGCCAGCATGGGCACTCATGAAGGTGACCTGGGTCTGCTGGTCCGGAATCATGTGCACGCGAATGTCCAGGCGCCCCAGCTCGGCCGGCTGCAACTGGATGTCTGCCGACTTGAGGTTGGTGCTGGACAGGTACATCACCCGATTGACCACCTCTTCGGTCCAGCCATTCTGGTGCATGGCCAGCGGCTGGTTGACCGGCACCGCGTTGGCCGTCTTGGGCGTCGCGGCCTGGGTCAAGGCCGCCAGGCGATTGGCGAAATCATCCACCCGGGTATCACTGGAAGCCCCCTTGAGGTCCTTCAAGCCATCGGCGATCAACCCGCTAAAGGCCTTCTCGCCGCCCTGCTCGGTGCCGCTCTTGCCCGCCTGCTGCTCGAGCATGCCGGCCATGCCATTGGCGAAGTTCTGCACCGAGGCCAGCTGCCCTTCATTGCCGGCATTGCCTGGCGCGGCCTTCGGCTGGCTCTGGCTGGACGCCGACACATGGCCGCCCTGCTCCATGGCCAGGCGCACCGCAGGTAAGGCATCCAGAGGATCAGCCTCGGGGTCGAATTCAGGCTTGGCCGGCTCGACGGGTGGCGCCACCACTGCGGCAACGAGGGCCGGCGCAGGGGCGACGGGAGCCGCCTCGACCTGAGGCGGCGCAGGTGTCGCCGGGGCCGGTTCAGCCGGCACCACAGGCTGTGGCGGCGCGACCTGTACCAGGCTTGGATCCAGCATCGGATCGCTGGGGGGCGGGGTGTCGGTTTGTGCGGTATCAGCCGGCTTCGCAGCATCAGTGGGCGCTGTTTTGCTGTCGCTGCCGGCCGGCTTGTCGGCAGGCAAGGATTTGCCGCTATCGGCAACGGCTGGCTGCGGCGCGGCAGAAGAGTCCTTGCTGACATCCTTCTTCGGGCTACTGTCAGCCCCCTTGTCGCGCACCGGCTTGGGCGAGTTGTCGGCAAAGCTTGGAGGCTTGGCCTGCGGCTGGTTCTGGGATTCCTTAGCGTAGAGCTGCGCGAAGCTGGAAGCCTTGTCCCCAGGCTCGGCAATGCTCGCCAGGGGGCTGACAGGTGCCGCTTGAGTCTTGGACTTAGCGCTGGCCTGGGCAGTGGCCTGAAGAAGCGAATTAGGGGTAACAGCCATGGGACACTCTCCGCTGCACGGGGATCATAGGTACAGTTGGAAGACTTGACTGCAAAGGCCGGGCCAGCTTTAACAATCCGCAGATAAAAAGCTGTTTCTCAACAATGAAAGCGCTGCAGCTCCTGCTCGCACAAGCGTCGAACGATAGCGAACTCGCCGTCGATCTCCCCCACCAATTGTCGAATGCCATCCGCGGCCGACTGCCCGGCCCGCAGTTCCAGCTGATGACAGAGTTCGGCCAGGCGGGTGGCGCCCATGTTGCTGCTGCTGCCCTTGAGGCTGTGGGCGGTGGCTACCAGCAAAATCGTATCCTCGGACTTATGCAGCAACCGCACACGCTCCTCGGAATCGCAGACGAAGGTATCCAGCAGGACGGGATATTCATCCTCCATGACCTCTTGCAAAGCATTGAGCACCGTGTGGTCCAGATGAATCTCAGCCACTTGTTCACTCCTTGATCAAGAACCCGGGAATTATGCCAGAGCCTCCCAAGAAAACTCCACGCAGACACTGCGCCCATCATCCGCCCACACGGCCTGCCGGCTCATCTGCCGGATCAGACTGACGCCACGCCCCGACAGACGCTCCATATCATTGGGCCGCGCCAGGACCGCAGCCACATCGAAGCCCTCGCCACTGTCCTCGACGCGCACCACCAGGCGCCCTCCCGCTTCCAGGGGCTGCACTTGCAGATGCACCCGGACAAAACCCTCCTGCAACTGCGCAAGCCGGGTCGAGCGTTCGCGGTAATAGCGGGTGAACCCCTCGGCATCGCGCTTGAGCCGCGAGTCGAGCTTGAGCACGCCATGTTCCAGGGCATTGGAGTAGAGCTCTGCCAAAACGCTGTACAGCGCCCCGCTCTGGGAGCGCAGGCCATGCACCTCAAGCAACAGTTGCAGCAGATAGGGCAAGGGATTGAAACGCTTGAGGGTGGCAGCCCGAAACTCGAAACTCACCGACCAGTCCAGCGGGCAGGACTGGCCACTGTCGGAGTACACCAGAGCCGGCGGCGCCAACCGGGGAAACTCCGGCAACCCCACCTCGACCATGCTCACATCATCCCGGGCACTGCCGCCAAAGCGCTCCAGGGCCTGCCGGATCTCTTCGAACAGCTGATCTTCCTGGCGATTGGCGGCAAACACCTGGTGCAATCGCTCGACGCCAAACAGTTGCTCCTCGGTGTTACAGGTATCGATCACCCCATCCGACAACAGGAAGACGCGGTCTCCCGGCGCCATGGAAAACACTTCGGTGCTGTCCTCGAAGGCCTCGGCGCTCAACACACCCAAGGGCAAGTGGCGAGCCACCAGCGGCGTGCGTGCGCCGCTGGCGTGCCGATACAGATACCCTTCGGGCATGCCGCCGTTCCACACCTCCACCGCCCGCCGCTGGGAACTCAGGCACAGCAGGGTGGCACAGCAGAACATGTCCACGGGCAGGATGCGCTTGAGCTTGGCATTCATCTCCCGCAGGGTTTCCGGCAGGCCGTAGCCCTTGGCGGTCATGCCGTAGAACACCTCCGCCAGCGGCATGGCGCCTACCGCCGCAGGCAGCCCATGGCCGGTGAAATCCCCCAGCAGTACGTGCATGTCTCCGGCCGGGGTGTAGGCCGCCAACAACAGGTCGCCGTTGAACAGGGCATAGGGCGATTGCAGGTAACGGATATTCGGCGCATCCAGGCAGCCGGCATGGGCGACCTTGTCGAACACCGCCTTGGCCACCCGCTGCTCGTTGAGCAGGTAGTCGTGGTGGCGAGTGATCTGGTCACGCTGGTGCAGCACGGTCTCTTGCAGACGGCGCAGGCGGTCCATGGCGTTGATCTTGGCCCCCAGCACCACCGGGTTGTAAGGCTTGGCTAGAAAGTCGTCGCCACCCGCTTCCAGGCAGCGGGCCAGGGCCTCGCCGCCGCTCAAGGAGGTGAGAAAGATGATCGGCACCAGGGTCTCGCCAGCCAGGGCCTTGATCCGCCGGGCAGCCTCGAAACCGTCCATCACCGGCATCAATGCATCCATCAGCACGATGTGCGGGCGCTGTTGCTGAAACAGCTGCACCGCCTCGGCGCCGTTGCTTGCCGCCAGCACCTGATGCCCCTGGCGCCGGATGATGCTGGACAGCAGCATGCGGTCCGCTGCGCCATCTTCGGCGATCAGCACACACAGGGGCTCGAGCATCGACCGCATACCGGTCAACTGATGTCGAAAAGCTTGTCGAAGTTGGAGATGGCGAGGATCTTGCGCACATCCGAGTTGCTGTTGATTACCCGGACATCGGCGTTGTCGCCGCCGGCGTGGTCACGCAGCAACAGCAGCATGCCCAGGGCCGAACTGTCGAGATAGGTGGCTTCCTTGAGGTCCACCACGATGGACTCCGGTGTCCGGTTGAGTCGCTCGTAGGATTCGCGAAACTCCTGGTGGCGTCCGAAATCGAAACGGCCTCTGATGGAGATCGTGAGTTTTTGCCCGTCCGGGGATATTTCTGTAACGACCGACATGTGACTGCTTCCTTGTCATTGACGACGTCTAAAAGGTTTAGCACCCACTCGCCGGGGGGACAACCCGCACGGGGCAAATGAGCACCATCAGTATGGGCTCTGACGAGGCAAGCGTTGGGAAAGTTCATCCAGCAACTTCTGCTCACGCTTGTCCTCAAGCGCCCGCGCCTCGTCGATATAGCGCTGCACCAGCTTGCGCAGCCCCTCGACCCGGGCATAGGCCTGCTGCCAGGCTTCCCGGGCGCGATCGAGGTTGTTCTGGTGCCAGGCCAGGCTCTGTCGCTGCTGACCGACGGCGGTATCCAGCTGGCTGAGAAAGTACTGATAGTTCATCAGCCAGTGGCCACTGACCCCCAACTTGCCGCGCTCGACCCACTGTTCCTGGTAGTCGCCACGAAAACGCTCCAGGTCCCCCAGCTTGCTCTCGGCCACACGCACCTGGCCGTGAAAGTACTCCAGGCGCTGGGCGGCCGTGCGCTCGGCACTCTCTGCCATGTCCACCACCGGCGCCAGGCGCGCCGCACGGCTATCGGCCATGGCCGGTTACCCGCCCGCTGCCGGAGCGAAAAGCATTTCCAGGTGGGTCTGGCTATGGCCCAGGCTGATGTTGTCATTGAGCCCCTGGCGCAGGTACGCAACCATGGCCGGATGCAGGGAAATGGCCGTATCGGTATCCCGGTCGCCGCCGGCCACATAGGCACCGACGCTGATCAGGTCCCGGGCCTGCTGGTAACGCGACCACAGCTGTTTGAAGTACTGCGCCCGCGCCATGTTGTCAGGGCTGATCACCGCCGGCATGACCCGACTGATGGAAGCCTCGATGTCGATGGCCGGGTAGTGCCCCTCTTCCGCCAGGCGCCTGGACAGCACGATATGCCCGTCGAGCACGCCCCGCGCCGAGTCGGCGATCGGGTCCTGCTGGTCGTCGCCTTCGGACAAGACCGTGTAGAAGGCGGTGATCGAACCGCCGCCGGCCTCGGCATTGCCGGCACGCTCCACCAGTTTGGGCAGCTTGGCGAACACCGAAGGCGGATAACCCTTGGTGGCCGGCGGCTCGCCGATGGCCAGGGCGATTTCCCGCTGGGCCTGGGCGAAACGTGTCAGGGAATCCATCAGCAACAGGACGTTCTTGCCCTTGTCGCGAAAATATTCGGCGATCCGCGTGCAGTACATCGCCGCCCGCAGACGCATCAGCGGAGCATCATCCGCTGGCGAGGCCACCACCACCGAACGCTTGAGGCCTTCCTCACCCAGGATGTGCTCGATGAACTCCTTGACCTCACGTCCCCGCTCGCCGATCAGCCCGACCACAATGATGTCGGCCTCGGTGAAGCGGGTCATCATGCCCAGCAGCACACTCTTGCCCACGCCGGTACCGGCGAACAGGCCGAGACGCTGACCGCGACCTACCGTCAATAAACCGTTGATGCTGCGAATACCCACATCCAGCGGCTGGCTGATGGGGTCGCGCTTGAGCGGGTTGATGGTGGGGCCGTCCATCGGCACCCAGTCTTCGGCACGCATCGCACCCTTGCCATCCAGCGCCCTACCGGCGCCGTCCAGCACACGCCCGAGCATACTCATGCCCATGGGCAAACGGCCGGTGTCGGCCAGGGGCACCACGCGCGCGCCCGGAGCAATCCCGGCCACGCTGCCCACTGGCATCAGGAATACCTTGCTCCCGGAGAACCCCATGACCTCGGCTTCGACCTTGACCGGGTGGTAGCTGTCATCGTTGATCACCATGCACCGGGTGCCCATGGCCGCGCGCAAGCCTTCGGCTTCCAGTGTCAGGCCGACCATGCGCAGCAGGCGGCCCTCAAGGATCGGCTGGCCCGGCAGGCTGATGGCCTCGGCATAGCCCCCCAGGCGCTTGCCGAAGCTGGTGCGTTCAAGGCGCATTGCTAGGGTCCGCTGGCTCGTGCGCGGCGGCGTCAGGGTCAATAGCGGGGTCGGCGATGTCGCTCTGCGGCGCCGACGGCGTCAGTGGCCCCAGGTCCAGGCCAAGGTCCGCTGCTGCCGGATGCAGCGATTGTTCGTGCAACTGGTCGGACAGCTGGTCCATGGCCTGGGCGATCCGGGTTTCCATGCTGGCATCGATACGGCTGTGCTCGGTCTCGACCCGACAACCGCCGGGCAGCAGCGCTTCGTCCTCGACGATGCGCCAGCTTTCCTCATGGCGCTCGCGCAGGCTTTTGACCTGCTCGAAATCCTGCGGATTGACGTACAGGCGCACATTACCGACGCCCAGGGGCAGCAGCTTGAGCGCTTCGCGCATGACATGTTCGATCTGCGTGGAGTCCATCGCCAGCTCGCGCTGGATCACCTGGCGGGTGATATGCCGCACCAGCTCCACCAGGGTCTTTTCAATCTGGGTGTCCTGCTCGGCAATGGGCTCGAACAGGTTGGCCATCAGTTGCTCGAGCGCCTGCAACTTGGCGCTCAGTGCCACTTCGGCTTCCTGGCGCACTTTGAGGGTGGTGCTGTGAAAGCCCTCTTTCTCGCCAGTGGCGAACCCTTCGTTATAGGCTTCCTGGCGGATGCTCTCGAGCTCTTCAAGGGTCAGCGGCTGGACTTCCTCCAGCGGCACCTCCTCGATCTCCTCCTGCACCTCTTCCGGCTCGGGTTCAGGCTCGGGCGGCTCGGGATCGAAACTGGGCAGCGCCCAGACGTCAAAACCCTCGACGTCCCGGGCGCGAATCAGCTCGCTTTGGGACTCATCACTGCTGGACGACATAAAGCGACCTTAGATCATTTCTTCGCCGCCCTTCCCGCCGAGAACGATTTCTCCGGCTTCGGCCATACGGCGGGCAATGGTGAGGATTTCCTTCTGCGCGGTTTCCACATCGCTGACGCGAACCGGGCCCTTGGCTTCCAGGTCGTCGCGCAGCAGTTCCGCCGCACGCTTGGACATGTTCTTGAAGATCTTTTCCTTGACCCCTTCGTCCGAGCCCTTGAGAGCCAGCACCAGCACGTCGGAAGAGACTTCGCGCAGCAGCGCCTGGATGCCGCGATCGTCGACATCGGCGAGGTTGTTGAAGACGAACATCAGGTCTTCGATCTGGCCCGACAGGTCTTCGTCCACTTCGCGGATCGAATCCATCAGTTGGCCTTCGATCGAACTGTCGAGGAAGTTCATGATGTCGGCTGCACGCTTGATACCACCCAAGGTGGTCCGCGATGCGTTGGAGTTGCCGGAGAACTGCTTCTCGAGAATCTGGTTGAGTTCCTTGAGCGCCGCGGGTTGCACGGTGTTGAGCGAGGAAACCCGCAAGATGATGTCCAGGCGCGCCTTGTGGTCGAAGTTGCCGAGCACTTCGCCGGCCTGGTCAGGATCGAGGTAGGCCACCACGATGGCCTGGATCTGCGGGTGCTCGTAGCGGATCACGTCGGCAACGGCCCGCGGCTCCATCCACTTCAGGCTGTCCAGGCCGCTGGTGTTGCCACCCAGCAGAATGCGGTCGATCAGGCCGTTGGCCTTGTCTTCGCCCAGGGCCTGGGTGAGCATCTTGCGCACGTAGTCATCGGAACCGACGCCGAGGCTGGTCTGGTCGCCGACAATATCGACGAACTCGCTCATCACCTGTTCGACCTGCTCACGGTGCACGTTACCCATCTGCGCCATGGCCACGCCCACCCGCTGGACCTCTTTGGGGCCCATGTGGCGCAACACTTGCGCAGCATCGGTAGAACCCAGGGACAGCAGCAGGATCGCGGCTTTGTCGACCCGGGTCAGTTTGGCGGTAGCGGCTCGGTTATCACTCATCTGCGTTAATCCACTCTTTCACGACCTGAGCCACTCGACCCGGGTCTTCAGCCACCAGACTCTTGATTGCGTTCAACTGAGCGTCATAACCCTCGCTCGGGCTCGGCAGCAGAATGCTCTGCGGGCCGCCGAGGCTCACGCGGTCGTTGCCCAACTCACCGTCCAGGCCGCCCATGCCGCCCAGTTCGACGTCACTGCCCAGGCCTGCCAGTTCTTTGTTCTTGCCGCCGCCAGTGATGTTGTTGAGCACCGGACGCAATACGCCGAACACCAGCACCAGGATGAACAGCACGCCGAGCACTTGCTTGACGATGTCCCAGAACCAGGGCTGCGAGTAGAACGGAATATCGGCGATCACTTCCCCGCGTTCGGCGGAGAACGGCACGTTGATCACGCTGACGCTGTCGCCACGGCTGGCATCGAAGCCCACGGCGTCCTGCACCAGACGGGTGAAACGCGCCAATTCGTCGGCGCTCCACGGCGCTCGGCTGGCTTCGCCATTGGCCGGGTTGACCTTGACCTGGTCGTCCACCACTACCGCTACCGACAGACGATTCAGGCGACCCTGCTGCTGCTTGGTATGGCTGATGGAGCGATCGAGCTCGAAGTTCTTGGTGGATTGTTGACGCTTGTCCGACGGGTACGGCGCCAGCATCGGCTGGCCGGTGGCCGGGTCCATGATCTGTTGGCCGTTGGCGTCCAGCAGTGGCTGGCCCGGTTGCACCATGCCGGCGGCGGCAGTGGCGCCACCGATGGTTTGTGGCGCAGAGGCCGGCGCTGGCGGCTGGTTGCTCAGAGCACCCGGCACGCCTTGCGGGCCGTTGCTGCTGGAGCGCTGCTCATTCACCGACTGCTCGCTGCGCAGGGCCGGCTGGTCAGGGTTGAACTGTTCGGAGGTGGATTCCACGGCACTGAAGTCGACGTCCGCCGAGACTTCAGCCTTGTAGCGATCGTTGCCCAGCACCGGTTGCAGGATGTTGTGCACCCGCTGGGTCAGCATGCCTTCCAGGCGGCGGCTGTAGTCGAACTGCTTGCCAGCCATGGTCAGTGCGGAGTTTTCCGCCTGATCGGACAACAGGTTGCCCTTCTGATCGACCACGGTGACCTGGGACTTGTTCAGCTCGGGAACACTGGTCGCCACCAGGTTGACGATGGCCATGACCTGGCCGGGCTCCAGGGAACGGCCGGAGTAGAGTTCTACCAGGACCGAGGCGCTGGGCTTGCGTTCATCACGCACGAACACAGAGCTTTTAGGAATCGCCAGGTGCACCCGGGCGCCCTTGACGTTGTTCAGGCTGGAGATGGTGCGAGCCAGCTCGCCTTCCAGGCCGCGACGGTAACGGGTCGCTTCCATGAACTGACTGGTACCCAGGCCCTGCTCTTTATCGAGGATCTCGAAACCGACGTTGCCGTCACCCGGCGCTACGCCAGCCGCGGCCAGCTTCAGGCGGGCTCGGGACAGGTCATCGGCCTTGACCAGCAAGGCGCCGGAATTGGGCTCTACGGTGTAAGGAATGTCGGCAGAGGCCAGGGTATCCATGACCTGCTTGGCGTCCATACCCGCCAGGCTGCCGTACAGCGGCCGGTAATCGGGTTGCTGGGACCACAGCACCACGGCAAAACCAATCGCCACGCTGGCGGCCAGGCCCACCAACAGGCCGACCTGACGCAGCATGGTCATCTGGGACAGGTTTTCCAGGAAGGACAAACCGAACAGCGGCGGTTTACCGTCGATCGGGGCGGCCTTGGCCGGTACGTTATCGGCGACTGCTTCTGCCATGACTCAATCTCGTCCTTAAACCGGCATCTGCATGATGTCTTGATACGCTTGAACCAGCTTGTTGCGAACCTGGGTCAAAGCTTGAAAAGACACGCTGGCCTTTTGCGAGGAAATCATCACGTCCGTCAGGTCGACACCGCTCTTGCCAATTTCAAAGGCACTGGACAGCTGATTGGACGCCTGCTGAGTGTCATTGACCTTGTTCACGGCCTGGCCAAGCATGTCAGCAAAGCTGCTGCCGCTGACTTCTGCCACCGCGGCGGATTTAGGCTGCGACATTGCGTCCATCTGCATGGCACGCATATCCAGCATCAACCGATTAAATTCAACACCTTGGCTCATGGTCTACTCTCTCTGACGACCCGCAATTTTTTGACGCTCACTCAGCGGTTAGTGAGGTGTTAGCAACAAGGGTGCCAGCTCCATGGCCCTTATCGACAAAAGCCCATCCCGGGCTTGCCTCTCACAGATCAGGTCGCGAACAGATAGGCCTCGACGTCCATTCCAGCATCGCGCATCTGCGCCAACTTGTAGCGCAAGGTCCGCGGGCTGATACCCAGGCGTTCCGCGGCCTCCTTGCGTCGCCCGCGCTCGGAGCGCAGGGTATCGATGATCATCTGAAACTCCCGGCGCCGCAGGTCATCGCCCAGGCCACCGGATTCTTGAGCCGGCACCTCCACCTCGGCAGCCGTGCCACGCGCTGCCATCTGCACCACGGGCGCCAGCGCCGGCAGCGGAGCACAAGCCACAGGGCCGGCAAGACAGAAATCTTCCGGCTGGATCAAGCCCCCCTGCTGCAGGATCAATGCGCGCTGCAATGCGTTGTCCAGTTCTCTAACGTTGCCTGGCCATGGATAGGCCAGCAGGCACTCCTGGGCCTTGGCCGATAGCCTGGCCGCCGCGTGCTTCATTTTATTGACGTGCTTGGCCAGCAGGCGCTCGGCCAGCGGCAGGATATCGGCGGTACGCTCGCGCAACGGCTTCCAGGCCAGAGGAAATACCGACAAACGGTAATACAAGTCCTCACGGAAACGGCCGGCCGCTACCTCCCCCGCCAGATCGCGGTTGGTGGTGGCGACCACGCGGATATCCAGGGTGATCGGCTTGCGCGCACCCACCCGCTCCACTTCGCGCTCCTGCAAGACCCGCAGCAGCTTGGCCTGCAAGCCCAGAGGCATTTCGGAAATCTCGTCCAGCAGGATGGTGCCGCCATCGGCCTGCTCGAACTTGCCGGGCTGGGCAGCGATGGCCCCTGTGAAAGAGCCCTTTTCGTGCCCGAACAAAGTGGCTTCGAGCATGTTGTCCGGGATGGCCGCGCAGTTGATGGCGATAAACGGCTGATTGACTCGATGGGAATGCTGATGGATATAGCGCGCCAGCACCTCCTTGCCAGTGCCGGATTCACCGGAAATCAGCACCGTGGAGTCACTGCGGGCCACCCGCGCCGCCAGCTCCAGCAACTGAGCGCTGGCTGGTTCGAAGGCCACAGGCCCCTCATCCTCGCCAACACCCAGGCCGCCCAAGGCATGGCGCGCCACCAGGTCCAGCAGGGCCCGCGGCTCGAAAGGCTTGACCAGATAATCGGCCGCCCCCTGGCGCATGGCGTCCACGGCACGCTCGACGGCGCCATGGGCAGTCATCAGCAACACCGGCAGTTGTGGCTGGCGGGCTCGCAGCAGGCCAAGCAATTGATGACCGTCCATGCCCGGCATGTTGACGTCGCTGACCACCAGGCTGAAGGGCTCCGCGGCCACAGCCTCCAATGCTTCCTCAGCACTGCCGACAGCCTTGTAGTCATGACCGGCCAGCAGCAGGGTATCCGCCAGGGCCTCGCGCAATGCGCGGTCGTCTTCAACCAGTAGAACCTTGATTGCCATTACCTTCACTCCACTCCATGCACGCTGGAGAACAGAGGCAGTGTCACCAGCGCACAAGTACCGCGCCCAGGACGCGAGCGCAGCGACAATTCTCCCTGATGAGCACGGGCTACCGCCTTGACCACCGTCAGGCCCAGCCCGGTTCCATTGGCCTTGGTGGTGAAGAACGGCTCTCCCAGGCGCTCCAGGACCGCAGCGTCGATACCACTGCCACTGTCACTGATGCACAGCCGCAAGGTGTCGCCGCGGCTGTACAGGTGCACCTTGAGTCGCGCCGCGCCGGCACTGGCCTGCACCGCGTTCTCGATCAGATTGAGCAAGGCGCCCACCAGAGTGTCGCGATTGCACAGCAACTCACCGTGGTGGCTATCGCACTGCCAGCGCACGGCAACGTCCTGCACATGGGTCAGGGCCGCGGCCTGCAACGACTGCAACAGCGACTTGGGCGTCAGGCGATCGGTCAGGGGCAATTCGCCACGGGCGAACACCAGCATGTCGCGCACTTGATGTTCCAGCTCGTGCAAACGCTCCTTGAGCCGCCCGGCAAAGCGCTGATGGGTAGCTACCGGCAGTTCCTGCTCAGTGAGATGGCTGGCGTACAGCAGGGCCGCCGACAGCGGCGTGCGGATCTGGTGAGCCAGGGAGGCAACCATCTTGCCCAGGGAGGACAGACGCTCATGACGGGCCAACTGGTCTTGCAGATGACGGGTTTCAGTCAAGTCATTGAGCAGCACCAACTGCCCGGGCTCGGCATCCAGCGAGCGCGTGGCAATCGACAGGCGTCGACCGTCGCGCAGGGAAATTTCATGGCCATCATCTTCGCGAGGGGCAAAGCTGCGGGCGATGATGTTGCGCCACAACTGCCCTTCCAGCGGCAGCCCCAGCAGCTCGCAGGCTGCCGGGTTGGCCTCGGTGACGATGCCATGACCATCAATCACGATGACCCCGCCCGGCAACAGGTCCAGCAGGTTCTGCAGACGATTGGCCAGACGCTCCTTTTCCGCCAGCTCCTGCATGCGCTGGGCGCTGACCACCGCCAACTCGCCCTTGAGCTCGGTCACCCGGGCCTCAAGCATGCTGTAGGAGTCAGTAAGTTGGCTCGACATCTGGTTGAACAAGGCGAAGGCCTGCTCAAGACCTAGCCGGCTTGCCTGCTCTACGGACGACGATTGCCCCTGTGCATCAGGGGCAGGAGACATCTGGGCGGCTTGGGGCATCGTGCACTCTCGCGTGGCTGACCGTCAGTTAAACGGAACGTTGCAAGAGACTTAGCAATACCCGTGCCTAAAAAAAACCACCCAGTTTTCAAAGACTTGAAAAACCGGCGTCAATCATCCGCCTGTTCATCACCTTCACGACGGCTCATACCGTACTTGCGCATCTTCTCCACCAGGGTGGTGCGACGGATGCGCAAGCGCTCTGCGGCCCGCGCCACGATGCCATTGGCGTCGTCCAGCGCCTGCTGGATCAGCCCTTGCTCCAGGCTGCCGAGGTAGTCCTTCAGGTCCAGGCCTTCCGGCGGCAGCATGGCCGTGGCGGCGAAGTCTGGCGCGTGACCGTTGATCGCTACGCGCTCTTCCAGATCGCTGCGCAGGCTGTCCACCAACTGCTCGTCTTCGTCATCCACATAGCGGAACTTCTTCGGCAACTCGACGACGCCAATCACACCATAGGGATGCATGATCGCCATGCGCTCCACCAGGTTGGCCAGCTCACGAACGTTACCCGGCCAGCCATGCCGGCACAGCGACATGATGGCGGCAGAGTTGAAGCGGATAGAACCGCGCTTCTCGTGCTCCATTCGCGAAATCAGCTCATTCATCAGCAGCGGAATGTCTTCCACTCGCTCACGCAGCGGCGCCATTTCAATGGGGAACACGTTGAGGCGGTAGTACAGATCCTCACGGAAGCTGCCTACCTCGATCATGCTTTCCAGGTTCTTATGGGTGGCAGCGATGATTCGCACATCAACACCCTGGGTCTTGTTGCTGCCCACGCGCTCGAACGTGCGCTCCTGCAGCACCCGCAACAACTTGACCTGCATCGGCAGTGGCATATCGCCGATTTCGTCGAGGAACAGAGTGCCGCCATTAGCCAGCTCGAAACGTCCGGCACGACTGGTGATAGCACCGGTGAACGCGCCCTTTTCATGGCCAAACAGCTCACTTTCCAGCAGCTCTGCCGGAATGGCGCCGCAATTGACCGGTACGAAAGGCGCGTCGCGCCGCTTGGAGTGATAGTGCAGGTTGCGCGCTACCACTTCCTTGCCTGTTCCCGACTCGCCAAGGATCAGCACACTGGCGTCGGTATCCGCCACCTGCTGCATCATCTGCCGCACATGCTGGATGGCGCGACTGGTGCCTACCAGGCTGCGGAAAAGATTGGGTTCACGGTGACGACCGCGCTCACGGGCCTGATCGTACATTTCACGATAGACCTGGGCCCGGTGCAGGGAGTCCAGCAATTTGCTGTAGCTGGGAGGCATTTCCAGGGTGGAAAGCACACGACGACGCTGGTCTTCAGGCAGATCAATGGAAGAATTTTCGCCCATCAACAGCACCGGAAGGAACTCATCCCAGGTTGAGAGTGTCTTTAACAGGCCCAGAAGTGCACCAGGAGCATTTACGGTCCCGATGAGGACGCAAATTACTTCGCGACTTGACGACAAAGAGCCGACAGCCTGCTGCCAGTCATGGCTACCGCAGGGTAAATTTTCTTCGCCAAGAAAATTTAAAATCACCGCCAGGTCGCGGCGGCGCACGCTATCGTCATCGATCAGCAGAATTTTGGTTTCACGCCACATGCAATAGCAACTTCCCTAGTCAACTCAATGCCCAGATAAGGGGCAAGCTAGACGCGCTTGTAGGCATTTTCTGCCTTATAGACGCCTGAAATCTGAAAACAGCCACTAGTTAAGTCAAAAAAGCGTGCACAGTCAAATTTATGGCGCGCAGTGTTCGGGATTAACTCAACATCAACCGAACAAATGGTAAACCTTTGCCGCGTTCTGTGCTTGCTGGATCTGCGACATCTCGTCGACTATCGCCTGGCGCTCCCCTGTTGCCACCTCAAGCAGTTGCCGGTAGACCCCCAACAACTCTTCCAGATTGTCGCGCAGTGCCGCCTCGTCGACCTCAGCCTCGCTGAGCACGTCCTCCATGCATGAACGGCACGCCAGGTCCAGCTCGCCAATGGCTTGCCAGTTGCGTTCGGCCAGGGCGCCGACCAGCGCCTCACGGGTTTCTTCAATGCGTTGCAGGACAGCACTCATGGTGTTCCTCCTTAAAACTGCGGACCCGGTGCGGCAATGGCATCCCAGCCATCCTTGACCGTACGCAGCAGACCGGCGACCTCATCGAGAATCTTCGGATCGGTCTTGATATTGGCTTCAGCCAGGCGCTTCATCATGTAGGTATACAGACTGTCCAGATCCCCCAGGGTATCCAGGGAGTTTTCCAGGTCCAGACCTTCACGCAGACCACCAATGATGCCGATGGCCTTGCTGATGAATATGCCTTTGTTGGCGATATCCTTGCGCTCGATCGCCCCCTTGGCCTGAGCGATACGATCCAGGCCGCCTTCCATCAGCATCTGCACCAGACGGTGGGGACTGGCTTCGGAGGTCTGCGCCTGCGCACCGATCTTCTGGTACTGCCGAAGGGCTAACATCGGATTCATGTAATACCTCTTCAAAACTCAAGGGTTCGTATAAGCAATATATCGACGCAACGTCAAAAAACTTTAGGCCAAATACAAAAGCCCGGAGCGCTGAAAAACACTGCCGGGCTTTTGGCGCTGAGTGAATATCAGCCTTTTTGCTGTGCGGTCAAGGCTTCAAACATCGACGTGATATTGCTGGCAGTTGCCTTCAGCTTGCCCACCAGGGTGTCCATGTCGTTGTACTTCTTGGTCAGTACCGCTGTCAGGGTAGCCACCCGCCGATCCAGCGCATCCTGTTGATCACTGAGCTTTTTCTTGGTGATATCCAGGGTCTTGGTACGAGTGGTCAGGATCCCTTCGGTCATGCTACCCACACCCTGGGTAAACGGCTTGATCGCGTTAGTCATGCGTTCCAGCAGACCCGGGTTGGTACCATCACCGGTAAACAGCTTCTGCACTTCACCACCGAGCTTCTTGTCGGTCATGGCAGCCGTGAATTTCTTGTCGTCGAAATCCAGTGCACCGGTCTTCTGGTTGGTGGTGATCCCCAACTGCGCCAGCACAGTCAACTTGTCGCCGGCGCCCGTTTCGGACAGTGGTGCACGAATAGCCGCCAGAATCGAACGAGGCAGCGAGTCACCAGTGAGCTGTGCCGGGATGGTCGGGTTGCCACTGTCATCCAGGGAAGGCTTGGTCAGCGTAGTAATGCCGTTGGCCACGGCGTTATAGGCGTCGACAAACTTCTGGATCGAGGTCTTAAGACCCTCAGTGTTTGTGGCAACTGTCACGGTGATCGGCGTGGTGGTTGGCGCAACCAGATTGAGCTTAAGACCGGAAATGGCCTGCGTGACTGTATTGGTCTTGCTGGTCAGTTGCATGCCGTCGACGCTGAAAACCGCGTCCTTGGCCAGCCCACCGATATTGCCGGATGAGGCGGCGGAAGCCGGATTGGTATCACTCGACATCGGCTGAGTGCCATCGATCTCCAAACCGGCAATACCGCTGACAGAAATGTCGGTGCCCGCACCGGTCTTTTCGGAGCCGATCACCAGTCGCGATCCGAACGAGTCGGTCACGATGTTCGCGCTGAGCCCGGCCATGTTCATCTTCGAATCGGCGTTGATCGAGTCACGCACCGATTGCAGCGTCGCATTGGTGCCGACGGTCAACGGGTAGTTAATGCCATTTTGAGTGATGTTTAACGTACCACTCGGAATGGCACTGGTATTTCCTCCGCTAAAAGCCGCACTGGCCACTTTTGACGAAGTTGCAAGATTTTTGACGGTAACCGAGTATTTGCCGGCAACCGCATAGTTGTCTGCGGTGGCGTCTACGGTCTTGCTATCGCTGGAGGTCGCAGCGAAACCGGCAAAGGCGGGATTCACAGAGCTTCCCAGCCCAGCAACCGACAGCGTGCTCTGGAAGGTCGACAACAACGACTGCAATGTCCCGATACCAGAAATGCTGGCGCTATTGGTGGTGGTCGCGCGATCGATCTGACCTTGCTTGGCCGCCTTGTCAGCAGCTACCAACGCCTTGACGATAGCACCGGTGTCGAGGCCGGAACCCAAGCCGGTACCCGGTAGAATTGGACTTGCCATGTGTCTCTCCCTTCAGTGTGCCGCCAGTCTTTTGACCACAACAGCGCTCAAACGTAACCAGCAACAATTTTCATGCCAGCTGTCAGGCCTTGGCACTGAACAACAGACTACTCGCATCATTCAAGCTATTGGCCAGTTTCAGCACTTCTTCATTGGGGATCTGGCGAACCACTTCACCCGAATCACTGGCAATGACTTTGACCACGACCTTTCCGGAAGGCTCGTCGATCGAGAATTCTAGATTGCGCTTGACCGACTGGACGAACTTTTCAATTTCCTGAACGGCCATTTTCAACTTTTCCTGCTCGGTCCGAGCTTCTTTCTTACTGTCCTGAGCTGCGGTTTTGGCAACTGCAGGAACGACCTCTCGAGGCTTCTCCACGGGCTTGTCAGCGACAGGCGTCACCGGCTTGGCCGCTGGATAAGACAAGTTCAGCTTCACGCTCATATCCATGTCCATCACCTCTTAAAGTAAAAAAGCGAGAGAGCACGACCAGCGCACTCCCCCGCCAAAGCTTAGCCAGCTATTACTGAAGCAGCTTCAGTACAGCGGATGGCAGTTGGTTGGCCTGGGCCAGAACTGCGGTCGAAGCTTGTTGCAGAGTCTGCTGCTTGGTCAGCTGGGCAGTTTCAGCAGCGAAGTCGGTATCTTGTACGCGACCCAGTGCAGCACTGGCGTTTTCGTTGATGTTCTGCAGGTTGGAGATGGTGCTGGTCAGACGGTTCTGGGCAGCACCGAGGTCCGCACGGCTGGAGTTGATGGTAGCCAGAGCCTTGTCGATGGCGTCCATCGCGGCCTTGGTGTTGGTCTCGGCAGTGGTGCTGTCGTTACCGGTGATGTTGATGGTGCCGGAGTCAACGCCCAGGGTGGCAGCGTCGAAGCCGCTGTCCAGGGTGATGGTGATCTGGTTGGTGGAACCGGTGTTGGAACCAACCTGGAAGGTCATGGTGCCAGCGGAACCGTCGATCAGGTTCTTGCCGTTCAGGTTGGTCGACTTGGCGATACGAGTCAGCTCGTCCGACATCTGAGCAAATTCTTTGTTCAGAGCAACGCGGTCTTGGGTACCGTTGGAGTCGTTTCGCGACTGAACAGCCAGTTCACGCATACGCTGCAGGATGTTGGTGGATTCTTGCATCGCGCCTTCAGCGGTCTGGGCGATGGAGATACCGTCGTTGGCGTTTTTGATCGCCATGGTCTGACCACGGATCTGCGAAGTCATGCGGGTAGCGATCTGCAGGCCGGCGGCGTCGTCTTTTGCGCTGTTGATCTTCAGGCCGGAAGACAGGCGAGTCATCGAAGTCGACAGAGCGTCGGAAGCGCGGTTCAGGTTTTTCTGAACGTTCAACGACGTGACGTTAGTGTTTACTGTTAAAGCCATGACGAATTCCTCGTTGGTTGGGTACTGCGGCTTCCGGCCCTGGCAACCGCCGGGTAATGGCCTAGAGAACCTTCGTAATAGTTATCGTCGGTAATGCAAGTTGCTTTAGGGCTTTTTCAAAAATATTTGCCATCACCCGGCCATCCCTTGGAAAACAAGGGGTTAAGCCGACACCGAACGAAAAACTGACGCCAGAAAATACCCACCAAAAACACTCGCCCAGCCTGCCGCACCGCTCATCCACCAAACTCGGCCTGCAACCAGTCCGGCAGCTCGTATTCCAGATAGTCGGCCAACCCCAACCAGTTCTGCCCTTCCTGGCACGCCAGCATCAGGGTCAGCAATTTCGCCCAATCCTGCTGGACAGGCAGCGCAGCTCCATCCACCAACGACTGGATGGGATCGAACAGCTCAACCATGACACCCACCGCCTCGACATCACGCCCCAGACGAAACAGATCGGCGACTTCTCTGGCTCGGGAAAACACAGGCTCTAGCTGATTCATTGAGCAAAATCCGGGTGAAAGGTGGTACCGAGGATCATCGCGCCATCACGGCTGGTATTGAAAAACGCCACCTCAGGCTGACTGCTGATATAGCGCTCCAGTTCGCACAGGTAGCTGCGGAAATTAAGCTGGGTCTTGACTCGCTGCCCATGCCCATCCAGCACCCAGTGTCGGGCCGCGCCGAGTTGCGGGCCAAGATCGCCGTCATGCCAACCGGCATGGGTACGGTTCATGGGGAACGCGAAGTCCGCACCAAACAGGGTGATCCGTCGCCCTCCCATCTTCACCGCCAGATCCACGGCCGGATGAATCACGCTGCCACCGGCATGCAGCTGTGCCCGGGGTATGCGCTGGCGCAATGCCTGGAACACCGGGCTGGCGGAATAGGCCACATACCGCGGCCCGAGCCAGCCCTCGAGTACCTGCGGGTCCGCCAGCGGCATATACACCAGAGCGGTGCCGTCACTGCCTTGAGCAGGCAGGTGCCGGGTGGAAATTCGCTGGTCGACACTCACCACCAGGTCCACCCGGATGCCCTCTTTGAGCAGCGGCTGGTATGCCGTGTCGACACAGATCAGCAGCGGCCGCTGCGCCTGGCCGGACACGGCGCGCAATGCCGCGTAGTGATGCTCCAGGCTCGGCCCCGTAGCGATAACAAAGACTTCACTCCCGAGATGGCGATCAAACAGCTCGGCAATATCGCGATCCATCCCAACCCAAGGCTCAATGGCAGCCAGGCGCTCGGCGATATCCGCTGTATCTGCGGCAAACAAACGATTATTGAAGGACAGATGAGTCTCGCTGATCAACCGATCGCGGATCTTCGCGTTGTAGTCATCGGCCAGCACCAGCTCGGCCGGCAGGGCGAAAAACGGCAATGCAATCTCCGGCAGGTCGCCGGCATACAACAACTCGACCCGTGGATCAGCCAGCCAGGCCTGCTGTTCCAGCAGTTGCAGCACCAGCTTGAACAGTGCGCCATTGAGAATGTGCACATACAGACGCTCCAGCCCCGGCCGCTGCAGCAACGCCATTTGCAGGTCACCCAAGCCACAGCCGTAAAGATGCAATACCGCCGCCTCAGGCAGGCTGGCGGCCTGGACCTGAGCCTCGCGACTGCGATCATGGCGACTGGTCAGCTGGACCCCGCCAATGCTCAGGGTCGAGCCAAGGCCTTCCACCAGATCCGCCTGCAGCACAGCAGCATCCTCAGCCTGCACCCGTGCCAGCAGCGCCGGCCAGCGCTCGCCAATCACCCGGGCGTTGTGTTCAAAGCTGTCGCTCATGCCGCCTCGCTTATCACTCGTGCAAAAAAAATAGCGCTCAAGATTACACCTTGAGCGCTATCTGTGCCGCTGCGAGCTGAAACTCAGGAGCGGTAGATGATGGCCGATCCCCAGGACAGACCAACGCCGAAGCCACTGAGGGCAACGCGCTTCCAACTGGAATCGAACATGTGCTTTTCCAGCAGTAGCGGAATGCTGGAGGACACGGTATTGCCGGTCTCCACCATGTCCTTGATGAACTTGTCGGGGTTGCCTTCGAAACGCCGGGCCACCGCATCGACGATCGCCGCGCTGCCCTGGTGAATGCAGAAGGCATCGATATCGTCAGACTTCAGCCCCGACTCATCCAGCAACTCGTGCAGGTGTGCCGGCACTTTCAGCAGAGCGAAGTTGAACACCTGGCGGCCGTTCATGAAGAACACACCATCGGTGACCTTCAGGTGCGGAGCCCCCGAACCATCGGTGCCGAACTTGGCCTTGCCCAGCTGCCAGGTGGCGTCCTCGCCCAGCCAGGTGGCCGTGGCGGCGTCACCGAACAGCATGGTGGTATTGCGATCTTCGGGATCGACAATCTTCGAGTAAGGGTCAGCGGTGACCAGCAGGCCATTCTTCAGGCCAGCAGCTTCCATGAACCCCTTGATGGCATAGATGCCGTAGACGTACCCGGAGCAACCCAGGGAAATATCAAAGGCCGCGACGGTGGTGGGCAGGCCCAGTTTGTCCTGTACGATCGCCGCGGTGTGAGGCAAACCTTCTTCGTCACCGTTCTGGGTAACCACGATCAACACATCGATGGCTTCGCGCTTGAGTTCCGGGTTAGCGGCAAACAATGCATTGACTGCTTCGACACACAGATCGGAGGTTTCTTGCCCGGCGTCTTTGCGCGGCAGGAAGGCCGAACCGATCTTGCCCAGGATGAACTCTTCATCCTTGGCGAATTTTGCACCTTGTGCGTAATTGTCCACGCCGGCTACAGGCACGTAGCTCGCAATGCTTTTTATGCCAATCATTACGGCTTCCCAATAATAAACAGCTCAATACCCCCGCGCGATGACCGAGCAGGGGCTGCCGAAAAAATACAGATACTTGCGCCGAAACACGGCGCTATCGGGAAGAACCAAGGGCTATCACTGGACCTGTCACACAGGGCTGGCGCCATCTTCCCGGGCGATACAATACAGTGAAGATGCACGTTATGACTCACAGGTCACGCTATTTTGCCGAAACTGCCATACAAAGGGCTACTCGACGAATGCCCAGTCCAGCGCGGTGCCGCGCTTGAGGGCCTGGCGCGCGCGACGGCCAAGCAGGGCGTCATAGTGCTTGGGAGCGAGCCCCAGCCCGGGACGGATGGCCCGCACGTTGTCGGCGCTGAACAGCTCTCCGGCCTGCATGTCTTGGGTGACATACAGCGACCGGCGGTAAACCAGTGATTTGCTCTCGGCCTGGGTGGCGCCATAGCTGACCTGCCCCATGGCCTGCCAGGCCCGCTCGGTTTCCAGCACCAGGCTAGCCATCTCTGCAGGCTCCAGGGAGAAGCTGGCGTCGACCCCACCGGCAGCTCGATCCAGGGTGAAATGTTTCTCGATCACTGTGGCACCTAGCGCCACCGCCGCCACGGACACACCGACACCCATGCTGTGATCGGACAAGCCCACCTCACAGCCGAACAACTCCCGCAGATGAGGAATGGTCAGCAGATTGCTGTTGGTCGGTGATGCAGGATAGGTGCTGGTGCACTTGAGCAGCACCAGATCGCGGCAACCCGCCTGTCGTGCAGCCCGGACACTTTCGTCCAGCTCGGCAATGCTGGCCATGCCAGTGGAGATGATCAGCGGCTTGCCGGTAGCGGCCACCCGGCGAATCAACGGCAGGTCGGTGTTTTCAAAACTGGCGATCTTGTAGGCCGGAACGTCGAGGCTTTCCAGGAAATCCACGGCGCTCTCATCGAATGGCGTGGAGAAGGCCAGCATGCCCAGGGCCTTGGCCCGGGCAAAGATCGGCTGATGCCATTCCCAGGGTGTGTGGGCCTGTTGGTACAGCTGGTAGAGCGATGATCCGGCCCAGAGGCTGTCCGGGTCCTTGATGAAGAACTCGCCCTGAGCGAGGTCCAGCGTCATGGTGTCGGCGGTATAGGTCTGCAACTTCAGTGCATGGGCACCGGCCCTGGCCGCTGCCTCGACAATCTGCAAGGCCACATCCAGCGACTGGTTATGGTTGCCGCTCATCTCCGCAATGATCAACGGCCCATGGCCGGCGCCCACGAAGCGCGAGCCAATCTTGAAACTAGTCATCCAGATGTTCCTTCAACATACGGGTGAATTCGCAGGCGCCTTGGCGATAGCCAGCCCGGCGAAACAAACTCAGCGACACTTGGTTATTCGACAGGACCTGTGCCCGCAGGCGCTGCACATCGGGCCAATGGTGCAGCAGGCAGGCCTCCCCCTGCTCCAGTAGAACCTGCCCCCAGCCTAGGCCGAAGCGTCCGGCAAACAGGTAGATCGACACCTCGGCCTGCCCTCCCTCCCGGTCATAACGCAGCATTCCCAGAGGGCCATCTGGCAACTCGGCGATCAGCAGCAAACACTGTGGGTCGCTCAGACAGGCCTCCAGCCACTGCACATGGTTCCACCAGTCGATGGCCTCGGGCTGCTGCGACCAGCGCCTGACCAGATCACTATTGCGCCCGTCAAATAGCAACCGGGCATCGTCAAGGGTCGCCGGTCGCAGACGAACTGCCGCCGCGAACAGCGCCGCGGCCACCCGCTGCGAGCCCAGGCCATCGACCAGTTTCCGGGCACGAGCAGCCAGGCTATGGCGCAGCCCAGGGTTGCCCAGCATGAGCTTCACGGCATCGCGCAGTTGTCCGACTTCCACCTGCTCACAAGGCCCCAGGTACAAGTGGGCACCCGCTTCAGCCAACAGCCGGGCATTGGCCTGCTGATTGCCGGCCACGGTGATGCACAACGTAGGCACGCCCAGCACCGCACGCTCCCAACTGGTACCGCCCCCGGCCCCCAGGCACAGGTCTGCTTCGGCCAGCAACCCGGCGAAGTCGTTCACATAACTGTGCAAGTGCCAGTTCGGCCGGTCTGCTGCCAGCATCTGCATGGCCTGCCAATCCGGGTTGCCACTGCCAGCAACAAAATCCACCTGCAGTTCATGCAGGTCCGCCAGCGCCAGCATGGCCTTGTGGGTCTGGCCGGCAGCATCAAAACCTCCAAAGTTCACCAGCAGCCGCTGGGCCTGCGGCCGAATCAGGATCGGAGGGCGCCGGAACTCCTCACGCAGCAAGGCAAAGTGCGGCCCGAACAAGGTCCGGCACTGTGTGCCGTACAACCCGGCATACGACTCGGCCGAACCACTGAAGTTCTGGTCCAGCAACAGATCTGCGGCATGCCGGCGGTTGGCCAGATCATCGATCGCGGCGATCCGCGGCGCCCATCGGCGAGCGGCGCTTTGCCACTGATGATCAAGGCCGTAGTGATCCACCAGCACCCAGTCGAAGGCCGGCTGATCTACCAGGGCTTCCTGCAGTGCCGCGATATCGGCCTGCCAGGGCAAGGGCGCTTCGATACCCAACCGAGGGTTCTCATCGGTATAGAACTCAGGCAGTGCAACGGTCGGAAAACCTTCAGCTTGCAAGGCCGCCAAGCGATTGCCGGGCAGGCGACGGCAGGCGAATGCAACTTCGGCCCCCTGCTGGCGCAACACCTGAGCCAGGGTCAGGCAGCGGGCCACGTGGCCGCTGCCGATCGCCGGCGAGGCGTCAGCCCGGATCAGCACCCTCACTCCAGCTCTCCTGCGGCCTTGAGCGCGGCGTACAGGTATTGCGCCCGCCGCCAATCCTCTTCGGTGTCGATATCCTGAACCAGGTGACGCGGCAGGATCACCGGCAAGCTGCGAGAAGAGAACAACGCCTCCCCCTCCAGCCAGGCCTGGCTTCTACCCCAGTAGAACTGCGCCGCATCCTGATAGGCCACGGGCAAATCCTGGGAGCGGGCCTGACTGAACTCCGGATACAGCGCGCCCAGAGCGCCCTGCTCGTCGAGCGTCAGCGCCCGTTGCACCGGAAAACCAAAACTGCACACCGAAAAGGCAAACGACCTGTCCTGATGCTGCTCCAGCAACGCCAGCCCCTGGCGCAAAAAACGCAGTTGCAACAGGGGGGCGGTGGCATAGATGCAACAGGCATATTCGAATTGCTGCCCCAGCTCCCGCAACGCTTGCAAGGCATGCACGATCACCGCCGCAGTGCCGGTGAAGTCATCCGCCAGAGCCTGCGGTCGGACAAAAGGCACCTCTGCGCCACAGGCAATGGCCAGCTCGGCGATCTCGGGATCGTCGGTGCTGACCACCACGCGCTGGAACAACCCCGAACCCAGCGCCTTATCGATAGAACGGGCGAGCATCGGCACGCCATCGAAGGGCTTGAGGTTCTTCCTCGCAATTCGCTTGCTGCCACCTCGGGCGGGGATAATCGCGATCGAGCTCATGGCGCTACAGCTCCTGAATCCAATGTCGCAATTGCTGTACAACGTAGTCCTGCTGGTCATCCGTCAGCCCGGGATACATCGGCAAACTGACGGCCTGGGCGTAATAACGCTCCGCCTCGGGGAAATCACCCTCAGCAAAACCCAGATCCCGGTAGTAGGGTTGCAGGTGCACTGGGATGTAATGCAGGTTGACTCCGATCCCAGCCTTGCGCAGCCCCTCGAAGACCTCACGGTGCGAGTGTTTGATGTGCTGGAGTTGCAAGCGCACGACATACAGGTGCCAGGCCGAGTGAGCATCAGGTTGAGCCTGGGGCAGGCTCAACGGCAGGCCCTGCAACAGATGCTGATAACGCTCTGCAAGATAACGCCGGCGTTGTAAAAAGCCCGGTAGCTTATTCAACTGCGAACGCCCGAGCGCCGCCTGAAGATCGGTCATGCGGTAGTTGAAGCCCAGTTCGACCTGCTGGTAATACCATGGGCCATGGCTCTGGCCCACCATCTGCGCCGGGTCGCGGGTCATGCCATGGCTACGCAGACGACGCAGATGATCCGCCAGCTCCGGGCTATTGGTCATGACCATTCCACCTTCGGCACTGGTGATGATCTTCACCGGATGAAAGCTGAACACCGTCATCGCAGCGAATTCTCCACAGCCAACCGGACGCCCCGCATAGCTGGCGCCCACCGCGTGGGAGGCATCCTCGATCAAGGTGAAGGCATAACACTCGGCCAGTTCCGCCAGGCGTCGCATATCACAGCTCTGCCCCGAGAACGCCACCGCGATCACCACCTTGGGTAATGCCCCGCTGGCCTCGGCCGCTTGCAGCTTGAGGGCCAATGCCTCGGCGTCGAGGTTCCAGGTCCGCGGATCGATATCGACAAAGTCCACATCCGCACCACAGTAACGACCACAGTTGGCCGACGCGAGGAACGTGTTAGGAGTGGTCCATAACCTATCGCCCGGCCCCAGGCCCGCCGCCAGGCAAGCAATATGCAAGGCGGCAGTGGCGTTGCACACCGCTACGCCATAGGCTGCCTTGCAGACGGTCGCCATTGCCTGCTCGAAAGACTCGATTGTTGGCCCCTGGGTCAACCAGTCGGAGTGCAAGACCCCCAGCACGGCATCGATATCCTCCTGGTCAAGGCTTTGGCGACCATAAGGAATCATGGTGCGATCCCGGTGTGCAGTTCGGCTATCTGCCCGACCGACAGAAACTCCGGATTGGTATCGGAGCGATACTCGAAATCCTCGGCCACAGAAACGCCCCGCTCGCCCTTGCCGTCCACGGCAAAATCAACGTTGACGCTGGTAAAGCGGATGGAGGGCTGGATCGTGTAGTGATCGTCGAACTCCAGGGTCATGCGCGCATCATCCAGAGGCACCATCAACTCATGGAGCTTCTCCCCCGGACGAATCCCCACCTCTTTGTGTGGCAAGTGCGCGGCCATCCCCAAGGCCAGATCGACGATGCGGATCGACGGAATCTTCGGCACGAAAATCTCCCCGCCGTGCATCCGCGCGAAGCTGTCCAGAACAAATTGCACCCCGTGGTCCAGGGTGATCCAGAAGCGGGTCATGCGCTCATCGGTAATGGGCAGCTCCGTTGCACCCTTGGCAATCAGCTGGCTGAAGAACGGCACCACTGAACCTCGGGAACCTGCAACGTTGCCATAGCGCACCACGGCAAATCGAGTGGCCTGCTCACCCGCGATGTTGTTCGCCGCCACGAACAGCTTGTCCGACAGCAGCTTGGTGGCGCCATACAGGTTGATCGGGCTCGCAGCCTTGTCGGTGGACAAGGCAACGACCTTCTGTACCCCGTTGTCGATGGCCGCAGCAATGATGTTTTCAGCGCCATTGACGTTGGTGCGAATGCACTCCGTGGGGTTGTATTCGGCCGCCGGCACCTGTTTCAGCGCCGCGGCATGCACCACATAGTCGATACCCCGCATCGCCTGGCGCAAGCGCTCGGCATCGCGAACATCGCCGAGGAAGTAACGCATGCAGGGCGCATTGAAGGTCTGCTGCATCTCGTACTGCTTGAGCTCATCGCGAGAGAACACCACGACCCGCTTGGGCTGATACTGCTCCAGCAGGCGTCGAATGAAGTTGCGCCCGAAGGAGCCGGTGCCACCGGAAATGAAAATGGATTTGCCGTTGAACATCATTGATTCCTTATCCCAGCAACTGGTTCCAGTTCACCGCGCTCGCGGCCCCCAGCGCAAAGCCCTTGCCAGTCAACGCCAGGTTCTGGTTGTAGGCCGTATCCTGCGCAAAGCGCGCCGCCCATTTGTCTTTCAGGGCTGCCAAGGCCTGTGGATCTTGCGCCAGGGTGCCGGGATGCATGACCTGCGCTTGCGGAGTCAGGACGGTGAGATAACCGGCATCGGCCACCTTCAGGCACAGGTCGACATCGGCGAAGGCCTGGTCGAAATGCTCCTCGTCCAAACCACCTACGGCCTCGAACAACGCCTTGGCGAT
The DNA here is from genome assembly GCF_024810175.1 of Pseudomonas sp. BIGb0176. Classification (NCBI taxonomy): domain Bacteria; kingdom Pseudomonadati; phylum Pseudomonadota; class Gammaproteobacteria; order Pseudomonadales; family Pseudomonadaceae; genus Pseudomonas; species Pseudomonas sp. BIGb0176. Next base: position 495,184 of record NZ_JANUEC010000002.1, read on the forward strand.
CATCAGGCAGACGCCGGATACCGCCGAGTAGTTCTTCTCCACCCAGAGGCTGTTCATGTAGCCCGGAGCATCCTTGGCCTCTCCGGCGAAGGCTGCGCCCAGCTGGCCATTGAGGCCGAGGATCAGGCCCGCCTGGGTGGTCATGCCGCGCTCATTCACCAGCCTGGCGCCGACAATCCCGATCTCCGGACGCTGTACCTGGTTGAGCAGGCTGTCGATCCAGTTGGCATTGACCACTTCGGCATCGGCCGAAAGCAGCAACAGGTACTCCCCCTTGGCTTCAGCGCAGGCTGCATTGTGCAGTGCCGAAGTGCTCACCCGCTGGCCGCTGCGCAACACCCGGATCCGCTCCCCCTGGCGTTCCAGGCTGGCCAGCCAGCTATCGAGTTCGGCGTTCTGGCTGTGGTTCTCGGCAATCAGCACCTCGTAACGCTGGTAGCGGGTGCGTTGCAGCACACTCACCAGACAGCGTTGCAGCTCGGCGAAGTTGTCCTGGCTCGGCAGAATGATCGAAACCAGCGGCCGCTCGGCATGTTGATAGTCGATCTGGTAGGTCCCTGGCTGGGCAGAACTGACCTGGGCCCGATAACCACGATTGGCCAGGTGACGGCTCAGTACCTGGCGCTCCTCGGCATTTTCCCCGGCTGGCGCAGCCTGGCAGATCAGCAGCGGCTCGGCGAGATGAGCCAGGCCGGCCAGACCACCGTCCTCGATCAGGCGCAGAACCAGATCCAGCTCGACGGCCCGAGCAAACTCGCGATTGAACCCACCTGCCTGCACCAGCACTTCACGGTGCAGCAGCCAATGGCGCGCCATCAGATTGGGGGCGCTTTGCAGCAGGTCCAGATTGACTCCGGGACGGAACACGTGACGCAAGGTGCCATCGGCTTGCCGCTGCACCTCATCCATCGCCACGGCCCTGATGCCTTCGGCGCCCAGCAACTCCAGGCTTGCCCGCAGCAGCCCGCTTGCGGTGAGCTGGTCACCCGCCTCCATCAGGAGTACCCAGTGCGCTGTGGACTGCGCCACCAGCTGATTCAGGCGCTCGATATAGTTGCCCTGGCTGACCTTGACGAAGTGCACAGTGTCCTGTGCCGTGGTCATCGCCGGCAGATCGCCGGTGGTCAGCACCACCAGCTTGAATGCCTTGCAGTGGTTGGCCATCAGGGAATCGAAAGTGGCTTGCAACTTGATCATGTCGGCGTCGAGGTCGAGCAGCAGAATCTGAAACTGCGGCCCACCGGCGCGCCTTCCCAGCAGATGGGCGATCGACTTGAACTGACCCGGTTTCGGGCCACGGCCTTCCAGCCAGCTGAACAACTGCCCGGACTGGGTATTGGCAAACAACGCGCTGCTATCGGTGGCCGGCAGCGCCTTGAGGCGGGCTGCCCACTCCTGCAGTTCGCGGAACACCTCCACTTCGTCGGTATCGCGCATCGACTCGGCAAGGCGCTTGACCACGGTGAAGTTGAACAGGTTCAGCGCCATGGCTTCCCACAGCCGGCTGCGAAGGGTTCGCGCCGTGTCATTCGAGTGCACCCGCAGCAATTCCTCCTGCTTGAGCAGCACCCCTTCCAGCTCATTGAGCTGCAGGCGCCCCGCAGGCATCGCATGCACAAGAAACTCGATCTGCGTCAACAGATCGAACATCGGCTGGTTGTAGAACGGCATTTCGACAAACTGCTCCGAGCCGAAAGCACGCACCGGGTCCTTGCCGACCTCGCTCCAGGTGGAGCGAAAGATCATCACACCCTTGAGCGAACGGCCACTTTCAAGGCACTCGGCCAAGGCGGCAAAGCTGTCCAGCGCCAGCTGCTTCATCTGCTGCGCATCCGGGCCTTCGCAGTTGTGCGGCAGGGTCGCAAGAAACTCGGCAAATTGCTGATGCTGGGCCAACGAGCCGGCATCCTTGCTGCTCAGCAACGCCTGAATGCGGGCGGTGCGCTCCAGGGCCTCCCTATTGGCCTCACGAACAATGAACGGAACCGGCAGGATCCGCGCCTTGGCAGTGGCCAACAGGAAGAAGGCGTAACCGATATCCAGCCACTCGGTGCTCACCGCAGGTGGCAACTGGCTGTACCACTGGCGCAGCACATCGGTGCGGGTCACGGCATTGAAGGGGCTCAGGTAATGCCCCATGAAACTCATGATCCGCTCACGCCCGTTCGCGGCGGCGAAGTCTTCGGGCCCCTTGCGATCGCGCAGGTAATAGCTGGTTTCCAGGACCCGCGCCGAATACATCAGGCCATAGCCATGGCAGACCGCGTAATCGGGGTGGGCATCAAGGAAAGCTAGCGCGGCGCTAATCCCATCGGCGATCAAAAAGTCGGTGTCGCTGGCAATCGCCAGGTAGGGCGTGTCGACCAGGCCCACACCGTAAGTCAGCTTGCCCTGCTGGTCCTGCCGGGAAAACTGTGGCACGTGGCGGTAATCCACCTTCGGGAATTGGCGAGCCAGAGACTCGTCCGCCTTTTCCGAGGAATCCAGAACCAGGATGGAACAGGCAAAGCTGCTGTAGTAGCGCAGCGCTCGCTGTGCCAGCGCCTTGGCCTCGTGGGTCAATAGCACCAGAGTGAAACGCTCACTCATTGGGGCTGCATCCTCGTTTGCTTTTGTTTGAACCCACATCTGTCCATTCCCTCATCCGGCTGATCGCCTGGAACCTCAAATCATTAATGTTGTACGAACCCGACCCGGCATGTCCCTCTCGGCTCATCCATCCCGCGAGCGCAACTGCGCCCCTGGATGCGCCAAAGAATTGGCTTGAGAACTGCTCAACACCTGGCCAACGCTACGCCTGACTCCAGGCACCGGCCACAACAGGCGAGCCGGAAGCTACCCGCACGCGTGCGCTACACCCATGAGCGCCGGAAGACACACCCGATCATCGACAGCGTTCGTTTTATGACAATTGCCAGCAAGGCTGCAGGAAACGCGCCAGTTCCATCGGTGCGTAGAGCGCAGCCCCCGCCACTGCGAGAGGCCACGCAAGAAACAAAAAAGCCACGCTTGGCAGGCGTGGCTTTTTTTGCAGCGGTTTCTTCAGTCTGCCAACCAGCCCCACATCCAGTGCTGCAGGTTGTCGGGGCCCAGCATGAAGTCGCGCCGCACCGCCTCGCGCAATTCATCTCCCATGCGGTAGCTGGCAACAGGGTCGCTGAGGTGCATGCGGATCGCCTGCAGCCACTCTTCGGTCGTGTTGCTGCGAACCCTGGTGCAAGGCAGGAAGCCACGATAGGCCTCAGTGTCGGTGCAAATGACCGGGTAGCCGCAGGCTCCGTACTCCAGCAACCGCAAGTTGCTCTTGCAGTCATTGAAAATATGGAACTCCAGAGGTGCCAGAGCCAGGTCGAGGTTCAGGCTGGCGAGCTTGAGGGGGTAAGCCTGCAAGCCGATCGCCGGATGGAACTCGTGCACATAAGGGCGCAAGGCGTCGGGGCACATGCCGAAGAACACCCATTCCACCTCAGAGGCCAGTTCACGCACGACATCGGCAATGACCTCCAGGTCCCCGGTGTGACTGGTGCCCCCACCCCAGCCGACCCGCGGCTTGCTGGAAGTACCGCGACGGCTGCTCAGCCCCGCCCAGGGCTCAGGGGCGAGCATATTGGGTACTACCCTGATATCGCTGTGCATGTCCGACAGGACATCCGCCAGCGGCTGAGTGGTGACCACCAGCCGATCGCACAGGGCAATGCCGTCGCGCAGCATCTGCTCGATGTTCGCCGGCTTGTTGCGAGCATGGCTGTTTTTCTTTGGCGCGCTGACCACGTAATCATCGAGTTCGAAGACCCGCAACGCACTGGAGTACTTCTTCATTCGCAGAATGTCGCTGGCCGCGCCGTCGCTGTAGCGCCCCTGGAGCACGATGGTATCGGGCGACAAACGCTCGATTTCCACGGTGGTCGGAGATTCGTATGCCACCCGAGCGATGACCCTGCCTGCAGCTTCCAGCTCGCGCAGTGGCCCGGTGACCCGGTAATGCCCGACCGCGCTGCTGTTGACCGGCAAGCCGAGCACCAGCGGCAAGGCTCGTGAGCAGAACGGGTTCCAGTTGTTGCGCAGGCTGGGTTCCAGGCTGAAACTGGAGAACCCCAGGCTCAGGGCCGGATTGTAGGCTGGATCGCGAGCGATCTTCGGCAGCCACTGACGGTAGAAGCGCTCCTGTTCAGCCTCCTGCATCTGCTGCTGCTCAGGCGCCTGCGGTGGCGCCAACGCCGGGGCCAGCATCAGGGTGGCGTGGGGGGTCCAGACCACCAGGTAGCCATCGCGATCGACGCGCAGGCACAGGTCGGCTTCACCCAGGTCAGCGCCGAAACTCTGTTCATCCAGCCCGCCCAGACTGTCGAACACGTCCTTGCGGATCATCAGGCAGTCGCGGCTGACCGCACTCCAGTTCTGCACCACCTGCAGACGCTGCATATAACCACGGGCACCCAGTGCCTCGCCGATGAACGGCGAGCCCACGGGCCCAGACATGCCCAGTACCTGCCCGGCATGCAGGATGGAGCCATCGGTAGCAAGGATGCGCGCCCCCACGACAGCCACCTCCGGACGCTGGGCCTGGTTGAGCAGCTCGTCCAGCCAGTCGCTGGTGCAGATCCGTGTGTCGTGGCTGAGCAACAGCAGGTAGTCGCCGCGAGCCTGGGCCGCAATGCTGTTGGTCAAGGCCGCCTGGTTGGCGGGGCCGGCATAAGGCAAGACCCGCAGCATGTTGCCCCCCAACTGCCCCATGGCCGCCAGCCAGTCAGCCATGTCCGGGTCGCGACTGCCGGCAGCCACCAGCAGGATCTCGTAATGGTTGTAGGCGGTCTGCTCGATCAGGCCTTCGACGCAACGCTGCAAGGCCGGCAGCGAATCCCCGCAGGTGATGATGATCGACACCAGCGGCCGCGCACCGTGCTGATAGTCGATGCGATTGAGCAAGGGCAAATCATCATGGCGGATCCGGCACTGCACGCCGATGCGCTGCAAGTGCGCAGCGACCAGCCCCTCACTGGCTTCGATGACCTGGGGCCGGGACAGCCACTTTGCGAACGGGAACTCGGACTCGATCTGGATATCGGCAATATGCTCGATGGTTTGCGGGCCCACATTTTCCACCAGCCGCCACAACAGATCCTGGGGCGCCAGCTCGCCACGTGCGCAATCGAAGCCTCCCTCGCTCAGGAAACGCTCGCGGGAAAAGGCCAGCGAGCGCCCGACATAAGGGTAGGCACGCATCAAATCGAGGTTGAAGTCGGGCTTGAATACCGGTTCGGTTGACTGACCATCAAGCAATGCGCCTTCGTCACTGTAGGCGCAGAGCATGGCCGGGGTGTTGGCGATCCGCTCGGCCAGCACCAGCAATGCCGTGTCACGCAGTTGGTCACCCGACTGCAACAGATAGAACCAGTCACAGGTATCCAGGCGAGGGATCAGTTCGTTGAGTTGCCCGGCCCAGTCGGCCCGCAAGGGTTGACGCAGCACAGCCTCCCCGGCTGTACCGGCAGCGGTGGACAACACCACGATCGTTTCGGCTGGGTACAACTGGCCGGCCAGGCTGCCCAGGGTCCGCTCGAGAGCGGCGCCATCACCTGCCAGGTCCATGACGATCGGCACGATCCGCACCCGCCGCGGCCAGCTTTCGATGCGCTGCGGCAGCAACCGCTGTTCCGCCGCCGACAGGCAGCGTGCCGCCAGCCATTGCTGGTAGAACTCCTCGTAGCTCTGACTTTCGCCCCCTACCCGACCGTTGACCACGGCGCTGCGATTGCCCAGCACATGGAGCACCCCCAGCTCACGCCATGGCCGTGGCTGCTCGGCGGCTCGCGCCAGTTCAACGTAACGCACCCAGCCCGCAGCGGGCGCCGACTCGCCAGAACGCTCGGAGAGCATCCGCAATAGCCATTCCCATTCGGTGGCAACGGCCTTGAGCACTTGCGGCGTGCGGCTGAAACGCCCCTGATACAGGCGCTCGCAACTCAACACGGTGGACAGGGCCGCCAGATTGCCGCGGCGCATCAGGCAGATGAACAGCGCCAGGTCCAGCAAGGCGACAAAACCGGCGCCCTTGTGGATCAGGGCTGGCAGTACCTCCAGCACGTCGGCTCGACGCATCAGTGCCGCACTGAAGTTGCCGAGGAAGTTTTTCCGCGTGCCCTCGAAGATCGCCAGCATGTCATCGCCTTTGAGCAGCACGTCGAGCGGCGCAAAGCGGCAGTTTTCAATCCGCGGCGGAAGAATGGAGTTGCCTTCGTCGTTGAACACCCGTAGTGCGAACACCAGATTGACCTCAGGGTGCTCGATCAGCACTTGCGCCTGCAGGGCGATGCTCGGCGCAAACAGCCGGTCATCGTCGCAAAGCACCTTGATCAGCTCGCCCCGGGCCTCTTTCACGCAGCGCAACAGGTTTTTCTGCAACCCCAGAGGTTGCGGGTTGCGCACGTAACGCACCGGGTGCGCGGGTTCGCTCAGCCCTTGTACAACCTGCTGGATTTCATCGCCGGGACTGTCGTCGCAAACAACGATCTCCAGTGGCTGATAGGTCTGCGCCAAGGCACTTTCCAGAGCCTGGCTGAAGAAGCGTGGGTTGAAGGCGGGAATGACGATGCTGACTAGAGGGGCTTGGCTCACGGCGGGAAACTCTCGAGCGGCGAGCCCTGGCCAGTGATGCCAGGGCTGCAAGACCGCTTAAAAAAGACGGCTGGCTGCTCGAAGATCGCGGCGTCCGGGCGCCAGCCCGAACGCCACGCACTCAGACCTTGTTGAACAGACCCAGTTGGGCAATCTTGCTGAAGGCCAGCTGCGAGGCTTGCAGCATGGTCTGTTGCAGGGTCAGGCGGGTCATCACTTCGGCCGGATCGGAGTCGCTGATGGCCGAGCGGGTCTTGGTGTTGGCAGCTGCCAGGCTTTCGTTGATTTCGGTCTGGGTGTCCAGGGCCGAACCACGACCACCCACCGAACTGATACCGATCGACAGCTGGTCGATGCCACTGGCCAGGTTGGCCATCCCCGAGGCGAGGTCGGCCAGTTGCTTCTGGGTCGCCAGGGTGTTGCCGGCGGTTGGCGTGTTCAAGGCGTTTTTCAGCTGGCTCACGGTATCCAGTATGTTCTGGGTCTCGTGAGTGTTGACCGACACACTGAACTGATCGTTGGCCGCCGGAGAAGGCGCGCCGGTCAGGGTGAAGCTCACGCCCGCCGCGGTGGCGACGTTGCCCGGCCCGACCACGCCCGAGGACACCGGCTTGCTATCAGCGGTCAGTGGCGCAGCGTACAGATCGAAATTGGTAGCGCTGGTGAACTTGAGGATCGCCGAACCACTGGGGAAGGTGGAGTTGTAGGCCACCGGATCGGTAATGCTGGTGTTCGAGACCTGAGTCATGCTCGGGTTGCCCGGAGAGCGCGCCACGTTGAAGGTGTCCGGCTTGGAGCCCAGGGTGAAGGTATGCCCCGGCAGCACGGCGTTGGCGTCGTCACCGGACTTGAGGTTGACGTTCAGGCTCAGGTCGACCCCACGGAAGCTCACGGTCTGGTTCGGCGCAGTGCCGAAAACACCGCCTTTGCTGGCCTCGGCCGTCACATCGTTGCCACTGCCGTCGACGATCTTCAGCTGGGTGCCGGACACGAAGGACACGGTGTAAGGCTCGCCGCTGCGGAATTGGCTGTTGTAGGCACCGTTGTTGGCCACCTGGCCGTTGGACAGGGAAATCCGCCCGTCATCCACGGCTGGCGCGGTCATGGTGACCTGGCTGCGGCTGGTGTTCAGTGCCTGCTGGAACACGTCCCAACCGGTGCTGTTGGCGGCCATCATCATGGTGTCGCCGACCGGCAGTTGCAGGCTGCTCTGGTCACCGTTGTAGCTGTAGGTGCCATCGGAGTTGCGGCTGAACGGCGGAACGTCATCCTTGGAGCCACCGAAGATGTACTTGCCGTTTTCGTCCTGGGAGTTCATCAGGCTCAGCAACTGCTCTTCGATCTGCCCCAGTTCCGAAGCATTGGCCTGGCGGTCGGCGTCGGTGTAACCGGCGTTGCCGGCACCGGAGGCCAGTTCCTTGGCGCGGGCCAGCACGTTGTTGATGCTGGTCATCACCGATTCGGTCTGGCCTAGGGAGGCCTTGATCGAGTTGGTGTTGGTCTTGTACTGGTCCAGCAACGAAGCCTGTTGGCCCAGCTGCAGCAGGCGCGCGGCACCTACCGGATCGTCGGCAGCGGTCTTGACGCGAACCAGGCTGCTGGCCTCTTCGCTGCTCTGGACCACTTTGGAAAAGTTCTTCTGGTAGTTGGTAGCCGAGGACTCGTAAAACTGGGAGGTGGAAATGCGCATGGGCTACGACTCCTTAAAGGCTGTTGATCAGCGTGCTGAAGGTTTCCTGCGCAGCCTTGATGATCTGCGACGACGCTGTGTAGTACTGCTGGAACTTGACCAGGTTGCCGGTCTCATCATCCAGGTTGACCCCGGACAGCGAGTCCCGGGCGCCCTTGGCGTTAGCCAGGATGGTGCCGGTAGCGGCGCTGTCGAGGCTGCCCTGACTGGCCTTGGCGCCGACGTTCTCGATCAGCTTGCCGTAGGCATCCACCAGGGTGATGCCTTTGCTGGCAGAACCTGTATCGACTGTCTGCTTGCTCTGCAAACCGGCCAGCGCCAGGCCGTTGCGGTTGTCCGAAGAGCCGGCGCCGTTCACCGAGATGTTCATGCTGTCGCCGGCGGCGGGAGCGCCGGCCACGGTCATCTGCACGCCGAACGTCTTGGTCACCGGTGGCGTGCCGCCGTCGGTGATCGGCGCACCGCTGGCATCCAGCATGTTGATCTGCAGGTTGAGGGTGTTGGTCTGCCCGGGAACGATGGAGCCGCTGCCCATCTTGTTGCCCTTGGCATCGAAATAGTCGTAGCTCTGGCTGCCGCCTGCCGGCGCATTGAACACCACTTTGACCGGGCCCGAATTCTTGATTGCGGTCTGCATCTCAAGCTTGGCTGCGGCGTCGTAGTTGTCGATCGGCACGCTCAAGGAAGGCTGCGCGGAAATGCTCAGGGAGCTCTTGAGCCCGGCAGCCAGCTCGGCCTTCAGCGGAGCCGCGAGGGCCAGGCGCTTGGGGTCGGTCATTTCGGTCTGGATGGTGGTAGCGGCATTGCGGGTCGGGGTGATCTTGAAGCTGTCACCGGCACCGACCGTACCATTGAGTTTCAGCGAGAAGCCATCGATCACCGGTGCCGGGCTGGTGGTGGTGCTGAAGCTGCCCATGTCGGTGCCATCGGAACGCTTGACGCTGTAGTCGGTGGCACTGCTGAAGGTCACGGTGTAGTCGCTGGTGCTCAGCTTGCCGGTGTCCTTGATGGTGACATCGAAGTTGCCCGAGCCTGCGCTGTTGGTGGCACTGCCAATGCTGCGCTGGCTGATCATCCGGGCACTGTTGATGTCGTTGAACAGGTTGCCGCCGAAATCACCGTTCTTGTCGATGCCTTGAGCCATCAGGCTGTTCATCTGGTCGGCGACCACGAGGGCTACGCGGCCCAGCTCGTTCATCGCCGGATCCAGCACTTCGCTGCGGTAGCGCAGCAGGCCGCCGATCTCGCCACCGGTGGTGAGGTTGGTGATGTCGATGCTGCTCGAGCCCCGGTTCAACTGCAGCGCGGAGCGGCTCGGGTCGTTCTTGCCCTGCACCACTTCCAGGGTATTGGCCGAGTTACCCATGACCAGCGGCTGGCCGCTGCCCAGGTACAGGTCGACGCTGGAGCCACGCTCCGAGACCTGCACGCCGATGAAGGTCGAAAGCTGGCGCACGGTTTCATTACGCGCATCGAGCAGATCGTTGGGCATGCCGTTGCCGTTGGTCGACAGCTCGGAAATCTTCTGGTTGAGCTGGGCCACGGTGTTGGCCAGCTTGTTGACCTGGTCCGCCATGTTCGCCAGGTTGCCGTTGATATTGGTGTTCTGCTGGTTGAGCTGGCTGGATACCGAGTTGAAACGGTTGCTCAGGGCCTGGGTGTCGCTGAGCAGCAACTGCCGGGAAGCCTCGTCGGTAGGCTTGGCGTTGAGGTTCTGCACCGAGGCGAAGAACTTGGTCAGGGCGCCGGTCATGCCGGTGCCGCTGTCCGACAGCAATTGGTCGATCGGACTGATCTGCCCCTGGAACGCCGCGGCATCGCTGTTGAGCGAGGTGGCGGTGCGCAACTGGGCATCGAGGAAGCTGTTATAGACCCGGCGCACGTCCGCCAGGGTGGTGCCGGTGCCGATGAAGACGTTGCCATTCTGGCTGGAGGCCTTGGTGCCCTGCACGGTCTGCTGACGCGAGTACCCGGCGGTGTCGGCGTTGGCAATGTTGTTACCCGTGGTCATCAACGACGTTTGGCTGGCGGCCAGCCCCGACATCCCGATATTGAGCAAACTCATGATTCAGACCTTATAAATTCGTGGAAACGCCAGCCGCAGCGTAGTTCTGGTAATTCTTCATCTGCTTGGCTATCTGCGAAATCTTGCTTGCGTAATCCGGGTCCGTTGCATACCCGGCTTTTTGCAACTCGCGAACAAACTGTTCTGGTTTATCGGCCACCTTCAGCACTTCTTGATAGCGATTGTTGCTCTGCAACAAGGTCACCAGATCGTGGAAGCTGTCCTGATAGGAATCGTAGGAACGGAACGCCGCCGTCTCCTTGACCATCTGCCCGTTGCGGAACTCGCTGGTGATCGCCCGGGCCTGTGCACCCTGCCAACTGCTGCCGGCCTTGATGCCGAACAGGTTGTGGCTGCTGCTGCCATCCTGCTGGCGCATCACCGATTTGCCCCAGCCGGTTTCCAGGGCGGCCTGGGCCACCAGGTAGCGCGGATCGATCCCGATACGCTGGGCCGCCTGCTGCGCCATCGGCAGCATGGTGGCGACGAAGTCGTCGGCGGAACTGAAGGCACGCTTGGCCGGTGCCAGCGGCGGCTGGGCCATGGCCCGGCCATAGACCCGCATCTTGCCCTGGGACGCGGCGTAGCCCTGATTGACCCGCCACTCGCCCCGCAGCACGGCATCGGCGGCCGGGCTGTTGCGGGTCGGCGCGGCGTTCTGTGCGCCGCCCTCGACGGCACCGGCCGACGGCACGATGCCGGTCAACAGGCGATCGGTGAGCTTGCTGGGCAGGGACAGACGACGCTGGTTGAGCAGCACCATGTCGTTATGCGCCACGCTCGTGCGCAAAGGATCGTGGGCCCGCGAAGCCCACATCGGGCGCTGGCCGTTGACCCGGCTCAACGGACCATCCTGGGCCGTGGTACCGGCAGCGATCGGCGTCGGAGTCGCCACCGGCGCCGCGGCCGGCAAAGTCGTGGTGGCCGCATTCGGATGAGCCGGCTTGTTCTTCATCATCTGGCGCATCAGCACATTGGCCAGGCCGATACCGCCACCCTCGCGAGACAGGGACACCGCCAACTGCTGGTCATACATGTCCTGGTACTGCTTGGCGGCCGGGGTATTGAGCGGGTTGTCCTGGCCTATGACGTCAGTGGCCTTGCGCATGGACTTGAGCATTTCATTGAGAAACAGCGACTCGAACTCCTGCGCCACTTTGCGCACGTTGGCTTCGCCGTCCTTGTCGCCGACCTTCAGTTGCTGCAGGCGGTTGAGGTCGGAGTAAGACCCGGAGTCGCCGCTGCCAATCAGTCCGCTTTTACGAATATCCATGGCGCTCACCTCAAATCACGATCAGGTCGGCCTGCAAGGCGCCGGCCTGTTTCAAGGCTTCGAGGATGGCCATCAAGTCGCCTGGCGCCGCGCCCACCTGGTTCACCGCCCGGACGATCTCATCCAGAGTGGTGCCCGGGCCGAACTTGAACATCGGCTTGGCTTCCTGCTGAGCATTGACCCGCGAGCGGGGCACCACCGCGGTCTGGCCATTGGACAGAGGGCCGGGCTGGCTGACGATCGGGTCTTCGGTAATGGTCACGGTCAGGCTGCCGTGGGTCACCGCCGCCGGCGAGACCTTGACGTTCTGGCCAATGACGATGGTGCCGGTACGGGAGTTGATGATGACCTTGGCCACCGCCTGCCCCGGATCGATCTCCAGGTTCTCCAGGATCGACAGGTAGTCCACACGCTGGCTTGGGTCCAGGGGCGCGGTCACCCGGATCGAGCCACCGTCGATGGCTTGGGCCACGCCTGGGCCGAGCATGTCGTTGATCTTGTCGACGATGCGCTTGGCGGTGGTGAAATCCGAACGGTTGAGGTTCAGGGTCAGGCTGTTGCCCTGGTTGAAACCACTGGGCACGGCACGCTCGACCGAGGCGCCACCAGGAATCCGCCCGGCCGACGGTACGTTGACGGTGATCTTCGAACCGTCGCGTCCTTCGGCATCGAAACCACCCACCACCAGGTTGCCCTGGGCGATGGCGTAGACGTTGCCGTCGATGCCCTTGAGCGGCGTCAGCAGCAAGGTGCCGCCGCGCAGGCTCTTGGAGTTACCAATGGAGGACACGGTGATATCCACCTGCTGGCCCGGCTTGGCGAACGCCGGCAGATCGGCACTCACCGACACCGCCGCGACGTTCTTCAACTGCACGTTGCCGGAGCCGGCCGGCACCTTGATGCCGAACTGCGACAGCATGTTGTTGAAGGTCTGCAAGGTGAAAGGCGTCTGGGTAGTCTGGTCGCCGGTACCGTTAAGCCCGACCACCAGGCCATAGCCGATCAATTGGTTGGAACGCACGCCGGAAATGCTGGCGATGTCCTTCAACCGCTCGGCCTGGACGCCAAGGGAAGTGGACAGCAACAACGCCGCCGCCATCAGGTGCTTGAAATTGAGCATGAGTCTTTTCATCACCTAGAAAGGGAACAGCGGGCTGAGGAAGAAACGGTCGAACCAGCCAGGCTGGTTGGCATCGGCAAACGAGCCGGTGCCCGAATAGGTAATGCGTGCATCCGCGACCCGGGTCGAGGACACGGTGTTGTCGGTGGCGATGTCGTCCGCCCGTACCAGGCCTGCAATCCGCACCAGCTCATCGCCGGTGTTGAGGGTCATCCACTTCTCGCCACGCACCGCGATGATGCCGTTGGGCAGTACGTCGGCCACGGTCACGGTGATCGAACCGGTCAGGCTATTGCTCTGGGCCGCCTTGCTGTCGCCCTTGGTGGCGCGATTGCCGCTGTAGCCGGCATTCAGGGTCAGGTCGCCGTCGCCCAGCGGGTTGTTGGTGTTGGGCACGGCACCGAACAGCGAGGTCAGGCCAATGCTGTTGGAACTGGTCTTGGTCAGCGCCGAGTTGGCACCCTTGCTGGCGTTGGTCCGCTCGTTCAGGGTGATGGTGATGATGTCACCGACCCGGAACGCCTTGCGGTCGCTGTACAGGTTCTGCTCGAAGCCGGCCTGGTAGATCGAACCGTTGTTGGACGCGGAAGGCAGCGGCGTACGCGGCAGCACCGGCGCGTAGTAAGGGTCATTGGGCTTGGGCGGCGGGGCGACACAGCCCGCGAGCACGGCACTCCCACTCAGCGCTAGAACACAAATAAACCGATTCATGACCCTTCCTCACGATGTTGCCGGTGCACCACTTCAGACCCGTGGCGACCTCAAGACTTGATTACAGCTTCTGCGTAATGAACGAGAGCATCTGGTCCGCGGTGGAGATCACCTTGGAGTTCATCTCGTAAGCGCGCTGAGTGGTGATCATGTTGACCATCTCCTCAACGGTGCTGACGTTGGAGGCTTCCAGGGTGTTCTGCAGCGTGGTGCCGAAACCGTTGAGGCCCGGGGTACCGATCTGCGGCGCGCCACTGGCGGCGGTTTCCAGGAACAGGTTGTTGCCCTGGGCCTGCAGGCCCGCCGGGTTGATGAAGTCGGCGGTTTGCAGGTTGCCGATCACCTGGGACGCCGGGTTGCCGGCAATGGTGATGGACACGGTGCCGTCCTGGCCTACGGTGAAGGTCTGCGCATCGTTGGGCACGACAACCGCAGGCTCCAGGGCAAAACCGCTGGCGGTGACGATCTGGCCGTCGGAGTTCAGGTGGAAAGTACCGTCACGGGTGTAGGCCGTGGTGCCATCGGGCTGCAGGATCTGGAAGAAACCGCGTCCGTTGATGGCCAGGTCCAGAGGTTGCTCGGTGGTCTGCAGGCTGCCGGCGGTGAAGTTCTTCTGGGTGCCGACAATGCGCACACCGGTACCGACCTGCAGGCCGGTTGGCAGCTCGCTGTCCTGGGTGGACTGGGCCCCCGGCTGACGCTTGATCTGGTACAGCAGGTCCTGGAACTCGGCGCGATCACGTTTGAAGCCCGTGGTCGAGACGTTCGCCAGGTTGTTGGAAATGACGGTCAGGTTGGTGTCCTGGGCGGACAGACCGGTTTTGGCAACCCATAGAGCCGGAAGCATTGATTTCTCCTCTCGCGCCTGTTTTACGGCGCTAGATACTGGTAATTAGCTGATCTGCAAGACCCGAGCCATGGCCTGGTCGTCTTCTTTGGCGCTGTTCATCATCTTCACGTGCAATTCGAACTGCCGGGACAGGGCCAGCACCGCGGTCATTTCCTGCACGGCGTTGACGTTGCTCGACTCAAGGAAACCCGAGACCAGCTGGACGTTGGCGTCGGCGGGTGCCGGCTGGCCGTCCTTGGTCTTGATCGAGCCGTCCAGGCCTTTGGTGAGGTTCTTGATGTCCGGGTTGACCAGCTTGATGCGGTCGACCTCGGCCATGACTCGCGGGCCCTCGCCCATGGCACGGATACTGATGGTGCCGTCCTGGCCAACTTCGATCTTCTGCTCGGGTGGCACGGCGATCGGGCCGCCATTGCCCATCACCGGCATGCCGTTGCCGGCGCGCAGCACACCCAGGGCGTCGACATTCAAACTGCCGGTACGCACATAGCTTTCGCTGCCGTCGGGGCTCTGCACGGCGATCCAGCCGTTGCCGCTGACGGCCACGTCCAGGTCACGACCGGTCTCCACCATCGAGCCGGCACTGAAATCCGTTGCCGGGCGCTCGCTCATGGCAAAGGCGCGCGCCGGAAAGCTGTCACCAAATACCGGCATCGCACGGGCCTGCTCCAGGTCGCGCTGAAAACCATTGGTAGAGATGTTCGCCAGATTGTTGGCATGAGCCTTTTGCGCCAGTGCATTCTGGCTGGCGCCGGTCATTGCCACATAAAGGTACTTGTCCACAGTCTTTCCTCTGTCTGCCGGACGTTTGCCGCCCACCGCTGTACTGCGAAGCCATAAGCAATAAGCGCACCAACTTTTTCACGCAGTGGTGATCCCCAGGCGGGGCAAGGCTTTGCCTGATTACAGAGGAAAAAACAGCGCTGACAGAAGACGGAAAAACGGCGGTCTTATGCCGCTACCGGCAAGTAACGGCCCGGATACAAGCCTAGGGATTGTCACCGGCATTCTTGCCGACCTCGTATTCGCGCAGTTTGTTGGCGATGGTGGTGTGGGAGACCCCCAGCCGCTTGCCCAACTGACGGCTACTCGGGTGTTCGGCGTACAGACTCTCGAGCACGGCCTTTTCAAAGCGCCCGACAATCTGTTCCAGGCCACCCTCCAGGGAGAAATCGCCAAGCGGCTGGCGCGCACCATAGTCCGGCAGCCGGATGTGCTCGGTCTTGACCGTACCGCCATCACACAGGGAAACCGCCTGAAACAGCACGTTCTCCAGCTGCCGCACATTGCCTGGCCAGTGGTAGTGACTGAGGCGTTCCATGGCCGCCGGCGCCAGACGCGGCAACGGGCAACCGATCTGCCGGCTGGCCTGGTCGAGAAAGTGCTCCACCAGGGGGGGCAGGCCGTCGAGGCATTCGCGCAATGGCGGAATGTGCAGGGACAGCACATTCAACCGGTGATAGAGGTCCTGACGGAACTCGCCCCTGGCGCACAACTCGGAAAGATCCACCTGGGTCGCGCAGATCACCCGCACATCCAGGTACACCTCTTCATCGCTGCCGACCCGGCGGAAGCAGCCATCCTGCAGGAAGCGCAGCAGCTTGACCTGCAAGCGCGGGCTCATCTCCCCTACCCCGTCGAGAAACAGGGTGCCACCGGCGGTCAGTTCCAGCAGCCCCAGCTTGCCCTCTGCCCGAGCCCCCTCGAAGGCGCCAGGGCCGTAGCCGAACAGCTCGGTCTCGGCCATAGACTCCGGCAACCCGGCGCAGTTCAGGGCCATCAGCGGCGACTGCCCGCGCGGGCTGGCCAGGTGACAGGCACGGGCCAGCAGCTCCTTGCCGGTCCCGGTCTCGCCCTCGATCAGCAGCGGCGCATCCAGCGGCGCCATGCGCCGCGCCTCACGCACCACCGCCGCCATGACCTTCGAACTCTGGAAGATGCTGTCGAAGCCCCGCAGCTCCTGCTTGCGCACGTTGTAGATGCGCTCGCCAACACGATCCGCCCGGTGCAAGGTCAATACCGCGCCGGCCATGGCTTCGCTGTCGTCATGTTCCGATTGCAGCGGCGCGATGTCCGCCAGGAACACATCGCCCCTGACCTTGACCCGCAACCCGTTGATCCGCGACTGGTTGGCCCGCACCAGTTCCGGCAGGTCGAAGTCTTCGGCGTAGCGCGACAGGGGAATGCCCGGCACCTCGTCCACCCGCACTCCCAGCAACTGCGCTGCGGCCCGGTTCGCCGCCACGATGGAGCCGCCCATGTCGATGGACAGCACCGGGAACTCCAGAGCCCCCAACAGCGCATTGAGCTCCATGTGCCGGCGCTCGCTGGGCATCAACCCGACTCGCTTGACGCCAAACACCCCGGCGATGGACTCGAACTTGGGGCGCAGCGCCTGGAATTGCAGGTTGATCAGGTTCGGGCAGTGCAGATAGATGGCATTGCCATGCTCGCCCCCCACCTCGCCACGGGCCACGTTGATCCCGTATTCCACCAGCAGGTTGAGAATGTCGCGCAGGATGCCGATGCGATTCTGGCAGTGAACTTTGATACGCATAGAAGGAAGGCCCTGGGACTGACAGTGAATGGCATAGGCGCCGAAAACCGACGCTTATGGCATCGGGCTTTACAAACTTTCTGCAGGATGGCGCAGATAGTCGTCAAGATTATGTGACAGCAAACCGCTTTTTCAAACCTGAAAACCCACCACAGGGTGGAGACCCCGCCAGATTCGTAACGTTTACTTTACAAATTGGTGCACGACAGCCCTCTACCCGCACCGGCCACCTGCTGCAAAGCGTCGCACCCTCGGGTATCACTGGGGTCACACATAACAAGAACGCATCCCCTGGCAGGAGAGCAGCATGAAGCAGACGCAGTACGTGGCCCGCGAGCCCGACGCGCAAGGTTTTATCGACTATCCACCCGAAGAACACGCGGTGTGGAACACCCTGATCACACGCCAGTTGAAAGTGATCGAGGGTCGTGCGTGCCAGGAGTACCTGGACGGCATCGACAAGCTCGGCTTGCCCCACGACCGTATTCCGCAACTGGGCGAAATCAACAAGGTCCTGGGTGAAACCACCGGCTGGCAAGTGGCCCGGGTACCAGCGCTGATCCCCTTCCAGACTTTCTTCGAACTGCTGGCCAGCAAGCGCTTTCCCGTGGCGACCTTCATTCGCACCCGCGAAGAACTCGACTACCTGCAAGAGCCGGACATCTTCCACGAGATCTTTGGCCACTGCCCGCTGCTGACCAACCCCTGGTTCGCCGAATTCACCCACACCTACGGCAAGCTCGGCCTGCAAGCCACCAAGGAAGAGCGGGTGTACCTGGCGCGCCTGTACTGGATGACCATCGAGTTCGGCCTGGTGGACACCCCGGCCGGGCGGCGCATCTATGGCGGCGGCATCCTGTCCTCGCCCAAGGAGACCGTGTACAGCCTGTCCGAAGAGCCGGAACACCAGGCCTTCGACCCGCTGGAAGCCATGCGCACGCCGTATCGCATCGACATCCTGCAGCCGATCTATTTCACCCTGCCCAACCTCAAGCGCCTGTTCGACCTGGCCCACGAAGACATCATGGCCCTGGTCCACCAAGGCATGCAGCTGGGCCTGCACGCCCCCAAGTTTCCGCCAAAACCCAAGGCGGCCTGAGCGGCCCGCACTCGCGAGCCGCTGCGAAAGATAGTAACTTCCAACAAGAATTGAATCCTGGGAACCCACCATGACCGCTCTGAACCAAGCCCATTGCGAAGCCTGCCGTGCCGATGCTCCTCAAGTCAGCGACGAAGAACTGCCGGTACTGATCAAGCAGATCCCTGACTGGAACATCGAAGTTCGCGATGGCGTGATGCAGCTGGAAAAAGTCTTCCTGTTCAAGAACTTCAAATTTGCCCTGGCTTTCACCAACGCCATGGGCGAGATCTCCGAGGCCGAAGGCCACCACCCGGGCCTGCTCACCGAGTGGGGCAAGGTCACCGTGACCTGGTGGAGCCACTCGATCAAGGGCCTGCACCGCAACGACTTCATCATGGCAGCCCGCACCGATGAAGTGGCCAAGACCGCAGAAGGACGCAAGTAATGCACTTCGACGCCATCGGCCGGGTTCCCGGCGACCCGATTCTCGGCCTGATGGGGGCCTACGCCAACGATCCCAACCCGCGCAAGTTCGACCTCGGCGTGGGGGTCTACAAGGACTCCCAGGGCCTGACGCCGATCCCGCGCTCGGTGAAGCTGGCCGAACAGCGCCTGGTGGACAGCCAGGACACCAAGATCTACATCGGCGGCCATGGCGACACGGCCTTCGGCAAGGTGATCAATGAACTGGTACTGGGCAGCGATTCGAAACTGATCGCCACCCAGCGTGCCGGCGCCACGCAAACCCCGGGCGGCACTGGCGCCCTGCGCCTGAGTGCCGACTTCATCGCCCACTGCCTGCCGGGCCGTGGCGTGTGGCTGAGCAACCCGACCTGGCCGATCCACGAGACCATCTTTGCCGCGGCCGGGGTCAAGGTCAGTCACTACCCCTATGTGGGCAGCGACAACCGCCTGGACGTCGAGGCCATGCTGGCGACCCTGAACCAGGTGCCCGAGGGCGACGTGGTGCTGCTGCACGCCTGCTGCCACAACCCCACCGGCTTCGACCTCGGCCACGCCGACTGGCAACGCGTGCTGGACGTGGTACGCAGCCGCAAGCTGCTGCCGCTGATCGACTTCGCCTACCAGGGCTTCGGCGATGGCCTGGAGCAGGATGCCTGGGCAGTGCGGCTGTTCGCCGCCGAACTGCCGGAAGTGCTGATCACCAGCTCCTGCTCGAAGAACTTCGGCCTGTACCGCGACCGGACCGGCGCTTTGATCGTCTGCACCCAGGACGCCGAGAAACTGCTCGATGTGCGCAGCCAACTGGCCCATATCGCCCGTAACCTGTGGTCCACGCCACCGGATCACGGCGCGGCGGTGGTCGCCACCATCCTCGGCGACCCGGAGCTGAAAAGCCTCTGGGCCGACGAAGTGGAAACCATGCGCCTGCGGATCGCGCAACTGCGCGCCGGCCTGCTGGAGGCCTTGCAGCCTTACGGCCTGGCCGAACGTTTCGCGCATATCGGCGTGCAACGGGGAATGTTCTCCTACACCGGCCTGAGCCCTGCCCAGGTCCAGGAACTGCGTGACCACCACAGCGTGTACATGGTCAGCTCCGGCCGCGCCAACGTGGCCGGGATCGACGCCAGCCGCCTGGACTTGCTGGCTGAAGCCATCGCCCGGGTCGTATAGCAACTTGCGCACCGTCACAGGCAGCCCTCTGGCTGCCTGTGACGGCAAGCCGCACCACTCGATGAAATCCCTTTCATCCCAAAAAGCGCGATAAAAATCTTTTTGTCATTTCCAGTGCTGTATCCTGCCCAAGCTTTTTAAAAGCGCGGATCTACCCAGCGATTTAAAAAACAGACTTTGCGAGGAGCAACGACATGCATGAGATCCCGAATCTCCCCTTCCCAAGCCTGCACGAAACTGAGCAGACAACTCCGCCACAAGCCAGTGCCGACAAGCCTGTAGTGCAAGAAGCCGCCGACAGCCGCAAGGCCGACAGCGAAGACTGAAAGCTGTAACCAGACCGTGTGGAAAGCGCTACTCAAGCGCTTTCCACACCGCCTGAAACCCTCCTCCCGAGCCCCGCCGCACCATGACCGAATCCTTCAGCGAAACCCAAGCCAGCGTGCTGATCGGCACTGCCGAACAGATGATCGACGTGTGGAATCGCCTCAGCGAAGAAAAACAGGCCGCTCTGCTGGCCCGCTTCGGCACCCAGGAAAATGCCCTGGCCGCCCTGGTCACCACCCGGTTGCTGGGCAACAATGACGCCTGAACCGACTCCGGCCAGGTAAAAATCTGAACAACACATCGATTTCCCCCACAACCCCTCCCTGCACATCGGTATCATAAGCAGCCTATCTATTGAGCTGTCGCAGTGGTCCGATCCCCATGCCAGATACCCAGCGCCCCTTGACGGTCACGCTGCACGTCGTCTCCATCGTCCTGTTCACCTTTATCGGCTACCTGAATATCGGCATTCCGCTGGCAGTATTGCCGGGCTACGTGCACAGCGAGCTGGGCTTTGGCGCGGTGATCGCCGGCCTGGTGATCAGCGTGCAATACCTGGCCACCCTGCTCAGCCGGCCCTATGCCGGGCGCATCATCGACAATCTGGGCAGCAAGCGCGCGGTGATGTACGGCCTGGCCGGCTGCGGCTTGAGCGGGGTGTTCATGCTGCTTTCGGCCTGGCTGCACAACCTGCCGACCCTGAGCCTGATCAGCCTGCTGATCGGCCGCCTGGTCCTGGGCAGCGCGGAAAGCCTGGTGGGCTCGGGCTCCATCGGCTGGGGCATCGGCCGGGTCGGGGCGCAGAATACCGCCAAGGTGATTTCCTGGAACGGCATCGCCAGCTACGGCGCCCTGGCCATTGGCGCGCCGCTGGGGGTGTGGCTGGTAAGCCGGCTGGGGCTGTGGAGCATGGGAGCGAGCATCATCCTGCTGGCGCTGCTCGGCCTGCTGCTGGCCTGGCCGAAACTCGCCGCGCCGATCGTTGCCGGCGAGCGCTTGCCGTTCATCCACGTGCTGGGCAAGGTGTTTCCCCACGGCTGCGGCCTGGCCCTGGGCTCCATCGGCTTTGGCACCATCGCCACCTTCATCACCCTGTACTACGCCACCCGGCACTGGGACAACGCCGTACTGTGCCTGAGCCTGTTCGGTGCCAGCTTCATCGGCGCGCGACTGCTGTTCGGCAACCTGATCAACCGCCTCGGCGGCTTTCGCGTGGCGATTGCCTGCCTGTCGGTGGAAACCCTCGGCCTGTTGCTGCTGTGGCTGGCACCGGATGCCAATTGGGCCCTGGCCGGCGCAGCCCTGAGCGGCTTCGGCTTCTCCCTGGTATTCCCGGCCCTGGGGGTGGAAGCGGTGAACCTGGTGCCAGCCTCCAGCCGCGGCGCGGCAGTGGGGGCCTACTCGCTGTTCATCGACCTGTCGCTGGGCATCACCGGCCCGCTGGCGGGGGCGATTGCTGCCGGTTTCGGCTTTGCCTCGATCTTCCTGTTCGCCGCCATCGCTGCCTGCACCGGCCTGGTGCTGAGCCTGTACCTGTACCACCAGGCGCCCAAGCTGCGCCAGGAACGCGAGGCGCGCTAGAAGTCCACTTTGCCGCGCCCGGCCTTGATGCTGCCGCGCTTGGCCTTGGTCTCCAGGCGGCGCTTCTTCGAACCCAGGGTCGGCTTGGTCGGGCGGCGCTTCTTCTCCACCTTGATGGCGCTGAGAATCAGCTCGGTGAGGCGCTCCAGGGCATCGGCGCGGTTCTGCTCCTGGGTGCGGTACTGCTGGGCCTTGAGGATGATCACGCCGTCACTGGTGATGCGGCTGTCGCGCAGCGCCAGCAGGCGCTCCTTGTAGAACGGAGGCAGGGACGAAGCCGGAATGTCGAAGCGCAGGTGCACCGCGCTGGACACCTTGTTGACGTTCTGCCCACCGGCGCCCTGGGCACGGATGGCGGTCAGCTCGATCTCGGCATCCGGCAGATGCACGTTGTTGGAAATCACCAGCATGGAACAGGAATCCGTCTTCAGGGCGCATAGGATACCCCCATTCCCCACGCTCTTGCGGGTCTCTTCGCTGGCAAGCCAGCCCCCTACAGCGGGCAGGCACACCGTAGGAGCCGGCTTGCCGGCGAAAGCGATCTCAGCCCCCGACAAAAATCACGGCCATGAAAAACCCGGCCGGAGCCGGGTTAGTCGTTGCCAGGGCCGCGCTTACTTCAGCGAAGCACTGGCTGCCTGCAGCGCGTGCTGGGCACTGCGCTTGTTCTTGATGCAGTAGCAGACCCACATGAACACCACCCACACCGGGATCGCGTACACCGAGATCTGGATGCCCGGAATCATCAGCATGATGCCCAGGATGAACACCACGAACGCCAGGCAGACGTAGTTGCCGTAGGGGTACCACAGCGCCTTGAACAGCGAGGTCTGGCCGGTACGCTCCATGTGCTGGCGGAACTTGAAGTGCGAGTAGCTGATCATCGCCCAGTTGATCACCAGGGTCGCCACCACCAGGGACATCAGCAGCTCCAGGGCGTGCTGCGGAATCAGGTAGTTGAGCACCACGGCGACGAAGGTCACCAGCGCCGAAGCGAGGATCGACATCACCGGTACGCCGCGCTTGTCGATCTTGGCCAGGGCCTTGGGCGCATCGCCCTGCTCGGCCATGCCCAGGAGCATGCGGCTGTTGCAATAGGTGCCGCTGTTGTACACCGACAGCGCCGCGGTCAGGACCACGAAGTTGAGGATGTGCGCCGCGGTGTTGCTGCCCAGCATCGAGAACACCTGGACGAACGGGCTGCCGCTGTAGGCATCGCCGGAAGCGTTCAGGGTCACCAGCAGGGTGTCCCACGGCGTCAGCGACAGCAGCACCACCAGGGCGCCGATGTAGAAAATCAGGATGCGATAGATCACCTGGTTGATCGCCTTGGGGATCACGGTCTTCGGCTTGTCGGCTTCCGCTGCAGTGAAACCGAGCATTTCCAGGCCGCCGAAGGAGAACATGATGATTGCCATGGCCATCACCAGGCCGCTGACCCCATTGGGGAAGAAGCCGCCGTGGGACCACAGGTTGCTCACCGAGGCCTGCGGGCCGCCGTGGCCGCTGACCAACAGGTAGCTGCCCAGGGCGATCATGCCGACGATGGCGACCACCTTGATGATGGCGAACCAGAACTCGGCCTCGCCGAAGACCTTGACGTTGGCCAGGTTGATGGCGTTGATCATGACGAAGAACACGGCTGCCGAGGCCCAGGTCGGGACGTCCGGCCACCAGTAGTGCACATACTTGCCGACCGCGGTCAGCTCCGACATGCCCACCAGGATATAGAGGATCCAGCAGTTCCAGCCCGAGAGGAAACCGGCAAAGCCGCCCCAGTATTTATGGGCAAAGTGGCTGAAGGAGCCGGCCACCGGCTCCTCGACGATCATCTCGCCGAGCTGGCGCATGATCATGAAAGCGATGAAACCGCAGATGGCATAACCGAGGATCATCGACGGGCCGGCGGACTTGAGCACCCCGGCCGACCCCAGGAACAAACCGGTACCAATCGCGCCGCCCAGGGCGATCAGTTGAATATGGCGATTCTTCAGGCCGCGTTTCAGCTCGCCCGAATGCGAGTTTTGTCCACTCATGAAAAGGCTCTCACGCAAGGTAATGTGTGTCAGACGTTGCCGCCCGGTAAAGGCTTAAGCGGCGCGGATCAAACCCCAGCGCAGGCACCAGAAGTTCAGCGTTCTTTTAACGGTCATGCGTCACCTGTTTGTTTTTATCTGTGACGAAATCGAACCCACCACGCTCGTGACGCGGCGGAGTGAACAAGGTGGATAACCTTGAGTTTATTGGCCTTGCAGCGAGCTCTTCAGCGCCTCGCAAGCGGTCTGGAAAGCACGTTTCAGGCGCAAAATGCGCGGGTACGCAGTTGGGTCACAGTTAAAACGCCGCGCATTGTACACCCCTGACTCCCTGCCGCCAGACACCGCTTTATCAGCGTGCCGGTAACCGGAATCCTGCGGGGCCAGCCCGATGCTCGGCATCGGCGGCGCGAAAGTGGACGGACCGAGTGGGGTCGTCGATGAATGAGCGAAGGCCATCGCCCATCGAAGGGTGTGGGTGAAAGTCGGTTACGGCGTTCATTGCGCCTCCTTCTTGTTATGCACCTGTACGCAGGCAGGTGTGCATCTCACCTGCCTTGGCGCCCCGGAACAAGCGGGCTAGAGCCTCGGCGGTGGCTTTCCCGAACAACTGCCGGCAGCTTTTCCTTACAGCACATCCATCGCCGCGAATTACAGGCGGATCACGGCGCATTTCGTAATTTTTTCTTTACGAGGCGTAACGATAAATTGCCAAACCAGATCAACTGGCGAACCGACTGCAAATTGACACCCACGCCGCCCGACAAGCGGAAAAGCCTTAGCTTTTTGTTTTCTGGGAATAAATATTTCACCTAAAAATAGAAAATAAAGTTCAGCAGAAAATAATCTAATTATTTTTTTGCACTTCAAAATGCCCTGGACTAGGTTTCCAGCCACTTGCCGGCTCAGCCAGCCGACAAGTTCCGGGAGTGGATGAGCGGCCCAGCAACCTTCCCGTTCTCCGCTGTTCAACTGCTCCGCCAATGGACTGCTTACACGCACTGTATCTAGGAGAGACACCATGCAAGCACTGGAACAAGACCTGGAAACCGAACTGCAACTGGACGACTGGTTCGAAGCCGCCACCCATGAAGCAGCAGTGGAAATGATGCAGGCCGACGCGGTGGTGCCATTCGGCACTGCCATGTGGCCGATGTAAGGCGCCCGGACCGGTGCAGGCCTGGTGCCTGCGCCGGTCACCTTTGTCCTCCAGGGAGGTTTTATGGACCAGACCCGCGCCATCCGCCATTTCCTGTACTACCTCGAGCGGCATCCGGCCTTGAGCGGCGCCCAGCCCTCCAGGGTGGTGATCGGCCACACCGCCGAGTACCAGGCCATGGTCAGCGCCATCCTCGAACAGTCGCGCCAGGCCACCCCACTGACGGTCAGCGCCCTGCGCCTGGACCAGGAGCCGGCGGCGACCCTTGCCCAGGCCATCATCGACTGTGACCTGTACATCTTCTTCTACGACTCCTCGACCCTGCCCCAGCCACACCCCGACGGCCCGGAGTTCCTGCGGCCGCTGCATGGGCTGATGGCCGAGCACTGGAAGAAGTCCCTGCTGTTCAAGGATTACGGCGAGTACTTCTACGACACCTTCAGCGTCGAGCCACAACGCATTGCCGACCTCAACGCCACTCTGATCCGCCGCCTGTCCCAGGCCACCACCCTGAGCTTCAGTGACCTTCAGGGCTCATATTTCGAAGCGCCCTTGAACAGCGTGAAGAAATGGACCGACATCAACGGCGTCGGCAACTACGACCTGGCACCGGGGGAAATCGCCACCCACAGCGATGCCATCAACGGCCATGTGAAGTTTCTCGGCACCTTCCTCAGCACCATCCCTTTCGCCCGCAAGTACGGGGTGCTGAAAGCACCGCTGGAACTGTGGATCGAGAACTCCAGCATCAGCCGGGTGGCCACCGAGGTGCCGGGGCTGGCCAATGACTTCAACAAGTACCTGGATGCCAACCCGTCCAACCGGCGCATAGAGGAACTGGGAATCGGCACCAACGAGGGCATCAGGTCTCTCTACGGGCGCAACTCCGGCTTCGAAGAGCGCCATTGCGGCCTGCACCTGGGCCTGGGGGGCGGCGCCAAAGGCAGCCATCACCTGGACCTGATCTTCAGTTCCGGAGTGCTGGCGGTGGATAACAAGCCTGTGTTCGACGGCCAGTTCGCCTTCTAGCGTAGGAGCTGGCGGGCCAGAAGGCCGCTATCAGCCTGCGCAAGCCGGGCGGCCCGGTTCGCCGGCAAGCCGGCTCCTGCGCAGTTGCAGGCAAAAAAAAACGCCAACCCGGAGGTTGGCGTTTTTGTCGGCAGGCCGGGAATCACTCCGGCTTGCGGCGACCAAAACCGGGACGCTGGCCGGAACCGGCCGGGGCGCCACGGCGCTTGCCGGACGGTGCGTCCTTGTCCAGCACCAGGCTTGGGCGCTTGGACTTGGGCGCCGGCTTGGCCGGACGCTTGGTGTCCGCGGGGCGTTCGGCCACCGGAGTGCCGCGGCCAGTAGCCGGACGCGGAGCACGGGAGCCACGCTCGCCATCCGGACGGGCAGCCGGCTTGCGGCCAGGACGCTCGCCTTCGATCTGCGGCTCGCGGGAAACACGCGGGGTGGCCGCGCTGCCATTGGCCGGACGCAGGGTGCGCACGCGCTCGCTCTTGCCCACCGGACGCGAGGATTTGCGCTGCATGCGCTCCAGCTTGTCCTTGGACTTGGCATTGAGCTGCGGCATGGCCACCGGCGTCAGGCCGACTTCGGCGCTGAGCACATCGACTTCGTACTGGCTCATTTCGCGCCAGCGGCCCATGGGCAGGTCGGAGTTGAGGAACACCGGACCGAAGCGCACGCGCTTCAGGCGGCTGACCACCAGGCCCTGGGATTCCCACAAGCGGCGCACTTCACGGTTGCGACCTTCCATCACCACGCAGTGGTACCAGTGGTTGAAACCTTCGCCACCGGGCGCCTGCTGAATGTCGGTGAACTTGGCCGGGCCGTCTTCGAGCATGACGCCGGCCTTGAGGCGCTCGATCATCTCGTCGTCGACCTCGCCACGCACACGCACCGCGTACTCACGGTCCATCTCGTAGGAAGGGTGCATCAGGCGGTTGGCCAGCTCACCGTCGGTGGTGAACATCAAAAGACCGGTGGTGTTGATGTCCAGGCGGCCAATGTTGATCCAGCGGCCTTCGCGCGGACGCGGCAGCTTGTCGAACACGGTCGGGCGGCCTTCCGGGTCGTCGCGGGTGCAGATCTCGCCGTCGGGCTTGTTGTACATGATCACGCGGCGCACCGATTCGGCGGCCTCTTCGCGCTTGATCACCTTGCCATCGATGGAAATGGCGTCATGCAGGTCGACGCGCAGGCCCAGGGTGGCCTCTTTGCCGTTGACCTTGATCCGGCCCTGGCTGATCCAGGACTCGACATCGCGGCGCGAGCCGACGCCGATGCGGGCGAGGACTTTCTGCAGTTTTTCGCCGGCTGGACGGATTTCCTGGTCGTTCTGATCGGTATCGCTCATCTGGGCACCTCCCGGTGTGTCGCTTCAGGCTTGAGCGGCCTGAAGGGTGGAAAACAGGGTCTGTGGCGAAGGGATCGCCAAAGGGTCGCGAATCATACGCTCATGGCGGCGGTTGCGCATCACAGACTAGTTGATAAGTCGCCCCTCAGGACTTTTTCCGCCGGCCGGTGGCGCGCAATTGCAGCAGGCGCATGGCGGCTTCAGCCAGCACTTGACGGCGCTCGGCCTTGTCGAGCTTCTTCCAGGCCTTGATCTCACGCTTGCTGCGCCCGCAGCCGATGCAGATGTCATCGCTGAACTTGCACACGCTGATGCAGGGATCCTTGGCAGAACTCATCCATCACCTCTGTAGGAGCCGGCTTGCCGGCGAAAAAAACCGCCAGCCATGCGCCGAGCCGGCCAGCGACTACAAGGTCAATCGTCCAGCAGGCGGCGTTCGTTTTCGATGGCTTCGGCCAGGGCCAGGGCTTCGGCCTCTTCCTCGCTCAACTGCGGCGTAGCAGGCTCCAGAGCGGCTACTGCGGCGAGCAACTTGGCCCGGGCCTCGGCCACGCCCAGCACATCATCCTCTGCTTCGACCGGCGGCCGGTCCTCGGGTTCGACCGGGAATTCATCGGGCTCATCGGCGAGGAACTCAGATTCGGTCCGGGCCTCCTCCTGCGGGAGATCCGGCACCGGCTCTTGCACTCCTCCCTGCTCCGGTTCCACCACACCATCACGGTGCAAGTCTTCGAAGTCGGTCTTGATCCCCTCCTCCATGGAATCCAGCTCCAGCAGCAGGGTATGGAAGCTGGTTTCTTCCTTGGGTTCCTCCGGCTCGGCGCTGGCATCGGCCAGTTGTTGCAGGTGCTCGGGCACCGGCGCGTCGTCGAATTCCAATACCGGCTCGGCCTCGATCTCCCGCAGTTCCGCCAAAGGCGGCAGGTCGTCGAGGTTCTTCAGGTTGAAGTGATCGAGAAACGCCTTGGTGGTGGCGAACATCGCCGGCTTGCCCGGCACGTCGCGATACCCCACCACGCGGATCCACTCACGTTCCAGCAAGGTCTTGACGATATGGCTGTTGACCGCCACGCCACGCACGTCCTCGATCTCGCCCCGGGTGATGGGTTGGCGATAGGCGATCAGGGCCATGGTTTCCAGCATGGCGCGCGAGTAACGCTGTGGGCGCTCTTCCCACAGGCGGCCGACCCAGGGCGCGAACTTCTCGCGGATCTGCAGGCGATAGCCGGAGGCCACTTCCTTGAGCTCGAAGGCCCGCCCTTCGCAGGACTTGCCGAGCAGGGCCAGGGCTTTCTTGAAGACCGCCGGGTCCGGCCGCTCGGCTTCTTCGAAGAGCTCGAACAGGCGTTCCAGGGACTGGGGTTTTCCCGAGGCCAACAGAAAGGCTTCGAGCAGGGGCGCCAGCTCGCGGGGTTCATTCAAATTCATGATTTAAGCTCGTTATTCGGCTCGCGCCCGCACGTGGATGGCCGCAAAGGGCTCATTCTGCACCAGCTCGACCAAGGATTCCTTGACCAGTTCGAGGATCGCCATGAAGGTCACCACCACCCCCAGGCGCCCTTCCTCGGCGGTGAACAGCTCGACAAAGGGCACGAAACCGCCGCCCTTGAGCCGCTCCAGCACATCGCTCATGCGCTCGCGGGTGGACAGCGCCTCGCGGCTCACCTGATGGCTTTCGAACATGTCGCCACGGCGCAGCACCTCGGCCATGGACATCAGCAACTCTTCCAGGGCCACATCCGGCAGCAGCTTGCGCGCCCGGGCCTCCGGGGCGTCGAGCTTGGGCACCAGCACATCGCGACCGACCCGGCTCAGGCCGTCGATGCCCTCGGCGGCCGCCTTGAAGCGCTCGTATTCCTGCAGGCGGCGGATCAGTTCGGCCCGCGGATCGTCCTCTTCTTCCTCGACCTCGGCTGAGCGCGGCAGGAGCATGCGCGACTTGATCTCGGCAAGCATTGCCGCCATCACCAGGTACTCGGCGGCCAGTTCCAGGCGCACCGACTGCATCAGCTCCACATAACCCATGTACTGGCGGGTGATCTCCGCCACCGGGATGTCGAGGATGTTGATGTTCTGCTTGCGGATCAGGTACAGCAGCAGGTCCAGCGGGCCTTCGAAGGCTTCGAGAAAGACTTCCAGGGCATCCGGGGGGATGTACAGGTCCAGGGGCATTTCCATGACCGCCTGGCCGTAGACCATGGCGAAGGGCAGCTCCTGCTGGGCGCCGGCCTGGTCGTCGACGGTTTCCACTGCGGACATCTAGGCCTCGGCCATGAACGGCGCGGGGTCGCCGCAACCGACGCGGATCACTTCCGGCTCGCCGTCGGCGAGATTGATCACCGTGGACGACTCGGTGCTGCCGAAACCGCCATCGATGATCAGGTCCACCTGGTGCTCCAGCAACTGGCGCATCTCGTAGGGATCGCTCAGGGCCTCGGTATCACCGGGCATGATCAGGCTGACGCTCATCAGCGGCTCGCCCAGCTCGGCCAGCAGCGCCAGGGCGATCGGGTTGCTCGGCACCCGCAGGCCGATGGTCCGGCGCTTGGGGTGCAGCAGCAGGCGCGGCACTTCCCGGGTGGCGTTGAGAATGAAGGTGTAGGGCCCCGGCACATGGGCCTTGAGCAGACGGAAAGTGCCCGTGTCGATCTTGGCGAACAGGCCCAACTGCGAAAGGTCGCTGCAGATCAGCGCGAAGTTGTGCTTGTCGTCCAGCTGGCGCAGGCGTCGAACCCGTTCGATTGCGCCCTTGTCGCCCATCTGGCAGGCGACGGCGTAGGACGAATCCGTGGGATAGATCACCACACCGCCGCTGCGAATGATCTCGACGGCCTGTTTGATCAGGCGTGGCTGGGGGTTTTCCGGGTGGATCTGGAAAAATTGACTCACTGTCTCTACCTGTTCAGGCGGCAATAATTGGCTCATGTTTGAACCGACACCAAAGGGGCGGCAGGTCTTCCGGGACCGGGCGATACTCACCAATCTCGGACCAGCCTCCAGGGCCATGAAAGTCACTGCCAGCGCTGACCAGCAGTCCGAATTCACGAGCAAGGATAGCCAAACTGCCCACTTGCTCTGCAGGTTGGTGGCCATTGACCACTTCGATAGCATGACCACCGGCTTGAATATAGTCGGCAATCAAGCGGCGACGCTTGCTGCGGGTGAAATCGTAATGCCAGGGATGGGCCAGGCTGACCCAGGCCCCCGCGGCCCGCAGTGTGCCGACGGTTTCTTCCAGGGTCGGCCAGTGCTGCTTGACGTCCCCCAGCTTGCCGGCCCCCAGCCATTTGCGAAACGCCTCGGCGCGATCCTTCACGAAACCGGCACGCACCAGGTAGTCGGCAAAGTGCGGCCGCGCCGGTGCATTGCCACTGTCCCCCAGTTCCTGCTGGATCGCCCGGGCGCCTTCCAGCGCTCCCGGCATGCCCTTGAGGGCCAGCTTGCGGCTGATCTCCTCCGAACGCAGCCAGCGGCCTTCGTGGAGCTTTTCGATGGCTTGCACCAAAGCCGGGGCCTGGGTATCGAAGCCGTAGCCCAGCACATGGATAGTGGCGCCGCCCCAGGTGCAGGAAAGCTCGACACCATTGACCAGCTGCATGCCCAGTTGCTGCGCCGCTTGGCGCGCTTCGTCCAGCCCTTCGAGGGTGTCGTGGTCGGTCAGGGACAGGATTCGCACGCCTCTCTCGTACGCACGCGCAACCAGAACCGCGGGCGCCAGGGCGCCGTCGGAGGCCGTGCTATGGCAGTGCAAATCAACATTCACAGGACGATAAAACCTCAAGTCAGCTGGCGCTTTCGCTACCAAGGATGTTTGTTATTATGCCGGGACATCCTGCTTCTGGCTGCCACTGTGAAACAATTCATCGACTTCATCCCGCTGTTCCTGTTTTTCATCGTCTATAAAATTGATCCCCGCGTCGTCGACCTTGCCGGTCACGAAGTCACCCTGGGCGGCATCTACAGCGCCACAGCGGTGCTGATCATCAGTTCCCTGGTGGTGTATGGCGCCCTGTTCATCTCCCAGCGCAAGCTGGAAAAAAGCCAGTGGCTGACCCTGATCGCCTGCCTGGTCTTCGGCAGCCTGACCCTGGCCTTCCACAGCGAAACCTTCCTTAAATGGAAAGCTCCGGTGGTCAACTGGCTGTTCGCCCTGGCCTTCATCGGCAGCCACTTCGTCGGCGACCGCCTGCTGATCAAGCGCATCATGGGCCACGCCCTGACGTTGCCAGACCCGGTATGGACCCGCTTGAACATCGCCTGGATCGCCTTCTTCCTGTTCTGCGGCGCCGCCAACCTGTTTGTCGCCTTCACCTTCCAGAGCATCTGGGTCGACTTCAAGGTCTTCGGCAGCCTGGGCATGACCGTATTGTTCCTGGTGGGCCAGGGTATCTACCTCTCGCGCCACCTGCATGACGCCGATCCCACCACCCCGAAAACCGAGGACTGACATGCTTTACGCAATCATTGCCACAGACGTCGCCAACTCCCTGGAAAAACGCCTGGCCAACCGGCCGGCGCACCTGGAGCGGCTGCAAGTGCTCAAGGATCAGGGGCGCGTGGTACTCGCCGGCCCGCACCCGGCGATCGACAGCAATGACCCGGGCGCGGCCGGTTTCAGCGGCAGCCTGATCGTCGCCGAGTTCGACTCCCTGAGCGCCGCCCAGGCCTGGGCCGACGCCGACCCGTTCGTGACCTGCGGCGTCTACGCCCATGTACTGGTCAAGCCGTTCAAGCAATCGATGCCGTAAATCCTCCCGGGTGCGATGAACCTTCGCGGTTCATCGCGCTCTCAATCGCTCATTATTCTCGTTTGACTGCCGACAACCTGCCCAACACTCGATTGGAATCAGGAGTTTCGATGCGCCAAGGTCCGCTGTGCCTGCTGTTGGTCATGTTGTCGATCGGGGCTCCAGCCCTTGCCGAGGAAACCCAGGACACCGGCCATTCCACGCCGCTGTCCCTGAGCGCCGGCAGTCAGATCACCGAGTTGCAGCAACGCTTGAAAGAAAGCGAGCGCCTGCGCGATGAACTGAGCAAACAATTGCAAAATACCGATGCCGAACGGGAAAGCCCCCAACTGACCCGCTTGCGCCAGGAGAACCAGCGCCTCAAGCTGCAACTCAAAGAGGCCCAGGCCAACCCGGCACCCCGCCTGTTGACCGATCAACAGCAGTGGTTCGTCACCGGCGGCGGCGTGGCCCTGCTGGCCCTGCTCTGCGGGATCTTCGCCAGTGGCGGGCATCGCAAGCGTCGACAATGGCTAAATTGAGAGATTCATGAGCGACCTGTTACTGATTGATGATGACCAGGAGCTGTGCGAGCTCCTGAGCAGTTGGCTGAGCCAGGAAGGTTTTCTAGTGCGGGCCTGCCACGATGGCCTGAGCGCCCGTCGCGCCCTGGCCGAAACGGCGCCGTCAGCGGTGGTACTGGACGTGATGCTGCCCGACGGCAGCGGCCTGGAGCTGCTCAAGCAACTGCGCAATGAGCACCCCGACCTGCCGGTGCTGATGCTCTCGGCCCGTGGCGAACCCCTGGACCGCATCCTCGGCCTGGAACTGGGTGCCGACGATTACCTGGCCAAGCCCTGCGACCCCCGTGAACTCACCGCCCGCCTGCGTGCCGTACTGCGCCGCAGCCATCCGGTGGCGGCCTCCAGCCAGATGGAACTGGGCGACCTGTGCTTCAGCCCGCTGCGCGGTGTGGTCAACATCGACGAGCAGGACATTACCCTGACCGTTTCCGAAAGCCGCCTGCTCGAAGCCCTGCTCAAGCAACCGGGCGAGCCCCTGGACAAGCAGGAACTGGCGCAGATCGCCCTGGGCCGCAAGCTGACCCTGTATGACCGCAGCCTGGACATGCATGTCAGCAACCTGCGCAAGAAGATCGGCCCGCACCCCGACGGCCGTCCACGGATCGTCGCCCTGCGCAGCCGCGGCTACTACTACAGCCTCTGATCCCGATGTGCCCTGGCAGATTTGTCAGGGCCGTGAAATACCTTCTTTACCCAAGCTTTACCCTCCGCTGACTGCCGCTGACCTTGATCTGGGTAACCTGAACTCATCCGGAACTTACCGGGAATGAGACAAGGAGATACACCATGCGCAAGACCCTGATCGCTCTGATGTTCGCCGCCGCCCTGCCAACCGTGGCCATGGCCATGCCGGAAGGTCACGGCCCGATGGGCCCCATGGACGGCCCTCGGCACAGCGAGCACATGCGCGGCAAAGGCCCTTTCAGCCAACTGGACCTGAGCCGCGAACAGCGCCAGCAGATCGGCAAGCTGATGGGCGAGCAAATGCAAGACCGCAAGGCCGTGGTGGAAAAGTACTTGGAGAAACTCTCGCCGGCCGACCAGAAAGCCATGAAGGATGAGCTGACCGCCAAGCACCAGAAGACCCAGGCCGATATCCGCGCCCTGCTCAAGCCAGAGCAGCAGAAAGAGTTTGACGCCATCGTCAAGAAACAAGAGGAGCGTCGCGCCGAATGGGCCGAGTTCAAGGCCTGGAAAGCGCAGCAACCGCAAAAAGCGCAATAATGCGTTAGCGTCCACCCCCAGCCCAGTGGCCTCCCCCCACTGGGCTTTCGCGTTCGAGGAGTTCCTGTGCGTTCATTGTTCTGGCGCATCCTGGCCAGCTTCTGGCTGGCCATCACCCTGGTTGCAGGGCTGTCGATCCTGCTCGGGCACATGCTCAACCAGGATGCCTGGATCCTCAGCCGTCACCCCGGCCTCAACAGCCTGACCGAGGAATGGACACAGACCTACGAGAACCAGGGCGAGGACGCTGCCCAGGACATCCTCCAGCAGCGCAAGCGCCAGTACCACATCGATGTCCAGGTGCTCAACGAGAGCGGCGACCCAGTGGTTCGCGGCACCTTCCCGCGCCGCGCCGCGGCCTTCGAAGCCCGGCAGAACAATGACGACCGGCACCTGCCCTGGCGCCGCCTGACGGCGGAATACACCAGCCCGAAAACCGGCGACACCTA
This sequence comes from Pseudomonas sp. BIGb0176, assembly GCF_024810175.1. Taxonomy (NCBI): domain Bacteria; kingdom Pseudomonadati; phylum Pseudomonadota; class Gammaproteobacteria; order Pseudomonadales; family Pseudomonadaceae; genus Pseudomonas; species Pseudomonas sp. BIGb0176. Next base: position 529,230 of record NZ_JANUEC010000002.1, read on the forward strand.
CCTGTTCATCTATCGCATCCCCCATCCGGAACTGGACGCCTGGCACCGCGACAGCCTGACCTGGCCCCTCAGCGCCCTGGCCATCGCCCTGGTGGTGCTGACCCTGTTCAGCCTCCTGGTCACCCTGTCCATCACTCGTCCCCTGAGCCGCCTGCGCGGCGCGGTACACGACCTGGGCCAGGCCACCTACCAGCAGAACAGCCTGGCGCGCCTGTCCAACCGCCGCGACGAATTCGGTGTACTGGCCCGGGACTTCAACCGCATGGGCTCGCGCCTGCAGAGCCTGATCGGCAGCCAGCGCCAACTGCTGCGGGACGTGTCCCACGAACTGCGCTCGCCCCTGGCCCGCCTGCGCATCGCCCTGGCATTGGCGGAACGGGCCGCCCCCGAAGAACGGGAAAAGCTCTGGCCGCGGCTGACCCGCGAATGTGACCGCCTGGAAGCGCTGATCAGCGAGATTCTGGTGTTGGCCCGGGTCGATGCGGACAACGCCAGCGCCGAAGAAGTGGACCTTAACGCCTTGCTGGTCGCCGTGCAGAAAGACGCGCAACTGGCCTGCCCGGAACAGCCGGTGCTGATAACCGCCCCGCCACAGCTGCACCTGCGCGGTTGGCCGACCATGCTGGAGCGGGCAGTGGACAACCTGCTGCGCAACGCTCAGCGCTTCAACCCCGCCGGGCAAGCGATCGAAGTCACGGCCCAACGCCAGGGCGAGAAGATCCAGATCAGCGTGCGCGATCATGGACCCGGCGTAGAAGCCGAGCACTTGAGCCAGCTGGGAGAGCCCTTCTTCCGCGCCCCGGGGCAAAGCGCTCCGGGCCATGGCCTGGGGCTGGCCATCGCCCGCCGCGCCGCAGAGCGTCACGGTGGCAGCCTGCTGCTGGCCAACCATCCTCAGGGCGGATTCATCGCCACCCTGGAACTGCCCCTGGTCCCCGGCGCCGTGGTGCAGGCCTGAACGCAACGCGGGCAAGCCGCTGCCGCCGGGTCCGGCAACAGCGGGTTTGCCCGCGAGGTACACAGCGTTAGAAGAGGAAAATCAGGCCTTGGCAGTCCAGGCGCTGACGAACTCGGCGGTATCGACCTTGGGGGCGATCCGCGGCTCATTCAGCGGCGTGCCAAGATAAAGGAAGGCAATGATCTCTTCGCCGTCCTCCAGGCCCAGGCCCTTGGCTACATGGGGCGAGTAGGACAACTCGCCAGTACGCCACACCGCGCCGATCCCCTGGGCGTAGGCCGCCAGCAGGATACCGTGGGCCGCGCAGCCCGCTGCCAGCAATTGCTCGCTCCTGGGCACCTTGAAGTGCTCCTGCAAACGGGCGACCACCACAACCACCAGTGGTGCGCGCAGGGGCATGGCGCGGGCCTTGTCCAGGGCCGCCTGGGTCACTTCGCCGCCCTGCAGCTGTACCGCCTCCACCAGCAACTCGCCCAACTGCTCGCGTGCCGCACCTTCGACGGTAAGGAACCGCCAGGGGCGCAACTGACCATGATCCGGCGCGCGCAGGGCGGCGGCGAACAAGGCTTCGCGCTGCGCGGCGCTAGGCGCGGGCTCCACCAGGCGCGGCACGGAAACACGGTTGAGCAAAGCGTCGAGAGCCTCCATCGGCCACCTCCTGAAAAAAATGTCCGGCCATTCTAGCGGGATCTGCCGGCCGGGTGCCGGTTTACATGCCCTGCCCCGCAGGTAGAATGGGCGCCCTTCATCTACCAGCCCGAGCGGAACACATGGCGTTGCCGACCTTAAGGATCATTGGTTTCATCATCGGCATCTTCCTCATCACCCTGGCGATCGCCATGGTGGTGCCGATGGCGACCCTGGTGGTCTTCGAACGTACCGGCGACCTGCCGTCCTTCCTCTGGGCCAGCATGATCACCTTTATCGCCGGCCTGGCCCTGGTGATCCCCGGGCGCCCCGAGCACGTTCACCTGCGCCCCCGCGACATGTACCTGCTGACCGTCTCCAGTTGGCTGGTGGTGTGCATCTTTGCCGCCCTGCCATTCCTGCTGACCCAGCACATCAGCTACACCGACTCGTTCTTTGAAAGCATGTCCGGCATCACCGCCACCGGCGCCACGGTGCTCAGCGGCCTGGACAGCATGTCGCCTGGGATCCTGATCTGGCGTTCGATGCTGCACTGGCTGGGGGGCATCGGCTTCATCGGCATGGCGGTGGCGATCCTGCCGTTGCTGCGTATCGGTGGTATGCGCCTGTTCCAGACCGAATCCTCGGACCGCTCGGAAAAGGTCATGCCGCGCTCGCACATGGTCGCCCGGCTGATCGTCGCCACCTACGTGGGCATTACCATCTTTGGCAGCCTGGCGTTCTGGTGGGCCGGGATGAACGTGTTCGATGCCATCAACCACGCCATGTCGGCGATCTCCACCGGCGGTTTCTCCACCTCGGACGATTCCCTGGCCCACTGGAAACAACCGGCGGTGCACTGGGTGGCGGTGGTGGTGATGATCCTCGGCAGCCTGCCCTTCACCCTCTATGTGGCCACTTTGCGTGGCAACCGCCGGGCGCTGATCAAGGATCAGCAGGTCCAGGGCCTGCTCGGGCTGCTGCTGGTGACCTGGCTGGTACTCGGCACCTGGTACTGGTGGACCACCAACCTGCACTGGCTCGAGGCCCTGCGCCACGTGGCGCTGAACGTGACGTCGGTGGTCACCACCACCGGCTTCGCCCTGGGCGACTACAGCCTGTGGGGCAATTTCTCACTGATGCTGTTCTTTTACCTGGGGTTTGTCGGCGGCTGTTCCGGCTCCACTGCCGGCGGGATCAAGATCTTCCGCTTCCAGGTCGCCTACATCCTGCTCAAGGCCAACCTCAATCAACTGATTCACCCGAGGGCGGTGATCAAGCAGAAGTACAACGGCCATCGCCTGGACGAAGAAATCGTCCGCTCGATCCTGACCTTCTCGTTCTTCTTCGCCATCACCATCTGCATGATCGCCCTGGCCCTGTCGCTGCTGGGCCTGGACTGGATGACCGCCCTCACCGGTGCCGCCAGCACCGTGTCGGGCGTGGGCCCGGGCCTGGGCGAAACCATCGGCCCGGCCGGCAACTTCTCGACCCTGCCGGACGCCGCCAAGTGGATCCTGTCCCTGGGCATGCTCCTGGGCCGGCTGGAAATCATCACGGTGTTCGTGTTGTGTATTCCGGCATTCTGGCGTCATTGACCGGGGCCGGCGCGGCCTGTAACCGCGCTCGGTACTCACCGGGCGTGGCATCGAACCAGCGGCGGAATGCACGGAAGAAGTTGCTCGGGTCGGCAAACCCCAGCAAGTAGGCAATTTCCAGCAAGGTCATGCGCGGCTGCGCCAGGTACTGCTCTGCCAGTTCCCGGCGGGTGTCATCCAGCAGCGCCTGAAAGCTGGTGCCCTCTTCCTGCAGGCGGCGCTGCAAGGTGCGCTGGGACAGGTGCAGCGTCTGCGCCACCATCTCGCGCTTGGGCTCCCCCTGGGGCAGCAGGCGACACAAGACCTGCCGCGCCTTGTGGGTCACCCGGCTTTCGGAGAAGCGCGCCAGGTATTCGCCGGCGAAACGATCGTGCAGCAGGGCCATGGCCTCGTTGGCGGTGGGCAGCGTGGCCTCCATGTCGGCACGCTCGAAGATCAGCGCATCAAAGGGCGCGGCAAACACCAGGGGCGCGTGGAACATGTCCTTGTAGGGTTGCAGGTCCCCGGGCTGCTCGCCCTGCAGCAACACCTTGCGCGGCTGCAACGCGCGCCCCGTCAGCCAGCCGCACAAGGCCAGGGCACAGGCCAGCGAAGCCTCGGCACTTTGCCGGGTGGGCGGTAAATGGTCGCCATGCACCGTCAGGATCAGTGCATAGCCCTCGGGAAGAAGGCGGAAACTCAAGTCAGCGCTTTCGGCAATGATCCGCTGATAACGCACCAGCCGCTGAAACCCCTCCGCCAGGGTACGACTCGACATCAATGCATACCCGGCCACGTGAAAAGACGCCGGACGCACCACCTTGCCCATGTTCAGGCCGATCGCCGGGTTGCCGGAAAGCTCGACGGCGCGCTGCCAGAGCCGGGTCATGGAGTCCTGGGTGAAGCGCGCGTCGGGATCTTCCAGGGCACCGTAGTCGAGCCCCAACTGCTTGAACAAGGCCCGGCAATCCAGGCCGTCCATCTCCAGGGCCTTGACGATTCCCAGGGTCCAGCTTGCAGAAGTCGTTCGTTCGCTCATGAGGGGTTCTTACATGATGAGCCGCATGCTACGGCCAATTTCCCAAGGATACTAAAGTGGCGCCTATTGTCACTGGCCTGCGCCGCCAAGGACTCTAGACTCAAATAAGCTCCCCGCCGAACATCCGCCGACAGAACAACAGACACAGAGATCGCGGCCATGGAAAACATCCGACAGTTCAACAGCTTCGCCGAGTTCTACCCCTACTACCTGAGCGAGCACAGCGACAGCACCTGCCGACGCCTGCACTTCATCGGCACCAGCCTGGTGATCTTCATCCTCGCCCTGGCCATCGGCAAAGGCGCCTGGTGGCTGCTGCTGGTGTTGCCGATAGCCGGCTATGGCTTCGCCTGGGTCGGGCATTTCTTCTTCGAGAAAAACCGCCCGGCCACCTTCCAGCATCCGCTGTACAGCCTGCTGGGGGACTTCGTCATGTACCGCGACATGATCCTCGGCAAGGTGCCCTTCTAGACCTCAGGGCCGCCAGCGGCTCCCCACAGGGCCAGGCCTTGCAGACCCGCCCCATGACAACAAGAGGATGGCCGATGAACACCCATGCGCGCTTTACCCATATGCAGGACGGTACCCAGGAGGACTGGGCGATCATCGCCGCGGATTTCAGTGCCTACGCCAAGCAGTTGCCGACACGCATCCTGGCCCACCTGCAATTGCTGGAAGGCGACTTCGGCGGCTTCCCGGTGGACCGCCTGACCCATTCGCTGCAGACCGCCAGCCGCGCCTGGCATGACGGGCGCGACGAGGAATACGTGGTCTGCGCCCTGCTCCACGACATTGGCGATACCCTGGGTTCCTATAACCATCCGGATATCGCCGCCGCCATTCTCAAGCCCTTTGTCAGCCCGGAAAACCTGTGGATGGTGGAGAAGCACGGGATCTTCCAGGGTTACTACTTCTTTCATCACCTGGGCATGGATCGCCACCTGCGCGAGCAGTTCAGTGACCACCCGCTGTACCAGTACACCGCCGAGTTCTGCGCCAAGTACGACGCCGCCGCCTTCGATCCGGCCTACGAGAGCCTGCCCCTGAGCTTCTTCAAGCCCATGCTGCAACGGCTGTTCGCCCAGCCCCGGCAGTCGCTGTACAAGGCGGCCATGGAGCAGGCCAGCCCGGCCTGAAAAACCGTGTTCGGCCCCGGGCTCAGGCCGGCTCCGCGACTTTCATCCGCTCAGCCTTGAGCTGGGCCTCACGGGCCTGGGCCTCGGCCAGGCGATAGAGTTCGATGCTGCCGTCCCAGTGCTCGATCAGGGCCGTGCAGGACTCCACCCAGTCACCGCAATTGAGGTAATCCACCTCGCCCACCTTGCGGATCTCGGCATGGTGAATATGGCCACAGACCACCCCGTGCAACTCGCGCTTGACGCATTCGTGGGCAATGGCTTCCTCGAAATCGCTGATGAAGCTCACCGCCGTCTTGACCTTGTGCTTGAGGTAGGCCGACAGCGACCAGTAGCCATAGCCATAACGCGCCCGCCAGTGGTTGAGCCAGCGGTTGAGGGTCAGAGTGAATTCGTAGGCCGAGTCGCCGAGAAAGGCCAGCCAGCGGTGATAGCGGGTAATCACATCGAACTGATCGCCGTGGATCACCAGCAGATGACGCCCGTCCGCAGTGACATGCACCGCCTCGTCCACCAGTTGGATATTGCCGAGAATCAGCCTGGAGTAGCGCCGCAGGAATTCGTCGTGGTTGCCGGTGACGTAGATCACCTCGGTACCACGCTTGCTCATGGTCAGCAGGCGCCGGATCACGTTGGTATGGGCCTGGGGCCAGTACATGCCGCCGCGCAGCTTCCAACCATCGATGATGTCGCCCACCAGATAGATGCGATCGGCGTGATAGGCCTTGAGAAAGCGTGCCAGGTGTTCGGCCTGGCAATCCCGGGTGCCCAGGTGCACATCTGAAATCCACAGGGTCCGCACCCGTTGCTTGCGGCTGGGCTTGGCGAGTTCGGCATGGGTCATGGACGCTCTCCTGGATTTTTTGCGAGCTTGCGCCCCAGCGATTAATAGCCCATGACACAAATGCGGCAGTGCGATGACAGCGCGAAACGCCCGACCGCCGGTGTAGACTGGCCGCCTGCCAAGGAGACCGTGATGGGATCTATCCTCACCCTGCGCCACTACACCCATGACCTGATCGCCCACAGCCATGAACATGCGCAACTGGTGTTCGGCCTGCGTGGCCAGCTCGATTTCGAAGTCGAAGGCCAGGGCAGCCGGGTGCAGCAGCAGAGCTTCGTGGTGGTGCCGGCCGGCGCCCGGCATGTCTGCGGCAGCCCCAGCGGCAGCCATTGCCTGGTGCTGGACATACCCGGCGAACACTGGGTGCAGCAATCGTTGGGGGAACATGCCGAGGCCAGTCGGCGTTTGCTCGATGCGCCCCGACACCAGGTCCTGGGGCCGAGCCAGAGCCGCCTGGTCAACTGGCTGGCGGACAGCCCGGTGGACGACCCCTTGATTGCCCAGCAAGGCGCGGTCTTGCTGCTGGCCAGCCTCAATCATCGCGCCGACAGCCAGCCCCGCGAGCGCCGCCTGCCCTATGCCGCCCTGAATGCCCATATCGATCATCACGCCGCCCACCCCTTGCAGGTGGCCGACCTGGCCCGTATCGCCGGGCTGTCCGCTGCCCGCCTGCATGCACGGTTCATCGCCGAGTGCGGGGCCAGCCCCATGGAATACGTGCGACGCCGGCGCTTGCACATGGCCCTGGAACTGTTGCGCGGATCGACCTTGCCCATGGGCGAAATCGCCAGCCGCGTGGGTTACAGCTCCCAGAGTGCCTTTGCCGCGGCGATACTGCGGCAGTACGGCCACTCGCCGCGCCAACTGCGCCAAGGGGCAGACGCTAGTCCCTCGACAAAAAACGCCAGGATCGCGACAGACCAACAGGCCGCCCCGCCCGTAGACTGAGCCCATTGCCGCCTAAGGCCATTACTGCCCGTCTTGTGGTTAAGGATAAAAATGACTCCGCGTACCGCCCTTGGCGCCTTGCATATCGGTGCCCTGATGTTCGGCCTGACCGGTGTATTCGGTAAGCTCGCCGCCGCTTCGCCCGCGGTCATCGTCTTCGGCCGTGCAGCCTTTGCCGTGCTCGCCCTGGGCGTCTTCGCCCGCCTGGCGAGCAACACCCCCTGGCAGAAACTGGCCGCCACCGATTGGCGGCGCCTGCTGCTCAGCGGCCTGCTGCTGGCCGGGCACTGGGTGAGTTTCTTCGTGGCGGTGAAGGTCGCGGGGGTGGCTATCGCAACCCTGGGCTTTGCCAGTTTCCCGGCATTCACCGTGATTCTCGAAGGCCTGATCTTCCGCGAGCGGATCCGCTTCAACGAAATGCTGTTGGTGCTGCTGGTCAGCATCGGCCTGGTGCTGGTGACCCCGGACTTCGACCTGGCCAGCCAGGCCACCACCGGCCTGCTCTGGGCCGTGGGCTCGGGCCTGCTGTTTGCGCTGCTGTCACTGAACAACCGTGCCAGCTCCGGGCGGATCCCCGCGGTGCAGGCGGCGCTCTGTCAAAACGTGGTGGTCGCCCTGTGCCTGTTGCCGGTGGCGGCTCCCGAGCTTGGCCAGGTGCGGGCCATGGACTGGCTGTGGATCAGCCTGCTGGGAATTTTCTGCACCGGTCTGGCCCACAGCCTGTTTGTCGCCAGCCTGGCAGTGATCAAGGCGCGTACCGCAGCGGTGGTGTTTGCCCTGGAACCGGTCTACGGAATTACCGTGGCCTGGTTGCTGTTCGGCGAAAACCCGACCCTGCGCATGTTGTTCGGTGGGGCCTTGATCATCGTTGCCATCGTGGTTTCAAGCCGCCTGTCGGCGGGTTCGGGCAGCAAGGCAGCCACGGCTGAAGCCGGCTCTCACTGAGTACGGTCGTTGTGGCCCAGGTCGCGCTCGGGGTCGATCTGGTCGCGAACCCGCTGCTTCAGCACCTTGGCCTCGGGAAAGCCACCATCGGCCTTGCGTTCCCAGATCTGCACGCCATCGCAGGTGATGCGAAAGGCCCCGCCGGTTGCCGGCTCCAGGGACACCTTGCCCAGGTCGTCGCTAAAGGTGCTCAAGAGCTCCTGGGCCAGCCACGCCGCCCGCAGTAGCCACTGGCATTGGGTGCAATAGGTGATGATCACTTCGGGTTTACGTTCAGTCATGGTACGGCCGACTCCTGGATTCAAGGGCGTCGTTATAATAGCCGGCTTTATCGCCCGCCCCGAGAACCGTAATGCGCCGCCTGCTGTCCTGCCTGTTCCTCTGCCTGCTGCCCTTGCTCGCTCAATCTGCCGAAGTGCCACGACCGAAAATCGGCCTGGTGCTGTCTGGGGGCGCCGCCCGCGGCCTGGCCCACATCGGGGTGCTCAAGGCCCTGGAGGAACAGGGCATCCGCATCGATGCCATCGCCGGCACCAGCATGGGCGCAGTGATCGGCGGGCTGTATGCCTCGGGCTACAAGATCGACGAGCTGGAAAAGCTTGCGCTGAACATCGACTGGCGACAGGCCCTGTCCGATGCCCCGCCCCGGGAAGACGTGCCGTTCCGGCGCAAGCAGGACGACCGGGATTTTCTGGTCAAGCAGAAGCTCAGCTTCCGCGACGATGGCAGCCTGGGCCTGCCGCTGGGGGTGATCCAGGGACAGAACCTGGCACTGCTGCTGGAAAGCAAGCTGGCCCACGCCAGCGATACCCGTGACTTCGACAAGCTGCCGATCCCCTTCCGGGCCGTGGCCACCGATATCGCCAGCGGCGAGAAAGTGGTGTTTCGCAAGGGCCACCTGCCCCAGGTGATCCGCGCCAGCATGTCGATCCCGGCGGTCTTCGCACCGGTGGAACTGGATGGCCGTCTGCTGGTGGACGGCGGCATGACCGATAACATTCCCCTGGATGTGGCGCGGGACATGGGAGTCGACATCGCCATCGTGGTGGACATCGGCACACCGCTGCGTTCGCGCAAGCAACTCAATACCGTGGTCGACGTGCTCAACCAGTCCATCACCCTGATGACCCGGCGCAACTCGGAGGTGCAACTGGCGGCACTGCACAAGGACGACGTGCTGATCCAGCCAGCGCTGTCGAGCTTTGGCGTTACCGACTTTGGCCGGGCCCAGGAAATGATCGACGCCGGCTACCGCGCCACCCGCATCCTCGACGCGCGCCTGGCCCGTCTGCGTCCGGCCCATGCGCTGGATGCCGAACTGACCGCTGCGCGCGAGCCCAGCCAGCGCACGCCGATCATCAGCGCGATCAAGGTGGAAAACGACTCCAAGGTCAGCGACGAAGTGATCCGCTACTACATCCGCCAGCGCATCGGCGAGCCCCTGGACCTGGGCCGCCTGGAAACCGACATGGGCACCCTGTACGGCCTGGATTTCTTCGAACAGGTGCAGTATCGCGTAGCCCACAAGGGGCAGGACAACACCCTGGTGATCAGCGCCCGGGGCAAGCGCAGTGGTACCGACTACCTGCGCCTGGGGCTGAACCTGTCCGATGACATGCGTGGCGACAGCGCGTTCAATATCGGCGCCAGCTACCGCATGAACGGCATCAACAGCCTGGGTGCAGAATGGCTGACCCGGGTGCAGATCGGTGATCAGCAGGAACTCTACAGCGAGTTCTACCAGCCACTGGATGCCGGTTCACGCTACTTCATTGCGCCCTTCATCGCCGCCGAAGCGCAGAACGTCGAGGCGGTGCTGGACAACGACCCGATCGCCGAATATCGCGTGGAACGCTACGGTTTCGGGCTCAACCTAGGACGCCAGATCGGCAACAGCGGCGAAGTGCGTTTCGGCGTCGGCGAGGCCTGGGGCAAGGCCGATGTGCGCATCGGCGACCATAACCTGCCCAGCGAAAACTTCAACGAAGGCTACTACCAGTTGCAGTACTCCTTCGACTCGCTGGACAACGTCTACTTTCCTCACTCCGGCGAAGACATCAAGCTGAGCCTGCGCCAGTTCGAACCGAGCCTGGGTTCGGACAATCGCTACCGGCAGTGGGAGTTCAAGCTGGACAAGGCGCTGAGCAGCGGCCCCAATACCTTTGTCCTGGGCGGTCGCTATGGCCGGACCCTGGACAACGCCGACGTGGTGACGTCAAGCTTCCTGCTCGGTGGAGCTCGACAACTGTCCGGTTTCCGTCAGGACGCCCTCTCCGGGCAGAACATCAGCCTGGCTCGCGCCGTGTACTTCCGTCGCCTGACACCACGCTCCTACCTGCCCCTGGACTTTCCACTGTACCTGGGAGGCTCGCTGGAGCGGGGCCGGGTGTGGAACAACGACAATGCCTTCGACAGCGGCTACATCAACGCGGCGAGCATCTTTCTCGGCTTCGACACGCCGCTGGGGCCGCTGAACTTCAGCTACGGCTTCAACGACGACAACCAGAAAGCCCTGTCACTGAATCTGGGCCAGACCTTTTGACAGGCACGCAAAAAACGCCCCTGGGCGCAGCAGGCTTGAATTCAGAATGGCAGAGGAACAAGACAAACCGGGGTCAGGCAACCCCGGTTGAAGGCGTCAGGATTTTTCCAGATTGGCCAGGATGCGTTCATGAACGCGAATGCAGACCCGCAGGTCTTCTTCGTCAACGCCAACGAACAGCTCATGACGCAGGGCGGTGGCGATGGTTTCGATCTGTTCGATCAAGGGCCGGGCGGACGGACAGAGAACGATTTTCTTCGCCCGGCGATCTTCCACCACCGACTGGCGCTGAACCAGGCCCTGGGTTTCCAGGCTGTCCAGCAGCCGGGCCAGGGTCGGCCCTTCTACGCCGACGCTTTGCGCCAGCTCGCGCTGAGTGGGCGCCTCTTCGAAGCGGGCCAAATGCAACAGCACCAGCCAGCGGGCCTGGGACAGGCCGAGCCCCGCCAGGCGGCGGTCCAGTTCGGCACGCCAGCCGCGAGACATATGCGCCAGCTGCATACCAAAACGGTGTTCATCGGTTAACGGCATAAAACACTCATGATCAGACTGAAAATAAAGAAAAACTAATTATTAGTCAGCTAAGCATGCCCCTTGCCCGGAGGCAAGGCCTGTAAGGGACTGAATCGTTACAACATTGACGCACCCCTTCACATTTCAAACTCCGACTCCAAGGCGGCACGCACGCAATACAGCACCCCTTCCGGCACCCTTCCGGCAAACACCGGGATAACCTCGGCCACTGGCGGCAACTCGCCCTCGCCATCGAGGAACGCATCCTGGATCTCTCCCAGCAGGTCTTCCGGCAAGTCCAGGGCCTGCTCCAGCGACAGCTGCTGCTTGCCGATGGCTTCGGCGAGCAGGGTGTAGACGTTCTTTTCCGTGCACTGCAACTGGCCGGCGATCTGCACCGGAGTCATCCCCGCACGAGCCAGAGTGATCAGTTCATGGCGCAGGTCGGCAACCACTTTCGGCGCCTCGACACCGCCGCCGAGGACTTCGAGGAAGGCTGCGCCATAACGCTCCAGCTTGCGCGCACCCACGCCGCTGACCTCGGCCATTTCGGCCATGGAGCCGGGCTGGCTGCGGAGCATTTCGAGCAAGGTGGAATCGGGGAAAATGACATAAGGCGGCACCCCATGTTCTTCCGCCAGCTTGCGTCGCAGGGCCCGCAGCGCCTCCCACTGCTCGCGCTCCTCGCCCCGTACCAGTTGGCTGGCCTGGCTGGTGCTGCTCTTGGGGGTGGTTTGCGGCTTGAGATCACGACGCAACTCCAGGGTCACTTCGCCCTTGAGCAGCGGGCGGCAGCTGTCGCTCAGGCGCAGGCCGCCATAACCTTCCAGATCGATGTCGGCCAGGCCGCGGGCCACCAGCTGGCGGAACAGCGAGCGCCATTCGCCTTCGCTGCGGGCCTTGCCGACACCAAATACCGACAGGTGCTGATGGCCGAAACTGCGGACCTTTTCCGTGTCCTTGCCCAGCAGCACATCCACCAGGTGACCGACGCCGTAGCGCTGGCCAGTGCGATAGATCGCCGACAGCGCCTGGCGTGCCGGCTCGGTGGCGTCCCAGGTCTGTACCCCATCGACGCAGTTGTCGCAGTGACCGCAGGGTTGCGGCATGTCTTCATCGAAATAGGCCAGCAGGGTCTGGCGCCGGCAACGAGTTTCCTCGCACAGGGCCAGCATCGCATCGAGCTTGTGCTGCTCAAGACGCTTGTGGCGCTCGTCGCCCTCGGAGTTCTGCAGCATCTGCTTGAGCATCAGCACATCCTGCAGCCCGTAAGCCATCCAGGCGTCTGCCGGCAGGCCGTCACGGCCGGCGCGACCGGTCTCCTGGTAGTAGGCTTCCAGCGACTTGGGCAAGTCCATGTGGGCCACGAAGCGCACGTTGGGCTTATCGATGCCCATGCCGAAGGCAATGGTGGCCACCATGATCAGGCCTTCTTCATTGAGGAAGCGCTTCTGGTGATAGGCCCGCAGCTCATTGGGCAACCCGGCATGGTAGGGCAGCGCGGTGAAACCCTGCTCGCAGAGAAATGCAGCCACTTCGTCGACCTTTTTGCGCGACAGGCAATAGACGATCCCGGCATCGCTGCGCCGCTCGTTGAGGAAGGCCTGCAACTGCTTGCGTGGCTGCTCCTTGGGCACGATGCGATAGAAGATGTTCGGCCGGTCGAAGCTGGAGAGAAAACGCTCGGCATCCTGCAGGTGCAGGCGATTGACGATCTCTTCCCGGGTGCGCTTGTCAGCCGTGGCGGTCAGGGCAATGCGCGGCACCTGGGGGAACATTTCCGCCAACTGCCCCAATTGCAGGTATTCGGGGCGGAAGTCGTGGCCCCACTGGGACACACAGTGGGCTTCATCAATCGCGAACAAGGCGATTTCCAAGCTCTGCAGAAACGCCAGCATGCGCGGCTGGACCAGGCGCTCGGGGGCCAGGTAGAGCATCTTCACTTCGCCGCGCCGGATGCGCGCGGCCAGGTCACGCTGCTGCTCGGCGCTGAGGGTGGAGTTCAAGGCTGCCGCCGCGACACCGAGTTCCTCCAGGGTAGCAACCTGGTCGTCCATCAGCGCGATCAGCGGCGAAACCACCACCGCCAGCCCTTCGCGAAGTAGCGCCGGGACCTGGAAACACAGCGACTTGCCACCACCGGTGGGCATCAGTACCAAGGCATCGCCGCCGCTGGCCACGCGCTCAATGATCGCACCTTGGCGACCACGGAAACTGTCGTAGCCGAAGATGTCCTTGAGGACGCGTTGAGCCTGTTCGAGCATGAAAAACTCCAAAAATCGCTGAAATCCCTGGGGGCAGACTGGACGAAAAACCGGCACGCTTCACCGACATTTGCGTTAGCGGACTTGTCCGGAACGGACGGCCAGCCTGCAGGGCATCACAAAACGCGCGAGTATACCCGACCCCTTCCCGGCAGAGGGCACCGACAATGGACCGCTGGTAACCTTTAGAACCGCTCAAATCGGCACCGCGGCTGGCTTGAGCGCGCAAGAAAGCCTAGAATTCAGCATCGTTTATTCCCCAAGGTAGCCGTCAATGTCCTTCGCTGAGCAACTAACCCGCCTGCAAGTCTTCCTCGATGCAGATGATCTGCACGACGAGGCGCTGGACTACGTGGCCGCTCACGGCTACCTGACCGCGCTGTCCATCTGCTCGGAAAGCGTTCCGGACCGTGAATGGATCGACGCCCTGTTCGCCGAAGAGCCGCACTACCGTGACGACGCCGAACGCGAAGCCATCGAGTCGACCCTGCTGGCCCTCAAGGCGCACATCGCCCGCCAACTGGCTTCCGACGAAGAATTCGAGCTGCCCTGCGAACTCGACCTGGGCGAGGACCCGGACGACTCCGACCTGCGCGGCTGGTGCATCGGCTTCATGGAAGGCGTGTTCCTGCGTGAAGCGGCCTGGTTCGAAACCGCCGAGGAAGAAGTCAGCGAGATGCTGCTGCCGATCATGGTGGGTTCCGGCCTGTTCGACGAACAGCCGGAGTTCTCCGACATCGCCAGCGATGCCAACCTGATGGACGACATGATCGTGCAGATCCCGGAAGCGCTGACCGCGCTGTACCTGCTGTGCAACGCCCCCGACGAAAAACCTGCACTGCTCAAGCCGCGCCACCACTGAGTCGTTGCCTATGGCCAAGCCCATAGGCCAACGCCCCCTGCTATGGCGTTACGTTCTGCTGGCCATCGGCTGGTCGAGCGTAGCGCTGGGGGTAGTGGGCATCTTCCTTCCTGTATTGCCTACCACGCCTTTCCTGCTGCTGGCAGCCGCCTGCTTTGCCCGTAGCTCGCCACGCTTCTACCAATGGCTGGTGCAACACCCGCGCCTGGGTCCGTGGATCCGCGACTATCTCGACGGCAACGGCATTCCGCTCAAGGGCAAGGTCTACGCCATCGGCCTGATGTGGTTGAGCATCGGCTTCTCCTGCTACCTGGTTCCATCGCCCTGGGCCCGGGGCTTCATGCTGACCAGCGCAGTGCTAGTGAGTCTCTATATCCTGCGGCAGAAGACCCTGCGGCGCTCCTGAAGGTTTGTGGGGAGGCCGGCAAGAACGGGGCCACCGCGCGCCACCGCCGCCTGCGGCTACGGCTCCAGAGTCGGGAGCGGTCAGGATTTGGCGTGGTTGCGCTGGTAGGTGTCTTCGCCCATCGCGGCAATCTGCCCTTCGATCAGGGCCTCGAAAGGCCGCAACAGCGGCTCGAACGAAGCAGGAGCTTCAAGTACCTGCAATGCCTGAACGATCGCTTCCACAGTGGACAAGGCTCCCGGCCCCGGGGCCTTGCGCAGGCGATAGCGAGACTCCACCCCAGTCGCCAGGGTCACCCTTGGCAGCGCCGCCAGCAACGGATTGAGGTGCAGCAACTTGCGCGCCTTGCGCCAGGTGCCGTCGGGCACCACCAGCAGCAGCGGTACATCCGTCTCGGCATAGGCCTGCAATGGCCGGGCATCATCCGCCGGGAACAGCAGGCATGCTCGATATCCGGGCTGGTCGAGCAACGCCGGCAGCTCCTCGAACACCTCCCCCACCACCAGTTCGGCGTTGTTCAGCCCCAGCGCCGCCAGACGTGCGGTGTTCAAGGCATGATTGACCTCACTGGGATGCTGCAACAACAGCACTCGGGTGCGGCTGGGTAGCTGGGGAATCAGCGGGCACAGACAATGGCCCGCAGGGCGCAGGCAACGCTCGCAGCGTGCTCGAGACATGGGACCTCCTTATGACTGGTTGAGCTGCGCCTTGAGCAGGTCGCGAAAGGTCTGGATCAGCGGCTCTCGACCGCGTCCGCGACGCATGATCATGGAGAACGGCGCCTGGTAGCCAAAGGTTGCCGGCAGCAGCACCCGCAAGTCGCCCTTGTCCGCCCAGGCCTGGGCGTAATGTTCCGGCAGGTAGCCGATGTAGGCGCCGGACAGCACCAGGATCAACTGCGCCTCCATGCTCTCCACCGTCGCCGCACTGTGCTTGAAGCCGTGCCGGGCCAGTTCGGCCTGGCTCCAGTAGCCGCGGCCGACCATGCGTTGCTGGGTGATCACCTGCTCGGGAATGCGCCGCTCGCTGTACAGCGGGTGACGGTTGCTGCAATACAGCCAATGCTGCTCGCGGTACAGCGGCATGTACACCAGGCCGCTCATGCGCGTGGAAAAGGCACCGATGGCCAGGTCCAGGCGATTGTCCTGCACCCCCAGTTGCAACTCGTGAGGGCTCATCACCGACAGGTGCAGGTGCACCGCCGGATGCTCCTGGCTATAGGCGCCGATGGCCTCGGCGAACGGCAGGGCCTTATCACTCACCGTGGAGTCGATCACCCCCAGGTTCAAGGTCCCGCGAAGCTCGCCCTTGAGGGCTGCGGCGTACTGTTCGAAACCTTCCAGCTCGCCCAGCAGGCGCAGGGTTTCCTGGTGGAACAGCTCGCCCTTGCTGGTCAGGCTGAAACCGCCCCGGCCACGGTGGCAGAGCACCAGGCCCAGGGATGCCTCCAGCTGGCTCATGTAGGTGCTGATGGCCGAGGTGGAAAGATTGAGTTCGTGCTGGGCGTTGGCGAACCCCTGATGCCGCACCACGCTGACGAAGATGCGCAATAGTTTCAGATCAGGTAAAGCGTTGGCCATGACAGGCTCCGATAACAGGCAAAACGACAACGTCCCTGCGGCGAGGGTGCGGGTTCTCGCCGAGCGGCAAAGCAATCCCGATGGCCTCCATGCCCGCTTTCAATCCAACCCTGCAACCCGGATAACGGCGGCTGCACCACCGGACGGGAGCAAGCTCCCTCGCCACCAAGGGCCTGGGGAGCAGCGCGGGAGTCTAGCGCGCCATCGGCCATTAGTTTAGAAAAATCTGAACTAAGTATTTGTTCGTAGCGATTCTTTCCCCGCACTACATTTCGCAGAATCGGCCCCACTCGGTTGCTCGGGCAGGATTCGCTGCGCCGTCGACCCCATAAATATAAAACAACGATGAGGCCTATCCCGTGGACAAGATTCTCCACCAACCACTGGGCGGCAACGAAATGCCGCGCTTCGGCGGCATCGCCACCATGATGCGTCTTCCCCATCTGCAATCCGCTGCCGGCCTGGATGCTGCGTTCGTCGGCGTGCCCCTGGACATCGGCACCTCGCTGCGTGCCGGCACCCGTTTCGGCCCGCGGGAAATCCGTGCCGAATCAGTCATGATCCGCCCTTACAACATGGCCACCGGCGCTGCCCCGTTCGACTCGCTGTCGGTGGCCGACATCGGCGACGTAGCGATCAACACCTTCAACCTGCTGGACGCGGTGCGCATCATCGAAGAAGCCTATGACGGCATCCTCGAACACAACGTGATTCCCCTGACCCTGGGCGGCGACCACACCATCACCCTGCCGATCCTGCGGGCCATCCACAAGAAACACGGCAAGGTCGGGCTGGTGCACATCGATGCCCACGCCGATGTCAACGACCACATGTTCGGTGAGAAGATCGCCCACGGCACCACCTTCCGCCGCGCCGTGGAAGAAGGCCTGCTGGACTGCGACCGCGTGGTGCAGATCGGCCTGCGCGCCCAGGGCTACACCGCCGAAGACTTCAACTGGAGCCGCAAGCAGGGCTTTCGCGTGGTCCAGGCCGAAGAATGCTGGCACAAATCCCTGGAGCCCTTGATGGCCGAAGTCCGCGAGAAAGTCGGCAACGGCCCGGTGTACCTGAGCTTCGACATCGACGGCATCGACCCGGCCTGGGCCCCAGGCACCGGCACCCCGGAAATCGGTGGCCTGACCACCATCCAGGCCATCGAGATTGTCCGTGGCTGCCAGGGCCTGGACCTGGTGGGCTGCGACCTGGTGGAGGTTTCGCCGCCTTATGACACCACCGGCAATACCTCGCTGCTGGGCGCCAACCTGCTGTACGAAATGCTCTGCGTGCTGCCTGGCGTCGCCCATCGCTGAGACTCAGCACATGCTGCGCGCCGCCAGACCGTTTGCGGCGCAAAGCGGTACTACCCGCTTCATCTTTACCCCGTCCTCGACTGCTGTTGCGCAATGCCTGCCAGGCATTAGCCGGCCGATGACGGGCCAAGGATGGTTCCGAGGTGCGGTGACGCATCCCGGACAACGCCGTCGTCCGCCCACAAGGGGACGGCGCCGGATTGACTCATGACGTAGCCACGAAGCTGCGCATGCAAGGGGAGCAAGACTTCAGCCAGGAACGCGAAACCATTGGGTCTCGCACAAAACAACAAGGCCTCTGGCTGGCCTGTCACAACCATTTGTCCGCTGTGCCGGAAAGGGCTGCCACCCCCTTAGCCAATGTGATCGGAGCAGATCATGAATAACAACAAAGAAAAAACCCCTAGCAACATCGCAACCAACAGGATCGGACAGATCCTCGAGCACCAGCGCGACACCAGGCCTTGCGACCTGTTTCGCCTGCCCTCCGGCCTGGCCAGCACCGCCATCGCCACTCTCGAAACTGCGCACTCCAGCATGGCCAGCCGCTGTACCAGCGGGCTGCTGGCAAGTCGCGCGCTAATGCCCGGATAACCTCCTGGAGCGGCCGGCCTCGCGATAGAGCCCCTGGGTCTTGCACAAGATTTGACCCCGCCTTCGCTGAGCAGCCAGCACCTGCATGAACCGTTTGTTTCACATAAAAAAGATAATCGGAGACACGCCACCATGGCTTTAGATCTATTTGTCGTACTCATCTATGCCGCCGGCATGCTCGTACTCGGCTACTACGGCATGCGCAAGGCCAAGACCCACGAGGACTACCTGGTGGCCGGCCGCAACCTGGGCCCGACCCTGTACATGGGCACCATGGCCGCCACGGTCCTGGGCGGTGCCTCCACCGTCGGCACCGTGCGCCTGGGCTATGTCCACGGCATTTCCGGTTTCTGGCTGTGCGCCGCCCTGGGGGCGGGGATCATTGCCCTGAACCTGCTGCTGGCCAAGCCGCTGCTCAAGCTGCGCATCTTCACCGTCACCCAGGTGCTGGAGAAGCGCTACAACCCCATGGCCCGCCAGGCCAGCGCAGTGATCATGCTGGCCTACGCGCTGATGATCGGGGTGACTTCGATCCTCGCCATCGGCACCGTTCTGCAAGTGCTGTTCGGCCTGCCGTTCTGGGTTTCGGTTTTGCTGGGCGGCGGCGTGGTGGTGGTGTACTCGGCGATCGGCGGCATGTGGTCGCTGACCCTGACCGACATCGTCCAGTTCGTGATCAAGACCGTGGGCCTGATGTTCATCCTGTTGCCGATCTGCCTGTACCGCGTAGGCGGCTGGGATGAGTTGGTGGCCAAGCTGCCAGCGTCCAGTTTCAGCTTCACCGCCATCGGCTGGGACACCATCATCACCTACTTCATGATCTACTTCTTCGGCATCCTGATCGGCCAGGACATCTGGCAACGGGTGTTCACCGCCAAGACCGAGAAAGTCGCGCAATACGCCGGCACCCTGGCGGGCTTCTACTGCATCCTCTACGGCCTGGCCTGCGCCCTGATCGGCATGGCCGCCCATGTTCTGCTGCCGGACCTGGACAACGTCAACAACGCCTTTGCCGCCATCGTCAAAGCCTCGCTGCCGGACGGCATCCGTGGCCTGGTGATCGCTGCGGCGCTGGCCGCCATGATGTCCACTGCCAGCGCCGGCCTGCTGGCCGCCTCCACCACCCTGACCGAAGACCTGCTGCCAAGGCTGCGCGGCGGCAAGCAATCGAGCCTGGGGATCAACCGCCTGTTCACCTTCCTCACCGGCATCGTGGTGCTGGGCATTGCCCTGGTGGTCAACGACGTGATCAGCGCCCTGACCCTGGCCTACAACCTGTTGGTGGGCGGCATGCTGATCCCGCTGATCGGCGCCATTTTCTGGAAACGCGCCACCACTGCAGGCGCTATCGCCAGCATGGGCCTGGGCTTCGTCACGGCTCTGGCCTTCATGTTCAAGGACGGCCTGGATGCCAACACACCGATCTACTACAGCCTGGCCGTGGGCCTGGTGAGTTTCGTGGTGGTGAGCCTGGCTTCCCGGCGCCCTGCGCCCCTGGCCAACGCAATCTGACGTGAAGCCGGAGGTCTGAAGCTTTTCTTCGACGGGTGCGGCGTCGGTGGCCGCACCCGTTTTTTTTCGCCTGGCAAAAGCCTCGCGGCACCGACGGGCAAAGCCCGCAGCCATTTTCGTCAGGACCATGAATGGACGAATGGTTACCCCGCCGGAAAAAAAACTGTGCTGTACTCAGATCCAGCGACGACTGTTCCCGCAGGAAAACAGTACAAGGATCGCTGGCCGCCTCAGTGCACGCTATCGCTTCACCCTTGGATGGGGTCATAAAACAATAAGAGCCTCTCCCTGCCCCGAGGTGTTTATGGACCGCTTCTCCATCCAGCAAAGCATCCGTCATGCCATCGATGCACAAATGGCCCAGAAGTGGCCAACCCCGCCCTGCCAGGCCCGCGAACACGACACCTATTCCCTGGACCTCAAGGCCCTGCTGCACAGCCTGGAGCGAGAGTTCAACATTCGCCTGGATCCCGACCGCGACCTGTATCGAATCAGCAGCATCAGCGAGCTGAGCCTGTTCATCCTGGAAAAGACCCGCGCCGACGCTGCCCGTCCCGCCTGACCTGCTGTCGTATCGGGAGCAACGCAGATGAATCGGGCCCAAGCGCGCGCGGCAGTGCACCTGCTCATTCGCCACTGGCTGGATGAGCCTGTGGATTTCGATGACCAGAGCGGTCTCTCTGAACTGGGGCTGGACAGGGATGATATCGAGGCGCTGCTGTGGCGCCTGGAGGACAGGTTCGACCTGGGTGTCTTGCCCCGTGAAGAGCAGCGAGCGCTCGGGCAACTGGAAAGGGTGGATGACCTGGTGCAATGGTTATTGGAAAAGGCCCGGCAAAACCAGGATTGACCCGATTGCCCCAGGCCTGTGGCCCAGCGACTGCCGGCTAGAAAACATCCGCGAGAGCCGGAGCCTGCACTCCGCTCTCGCCTCTGCTTCAGCGACGACGTTGTTGACGGCGCCGCAGCTCTTCGTCGGTAGGAATCGGCACCGGTTGCAGCGGTGGCTCGATCAGGCCCAGTGCGACGCCAAGGTCGTGCAGCCAGCTTTGCAGTTTGTCTTTCATAGTGCCCCCTCAGGGTCGTGCCGAGCGGCGATACTGCGCCGCCTCAAGCAGATAATAGCCCTATCTTTTCCAGCGCGCTGCTGCGCAATGGCAATGAACTGTTACTGGATTAAAGCCAATGGCCATCGGGTGCTCAAGCATGGGCCCGCGCCTGCTGCGCAAGCTGCACGCCAGCGCCCTGTTGCAGCTCGATCCAGGCATTGAGGTTGGCCCCGACCATGCCCTTGCGCCACATCAGCCAGGTAGTGGCACGGGCAAAAGGCTCGGCCAGGGCATGCACCGCCACGCTTTCGCGCCCCGGCAGGCTGTCGAGCATCGACTGAGCCATCAGCGCCACCCCGGAACCGGCGATCACACAGGCCAGCATGCCCTGATAGGACTCGATCTCCATGGCCCGCCCCATCGCGGCGTGGTAGTGGGCAAACCAGGATTCCAGACGCATGCGATAGGAGCAGCCCTGGCGAAAGGTGAACACCGCACGGCCCTCCACGTCCCGGGCCGTACGCACCGGCGGATGGTCGGCTTCGCTGATCAGTACCAGGGTCTCGTCGCACAGGGGCACGCCATCCAGGCCTGCCAGCTCCAGCGGCCCGTCCACCAGGGCCGCATCCAGGCGCCCGGTGAGCAAGCCTTCGAGCAACTCGCCGCTGGGCCCGGACTGCACCTGCAGGTTCACCGCCGGATAAGCCCGGTGATAACGCGCCAGCAATGCAGGCAAGTGAATCGCCGCGGTGCTGTACATGGTGCCCAGGACAAACTCCCCGGCCGGCTGACCGCCCTGCACCGCGGCATGGGCCTCGTCGTGCAAGGCGAACAGGCGCGCGGCGTAATCCAGCAGCACCTTGCCCGCCGGCGACAACTGCAGGCGCTGACGCTCGCGCAGGAACAGTTCGACCCCCAGTTGCTCCTCCAGTTGCTTGAGCCGGGTCGAGAGGTTCGACGGCACTCGGTGCAGGCGCTCGGCGGCGCGAGTGATGGAGCCTTCCTCGGCCACGGCCTGGAAGATGCGCAATTGGCTGAACTCCATGACTTTCTCCAAAACTGAACAAGTTACTCAATATTATTCATTTTTAAAGAAAGTCAATCAGTCCTAGCCTGACGGTCATTGTCCCCATCGATGGAAAGCCGACCATGTCTCCCCTGCTCCGCCTGCTCGCCAGCTTCATTGCCCTGATGATGGCCATGGGCATTGGCCGCTTCGCCCTGACCCCGCAACTGCCGCACCTGATCAGCGAAGGCCAGGTCGACCTGACCGCCGCCGGGCTGATTGCCGCCGCCAATTACCTGGGCTATTTCCTCGGAGCCCTGGACGCCATGTTCGCCCGGCGTCCGGCCCAGGTGCGCCTGCGCCTGCTGGGCGGCTTGTGGCTGTGCGTGCTGCTGACCCTGGCCTCGTTCTGGGCCCAGGGCTTCTGGCCGCACCTGCTGCTGCGCTTCGGCACCGGGGTGGCCAGCGCCTGGGTGCTGGTGATGATCACGGCGCTGAGCCAACCCCTGGCCCAGGCGGCGGGGCGGCCACGCCTCGGGGCCCTGGTGTTCGCCGGCCCGGGGCTGGGCATCATGCTCACCGGGCTACTGGCCCTGGGCTCCAATCTTCTGGGGCAAAGCTCGGCCAACCTGTGGCTGCTGTATGCCGCGGTCGCCTTGTTGATGCTGCTGGTGATCCTGCCGATCCTGCCCCCGGCCTCGGCGCGCCCCAGTGGCGAAACGCAGAGCGCCTGCGCCACTGAGCACAGCGTGGCGCGCCTGGGGCTGGTCTACGCCCTGTATGGCGTGGGCTACATCATCCCCGCGACCTTCCTTTCGCAGATGGCCAATGCGCGCTTCCAGGGCCAGTGGCAGGCCGACCTGTTCTGGCCCGGTTTCGGCCTGGCCGCGGCCGTAGGCGTGGCCCTGGCCAGCCTGCGTCGGCACACCCCGCACAGCACCCGGCAATGGCTGATGGCGACCTTGTGGCTGCAGGCCGCCGGGGTCTTTGCCTGCCTGCTGGGCAGTGGCCTGGGGCTGGTATTGGGCGTGTTGCTGTGCGGCACGCCGTTCCTGGCCTGCATGCAGTTGGTGATGCAGCGCTCCCGGGAGCTGGCACCGCAGTCGGCCCAGCGCAACGCCGGCCTGCTCACTGCCTGCTTTGCCGTGGGCCAGTTGAGCGGCCCGTTGCTGGCCGCCCTGAGCAGCCACTTCAGCGGCGACCTGCAACTGGCGCTGGTGGTGGCGGGCTGCGGCTTGCTGATCGGCGCCAGCCTGCTCTGGCAACTGCGACCAAGGGCACAGCGCTGTGCGTTCGTCTCGTGAAGCGCGGGCTACAACAAGCGCTGGATCCGCCGCCGCAGCCACTGTTCGGCGCTGACGAAGGTAATACCCAGCAGCACCAGCATTGCCCCCAGCACGAAGTTGAGGCTCAAGGGCTCGTCCAGTAACAGCACGCCGAAGGTCACGCCGAACATCGGGGTCATGAAGGAAAACACTGCCAGGTTCGCCGCCAGATAACGCCGCAGCAGCCAGAACCAGGTCAGGTAGCTGAAGAACGATACCACCAGCCCCTGGAACAACACGCTGGCCACCGCTACCGGAGTCAGGCTGACCTGGGTCACCTGGCCGCTGAGCACGGCGATCAGCAACAGGCCGACGAAACCGACGATCAACTGATAGAACAGGGTCAGGGTCGCCGGCGCCTCGGACAGCCGCGAAGCCCGCACCACCACTGTGGTCGCGCCCCAGGCCAGCCCCGCCAGCAATCCCAGAATGTCGCCCAGGAGCATGCGCCGGTCCAGGTTGTCCAGGGAGATCCCGCCGGCAAAGGCAATGCTGATGCCGATAAAGGCCAGGACGATCCCCAACCATTGCAAGGGCCGCAAGCGTTCGCTGGGCAACAGCCAATTGACCCCAAGGGCGGTGAAGATCGGTGCGGTGTAGAGAAACACCGACATGTGCGCGGCACTGGTGAGCTTCAGGCCTTCGGCGATAAACAGGAACTCCAGGCCGAACAGAGCGCCGGCCAGCAAGCCGCCGCGCCAGGTACTGGAAACCTGGGACCAGCCGCCTTTCCAGCACATCAGTACAGCCACCAGCAGCGCCGAGATCCCCGAACGGGCGGCCGCCTGCATGATGGGCGCAATGTCCGCCGCGGCCCACTTGATCATCACCTGCTGCACGCCCCAGATCAGGCACAGCCCCAACATCACCTGCAGGGCAAACCCATCGGCGTTGCGCCGTTCGATGCTCACCGCCATACCTCACATTGATTCAATGACATGACCCCTACCCGAAATAAAGAACTGCCGCCGCGCCTGACGGGTCCCCTGGAGCAGACCTAGTTTCCGCCGTTTGCGCCAGGCACCCAGCGGCAGGCACAGAAGACGCCGAAACTGCAGGCCAGGGCACTGGCCAGCATGCCCCAGGCCATGTCCAGCAGCGCCAGGGAAGCCGACCAGCCCTGCAAGGTCGCCCAGTTGCTCAGGTCATAAGTGCCGTAGGCCACCAGCCCGAGCAGCGCCCCCAGGCACGCAGCCCGGCGCCAGCCGCCCTGCTGCAGGGCGGGCCGCACTGCGAACAGCAGGCAACCGCTAACGTAGAGGAGGTAGAACAGCGCTGCCGGCAGCAGCCGTGGCTGTTCCAGCAGCAGCGTCCCCAACTGGGCCCGGTAGGTTTCGCCCATCATCAGCCCCAGCCAGAGCGCGTCGAGTAGCAGGAACGCCAGCAAGGTGGCGAGCCAGGCAACCAGCGTGGTTTTCATAAGCCTCGCCCGCAGCGTGAATTGAGTCTCAGCTTAGCTCGATACGATCCGCGTGAATGACAATCTGGCCCTGCTTGTAGAGGGCACCGATGGCCTTCTTGAAGTTGCCCTTGCTAACCCCGAACAAACTGCTGATCAAGGCCGGGTCGCTCTTGTCGCTGACCGCCAGCGAGCCATCGTTTTCCCGCAACTTGGCGAGGATCTTCGAGTTCAGGCTGGTGGCCGCCTGTTCACCGACAGGTTGCAGACTCAGGCTGATCTTGCCGTCGGCGCGCACTTCCTTGATGAAACCTTTCTCTTGCATCCCCGAGCGCAGGAACTTGAACACTTCGTTCTTGTGGATCAGGCCCCAGTGCTTGTTGTTGATGATGGCCTTGAAGCCCATGTCAGTGGACTCGGCCACCAGCAAGTCGACTTCCTGGCCGGCCTTGTAGTTGGCCGGCGTCTTGTCCAGGTAGCGGTCCAGACGGGCCGTGGCGGTGATACGGCGAGTGTGCTTGTCCAGGTAGACATGCACCACGCAGTATTCGCCGGCGTTCATCTGGCGCTTTTCCTCGGAGTACGGCAGCAGCAGATCCTTGGGCAGCCCCCAGTCCAGGAACACCCCGATACTGTTAACTTCGACGACTTTAAGACTGGCGAACTCACCAACTTGAACTTTCGGCTTTTCGGTAGTTGCGATTAACTTGTCAGCACTGTCCAAGTAAACAAAAACATTCAGCCAGTCTTCATCTTCACTGGGAATGTCCTTGGGGATATAACGATTGGGCAGCAATATTTCGCCGTCCGCCCCACCGTCCAGATACAAACCAAAGTTAGTGTGTTTAACCACTTGCAAACTGTTGTAGCGCCCGACTAAAGCCATTTCCAATACCCTCATTGCGTGGGCGGCATTCTACCTGTTTTCCAGGCCTGCGTTGACGCTCCTGAATCGCCGGCCACGAAATCCTTGATTTTTCTGGCGTTCCCGGCGCTCAACCGGCCGCTCGTCAGGCAAACAGCCGTGCATCGAGCCTGTGCGGAGCACAGCGAGAGGGCATTTTTTTCGATGGGTCCTTAGTTAAAACAGCGACTTAGGAAAATCTCCGAAAAATAAACTTAGGAAAAACAGCAGCAAGCGCCTTTCTGTTCCAGGGGATATTTACCAAGCAATTGTCAAGTATTTCTGATAAGATGCCTGGCCAAATTAATTTTCCCGAAAGGTTAAATGGCCGCCATGCGAGTAAAAGCCTCCAACAGCAAAGCAAAACCAGCTCCCGCCGTTGAAACCAGTGAATCGATCAACGAACAGATCGCAGCGTTCCTGAAATCGGGCGGCGAAATCCAGCAGATCGCCAAAGGCGTCAGCGGCCAGACTTTCGGCCCGTCCAAGCAGATCAGCCTGGGCAAGAAGTAACTCCCCCGCGCATTATCCTGGTCCCTTAGCGCTTTGCCCTCAAAGCGCTAGGACTGGCACCCTCTCTCCTCCCCACTACCAGCAAATCGACGAACGGCCTTCAGCCAATGGCATTCGCCGGTATCCTTTACCCCCTCTAGATCAATCGTTTCAGCCGCCTTTCAGGTTGTCGCTCCGCGCAGTTCAGGGAGTGCTGCATGCTCAAATCCTCGTTGCTCGCCTGCAGCCTGCTGTTGGCCTGCCCCATTGCCCATGGGCAAATCTTCCAGCGCGAGCTGGGGGATTTCGACCTCAAGCTGGGCACCAGCCCCAGCCGGAGCATGGCCCAGGGCCTGGTCAAGCCGTCCTCAAGCGGCTCGTTCCACGGCGGCCTCGACCTGAGCCACGACAGTGGCTGGTATGCCGGCCAGTGGGCCCCCAGCATGGGCCTGAGCCCCTCCAGCAAACTGGAGGTGGATTCCTACCTAGGCTTCAAGCAGCCCTTCGACCAGACCCTGGGCTACGAACTGGGAATGATCCACTACAACTACCCGCAGTTGCGGACCCAGGACAGCCAGGAATTCTACGGCGGCCTGACCCTGCTCGGCAGCCGCTTCGGCGCGGCCTTCAGCAATGACCCGGACAAACGCAACAGCACCCTGTTCGCTGACCTGGGCGGCAACGTACCGTTCGGCATTGGCGTCAGCGTCAAATACACCACCCATCAACTGAACAATGGCGTCTCGATCGCCGACGGCGGCTACGTGGCCGGCTTCAATGACTGGTCGATCAAGCTCTCGCGCCCCTGGCTGGGGATCGACCTGAACCTGATCTACAGTGACTCCAGCCTCAGCGGCAACGACTGCAGCGCCTACTCCGGGCATAACCCGCAATGCGACGGCCTGCTCACCTTCAAGGCCGAACGGGCGTTCTACTGAACGTCTGAACTGCGAGGCGCCTTCAGGGTTCAGATACAGCAACCCGCACTCGCAAGGACTCGAACATGGCGCGCCGCTGGCACCTCCTCATTCCGCTCCTGATCATCAGCCTGCTGCTGGGCGCCTGTAGCCGGGTCGGCCTGGCCTATCGCAACCTGGATGTGATCATTCCCTGGAACCTCAACGACTACCTGGACATGAACAGCGAGCAGAAGAGCTGGTTCAACCAGCGCCTGCAGCAGCACCTGAGCTGGCATTGCACCACCCAGCTCCCGGGTTACCTGGACTGGCTCGACCGCCTGCAACTGATGGTGCAGAACAACCAGGTCAGCGACCAGGGCTTGCAAGAGCGCACCCGGGAAGCCAAGCAAGCCATCGCCGAAACCGCCCAGCAGATCACCCCGTCCGCCGTGGAGCTGCTCCAGGGTCTGAACGACCAGCAAGTCAAAGAGATGAATTCCGCCTTCGCCAAGGACCTGCAGGAACACCAGGAGCAATACCTCAAGCCGCCGTTGGCGCAACAGATAGAGCAGCGCAGCCAACGCATGAGCAAGCGCCTGAACGCCTGGCTCGGCTCCCTAAGCCCGAGCCAGCAGCAACGGGTGGAACAATGGTCCAGCAGCCTGGGCGAGCAGAACCAGCAGTGGATCGCCAACCGAGCCCACTGGCAGGCGCAATTCAGCGCGGCCGTGGAGCAACGGCAAAACAGCGATTTCCCACAACGTATCGAGCAATTGCTGGTACACCGCGAGAGCGTATGGACGCCGGACTATCGCCAAGCGTACGCCCACACCGAACAGGCCGCACGCAGCCTGCTGGTGGACCTGATGGCACAAAGCACCCCGGCCCAGCGTCAGCGCCTGCTGAAGAAAATCGACGGAGTGCGCAAGGACTTCGCCGAGCTCAAATGCCTGCAGAACGCCCGCCAGGGCTAGGTGCAACCTAGGCGATCTGGGCCTTGGAGGCCACCTGATCGAAGGTCGCCGGATCCAGCGCATCGGCCTGCTCATCCAGCACCTGGCGCGGGTGATCATTGCCCGGGATGCTGCTGTCGATCAGGCACAGCAGGCTGGAACCGCGGGGCGTGAGCACGAAGTTCTCGCCATTGCCCCCCTCCTCTTCCGGCCGGCTTTCGATAAAGCCACGGTCCAGCAGTAACTTTTCGTACTCGGTGGCGGTGACTTTCAGGTCATCCAGATTGCCGGTGGGCTCGCCTTCCGCCGCCTTGGCCGCCGCATGCTGCTCGGCATAGGGCCGCGGAGTGAAGCTGTGGCCGGCGCCGTTCTGCACTTCGTGCAGCAGCCGTTCGATCAGATCCCAGTTATAAGTCGTCATCCTGATTCAACCTCCAGACAAGCGAATGAAATGCCTTCACAAGTTGTGACCGGCAGGCCATTCAGCCGTTCAGGAAATCCACCCCAGCCCGCCGCCCCCTGATCGGAAAACCGCTGGGCGGTTTGTCGATCCACTCCAGCGCCAAACGACTAGCGTGTGTAAGACCCATCGCCCCCACTGCCTTGAGGAGAGATGTCATGTCCGTTACCGAGCATCCCGTGGTCTCCCGGGAACAATGGCTGCAAGCCCGCAAACAGCACCTGATCCACGAAAAGGCCTTTACCCGCCAGCGCGACCAGCTCAGCGCCGAACGCCGGGCGCTGCCCTGGGTAAAAATCGACAAGCCCTATCAGTTTCATGGCCCCGATGGCCCGCTGGGCCTGGCCGATCTGTTTGGCGACCACAGCCAACTGCTGGTCTACCACTTCATGTTTGCCGAAGGTTGGGAGGAAGGCTGCAAGGGCTGCTCGTTCGTCGCCGACCACTTCGATGGCGCCAACCAGCACCTGGCCCACCACGATGTAGCGCTGGTGGCCATCTCCCACGCCCCTTATGCCGAGTTCCAGGCCTTTCGCCAGCGCATGGGTTGGCATTTCGATTGGTACTCCAGCGCCGGCGACGACTTCAACCAGGACTTCGGCGTCAGCCTCAGCGCCGAGCAACTGGCCCAGGGCACTGCCAGCTACAACTACGAACAGGCCAGTGGCGATGAGCAGGAGTTGCCCGGGCTCAGCGTGTTCTACCGCAACCCGCAAGGTGAGATATTCCACACCTATTCCACCTATGCCCGCGGGCTGGACCTGTTGCTGGGGGCCTACAACTTCCTCGACCTGACGCCCAAGGGGCGCAACGAAGAGCAGATCATGGGCTGGGTCCGGCACCACGATCGCTACCAGGCAACGCCCCAGGGCAAGAGCAGCAGTTGCTGTTGTGACGATTGAGAACCTGTTCGCCGGCAGAACCTGCCGCAGGAGCCAGCTTGCCGGCGAATCGCACTCACAAACGGCACAAATCTGCGGCAGACTGTGACGACCCACCCAGCCAACTAAGCTGTAGACATGAGCGCCGCCTATCACAGCCTCCACGAATACACCCTGCGCATGAGCCGGGTGCTGGAGCATATCGACCAACACCTGGACCAACCCCTGGAGCTGGCGGACCTGGCGCGGGTCGCCCATTTCTCGCCCTACCACTTCCACCGCCTGTTCAGCGCCTGGGTCGGCGAGCCCCTGGGTGCCTACCTGCGCCGCCGACGCCTGGCCTGCGGTGCCTACCTCATGGCCAGCCGCCCCTCGGCCTCAGTGCTGGAAATTGCCCTGGAAGTCGGCTTCGGCTCCGGCGAGGCATTTTCCCGGGCCTTCAAACAGCACTTCTCGGTCTCCCCCAGCACCTGGCGCGATACCGAGCCCAAACGCTGGCACCGCCGCCTGGACGACATCCGCGAACGCCGCCTGCGTGAATTGCGCAATCCTGATCAGACCCACATCCCCGCCTTCGACGATCCTGACGCCTTCATTCACCTGAAGGAAACCGCGATGAAGGTCACCCTGCAGCAACTACCCGCCACCCGCGTGGCCTACCTGCGCTACATCGGCGCCTACGGCCCGGGCATTGGTGTTTTCTGGCGCGAAACCGCAGCGCCATGGATGCTCGAACATCAACTTTTCAACCGCGTGCGCTACGGCATCGGCCACGACGACCCGGACCTCACCCCCGCCGACAAATGCCGCTACGACGCCTGCGTGGAAGTGCCCGAAGACTTCAAGGCCAGCGCCCCGGCCGTCGTCACCACCTTGCCCGGTGGTCTCTACGCCGTGGCCCACTACCGCGGCCTGGGCCCGGCTATCGCCGACGCCTGGATCGAACTGTGCCGCGACTGGCTGCCCAAGAGCGGCCTGCAATTCGACCCGCGCCCGGCCTTCGAACGCTACCCGGGGGATGCCTTCTACGACGTCAAGACCGGGGAGCTGGAGTGTGAGATCTGCATTCCGGTGAAAAAGCTATAACCCCAAAAGCACGTTGATCCCCCTGTAGGAGCGAGCTCGCTCGCGAACAACGCCAACGATAACGCGCCGCTACTGAAAGAACGCGACGCCCTGGCGCTCATCGCGAGCGAGCTCGCTCCTACAATCCCCCCACACACTCACTCAACGAGAAGGAATGGCCGTGATATCGCGAACGATGAACCTCGGCAGAGCACGAATGTAGAAGTTCTCCACATCCGAATTACCGCTGTTGGTGATCGCCCCCAACATGGTCTTCATATTGCGCAACTGGCCCATGGCCCCGGCAGGCTGCAAACCATCGCGCTCCTGGGCGAAATGCAACACCTCGGCGCCGTCGCGCTTGACCTGCACCTTGTAGCCAAAGTCGACACTGGCAAGGATCGTATTGTCATCGACGACCATCGACACCAGCCCGCCCTGGGAATCACTGAGGCGGCGCTTGTACACCGCATCTACATCCAGCAGGTAGTCGGCACTGTCCTTGGTGGCGGCGTAGCGATTGGCATTGCCCAACTGCCGGATCAACTCCATGCCCAGTTGCTGGCGCAACTTGTCCTCGGGCAGAAAACGCTCGCTCTCGCCGACCAACTGCAGGTTGAAGGTGTCGATCCAGTAAGTCGCGTTGGCGGGAATCTGCACCGGTTTGGGCGAGATGTAATAGTCCGGCGTGGAGGCGCAACCGGCGAGCAAAGCGAGGGTGAAGAGCAGAGACAACAGACGCATGACGGATCTTCCTTGAGAAGGTTTTCAACAACGCACCGCCACCTAAAAACCACCTGTGGCATGGCGATAAGCGGCGGCATTGTAAGCCAGGAAAATCGCGGCGGACCGGCTCGAAAAGGTCCTCTCGACAAATTAGGAATTGCCTTACAGCAGAAGCAGACAATCCAGTAGGAATGAGGCTTAAAGGACAGGGTGGAACGCTGGATATAGTCGAGGGAGCGTTGAAAGAACGACCGGGTTTGGCGACCTGATCTACAGAGCCCCCAGCCAAACCAAAAACGCTCAATAAATGACGCGTTATCAAGCTATAACCGGCCACGACTGCAACATCCCCTCCCAGCTGATCGATACCCAAGCTCCCATAAACGTCCTGCACGATGCAGCGGCGTATCGCATTCGCGCTGTTACTCAACTGCTGGAGAACTTCGCGATTTCTGATGACGCGCCCAGAGGTGCAGCGGTGCTGCAGGAACTATCACTGGCGTGCAGCATTTTGCTGCGCGATGGGTGTGATTTGATGGATGTGGCGGGTCGATGGATGCAAGATCAGCTATCGGCATAAACAGGTAGGGGCGGTACAAAGCCGCCCCCTTTAGCCTGAGTACAGAGTGGGGAAATATTCATTGATACGTTCGTTGTGCAGTAATCGATCAACTGTAAAGTCCAACTGATCCGAAACAGCGATGCTTCTGCGCAATGGTTCAGGAAAATCCTCGATCGATGCGAAAACTGTTGGGAGCAGATATCTGAAGTAGTCACCCATCACCGTGTTGCCATAGTACCCTGCAGGATAATCCTCACCTCCGTAGCTGCCTTCAATAGCGTGATAGACAAAAAGGCCCTTATTGACTGGCAAATTCGTTTCACTGTAATGCCCCATTTTCGCCAGCTCACTTTCAAGACCATCTACAATAGACTTCTTACATAAGTAACTTCGGTGACGACAAGCAGAATACAGATCCAAATCAAAGCCACCATTTTTCTGCATTGGATAATCACAAAACTCTTTTGACTCCTCCCATATATATTCATTCATTCGATCGAGCGTTGACTCAACCGCAGCAATCCTGAGCAACGCCTTGGGCAAATCACCGAAGCAGTTATTCACCATCACAGCAATCCGCCCAAATTTATCCATTGCAAACCAAGTGAATATTGAGCCGAATCCAGGCTGCCAATTGACATCTAGAACAGACATATTTCCTTCACCTATAGAAATTTAAAAAATCGATATATATTTCCACCAAAATTTATTGTGAGAGAATGAATTTCTTCCAACTCTGCAAGGCGCCTGCAAATTCCTCAAGAGTCATATCTGAAAAATACGTCTCTTCATATAAGGAGTAAATTCTCGCTACCTTGCCGGCAAGAGCTACACTCCAAGCATCACGGCCCCAGTCAGCCATTTCAGCCTGACCACCGCTTATCTGAGAAACCTTGTCCAGCCCCTCCAGGCGAGCTAATAGGCCAGTTCATTTTTTAGCCACCACAGCAGCAAGCCCTCTTATTCCCTCCCAGTGGACAGAGTTGTACAAAGAATTTTTAGTCCAAATCTGCGAATTAGGCTCACCACTAGTAGATAAAATCTTCTCATCTAGATTTTGAATTGCCAATAACACGTATGCTGACACCAGCTCTCTAAAAACCTCAAGACCTTCTAAGACATCCTCCCAAATTAATGCAAGCTCATCTGCAACATTAACAAAAGGTGAAAATAAACGCACCTGCTCAGATGCTGGAATAGCCAAAGCTTGAATTATCCATTTTAATTTTGACAACATCAAACTAACCTCCAGAAACAAGCTTTGCCTTTTCCCCAGGATTCGGCTTATACGTTGAAGGATCAACTATCTTTATAGCTCCCTCCGTTGTAGTAGAAACTTTCTAATAAGCTCCTTCATGCCGACCTCCACCAGAATTAACTTGAATCTGCGAAATTTGGGGATACCCTTTCACCCCCACAATTAGACTCTTACTGAAACCACGAGTGAATTTAGAATAAGGCCTGTTTAAGCCAATCATCCCTCAGACCCGTTAAAATATTCAGAACGTTGGAATAACTCAAAAATGGCACCAAAAGAGAAAATCCAAAAGACTCACACTCAATATCTATAGGAAGATAAAAATCAAAGTCCTCTCTTTCACTAGAGAAAAAACTTGCATTCAAATGACTTTTTATAGCAACAACCTCCTCAAAAAGAACCTTGCGAACCTCATCTTTTTTCGAAACAAAAAATCCATCTACACATATATCTAAAACGCCGCTCTCAAGTTTTACAGAACAAAGCATCTGCCTTTCATCTGCAACCTCATAAAAACGCCCTCGACCCGATGCATCTAGTTGCCTCATTCTTTTTTCAAGGGTACGACGTATCTTCACTTCTCAAGCCCTTTTAAGAACCCTTTTAACCCTTCTCGGGTAGCGGGGGAAACTGAAGGAAAAATTTTTCTTAACATTATCCACACTACCCGTACCCAACATCGCTCCTTCCTCAGTTGCATAGCGGCCGTTTAAAGTAATTCTCTCTGCCCCTTGAGATTGAGCATAGTCGAGCATCTGTTTCAACGGCCGACCAACTCAGCAGTACCATTTGGTCCATAACCAAAATACCTCTTTGAAGCACCTACAGAAAGTCTTTAAATATTATTTAACCATTACTCAAACTAACCTTATGAGAATAGATTTTTCCTATACCACTCGCAGCATCAAAAGAAGCAGAGCTCAAGTTTTTAGAGGTATTCTTTGAACTATCTGACTCACTATACATCACCCCCGGATTCAGCTTGTACTCCAGAATCACATAGGCACCATCCTTCTGCACCCCATCCAGTTGAGTACCGCCGGTATGTGGCGTTGTAATAACTCCGCCACCCTCAGCGTAGCCCCCACTGGCAGGATTCAGTCCTGATGCATCAACAATCGGATGGACCAGCTTTCGGTTTTCATCATCAAGCAGGTGAATTGGGAACGGCATAACAGTTAGCAATTCCCAGAGCGCCATTGAAACCCTTAGCTGACTCTGCACCTCCTCCGCTTTTACAGAAACACCCTGACTAGCACTTTTAACCATAGAGTTGGCGGCATTACGCATCCGCTCTTGATTTTCAGGTGTGGACGCTTGATAAGCCAGTGCACCAATCAGGGCAAGCATAACCCCCGAACTAGCGAGCCCCTGAGCATAGTTATTTGCGCCTGCAGGAGAATCGCCGAGGCGGCCGATGAGCGCTGTCAGTTCAACTGACTTCTCAGGGCTCTGACGGGCAATTTCCTGCATGCGAGCGACGAGAAGCTTTTCCCCGTCAGATTTTGGATCTCCGAACTTCTGCTTGAGTCGAAACTCAATAGCCTCCGCACGTCTGTTCTCATCCTTACTAAAGGCTTTTAGATAGTTTTCGGTTTCTATCAGGACCCTATTAATTTCTTCGGATGTACCCTGAAGATTGTCTGGCGACGCGATTAGAACGCCCATGCTGGCCAAGAGGAGGGTTAGCTTTACTATCGTCTCCTGGCTTTTTTCCCCATACAACTCAACACTCTTCTTCCACTGCTCATACGCCTTCTTCGGGCTCGCCACCGCTCCAAGGGAAGAACTGCTCGCATACAGATCCGTACGCGACTCCTCATCCTTGGTGATCTCATATGCCTTGCTCACATCCCGGTTCAGCCCGGCCGTTGAATCGGCCCCGGTCTCGGCATCCTTGCGCACCACGATCTCGCCCGCCCCGACGGTGGCGCGCACGATCTGCTCGCGGTTCTTCTGGTAATCCCAGCCGCTGACGCTCCAGCCGGTTTCACCTTCCTTGCCTTTACCCACTTGGCTGCTGTCTTGTGTGGTGCCACTACCGGAGCTGTAGGTGCCGCCCACGTTCAGGTAATAGCCGTGTTCCTTGTCCTGGCCGGCAATATCGCTGAAGCCCAGGGTGCCGGTGTCCAGCTTGAGGTTGCCGTTGTCGGCAAAGATCAGAGTGCCAAAGCCACTCGTTTCTCTCGCGACATATATAGAGTTAGAACTGAATCACTCATCTTTTACGCGGACACTAAGAGCAGAACTATTTAACACGAAACAACCCACTCTTCTTCCAGACAAGCAACATACAAAAAAACTTCTTAACCCCTCCTAAATATCACTCTGCAATACACCACCCACGACACATACAACCTAATAACTCACACACAAAACCACTCAACTCAAAAACTCATACCACCCACTCTAAAACACAACTAACAAATCTGAAAAAAAATTATCGTTGGACCGTAATCCTGCTCGGTATTTGAGACTTCAACAGAGAACTTCTTCTCGGGAAACTTATCTTTTAAAACCAAACGCCATGAAACTGCAAAAATATCCGCCAACTGTTCAAATATTACATCACCAACATCGCTTGCCGTTCCAGAAAAAACATCATAAAGATGAATTTGATTCATCACCCTCTCAACGGCATTGACATCACCATTCAACTGCTCGAGCCAAACATCGAATATCGCAGCGTCGTATCGACTCTCTAGAAACACCGCATCATCCCTAACAACAAAATCTGGAAACAACAATCTACAAAACAACATAACATCTTCAGGACTGCAAATTTCACTCACATAGGAAAATATATCAACTGTACTTTTTTCCGCCCACTGCGATTTCCATGATTCATATCTACTCAAGCCTACAAAAGGTTTAATTGTATTAACACTCATCATGGAACCTCGTCTGGTCTAATCGGTCTTGGGGCTAACTTCGTGGATGGTGACTGCACTCTAACAGTTCCATCAGGAAGTGTATTCCTACCATACTCTATTACATGTGGCGTCGGAACAGACAAATGAGGCTTACCTGTAACATCGACTCTTTTCAACACCATACCCACCGAATCATAAGTAGCGTAGCTAGTTATGTTCCCTTGATTATCAGCCCGATATAACACTCCATTCACGGGACCACCTTCCAATATGAAATTTCGACTAACTTGAGTCCCACCCTCAAGAGGCCCTCCAACTAAATTTCGTGCATTACGAGGAGTAATACCATTTATAGTATACATCACCCCCGGATTCAGCTTGTGCTCCGGAGTTACATAGGCACCATCCTTCTGTACTCCATCCAGCTGAGTACCACCCGTATGAGGCGTTGTGATAACTCCGCCACCTTCAGCGTAGCCCCCACTGGTAGGATTCAGTCCTGATGCATCAACAATCGGATTGACCAGCTTTCGGTTTTCATCATCAAGCAGGTGAATTGGGAACGGCATAACAGTTAGCAATTCCCAGAGCGCCATTGAAACCCTTAGCCGACTCTGCACCTCCTCCGCTTTTACAGAAACACCCTGACTAGCACTTTTAACCATAGAGTTGGCGGCATTACGCATCCGCTCTTGATTTTCAGGTGTGGACGCTTGATAAGCCAGTGCACCAATCAGGGCAAGCATAACCCCCGAACTAGCGAGCCCCTGAGCATAGTTATTTGCGCCTGCAGTAGAATCGCTGAGGCGGCCGATGAGCGCTGTCAGTTCAACTGACTTCTCAGGGCTCTGACGGGCAATTTCCTGCATGCGAGCGACGAGAAGCTTTTCCCCGTCAGATTTTGGATCTCCGAACTTCTGCTTGAGTCGAAACTCAATAGCCTCCGCACGTCTGTTCTCATCCTTACTAAAGGCTTTTAGATAGTTTTCGGTTTCTACCAGGACTCTATTAATTTCTTCGGATGTACCCTGAAGATTGTCTGGCGACGCGATTAGAACGCCCATGCTGGCCAAGAGGAGGGTTAGCTTTACCATCGTCTCCTGGCTTTTTTCCCCATACAACTCAACACTCTTCTTCCACTGCTCATACGCCTTCTTCGGGCTCGCCACCGCCCCAATGGAAGAACTGCTCGCATACAAATCCGTACGCGACTCCTCATCCTTGGTGATCTCATATGCCTTGCCCACATCCCGGTTCAGCCCGGCCGTTGAATCGGCCCCGGTCTCGGCATCCTTGCGCACCACGATCTCGCCCGCCCCGACGGTGGCGCGGACGATCTGCTCGCGGTCCTTCTGGTATTCCCAGCCGCTGACGCTCCAGCCGGTTTCACCTTCCTTGCCTTTACCCACCTGGCTGCTGTCTTGTGTGGTGCCACTACCGGAGCTGTAGGTGCCGCCCACGTTCAGGTAATAGCCGTGTTCCTTGTCCTTGCCGGCAATATCGCTGAAGCCCAGGGTGCCGGTGTCCAGCTTGAGGTTGCCGTTGTCGGCAGCGATCAGCGCGCCGTCGATTTGGGTGTGGTTTTCGGTGCGGATATCGACCTTGTTCTTGCCAGTGATGCGGGTTTGCTCTTCAACCCAGTCGGTCTTGCCGGTGGTCTGGCCATAGCCGACCGAGCCACTGAGCCCTGGAGCAGGACCAAAGGTGGCGGTGACGCTGATGTCGAATTCCTTGCCCTTGACCTTGCCGGTATCGGCGACCGAAGCGACGTTCAGGTCCCCCCCGACACGCCCGATAACTTCATCGCCACGCAGGTTGGCACCAGAAATGTTGGTGTCCTTGCCACTGGTGAAGCCCAGACGGTCCCCGGCATAGAGATAAGCCTCTTGCTGGCGCTCGCCTTCACGCTCCAGATTGCCTTTGCCCATGCTGACGCTGGCGTAGACGCCCACGCCTTCCGAGCCGAAAGTGAAGCCGACTTCCCCACCACCACTGTTGCGGTTGTTCTCGCTGCTGTGGTCGTTCTGGGCGGCGCGAATGTTCAGGTCGTTGCCGGCATCCAGGTCGATGTTGCGTCCGGCCTGGGCCTGGGTCCCGATCAGGTTCAGGTCGTTGCTGGCCTTGAGGTTGATGTCGCGCCCGGCATCCAGTTGGGTGGCAGTGGAGGAGCCTTGGCTGCTCTCGGTGCTGGCGGTGCCGAAGCTGCCGCCGACGCCGATCTTGAAGCCGCCGCTGGTGCCGCCGTGGATGCCGCCCCACATCTCGGTATTGCGGGTTTCCTCGCTGATGCTGCCTTTGGCCACATCCAGGGTGACGTCGCGCCCTTTGACGTTGATGTCGCGCCCGGCACTCAGTTGACTGCCCTTGACGGTCACGTCGTTGTTGGCCGTGAGGTTCAGGTCGTTGCCGGCCTGCAGAGTTGAAGAGCGGTTGCCCTGCTCGATGATCTCCTGGCTGCTGCTTTGCTTGCTGTTGCCAAGCTTGACGTCGGCGGTCGGCCCGGCGAGGAACTGGCTGACCGAGTCGACGGCCTTGAGGGTGCTGGAGGCTTTGCTGGTGTTGTTTTCACCGTCGCCGGCACCATTGACCGCGTCCTTGGTCTTGCCATAGTTGTGGTTAATGGTGACACCCAGGCCATTGCGCTCGCTTTCACGCTGCTGCTCGGTCACCCGCACTTCCCGGGCGGCGTCGATCTTGATATCGCGACCGGCCACCAGGTTGATGTCGTGATCGGCCCGAAGATCGGAACCCACCTGGTTGATGTCGCGCTTGGCGTTGACCGACAGGTCTGCACCGGCACTGATCTGGCTGGCGGCGGCGGTCTGGGTTTCGACGCGATTCTTTTCCTTGTTGCGCTCGGCACCGGCGAAGAGGCTGACACCGTTGTCGTCGCTGCTGACGCCCACGCCGACTTGCTTGCTCCTCTTCCAGTCCTGCTCCGCCGAGCTGTTCTGTGCCGCCAGCACATTCACATCGCGTCCGGCGTCAAGACTGACATTGCGCCCGGCGCTGATGCCGCTGCCCACCACATTGATGTCGCGCTCGGCCTTCAGGCTCGCATCGCGCTCGGCCAGCACCTGGCTGCCCACGCTGGTGCTGCTTTGCGCCTGGCGCCCGGACTCCTTGGCCGAAGCAAAGGAGACGCTGGCCCCGGAGGAGGAAAGCCCGACTTTTTTCTTGTACTGCTCGCTGCGGCTGTAGGCCGTGTCATTGGCCGAAACCAGATTGATGTCACCGCTGTCCTTGACCAGCCCGGCACGCAGTTCCACATCGTTGCCGGCCACGGCTTCACTGGCCCGCAGGCGGATATCGTTGCCTGCTGCCACCACCACATCGTTGCCAGCGCTCAGCTCGCTGCCGACCTGGGTCGCGGTGGTTTGCAACTGGCTCTTGCCGCTTTTGGACAGGCCGAGGAAACCGGACTTGGTCTTCTTGCTGTAGGAGCCGTGCTCCTCGATACCAGAGAGGATCGCCACATCACCGGTGGCACCGACCATCAGGTCTGCACCGGCCTTGAGCTGGCTGCCGATCAGCGTGACATCGCGGCCACCGTTGATGCTCATGCCGCCATCGGCTTTCTTGCTGGTGTTGAGGGTCAGGTCTTTCCCGGCCTCGACCACGGAGGCGATGTTGGTACTGTGGTAGCTCTCCTGCTGTTTGCTGCTGCTCTGACCAAAGGAGCCTTTGCCCTTCTTGGACATGAAAGAGGCAGTCTCATCCTTTGCCGACAGCACATTGAGATCGCGAGCAGCATCCAGGGCGACGTTCTGCCCCCCTTTAACCCGGCTGGCCACCAACGTCAGATCCTGGCCTGCCTTGATCGACAGATCACCACCCGCCTCTACCCGTGAAGACTGCTGGCGAACCTGATCGTCAGAACTTCTACCGTTACTGGTTTTGAACGAGCTATGACCCGCGTTGGCCGCAGACTCGATGGCCACATCTCGTGCTGCAACCATCGACAAGCTTTGCTGGGCAGCAACCTTGCTCGCCACTACTTGAATGTCTTGACCCGCTGTTGCTTTCAGACTGCCGGCTATCTGAATGTCACTGGCATTTTGTGTGGTCTGACTACGCGTCCAGAGGTCTTTCTTGAACTGGCCACTGCTGCTGTTCGCCTGTTCGGTGGACGTAATGGACAGGTCACGCCCAGCGCTGAGCACCGCATCACCGCCTGCGGTCAATGCACTGCCGGTATTTTTCAGGTCCCGGCTGGCAGTCAGGGTCAGATTGTTCGTGGCCTCGATGCGCGCTGCACTATCAACAAAATCGCGTTGCTCATTACTGGTGGAAGTGGAGCTCCGATGACGAGTCAAGGTTCGCTCGTTAACCACGTCTCCATCAGTTGCCGTCAAGGCCACATCGCGCCCAGCGATAACACCACCGGCCTTGTTCAGCAGATCCTTGCCCGCCGTCAGACTCAGGCCCTTGCCCGCCTCCGCCAACCCACTATTGACCAGGTTCGCCCCCGCCACCGCCGATAGGTCATTGGCCGCGCGCAGGGTGCCGACGTTGTTCAAGTCCTTGCCGGCAATCAGGCTCACGTCCTTGCCG
This sequence comes from Pseudomonas sp. BIGb0176, assembly GCF_024810175.1. Classification (NCBI taxonomy): domain Bacteria; kingdom Pseudomonadati; phylum Pseudomonadota; class Gammaproteobacteria; order Pseudomonadales; family Pseudomonadaceae; genus Pseudomonas; species Pseudomonas sp. BIGb0176. The sequence continues at coordinate 569,293 of NZ_JANUEC010000002.1, forward strand.
GCGATCAGGGAGCCGTTGGGCGCCAGGCGGTTGTTGGCCTGGGCCAGGTACAGCACGGGTACCAGCACCTGTTCGCCGTTCACTTCATGGCTTTCCAGCCAGACTATGTCGTGGGTCAGGGCGGCGACTTGTTCGGAGGTCAGGGTTACGCCCACCGAGAGATCAAGCTGTTGCTTGCTCTGGATGGCGTTGTCCATCAGGTGCTTGAAGAGTTTTTCGTTGCTGTCCTGGCCGTCGATAAAGCGCTGGCCGGTGCGGGCCACCATGGCTTGCTGGATGAGTTTCTGTTCGTAGAAACCGTCCCCCAGGCGTTTAGCGCTTTCGTCCGGGTTGTAGCCGAGGTGGGACAGCAGGTAGTCCGAGCTCATGAACTGCTTGAGGTGGGTCAGCGCCGGGTTGGTTTCGATCAGGTACTTGTGCGGCCGGGACAGGCTCGCGGCGTCCGGCAGGCCGGCGATCTGCGCAGGCGTCGGGGCCTGGGCCAAAGTGCTGCCCTGGCCGCTGAGGCGGAACAGGCCGTTGCCGCCGGTGGGCAGGGTGAAGCCCGGCAGCTCCAGGGGGTTGACCTGTTGCTGGGCCAGTTCCGGGGGCAGTTGCGGGTTGATCCGGATCGGCGTCGAGTAGCCGTTGCCAACGCCGGTGTCGGTCAGGGTCTTGCCGGCGCCGACGTACTCGTAGAAGGAGCGGATCACGCTGTTGTCGAGGGTCTGGTCAGCCTTGAGGTTGACCTTGCCACCGGCCTGAATGGTGGCGGCGAAGGATTGGTCGCCGTCCACCACCTTGCTGCTGGAGGACAGCATCACCCCGGTCCAGGCAATGAAGGCGCTGAGGTCGGAGGCGAAGCTGCTCGAAGGCGTCGGGTTGTTGCGGGCGTTGAACGCGGCGGCTAGGGCTGCGGCGGTGCCGGTTTCGTTGACGAAGCTCCAGTAGCGCCGCAGGGTGGTGATTTCCTGGGGTTGCAGGCCCTGGTTGTGGACGGTCTCGGCCTTGATGTTGATGTCGCCGGCCGCGGTAATCAGGCTGCTGGTGTTGGTCAGGGTCTGGGTGTCGATCTGCAGGTCCGCGCCGCTGTTGAGGCTGGCGGCGGCGCTGCTGTTGGTCACCCGCAGGCGGTCGGTCTCGGCCACTTCCCACAGGCCGTTGATGCGGCCACCGCCGCGGTCGTCGCAGCCGGCGACGGGAATCAGGGTGCAGGATAGGCGGGTGATGCTGGCGGCACTCTTTTCGTGCTCGGTGTACTGCAGCACGTCCATGACGTTGTTGAAGGTGCTGGCGGCGATGGTCAGCTTGCCCAGGCTTTCGATATCCCCGGAGCGGTTGTCCAGCAGGTCGGCCCTGGCTTGCTGGTCGTCCTTGGCGATCAGCGCGGTACCCAGGCTGTACACCTGGGCATAGCGGTTGGTGAAACTGTTGGTCAGCAACTGCATATTGCCGCCGCTGGAGATCAGGCCATGGTCGTTGACCAGGGTGGCGGCGTTGAGGCTCAGGTCTTCGCCGCTGCCCAGGGTGCCGAGGTTGTGGATGCTGGCGGCATTCAGCAGCAGCTTCTGGCTGGCGGTGATACGCCCGGCGCTGTTCAGCGCACCGTCGATCTTCAGGGTGCCATTGGCGCCACCGGCGATGCTGGCGCTGTCCGCCAGGTCCAGTTGGGCGGCATGCAGGTCCAGTTGACCAATGCTGCTCAGGCGCCCCTTGCCGCTGTAGTTGCCGTTCAGGTCGAGGTTGAGCGCGGCGTCACTGCCGATCAGGCCGTCATTGCTCCAGTGGCTGCCGCTGCCGGTCAGGCCGGTGCCCGCCAGGAGCTGGCCGTCGGCGGTCTGGGTCAGGTGGTCGACCTTGACCAGTAACCGGTCGGCCTGGATCGAGCTACTGTTGGTCCAGCGCTCGGCTTCCAGGGTCAGTTGGCCGGCGGTCTTCAGGCGGCCGCCGACGTCTTCGAGGTTGGCCATGGAGATGCCGAACACGCCACTGCCGCTGTGCAGCAGGCTGCCGCCGCGGTTGTTGAAGCCGCCGGCGTCGAAGGCCAGGTCGTTGTTGGCGGTTTCCAGGGAGCCGTCGCGGTTGTCGAAGGTGCCAGCGATGCTGAACCGGGTCTTGCTGGCCAGGCCCAGGGCCCGCAGTTGCCCGCGCTGGTTGTCCAGGCTGGCAGCAGCGGTGGCCAGGGTACTGCCGCTTTCGATCAGGCCCTGGCGGTTGTTCAGGGCACCAGCGAGCTCCAGCTCGATCTGCCGGGCGCTGATCTGGCCGGCGCTGTTGTCCAGCTCCCTGGCGCTGATATGCAGAGCCTGCTGGGCGAAGAGCGCGCCGTCGCGGTTGTCGAGGCGGCCATCGGCCGCGGTTTCCAGGGTGGCGCCGCCGTTGAGGGCGGACACCTTGCCGGCCCTGTTGTCGAGGTGGCCCGCCTTGAGCGTCAGGTCGCCCTGCTGGGCAATCACTTGTCCGCCTTGGTTACCGGCGTCGGCCGCCACATCGAGGCCCAGGGTGGTCTTGGCCTGCAGCAGGCCTCTGGCGTTATCCAGTCGCTCGGCATTGAGTTGCAGGTCGGCTTCGCGGCTGAGGATCTCTCCGCCATCGCTGTTCTGCACTTCGCCACTGGCGCTGATCAACACCGACTCATTGGCCGCGACCCGGCCCTTCTGCCGGTTGTCCAAGTGTTCGGTGAACAGCCGCAGCCACTGCTGGCTGAAAAGTTCGCCGCCCTGGTTCTCAACCTTAGTGCTGCGCTTGAGCAGCAAAGGGCCAGCGGCGGACAGGGTGCCCTGGTTGTTGATCAAGTGTCCCAGCAGGTCGAGGGTGACGCCCTGCTTGCCGGTGAAGGAGCCTTGGCTGTTGTCCAGGTCGCTGCCGATGAACTCCAGGTCGCCGGCGGCGTTGACCGTGCCGCCCTGGTTGCCCAGGGTCATGGCCTGCAGGGTCAGGGTGGCGGCGCTGTCGATGGAGCCGCCCTGGCTGTTGTCCAGCCGGTCGCTGATTTTGAGGCTCTGTGCACCCGCGCTGGAGATCATGCCCTTGAGGCTGTTGTCGAGGCTGGCGGCCTTGACGTCCAGGGCCTGCTGGCTGACCAGGCCACCGCCCTGGCTGTTGTTCAAGGCGTCGCTGAGGGTGACCTCGACACCGCCCTTGAGGCTGGAGACGGTGCCCTTGTTGCTGTTGTTCAAGCCTGTGCCGTTGAGGGTCAGGCCCTGCCAGCCCGACAGCAGCCCGCCCTGGTTGTCCAGTTCTGCCGTACCGGTTATCTCCAGGGTCTGTTGCGCCAGTACCACGCCGGTGAGGTTGTCCATGCCGGCCAGTACCAGGGTGCTGCTGCCCTGGCTCGACAGCTCGCCACCGCTGTTGCCCAGGTGGCCGAGGGTGGCATTGAGGGACTGCTGGCTCTTGATCAGGCCGCCCTGGCCGTTGCGCACTTGCTCGGCATCGAGTTGCAGGCGCTCGGCGCTCAGCAGCTTGCCCTGATGGCTATTATCCAGAGCCCCGGCACTGACCTTCACCTGGCGCTGCCCGCTCAGGGTGCCGCCTCGGTTGTCCAGGATCTGTGCCGTGTTCAGGGTCAGGTCGCGGCTGGCGACAATGCTCTTGCCGCGGTTGTCGAGATCCCGGGCGTTGAGGCTGATATCGCCGTTGGCGTTGCGAGAGTTATCGGCATTGACCCCGGCTTCGATGATGCCCTGGTTGCTCAGTTGGCCACCGCTGTCGAGGGTGATGCGGTCCCGGGCGGCGAGGGTTTTCTGGCTGCTCAGGTCGCCCCGGGTCTGTACCTTGAGTTCGCTACCGGCGTAGACCGCGCCCTGGGCCTCCAGGCTGCCGGCCTTGATCGCCACCGCGCCCTTCTCGGCAGTGGCGTCCGCCATGCGCAACTGGCCGTTGGCATCCAGTTGGATATCACCGCCACTGGCAATCAGCTTGCCGTCGAGCTTCACCCCCACCCCGGCCTCGGTGCCCACCAGTTTGATGGCCCCGGCGTACATGCCGCCCAGGGCTGATGAGTCGATGGCCAGTTGCGGTGCATCCGCCGGGTTGGCGGTGCGGGCCGTGGCATTCAAGGTCTTGGCGTCGACGTCGTTGGCCCCGGCGATCACCGTCAGGTGCCTGGCCTGGATCTCGGCGTTGAGCTTGGCGCTGCGGGTGATGATTTCGAACTGGTCGATATTGCTCGCGTTGAGGCCCGCGCCTTCGATGGCGACGCTGCCCTGGTCCACCTGGTAACGCTGGACCTGGCCGTTCTCGATCACCGGCTTGCCGGTGGTCAGGGTGGCCTTGGGGGTGTTGATGAAGCCGCAGCCGTTGCAGGTCACGCCGTAGGGGTTGGCGACGATGACATGGGCCGCTTGCCCGGCCACTTCGGTGTAGCCCTTGAGCTGGCTGGGGCTGCCGCCGTTGACCTCGTTGAGGATCACATTGGCCGCGCGGCCACCCAGGTTGGAGTTGCCGAGAATGATTCCGCCCAGTTGGGTTTCCTGGGTACGACCGGTGGCGTTGTTGAGGATCACACCCTGCTGGCCGACGTTGTAGTCGCTGAACTTGTTATGCGACAGCCCGCCGCCATTGGGCGTGGCAATGTTGACGATGGGCACGCCATTGCCGGCCTGGCCGAGGCTGGTGCCGCTGCCGTTGACTACGATGCCGTCGGCCATCGCCACCAGCGGCTGCCAGAACATCACATTGGCCAGGATGAACGCCAGACCGCGTTTGGACAGCCCCCAGAACGTATCCCGCGCTTGCAGGGTGGCGGAAGGCTGGCGGGCCAGAAAGGCGAACTGACGAGCGTCCATGTCGTATATCTCGGGCAAAGAGCGGAGTTAAAGGAACAGGTCCAGGCGGAAATAGATCGGGGCTTCCCGTTCACTCAGGGCTTCGGGCCGTTCGAGGGAATGGGCAAAGGTCACGCTGGCGGCAAGGTGCTTGCCCCGGGCGAAGAATTCGATGGAGTCGCTGGAGACCCGGCCATGCTGCTCGGCGTTGTAGCGGTCGTTGCGGATCGCGCCGAAGTCATAGCCCAGCCCCGTGCCGTATTCGGCGAACACCGGACGCAGCCAGTCCCAGCCCACCGGACGAGTCCAGCGCAGGTCGTTGCGCCAGTAGTAGCCGCTGTCGCCGTTCAGGCTCTGGTCCTTGTAGCCGCGGATCGAGGACTGGCTGCCCAGGCTCATGCGTTGCGAACTGAACAGCAGGTCCTCGCTGCGCTGGCCGGTGACCAGGCTGCTGAACACCAGGGACTCTTCCCCCAGTTTGAACGGCTGCAGGTAGCTGGCGGTGGCGGTGTACTTGCGGTAGCGGGCGTTGGCCTGGCGATTGCCGTATTTGTCGCGCTGGTTTTCGCGCTGGGCATCGAAGGCGCCAATACCGTCCTGCAGCCCCAGGTCGAGGTTGAGGAAGGCACTGCCGATACGCCGGCCGTGGTTGATGCCGAACTGGGCTTCGCTGAGGCGGTTGCTGCTGTTACTCAGCTTGCTGTCTTCGATGTAGTTGTTGGTGCGCAGGTAGCTCAGGCCGCTGTTCAGCGAGGTCTTGCTCAGGGCGTCGCGATGGATCACCCGCTCCAGGCGCAGTTGATGGTTCTGGCTGTCGCCGGTCTGCTTGAAGTTGAAGCCCTGGCCCTGGGCCAGGGAACGGTATTCGCTCTGGCTGTAGCTGTAGCTGAGGTTCCACCAGCCAAACGGCAGGTTGTAATAGAGCATGGCGTTGCGCGAGGTTTTCTGGTGGTCGCTGATGGCGTCGTGGCCGCCGCGCAGCACCAGTTGGTCGGCCAGCCCCAGGGGGCTGTCCCATTCGAAGGAGCTGCCCCACTGCTGCTCGCCGGTGCTCTTCTGGCCCTCGTTGCTGCGTGATAGGCCAACGCGCCAGGGCTTTTGCGCGTTGTTCTTGACCAAGACCTCGCTGCCGCCCACGGCCTGGCCCGGGGCCAGTTCCATCTGCGCCTGGTTCGACGGCAGGCGGTTGAGCTGGTCCACCATCTGTTCGATCTGCCGCAGGTTGAGCAGCTCACCGCTACTGCCGGGGAAGGCCATGTTCAGCTCACGGGCACTGAGCTTGCTGTCTTCGGCGGCCTTGAGCCCTTCGAGCTTGCCTTCCACCACCAGCACTTGCAGGTGGCCGCTGGAGAGGTCTTGCTGCGGCAGGTAGGCACGGCTGGTGACCAGGCCTTTTTCGATATAGCGGTCGGTGATGACCTTGAGCAGTTCATTGAGCTGCGCTACCCCCAGGCACTGGCCGATGTAGGGCTGGAGCAGGCGCTCGCGCTCGGCAGCCGACAGCGAGTCGGCGCCCTTGAGCTGGATGTCCTTGATCGGGAAGCAGCGGCTGTCGGCCGGCGCCGTGGGCGCTACAGGCGCGGCGCTCTTGCCGGGCAGGTCCTTGAGTTCTTCGAGGCGCCGCTGCTGTTCTTCCAGCAGGCGATTCTGGCGGTCGCGGATCAGGTCCTGGTCGCCGGGGTTGAAAGCCGGGCCCGGCAACGGCGCGGCAGTGGCGCTGGGCAGCGCAGTGACCAGCAGCAAGCAGGACAAGGCACAGCACAACCTCATCCCGAGGGTGGAGAGAGACATATTCGGTCCTTCGAAACGGCAGCAAGGGTAGAGAAAGGGCGCGCGATGTTAATGTGCCACCATTCTGACGTCAATTAAGCGCGAGCATCGTCGATGGATGGCTGGTTTTGCGGGGCACGCGCCCTGCTACAAGGCCGGATGCTAGAGCTATCGGCGACGCCGGCAAATCAGATCCATCTGAATTGCCGAGTAAGAATTCCTGATCAGGCACGGCAATCAAAGCCGCGGCCACCGGCTCAATCCAACTGAACTTTCCCTGCCTCCGCTGCCTCAACCGGATGACTGCCCGTTCCGAATCACGAGGCCTACGCCATGAACAACCTGAGCATTCTTACCCTCGCCAGCAGCCTGCTGTTCGCCCTGCCCACCTGGGCCTGCACCCCGGACGAAGCCACCGCCAAGCGCGAACAGCTGGCCCAGGAAGTCAGCAAGATCACCGAGCAGAACCCGGCCAAGGCCAAGGAGATCAATGCCGAACTGCAGAAGATGGACCTGAGCACCTCCAGCAAGGACCTGCCGGACAATTGCCAGTTGATCGATCAGCGGCTCAAGGAACTGGCCACTGCCGAGAAAAAGGCCGAGAGCTGACACCCGCAAAGCAAAAAGCCCGGACCAGGTCCGGGCTTTTCATCTGCATCAGGCGCCAGGCTTATTCAGCGGCGGGGGCCTGTGGCTTGCGGCGTTTGAGCGGCGCCAGGCCATCCTGGCTGACCAGGCTGTCGCTCTTGGGCCGGTTGGCGGTCTTGCGCTTGGTCGGGGCCTTGGCCACGGCCTTTTTCTTGTCGCCCTTGGCGTCGGTCTTTTTCTTCTTCACGCCCACCGCCTTGCCGGAGGCCTTGACCTTCTTCGGCCCGCTGTAGGTGCCTTTGACTTCCTTGATGGTGCGGCGCTCGAAGCTCTGCTTGAGGTAGCGCTCGATGCTCGACATCAGGTTCCAGTCGCCGTGGCAGATCAGCGAGATGGCCAGGCCATCGTTGCCGGCACGGCCGGTGCGGCCGATGCGGTGCACGTATTCGTCGCCGCTGCGCGGCATGTCGAAGTTGATCACCAGGTCCAGGCCGTCAACGTCCAGGCCGCGGGCAGCGACGTCAGTGGCCACGAGGATCTTCACCCCGCCCTGCTTCAGGCGGTCGATGGCCAGCTTGCGGTCCTTCTGGTCCTTTTCACCGTGCAGGACGAAAGCCTTGTAGTCCTGGGCCACCAGGCGGCCGTAGATGCGGTCGGCCATGGCCCGGGTGTTGGTGAAGACGATGGCCTTCTGGTAGGTCTCGTTGGCCAGCAGCCAGTTGACGATCTGTTCTTTGTGCTGGTTGTGGTCGGCGGTGATGATCTGCTGACGGGTGGTTTCGTTCAGCTGGCTGACGCTGTTGAGTTGCAGGTGCTCAGGGTTGTTGAGGACCTTGGCGACCATTTCCCGCAGGCCGGAGCCGCCAGTGGTGGCGGAGAACAGCATGGTCTGCTGGCGGTTCGGGCATTCGTCCACCAGGCGCTGCACGTCTTCGGCAAAGCCCATGTCGAGCATGCGGTCGGCTTCGTCGAGCACCAGCACTTCGACTTCCTTCAAATCCAGGTTGCCGGCGTTGAGTTGCTCCAGCATGCGCCCCGGAGTGCCGATGAGGATGTCCGGCACCTTGCGCAGCATGGCAGCCTGGACCTTGAAGTCTTCACCACCGGTGATCAGGCCCGACTTGATGAAGGTGAACTGGGAGAAACGCTCGACTTCCTTGAGGGTCTGCTGGGCCAGTTCCCGAGTCGGCAGCAGGATCAGGGTCTTGATGCTGACGCGGATCTTCGCCGGGCCGATCAGGCGATTGAGGATCGGCAGGACAAAAGCCGCGGTCTTGCCGCTACCGGTTTGTGCCGTCACCCGCAGGTCACGCCCTTGCAGCGCGAGCGGAATAGCCGCTGCTTGCACCGGCGTCGGCTCGACAAATTTAAGCTCGGCCACGGCTTTGAGCAGGCGTTCGTGCAGGGCGAATTGGGAAAACACGGGTGCTACCTCGAAGATATGCAAAAAAACAGCTGCATAGGGTACCGGTTTCGAGCGCGAAGGCCGAGTTTCTTTGTGCAAACGGTGGCAAAGAGTTGGTTTTTTGTTAACCGATTTGTCCTTAACCGTAACTTTCCCAGGGTTAAATGCTCTAATCCCCCTCCTGTGCCTTATAGAAGAATCGTTTTAGCCCATGGATTTCAAACAGCTCTGGCTCAATACCCAGGATCTCTGGGGAGCACTCGACCAACACCCTCTCCTGCACGCCGGCATCGGCCTGGCCCTGTTACTGGTGGTCGCCCTGCTGGTCGGACGAGTGGCACGCTACCTGGTCCTGCACGCGGTCAAGCTGCTGGGCCGCCAGCCGGCCCTGCACTGGCTCAACGACCTGCGCCACAACAAGGTGTTCCACCGCCTGGCACAGATGACTCCATCCCTGGTGATCCAGTTCGGCCTGCACCTGGTACCGGAGCTGAGCAAGACCAGCCTGCTGTTCCTCGGCAACCTGGCCATGGCCTTCACCATCCTGTTCCAGCTCCTGGCCCTGAGCGCCCTGCTCAATGCCCTGCTGGACATCTACGCGCGCACCGAACACGCCCGCACCCGCTCGATCAAGGGCTATGTGCAGTTGGCGAAAATGGTGTTGTACGTGTTTGGCGCGATCATCATCGTCGCCACCCTGATCGACCGCTCGCCGCTGTTGCTGCTGTCGGGCCTGGGCGCCATGTCGGCGGTGATCCTGTTGGTCTACAAGGACACCCTGCTGTCCTTCGTGGCCAGCGTACAGTTGACCAGCAACGACATGCTGCGGGTCGGCGACTGGATCGAAATGCCCCAGGTCGGCGCTGACGGCGACGTGGTGGACATCACCCTGCACACGGTCAAGGTGCAGAACTTCGACAAGACCATTGTCTCCATCCCCACCTGGCGGTTGATGAGCGAATCGTTCAAGAACTGGCGCGGCATGCAGCAGTCCGGCGGCCGGCGGATCAAGCGCAGCCTGTACATCGACGCCAGCGGCGTGCGCTTCCTGCATGACGACGAAGAAGTGCGCCTGAGCAAGGTGCGCCTGCTCACCGACTACATCGGGCGCAAGCAGTCCGAGCTCAAAAGCTGGAACGAAGCCCAGGGCAACGTCGCCGCGCTGTCGGCCAACCGCCGGCGCATGACCAATATCGGCACCTTTCGCGCCTATGCCCTGGCGTACCTGAAGAGCCACCCGGAAATCCAGCCGAACATGACCTGCATGGTGCGCCAGATGCAGACCACGGCCCAGGGCATTCCCCTGGAGATCTACTGCTTCACCCGCACCACCGCGTGGGTGGATTACGAGCGCATCCAGGGGGATATCTTCGATTACCTGCTGGCGGTGATGCCGGAATTCGGCCTGAACCTGTACCAGCAGCCCAGCGGCACCGACCTGCGGGCCGGCCTGCTGCCGGCGGTGCTGGGTGCCAGCCATGTACCGACAGTAGAGAAGCAGGCTCTGTAACCCGGTAGGAGCTGGCTTGCCAGCGAAGGCGTTGGCCGGCCAGACGCAACGCTTGCGGGCCCTTTCGCCGGCAAGCCGGCTCCTACAGGTTAGGGCGTCAGGCGCGGCGCCGCGCCCCGGCGGCTGATCCACACCGCCCCCAGAATCACCAACCCGCCCAGCAACAGCCGCCCCAGGTCTTCGTGCTGGTTCCAGATCAGCAGGTTGATCAACAGCCCCACCGGCACATGCAGGTTGTTCATCACCGCCAGGGTGGCGCCCGTCACCAGGCACGCGCCCTTGTTCCACCAGTACATGCCCAGGGCCGTGGACACCAGGCCGAGGAACAGCAGCACCGCCCATTGCAGCGGCGCGTCGGGCAGGTAGTGGGCCTTGCCGAACAGCAGGAACGCCGGCAACACCACCAGCAGCGCCCCCAGGTAGAAGTAGCCGAAGCGCCGGTAGTGCGGCTCGTCGCTGGGGTAGCGCGCCACCAGGTGCTTGTACAGCACTTGCCCGGCGGCATAGGTGAAGTTGGCCAGTTGCAGCAGCAAGAAGCCCATGAAGAAGTCCGGGTTGACGCTGTCGTAGCGGATCACCACCGCGCCTGCCACCGCCACCAGCGCCGCCAGCAGGCCCCAGGGGTTGAAGCGCCGGTTCAGGGCGTCTTCGATCAGGGTCACATGCAACGGCGTGAGGATGGTGAACAGCAGTACTTCCGGCACCGTCAGCACGCGAAAGCTCAGGTACAGGCACACGTAGGTGATGCCGAACTGCAGCGCACCGATCAGCAGCATGCCGCGCATGAAGGCCGGGGCCACCCGGCGCCAGCGGGTCAGTGGAATGAACACCAGCCCCGCCAGCAGCACCCGCACCAGCACCGCGAAGTAACTGTCGACATGCCCGGCCAGGTATTCGCCGATCAGGCTGAAGGAAAACGCCTGGATCAGCGTGACAAAAAGTAGATAGCCCATGTTCGCCTCGTCTTGAATGGCGGCGACGATAGCGGTTTTGCCCCCTCAGATGAAATCCCGGGCAAAAAAAAGCCCGATCTCGCTAGGCGTGCAATCGGGCGTCGGTACTGAAGGAGCAACCAGTACAAAGGGAGGTTCGATGCGCGAACCGGCTTGAAGGGGGATGCGCAGGCGCTACTTGAACACCGGTGGATTATCTGCAGATTAACGGCGCCGCCCTGCCCTTCGCTGAGCGGCGCCTGGGCTCAAGAGTCGCGGCTCAGGCCACCTGGGCCAGCTTGGCATTGGCCTGGTTCAGGCCCTTCTCGTGGAAGTCCCCCCCCAGGTTCAGGCCTTCGGCGTGGATGAACTCCACATCGTGGATGCCGATAAAGCCCATCACCTGGCGCAGGTAGGGTTCCTGGTGGTCCGCGGTGCTGCCGGCGTAGATACCGCCGCGGGCAGTAAGCACGTAGGCACGCTTGCCGGTGAGCAGGCCCTGGGGCCCGGTGTCGGTGTACTTGAAGGTCACCCCGGCGCGCAGTACGTGGTCGAGCCAGGCCTTGAGGGTGCTGGGAATGGCGAAGTTGTACATCGGCGCGGCCATGACCAGGACGTCGGCGGCCAGCAATTCCTCGGTCAATTCATTGGAGCGTTGCAGGGAGTCCTGCTCGGCGGCGCTGCGCTGCTCGGCGGGTTTCATCCAGCCCCCCAGCAGGTTGGCATCCAGGTGCGGCACCGGGTTGCGGGCCAGGTCGCGTACCGTGATCGAATCACCCGGGTGGGCGGCTTGCCATTGCTGGATAAAGGTCTGGGTCAACTGGCGGGATACGGAATCCTGCTGGCGGGCACTGCTTTCAATGATCAGGACGCGGGACATGGCACAAATCTCCATCGGGGTATGCGTAAGTCGATGGAGCGCAGATTAAACAGAGTGATATCGATGAAAAAGCGCAAATAACTGCTATAACCAATCAACAAATTCGTTTATAAGCGGAGCCAGCCCTGCAGCAACCGGCCGGGCCGGGCCCACTTCGATCATTTGGCCTGGCAGGTCAGGTCCAGGCGCAGCTTGATGATCTTGCGATTGAACTTGGCGGTAACGTTCTTGCTCTGCCCTGCGGCGACTTCCACCTTGCGGGTGCGCGGCGCTTCGGGGCCATTGCGAAACACCACCGAGCACAGCGCATCGCTCTTGCCGTAGTTGTTCAACTGGATGGAGCCGATGTCTTCATCGGTGTCATAGGCCGTGTAATCGATGCTCTGGCCGTTGAGCTGCTTCTCGACTTCGATGGGATAGGCCCAGGCGCTCAAGGGCAACAGAGCCAGCAACACACAACAGAATTTTCTCATTCGGCAGTCTCCAGTAAGGAGCGCCAGCTTAGGACAAGAGGAGCCCCTCATGAAAGCGCCCCGCGTGACCCTGGATCAATGGCGCACCCTGCAGGCGGTGGTCGACCACGGCGGTTTCGCCCAGGCCGCCGAAGCGCTGCACCGGTCCCAGTCCTCGGTCAGCTACACCGTGGCCCGCATGCAGGACCAGCTCGGCGTGCCGCTGCTGCGCATCGACGGCCGCAAGGCAGTGCTCACCGAAGCCGGCGGCGTGTTGCTGCGCCGCTCCCGGCAACTGGTCAAGCAGGCCAGCCAGCTGGAAGACCTGGCCCACCATATGGAACAGGGCTGGGAAGCCGAAGTGCGGCTGGTGGTGGACGCTGCCTACCCCAACGCGCGCCTGGTACGCGCCCTGACCGCCTTCATGCCGCAAAGCCGTGGCTGCCGCGTGCGCCTGCGCGAGGAAGTGCTGTCCGGGGTCGAGGAAGTGCTGCTCGAAGGGGTGGCCGACCTGGCCATCAGCGGCTTCAACATTCCCGGCTACCTGGGTACCGAGATGAGCTCGGTGGAGTTCGTCGCCGTGGCCCACCCGGAACACGCCCTGCACCGCCTGCAGCGGGAACTGCACTTCCAGGACCTGGAAAGCCAGCTGCAAGTGGTGATCCGCGACTCCGGCCGCCAGCAACCGCGCGATGTCGGCTGGCTCGGCGCCGAACAGCGCTGGACCGTGGGCAGCCTGGCCACCGCCGCGACCTTCGTCGGCAGCGGCCTGGGCTTTGCCTGGCTGCCCCGGCACCTGATCGAGCGCGAGCTGCGCGAAGGCCTGCTCAAGGTCCTGCCCCTGGACCAGGGCGGCAGCCGCCACCCGACCTTCTACCTTTACTCCAACAAGGACAAACCCCTGGGCCCGGCGACGCAGATCCTCGTGGAGCTGCTGCGCACCTTCGACACCGCGCCCCTGGATGCGCCCTTTGCCGCCCCCGAGCAAGCCTGACGCCCCACCCACCAGAACAGGAGTTCTGCCATGGCCTATTTCGAGCATGAAGGTTGCACCCTGCACTACGAGGAATACGGCCGGGGCGAACCCCTGCTGCTGGTCCATGGCCTGGGTTCCAGCGCCCTGGACTGGGAAAAACAGATCCCCGCGCTCTCGGCCCGCTATCGGCTGATCGTCCCGGACATCCGCGGCCACGGGCGCTCCGACAAGCCCCGGGAGCGCTACAGCATCAAAGGCTTCACCGCCGACATCGTGGCGCTGATCGAGCACCTGAACCTGGGCCCGGCCCACTACGTCGGGCTGTCCATGGGCGGCATGATCGGCTTCCAGCTGGGGGTGGACCAGCCGCAGTTGCTCAAGAGCCTGTGCATCGTCAACAGCGGCCCCGAGGTCAAGCTGCGCAGCGCCAACGACTACTGGCAGTGGTTCAAGCGCTGGAGCCTGGCCCGGGTGCTGAGCCCGAGCGCCATCGGCAAGGCCCTGGGCCCGCGGCTGTTTCCCAAGCCGGAACAGGGCGAGCTGCGACAGAAGATGGCCGAGCGCTGGGCAAAAAACGACAAACGTGCTTATCTCGCCAGCTTCGACGCCATCGTCGGTTGGGGGGTTCAGGAACGTCTGTCGCGAATCACCTGTCCAACCCTGGTCGTCAGCGCCGACCGCGACTACACCCCGGTGGCGCTCAAGGAGGCTTATGTCAAACTGCTGCCGGACGCGCGGCTGGTGGTGATCGAGGACTCCCGACACGCCACGCCGCTGGACCAGCCGCAGCGCTTCAACCAAACCCTGCTGGACTTCATGACCACAGTCGACACCACCACCCAGGATCACTGACCCATGCTGAAAAAAATCGCCCTCGTCGCCGGCTCCGTACTCTTCGCGGCCAACCTGATGGCCGCGCAACCGGCCAAGGCGCCCCACGTCCTGCTGGACACCAGCTTCGGCAAGATCGAAGTGGAACTGGACCCGGTCAAGGCACCGATCTCCAGCAAGAACTTCCTCGACTACGTCGACAGCGGCTTCTACACCAACACCATCTTCCACCGGGTGATCCCGGGGTTCATGGTCCAGGGCGGTGGCTTCACCGCGCAGATGGTGCAGAAAGACACCCGCGACCCGATCAAGAACGAAGCCTCCAACGGCCTGCATAACGTGCGTGGCACCCTGTCCATGGCCCGTACCTCGAACCCCAACTCGGCCACCAGCCAGTTCTTCATCAACGTCGCCGACAACGCCTTCCTCGACCCGGGCCGCGATGCCGGCTACGCCGTATTCGCCAAGGTGGTGAGCGGCATGGACGTGGTGGACCAGATCGTCAACTCCCAGACCACCACCAAGCAGGGCATGCAGAACGTGCCGATCGACCCGGTACTGATCAAGTCGGCCAAGCGTATCGACTGATACTTCGCAGCCTGTCCCGACGGCGGCGCCCTACCCGGCGCCCCGTCCGTTTTCTGCACAGGAGAGCCCGTACCCCGGGCTTCAGACCCCATGCTCTTTCGTCGTTTTGAACAACTGATCGACATCTTCCGCGACGCTCCCAGCGCCACCCCGCCCAACCGGGTCCTGCCCTTCTACTTCCACTACATCAAGCAAGTCTGGCCGAGCTTCGTCGCCCTGCTGGTGGTGGGCCTGTTCGTGGCCCTGATCGAGGTGTCGCTGTTCAGCTACCTGAGCACCATCATCGACCTGGCCCAGGGCACCCCCAGCGTCCAGGTGTTCACCGACCACGGCCTGGAACTGGCCTGGATGGCGGTGGTGGCGCTGCTGTTCCGGCCCCTGATGGTGGGCCTGCACGACCTCCTGATGCACCAGACCATCAACCCTGGCATGACCAGCCTGATCCGCTGGCAGAACCACAGCTACGTGCTGCGCCAGAGCCTGAACTTCTTCCAGAACGACTTCGCCGGGCGCATCGCCCAGCGCATCATGCAGACCGGCTATTCGCTGCAGGACTCCTCGGTGCAGGTGATCGATGCCCTGTGGCACGTGACCATCTACGCCATCGGTTCCCTGGTGCTGTTCGCCGACGCCGACTGGCGCCTGATGATCCCGCTGCTGCTGTGGATCGCCGGCTTCATCGGTGCCATGCGCTACTTCGTGCCACGCATCCAGAAGCGCTCGGTGGACGCCTCCGACGCCCGCTCCAAGCTGATGGGGCGAATCGTCGACGGCTACACCAACATCACCACCCTCAAGCTCTTCGCCCACACCCACTTCGAGCAGAGCTACGCCCGCGAGGCGATCGCCGAGCAGACCGAAAAGAGCCAGCTGGCCGGGCGCGTGGTCACCGCCATGGACGTGACCATCACCAGCCTCAACGGCCTGCTGATCGCCGGCACCACCGGCCTGGCCCTGTGGCTGTGGAGCCAGTCGCTGATCAGCGCCGGGGCCATTGCCCTGGCGACCGGGCTGGTGATCCGCATCGTCAACATGTCCGGCTGGATCATGTGGGTGATCAACGGCATTTTCGAAAACATCGGCATGGTCGAGGACGGCCTGAAGACCATCGCCCAGCCCCTGCAACTCACCGACCGCGAGCAGGCACCGAAGCTGGCGGTGGCCCAGGGCGGCGTGCGTTTCGAACATGTGGAATTCCACTATGGCAAGGCCAATCGGGTCATCAGCGACCTCAACCTGGAGATCCGCCCCGGGGAGAAGATCGGCCTGATCGGCCCGTCCGGGGCGGGCAAGTCGACCCTGGTCAACCTGCTGCTGCGCCTCTACGACCTGCAGGGCGGCAAGATCCTCATCGACGGCCAGGACATCGCCGGGGTAACCCAGGAAAGCCTGCGCGAACGCATCGGCATGATCACCCAGGACACCTCGCTGCTGCACCGCTCGATCCGCGACAACCTGCTCTACGGCCGCCCCGACGCCACCGACGAGCAACTCTGGGAAGCAGTGCGCAAGGCCCGCGCCGACGAGTTCATCCCGTTGTTGTCCGACGCCCAGGGCCGCACCGGCTTCGATGCCCATGTCGGCGAGCGCGGGGTCAAGTTGTCCGGAGGCCAGCGCCAGCGCATCGCCATTGCCCGGGTGCTGCTCAAGGATGCGCCGATCCTGATCATGGACGAAGCCACCTCGGCCCTGGACTCGGAAGTGGAAGCGGCGATCCAGGAAAGCCTGGAGACCCTGATGCAAGGCAAGACCGTGATCGCCATCGCCCACCGCCTCTCCACCATCGCCCGCATGGACCGCCTGGTGGTCCTGGAACAGGGGCGCATCGCCGAGACCGGTACCCACGCCGAACTGCTGGCCCACGGCGGCCTGTATGCGCGCCTGTGGCAGCACCAGACCGGAGGCTTCGTCGGCATCGACTGACCGGCGGCGGCTACAGGGTGCTGATCAGCTACAGAAAGTTGCCGCACAATGCGCCAGAGCCCCGTTTTCAGGGGGCTCTGGCGTTTTTCATGGGCGAGTGGAATTGCGCCGAAAGCCTGCTGTAATGAGCCTAGGTTCCGGAGCGGAACCTGTAGTTAACCTGCGGGATGCATAACAGTTGTATCGCGTTGATAGGTTGACCTATCAAGGACTCTCTCATGTCTTTGTTCAAACGTTCTGTCACCGAATTGCTCGGTACGTTCTGGCTGGTCCTGGGCGGTTGCGGCAGCGCCGTTCTGGCGGCGGCCTTTCCCAACGTCGGTATCGGCCTGCTCGGGGTCGCCCTGGCCTTCGGCCTGACGGTGCTGACCATGGCCTTCGCCATCGGCCATATCTCCGGTTGCCACTTGAACCCCGCGGTGTCCGTCGGGCTGGTGGTGGGTGGACGCTTTCCGGCCAGGGAACTGCCGGCCTATATCGTCGCGCAGGTGATCGGCGGGGTAATCGCCGCGGCGCTGCTGTACTTCATCGCCAGCGGCAAGCCGGGGTTCGAACTGGCCTCGGGGCTGGCGTCCAACGGCTATGGCGCACACTCCCCCGGGGGCTATTCCATGGCCGCGGGTTTTGTCTGTGAGTTGGTGATGACCTTGATGTTCGTGGTGATCATCCTCGGTGCCACCGACAAACGCGCCCCGGCGGGGCTGGCGCCCATCGCCATCGGCCTGGCCCTGACCCTGATCCACCTGATCTCGATCCCGGTCACCAACACCTCGGTCAACCCGGCCCGCAGCACCGGACCGGCGCTGATCGTCGGCGGCTGGGCGTTGCAGCAGCTGTGGATGTTCTGGCTGGCGCCGATCCTTGGCGCAGTGATCGGCGGCGTGGTCTATCGCTGGCTGGGCAAGGAAGACGGCTGAGCAACGCCGGCGAGGGTCACGCCTGCCGATAGGGCAAGGCGTCCCTCGCCTCTTGCGCATAGGCGCGGATTCCGGCCTGTTCCTGTTGCAGGAAATCCTTCACCGCAGCCTTCAGCCCAGGATGGCGCAGGTAGTGCCAGGAGCGGGTGAGCACCGGTTCGAAGCCGCGAATCAGCTTGTGCTCGCCCTGGGCGCCGGCGTCGAAGCGCTGCAGCCCCTGGGCGATGGCGTACTCCATGCCCTGGTAGAAACAGGTCTCGAAATGCAGGCGGTCGAACTCCGCCAGGCAACCCCAGTAGCGCCCATAGAAACTGTCGCCGCCCACCAGGCTGAAGGCCATGGCCACCGGGCGCCCGCCCTGCTTGGCCAGGACCACGCGGATCGCTTCGGGCATACGCTCGGCCAGCAGGCTGAAAAATGCTCGGGTCAGGTAGGGTGACTGGCGCCGCACCGCGTAGGTGTTGGCGTAGCAGGCATAGACGAAATCCCACTGCCCCTGGTCCAGTTCATGGCCTTCAAGCCACTGGAAATCAATGCCCTGCCCCGCCACCTGCTCGCGCTCCTTGCGCATCTGCTTGCGCTTGCGCGAGCTCAGGGCATCGAGGAAATCCTGAAAGTCCCGGTAGCCACGGTTCTGCCAGTGAAACTGGCAGCCCAGGCGCTGCAGCCAGCCCGGTTGCTGCGCCAGGGCCGCGTCGCTGAAATCGTCGGTGAAGTTGATATGGGCACTGGAAAGCCCTTCGATCTCCAGGTAGCCGGGCAGGCTTTTCAGCAGTTCGAGCGCATCTGCCTGGGTCGCTGCCAGCACCCGGGCGCCGCTCACCGGGCTGAACGGCACCGCCGTCAGCAGCTTGGGGTAGTAGTCGATTCCGGCCCGGTCGCAGGCATCCGCCCAGCCATGATCGAACACGTATTCGCCGTAGGAATGCCATTTGCGATAGCTGGGCAGCGCCGCCAGCAGCCGACCGTCTTCGACATGCAGCAGGTGCTCGGCCTGCCAGCCAGAGCGCGGGCCAAGGCTGCCGCTGTCTTCCAGCGCACTGAGAAAGGCGTGGCGCACAAAGGGTTGCCCGTCCTTGAGCAGGCCATCCCATTGCGCAGGATCGACGGCGGACAGGCTGTTCAAGGATTGCAGCGGCATCGGGGTCCCCGGAATTCAGATCGAACAACCCGGGGAGTATCCTCCATCCCCGGGTTCACCGAAACCGCCGCAGCGCTAGCGCCCCAGGTGCTCCGCCAGAAAGTCGATGAACACCCGGGACTTGCGCGGCAGGTGCGCACTGTTGGGAAACAGCACATGCACCGGCTGCGTGGCCAGCCGGTACTCGGGCAATACCCGCACCAGCCGGCCGTTGCCCAGGTCATCGAGGACCATCCACTCTGGCAGCACCGCCAGCCCGAGGCCGGCCAGGGCCATGGCGCGAATCGCCGTCGCCGAGTTGGACTCGTGCCCGGGGCTGACCTTGACCTCCACCTCGCCACGGCGCGGATGGCTGAAGGTCCAGCCCGGCGGCCCGCCCAGGTTGCTGTTGCCAATCCAGGGCCAGGCATCGAGCTCTTCAGGCTGCGTCACCTGCCGGTCCTTGAGCAGCGCCGGGCTGGCCACCAGGACAATGGCGTAGTCCGCCAGCTGGCGCCCCTTGAACCCCGAGTCCGCCAGGTGCCCGAGGCGGATCACTAGGTCGAGCTTTTCCGCCACCAGATCATTCAACGACGAGTTGAAGTGATAACTCAGGCGCACCTCGGGATAACGCGCGGTGAACAACGGCAGGATCGGCAACACGAACGTCTCGGCATACTCCGCCGTGGAGCTGATACGCAACTTGCCACTGACCCGGTCGCGCCCGTGCAGCACATTGTCGAAGGCGGTGTCGATATTGGCGACAATCCCCTTGAACTCGTCGTAGAGGGCCTGGCCGGTCTCGGTCAGTGTCACCTGCCGCGTGGTGCGGATCAGCAAGGTGCTCGCCAGCGCTTGCTCCAGGGCCTTTATGTGCAGGCTGGCCATGGCCTTGCTGATGCCCAGGTACTGCGCGGCGCGGGTGTATGAGCCGAAGTCCACCACCACAAGAAAGGTCTGTACCCGGTGCAGCTGGCCGTGAAAATTTTCGCTCACTGTCAAATCCCATTAAACAATGCGTCAAGTATAGGCACCTCGACACCCTGCCCCCAAGCTCCCTAAGCTGCGCGCCAAAAGGGAGACGGCATGACTTACAGATACAAAGTGGCGGTGGTATTCCTTCTCGGATTCTTCATCGACTGCGTCAACATTTTCATGTCGGCGGTGGCCCTGCCCACTATCGCCGCCCAACTGCAAGTGTCCAGCGCCGCCGTGGCCTGGGTCGCCAATGCCTACATCCTCGGCCTGACCCTGGTGATCGCCATCAGCACCTGGCTCGCGGCGCGTTTCGGCAACCGCCAGGTGCTCTGCGCCTCGATGCTGCTGTTCAGCGTTGCCGGGCTGATGTGCGGGCTGGCCGACAGCTTCATGCCACTGGTGTTCTGGCGGCTGGTCCAGGGCATGGCCGGCGGCCTGCTGATTCCCCTGGGGCAGGCACTGACCTTCAACCTGTTCCAGGGCACGCAACGGGCGCGGATCTCCACCCTGGTGATGGCCGTGGCGCTACTGGCGCCAGCGCTGTCGCCCACGGTGGGTGGCGCCATTGTCGACCACAGTTCCTGGCGCTGGGTGTTCTTCGCCAGCCTGCCGCTGTCGCTGCTGGCGGCGTTGCTGTCCTGGTGCTGGATCAACGCCGAGCGCTCGGCGCCACCGCCGCGCCCGGACCTGCGCGGCCTGCTGCTGGTGACTGCGAGCCTGGGCTGCCTGTTGCTCGGCATGTCGCTGTACGGCAGCGGCTACCCGGCCCATCAGGCCGCACCGGGCCTGGTTGCCGGCCTGCTATTGGCCGAGTGCTACCGGCGTCACTGTCGGGCCTGCGCCCGGCCCATCGTCGAACTGCGGCTGCTGAAAAATCCGCGCCTGGGCCTGTCGGTGGCTATCTATCACGCGATCCCCGGGCTCTTCACCGGGGTCAATCTGCTGAGCCTGTTCTTCCTTCAGGAGAGCCTGCACCTGAGCGCCCAGCACAGCGGCATGTTCATGCTGCTGTATGCCGCCGGCGCACTGCTGGCGATGCTCGCCTGCGGACGTTTGTACAATCGCCTGGGCGCCGCACGGCTGTTCGCCATCGCCCTGGTGCTGCACAGCGCCGGCATCGCCAGCCTGTACGGGGTCGATTCGCTGGCCGATCTGCCCCTGATCAGCCTGGCCTACCTGCTGATGGGCCTGGGCGGCGGCGCCGGTGCCAATACCGCGCAGACCACCGCCCTGCTGGACTTCGACGGCGCCGATACGCACAAGGCCAGCGTGATCTGGAACATCAACCGGCAGATGGCCTTCAGCCTCGGCGCGGCCTTGCTGTTGATGCTCTACAACCTGCTGCTGGGTTATCGGGGCGTCACCGGCGCCTACCACCTGAGCCTTTTGCTGGCCGCCGCAGCCGGCCTGCTACCCCTGTTGACCCTGAACCGACTCCCACCACCCGAGGCCTCCCATGCCCAACTCGATCGCTAGACAGGCGCAATACAGCGTGCACTGGATTCACCAACTGATTCACAGCGTCTTCACCAACCAGCGCGGGGATGCCGAGGCCTGCATCGATCCCTTGCTGGGGCTGTTCGCCGAAGACTTCCAGATGGTCACCACCGGCGGCGCCATGGTCGGCCGCGAGCAGGTGGAACAGCTGTTTCGCGAAGGCCTGGGCCAACGCCCCGGTCTGGAAATCAGCATCAGCCAGGTGCGCTGTGTGTGGCAGGAAGGCCAGAGCGCGGCGATCCACTACAAGGAAACCCACCGCCTGGGCCAGGTCGAAAGCGCGCGCCTGTCCCTGGCGATCATTCGCGTGCAGGGCGATGCGGCGCAGTGGCTGTACCTGCACGAAACCGCCTGCCCTTGAGAGGCGCCCGTGCAGCGGGCAAAAAAAACCCCGCCGGGGCGGGGTTAAAAACGAGAGGAGCTATAACGGATGAGAAAGAGCTCTACCTGGGTGTTGCAACAGCCTTAGAACACGTACTGCACACGGGCTACGAGGGCATCGCCGCTGTCATCGCCAACGTTGTTGGTGATCTTGTCGGTGTTGACCTTGATGTAGTTGGCGGAAATCTTGATCGCCTCGTTGGCGTACCAGTTGACCCCGATGGTGTTCATGGTGGCCTTGGCATCGCCGACGTCACGGGTGGCGGTGGCGGCTACGACGTTCTTGTCATCGACCTTGATGTTGTCGTAGCGGTAGAACACTTCCCAGGCACCGTACTGCTTGTTCTCGGGCTTGATGGTGTCGAACTTGGCGCCGTCGAGTTTGTACACCCGGGCCTCGCCGGTCAGGGTATAGGCCAGTTGGCCGTAGAAACCGGTGGCCTTGACGTCCTTGTAGGCGTTGCTGTCGGCCTGCAGCTTGCGGGTCAGGTATTCCGCCTGGGCCGAGAACGGGCCGGTGGCGAAGGCGAATTCACCGCCGAACACCCGGTCATTGTCATAGGCGCCAACGGCCGTCTGGCTCGACGCGTTGAGGCCGGCGCCGCCGCCGAAGGTGGCACGGTTGCCGTTGGTGCCGGCATCGTTGCCGCCGTTGGTGGCGATACCACGCACGCCCAGGCGTGGGCGGATCCGCGAGTCGAAAGCGGTGTCGCTCACATCACGGCTGGCAAAGTCCAGACCGAAGTGCAGGACGTTGCCGGTCTCGTGCATCGGGGCGAACACGGCACGGGCGTTGAACTGCTTGACGCTGTCGCCGTCCTTGTCGTTGATGTCCTTGGCCGCCACGCTGCCGGACAGGTAGGCCATGTCGGCGACCACCGAGCTGGCCTGCAGGCCCATGCCGTTCTCGTGGGAGTTGACCCAGTCGGCCAGCTCGTAGGCGGCGTTACGCTCCATGGCGGTAACCCACTTGGAACTGGTGGCCTTCTCCAGGCCGAAGTCTTCGTCGAAGCGGCCGGCGCGCAGGGTCACCGGCTTGAAGCCGACGTAGGAGATGGACGCCTCGTCGAAGTAACCGTCATCGGCGGTGCCCGAGTTGTGGGAGAAGTCGTAGTTGATCTGGTATTTCCAATCCTTGTAGGCGGTGCCGCCCAATTCCAGATAGGCGCGGCGGAAGTACGCGCCGTCGCCGCTGTCACCATTCTTGGTGTAGAACCCGTCGAAACGGCCATAGTCGGCTTGCAGACGACCGCCCAGCTTGAAGCTGAACGCGGAGTCGGTGGTAGCAACCTCAAGGCCGCCCTTGGTTTTGACTACGATATCGGCGCCGTCGGTGGTGACGGTGCCAGCGAAAGCCTGGGCGGTTACTGCCAGGGCCAGGGCGCTGGCGGCAAAACCGGCGAAGTGCTTACGGATCATCGAAGAGTTCCCCTAATTGGTGGTCTGTAGCGTTGGAAAACACGCGGGGTTGGCCCGCTGGTGTTGGGTGGGAATCTTGGCGAGGGGTTATTTCAGCCGGGTTGCTAATAGATAAAGATTTGATTACAGGGGAACTTTTTTACTTCGAAATGAAATAAGGCAAAAAGCCTGTACTAGAGCCTTTGCCCTGGGTTTTGCGGGGGAATAGGGGGACACAAGAACACTGTCACCTTTGATCGGATGACAGTTTCATGTGGCGTCTGTAGCCGTCGAGCCCCGGCGAGGCGGCGAACGGCTCTGTAGGAGACGCCGCGATCCTGAGGGCGCTGGAGGTTCGACGGGAGACCGTCAAGCAAGGCCCTGAGGGCCTTTTCGCAGCCTCGCCGGGGCTCGACAGCGGCTACCGAGCCATGGGGGAGGCAGGATCAGCGGTGGTTCTGGCGCTCGGCGGCCAGACGCTCGGCCAGTTCGTCGAGACCTTCCAGGGGCGGCTCCGGAAGCACCCGCAAGGTGGCCTGGAGCAGGCGCATCTGGCGAATGAAACGCCGGCAGTTGGGGCAGAACAACAGATGATGGCGCACCATCAAGCGCTCGCGAAAGCTCAACTGGCCATCGAGATAATCGCTGGATCGTGCCACTTGTTCCTTGCAGGTCAGCATTGGCCGGTTTCCTCAAAATGCTCCACGGTGGCGAAGACCTTCAGACGCGCCCGGTGCAGCAGTACCCGGACATTGGAGAGCGTGAGCCCCAAAAGGTTACAGATCTCTTCCAGCTCCAGGCCCTGGCGTTCGCGCAACAGCAGGACACTGCTCTGCAACTCCGACAGGCTGAGCAAGGTGTGCTCCAGGCAGTCACGCAGTTCGGACTCGGTCAGCAGGGCCTCCGGGGTGTCTTCGTGCCAGGCGAAAGGCGCCACCAGCCAGTGACCATCGCTGGAGGAGAAACGCTCATCACCCACGGTGCCATGGGGCGCCGGCAGATCGTCTAGCAACACTTCCCGGCGGTTCTGCTTGTAGCGGCTCTTGGCCGCGTTGGCGGTGATGGTCAGCAGCCAGGTCTTGAGGCTGGAACGCCCCTGGAAACCCGCCAGGTTGCGCACCACCGACAGCCAGGCGTCCTGTACCACTTCGTCGGCGTGGCGGTTGCCGACAATGGCGTAGGCCACGGCGCGCATGGCGCTCTGGTAGGTGCCGACCAGTTCCTTGTAAGCCTTTTGTTCGCCCGCCAACAGGCGCTCTAGCAGTTGCGTGTCATCAGCAGCGGCCATTCGTGCCTCGTTCAATCATGCAGGTTTGAGGGGGTGTGACGCGCCAATCCCGCCCGACGCCACACCCCAACCCTGAATCAACGCTTGCGCAGCAACACGCTACCGATCGAATAACCGGCGCCAAAGGAGCTGAGCACGGCCAGGGAACCGCTGGCCAGGTCGTCCTGGTACTTGTGGAAGGCAATCACCGAACCCGCCGAACTGGTGTTGGCGTAAGTGTCGAGAATCACCGGCGCTTCTTCCACCGAGGCTTCGCGGCCCAGGAGCTTCTTGACGATCAGGTGGTTCATGCTGAGGTTGGCCTGGTGCAGCCAGAAGCGCTTCACGTCGCTGACGTTGAGCTGGTTTTCTTCCAGGTGCGCAGCGATCAGCTCGGCCACCATCGGGCATACATCGCGAAATACCTTGCGGCCTTCCTGGACGAACAGCTTGTCGCGGGCACCGATACCCTCTTCCGCGGCGCGGTTGAGGAAGCCGAAGTTGTTGCGGATGTTGTTGGAGAACTGGGTCAGCAGCTTGGTGCTGACGATGTCGAACTGGTGCTCGGAGGTGGCCAGGTCGGCTCGCTCGATGACCACCGCGGTGGCGGCGTCGCCGAAGATGAAGTGGCTGTCGCGGTCACGGAAGTTCAGGTGCCCGGTGCAGACTTCCGGGTTGACCATCAGGATCGCCCGGGCCTGGCCCAGTTGCACGCTGTTGCAGGCCGCCTGGATGCCGAAGGTCGCCGAGGAGCAGGCCACGTTCATGTCGAAGCCAAAACCCTGGATGCCCAGTGCGGCCTGGACTTCGATGGCGATGGCCGGGTAGGCGCGCTGCAGGTTGGAGCAGGCGACGATCACCCCGTCGATGTCGGCGGCAGTCTTGCCGGCCCGCTGCAGGGCTTGCTCGGCGGCGGCCACGGCCATCTGGCAGAGTACCGACCATTCGTCGTTGGAGCGTTCCGGCAGGCGTGGAGCCATGCGCTGCGGGTCGAGGATGCCGTCCTTGTCCATGACGAAGCGGCTCTTGATGCCCGAGGCCTTTTCGATGAAGGCGGCGTTGGATTCGGTCAGGGCCTGCACTTCGCCGCGCTCGATGGCGGCAGCGTTGTCACTGTTGAACTGGTGGACGTAGGTATTGAACGATTCCACCAGCTCTTCGTTGGAGATGCTGTTGGCCGGGGTAAACAGGCCGGTGCCGCTGATGACGACGTTGTGCACGGTCGTTCCTCTAATGTGTTGAGGCAGAAGGTATTGGCACTCACGTGCCAAACCGTAAAGGGACGACTCCCGCCAAGGGAGCCGTTTCTGGCATCGCTTTATTCCGATCCGCCCAGGCTGCCTGCGATGCAGAAAGCCGGGGCCGGCATTTATGACGGCGGAGTTTGCCATAACCTCCGCCATTTCGCCGCAACTGCAAGATCGACGGAGTCAACCCTGTGCCGCCCCTGGCGGCGCTTTCGCTGGCACGCCAGCGCCTGCGAAGGGCTTTAGATCAGGCGTCGACCAGGCTCCACTGCTTGCTCAGGCGCTTGTCGGAAATCGGCACCTTGGTCCCCAACTGCTGGGCGAACAGGGACACCCGGTACTCCTCCAGCCACCAGCGGTACAGCTCCAGCTGCGGGTCGCGCTTGCCTTCCTGGGCATGCTTCTGGGCCCGGGTCTGGTACTGGCTCCACAGGCCCGAGAGCTCGCTGCTCCAGACCCGGTCCTTCTGCACCTGGCTGCCGAGTTTCTCGAAGCGCAGTTCCACGGCCTTGAGGTAACGCGGCAGTTCCTTGAGCCACAGGGCCGGGGTTTCCCGGACAAAGCCCGGGTACACCAGGTTCGCCAGCTGGGCCTTGATGTCGTTGAGGGCCACGGCCTGGGCCAGGTCGATCTTGCCCTTGAAGCGCTTTTGCAGGCCGTGCCAGAGCTTGAGGATCTCCAGGGTCAGGCGTGCCAGGCGCTCGGCGTGCTCGGTCCAGGCACCACGCTTGCGCTCGGCCAGGGAGGCCAGGCCCGCGCCATCCCGAGGCAGCACGGCCTCGCCTTCAAGAATGCAACTGTCGAGGCTGGCCAGGAGAATGTCCTCCACCAGCGCATCGACCCGGCCCAGTTCGCGGTACAGCAGGCCCAGCTCGGTAAGGCCCGGCAACTTGCCCCGCAGGAACTTGGCCGGCTCGGCCAGTTGCTGCAACAGCAGGCGCTGCAAGGCCCGGCGATGCTGGAACTCGGCTTCGGCAGCGGTGGAGAAGCGCCCTTCCTTGACCGTACCCGCCTCCTCCACCAGGGCCGGGTACACCGTCATCGACAGCCCGGCGATCTTCTGCTGGGTCTTTTCCGCCACCGCGGCAAATACCTTGGCTTGCACCGGTTGCTGGCTCTTGGCAGTCTGCGGCACCGCCAGGGCAGCCTGGCTGGCTTCGGCGAAACGCGCGGTCAGTTCGGCCAGGTCGCGGCCTTCGCCGAGGAACTTGCCCTGGGCGTCGACGATTTCCAGGTTCATCCGCAGGTGGCTTTCTACCTGTTGTTCGGCTTCGCTCCAGGCCTCGTCGCTGACCCGGGTACCGGTCATGCGCAGCAGCTCGCGGCCCAGGGCCTGGGGCAAGGAGCCCTCGGCGAAGACCATGCGCTGCAGGGCGGCCTTGACGAAGTCCGGCACCGGCACGAAGTTCTTGCGCAGGGCCTTGGGCAGGTTGCGCACCAGGGCGATGCACTTGGCCTCGATCAGCCCCGGCACCAGCCATTCCAGGCGTTCGGCGGGCAGTGCCGGCAGCAGCGGCGCTGGCACCCGCAGGGTCACGCCGTCCCGGGGATGGTTGGGTTCGAAGTGGTAACTCAGGGCCAGTTCCAGGTCACCGATATGCAGGGTGTCCGGGTACTGCTTGGCGGTGACCTCGCTGGCCTCGCGGGCCAGCACGTCTTCCTCGCGCATGATCAACAACTGCGGGTTCTTCTGGCTGTGCACCCGGTACCAGCTGTCGAAGGTCGCGGTCTGGTGGATCTCCGCTGGCAGGCGCGCGTCGTAGAAGGCGAACAGGGTTTCCTCGTCGGCCAGGATGTCGCGGCGCCGGGCCTTGGCCTCCAGCGCATCGAGCTGTTCCAGCAGTTGGGTGTTGGCGCTCAGGCACTTGGCCTTGGACTGGATTTCGCCACGCACCAGGGCCTCGCGGATGAACAGCTCGCGGGACACCACCGGGTCCACCGGGCCGTAATGCACTGGCCGGCGGCCGACCACGATCAGGCCGAACAGGGTGATCTGCTCGTAGGCCACTACCTGGCCGCGCTTCTTCTCCCAATGGGGCTCGAAGTGGTTCTTCTTCACCAGATGGCCGGCCAGGGGCTCGATCCAGTCCGGCTCGATCTTGGCCACCATGCGCGCATAGAGCTTGGTGGTTTCCACCAGCTCGGCGGTCATCAGCCATTGCGGGCGCTTCTTGCCCAGGCCCGAGGACGGGTGGATCCAGAAGCGCCGCTGGCGGGCCCCCAGGTAGTCGCCGTCTTCGGTCTTCTGGCCGATCTGGCTGAGCAGGCCTACCAGCACCGCCTTGTGCAGTTTCGGGTAGTCCGCCGGCTCCTTGTTCAGGCTCAGTTGCAGGTCGCGGCAGATCAGGCTCAATTGCCGGTGCGAATCACGCCACTCGCGCAGGCGCAGGTAGTTCAGGAAATTCTTGCGGCACCAGTTGCGCAGCGGGCTGGCGGTGAGGGCCTGGCGCTGTTCTTCGAAGCCGCGCCACAGGTTGACCAGCCCGGCGAAGTCCGAATCCACGTCCTTCCACTGGGCGTGGGCCTGGTCGGCGGCCTGCTGGCGCTCCGGCGGACGCTCGCGGGGGTCCTGGATCGACATGGCGCTGGCGACGATCAGCACTTCCTGGAGGCTGCCGAGCTTGGCCGCTTCCAGCAGCATGCGGCCCATGCGCGGATCCACCGGCAGGCGCGCCAGTTGCCGGCCCAGTGGTGTCAGCTGGCTGTTGCGGTCGACTGCCGAGAGTTCCTGCAGCAGGTTGAAACCGTCGCTGATGGCCTTGCCATCCGGCGGTTCGATAAACGGGAAGGCGGTGATTTCCCCCAGGCGCAGGTGCAGCATCTGCAGGATCACCGCCGCCAGGTTGGTACGCAGGATCTCCGGGTCGGTGAATTCCGGCCGGCCGAGGAAATCTTCCTCGCTGTACAGGCGCACGCAGATCCCCGGTTCGACCCGGCCGCAACGGCCCTTGCGCTGGTTGGCGCTGGCCTGGGAAATCGCCTCGATGGGCAGGCGCTGGACCTTGGCCCG
This sequence comes from Pseudomonas sp. BIGb0176, assembly GCF_024810175.1. NCBI lineage: Bacteria > Pseudomonadati > Pseudomonadota > Gammaproteobacteria > Pseudomonadales > Pseudomonadaceae > Pseudomonas > Pseudomonas sp. BIGb0176. The sequence goes on from NZ_JANUEC010000002.1 coordinate 597,711, forward strand.
GTAGCTGTAGCGGCTGATGCGCGCAGTGCCGCTGTCGATCACGTAGCGGATGCCCGGCACGGTCAGCGAGGTTTCGGCGACGTTGGTGGCCAGCACCACGCGGCGGCCCGGGTGGGACTGGAAGATGCGCTGCTGTTCGGCCGGCGACAGGCGCGCGTACAGCGGCAGGATCTCGGTGTGCTTGAGCTGGGCCTTGCGCAGCATCTCCGCGGCGTCGCGGATCTCCCGCTCGCCGGGCAGGAACACCAGCACGTCCCCGGGGCTGCGCCTTTCACTGCGTTCATGGGCGGCGATTTCATCCAGGGTGGCGAGGATCGCCTGGTCCACCGTGAGGTCGTCCTCGACCCGGTTGCCCTCCTCGTCCTGTTCCAGGGTCAACGGGCGATACCAGGTTTCCACCGGGAAGGTGCGGCCGGAGACCTCGACGATCGGCGCGTTATCGAAGTGCTTGGAGAAGCGCTCAAGGTCGATGGTCGCCGAGGTGATGATGACCTTCAGGTCCGGGCGCCGCGGCAGCAGGGTCTTGAGGTAGCCGAGGAGGAAGTCGATATTCAGGCTGCGCTCGTGGGCCTCGTCGACGATGATCGTGTCGTAGCGTTCCAGGTAGCGATCGTTCTGGGTTTCCGCCAGCAGGATGCCGTCGGTCATCAGCTTGATCAGGGTGCTGGAATCGCTCTGGTCCTCGAAGCGCACCTGGTAGCCCACCAGCGAGCCCAGGGGCGTGGCCAGCTCTTCGGCGACCCGGCTGGCCACGCTGCGGGCGGCAATCCGTCGGGGCTGGGTATGGCCGATCAGGCCATGCTGGCCACGACCGATTTCCAGGCAGATCTTCGGCAACTGGGTGGTCTTGCCCGAGCCGGTCTCGCCGGCAATGATCAGCACCTGATGCTTGAGCAGCGCCTCCTTGATCTCGTCGCGCTTGGCGGCAATCGGCAGGCTGTCGTCATAGCGGATCTGCGGCACGCTCTGGCGCCGCGCCGTCACCAGGTTGCAGGAAGCCTGCATGCGCTCCAGCCACTGGGCGAGCTTGGCCTCGTCTGGCTTCTTGCGCAGTTCGAGCAACTGCCGGCGCAACCGGTGACGGTCGCCGAGCATGGCTTGATCGAGGTTTTTCAGCAGTTGGTCGATTGCAGGCGATTCGTCAGTCATCAGGTACGCAAGGGTCGTCTATTTAGGCAGGGCGCGATTGTCGCAGAAAAGTCCATGCAATACGTAGGAGCCGGCTTGTCGGCGAAGGGGCCGGTGAGGACGCCCTCGCCGGCAAGCCGGCTCCTGCACGTCTATTTATTCGTCTTCCAGGCCTTGGCGCCGGTAAGGGAAGACATCGATCACCTTGCCGGCGCGGATGGCCTCCTGCAGGCCCTTCCAGTAATCGGCGTTGTACAGCTCGCCGTGCAACTGGTCGAACAGCTTGCGCTGGCCGGCATCGGCGAACAGGAACGGCGGGAACTCCTCGGGGAACACGTCGTGGGGGCCGATGGAGTACCAGGGTTCGGAAGCCATTTCATCTTCCGGGGTACGGGGGGCCGGAATGTGGCGGAAGTTGGCTTCGGTGAGGAAGCAGATTTCGTCGTAGTCATAGAACACCACCCGGCCATGGCGGGTGACGCCGAAGTTCTTCAGCAGCATGTCGCCGGGGAAGATGTTGGCCGCCGCCAGCTGCTTGATCGCCAGGCCGTAGTCCTCCAGGGCCTCGCGCACCTGGGCTTCGTTGGCATGCTCCAGGTAGAGATTGAGCGGGGTCATGCGCCGCTCGGTCCAGCAGTGGCGGATCAGTACCGTCTGGCCTTCCACCGCCACCGTGGAGGGCGCCACTTCCAGCAGTTCCTCAAGGCACGCCGGGTCGAACTTGCTCAGGGGGAAGCGGAAGTCGGCGAACTCCTGGGTATCGGCCATGCGGCCCACCCGATCCACGCTTTTCACCAGCCGGTATTTCTCGATCACCGTGGCCCGGTCGACGTTCTTCGACGGCGAGAAGCGGTCCTTGATGATCTTGAACACGGTGTTGAAGCCCGGCAGGGTGAACACGCTCATGACCATGCCGCGCACCCCGGGGGCCATGATGAAGCGATCGTCGGTGCTGGCCAGGTGGTTGATCAGGGCACGGTAGAACTCCGACTTGCCGTGCTTGTAGAAACCGATGGAGGTGTACAGCTCGGCGATGTGCTTGCCCGGCAGGATGCGCTTGAGGAAGCCGATGAATTCCGCCGGCACCGGCACGTCCACCATGAAGTAGGAACGGGTGAAGGAAAAGATGATCGAGACGTCCGCCTCGTCGGTGATCAGCGCGTCGATCTGGATCCCCCGGCCTTCGCGGTGCAGTAGCGGGATCACCAGCGGCCACTGTTCTTCATGGGTGAAGATGCGCCCCACCAGGTAGGCGCCCTTGTTGCGGTAGAGCACCGAGGAAAACAGTTCCAGGGTCAGTTCCGGGTCCTTGCACACCCAGTCCGGCAGGTTCTCCCGCAATTGCGCCTCCAGGCGCCGCAGGTCCCCCGGCAGGTCGGCGTAGTCCTCGCTGAAGCGGTAGTCGGCGAACACCTGTTCGAGCATCGTCGCCAGTTCGCCCTGGGGCTTGTAGCTGCGGGTCTGCGCGGCCCGGGCCCGGCGCAGGCTGGGCCGGGTAGTGTGGATGAACATGCAGCCATCGCTGATCAGGTCGTGGCTGAACAGGCCGCAGAAGATCGAGTTGTACCAGGTCTCGGACAGCTCATCGTCAAAGCGCAGGTCGATCAGGCTGATGTAGGCGCTTTTCACCAGTGGCCACTGGCTGACATCCATCAGCGACTCGGTGCTGAAGGCCTGGTGCAGACGCGCCACGGTCTCGCCCACCTTCTCTTCATACAGGTTGATCCGCGCTGCCGAGGCCTTTTGCGCTTGCTGCCACTGCGCCTGCTCGAAGCGTTGCCGGGCACCGTCGGTGATCTGGCGAAAGTGCTCGCGGTAGTCGTCGAAGCCATCGAGGATCATTCGAGCGATATCGGCGGCGGGCCATGACTGCGACATAAAGAGACCTCTGCGGGAATTTACGATGCCAGAGCTTAGCCAGTGAAACGAGGTGAAGAGAAGCGTATTTTTGTGATGGGATGTACGCCGAAAAATGACCCGGCGGTCGCTCTGTCTCCAGGCCTCTGCAACGCAGGATTGAACGCAACAATCGGGGTGCGGGTTTTCTTCGCCCCGTGCGCCAATAAGGTTTGCCATGCCCGGCCACGCTGGGCAAGATCCCTCGCCCCGAACCCAAGGAACCTCCTGTGAAACCTGTCGATCTGCTGCGCCTGCTGTCGCTGGCCGCCATCTGGGGCGCGAGCTTCTTGTTCATGCGCATCATCGCCCCGGTGCTGGGCAGCGTGCCCACGGCCTTCTTCCGGGTGTCCATCGCCGCGCTCGGGCTGCTGGTGATGCTGGCGTTGATGCGGGTCGACTGGAACTTTCGTGGCAAGCTCAAGACCGTGCTGCTGCTCGGGGTGATCAACTCCGGGATACCCGCGACGATGTACTCGGTGGCGGCCCAGGTGCTGCCCGCCGGCTACTCGGCGATCTTCAATGCCACCACGCCGTTGATGGGGGTGTTGATCGGCGGCCTGTTTTTCCATGAACGCCTGACCCCGAGCAAATTCGCCGGGGTCTGCCTGGGCCTGCTCGGCGTCGGCATCCTGACTCGCGCCGGCCCCGTGGCCTTCGACCGAGACCTGCTGCTGGGCGCCCTGTCCTGCTTGATGGCCACCACCTGCTACGGCTTCGCCGGGTTCCTCGCCCGACGCTGGCTGGACCAGGCCGGCGGCCTGGACAGCCGCCTGTCGGCCCTGGGCAGCATGCTGGGAGCGACCCTGCTGCTGTTGCCGCTGTTCGCCTACAACGCCATCAGCCAGCCGCCCCCCAGCTGGGGTGGCTGGAGCGTATGGCTATCGCTTTTGGGGCTGGGGCTGGGCTGCACCGCGTTTGCCTACGTGCTGTATTTCCGCCTGCTCAGCGCCATCGGCCCGGTGCGTTCGATGACCGTGACCTTCATGATCCCGCCATTCGGCGTACTGTGGGGCGCGTTGCTGCTAGACGAGCCGCTGTCCATGGCCCACCTGTATGGCGGCGCGCTGATTGCCGCCGCGCTGTGGCTGGTGCTCAGGCCGGGACCCCGGGCCATCCCGAGCGAATAGCTGACCGATCGCTGATCTCCCCCAGATACCTGCGGTGGTGGAATAACCAGGAAAGTTAAAAACAACTTTCAAGCACTCCCCCCACCGCCTCATCTAAAACACACTTCCATCCTCGCCACACTCCCCCGCAAAAAATCTGGAAAGATGAAATTCTACTGATCCAGAAATCAAGTATCAGACACTTCCAATCTAAAACAACTTAAACAACCTACAAATAACAAAGACGATTCTGCGCCTTTAATCAGATATTCCTTACTCCCCCGAAATACTCCATCTCCCCTCTGCCCCTGCCTGTAGCACGCCCCTATCCTCTTTGAACCACCGAACCCATTGCAACTTCCCGGACCGTTCCAACACCGCCAGAACTTGCATGAATACAACACTCGAGTCGGACTTTTTTACAGCACGAGCCTAGGACAACTCACAACCCAATAGTTCTTATTTCGTCTCGAGAGTTAGCCCCTCCAACGCTGTAACTCCCCCCTTGCACAACGCTATTTGCCAACACGCTCAATGTTGTTTTCAAACCCTCGACTGAACAGGCATCTCCTTGAAGAATAAAATGTTGCAAAAGAACCATTTCAAATACGCCAGTACCACGACCGCTGTTGCTCTAGCACTGAGTTCGTTATCCCCCGCGGTCCTTGCCGAGACGACCTGGACCGGGGATGCCTACCACCTGGCAGTCGACCCGAACGGCAACGCCTATCGGGTCAACGAAGACAACGCCTGGGAAAGAAATGGCAACTGGAGCAAAGGCGCTCCCGCCAGCAATGAAGTCGTCAACGTTGACAGGCCGCTCAGCAGGGGAACCAACGATGTCGCGCAATTGGATAGCGCACAAATGATCGGCAGTCTCAACGTCGGCACCAGCAGCAATGGCCTGGGCCAGTTGAATGTGGGCGGCAACGGCTGGCTGGAAATCGCCGACGCACTCACCCTGGGCAGCGTACAAGGCGCCGTGGGCAAGGCCTCATTCAACAACGGCGCAAGACTGGGCACAGCCGGTGACTTGATCGTCGGCAAAAGCGGGTCCGGCGAGTTGAACCTGGGCAGCGGCTCGCGAGCCCACACCCAGGGCAATGCTCTGATCAGCGCCGAGCAGGGTGCATCTGGCGCGCTCAACGTCGATGGCGGCGCAACCCTGACCAGCGACAAGACATTGACTGTCGGCGGTGCCGGCAACGGTTCGCTGACCGTCGGCAACGGCGCTCAGGTCAACGCTCGGGACAGCATTGTGGCGGCCGACCCGGGCGCCACCAGCGCTATCAACATCAGTGGCGCAGGCAGCCAATTGAACGTCTCCGGCAACATGACCCTGGGCCAGAGCGGCAAGGCGGCCCTGACGCTGGCCGATCAAGGCCAGGCCAGGGTCGGCAGCGGCGCCCTGCAGATTGCCCGGGACGCCAGCGCCAGCGCTGCGCTCTATGTGGGGGCGGCCAGCGCCAATGCCGCTGACGCTCGGGCTGCGGGCCAACTGGATGCTGCACGGGTGATCTTCGGCCTGGGCCAGGGGCTGGTCCAGTTCAACCATAGCGACAGCGACCACTCGTTCGACGCCGGCTTCGAAGGCCATGGACGCATCAGCCACATCGCCGGACAGACCCTGTTCAACGGTGACTCCAGCACCTTCAGCGGCGAACTGCATGTCCAGGGTGGCGAACTGCTGCTGAACAACGCCATGGCCGGACAGGTGCAGGTCGATCGCAACGCCAGCCTGCACATCGGCGCCCACAACGGCAGTGCCGGCGCAGTACTGAGCGATATCGGCAACGATGGCCAGGTGGTGTTCGATCGCAACAACTCGTACCAGTACGACCAGGTGATTTCCGGTAGCGGCTCGGTCGAGCAACGTGGTACCGGTACCACCGTGCTCACCGCAGAAAACACCTACAGCGGCGGCACGCTGATCAGCAACGGCACCCTGCAACTGGGTGCCGGCACAAGCGGCGGCCGCAGCGGCTCGATTCTCGGTGACGTGCAGATCGATGCGCCCGGCAACCTGGTGTTGAACCGCGCCGACAGCTACCGCTTCGGGGGCTCAATGGCGGGTAGCGGTACGCTCAACAAGCGCGGTACCGGCCGCACCGAACTGAGCGGCGACAGTTCCAACTTCCACGGCCAGAGCCAGGTCGAAGCCGGTATCCTCGCCGTCAACGGCACCCTCGGTGGCTCCACCGACGTGCATGCGGGCGCGACCCTGGCCGGCAATGGCCAGGTCGGCAATGTCACCCTGCACGACGATGCCACAGTGGCCCCGGGCAACGACATCGGCACCCTCACCGTGTCTGGCAACCTGGACCAGCACAGCGGCTCGACCTTCTACACCGAACTGCTGAGCACTGGCGCCAGCGACCGACTGCAGGTGAACGGCGCAGCGCGGCTGGACGCCGGCAGCATCGTCAACGCCGACAAGCTCGACAGCGCCCGCTACGAGCTGGACAGGCGCTACCTGATCCTCGCGACCCAGCAGGGCCTGAGCGGTCGCTACAACCTGACCGGCGATACCCGAGTCTCGACGTTCTACAATCTGGTGGATAACTACGACAGCCACAACGCCTACCTGGATGTACAGCAGACCCGTCTGTTCCAGGACGCCGCCCTCTCGCGCAACCAGCGCGCCACGGCCACTGCGCTGCAAAGCCTGAAGGGTTCTGCCGTACCGGCTCTGACGCCACCGGTGCACAACAAACTATTCGAGGCCATCGCCTACCTGCCCGACGATCACCAGGCCCGCGCGGCCTTCGAGCAACTGTCCGGGGATTTCCACAGTTCGACCCGTTCGGCGCTGATCCAGGACAGCCGCCTGGTCCGCGACGCGGCAAACAGTCGCCTACGTTCGGTGACCGCCACCCAGGACAGTGGCGCCAGCCGTGACAGCGATTCAGGCCTGACCCCCTGGATCACCACGCTGGGCAACTGGGGGGAGCTCAAGGGGGGCAGCAATGTCGCCAGATTGCGCAGCGACACCCAGGGCGTGCTCGCCGGTGTCGACACCCAGGTCGGTGACAGCGGTCATATCGGCGCGTTAACCGGTTACAGCCGAACGGAACTGAAAAGCTCGTCACGGGATGCTTCCAGCGACAACGACAATATCCACCTGGGGGTCTATGGCGGGGCCCAGGTCAGCGACTTCGACCTGCGTGGCGGCCTGGCCTACACCTGGAGCCGGATCGACGCCAAGCGTTCGGTGAACTTTGCCGGCTACAGCGACCATCTGCAGTCCACCCATCAAGCCGGCATCCTGCAGGCGTTCGGTGAAGTGGGCCGGCGCCTGGACTTCGGCCCTTCAGTACAGCTGGAACCCTTTGCCAACCTGACCCACGTGCAGGTCAAGAGCGATGGCTTCAAGGAACATGGGGGCCTCGCGGCCCTGAGCGCCAAACAGGTCTCGGACCAACAAACGTTCGCCACCCTGGGGTTGCGTGCCAGTGCCAGCAAGCCACTGGACAGCGGCAAGTCGCTCAGCCTCTTTGCCAGTGCCGGCTGGAAACATGCCTTGGCCGGCGCTACACCGGCCAACACCTATCGTTTCGACGCAAGTGATGCTTTCCGTGTCGAAGGCGTGGCCTATTCACGCAACAGTGCAGTACTCGAAACGGGCGTGGAAACCAGGCTGACCCCTGAGTTGAGCCTGGGCGCCGCATACAGCGCGCAACTGGGTGATGCGTCCAGCGAGCACGGCCTGCGCCTGAACGCTAGCTACCAGTTCTGACCCGGCCATGACCACGGTGCGGCGGCTACGCCGCGCCATATCGCTGATCGGGCGGCAGCCAGGCCCTCAGCTTGGCGTGCTATGGCCAGAGGCTGCCGACGGCTGCGGCTTCAAGGAACACTCAGGGTGATCAGGTAGGCGCCCGAGGTCACGGCCTTGCCTGCCTGGTCGATAACGGCATAGTGCTGGTCGTAATAGCGCCCCTCGCGCCCGCTGTCGGCCAGGAGCTTGACCTTGACTACGGAGTTTCCCGGGCCGCTGGCGCTGGCCAGCGGGCCGACCCGCCGAACGTCAATGGATCCCCCACGCGAGCCCTGAGGGCACTGCCGCAAGTTCAGCCCATCGCTGGCAGCATTGGAGGTGCAGTTGGACTCTACGATCTTGCCGTAAAAACGGATGATGCCTTGCCCTGAGGGAGTGGCGGCAAGGCAACTGCCCGATAGCCCAAGGAACAGACTCAAAGCAGTGGAAGCAAGCGCTACGTTCATCCTGACTCTCCTTGTGTGTAAGGACTGTATCGTCAGTCTAGGTACGGGCTTTAGCTTTTGAGAAAAGTCTGATGGACTGTTTGGAAGCATTAGAAAAGAAGTCCAATCAACTGGTTATCAAAATCACCTGCAAGCGTTGCTCAGGCGACTCTTCGAGCTGCCTCACGCGGCGCTGAAGCCCTATCCCAATGCAGTTGGCGAGTACCTTTTCGACAATGATGCCATATGGCCACCATTCGACATAAAAGTCGACCCTTCATGCCATAAATAGGGAAAACAACCGACCGGGCATTGCACCCGGCCGGTGTCGTCAGCGACGGCGCGCAGAGCTCACGCCGCCCAGGGCGGTCAAGGCTGCTTGCGGAACACGAACACCAGCCCGACGATGATCAGGCCCATGCCCACCAGGCTCAGCAGCCCCAGGCGGTTGCCGAAGAACAGGTAGTCCATCAGCGCGGTCACCGCGGGCACCAGGTAGAACAGGCTGGTGACATTCACCAGGTTGCCCTGGGCAATCAGCCGATACAGCAACAGCGTGGCCAGCACCGACACCACCAGCCCCATCCACAGCAGTGGAATCACGAAACCTGCACTGTGCTCGAAGTGAAACGGCTGGAACGGCACGAACAGCGCGCACAGCAGCAGCCCTGCCAGGTACTGCACCGGCAGCGTGCCCAGGGGATTGTCGGTGATGCGTTTCTGCATGATCGAACCGGCGGTCATGCTGACCAGGGCCAGCAGCCCGCACAGCATGCCGGTGATGGACATCCCCGCCAGGCCGATGCTCTGGTAGACCACCATCACCAGCCCGGCCAGCCCCAGGCTCAGGCCAAACAGCCGGCTCCAGGAGCGCTGGCGCTCCATCAGCACCACCGTGAGGATCGGCTGCACCCCCATGATGGTGGCCATGACCCCGGGGGTCACCTTCAGGTCCAGGGCCAGGATGTAGAAGATCTGGTAGGCCCCCAGCAGCACCAGGCCGGTGGCCACGGCAAAGCCCATGGCCCGGCGCCCCCGGGGCAACCTGAGCTTGAGCAGGGGCGCCAGCAGCATCAGACCGATCAGGGCAATGACGAAGCGCAGCAGCAGGAAGGCAAAGGGTGAAGCGTGGGCCAGGCCCCATTTGGAGAAGATGGCGCCACTGCTCCAGAGCAGGACGAACAGGCTCGTGGAAGCGGCCGCGAGCGCGGACTTTTTTGAAATGAGCAACATGAAAACCACCTGTAATCAGGCAAGAAGCCAATTCAGCCGAGGCTGAAGTTCAGTAGTGTTTTTTTCAGGCGGGCGCAGGGAACAGCAGCGGTTGCTGATCAGCCCGAGAAGCCAACGCCCGGCGGTGATACGACTGCGTACACCGGCGTGCTACTGACAGGTGGGGGGTACTGACCGATCTGCACAGGCTGCTGATTCCCGCACGGCACGACGCCAGCGTTGACCGCTGAAACCACTACCGCGTTGAGGAGGGAAAAGGCCATGTACTGATGGTTCTCGAGAGAGGAAAAACCTGAGCCGCTGTGGACTCATCGGACGCCGAATATAACCAGCGCCCGATATTCATTGCAAGATTTATCCGAACAGCCACTTCCACAGGACTACCAGCACCACCACGGCCAGCACCGGGCGCAGGATGCGGTACAGCTGGGGATGGCGGCGCTTCCACTGCTTGACCACGCCACTGAAGCTGTCGCTGAAGCGCTTGCTCCAGGCGTAGGCCTGGTTGATCCCGCCGACACGCTCGTCATCCAGGTTCTGCGGCGCGGTGGCGCGGCCCAGTTGGGCGCTGACCCAACGGTTGATGCGGGTCATCAGGCGGCTGCTCAGCGGACGCTCGATGTCGCAGAACAGGATCACCCGGGTGATCTCGGTTTCGTTCTTCACCCAATGCACGTAGGTCTCGTCGAACATCACGTCTTCACCGTCGCGCCAGGCGTACTCCTGGCCATCGACGAAGATCCGGCAGGCGTCGGAGTTGGGGGTCGACAGGCCCAGGTGATAACGCAGGGAACCGGCGAAGGGATCGCGGTGCGGGTTGAGGTGGCTGCCGCCGGGCAACAGCGCGAACATCGCGCCCTTGACGTTGGGAATCGCGCTCACCAGCTCGACGGTCTTCGGGCACAGGGCCTCGGCCGAGGGCAGCGGCTTGTCGTACCACTTGAGGTAGAAGCGCTTCCAGCCCTTCTTGAAGAAGGAACCGAAACCGGCATCGTTGTTCTTCTCGGCGGCGCGGATGTAACCCTCGTCGAACAGGTGCATGGCCTCTTCGCGGATCACTTCCCAGTTGTCCCGCAGGATGTCCAGCTCGGGAAACTTGCTGCGGTCCAGGTACGGCTTGGAAGGCACCCCGGAGAACAGGTACATCAGGGCGTTATAGGGGGCGAACAGCGCCGAATGGTTGACGAACTGGCGCAGTACCGGCAGACGCGCCTTGCCGCGCAGGTGCACGTAGAGAATGCTGCCGACGAACAGCGACAACACCGCGACCTTGGCGGTAAAGGAAAAGCTCATGCAACGACTCCTTGGAAATAGGCACCTGTAGGGGGAGCGTTCACCCGACCTGGCAGCCGGCAATGATAAACACTCCTGGGTCCTGGAAAAACCCGCACAACCCAACATTCAGCGTTAACGGTTATGCAACAAAGGCGTTAAGTAGCATAAGCAGCCAGGCCCTGGCCTGATATGGGTCAGCATTCGCCGGCAAGCCGGCTCATGCGGGCGAATGCCTGATCCGTGCTTACTGCTGGTTTTCCTGCTCGGTGAACAGGTCGCTGAAGAGCATGCTCGACAGGTAGCGCTCACCGGAGTCCGGCAGGATCACCACGATGGTCTTGCCCTGCATTTCCGGGGTTTCCGCCAGGCGTACCGCCACCGCCATCGCCGCGCCGCAGGAGATGCCGCAGAGGATGCCCTCTTCCTGCATCAGCCGCAGGGCCATGGCCTTGGACTCTTCATCGGTCACCAGCTCCACCCGGTCGACCATCGCCAGGTCCAGGTTCCTGGGCACGAAACCGGCACCGATGCCCTGGATCTTGTGGGGGCTGGGCTTGATCTCTTCACCGGCGAGTTTCTGGGTGATCACCGGAGAAGTCGCCGGCTCCACCGCCACCGAGAGAATCGGCTTGCCCTGGGTCTTCTTGATGTAGCGCGACACACCGCTGATGGTGCCCCCTGTGCCAACCCCGGCCACCAGCACGTCCACCGCGCCGTCGGTATCGTTCCAGATTTCCGGACCGGTGGTCTTTTCGTGGATCGCCGGGTTGGCCGGGTTATCGAACTGCTGCGGCATGAAGTACCTGGCCGGGTCGCTGGCAACGATTTCCGCCGCCTTTTCGATCGCCCCCTTCATGCCCTTGGCCGGCTCGGTGAGCACCAGCTCGGCGCCCAGGGCCTTGAGCACCTTGCGCCGCTCGATGCTCATCGACGCCGGCATGGTCAGCATCAGCTTGTAGCCACGGGCGGCGGCGACGAAGGCCAGGCCGATCCCGGTGTTGCCCGACGTGGGCTCGACGATGGTCATGCCCGGCTTGAGCTTGCCGCTGCTTTCGGCGTCCCAGATCATGTTCGCGCCGATCCGGCACTTCACCGAATAGCCCGGGTTGCGCCCTTCGATCTTGGCCAGGATGGTCACCCCGCGCGGGGCGATGCGGTTGATCTGCACCAAGGGCGTATTGCCGATGGAATGGGCGTTATCAGCAAAAATTCGGCTCATGGCTGGGTCCTTATGCAGCAGTGAAGAAGTCCCCAAGGGTATGCCTGGCGCCCTTGAGCGTCCAGTCGCGCAACACCCGGGCCAGCCGGGTCGGTCGCGCCTATACAAGAGACACATCAGCGACGCCGAGTTCATGGCCCGGCTCCTGCGTTCCCCGAACCTGCGCCCCAGGCCACCCCGGGAACATTGACTCGAACGTCTGCCAACGGACGCAGTCAATGCCTGTATACGGCTGGAGGCTGCTGATCATGAAAGCTCGTTACCGTTGGCCCCTGTGGGTCCTGGCAAGCCTGGTGGTGCTGCTGGTGGCCCTGCATATCGCCCTGCCCTACCTGGTGCGCGACTACTTGAACGACAAGCTGGCGGACATGGGCGACTACCGCGGACGCATCAGCGACATCGACCTGGCCCTGTGGCGCGGCGCCTACCGCATCAATGGCCTGGAGATCGTCAAGGTCAGCGGCAAGGTGCCGGTGCCCTTCGTCAAGGCGCCGCTGATCGACCTCTCGGTGAGCTGGCATTCGCTGTGGTACGACCACGCGGTAGTGGCCAAGGTGCAGTTCATCCAGCCGGAGCTGAACTTCGTCGACGGCGGGGCCGACAAGCAGGCATCGCAGACCGGTGAGGGCACCGACTGGCGAGCCCAACTGGGCAAGCTGCTGCCCATCACCCTCGACGAACTGCGGATCGATGACGGCAAGATCCACTTTCGCAACTTCAGCTCCAAGCCGCCGGTGAACATCGGCGCGACCCAGGTCAACGCCAGCTTCTACAACCTGACCAACGTGGTGGACACCCAGGGCAAGCGCGATGCGCGCTTCGACGGCAAGGCCCTGCTCCAGGGCCAGGCGCCCATGGAAAGCACCGCCACCTTCGACCCCTTGAGCAACTTCGAGAACTTCGAGTTCCGCCTGCGGGCCCGGGATATCGAGCTCAAGCGCTTCAACGACTTCGCCTCGGCCTACGGCAAGTTCGACTTCAATGCCGGGCACGGTGACGTGGTGATCGAAGCCCAGGCCGAGAAGGGCCAGTTGCACGGCTATATCAAGCCGCTGTTGCGGGACGTGGAAGTCTTCAACTGGCAGCAGGACGTGGAGAACCGCAACAAGAGCATTTTCCGCTCGGTGTGGGAGGCCCTGGTGGGCGCCGGGGAAAACCTCCTGAAGAACCAGCGCAAGAACCAGTTTGCCACCCGGGTCGAACTCAGCGGCAGTGTGCACCAGCAAGATATCAGCGCGTTCCAGGCGTTTTTGCAGATTTTGCGCAATGGGTTCATCCAGGCCTTCAATGCCCGTTACGAACAACCCAAGCCCTCGCCTGACTGAGTCACCCCGTGACGCTCCATTCAGAGACTGAATGGGGCGTCCACGTTCACAGTCGACCGGGCAGCGCGTTATAGTCGCGCCATCACTCCCCATTCAATCGACCTGCCCCGGGCAGCTCGCCGTCACCGTTCGAGGAATTGCAGATGAAGTTCGAAGGCACCAGCGCATATGTCGCCACCGATGACCTGAAGCTGGCAGTCAATGCCGCCATCACCCTGGAGCGTCCGCTGCTGGTCAAGGGCGAACCCGGCACCGGCAAGACCATGCTTGCCGAGCAACTGGCCGAATCCTTCGGCGCCAAGCTGATCACCTGGCACATCAAGTCCACCACCAAGGCCCACCAGGGCCTGTACGAGTACGACGCGGTCAGCCGCCTGCGCGATTCGCAACTGGGCGTGGACAAGGTGCACGACATTCGCAACTACCTGAAGAAGGGCAAGCTGTGGGAGGCCTTCGAATCCGAGGAGCGGGTGATCCTGCTGATCGACGAGATCGACAAGGCCGACATCGAGTTCCCCAACGACCTGCTGCAGGAACTCGACAAGATGGAGTTCTACGTCTACGAGATCGACGAGACCATCAAGGCCAAGCAGCGGCCGATCATCATCATTACCTCCAACAACGAGAAAGAGCTGCCGGACGCCTTCCTGCGTCGCTGCTTCTTCCACTACATCGCCTTCCCCGACCGCACCACCCTGCAGAAGATCGTCGATGTGCACTACCCGGACATCAAGAAGGACCTGGTCAGCGAAGCCCTGGACGTGTTCTTCGATGTGCGCAAAGTGCCGGGCCTGAAGAAGAAGCCCTCGACCTCGGAACTGGTGGACTGGCTCAAGCTGCTGATGGCCGACAACATCGGCGAAGCGGTGCTGCGCGAGCGCGATCCGACCAAGGCCATCCCGCCCCTGGCCGGCGCCCTGGTGAAGAACGAGCAGGATGTGCAATTGCTCGAACGCCTGGCGTTCATGAGCCGTCGCGGTAGTCGTTAAGAGGCTGATGCCATGCTGCTCAACCTGTTCAATGAAATGCGCGCGGCCAAGGTGCCGGTGTCGGTGCGCGAGCTGCTGGACCTGATCAACGCGCTCAAGCAGCGCGTGACCTTCGCCGACATGGACGAGTTCTACTACCTCGCCCGGGCGATCCTGGTGAAGGACGAACGGCATTTCGACAAGTTCGACCGGGCCTTCGGCGCCTACTTCAACGGCCTGGAAAAACTCGACGACCACCTGCAGGCGCTGATCCCCGAGGATTGGCTGCGCAAGGAGTTCGAGCGCTCGCTGACGGATGAAGAGCGGGCGCAGATCCAGTCCCTGGGCGGCCTGGACAAACTCATCGAAGAGTTCAAGAAACGCCTGGAAGAACAGAAGGAACGCCATGCCGGCGGCAACAAGTGGATCGGCACCGGCGGCACCAGCCCGTTCGGCTCCGGTGGCTTCAACCCGGAAGGCATCCGCGTCGGCGATGCTGGCAAGCGCCAGGGCAAGGCGGTGAAAGTCTGGGACCAGCGCGAGTACAAGAACCTCGACGACTCGGTGGAACTGGGCACCCGCAACATCAAGGTGGCCCTGCGCCGGCTGCGCAAGTTCGCGCGCCAGGGTGCGGCGGAGGAGCTGGACATTGACGGCACCATCGACCACACCGCCCGGGATGCCGGGCTGCTGAACATCCAGATGCGCCCGGAACGGCGCAACAGCATCAAGTTGCTGTTGCTGTTCGACATCGGCGGTTCCATGGATGCCCACGTGAAGATCTGCGAGGAACTGTTCTCGGCCTGCAAGACCGAGTTCAAGCACCTGGAGTACTACTACTTCCACAACTTCATCTATGAGTCGGTGTGGAAGAACAACATGCGCCGCGGCTCCGAGCGCACCTCGACCCAGGACCTGCTGCACAAGTACGGCGCCGACTACAAAGTGATCTTCGTCGGGGATGCCGCCATGGCGCCCTATGAAATCACCCAGGCCGGCGGCAGCGTGGAGCACTGGAACGAAGAAGCCGGCTACGTGTGGATGCAGCGCTTCATGGAGAAGTACAAG
Organism: Pseudomonas sp. BIGb0176; assembly: GCF_024810175.1. Taxonomy (NCBI): domain Bacteria; kingdom Pseudomonadati; phylum Pseudomonadota; class Gammaproteobacteria; order Pseudomonadales; family Pseudomonadaceae; genus Pseudomonas; species Pseudomonas sp. BIGb0176. The sequence continues at coordinate 613,135 of NZ_JANUEC010000002.1, forward strand.
AAGCTCATCTGGATCAATCCCTATCCCAAGGACACCTGGGGCTACACCGCTTCAACCAATATCGTTCGCGAGTTGATCGAAGACCAGATGTACCCGCTAACCCTGCGTGGCCTGGAAGAAGGCATGCGCTTCCTGTCCAAATAAACCCGTTCGCCGGCAAGCCGGCTCCTACAGGGCGATGTAGGAGCCGGCTTGCCGGCGAAGCTTTCAGCCCCTCACTGGAACCGGCGCAGGAACGCCACCTGCTGCCGATGCGCCGTTTCCTGTACCACCGGCGCCAGGCGCACTTCGCTGCCCGGCAGGCACTGCGCCAACCGCGCCAGGGACAGTGGGGTCAACGCCCCCAGCCGTGGATAGCCGCCAATGGTCTGCCGGTCATTGAGCAGGATGATCGGCTGGCCGTCCGGCGGCACCTGGATCGCCCCCAGGGGAATGCCCTCGGAAATCATCGGCCGGCCCTGGTACTGCAAGACCGGCCCGAGCAAGCGCGCGCCCATGCGGTCGGCCCGGCTGTCCAGGCTCCAACTGCTATTGAAGGCATCGTACAGGCTCAAACCGCTGAACTGGCCGATCTGCGCCCCCAGGATCACCTCCAGCGGTGCAGCGGATTGCCAATCCGGCAGTTGCTCCGCCGACAGGCTCTTGAGCGCACCGCCAGCTCCCGAATAACTCAACACCCCACCCTCGCTCAGGGCGCGGCCATAACCATCGGGGCCACCCAGGGCTTCACGCAACACACTGGCGCAACTGCCCAACACCTTGGGCGCGTCGAAACCGCCAGGGGCGGCCAGATAGGCCCGGGCCCCAGAAAATGGCTGGGTGAATTGCAGCCGCTGGCCCTTTTGCAGGATGAAACTGCGCCCCGGGGTCAAAGGCCGCTCATCCACATAGGCCCCAAGATCAGCCCCGGCCAAAGCCAGCAGGCAATAGTCCTCGGCCTGCAGGGTGAAACCGCCCAGGGTGATTTCCACCACCGGCGCATCCAGGGCATTGCCCAGCAGCCAGTTGGCCCAGGACATCGACACCCAGTCCAGCGCCCCGCCCTGGGTCACGCCCAGGTGGCGCACGCCAAAGCGCCCGGCATCCTGCAGCAGGCACAGCGGGGTGCTGGCCTCGATCGTCAGTCGGCTCATGCAGGCACCTCCAGTGGCGTGTCATCGCCCCCCAGGCGCAGGAACTCGGCCCGCTCCACTGGGGCAAAGCGCACCCGGTCCCCCGGTTGCATCAGGCTGTAGCCGTCGCGCTCGCGGTCGAACAACCGGCTCGGGGTGCGGCCGATCAGGTTCCAGCCCCCCGGCGATACCACGGGGTAAGCCGCGGTCTGCCGTTCGGCGATCCCCACACTGCCCGCCGCCACCCGCTTGCGCGGGGTGTTCAGCCGCGGCGCCGCGAGTGCCTCCTCCACCAGCCCCATGAAGGCAAACCCGGGAGCGAAGCCCAGGGCAAACACTTGATATTCACGCTGGCTGTGACGCTCGATCACCTCGGCCACCGACAGCCCGCTGCGCCGGGACAACAGCACCAGTTCCGGCCCGACACTGAGGTCGTACCACACCGGCAGCACGTGCTCGCGCCCGGCCTGGGTGGTGCCGGGCGCCAGGTCGGCCAAGGCGACCTCGATCCGCTGCCGGGCCTCGGACGGGCTCAGGGCCAGCAAATCGTAATGCACCATCAGCGTGGTATAGGACGGCACCAGGTCGACCAGAGACTCGCCGAAGGCCCGCCGCAGTCCTTCGGCGGCGGCCAGCATCCAGGGCATGTTGTCCTCGGCGATCACCTCGAACAGCCGCACCATCAGGCAGTCGATGGCGACTACTTCAACCTGTGGCTTCATAGGCCGGACTGCTGGTTCAGGGCCTCGCGAATGCGCTGCACCGCCGCCACCGAACTGGCGTTGTCGCCATGCACGCACAGTGTGTTGGCGTGCAGCAACAAGGCGCTGCCGTCGCTGGCGGCCAGGGGCTCGCCGCGGGCGATGGTCAGGGCCTGCTGGAGGATGGTTTGCGCGTCATGGTGCACCGCCCCCGGCAACTGCCGCGACACCAGATGCCCGGCGTTGTCGTAGGCGCGGTCGGCAAAGGCTTCGAACCACAGGGTCACGCCGTACTCATCGCCCAGGGCCTGGGCCGCGCTGTTGTCGCGGGTGGCCATGAGCATCAGCGGCAGTTGCGGGTCGTAGGCTGCCACGGCCTGGATCACCGCCCGCAGTTGCGCAGGCTTGGCCATCATGTCGTTGTACATCGCGCCGTGGGGTTTGACGTACTCGACCCGGCCGCCCTGGGCTTGGCAGATGCCGTCCAGCGCACCGATCTGATAGTGCAGCAGGTCCTGGATTTCCTCGGGCGAGTAGCTCATGGAGCGGCGGCCAAAGCCTGCCAGGTCCTGGTACGCCGGATGGGCACCGATGCGCACGCCATTGGCCAGGGCCAGGGCCACGGTCTTGCGCATGATGCCCGGGTCACCGGCGTGGAAACCGCAGGCGATGTTGGCGCAGTCGATAAAGGGCATGACTTCGGCATCCAGGCCCAGGGTCCAGTTGCCAAAGCTTTCGCCGATGTCGCAATTCAATAACAGGCGGCTCATGGTCAGTGTTCCTGTGTTTTTTATAAGGGGTCAGCTGCGGGGCAGCGCTGGCAATGCCCGGCAGATTATCAGTTAGCGTGCCTCAAGTTCCTTGCCGCGGGTTTCCGGCAGGCTCAGCGCTGCCAGCACCACCACGCCGTAGGACACCGCGGCAAAGGTGCCGATGGCCGCGCCCAGCGGCACATGCTGGCTGAGCAGGCCGATCAGCAGGGGGAACAGCGCCGCCAGCGCCCGGCCGCTGTTGTAGCAGAAACCCTGGCCGGAACCGCGGATGCGGGTGGGGAACAGTTCGGTGAGGAACGCTCCCATGCCGCTGAAGATGCCCGAGGCGAAAAAGCCCAGGGGAAAGCCCAGCCAGAGCATCACCGCGTTGCTCACCGGCATTTGCGTATAGAGCAGGACGATGGTGAAAGAGCCGGCGGCGAACAGTACGAAATTCTTCTTGCGCCCGAGAATATCGGTCAGGTAGGCGCTGATCACATAGCCCATGTAGGAGCCGAAGATCACCATGGCCAGGTAGCCGCCGGTGCTCAGCACGCTCAGGCCACGCTCGGTCTTGAGGAAGGTCGGCAGCCAGAAAGTGATGGCGTAGTAGCCGCCCTGGGCCCCCGCCGCCAACAGCGATGCGCGCAGGGTGGTGCTGAGGATCCCCGGGGCGAAGATCTCGTAGAACCGGGCCGGGTTGCTGGGCTCTTCCCGGGCCCGGGTTTGGCGATAGACCTCAGGGTCCTTGACCAGGCGGCGGACGAAAATCACGAAGATCGCCGGCAGGATGCCCAGCAGGAACAGCCCGCGCCAGGCGTCTTCCGGCGGCAGCAGGGAGAACAGCAGCGCATATAGCAACGCCGTTATGCCCCAGCCCAGGGCCCAGCCGGACTGCACCATGCCCACCGCCTTGCCACGGTTCTTGGCACGGATCACCTCGCCGATCAGTACCGCCCCGGCGGTCCACTCGCCACCGAAGCCGAAGCCCATCAGGGTCCGGGCGATCAGCAACTGCTCGTAGTTCTGCGCCAGGCCACACAGAAAGGTAAAGAATGCGAACCACAGGACCGTGAGTTGCAACGTGCGTACCCGGCCAATGCGGTCGGAGAGGATCCCGGCGATCCAGCCCCCCAGGGCGGAGGCCAGCAAGGTACTGGTATGGATCAGCCCGGCTTCGGCGGAGGTGATGCCCCACAGTGCGATCAGGGTCGGGATCACGAAACTGAGCATCTGCGTGTCCATGCCATCCAGGCCATAACCGAGCTTGCAGCTCCAGAATGTCCGGCGCTCCTGCTGGTTGATGTCCCGGTACCAGTCAAACGGGCCGGCGCGGCGCGGGGCCTTGGCGGCCAGTGTTTCGGGCGCACTCATGGCGATCTCCAGGGTAATTTATTGGTGTTGTTCTGGGCCCCGACGACGCATATCGTGGGTTGGCGCATTCTTCGGCTCGAGCGCCAACTGCGTCCAACTAATAAAAACTGCCCTTATGCATAAGAAAAGTTGATCCCATGAACCTCAAGTTCCTCGAAACCTTCGTCTGGGTCGCGCGGCTGAAGAGCTTCAGCCACACCGCGGAAAAACTCTTTACCACCCAGGCGGCGATCTCCAGCCGCATCGCGGTGCTGGAGGGCGAGCTGGGCGTGAAGCTGTTCCTGCGGGACTCCCGGGGCGTCAGCCTGACCCCGGAAGGCGTCAAGGTGCTGGAGCACGCCGAGCAGATGCTCGACACCCTGCAGGTGCTGAAACAGTCCATCCAAGCGCCGTCGAGCAAGGTCGGGCGGGTTCGCATCGGGGTCATGGATACGGTGATCCACACCTGGCTCAGCCCCCTGGTGGCGGAGATGATGGACCACTACCCGCAGGTGGAAATCGAGCTGGTGGCCGACACGTCGCTGAACCTGTGCGAACAGTTGCAAAAGGGCTTTCTCGACCTGGTGCTGCAAACCGACCTGCTGCGCCAGGAAAGCATCCGCAGCCTGGAACTGGCCAGCTATCCCATGGGCTGGATCGCCGCCAGCAACTCGATCTACAACCGCGACTACGCCAACGTCGCCGAGCTGGCCCGGGAACGGATCGTCACCTACTCGAAGAACTCCCTGCCCCACCAGCAGGTGCTGAGCCTGATGCAGGCCAACGGCGTGCTGGCGCCGCGGCTCAACTGCGTCAACTCGGTGTCGGCCATCACCCGCCTGCTGCGGGACGGCTTCGGCATCGGCGCCCTGCCGCCGGTGCTGGTGCGCGAGGAACTGGCCCGGGGCGAACTGACCCTGCTGGCCATCGAACAGCGCCCGCCGAACCTGCAAGTGGTGGTGTCGTGGCGAGTGGGAGTGGAATTGGTGGAGGACATAGTCGAGCTGTGCCAGCGCGTGGTGCAGCGCTATGGGCAGAAGGTCGGCGCGGATTACCTGGTGCTCAGCGAACCCCAGTGAACATCGCCATCGCCCCCCTCGTAGGAGCTGGCTTGCCAGCGAACCGCGCGCAGCGGTGTGTCAGGCGCGCCGCTTTCGCCGGCAAGCCGGCTCCTACACAGAAAACAAAATCGATACGGCTCCCGTAGGAGCTGGCTTGCCAGCGAAGGCGATCTTCAGTCAGGCGCAAGCCACGCGGCCCCCTTCGCCGGCAGCCGGCTCCTACAAGGGGTCAGAGGCCTTTGAGGTCGCGCTCTTCAATCGGGCGGCTCTGGCGCAGGCGCTTGCCGCCCAGCACTACCCAGTCGATCAGCCGGTACAGGCATTCCAGGCCGAAGGACAGCAGCAAGGCGCCACTGATACCCCAGATCATGGCTTCCGGGGTCAGCAGGATCTGGTAGCTGTAGCCGTCCCAGGTTTCCTTGCGGATTTCCGGGTCGGGGGCCAGGGCCACTTGCAGCAGGCGGATGTACCAGGGCCCCTGCATCGCCTGGTATTGCTTGTCCAGGGCCAGCTGGCGGCTGAGCAAGCCGCTCAGGCTCTCGGCATCGCTGCGAAACACCGGATCGTCGCTGGCCCGGTAATGGGCCACCAGGGCGTTCATGTCGCCCTTGAAGAACTGCTGCGCGGTGCCCTGGAAGCCCTGCAGGCTGTGCTGCGACTCGATCAGATGCGCCTCGACGCGCTTGGCGTAATCACTGATGAAACCCGGCACTTGCACACCGATCAACAGGCCGGCGGCGAACAGCACCAGCCGCAGATAACTGAGCAACATAGGGATGTCCTTATTCGGTCTGGCCATGGCTGACGCATTCACCGCGCCGCCACAGGCTCCACTGGCCCGGCTGGTAGCGGGTCCAGGTTTCGTTTTCGGTCAAGGGTTCAGTGGCGATCACCGTGACCACGTCGTTGGGCGTGGTTTCGGCCTGGAAGTCGACGATCACATCCACATCCTTCAGCCGCGCCGGGCCGAATGGGGAGCGCCGGGTGATCTGCGCCAGTTTGGTCGAGCAATAGCAGAACAGCCAGTCACCGTCGCTGAGCAGGCCATTGAACACGCCCTTGCTGCGGTATTCGCTGCAGGCCTGGATCAGGGTCGGCAGCAGTTCCTCGATTTCCACCGGCTCGGGAAAGGCGGCCCGCACCCGGTTCAGCAGGTCACAGAAAGCCGCTTCGCTGTCGGTATCGCCCACCGGGCGGTAGAAGCTGGCCTGGGGCTGGAAATCCGCCAACTGGCCATTGTGCGCAAAGCACCAGTTGCGGCCCCACAGCTCGCGGACAAAAGGATGAGTATTGGCCAGGCAGACCTTGCCGACGTTGGCCTGGCGGATATGGCCGATCACCACTTCGCTCTTGATCGGGTAACGCTGAACCAGGTTGGCCACTTCCGACTCGCTGCTGGCCGCCGGGTCCTGGAACAGGCGCAGGCCGCGGCCTTCATAGAAAGCGATGCCCCAGCCGTCGCGATGGGGGCCGGTGCGGCCGCCGCGCTGCATCAGCCCGGTAAAGCTGAAGACGATATCGGTCGGTACATTGGCGCTCATGCCCAACAACTCACACATGCTCGGACTCTCGCTTCAATGCCGGGGGCAGCGTTACAAACGCGGTTCGACCCGCGTATTCAGGGGGGTGCCGGCTGCAGGCTGGCGGCCGTAACGGTCATTGCCGGCGCCACCGAAGGGCTGGTCATCCTCCACTTCGGCAGCCTTGGCGGCAGCTTTCGCCGCTTCGTTGCGTTCCCGGCGCTCCCTGGCCGCGCGCTCGACGGGCCAGCGGATCAGCACGAACAGCAGGTAGACGCCAAAGGCGATCATGCCGTACATGAACAGGTCGGATACCGCACGCCAGGCGTTGTTGCCGACCTTGAAGGCTATATCCAATGCGGTGATGGCCACGGCCGGGGCAAATTTTTCCTTGACCGGGTCGATGATGGTCGGGCTGAACAGCAGCACCGCCACCAGCACTCGCAGCGGTTCGCGCAGCCAGCGCCACATCCAGCGGGTCAGGCGCATCCACACCAGCAGGCAGCCCAAGGCGGCGAAGGCATAGAGCCCCCAGGCGATCAGATAGTCGTTCTCGGTCATGGTGTCCATGGCAAGGCAGGCAAAGAGGCGCTTATGATAACGACTTTTGCCGTGTCAGGCTGCACCGCCGTCTGCCCAGCCCTCATTTGTCATCGCCCGAGAGCCACCCATGCCCTTAACCGCCAACGACAGCAGCGCCCCGATTGCCCACAAGGCCGAAGGCGCTGACCCGTATGCCTGGCTGCAGGAACGCGACACCGACGCGGTGCTCGATTACCTGAAGGCTGAAAACAGCTACCTGGACGCCCAGTTGGCGCATCAGGGGCCCCTGCGTGAAACGCTGTTCCAGGAGATCAAGGGGCGGATCCTCGAAACCGACCTGTCCCTGCCCTCGCCCTGGGGCCCGTACCTGTACTACACCCGCACCACCGCCGGCGACGAATACGCCCGCCACTACCGCTGCCCGCGCCCGGCGGACGACAGCCTGACGGTGGACGAAAGCCGCGAGCAACTGCTGCTGGACCCCAACGCCCTGGCCAATGGCGGCTTCTTCTCCCTCGGGGCCTTCAGCATCAGCCCCGACCACCAGCGCCTGGCCTACAGCCTCGACACCACTGGGGAGGAAATCTACACCCTGTTCGTCAAGGAGCTGGCCAGCGACAAAGTCAGCGAGCTGTCCTTCGACAACTGCGACGGCAGCATGACCTGGGCCAACGACAGCCTGACCCTGTTCTTCGGCGAGCTGGACGATACCCACCGCCCGCACAAGCTGTTGCGCTACCGGCTGGATGGCACCGCCGCCGAGGAAGTGTTCCACGAGCCGGACGGACGCTTCTTCCTGCATTGCTACCGTTCCAGCTCCGAACGCCAACTGCTGCTGTCCCTGGGCAGCAAGACCACCGGCGAGACCTGGGCCCTGGACGCCACGCAGCCACAGCTGCCGTTCACTTGCCTGGCGCCGCGGGTCGAAGGCCATGAATACGATGTCGACCACGGCCTGCTGGACGGCCAATGGACCTGGTTCATCCGCAGCAACCGCGACGGCATCAACTTCGCTCTCTACCAGGCCGCGGACAACGGCGTGATCCCCGAGCAGGACGACTGGCAACTGCTGGTGCCGCACAACCCCGAGGTGATGCTCGACGGCGTGACCCTCAACGCCGCAGCCATGACCCTGAGCCTGCGCGAAGGCGGCCTGCCGATCATCGAAGTGCACCCCCGGGACCTGCCGGTGTACCGCGTGCAACTGCCGGATGCGGCCTACAGCCTGCACGTGCAGAACAGCCTGGAGTTTTCCAGCGAGCGCATCCGCCTGCGCTACGAGGCCCTGAACCGCCCGGCCCAGGTGCGCCAGCTGCAACTGGCCGACGGCCAGCAGCAGGTGCTGAAGGAAACCCCGGTACTGGGCCCGTTCGACCCCGAGGCCTACGTCAGCCAGCGCCTCTGGGCCACCGCCGCCGACGGCACCCAAGTGCCCATCAGCCTGGTGGTCAAGCGCGACTGCCTGGGCCAGCCGACGCCGCTGTACCTCTACGGCTACGGTGCCTACGGCGAAAGCCTGGACCCCTGGTTCTCCCACGCCCGCCTGAGCCTGCTCGATCGCGGCGTGGCCTTTGCCATCGCCCACGTGCGCGGCGGCGGCGAGCTGGGTGAGGCCTGGTACCGCGCCGGCAAGCAGGAACACAAGCAGAACACCTTCAGCGACTTCATCGCCTGCGCCGAACACCTGATCGCCCAGGGCCTGACCAGCGCCCAGCAGTTGGCCATCAGTGGCGGCAGCGCCGGCGGCCTGCTGATCGGCGCGGTACTCAACCAGCGCCCCGACCTGTTCAAGGTCGCCATCGCCGAAGTGCCCTTCGTCGATGTGCTCAACACCATGCTCGACCCGGAGCTGCCGCTGACCGTCACCGAATACGACGAATGGGGCAACCCCGAGGAGCCCGAGGTCTACGCACGGATCAAGGCCTACGCGCCCTACGAGAACGTGCGCGCCCAGGCCTACCCGGCAACCCTGGTGATCGCCGGCTACAACGACAGCCGCGTGCAGTACTGGGAGGCGGCCAAATGGGTGGCCAGGTTGCGGGCCACCAGGACCGACGACAACCCGCTGCTGCTCAAGACCGAGCTGGGGGCCGGCCATGGCGGCATGAGCGGGCGTTACCAGGGATTACGTGACGTAGCCCTCGAATACGCCTTTATCCTGAACATTCTGGGCCTGGCCTGAGGAACTCCCGGCGGCGTTCCTGTCTTAACCCAGAACGCCGCCGGCAACCGCCGGACCGGGCCTGCGCCCGTGCAACAGACACAAGAAAAAGACCGTGATCCCATGTCCGAACCCACCTTACTGAACAACGAGATCCGCGACTGGCTGATGGACTGCGGCCTGTTCGACCAGTTGTTGCCCGCCGACTTCAACGCTGCGGCCGGCTACTTCAGCATCAGCAGCATCGCCGAGGGCGAAGCGATCTTTCATGAGGGCGATGCCGGCAGCTTCATGTGCATCATCCACAGCGGCCAGGTAGCTGTGCAAAAGCGCAACCACGACGGCCAGCCCCTGACCATCGCGACCCTGCGCAGCGGCCGGGCCTTTGGCGAAATGGCGGTGCTCGATGGCGAGCGACGTTCGGCTACCTGCGTGGCCGCCAGCCATTGCCAGTTGCTCAACCTGGGCAAGGACTCCCTGGAAAAGATGCTCAACGATGCGCCAAAGATCGCCGCCAAGATCATCCGCGCCCTGGCCGTGTCGCTGTCCAAGCGGCTGCGCATGGCCGACGGCCAGTTGCTCGCGCAGCAGATCTGAGCCCCGGGGTACCCTCGCCCGCTACATCCATCAACCCTGAACCTTGGGTTTGCTGTCGTTCTGCTGCAGCCCTGGCAGGGTCTGGTCCTTGGGCGGCTTGGGCATGTCGATCGGCGGCAGCAGGGGCGCGCTGCCACTGCTGCCGGCTTTCGGCGTGCTGGGCGGGGTGACTTGCGGATAAGGCGTAGGGGTCGCGGTACCCGGGGTGCCGAGGGTCGGCGCCGGGGTCACCACCGGGGCGCTTTGCGGCTCGTCGGCCAAAGCCGGGCCGGCACCAAGCGCCAGGGCTGCGGTGAGGGCGAGCGCCGCTTGGGCAATCACCGTTAGAATAGTGCGCTTCATCAATGGCTCCATTGCTATTGTCTGGCGTCAGGCTACTCCCAACCGGGGCGTTTTGCCTTCCTCAATGAGATCTCCATGAAACGTTTCGTACTGCTGGACACTACTGCGATTCCTGAAAACGGCGGTGCCTTGTGCCTGTTCGAATACGGTGAGGATTTCGTCATCAAGATCCAGGGCGGCGACGGCGGCCAGTTGATGAACACGCGCATGCACGGTTCCGAGGATGCCCTGGCGCAGATCCCCTGCAGCAAGGTCGCCGGGCGCCCGAACTCACGGGTGCTGATCGGCGGCCTGGGCATGGGCTTCACCCTGGCCGCGGCTCTCAAGCACCTGGGCAAGAGCGCCGAGGTGGTGGTCGCCGAGCTGGTGCCCGGGGTGGTGGAATGGAACCGTGGCCCGCTCGGCGAAAAGTCCGGCCGGCCGCTGCTGGACCCGCGCACGGTGATCCGCCTGGAAGACGTGGCCAAGGTCCTGCAGGCCGAGCCCCAGGGCTTCGACGCGATCATGCTCGACGTCGACAACGGCCCCGAAGGCCTGACCCAGAAAGCCAACAGCTGGCTCTACTCCAGCGCCGGCCTGGCCGCCTGCGCCCGGGCCCTGCGGCCCAAGGGCATTCTTGCGGTGTGGTCGGCCAGCGCCGACCGGCAGTTCTCCGAGCGCCTGCGCAAGGCCGGCTTCAAGGCCGAGGAAGTGCAGGTCTTCGCCCATGGCAATCGCGGCACCCGGCACACCATCTGGATTGCCGAGAAGCTCAAGGCCTGAGCTAAACTTTGTCCATTACCGTCATTAGTCCTTCTACAAAGGTGAACCCATGAGTTCGTCCACTCCCCCGTCCAACACCGCCAAGCTGGACCGTATCCTTGCCGACGCCCAGCGCGACCGGGAAATGGGCTACCGCGACAAGGCACTGAAAATGTACCCCCATGTCTGCGGCCGCTGCGCCCGGGAGTTCTCCGGCAAGCGCCTGAGCGAGCTGACCGTGCACCACCGCGATCACAACCACGACAACAACCCCCAGGACGGTTCCAACTGGGAACTCTTGTGCCTGTACTGCCACGATAACGAGCACTCGCGCTACACCGACCAGCAGTACTTCGGCGAAGGCTCCCTGAGCACCCCGAAAGTCGCCAAGGCGACCCACAACCCGTTCGCCGCCCTGGCCGGGTTGATGAAGAAAGACCCGGAGTAAGCACCAGCCGCCGGGCATATTGTGGCCAGCGAGCGTGCTCCCGTTCGGCGGCAAGGCAGCCGTAAACCCTGTGTCCCCGGCCGGCCTGCTATACCGCATTGGCCGGCGTCGGGAGCAAGCTCCCTCGCCACAACAAGCCACCGAGCCGTGGGCAATCCCCGTATAATCGCGCTCTTTTCCCCCAAGGCGCTTTGTTCGTGGCAAACAAAAGGTACAGCTGCATCGGTTTGTATAACCCCAAGTCACCGGAGAACGTCGGTTCGGTGATGCGCGCCGCCGGCTGCTATGGCGTCGCCTCGGTGTTCTACACCGGCAAGCGCTATGAGCGGGCCCGCGACTTCGTCACCGACACCAAGAAGGTCCACCAGGACATTCCGCTGATCGGCATCGACGACCTGAAGAAAATCCTCCCCCTGGGCTGCATTCCGGTGGCCGTGGAACTGGTCGAGGGTGCCCGCCCACTGCCCGAATACACCCACCCGGATCGCGCCCTGTACATCTTCGGCCCGGAAGACGGCTCCCTCGACAAGGAGATCCGCGACTGGTGCGAGGACGTGGTCTACATCCCCACCACCGGTTGCATGAACCTGGCAGCGACAGTCAACGTGGTGCTCTACGATCGCCTGGCCAAGGGTAACAACACCCGCTCCGGTCCCAAGTTCTGAGCACACGCCGGTCATTGCCCGGGAACCTGTGACGCCTTCGTGCAGTCAGCCTTGTATCCCTTACCGCCCTTGGAGACAGATCATGAGCGAGCGCAAACAGCTGCAAACCATCGAATCGACCCCGTTCCAGAGCCAGCCCACCCAGAATGTCCAGGGCTGGGAGCGCATCGGCTCGCTGGCCGGCGGCGTGGTGATGATGGGCAAGGGCCTGCGCCGTGGCGGCGTATTCGGCCTGATCCAGGTAGCCATCGGCGGCGTGGCCCTGGCCCGGGGCATCACCGGGCACAGCTCGGCGAAAAGCCTGCTGGAGAAAAGCCGCCAGGACATGAACAACGTGCGCAACAAGATCGAACGCGCTGCAGAAGAGCTGCGCAACCTGAAAGCCGATGCCGAAGCCGCCGGCCGCAACGCCAAGGCCGCCAGCAATGATGAAGTGAAGGTGCCCAAGGCCTGAAGCCGGGGCGTCCTCATGGACGCCTGGGCCCCAGCCGCGCCGGGTCAGCGCAGCAGGCTGGTGTCGAGGACCCTGGAGGACTCGCCCAGCACGCTTTCACTGAGCTGGATGAATTCGGCGGTGCTGACGCTTTCCAGGCGCATCGCCGCTTGCAGGACATCGTCCAGGGAGCGCTTGTTGCGGGTCTTGAGGCGAATCTCCCGATCCAGCTCCTGCAATAGCAACACCGCCTTGGCCACTGTGGCGCTGTCCACCTGTTCGCCGCGCAGGCTGGTGACCTTGTGGCCGTCCCGGGCCAGGCGCTTCTCCAGCACCTGGTAACGTTCATCGCTGATGCCACCGGCACGGCGCAGCAGCTCGATGGCGTAGTACTGCGCCAGCCCTTCACTGATCCAGTCGCTGCGCTGGCTGTCGTTGATCCGTGCCAGAGATTGCACCAGCTCCCGCAGCAAGGGGCTGGCGCCGCTCTCGCTGACCAGCGGCAGGCGGCTGTGCAGGAACAGTGAATCGCGCCCGGCCAGGCTGCCGCGCCACATCGGATCGGCCGCGCCGACGATCAACAGCTTGCTCGGCTGGCGGGGAAACACCGCCTGCACCTGCGGCCAGACAAAGGTCAGCAGGGTCAGCACATCCATGCGCCGCATGCCCTGGCCCAGTGGCGAGACCACGCTGACGTCGGTTTCCCCCAGGCGCGTGCGGCGGCTGCCCAGGGTGCCGGCGAGCATCCAGCCGGCGGGACGGTCGAACAGCCGCGAGGGGTTGTCGATGCGAAAACGGTGCTTGCCGATCCGCGGCCAGGCGGTCTCGATGCTCTTCCAGCCGGCGGGCAGTTCGAAATCCAGGCGCGCCACCAGCTCGATGCCGTCCTGCTGGTCCAGGTGCGCCGGCGGCACCAGGGTTTCGCCGCGCAGCAGGGCCCAGTTGGCAGTACTGCGGCTGTCATAGCTGCCCTTCTTGATGCTGTGGTTCAGGCGTACCCGGTAGCTCAGGCTGGCCTTGCCGCTGGCCGGGCGCCAGACCCCACGCTGACCGCCGGCACCGGCGGGGGCGGCCTGCCATTGGCCGTCGGCCTTGAAGTCGCTGTAGTCGCCGGTCGAGCCCAGATCGAAATCCAGGCTGCGCAGCGCCGCGCCGTCGGCCAGGGTCAGGCGCACTTCGGCCTGATCGCTCTGGGGCAGGAAGCGCACGTGATAATCCAGATCGACCTTCTTCGCCGCAAACGCCGATGCGCTCAATGCCAGCATCGCAGCGGCCAGCGCCAGCTTCGCCCCCACCCTCATACCCTCTCCTTGCTATTGAAACCTTGAAGCCGGCGCGGCGAACCCTCAGCCTGCGCGGAAAATCAGATGATCCTCCCAATCCTCTTCCGCCACGCTGCCTTCGGCGAGCATGCGGCCGGACTGGGAAATACGTTCGTGGTGCACCGCATCGCGGTCGCCGCACACCAGGTGGTGCCACAGGGGCAGGTCCTTGCCCTCGCTCACCAGGCGGTAGCCGCAGGTGGGAGGCAGCCACTTGAATTCGTCGGCCTTGCCCGGGGTCAGCTGGATGCAGTCGGGCACCGAGTCGCGGCGGTTGGGGTAATCGCTGCACTGGCAGGTCTTGAGGTCCAAAAGCTTGCAGGCGATGCGCGTGTAATAGACGCTGTTGTCGTCCTCGTCTTCAAGCTTTTGCAGGCAGCACAGACCGCAGCCATCGCACAACGACTCCCATTCGTCCTGGTCGAGTTGTTCGAGGGTTTTGCGTATCCAGAAAGGTTCGACTTTGGCGGCCATGGCTCAAGCATCAATATCCGAGGGTGAAAAGGCCGCCAGTCTAGTGCCGAAGAACCGGCGGGCCAAGCGCTGGCGACTGTCGGTAGGCCGGGACTTGTCAGCGGGCCATGGGCACAGTAGCTTTGCCCCTCGGACCGACCCGCGTCCGTGTGCCATTAACGCTTGACCGCGTTGCACCCGGCAAACCGCACGGGGTCAGGAATACCCCTTCGCTCAGCTCATCTGCGCTTGCCGGTTTATTCCACTCATCTCACATGCTGCCAGGAGTTTTTCCATGAGCGCCAACACTCGCGTTGCCGACTACGCCATCCACCCGCAGTTCACCCAGCGCTGGTCGCCCCGGGCCTTCACCGGCGAAAGCATCCCCGAAGAAACCCTGCTGAGCTTCTTCGAAGCCGCACGCTGGGCGCCTTCGGCCTACAACTCGCAGCCCTGGCGCTTCCTCTATGCCCGCCGCGACACGCCGAACTGGGAACGCTTCCTCGGCCTGCTCAACGAATTCAACCGTGGCTGGGCGCAACACGCTTCGGCCCTGGTGATCGTGATTTCCAAGACCACCTTCACCGTGCCCGGCGCCAGCGAGGAAACCCCGGCCCTGTGGCACACCTTCGACACCGGTTCGGCCTGGGGCCACCTGGCCCTGCAAGCCAGCCTCAGTGGCTGGCACACCCACGGCATGGCCGGTTTCGACCAGGAACTGACCCGCAAGGAACTGAAGATCCCCGAAGGCTATGCCGTGCACGCCGCCGTGGCCGTGGGCAAGCTGGGAGACAAGTCGACCCTGGCCGACTACCTCCAGGCCCGGGAAGAGCCAAGCCCGCGTCGCCCCCTGAGCGAAACCGTGGCCGAAGGCGATTTCAGCCTCTAAAGCCGCGATCGCCTCTGTAGGAGCGAGCTTGCTCGCGAAGCCCTGAAGGGCGCCGCGCTTGCCTGGCAAGCGCGGCTTTCGCGAGCAAGCTCGCTCCTGCGATCAGGTCCGTTTCAATAGCCCCGGGCGAAATCCACTTCGCCGCGCAGGGCCTGCCCAGCCTGATAAGCCCGCAGGTTGTCGGCGAACAACTGCACCATCAATTCCGGCGAGGTCGGCGCCGAACTGTGGCCCGTCAGCAGCAAGCCCCAGGCGGTCCAGAACGGATGCCGTTGCGGCAAGGGCTCCTGGCGGCAGACATCGATCACCGCCCCCGCCAGATGCCCATCCTTGAGGGCCTGCACCAGGTCCGCATCGACCACCGCCACGCCCCGGCCAACATTGATGAACAACCCCGTGGGCTTGAACTGCTTGAACAGCGCCGCGTCGTACAGGTCGTGAGTGCTCGGGGTGTTGGGCAGCAGGTTGACCACGTAGTCCACCTCCCCCACCAGGCGCCCCAGGTCTTGCAGGCCGGCCACTTCGATAAAGGGCGCCTGCTCCCGGGGCTGGCTGGCGATGCCGTACAGCTTCACGCCAAACGGCAGGAGGAACTGCGCCACGCTCTGGCCGATGTCGCCGGTGCCGACGATCAGCACCTTGCGCCCCACCAGGCTCTGGCCCAGGCGGTTGTCCCACTTGCGCTCGACCTGGCTCACCAGGCGCGCCAGCACCTCGCGCTCATGGCCCAGGATGTAGGTCAGCACGTACTCGGCCATCACCTGGCCGAAGATGCCCACGGCCCGGGTCAGGCGGTAGTGCCGCGGCAGGCCGTCGGCCAGCAGCGGGGTAATGCCGGCCCAGGTGGATTGCAGCCACTGGGGCTGGTGCCCCTGGCGCAGCAGGGTGGCCAGCAGGTCCGGCTGCCCCAGCCAGACCGGACAATCCGCCGCCAACCGTGCCAGCTCGGCGGAGTCGCCACTGGTCAGCACTTCCAGCTCCGGGGCCGCCTGACGCAACAGGCGGGCATAAACAGCGTGATCGTGTTCGGCAATCAGAACGCGCATGGCTCAAACCTTAAAAAACGGTGCAGGCAGCCGCCGACGGAGAATCGCTCCATCGATCAAGGCGGCTGCCAGGTCAGTCAGTTGCACTTACAAGGAGGCCCGGGACCGGGCGCCTACAGGTCAGACCGGATCATTGCGACGCAGCAGCTCTTCGGGCAAGTGCTCGATGTACTCGTCTTCTGCCGGTGGCATCTGCAGGTGGTAGCCCTGCTTGTCGAGGTTTTCCAGCACCTGGTGGATGTCCTCGCGGGACAGCTTGCGCTCCGGGCTCAGCACCAGGTCGAAGGCATGTTGCGGCTTGCCGAAGGCCAGCAGCAGGTTTTCCGGCACGCGTTCCAGAGCCTCGCTTTTGAGCACGTAGAGGTACATCTCGTTCTTGCGCGGGCTTTTGTAGATGGAGCAGATACGTTTCAAGGCTGTTCTCCGGCGGTGGCCAGGCTGTCCAGCAGCGCCTGGCCCATCAATTCGCGGCGCCAGCCACGCAACGAATCAGGCAATTGGTAAGGCCCGTTGGGGAAGCCGCTCTTGAGCAGGCTCTCCAGGGTTTTCTTGCGCAGCATCACTTCCGGGGCGATCCCCAGGCGCTCGGCCTGGGCCTGGCCCACGGCCTTGAGGCGCTTGAGCAGGGCCGCGGCTTCGATCGGCAGGGGTTCGGGCACGGCCGGCGGCCATTGATCCGGGCCGACGCTGGCGGTGCGCTTGATCAGGTCGAGGAGGAACTCGCCGTCCTGGCGCACGGTACGCGGGTGCATGTCTTCGATCTTGGCCAGCGCCGACAGGTTGTCCGGCTGGGTCTTGGCCAGGGGCCACAGGGCATGCTCGCGCACGATACGGTTGCGCGGCAGGTTGCGGGCACGGGCCTCGCGCTCGCGCCAGGCACACAGTTCACGCAAGACCGCCAGCTGGGCGCGGGACAGTTTCCAGGCCAGCTTGGCTTCGCGGTAGACCTCGTAGGGGTCCACTTCGCGGCGCAGGTTGGCCACCAGCTCGGCGCCGTCTTCCAGCACCCAGCGGTACTTGTCCTCGGACAACCTGGGCCGCAGTTCGGTGAACACCTGGGCCAGGTGCACGGCGTCTTCGGCGGCGTAGCTGACCTGGGTTTCCGACAGCGGGCGCTGCAGCCAGTCGGAACGGGTCTCGCCCTTGGGCAGGTCGATGCCCAGGACTTCCTGCACCAGGCGCGAATAGCCCATGGAGAAACCCAGGTTCAGGTAGGCGGCCGCCAGTTGCGTGTCGAACAACGGCGCCGGCAGGCTGCCAGTCAGGCGCAGCAGGACTTCAAGGTCCTCGCTGCAGGCGTGCACCACCTTGACCACTGCCGGATTCTCCAGCAGGGCCGCCAGTGGCTGCCAGTTGTCGATGGTCAAAGGGTCAATCAGGTAGGCGCGCTGCCCATCGCCAATCTGCAACAGGGCGGCAATGGGATAGAAAGTGTCGACCCGCATGAATTCGGTGTCGAGGGCGACGAATGGCAACTGCTGCCACTGGGCGCAAAGCTGACCGAGGCTATCGTTGTCGCGAATCCAATGTATATCGATGGCCACACGGCTCTCCCTTGAAGAATGGCGCGCAGTATATATCGCCTCCGGCGATTTCCGAGCATTCACCCGACAAGAGCAAGTGAGAAACCATCTGCCGGAGGGCAAGAATAGTCCGAGACTCTGGGCTAACCCTGTTTTCTCAGCACATAGACCCGCGAAGGCGCCCAACCGGGCAGCAGGTCCCGATGGTCGAGCACTTCAAAACCGGCTTCGCGGAACTCCGCTTCCAGCTGCACCTTGCTGGCCAGCGGCAGCATGCCGGAGCTGGCAGAAGCGGGTCGGGCGATCTGCAACAGCGGTTCGATCCGCGTGGCCAGGATCACCGTGTCCCGGCTGACCCGGTAGAACTCGCGCAGCAAGGCCAGGCGATCCTCACCCCGGGTCACGTGGGCAAAGAGTTGCATGCAGATGATGCAGTCCACCGCATTGGCCGACAGGCCGATATTGAACGCCGAACTGTGAAAGGTCTTGACCCGTTTCAGCAGGCTGGCCGGGTGGTGGGTCTGGGCATGGTTCAACATGTCCTGGGAAGGGTCCGCCGCCAGAATCACCCGGTTGCCGTGCTCGCCCAGCACCGGCCAGTAGCGCCCGGCGCCGCAGGCCACATCCAGGATCAGCCCCGGCTCGCCGGCTTCCTTCAGGGCGTGACGCACCAGGCGTGCCGTGCGCCAGGCGGCCAGGCGCGCGCCAATCCCGGCTGGCCGGGGCTCGCGACAGACGCGCGCGTGCTCCTGGTCGTAGCGCCGAGCGAACTCAAGTTCGATGGACGGTGGGGGATGGGACGACATGAACGGCGAACTCTTTTTGGAATCCAGGGGCCACAGGTTAACGTGCCATTCGTGAAAAAAAGGTCGAAAGCCCGCATCGCCTTCCAGCACCGGTACTTGCCTTGCCTGGCCGGCGGCTGGCGCCAATAATGCTCCGCCCCCCTGCCCCTCAAGGAACGATTCCATGCTCCCGCGCCTGCTGTTGTGTACCCTGCTGGGCCTCAGCGCCCCAGCCCTGAGCTTCGCCCAGGAGCCCACCTCGCACCTGGACCAGGTGATCGAGCGCGGCCATCTGACGGTCTGCACCACCGGCGACTACAAGCCCTACAGCTACCTGCGCGACGACGGCCACTACGAAGGCATCGACATCAGCCTGGCCGAATCCCTGGCCGAGAGCCTCGGGGTGCGGGTGAAGTGGGTCAACACCACCTGGAAAGGCCTGATGGCGGACTTCCAGAGCCAACAGTGCGACATCGCCGTCGGCGGTATTTCGGTGTCACTGGAGCGGCAGAAAAAAGCCTTCTTCAGCCAGCCCCTGGGCATCGATGGCAAGATCCCCCTGGTGCGCTGCCAGGATCTCAAGCGCTACCAGACCCTGGAACAGATCAACCAGCCCGAGGTGCGCCTGATCGAGCCACCGGGCGGCACCAACGAAATCTTCGCCCGGGCCCACCTGCCCAAGGCCAGCCTGACCCTGTTCGCCGACAACGTGACGATCTTCGATCAGTTGCTGACCCACCGCGCCGACGTGATGATCACCGACGCCTCGGAGGCGCGCTTCCAGCAACGGCACAAGCCGGGGCTGTGCGCAGTCAACCCCGAGCGCTATCTGCAATACAGCGAGAAGGCCTTTCTCCTGCCTCGGGACGATGTGGCCTGGAAAAGCTACGTCGACCAATGGCTGCACCTGAGCAAGGCCACCGGCGCCTACGACCGGGTGGTCAATCAGTGGCTGGCCGCGCCCTCGTCCTGATCCAGCAGCAGCTGCCGGAAAGCCTGGCAGGCGGCGCTGCGATAGGCGCCCTTGCGCCCCAGCAGCACCACGCTGCGCGGCGCCGGTGGTGACTGCAAGGCCAGGGTGCGCAGCCCCGGCTGCTCCCGGGCAATGGAGCTGGGCAGGATGGTCGCCAGTTGCCCGCGCCGGACCATCTCGACAATCGCACTGACCGAATTGGCCTCGGCGGCGATCGGCGGGGCAATGCCCTGCTGCCGGCAATACAGGTCGATGTGCCGGCGGGTGGCGAAGTCGGCGCTGAGCAGCACCAGGGGCTGGCGGCCCAGGGCCTCGGCACTCAAGGGCAGGCGCTCGGGCTGCGGATACTGCGGGCCGACCATCAGGCTCAGGGTCTCGATGAACAGCGCCTGACTCTCGATCTCCGCCAGGTGCTCGCCGGCGAAGGCGATACCCAGGTCCAGGCGGTCTTCGGCCAGGGCCGCCTCCAGGCGGTCCTGGGTCATTTCCTCGATGCTCAGGCCGATTCCCGGGTGCTGCCGGTAAAAGCGGCTGAGCAAGGGCCCGGCCAGGTAGGCGGTAAAGGTCGGGGTCAGTGCCAGGCGCAGCGAGCCGCGGCTCAGGTCCTGCACATCGTGGATCGCCCGCCTGGCCGCCTCCAGGTCCTGCAGGGCGCGGCGGGCATAGGCGACATAGGCCTGGCCGGCATCGGTGAGGCGCACGCTGCGCCCGGAACGGTCGAACAGCGGCGCCCCCAGGCCCTCCTCCAACTGCTTGATCTGTTGCGACAGGGTCGGCTGGGACACATGCAGCGCCTCGGCAGCCCGGGTGAAGTTGCAATGCTCGGCCACGGCCAGCAGGTAACGGATGTGACGCAACAGCATGGGGAATTCCAACTATAGGCTGTACTTATGGAAAGCATAATAAGCCGGTCTTGGACGCTATAGCTGAAAACTTCCATCCTTGCCCCATCAGCGACGCAAGGAGAACCCCATGCAGAACATCATCGACGGCTTCCTCAAGTTCCAGCGCGAAGCCTTTCCCCAACGCAGTGAACTGTTCAAGCAACTGGCCAGCACCCAGAACCCCGGCACCCTGTTCGTCACCTGCTCCGACAGCCGGGTGGTGCCCGAACTGCTGACCCAGCAAGAGCCCGGCGACCTGTTCGTGATCCGCAACGCCGGCAACATCGTGCCCAGCTATGGCCCCGAGCCGGGCGGCGTATCGGCCACCGTGGAATACGCGGTGGCAGTGCTGGGGGTGAGCGACATCGTCATCTGCGGCCACTCCGACTGCGGCGCGATGACCGCCATTTCCACCTGCAAGTGCCTCGACCACCTGCCCGCCGTGGCCAACTGGCTGCGCCATGCCGAGTCGGCCAAGGTGATCAATGCCGCCCGCCAGCACGCCTCGCCCGCCGAGCACCTGGACGCCCTGGTGCGCGACAACGTGATCGCCCAACTGGCCAACCTCAAGACCCATCCTTCGGTGGCCCTGGCCCTGGAACAGGGCCGGCTCAACCTGCATGGCTGGGTCTATGACATCGAGAGCGGCGCCATCGTCGCCCTCGACGGCAACACCCAGCGTTTCGTCTCCCTGGCCGAGTACCCGCACACCTGTGCCCTGGCCAGCCAAGCTTCCAGCGCTGCCTGAGCAGCCCCCGTTTCGTCACTCAAGAGGAGTCACCCCATGCTGCAATCCCAATTCGCCCAAGCTCCACGCCTGGCCCTGGCCGACACCATCATCGACGCCAAGGCGCGCAAGAACCTGTCGTGGCAGGACCTCACCGACGGCACCGGGCTGAGCCTGGCTTTCGTCACCGCCGCTCTGCTGGGCCAGCACGCCCTGCCGCCCACCGCCGCCGACCTGGTGTGCGACAAGCTGGGCCTGGACCAGGACGCCAGCCGCCTGCTGCAGAGCATTCCCCTGCGCGGCAGCATCGCCGGCGGCATCCCCACCGATCCGACCGTGTATCGCTTCTATGAAATGCTCCAGGTCTACGGTTCGACCCTCAAGGCCCTGGTCCACGAGCAGTTCGGCGACGGCATCATCAGCGCCATCAACTTCAAGCTGGACATCAAGAAGGTCGAAGATCCGGAAGGCGGTTCCCGCGCAGTGATCACCCTGGACGGCAAGTACCTGCCGACCAAGCCGTTCTGACCCCGGGTTGCAGGTTGCTCCAGCGGTAGGTGCCTGCCGGGCGTGCGTATCGTCCGGTTTGCGGCCCTGCGGCCCGGATCGCAGCCTGCGGCAGCGGCTACAGGTCCGCGGTGTTATTTAGTTTTTAAATAACACCGCGGACTTTCTGATTTGCCCCCACTCCAGACCGAGCCGCCTAATCGGGTCCTTGTTTGTTGAAGGTCCGACCATGGAAAACGTTCGTGCAACTTCCCGCCCCGCACTCTGGCTGATGGTCAGTGTGATTCTGGTGGCGCTCAATCTGCGTCCGTCGATGGCCGCCGTCGGCCCGCTGCTGTCGGGCATTCGCGGCGATATCCCCTTGAGCTTCAGCCTGGCTTCCCTGCTGACCATGCTGCCGGTCATGGCCATGGGCCTGGCGATGTTCTTCGGCATGGGCATCAGCCAGCGCCTGGGCGAGCACCGCACCGTGGTCCTGTCGCTGCTGGTCATCGGCCTGGCCACGGTCTCGCGACTGTTCATGGATTCGGCGGCCGAGCTGATTCTCAGCGCGGTGCTGGCCGGCATCGGCATCGCCCTGATCCAGGCACTGCTGCCGGCGCTGATCAAGTCGCGCTTTGCCGACAATGTCTCGTTGTTCATGGGCCTGTACGTCACCTCGATCATGGGCGGTGCAGCACTGGCCGCGTCCTTCTCCCCCCTGGTGATGAACCACAGTGGCAGTTGGCGCCTGGCCCTGGCGATCTGGGCCGCCCTGGCGCTGCTGGCCCTGGTGTTCTGGTACGCCCAGCGCGCGGCCCTGCCCAGGCTGCCGGGCAAAGGTGGAGCACGGGAGTCCTTTGCCGGTAATCGCCGGGCCTGGCTGCTGGCGGTGTTCTTCGGCCTCGGCACCGCTTCCTACACCTGCGTGCTGGCATGGCTGGCGCCCTACTACGTGGAGAACGGCTGGAGCGAGCAGAACGCGGGCCTGTTACTGGGCTTTCTCACCGCCATGGAGGTGATTTCCGGGCTGGTCACCCCGGCCATCGCCAACCGCAGCCAGGACCGGCGCCTGGTGCTGGTGGCCCTGCTGGTACTGATCATCGCCGGCTTCTGCGGCCTGATCCTCAGCCCCAAACACCTCAGCCTGCTGTGGCCGTGCCTGCTGGGCCTGGGAATCGGCGGGCTGTTTCCCATGAGCCTGATCGTCTCCCTGGACCACCTCAGCGACCCGCGCCGCGCCGGTGGCCTGACCGCTTTCGTGCAGGGCATCGGCTACCTGATTGCCGGGCTGTCGCCGTTGCTGGCGGGCATGATCCGCGACCAGCTGGGCAGCTTCGAATGGGCCTGGTGGTCACTGGCCGCGGTGATGCTGGTGATGATCCTCATGGCGCTGCGCTTCGATCCGAAGCATTACCGCCAGCACATCCGCTGAGCCGAGGGAAGCCATCATGAACCCGGCGAACTTCACCCAGGCCAACCTTGGCATGCTGCTGTGGGCGGTGCTGATTGCCGCTTCGTTCTTTGCCGCCGCCGAGGTCAGCCAGGCCATCGACCCGGTACTGCTGACCGCCCTGCGCCTGTTGTTCTCGGCGCTGATGTTCGTGCCTCTGTTGTGGCTCAAGGGTTCGGCGCCCATGACCCTGGCCGGCTTGCGCGCCCATGGGCTGCTGGGCCTGCTGCTGGCGCTGTATTTCGGTTCGCTGTTCGAAGCCCTGCGCTATACCTCGGCGGTCAACACCGGGACCCTGTTCACCCTGGTGCCGCTCCTGACCCTGGTGTTCGAAGCCTGGCTGCTGCCTGGCAGCGGCCTGCGGCGCCGCCTGCTGCCGATGCTGGTGGCGGGGGCCGGGGCGCTGCTGCTGATCCTCAAGGGCGGCGCGCCAGGGCAATTGCCGTCGCTGTACGCCATGGGTATCTACGCCCTGGGCTGCCTGGCCATGGCCGCCTACTCGCCGCTGAGCCAGCGCTTCAAGGCCGGCAGCCTGCAAGGGCGCAGCCCGGCGGCCATGACCTTCTGGAACATGCTGTTCGGATCGCTGTTCCTGTTTGTCGCCAGCCTGGCCAGTGGCGGCTGGCGCAGTGCCGCGCTACTGCGCGGCAACGACCTGCTGTGGCTGCTGTACCTGGCGCTGTTCGCCACCCTGGCAACCTTCTGGCTGCTGCATCGGGCCATCGGCGTCATCGCCCCGTCCACGGTGATTTCCTACATCTACCTGAGCACCCTGTTCCTCACGCTGTTCCACTGGTTGTGGCTGGGCCAGGGGCCACAGTTGACAGAAATGCTCGGCGCCCTGCTGGTGGCCCTGGGCATGCTCGGCCTGGTGCGCGGCAGCCGCCCGACAGCCGCGGCGGCCTGAAATCTACCCGGGACAAGCACCATTGCAGTGCGCGAAACTGCGCAGGTCGTGTTATCGGACATTTATGTCCCGATGCTGTCCGCGAATCCCCGCCCCGGGCATTTAATTAGGACGATCGTTCCGCTAGCATCGATCCGGTTTGCGCGCCACCGGCGCCAGGTGCTCAGCGGGATGGAACGGATGCTCATCAGCAATGTGCTCAGAAAACTCGACATGCAGGACCTCATGGTCTTTATCGCGGTGTACGAGCAAAGCAGTGTCACCGGGGTTTCGGAAACCCTCTGCGTCAGCCAGTCGACCGTCAGCTACTGCCTGAAGAAACTGCGCAACGGCTTCGAGGACGAACTGTTCATCAACACCCGCACCGGCATGCGCCCGACCTACAAGGCCACCAGCATGTACAACCACGTGCTGAGGATCCTGGAGAGCATCAACCTGTGCCACAGCGGTGTGCCGGCCTTCGACCCGACCCGCCAGGCCGTGACCTTCAATCTCTGTGCCCCGGAATACTTCGAGCTGTTGATCCTGCCGCGCCTGCTCAAGGGCTTCGACTACGCCGACCTGCCGGTGACGGTCAACGTGCAGAAGCTGGAAAGTGATATTCCCGCCGAGGACCTGCGCGATGGCAGCGTCGACCTGGTGATCTGTTTCGGGCCCGACTTCCATCGCCGCCACGCCGACTTCAAGTCGCAGATGCTGCTGGAGGACGACCTGGTGTGTGTCTTCGACAAGCGTGCGACCCCGCCCAGGGAACCGCGCTTCAGCCTGCAGTCGTTCATCGAGCGGCGGCACGTGTTTCCCACGCCCTGGACGTCGGACAGCAACATGGTGGACGGCTGGCTGGCGCGCCAGGCCCACAAGCGGCAGATCGTCGCCCGCTCCAACAGCTACAGCGCAGCGCTGAAGATGATCACCGGCACCGACTTCCTCCTCACCCTGCCCCGGCGCATCCAGGCACTGCTGGCCAACGAGGCAGTGTTCAACCATTGCGAGGCCCCCAGCGGCCTGCCGGGATTCAGCCTGGACATGCAGTGGAGCCAGCACACCGATCAGGACAGCGCGCAGACCTGGTTCCGTGAACAGATAGTCAAGGTCTGCGCCGAGCAGGGGCTGGCCTGATCCTCAGCGGCCGACGGCGGCCTTGCTGTAGGACGCGCGGTCGATATCGACGATCTCCACGCACAGTTGCACCTGGACATCCGCCGGCCATGGCGCCAGATCCTGCAACACCGCCAGCAGGCTCTCGGACAACTGCTTCTTGACCTCTGGCGAGCGGCCGCTGAGCAAGGCCAGCTTGACGTGGACAAAGCCGCGCTCGCCAATCCCGGTGCCGACCCGGAACGCTTCGACCTTGACTGCACGGCTCTTGATGTCGAACTCGTCGGAGAACTGCCCGGACGCCACCAGCCCATGATTGAGTCGCAGCAGCGCCTTGTCGACGTCCAGTTGCGGCAGGTTGGCGGTGTATTCCATATGCAGGTGCGGCATGGCAAAGCTCCCGGTCAGTCAGGGGTAAAAAGGCGCTCCATACTACACAACCCGCCCCACGCCGCCGCAGTAGCCGTTAGCCTCATTGCCTGGACGCCGCCCTTTCCCGCAGGGCCAGGGTTTCCCAGGCCGCCACCAGCAGCATCACCAGGGTGGTCAGGCTGCCCAGCGCCAGGGCGGAAAACCACTGGTTCCAGGCCGCGGGCAACAACAGCAGCAAGGCCGCGAGCCCGGCCAGGTGCGACAGCGGCGGCAACGGCCGCTCGTTCATCACCCACTTGAACAGCGCGCAACCGAGCAGGAACAGCCAGGGCCCGCCGACGATCACCAGCACCGCGGCCTGGCTGGCATGCTGCGGGTGCACCAGCACCAGTTCGTCGGCCACCGCACTGACGATGATCCCGGCGACGATCAGCACATGCAGGTAGGTGTAGGCAATACGCGCCTGGCGCCCCGGGTCGCTGGAGTGGGCGATGCGGTGGTGGGCACGCTCGGCGCCGCTGTCGAAATACACCCACCACATGGCAATGCTGCCCAGCACCGCCACCACGAAAGCCAGTACCCCTTCGGCACTGGTGGCCAGCTCGGCGAAGGTGGCGCCGGTGACCAGCAGGGATTCACCCAGGGCGATGATCACGAACAGAGCGCAGCGCTCGGCCATGTGGTTGCCTTCGACATTCCAGTCTTCCAGGGTCGAGCGGCCGAGCCCCGGCACCCAGAAATACAGCGACGGCGACAGCACCTCGATGGCCAGGGCCAGCCCCCAGCACGCCAGGCGCTGCGGGCCTTCGAGCAGGCCACCGGTGATCCAGAAAACGCCCGAGAACATCAGCCACAAGAGGATCCGCTGGAAGTTGCGGGTCATGTTCAGCGGCTCGCCGCGCACTGCCCACAGCGAATAGGCGGTGCGCCCCACCTGCATGAACACATAGGCGCCGGCGAACAGCAGCCCACGCTCGCCGAAGGCCTGGGGAATCGACGAGGACAGCAGCAACCCGGCCACCATCAGCACGAACAGGCCGAGGCGGATCGGCAGGGCTTCCGGGTCCAGCCAGTTGGTGATCCACGAGGTGAAGATCCACACCCACCACACCGCCACCATCAGCAACGCCACCTGCAGCGCTCCGCCCAGGGACAGATGAGCCAGCAGGGAGTGGGACAGTTGGGTCACGGCAAACACGAACACCAGGTCGAAGAACAGCTCGACCATGCCAACCTTGCCGCTGTCGTGGCTGCCACGCCCACGCAACAGGGAACGGGAACGACTCATGGGCAAACTCCACCGATCAATGTTTCAACAGACGATCCACACAGCAAAGCAGCCGCCTGTGCCTATGCCAAGCTGGCGGCCTCCGTTCACTGCGCCGCCGTAGCCGCTGTAGCCTCTGTAGCCGCTGTAGCCTCTGTAGCCTCTGTAGCCTCTGTAGCCTCTGTAGCCTCTGCCGCAGACTGCGACCCGGTCCGCAGGACTGGCAAGGCCGCCCACCCGATCCGCCAGGCATACCGCATGGGCAGGTTTGGGGCCCGCTGCGCGGTCCATCGCAGCCTGCGGCAGCGGCTACCAGGCGCGATTAGCTCGCGAGGGGCGCCCGCTCGCTCATGAAGGCTTCCAGCCGCGAGCGCAGCCAGCGTTCGGCGGGGTCGGTGTCCACATGGCTGAGCCAGACCATGGACAGGTCCAGGGTCGGGGTCTTGAACGGAAACGGCTCGCAGTACAGCTGCCCCGAGGCGGCCATGGCGGCGGCGGCATAGTCGGGCAGGCTGGCGATCAGCTTGGTGCCGGCGAGCAGGGCCGGCAGCGAGCTGTACTGGGGCACCGACAACACGACCTGGCGGGTGCGGCCGATCTCCGCCAGCCACTCATCGGCGAAGCCGGCGACATTGGCGGTGTGGGACACCAGCACATGGGGCCGCGCGCAGTACTCATCGAGGGTCAGCGGTGTGTCGCTGGCATCGGCCCGCAGCACGCTGGGCTGGATATGCCGCAGCAGCTTGCGCTTGGCGTTGGCCGGCAGGCCGCGGGTCTGGCTGATGCCCACGGTGATATCGCCGGACGCCAGCAGGTCGGGAATCCGCCAGTAGTCCACGTGCTGCACCACGACCACCACTTGCGGCGCTTCCTGGCGCAGGGCCCGCAGCAGGGGGGGCAGCAGGCCGAACTCGACGTCGTCGGACAGGCCGATGCGAAAGGTCATGGTGCTGCTGGCGGGATCGAAATCGTGGGTCAGGCTCAGGGCCGAGGACAGTGCGTCCAGGGCCGGCGACAGGTGCTGGATGATCTGCTCGGCACGAGCCGTGGGCTCCATGCGATGGCCGACGCGAATGAACAGCGGGTCGTTGAACATCGCCCGCAGGCGGTTGAGCGCGGAACTGATGGTGGGCTGGCCGAGGAACAGCTTCTCCGCCACCCGGGTGACATTGCGCTCGAGCATCAGCGCCTCGAACACCACCATCAGGTTGATATCGGCCTTGCGCAGTTCATTGCGATTCATTGATGTTGCCCCCGGTCCCCAGACGGGAAGCAGTGTAGAAAGGCCGGAGGGCTGGCGTCCAGGCAAGATCTGCCAAGCGACGCCAACCCCGGGCAGACCTCAGGCGGAGTTTCTCGCCAGCCCACTCGCCCTTTGCTCACAGCGGTCCTCCTGGCCCTGGCGCAAACGCAGTGCCGCCAATGCCGCCACCAGCAGCACCAGGGCAATCACCTTGAGGCCATTCATGGCATTGCCGGTGCTCATCTCGATCGCGCCCATCACCGAAGGGCCGACAAAACCGCCCAGCAGCCCGCAGGAATTGACGAAGCCCAGGCCACCCGCCAACGCCGCGCCTTTGAGCCGTGAAGCCGGGTACAGGAAGATGATCGACTGCACCACGAAGAACATCAGCGCCGCCACGCAGAACCCCAGCAGGCTGAACACCGGCCCGGAAAACGCCGCGATCGACAGCCCCGCCGCCATCACCAGCAAGCCACAGACCAGCAGGCGCCGCGAGCGTTGCGGGCTGTTGGCCAGCCGGGGCAAGGCGATAGCCCCGACGGCTGCGGCGATCCAGGGCAGCGAGGTCAAAAGGCCAACGCTCATGATGCTCAGGTTGCCGTACTTGCCGATGATGCTGGGGAGGAAAAAGATCACGGTGTAGATGGTGATCTGATGGCAGAAGTAGACAAAGATCGCCAGCAGGATCTGTGGCGTGAAGCATTGCCGGAACGAGTGCCCGCCCTGCCCCGCGCCCTCGTCGGCTTCCCGGGCCAGGCGCTGTTCGATGGCCGCCGCTTCCTCGGCGCTCAGCCAGGGAGCACGGCTCGGGCGGTCCGGCAGGCGCCGCCATACCACCCAGGCGAAGAACACCGCCGGCAGGCCTTCGAGCAGGAACATCCACTGCCAGCCGTGCCAGCCCAAAAGGCCGTCCATCTTCATCAGCGCCGCGCCCAGCGGGCCGCCAATGATATTGGCCAGGCACACCCCCAGCAGGAAATAGCCGGTGGCCCGGGCCCGCTGCTGGCGGTCGAACCAGTAGGTCAGGTACAGCATGACCCCGGGAAACAGCCCGGCCTCGGCGATCCCCAGCAGCAGGCGCAGCACATAGAAGGAGGTCTCGCCCTGGACGAAAGCCATGGCAGCGGAGATCAGCCCCCAGGTCACCATGATCCGGGCGATCCAGAAGCGCGCGCCGACCTTGTGCATGATCAGGTTGCTCGGCACTTCGGACAGCGCATAGGTGAGGAAGAACAGTCCGGCCCCCAGCCCGTAGGCCGCGGCGGAAATCCCCAGGTCCACATCCAGCTGATGCTTGGCCAGGGCGATATTGGTGCGGTCGAGAAAACTCAGGACATAGGCCGCGATCAGCAGCGGCATCAGCTTGAGGAACATCAGCCGGGTCAGTTGTTGCGGGTCCCGGGGCGGCGCGGCGGTTGCAGTGTTCATGGGCATATCCCTTTGTAATTGTTATGCGGGATCGCCAGCGCCCGGAAGGCGCCGGCAGCGGGCCTGCGGGGCTTAGAACGCGACCTGGTCGCGTCCCTTGAGCCCGAGCAGGGTGCGGGCTTCGTCCGCCGTCGCCACCCGGCCGCCCAGGGCCTCGATGACGCTGCGGATGCGTCGTACCTGGTCGGCGTTGCTCGCCGCCAGCTTGCCGGGGCCGTCCCACAGCGAGTCCTCCAGGCCGACCCGGGCATGGCTGCCCATGGCCAGGCCCATGGTCGCCAGGGGAATCTGGTTGCGCCCGGCGCCGAGGATCGACCAGTGATAGGCATCGCCGAACAGCCGGTCAGCGGTGCGGCGCATGTGTGCCAGGTCCTCGGGGTGGCCGCCGATGCCGCCCCGCAGGCCGAACACCGACTGGATGAACAGCGGCGCCTTGAGCAGGCCGCGCTCCAGGAAATGCGCAGCGGTGTAGAGGTGGCCGATGTCGTAGCACTCGATCTCGAAGCGCGTGCGGTTCTCGGCACAGGCACTGAGGATATGGGCGATATCGCGGAAGGTATTGCGGAAAATCCGGTCGTCGCTTTCCTCCAGGTACGGCCGCTCCCAGTCGTGCTTGAACTCGGTGAAGCGGTTGAGCATTTCGTACAGGCCGAAGTTCATCGAGCCCATGTTCAGCGAGGCCAGTTCCGGCTTGAACTCCAGCACCGGTTGCAGGCGCTCCTCGACACCCATGGTCGGCGCGCCGCCGGTGGTGAGGTTGATCACCACGTCGCAGGCGGCCTTGATCTGCGGCAGGAAGCGCCGGAACAGCTCGGGGTCCTGGCTCGGCCGGCCGTCCTCCGGGTCCCGGGCGTGCAGGTGGACGATGGCCGCCCCGGCCTCCGCGGCGGCGATGGCCTCGGCGGCGATCTCCCCGGCCGTGACCGGCAGGTGGGGCGACATGGACGGGGTATGAATGGCACCGGTAACGGCGCAAGTGATGATGACGGGTGTTTTTCCAGGCATGACGGTACTCCGACTTTTATTCTTGATGAAAAAAATCCCAGGGTGTCGCTACAGGTTTCAGCGCCGGCGGTCCTCGCCGGCGCGGCCAGCCGGCGGGAGCTAGAGGTATTCGACGTTGCCGTCGACGCTGATCGCCTGGCCAGTGACGTTGCATGCCGCCGGCGAACAGAGGAACAGCGCCATGGCCGCCACGTCTTCGGCACTGACCATGCGCTTGAGGGAGATCTTCTCCAGGTACTGCTCGCGCATCTGCGCCACCGGTACCCCGGTCTGTTCGGCCCGGGCCTGGATCACCGCCTCCATCCGCGGCCCCTCGACTATCCCCGGCAACAGCGCGTTGACCCGGATATCGCTGGCACCCAGCTCCGCCGCCAAAGACTTCATCAACCCGACAATCGCCCATTTGGTAGCGGCATAGGGCGTGCGCCAGGCGTAGCCCAGGCGCCCGGCCACGGAGGCGATGTGCAGCAGGTGGGCCTTGTCCGAGGCCTTGAGCAGGGGCACCGCGTGGTGGGCGAAGCGGTATTGCGCGGTCAGGTTGATATCGATGGTGCGCTGCCAGTCGGCATCGCTGACGGCATCGATGCCCGCGGTCGGCCCGGCAATGCCGGCGTTGTTGACCAGCACATCGAGGCCACCGAAGTGCTGCACCTGAAGCTTGAACAAGGCTTCGATCTGCGCCGGGTCGGCGACATCGGTACGGGTTGCCAGGGCCTCGGGGTAGCGATCGCGAAAGGCCGCCAGGGCCGCTTCACTGACATCGCACACATGCACCTGGGCGCCGGCTTCAAGGTAGGCAGCGGCCAGCACTTCACCGATGCCCGCCGCGCCACCGGAAATCATCACCCGCAAGCCCGGATAAGGCTGCAAACGCTGAAGGATGCTCATGCCCGGCCTCCTTTGCGCTGAGCTGCACCGTCGCTCTTGGCCAGCAGGCGGCCCAGGGAATCCGCCGCCTGCATGATGTCGTCGGTGACCGCCGCTCGCGCCGCCGGGCCATCGCCGGCGACCAGGGCCTCGACGATTCGGTTGTGGGCTTCCATGGAACGTTGCAGGTGGGCCTTGTCCGGCGCCACCAGGGCGAAGCAGGGGCCCATGTGCAGCCAGAAGTTCTCCACGGCGGCCATGGTCAGTTCGGCCCGGGCCACCGCATAGATGCGCCGGTGGAAAGCGAAGTTGGTCCACAGGTAGCGGGAGACATCCACCTCGTCGGCGGCCTTCTGCATCTGCCGGCAGAGATCGGCGATCTCCTGCATATCGGCCTTGTGCAGATGCTGCACGGCCTTTTCCGCCAGCAGCCCCTCCAGGGCCACCCGTGCATCACGGATTTCCCGCAGGCGCTCCACCGTCATCATGCGTACCCGCAGGCGGGAGGTTTCCGTGACCTCGAAGGCATTTTCCGCACTCAAGCGCTGCAGGGCTTCGCGCACCGGCATCGGGCTGGAACCCAGGGCTTCGGCCAGGCCACGAATGGTCAGTTTCTGGCCGGGCTGGAATCGGCCACTCATCAAGGCTTCGCGAATCTGTCGATACACCTGTTCCTGCAAGGTATCGCGAGAAACCTGACGCAAGGTAGGCAGGGGGATAGGACCTTCGGACATGGGGGTGACACCTGTGTTGTGATTCTTGTGGGCAGCAATATGTGATCACAAATCAAATATGTCAAATATTCATCCTCACGTCTCTGAAGCAATCAAGGGCTTAAATCAAGTAAAAAGAATCTTTTTATTCCGCACTGCGAAACATCATTCCGTATTGACCCACTAATTTATTGATGACAGGATTATTTTCACCAGCCGATTCAAACAGCGGAATCCAATCCTGATTTCCGTTCAGCGCCCGGAGCCCCTGGGCAACCATCGGCCTCACGCTGCCCTTTCCTCGGGAGACTGCTGCAATGAGTCGCGACACCGCCCAGCCCTCTGTGGCATCCGCCCTGCACGGCAACATTCTGGTCCTTACCCTCGACAACCCACCGGTGAACGCCCTTGGCGTGGAGGTCAGGCGCGGGCTGCTGGCCGCCCTGGACAGCGCCGCCGACGATCCGACGGTGGCCGCCATCCTGCTGGTCGGCGCCGGGCGCCACTTCTGTGGCGGCGCCGATATTCGCGAATTCGGCCAGACGCCCCAGGCCCCGGCATTGCCAGCGGTGGTCAAGCGCATCGAGGACAGCGCCAAACCGGTGGTGGCGGCCATCCAGGGCGTGGCACTGGGAGGCGGCCTGGAAGTGGCCCTGGCGGCCCACTACCGCCTGGCCCTGGGCAGCGCCCGCCTCGGCCTGCCGGAAGTGCTGCTCGGCCTGCTGCCCGGGGCCGGTGGCACTCAGCGCCTGCCACGCCTGATCGGTGCCCGGGCGGCCCTGGAACTGATGCTCAGCGGCCGTCACCTGAATGCCCGGGAGGCCCTCGACCTGGGGGTGGTGGACCGCCTGGCGGAGGGTGAGGATACCCTGGCTGCCGGCCTGGCCTATGCCCGCGAGCTGGTGGACAGCCATGCCGGCGTGCGGCGCACCCGGGACGCCCGGGCCCTGGGCGATCAGCATCGGCAACGCGAACAGATCAACGCCGCCCGCGAACAGCTCACGCACAAGGCCAAGGGCCTGCTGTCGCCGCAGAACATCATTCGTGCGGTCGAGGCGGCCCTTGACCGGCCCTTCGATCAAGGCCTGGAGGAAGAACGCCGGCTGTTCCAGGAATGCCTCGACAGCCCGCAGCGTGCCGGGCTGGTACACGCCTTTTTCGCCGAGCGCGAAGTGCTCAAGGCCCCGGAAACCCGCATCGCCCAGCCTCGCCCCATCGAACAGGTGGCCGTGGTCGGCGGCGGCACCATGGGCGCCGGCATCGCTGTCTCGGCCCTCGACGCCGGCCTGCAGGTCACCATGATCGAGCGCGACCAGCAGGCCCTGGACCGCGGCCGGGGCAACGTCGAGAAGGTCTATGACGGGCTGATCGAAAAAGGCCGCCTGGATGCCGCCGGCAAGGCCGCGACCCTGGCCCGCTTCCGCGCCAGCCTGGACTACCAGGACCTGGCCCGGGCCGACCTGGTGATCGAAGCGGTGTTCGAGGACATGGCCGCCAAGCAGGCGGTGTTCAAGGAACTGGACCGGGTGTGCAAACCTGGCGCGGTACTGGCCAGCAACACCTCCTACCTGGACCTCAACGCCATCGCCGACAGCGTCTCGCGGCCTGCCGATGTCATCGGGCTGCACTTCTTCTCCCCCGCCAACATCATGAAGCTGCTGGAGATCGTGGTCCCGGCCAAGGTCGCACCGGACGTGGTGGCCACGGCCTTCGAACTGGCGAAGAAACTGCGCAAAGTGCCGGTGCGTGCCGGGGTCTGCGATGGTTTCATCGGCAACCGGATCCTCGCGGTCTACCGCCAGGCGGCGGACTACATGATGGAGGACGGCGCTTCGCCCTATCAGATCGACCAGGCCCTGCGCGACTTCGGCTTCCCCATGGGGCCCTTCCAGGTGGCCGACCTGGCCGGCGGCGACATCGGCTGGGCGACGCGCAAACGCAAGGCCGCCACCCGCAATCCCGACGCGCGCTACGTGCAGATTGCCGACCGCCTGTGCGAGCGCGGCTGGTTCGGACACAAGACCGGCCGTGGCTACTACCTCTATGCCCAGGGCCCGCGCAGCGCCACCCAGGACCCGGAAGTCCTGGCCATCATCGACGCCGAACGGGCCCGGGCCGGCATCACGCCCCGCACCTTCGGCAACCCGGAGATCCTGCGGCGCTACATGGCGGCGATGATCAACGAAGGCGCCAACGTGGTGCACGAAGGCATCGCCCTGCGCCCCCTGGATGTGGACATCACCTTTATCCATGGCTACGGCTTCCCGCGCTATCGCGGTGGCCCGCTCAAGTACGCCGACCAGTACGGCCTGCCCCAGGTGCTGGCGGACATCCGCGAATTCGCCGAACAAGACCCGCTGTTCTGGAAAGCCTCGCCGCTGCTGGAGCAGTTGGTGGAGCGCGGCGAGAACTTCGACAGCCTCAACCACAGCCATTGACTCAAGGAGCACGCGCCATGCGCGAAGCCGTCATCGTATCCACCGCACGCACGCCCCTGACCAAGGCCCACCGCGGCGAATTCAACATCACTCCCGGCCCGACCCTCGCCGCTTTCGCGGTACGCGCCGCCGTGGAACGGGCCGGCATCGACCCG
Source organism: Pseudomonas sp. BIGb0176 (assembly GCF_024810175.1). Lineage (NCBI taxonomy): Bacteria > Pseudomonadati > Pseudomonadota > Gammaproteobacteria > Pseudomonadales > Pseudomonadaceae > Pseudomonas > Pseudomonas sp. BIGb0176. The sequence continues at coordinate 647,598 of NZ_JANUEC010000002.1, forward strand.
GGGCTGATCGAGGACGCCATCCTCGGTTGTGGCTACGGCGAAGGCACCACCGGGCGCAACGTCGCGCGCCTGGCGGTGGTCCGCGCCGGCCTGCCCATCGGCATCGCCGGCACCACGGTGAACCGCTTCTGCGCCTCCGGCTTGCAGGCCATCGCCATGGCCGCCGGGCGTATCGTGGTCGATGGCGCCCCCGCCATCATTGCCGGTGGCGTGGAAAGCATCTCGCAGATCCGCGGCCGCGGCAGCGACGACCCGGACCTCGATCCCTGGCTTGTGCAGCACAAGCCGGAGCTGTTCCTGCCGATGATCGAGACCGCGGACATCGTCGCCGCGCGCTACGGCATCAGCCGCGAGGCCCAGGACCGTTTCTCGCTGCGCAGCCAGCACAAGACCGAAGCGGCGCAACGGGCCGGGCACTACCGCGAGGAAATCATTCCCTGCACCACCACCATGGCCGTGACCGACAAGCAGAGCGGCGAGGTCAGCCAGCACCAGGTCACGGTGGACGCCGACACCTGCAACCGCCCGGGGAGCACTTACGAGGCCCTGGCCAAACTGGAACCGGTGCTGGGCCCGCAGCGCTTCATCAGCGCCGGCAACGCCTCGCAACTGTCCGACGGCGCCTCGGCCTGCGTACTGATGGAGGCCCGAGAAGCGGCCCGCGCCAACCTGCAACCACTGGGCGTGTTCCGTGGCATGGCGGTGGCCGGTTGCGAACCCGACGAAATGGGCATCGGCCCGGTGTTCGCCGTACCCCGGCTGCTGGCCCGGCACGGCCTCAAGGTGGACGACATCGGCCTCTGGGAACTCAACGAAGCCTTCGCCTCCCAGGCGCTCTATTGCCAGCAGCGGCTGGGCATCGCCGATGAATGCCTGAACGTCAACGGCGGGGCCATCGCCCTCGGCCACCCGTTCGGCATGACCGGTGCGCGCCTGGCCGGCCATGTGCTGCTCGAAGGTCGGCGCCGCGGGGTCAAGTACGCCGTGGTCAGCATGTGCATTGCCGGCGGCATGGGCGCCGCCGCGCTGTTCGAAATCTATTGAGGACGCCGACATGGACCTGAGTTTCACCCCCCAAGAAGAAGCCTTCCGCAATCAGGTGCAGGCCTTCCTCGCCGAACACTTGCCCAGCGAACTGAGTGACAAGGTGGCCAATGGCGAACGCCTGTCCAAGGCCGACATGGACCATTGGCATTCGACCCTCAACACCCGCGGCTGGCTGGCCAACCACTGGCCCGAGGCCTTTGGCGGGCCGGGCTGGAGCGCCGTGGAGAAATTCATCTTCGAACTCGAATGCGGCCTGGCCAACGCGCCGCGCATCGTGCCGTTCGGGGTCAACATGCTGGGCCCGGTGCTGATCAAGTACGGCACCCCACAGCAGCAGGACTACTGGCTGCCGCGCATCCTCGACGGCCGCCACTGGTGGTGCCAGGGCTATTCGGAACCCGGTGCCGGCTCGGACCTGGCGGCGGTCAAGACCACGGCCGTGCGCGACGGCGATCACTATGTGGTCAACGGCCAGAAGACCTGGACCACCCTGGGCCAGCACGCCAACATGATTTTCTGCCTGGTGCGCACCGACCGCGAGGCCAAGCCCCAGGAAGGCATCAGCTTCCTGCTGATCGACATGGCCAGCCCCGGGGTCGAGGTGCGTCCGATCATCACCCTGGAAGGCGACCACGAGATCAACGAGGTGTTTTTCACCGACGTGCGGGTGCCGGTGGCCAACCTGGTGGGCGAGGAAAACAAGGGCTGGACCTGTGCCAAGTACCTGTTGACCTACGAGCGCACCAACATTGCCGGGGTCGGCTTGTCCATGGCCGCGCTGCAACGCCTCAAGCGCGTGGCAGCACAGCGCACCCGCAATGGCCGGCCACTGCTGGAAGACCCGCAGTTCGCTGCACGCCTGGCCCGGGTCGAGATCGACCTTGAGAACATGAAGACCACCAACCTGCGGGTGATCGCAGCGGTGGCCGGTGGCGGCGCGCCCGGCGCGGAAAGCTCGATGCTGAAGATCTGCGGCACGGAAATCCGCCAGGAGCTCACCGCTCTGCTGCGCCGGGCCATGGGCCCCGCCGCCCGGGTCATGCAGGACGCAGGCGACACCGGGGCGATGGACCTGGGCCCGGCCTTCGCCAGCAGCGCGGCGGCGCAGTACTTCAACAATCGCAAGCTGTCGATCTTCGGCGGCTCCAATGAAATCCAGAAAAACATCATTTCGAAAATGATTCTCGGGCTCTGAGGGTGCGCACATGAACTTCGAACACAGCGCAGAACGGCGCATGCTCGGCGACAGCTTGAACCGCTTTATCGCCCAGCACTACAACCTGGAAAAACGCCAGCAGAGCCTGCAGTCAGGCCAGGGTTTCAACTCCGGGATCTGGCAGCAGCTGGCAGAGATGGGGGTGATCGGCGCCCTGTTCAGCGAAGCCGACGGTGGCTACGGCGGCGGTGGTTTCGACCTGGCCCTGGTCTTCGAGGCCGTGGGCCGCGGGCTGCTGGTGGAACCGCTGCTGGGCAGCGCGGTGCTGGCCGGGGACGCCATCGCCAGCGCCGGTAGCGAAACGCAGAAGATCGAGCTGGCGCAGATCATCGACGGCAGCCTGATCGCCGCCCTGGCCCATGACGAACCCGACAGCCACTACGAACTCAACCGGGTCGCCTGCCGCGCCGAACCCCAGGCCGACGGCTGGCGCCTGGATGGCACCAAGAGCCTGGTGCTGCACGGCGAGCAGGCCGGGTTGCTGGTGGTGTCGGCCCGCACCGCCGGAGCCATTGACGACAGCCAGGGCATTTCGCTGTTCCTGGTGCCCAGGGACACCCCGGGCCTGGAGATCCGCGGCAGCGCCACCCTCGATGGCGGCCCCGTGGCGCAGGTGCGCCTGAACCAGCTGCTTGTGCCGGGCTCCGCCCTGCTGGGCACCCTGCACCAGGGCCATGCCACCCTGGAGCGGGCCATTGGCCGCGGCGTGCTGGCGTTGTGCGCCGAAGCCCTGGGCGCCATGGAAGTGGCCAAAGTGGCGACCCTGGATTACCTGCGCACCCGCCAGCAGTTCGGCCGCCCGATCGGCAGTTTCCAGGCACTGCAACATCGCATGGCGGTGCTGCTGCTGGAGATCGAACAAGCGCGCTCGGCGGTGATCAATGCCGCCTCGGCCCTGGAGGCCGATCGCCTGGACCGCGAGCGCGCGCTGTCAGCGGCCAAGGTCAGCATCGGCCGCATCGGCACCCTGGTGGCGCAAGAATGCATCCAGCTGCACGGCGGCATCGGCATGACCTGGGAGCTGCCCCTGGCCCATTACGCCAAGCGGCTGGTGATGATCGACCATCAGTTGGGGGACGAGGATCACCACCTGCAACGCTACATCGCCCTCGGCAAGCAATAGGCCCCATGAATCGCGGCCCGGGCGGCCACCTGAGCCTGTCGCAAGGGCAGCAGGTGTCGCCGCCTTCCTTGCCCGGTGCGCAGCGCGCTGCCCGACGCTGCGCTCAATCCCCCCTGCTGAACCCAGGCAAGGGCGTGGCCAAGGTCGACAACCGCTACCTGGAGGTCATGGAGAGCCTGGCCTACCGCGGCCACGCCCTGAGCCTCATCCACAAGATCTGGTAGATCGCGAAAACGACGCTGCCGGCCATTGCCGGCAGCCTCCCCTTCCCACTTGCGCGTTACAGCAACCGGGTGCGCAACCCCTGGCAGGCCTGCTGATACTCCCTGCCCAGGCGCGCCACCAAGTCTCCGGCGCTCGGTACGCCGTCAACCACGCCAATCCCCTGGCCACAGCCCCAGATCTCCTTCCAGGCCTTGGGCTTGTGCCTGTCTGCGCCGAAGTTCATCTGCGAGGGATCGCTGCTGGGCAGGTCATCGGGGTCCAGCCCCGCGGCCACCAGCGAGGCCTTCAGGTAATTGCCGTGCACCCCGGTGATCAGGTTGGTGTAGACGATATCCTCGGCCGTCGACTGGCTGATCATCTGCTTGTAGCCCGCCACCGCGTTGGCCTCCTGGGTGGCGATAAAGGCCGAGCCGATGTAGGCCAGGTCCGCCCCCAGGGCCTGGGCCGCGAGGATCGAACGCCCCGAGGCAATGGCCCCGGAAAGCAGCAGCGGGCCATCGAACCATTGGCGGATTTCCTGCACCAGGGCAAACGGCGACTGGGTACCCGCATGCCCTCCGGCGCCGGCCGCCACGGCAATCAGGCCGTCGGCGCCCTTGTCGACGGCCTTGCGCGCAAAACGGTTGTTGATCACGTCGTGCAGCACGATGCCGCCGTAGCTGTGCACCGCCTGGTTGATCTCGGGGCGCGCGCCCAGGGAGGTGATGATGATCGGCACCTTGTGCTGCACGCAGACCGCCATGTCCTGCTCCAGCCGGTCATTGGAGCGGTGGACGATCTGGTTCACCGCAAACGGCGCGGCGGGCCGCTGCGGGTGCAGCCGGTCGTGCTCGGCCAGGGCCTGGGTGATCTGCTCGATCCACTCCCCCAGGCGCTCGGCCGGCCGTGCGTTCAACGCCGGAAAGGAACCGACGATCCCGGCCTTGCACTGGGCGATCACCAGCTCGGGAGTGGAAATGATGAACAGCGGCGCGGCCACCACTGGCAGGCGCAAATGCTGGGTGAGAATCTTCGGCAGGCTCATGTTCGGGCTCCTGGGCAATCCAATGGGTAGTTCATGATTCGGCGACGACCGCAGCGACCTTGGGCACCCGGGCGATGCGCGCGGTCACCAGTACCAGCCCGCCCGCCAGCAGGTACATGACAATCCCCAGGTACATGCTCGACACGTGGCCGCCGGTATGGCTGTTGATCACCCCGTTGAGCCAGGGTGTGACCGCCGGGCCGAGGTTGCCCAGGCTGCTGATGAAGGCAATGCCCCCGGCGGTGGCCGCCACCGACAGGTACTCGCTGACCAGGGCGAAGAAGATCGGCGTGCCGGCCTTGATCCCCACGTAGGCAAAACCCAGGGCCGTAACCGACAGCAGCAGGTGGCCGTTGAGCAAGGTGGTGACCGCCAGGCCGAACACCGCGATGGCCATGCAGCCGACGAAGTGCCAGCGCCGCTCCCGGTGCTTGTCGGAGTGCTGCCCGATCAGCACCATGCCGACGATCCCGACGATATTGGGGATCGCGGTGATCAGCCCGACCTGCAACAGGTCCTTGCTGCCCCAGCCCTGGATCAGGCTCGGCATCCAGAACACCAGCATGTAGGTGGCGCCCAGGAACATGAAATAGGCCGTGGACAGCAGGTAGATCCTGGGGTCGCGAAACATCTGCGCCAGGCTGTCCTGGGATTTGTCCCGGGCGTTCGCCAGATCCCGGGCCATGTCGGCGTCCAGCAGGCGCTTTTCCCCGGGGCTGAGCCAGCGGGCCCGGGCCGGGCTGTCCTGCAGATAGAGAAAGGCCACCACCCCCAGGACACTGGCCGGCAGCCCCTGGATCATGAACATCCATTGCCAGCCGTGCAGGCCGACCGCGCCGTCCAGGTACTTGAGGATGCTGCACGAGACCGGCCCGGCAATCAGCCCGGCGACCGCGGCGGCGGTCATGAAGATGGCGATCACCTGCCCCCGGCGCGGCGCCGGGAACCAGTAGGTGAAATACAGGATCACTCCGGGGAAGAACCCGGCCTCGAAGGCCCCCAAAAGAAAACGCAGAACGTAGAACTGCATCGAGGTGCTGACGAACATCATCGCCGCGGCCACCAGGCCCCAGCAGAACATGATCCGCAACAGGGTCTTGCGCACGCCGCTGCGCTTGAGCATCAGGTTGCTGGGCACTTCGAAGATGAAGTAGCCGATGAAGAAGATCCCCGCCCCCAGGCCATACACCGCATCGCCGAACGGCAGGGTCTGCTTCATCTGCAACTGGGCGTAGCCGATGTTCACCCGGTCCAGAAAGGCCACCATGTAGCACAGCATCAACAGCGGCAGCAGACGCCAGCGGATCCTGGCGTACAGCGTGTCGAGCTGCCGGGCATGCTCGGGTGAGGCGTGGGGATCCTGGACCGTTATTGTTGTTGTAGTCATTGTCGTCTCCGACGCAGTCGCGGGTTGGCCCGCCAGGGAAATCACTCTTCAGCTATGGGTCGCCTCGCGATCCTGGAGCACGCGCCACATCACCTTGCCGGAGCCGGACTTGGGCAGGCTGTCGACGAATTCCAGCACCCGCGGCACCTTGTAGGCGGCCATGTGCTCGCGCGCCCAGGCGATGATCTCTTCGCTGGCGGTGTGGCCCCGGGCCTCGCTGCGCAGCACCACCAGGGCCTTGACGCTTTCCCCGCGGTAGGCGTCCCGGGTGGCGATGACACAGGCTTCGTGCACCGCCGGGTGCTTGAACAGCAGCGCCTCCACTTCCGCCGGCCAGACCTTGAAGCCGCTGCTGTTGATCATTCGCTTGAGGCGGTCGGTGAGAAAGAAATAGCCCTCCTCATCCATGTGCCCCAGATCGCCGGTGCGCAGGAAACGCTTGCCCTCGAACTCGATGAACGCCGCCTCGGTAGCTTCAGGGTTGCGCCAGTAGCCTTTGAACAGCATCGGGCCAAAGGTGATGATTTCCCCCACCTCGCCGGGTGCAAGTTCCTCCAGGGTGCGCGGGTCCACCACCCGTGAATCGACGCCAAAGAACGGCATGCCCAGGCATTGCAGCTTGGCCCGCTCAGGGGGGTTGCCATGGCTGGCGGCGGCGGTTTCGGTGAGGCCGTAGCCTTCGAGAAAAGTCAGGCCGAACTCCTGGCGCAGGCGCTGCGCCACCGCCTCGGGCATCGCCGCCCCGCCACCGTTGATATGCACCAGGCTCGACAGTTCGAAGTCCTGGTAATGGGGGCTGGCGAACAGGTCGATGACCATGGTCGGGATGCAGGTCCAGTGGGTCACCCGGTACCGCGAGATCAGCCGCCCGGCCAGTTCCCGATCCCAGCGCGGCATGATCACCGTACTGGTGGCGTCGAACACCGCCCGCAGGACAAAGCACACCAGGCCGGTGATGTGGAAGAACGGCACGACCCCAAGGCCCACCGACTCCACGGTGGATTGGGTCCAGCTGCCGCTGACCGCGTTGCTCATCAGGCTGCGATGGGTGTGCATACAGCCCTTGGGATGGCCGGTGGTGCCCGAGGTGTATTGCAGCAGCGCCAGGTCATCAGCCTGGGCAGTGTGCGGGCCGGGGCAACGTGCCTGGGCCAGGGCCTGGTTCCAGCGCTGGTAGCCCTCGGGCAGCGGTGGCTCGCTGCGCAGCCAGGCATCGATCTCGGCGCTGGCGACCTCCGCCGGGTGCATGTCCGCCGGCGCCGGCATGGCATCGCTGTAGCGGGTCACCAGGACCCGGTGCAGTCGCTGCTCGGGTTCGAGGCTGGCATTCGCCGCCTGGGCGATGGGCGCCAGGTCCGCGGCGCAGATCAGTACCCGCGCCTGGGCATCGCCGAGCTGGTAGCTCAGCTCTTGCACCTTGTTCATCGGGTTGATCGGCACCAGCACCGCATTGGCCCGCAGGATGGCGTAGCAGGCGATGATGAATTGCGGGCAGTTCTGCAGGTACAGCGCCACCCGGTCACCGGGCTCGACCCCTTCGCCCTGCAACCAGCCGGCCAGCGCCAGGGCCTCGGCCTGCAACTGGGCAAAGCTCAGCGTGTGGCCGAAAAACCGGTAGGCGACCTTGTCCGGGTAACGCCGGGCCGCCACCTCCAGGTTGAACCAGAGCGAGGTGGCCGGCACCGACAAGGCCAGGGGCAGGCGCTTGGGCCAGACACGGTGATGGGGGCGCTGGGTACGAGCGGTGGACATGGAAGACTCCTTCAAGCCCGGGAATGATCGAGGGAACAGCCATGGACAGCGTCATCCGGTGCCGGCTGGCCAGCCAGGCCGCACGTTGATGGGCCACCGCCCCGGGTCGATCCTGCCCCATGCGGGGCGTGATTTTCAACCACTTATATTCCGCTGTGCGAAATAACATTCCATATTGACCGGTAGAATATTCGCTGACATCCTGCATTTCAACGAGCCATTTGCCCTGCGAAACACAATCAGAACAATCACTGCTGCCTGGCCACGGGAAACACCTGCCCTCCAGGACACCCGACCGGGACTGACCCAAGAGCCATCGCCCATGAGTGCCGTACCCGAAGTTTCGATGCTGCAAGGCCTGTTCAGCGGATTCGCGGCCCATCTCGGGTTGAACCTGCGGGAATACCAGCAGGCGCAAACCGTTATCGCGGTCACCGTCCAACCTCATCACCTCAACCAGGCCGGCAATCTGCACGGCGGTGTCATCGCCTCCCTGGCCGACACCGCCATGGGCATGAGCGGCACCTGGCATGCCGACCCCGCCCAGTGGCGGCTGGCCCTGACCCTGTCCCTGAACATCAACTACATGGCCGCGATCCCACCGGCCACCGAGGTCCGGGCCGTGGCTCGCCTGCGCGGCGGCGGGGCCAAGATCTTCATGGCCAGCTGCGACCTGCTGGATGCCCAGGACCGCCTGCTGGCCAGCGCCGAAGGGGTGTTCAAGCGCGGCCGCCTGCGCGCGGCAGCCACTGAGGTTGTGGCTTGCCCTTGATTGGCCGGTGATGGCGTCAGGAACGGAATCGGGTTTCGTCAGGGAATCGCAGATTTCAATTGCGGCGGTTCCGGGATAACATTTTTCCTTTGTTTCCACGAATCCGCTGCGTGGTCAACCGGCATTGCGCCCGGCACCAGCCCCTACCGGAAGACCCCATGCAAGACCCGAACGACTCCCCGGAACAAGCGCCCAAAGACCGTAAGTTCGTCGAAGCCCTGGCCCGAGGCCTGGAAGTCCTGCGGGCCTTTACCCACGGTCACGCGGTACGCGGCAACCAGGACATCGCGCGCATCACCGGCCTGCCCAAGCCCACGGTGTCGCGCCTGACCTACACCCTGACGCAGCTGGGCTACCTCAAGTACAACCAGGACCTGGAGAAGTACCAGCTGGATTCAGCGGTACTGGCCCTGGGCTACGCCTACTCCGCCAGCCTGCGGGTGCGCCAGCTGGGCAAGCCGTTCATGGACGAGTTCTCGCGCCGCACCAACACCACCGTCAGCCTGACTTGCCGCGATCGCCTGTCGATGATCCACGTCGACAGCAGCCGCCCGCCGGAAGTCGCCAGCCTGCGCATGGAGCCCGGGCTGCGCCTGCCCCTGGCCACCAGCGCCGCCGGGCGCGCCTACCTGGCCGCCACGCCGAAAATCGAGCGTGACCATCTGTTGGGGGAAGTGGCGAAAAAGCTCGGTGATGAATGGCCTGCCCTGGAAAAATCCCTGGAAGACTCCTTCCGTGAATACGAAGAGTTCGGCTTCTGCCTGTCGCTGGGCGAGTGGGACCGCAACGTCAACGGTGCCGGCGTGCCACTGCGCCTGGCCGACGGCAGCATCATGGCCCTGACCTGCGGCGCCCCGAGCTTCCAGCTGTCCAGCGAAAAACTCGAAAGCTCCCTGGCCCACCAACTGGTGATGCTGGCACGGGACCTGGAAAGCCTGGGCGTCTGAGGCAGGCCATAAAAAACCCCTGATCCGCGATGGATGCAGGGGTTGGTTTCAAGGTTGCCCAAACGCCAGCCAATCGAAAGTGCCCAAGGGCAGGACACTCCATCGATGCTGAAGCAGGCAGCCGATTCCGGACACGCCCTGGGTTGCCAGGGCATATCCGAAGTGGGCAAGTGCCTCTATCGACGGCCGGGGGCGATTCAGTTGCCCATCACCCCCTGGTTGAAGTCGGCCGCCTGACTGAATGGGCGGTCGTAACCCAGGCTTGCGTAGTTGGGCGCAATCACCTGGATATTGCCGAAGGATGCGGACTGGCGAATGTCACCCAGGTCCACCCCCGCCAAGCCGCCAAGCCGTGCATCCCGGCTGCCTGAAACCTCACCACTGGCAAGCGCGTTGACGATCCGCGCGTTGTTCTGCCCCACCAGGCCACCGACCACGCTGTAACTGCCCCCGGAGACATTGCCCTTGGCCGAAGCGGTGTCGATAAGGCTGTCACCCTTGAGAACGCCATGCGTACCCACCAGGCCGCCCACCGCGCTCTTGGCGCCAGCACTGGCATCACCACGGGCTTCCACCGACTTCAGGTCCCCGGCGTTGTAGCCGATGAGCCCGCCGACATGGCTTTGGTCCTTGCCCACGACGTTGCCCCAGGCCGTTGAGTTGGCAACCAGCCCGCCCACGTTGTAGCCGACCAGCCCGCCCACGTTGCTGTTGCTCGCGCCCTGGACCAGGCCGAAGGCCTCGGCAAGGCTGATGTGGCCGTCGATGTTCTGCCCCACCAGACCACCGATGTGCAGGCTGCTGCCGCCATTGACCGAACCACTGGCCGTGACGTTGTGCAACGTGCTGTCCTGGTTCAGGCCCACCAGGCCACCGGCCGTGGCAAAGTTCTTGCCCAGCAGCCCGCCGCTGGCGACAGAGTCACTGATGCGGCCCGACTCGTTGCGCCCCACCAGGCCGCCGGCATGGCTCGCGCCATTGCCCGAGACCGCCGTCGAAGACTGGGAACCCTCGATGCGGCCGCCCTGGTTGTAACCCACCAGGCCACCCAGGTTGGTGCCCTTGTAGCTGTAGCTGTCACCACTGGAAACCGTTCCAGAACTGGAGGAACCGGCAATCAGCCCTTGATGATTGACGCCCACCAACCCGCCCACACCGCCCTCGGCGTTGCTGGCGATGCTGGCGGTGAGCCGGACATCGGCGCTGCTGTTGGTCACGGTGCCGCCACTGCCCGCCACCTGACGGTTTTCGCCCACCAGGCCACCGGCCGCCGAGGTAAAGCTATTGCCCAATACCACACCGGCCACCGACGACGCGTCGATGGAGCCACCGGCGTTGCTGCCCACCAGGCCGCCGACCAGGTTGTCCTGCCGGCCCTTGGCATTCACCCGCAGTTTGCTGGCACTGACGTTGGCGATTTTCCCGCTGTTGCGCCCCACCAGGCCACCGACGGCACTGCTACCGGTGGTGGACGTGGCGCCGTTGATGGTCATCGAGGCCAGCTTGAGGTTGCCGATGCTGCCGGACGAACTGGCGAACAGCCCGCCGTCGGTGCCGTTGCTGTTGACCGTCAAACCGCTGAGGGTGTTACCCAGGCCCTCGAAGACGCCGCTGAAGGTTTGCTGCCCACCGATGGAGGTCAGGCGTGCACTGCTGTCGATGGAGTTGCCCAGCACGTAGCGGCCCGCCAGATCCTGGTCGATCGCCTGCAACTGCGTGGCGTTTTGAATGACGCTGTAGGCTTCGCCGTTGGCATCGAAGCGGGCGCCGTTGCCGGACAGGGTGACGCCGCCATTCTGGCCCAGCGCAAAGTTGCCGCCATGGTTCAGCCCGAGGCTGCTGTTGCTGCCGCTCAGCGTCAGCTGACGATTGAGCTTGATGTCCCCCTGGGCGTTGAGTTCCACCCGGGCATTGGCGCCACCGGCAAACAGGCTGTCATCCAGGCGGATGTCCTTGGCCGAAGAGAGGGTCAACTGGTTGCCACTGAACCAGAAGAGCCCGTTTTCCACCGCCACGTCGCCCTTGCCACTGGCCAGTTCGATATGAGTGGTTGCCAGGTTGCGCGACAAGGTGTCGGCATGGGCAGTGTTGCTCTTGGCGGTGAGGAAGGAGCCCACCTTGACTTCGTTGCTGGCGATCTTCCAGGTGCCCGTCTGGCCATCCCTGGCCTGGGTGTCGACCTTGGTCGTCAGTTGCACCCGAGTGTTGGCGCCCCGGGTTTCGATCACCCCGCCATCGCCCTTGCCGTCCAGCGCACTGGCGCGCAGCGAGCCATCGACGCTGACCACGCCCACGTCGCCGCCATCCAGGGTAATGCGCCCGGCCTTCTGCGACAGGGTGTTGGCTTCGACGGTGCCCTGGTTGTTGACCACCGTCTGCAGCATGGAGCTCGCGCTCTTGGCGGTCATCAGCACCTGCCCGCCATCGGCCTTGAGCAGGCCGGTGCCGGTGTTGTGCACCAGCGCGTTAAGCGCTGCGCTGTCGACATGCAGGTCCAGCAGTTGGTTGTCATCGAAGCTGACGGTGAAGCCATCGCCTGCGGCCAACGCCACACGGCCGTTCTGCGCCTTGATGGTGCCCTGGTTGGTCACCCTGGCCCCGAGCAGCGCCACGCCACCGCCGTCAGCGGCAGTGATGGAGCCCTGGTTGACCACCTCGGCTGCCGAGGTGCCGGCGAACTTGTAGTTGCCGGCCTTGAAATCGGCATCGCTGATATCCCGGGTCGAAGCCACCAGGCCACCGACATTCACCTGAGCGCCCTGGCCGAACACCACGCCGTTGGGGTTGATCAGGAACACCCGACCATTGGCGTTGATCTGCCCGTGAATCTGGCTGCCATTGACACCCACGACCCGGTTCAGGGCGATCGAAGTGCTGGTGGGCTGGTTGAAGGTCACCGACTGACCGTTCTGCACGTTGAAATCCTTCCACTGAGTGACCAGCTTGTCCGTCTGCTGATTGATGGACATGTGCTGGCCCTGGGTATGGAAATCGGCACTGCCGGACACCACCTCCCCTCCCGTGGGCAAGGCAAACGCCGAAGGCAACCCGGTCAATGCCAACAGACTGGCAACTGCCACCACCAGGCCCTTGCCGGAGCCGGCACGCCGACGCCGGGCGCCTTCGTGAGTGACGTTCCAGCAGCCCTGGGCCTGGTTCCATACCAATGCATAGATCTTGTTCATGAAAACTCCATATCGATTTATCTACGTACTGCAAACCTTTGCAGCACGGCACTGCCGCTGAAGTGCGCGCTAGGCCTTCAAACTGGACGACGGTGTTGGGTAGAACTTGCCCACGGACGGCCCGGCTCAATGAGCGGTCGCGATCATGGGAAGGTAAAAGTGAACTCTGCAGCCCCGTTGGCAGCCCCTCCGGCGTGAACCTCCTGGTCATTGCCGATGCGGATGTAGCTGGCTCGCAGGGGAATGCTTGCGCCATCGCCGATGCGCTGCATCTCGTAGCTCTGGCCGCTGTACTCGATGCGCTCCGAGGTCAGCCCATTGGTCATGACAATGCCGAACCCGCGGGTGGTGGAATCGATCAGGCCCAGCACGCCCTTGACCGCAGAGCCCCCTGACTTGTCGATAAAGCTGATGCGAGGCCGGGCCTGCATCGAACAGCGGCTCAACCCGATGCTGAAGGGAACCTCGGGCGAGGTGGCATTGACCTGGGGAAAGTCCGCCAGGGAGAAGCGCCCCAGGCGCACGCCGATCTCCTTGTAGGCTTCCACCACACAGGTCTTGGGCAGCTCGATGTCCATGTTGAAGTCCAGGCCGCCCATGACCAGGCTCTTGCGGCAGCTGTAGGTCAGCGGCGGGCTGAGCTTGCCCAATTGGGATCCCAGGGTTGATTCGTTTTTTTCCAGGTCGTACGCATACAACTGCAGGTAGGACGAGCCTGTTACCTGGGTCACTTTGAGAGTGCCCGTGGGCAACTGATCCGGCGGTACGGTCAGGATCAGCGATTGAATAATCTGGGTGACCATGGTCTGAGCGGGTAAACCGCTCTCGTAGATCAGGTCATCATTTTTTTCCAGGACAATGGGAGAAGTGACCTGGGTCACTCGTATTCTCTCCCGCCCTTGCGGAGCTACGTCCAGTCGCAGGCCAATGCCGGCGACATCGGTAGGCGCGGCGTCATCGGTCTGCGGCGTACCGGGGCTCCAATGTCCGGCGGTCACCAGCTCCCGCGGTTTCCCGGAGATCGCCAGGTTGAAACTGGTATGCAAGGTCACCGTACGCTCCCACAACACGGTTCCCACCGGGGTATTGGTGTTCAACGGGTTGACCAGCCTCCAGGGGGAACCGGCCTTGCTGCTGAGGTTGCAATCCCTGGCATAACCGTTCAACGAGGCCGCTTGCGCCTCTGCGCCGCCCCAGCCGCAAAGCACCCCTGCGAGCATGACGCCATGAACCCACAGGGGCAGCGGTCTGCAATCGGCTACAAGCCTCAGCCATTGGCGAATCATCTGTCTTTCTCCCTGTCTGCGCCTTGGTGATACCGCCCATGACAAGGGCAGCGTTCTGCACAAACGAGATGGATTGCCCAACAGTGGCCGGCTGCTCGCGGCCACCCCTAAAAAAGATCATCAAGGAACGAGACAAGCAGGTACCCGCCAGCAGCCGGAACCCGGTGCGCCAGGCGCACCGGGGGCAACTGCCATTCCTCGGATCAGTGGTTGTGGATCATCAGTTGCGAATGTCGCCCTGGTTCAGGCCGACCGCGGGTACCTGAGTCGCCAGGCCCAGCGCCGTGTTGTTGCGCATGTCGCCGTAGTTGACCCCGACCAGGCCGCCGTAGGTCTGGGCGTAGTTCGACACGAACTTGACGTTGCCGTAGGCCACGGAGTTGCGCAGATCGCCCATGTTCAAGCCGACCAGGCCACCCAGGCGGGCATAGGTGCCGCCGCTCACCTGACCATTGGCCAGGGAGTTGGTGATGAACGAATTGTTCTGGCCGACCAGGCCACCCACCGAACTCTGGCTACCGCCCACCACATTGCCTTTGGCCGAGGCACTGTTGATCCGGTGATCGACAAAGTCGCCGTTGGTCCCCACCAGCCCGCCGACAAAGCTGTTGGCGCCGCCGCTGACGTCACCGCTGGCCTCGGCCGAACTCAGGTCACCGTCGTTGTAGCCCACCAGGCCGCCGACGTAGCTGAGGTTGCCGCCGCTGACCTTGCCACGGGCCACGACATATTCGGTGTTGCCACCAAAGTTGTGCCCGATCAGGCCACCGATGTTGCCGCTGGCTCCGCCGACCACATCACCTGTCACTTCAGCCCTGTGGATCCGACTGTTGTCGTTCTTGCCCACCAGCCCGCCGACGTTGGCACCGGTCGAATCGCTGACCTTGCCTGTGGCCTCGACGTTATTGAGCTCGCTGTTCTGGTTCCAGCCCACCAGGCCACCGGCAGCCACGGAGCCCGCCCCGACCACCGCGCCACTGGCGCTGGAGTAGACGATAGCGCCGTTGTTGTTGAAGCCCACCAGGCCGCCGATACGGCTGGCGGTGTACCCCCAGACGCCGACCGAGGAGCTGGCGCGTTCGATCCTGCCACCCTGGTTGTAACCCACCAGGCCACCCAGGTTCGGGTCCTGGACGTAACGGTTGAACCCGGTACCGACGGTGCCAGCACTCGAAGAGTCGCTAATCAGGCCGCCCTTGTTGACGCCTACCAGGCCGCCCATGCCGCCATTGGTGGTGACCTGCATGGTGCCCAGCACCCGCACGTCGGTGGTGCTGTTGGTAATGGTGCCGAGGCCAGTCGAAGCGACGTTGTTTTCCCCCGCCAGCCCACCGACGGCGGAGGTGTTGGCATTACCGGTCACCGTACCGGCCATCGAGCCACGATCGATGGTGCCGCCGGCGTTGACACCGACCAGGCCGCCGACAATGTTGTTCTGGTTGCTGTTGGCGAAGACGTTGAGGTTGGTGCCACTGACGTTTTCGATGCGGCCGGTGTTTACGCCGACCAGACCACCGATTTTGCCGAAGCCTGCGTTGGAGGTGGCACCGTAGATGTTCATCGACGCCAGCTTGAGGTTGCTGATGGTGCCGGACGAGCGACCGAACAGACCGCCGTAAGGGCCGTCGGTATTGACCGTGAAACCACTGATGGTATTGCCCAGGCCGTCGAAGACCCCGTTGAACTCTCGACTGCCACCAATGGACTTGATGCTGCCGGTGCCCTTGATGTCGTTGCCCAGCACATACAGGCCGTCGAGGCTGGTACCGATCGCCTGCAATTGCGCGGCGTTCTGGATCACCTTGTACAGGTCGCCATTGGCGTCGAACCAGGCGCCACTGCCGGACAGGGTGACCTGACCCTTCGGCCCCAGGGCGTAGCTGTTGCCGTAGTCCAGGCCCAGGCTGCTGTTGACCCCGGTCAGCGCTACGGCACCATTGATCTTGATGTCCCGATTGGCATTGAGCTCGATACGGGCGCCCGCACCGCTGCTCTTGAGGTTCTTGTTGAGGCTGATGTCCTGGGCCGAGGCCACGCTCAATTGATTGCCGCTGGCCCAGGCGATATCACCATCGATCGACACGTTGCCGGCCTTGCTGTTCAACTCGATGTTGGTGGTAGCCAGGTTGTGCGACAGGGTATCGGCATACACGGTGGTTTCACCGGGCGTGGAGGTCGGATTGACCGTGACGTCCGAAGAGCTGATCTTCCAGGTCCCGGCCCGGCCATTGTTGGCCAGGGTGTTGACCCGGGCGGCCAGTTGCACCTTGGTGGTGGCGCCCTTGGTTTCCACCACGCCGCCATCGCCGATGGCAGTCAGTGCATTGGCGCTCAGCGAGCCGCCGACGTTGACCACGCCGACGTCACCGCCGTCCAGGGTGATCTTGCCGGCCTTGCGCGACAGGGTGTTGGCTTCGATGGCGCCCTGGTTGTTGACCACGGTCTGCAGCATCGAGCCTGCGCTCTTGGCGGTCATCAATACCTGCCCGCCGTCGGCCTTGAGCAGCCCGCCGTTGCTGACCAGCGCATCGATCGCCGCGGCATCGACTTTCAGGTCCAGCAGGTTGTTGCTGTCGAAGCTGACGGTGAACTCGTTGCCGCCACCCAGGGCCACGCTGCCCTTCTGCGCCTTGATGTCACCTTCGTTGCGCACGGTCTTGCCGATCAGCGCCACGCTGCCGCCATCGGTGGCGGTAATCATGCCGTTGTTGACGACTTCAGCCTGCGAGGTCCCGGCGAACTTGTAGTTGCCGGCGGTGAAGTTGGCATCGGTGATGTTCTGGGTCGAGGCCACCAGGCCACCGACGTTGACCTGGGCGTTGTTGCCGAATACCACCCCGTTGGGGTTGATCAGGAACACCTGGCCGTTGGCATTGATCTGCCCCTGGATGTTACTGCCATTGACGCCAATCACCCGGTTCAGGGCCACCGAGGTCTTGGTCGGCTGGCTGAAGGTCACCGTCTGGCCACGGTTCACGCTGAAGTCGTTCCAGTTGGTGATCAGCTTGTCGGAGTGCTGGTTGATCGACATCTGCTTGCCATTGTCGAACGTCAGGATGTCCGCCGTGCCGGAGACCACCGTGCCTCCCGTCGGCAACGCGAAGGCCACAGGCAGAACACCAATGCCCAGCAGCCCGGCCACCATCACCACCAGGCCCTTGCGTGTTCCGGAGCGGCGACGACGGCGTGCGCCCTCGTCGGTCACACTCCAGCAGCCCTGGGCCTGATTCCACACCAATGCATAAACCTTATTCACGTTGACTCCTTATCTACTTATTAACGCCCTGCAACCTATGCAGGACGGCACCACCTCCGAAGCACACGCCGGCCTTCAGAAATACTGTGTCGCGCTGGCCCAGATCCGCGGCGTGCGCTCGGGCCCGCTGCCTTCCTGGTTGTTGTCCAGGGCCCAGGCACTGGTCACGCTGATCTGTTGCGAAGGACCGCTCCAACTGGCACCCACACCGGCGCCCGACAACTGGCGGCGGTTCTCGTCGTGGATCCAGGGGCTCTTGTTGACCTGCACCGCGCCGTGATCGACAAACGCCTTGAGCTGCCAGCGCGGGGCCAGGAGAAAGCGCAGTTCCAGGCTGGCCTGCCAGCCCTGGTCGCCACTGCCGCTGCCCTGGGGATAGGCGCGCACATCGAAGGGGCCGCCGATGCCGAATTTTTCCGAGCTGTCCAGGTTGGTCGAGGACCATTGGCCGTTGAACTGGCCATAGAGCTGAAAGCGCGGGCTCAGGTACTGCAGGCGCGCGGCATTGAGGTTGAGCTTCTGAAAGCCACCGTTGGTGCCGGCCGTGAAATGGTCGCGCCACTGGTCCATCGGGTCGTCGATGCTCAACCGGCCACTGCCGTAGGTGAGGTAGAAGAAGTTCTGCCCGCCGCCGAGCAGGCTGTCCTGGGAGTTGCCGTTGAGGCTCAGGCTCCACAGTTCCACATGCTTCTGGCTGCTGACTTCGAACAGGTCGATGTCGTCGCGCAGGCGCTTGTCCTCGTACTGCAACTGGGCGCTGAGATCGAAGGTGCGGCTGCGGATCAGCGGCTGAGTGATGAAGACACTGCCGATGCTCGCCTGGCCGTGGGCCTCCAGCACCTCGAAGTCCCGGCTCAACTCGTAGTTCATCCGCGAATAGGCCACGCCCACACTGGTGGACCAGGGGCCCAGGGGAAGCTTGTAGGCGGCGCGGTAGTAACGCTGGTCCTCGTCGCTGCCGAGCAGGCGCAGGTTGAACTGATCGCCCAGGCGCAAGGGGTTGTTGAGGTTGAGGCTGCCCCCGAGGCGGTATTCGCCGGTGTAGTAGCCGCCGAAGTTGTCGGCTTCCAGGGTGCCGCTGGCCCAGGGCCCGGGCTGCGCATTGACCAGCAGGTCGGTGGTGCCGCGCTGCTCGCCGGCACTGAGAGTGCCCTTGACCCGGACCCCGGGAAGGTCGCTCAACAGCAGCAGGCTGCGTTCAAGATCTTCACTGCGGACCGCGGTATCGCTGTGCAGTGACGACAGCGGGCCTGTGATCACCGAGTTCAGGGCCCGGGACTGGTTGTTCACTTGAATACGACCATAGCGACCTTCCATGACCTCGATACGCACCACGCCGTCCTCGATGTCCTGGGCCGGCAGGAAGGCCCGGGCCAGCATGTAGCCCTGGTCCTGGTAATAGGTCGTCAGGCGCTCGGCGGCCGCGCGCAGCTGGTTCAGGTCCAGCTCCTGGCCCTTGAGGTCCGCCAGCAGGGCTTGCAGCGTCTCGTTGCTGAACACCTGGTTGCCGACGATCACGAAGTCGTTGACCTGCAAGCGGATGCCGGAGGTGTCCGGAGCCTGGGCAGGGGCGCTCGGCGGCTTCGCCGGCAGGTCCAGCTCCGGTGCCGGCTGCTCCGGCAAGGCCGGTTGCGTGGCCTGGATGTCGCGCATCGCCTGCCCGGCGTTGGGCACATACACCGCGGCAGCCGCCACTGCGGGCAACATCAGCAGCAAGCCCAGGCAGCCCCCGGACAATCGCTGCCAGCGCCGTTCAAGGCCCCCCGCAAGCAGGCTGTTCGATGACTTGCCCAAGGCAACTTCAGTCTTGTATCCGCGCACTTCCACTCAGCGTCTCCCCGCTGTCAGTTGCCACTTGGTAATGAACCACCGCCTGATCCGGGGTAATTCCCTGCATATCGGGCAGGGCGATCCGCGCCGAGCCGAAGGGCTCCACGGTGATCCCCTGCAATGTGATTGATCGATTGCCGCTGCCCAGCGCCACCTCAGCGAAGGACACGTAGTACGGGGTCGGGTTGCCGGCCAGCAGCGCCGCGCCGCCCGCCCCCGCCGCCACAAGGCTCCAGCGCAACTGGCGGACCGCTTCGTCAGCCTTGCCGGACAAGCCCTGGGGGCGGTACAGCAGCTTCATGCGCATGCGCGATGCCAGCCGCAGCAAGTCGTCCTTCGCGGCCGCCAGGGGCGGTACTTCGAGAAAGTTGATCCAGAACACCGACTCCCGATCGCCGGGTAATGGCTCGCCGCTGTAGCGCAGGACCAGGGCTGCGTTCTGCCTTGGCTCGAGCCGGGAGATGGGTGGCGACAGCACGAACGGCACCACCAGGGCGCTGGGGTCGACCTCGGCGTCGCCCTTGTCCAGCCAGGCCTGCAACAGGATCGGCGCACGGCCGCTATTACCGACCCGGATGCTGATGGCCGGCTTGCCGGCGGGATAGATGAACCGTGTGCCGACAATCGACAGGTCGGCCTGGGCCCAGCCGCTGGACAAGGCCAGCAGCCCCAGCAGCCACCGGCAACCACGCAGGGAGCAAAGACGGCCATATCCGCCTTGATGGTCCATCAAGGCCGCTCCTCTACGGAACCTGCCGGCATCGCCCGGCAGGGGCGCTGAAGCACCACATAGCCCGTGGCGGAGGCCGTATCGCGGGGCGGCAACTGGTAGTCGATCAGGCACTGCTGATCCGGCTCCTGGCCCCATTCCACGCGAATCGTGCCCTGGTCCTGCTCGGTACGCAGCACCAGGCGGCTGCCCTGGCCCACCGCCCCCAGCTCGGCACCGTCCTGGGCATCGACAGCCACGGCAGCAAACGGCAACTGCTGGCCATCGGGCTGCTGGCTGTCGATCAGCACCGCACGCGCCCTGCGGGTCGGGTACGAAAGCATCACCACCGCCCCCGCCACCGGCGCCACATGGCGTGAGCTGAGCAGCAGCTCGACGTCGTCGGCAACGCCAGTGGGGTCGATGTCCACGGTGTTCAATTGATAGGGGCTCAGGCTGGAGACCACGGCATAGCCGCTTCCATCCACCCGCGTATCGGCATAGCCGACCCGGGCGCCCTTGGCATCGGGAGCATGCACCAGGCCCGTGGTTTCACTCAGGGTCTGGGCGAAGGTCAAGCCACCCGAATGCAGCACCATGCCCCCGGAAGCCCCCAGAGACTGCTGGCGATAGTCGCGCCCCTGGGAAAAGCTCGAACTCAGGGAAACCTCGGGCAGGAAATAGTTGAGGCTGGCGTTGGTCGAGGTTTCGCCCTGGCGCTGGTCATGGGCGGCGGACAACGCATAGGTGGCGTCGCCATCCTTGTCCAGTACGCCGGAAATGCCGCTGGTGTAGTGCGCGCCAGAACGCTTGTCATGGCTGGCGTAGCTGTTGATCGTGGTACCCCGGCGCCCTTCCCGCCCCAGGGGAATCGACAGGCTGAAGCTGAAAAACGTGTTGTCCGCCCCCGCGCCTGCCCGTGAACCACTGCTGGAAGCACGCATGCGCTGAGCCATGAAGGAGTAGCTGTTACCGCGCCACTGGTTGCTGTAACCCATGGCGAAGTTCAGGGTCTGGCCCTGGCGATTCCAGTACTGGAGGCTGGAGCCCGTGGCATAGAGCTGCCCTGCGCCGTCGCCCAGTTGCTGGTTGATGTTGATATCCAGGCGGTCACGGACCCGGGCGAACGAGTCGACACTTTCGCCCTGGTTGACGTGGTCCTGCAGGGTGATGGCGTCCTGCAGGCCCAGGTAACCGCTGGTGGAATAGCGGTAGGCCAGCAATGAGAAGTTGGTCCCGCTGTTGGGCAGGTTCTTGCTGTAGGACAGGCGCACGCTTTGGCCCTGCATGCTGCCGCCCCGGGGCAGCTCGGTTCTGGCCTGGGTCAGGTCCAGGCCAAAAGCCCCGAGGGAAGTATTCAGTGCGCTGCCGATCAGCGCCGACATGTAGCTGCCGGTGAGTGCCGTGCCGGCATAACCGGTCAATTGGTTATCCAGGCCGTAGTGCAGGGTGCCCTGGGCCACATATTGCTCGCTGCCACCGAGCCCGGGGTTCGCCACCTTGCCCGCCGTCAGGCTGTAGCGTGAGGTGCCGGGGCGCAGGGTTTGCACGGTGGTGGCAAAAGGTACGGTAAAGCGGCTGGTCTGGCCGTTGGCCTCGGTGACCGTCACGTCCAGATCCCCACCAAAGCTTGCCGCTTGCAGATCGGAAATCTCGAACGGCCCCGGTGCAACGGAGGTTTCATAGATCATGTAGCCGCGCTGATAGACCGAGACCTTGGCATTGGTGCTGGCCGTGCCGCGGATCTGCGGTGCGTAGTAGCGCTGGCTCTCGGGCAGCATGCGCGGGTCGCTGGCCAGCCGGACACCGCGAAACGATACCGAGTCGAACAGATCGGCTTCGGTCACGCTCTCTCCCACCAGCAACTGCGAGTGCCAGGCCGGCAGGTCGGTCTGGGCATAGATGTAACCGCGCTGATAATGGCCGCCCACCTCCGGCGACCAGGTGGCGGTGCCGCTGTGACGCAGACGCCAGTCACCCAGGTTGAGCCCCAGGTTGAGCCCGGCATAGCCATCGGTCTGGCTTCGCCCATTGCTCTGGGAACTGAACAGGCTGGTGTTGTAGTTGAGCGTGGCCGCGGACACGCCGTAATCCCAGCTCGCCGGATCGACATAGGTTTTCGACAGGTTCTGCTGCAGGAAAAGCTGCGGCACCGACAACTCGATCTTCTGTTCCGCAATTTTGACGCGGGTGGTCGCGCCAGGGATGTAGCTGCCCAGGTCGCCGCAAAACAGCCCATCGCCCATGAGAGGGTGAGAGGAATGGGTGCCCAGACTCGCATCGGTCTTTTTCAAGTCGATACCCAACTGCTGCAACAACGAACGGTCGTAGCACGGCTGGCTGCCCTGGGGGTCATCGCTGGCGCGGAACTGGATTTCCTGCAACGCCCGCCACTGACTGCTCACCAGCACATCAAGCAAGTATGTGCCGGGCGCGACATAGCCCAATTGTTGAAAGCGCGAGGTATCGATGGGAGTGCCCTTACCTTGAAATAGCATCTGGCTGTCGAACAACACATCCTGGCTGGAGCCCGTATCCGCAGCCTCTGCCGTCGCCGGCGCGATGCCGTCCTGGTCGGCCACCAGCACCATGGAATTGCTCATCAGCACCGCCGCCAGACACAGTGACTGCGTCGCCGGAACCCGTCTGCGGCCGGATGAAGGCCCAGAACAGCTCGCACGCAAATGCCGATGGCACGGAATACGCGACATAACGAGATCCCTGCCCCTCAAGAAAACCAAGCCACTGAAAAGCCCGCAGAAGTGATGAGGAACCCCGTCAAAGAAGCGACTTTTTCAGCAGGCCTCGGCCGCCGAAATCATCGATCACCTCATATTCAATTGATGCCTTGGTCGGCTGTGACGGAGCGCTCGCTGGCCAGGGGAAAGACTCATATCCGAAGGGTGCGACCATGCCTGGCTTCAAATCGATTCGACGGCCTGACACAGCAACTTCCATGCGTCCGAAGGACACGTAATAAGGTGTTGGATTGAACACTTTGATAACCGGAACTTGCGAAGCGCCTGCTCGACTTAATTCCCACTTGAGCTTTTCGCCAGCCATGCCCGCATTGCCAATCAAGTTGTCAGGACGGAAGAAAATCTTGATCCGAGTCCTGAATGCAAACTGCAACACGTTCTCGTCCTGTTTTCGCCGTGGTGGCGTTTCCAGTACATTCAGCCAAAACAATGACTCGCGATCTTTTGCCAAGGGTTCTTTTGAATAAGACACACGCAATATTGCCGAGCCTCCCGCTTCCACCCGGCTGACTGCTGGGGCCAGAAGAAAGGGAACCTTGATTTCCTCAGGAGACTTGTTGGCATCGCCTTCGTCGATCCAACTTTGCGCCAACAAGGCCACAGAGCCGGTGTTACTCAACTTCAATGTAACTTCACGAGCCTCTGCTGGATAAACCAGGCGCGTACCTTCCAGTACTATCCCGGCATGCGCGACCCCCGACAGTATCCCCAGGAACATGACACCGATAACGAGAGAATGAACAAAACGCGCAGTCGGCGTCATGACCTGCCCCTTAATAACTAACTGCTGTTATTGGTATGCAAGGGTGTAGCGGATGTAGGACACGCCCGAACCCGCACCGACGGAGGCTTCAGTAGATACGTAAGCGGCCTGGTACTTCAGGGTTGCAGTCTTTTCAGTGGAGATCGTAGCGACCTGGGGTGCGGCTTCCGCCTGACCCAGGACGATCTTCGCCGGAGTAGTGCCGTGGTCGTTGTAGATCTGGATCTGCACGCCCCTTGCAGGCTTGCTACCGATCAGCTTGAGGTTGCCGGAGGCAGGGTCGACGTTGCCGAGTTGATCGAACTCGATGGAAACGCTCTTACCAGCAGTACAGCTGGCACCCGAAAGCTGTAGTACGAACGGTTTCAGCGTAGAGGTCTTGCCGATCTCGCTAAATACAGACGGGTTGATAGTACCGAGTTCAACGTTAGTCTCGTTACCTTCGCCCGGGGCCTTGCCGTTGATATCGCAGGTGGTGTCAGAGATGCTGCCACTGAACTTCACCACGCCATCGGTAGCCTGGGCAAAGGATGGAATCAATGCTGCCAGCATCAACCCGGAAGTTGCCATGGACAAGAGAGTCTTGCGTTTCATCTGATTTCCTTTTCCAAATGATTATAAGGAAGCAACAACAAAACACTTCCCTCCGAAAGCAACCGACAATAATACTGCCGCCAGCCTGGAAGAACGGATTTGCCTGACCTTATAAAAGTTAATTAATGCTGCTTGTTCCCGGCATCCCGGCCGGCTTGAACTACAAGTTCGGATCGGGTCTGCCAGCAGCGACCAAGCATATAGAAGAGTCGATTTATTTGGATCAAGATCACTACAGCATGATTTCCGGGAATGCTCGCGCAGAGAAACAGGAAATTTCTCGGAAGGGAAAACCGACTTAAACAACAGACAAACTAAAGTTACTCGCCAATAACAACTTCCTGGAATATCAATCCAATAGCCGATAACAGCATCAAGTATTGTGGACTATTGATATTTGGCCACGCACCGCCGAATCGACCGGGCGCAGGACGCACTGATTCCGCCGGCGCTAACAGTTCGGCAGAAGGCGTTGCTGGAAAACGAGGGGGGCGCACGGCCCGGGGCGGCCGATTGCGAGCAACAAAAAAGCCCCGGAAATCGATGATTTCCGGGGCTTTCATTTGTATGGCGGAGAGATAGGGATTCGAACCCTAGGTACCGGTGAAGGTACAACGGATTTCGAATCCGTCCCATTCGGCCACTCTGGCATCTCTCCAACGGCGCGCATCATAACAGCACCTTTGCTCGAAGCGAAGCCCCCCGAGCAAATTTTTTCCGTGCTATCAGATGCTTGCGTCGATTACAGCGGTACGCCGAGGCGCTGGGCCACTTCTTCGTAGGCTTCGATCACATCGCCCAGGCCCTGGCGGAAGCGGTCCTTGTCCATCTTCTTCTTGGTGTCCTTGTCCCACAGACGGCAACCGTCCGGGCTGAACTCGTCGCCCAGGACGATGGAGCCGTCGCTGAACACGCCGAACTCCAGCTTGAAGTCCACCAGCAGCAGGCCGGCGTCATCGAACAGCTTGCTCAGCACTTCATTGACCTTGAGCGACAGCTCTTTCATGCGCGCCAGTTGCTCGGCAGTACCCCAGCCGAATGCCACCACGTGGGATTCGTTGATGAACGGGTCGCCCTTGGCGTCGTCCTTGAGGAACAGCTCGAAGGTGTAGGGGTTGAGCTTCATGCCCTCTTCCACGCCCAGGCGCTTGACCAGGCTGCCGGCGGCGTAGTTGCGCACCACGCACTCCACCGGAATCATGTCGAGCTTCTTCACCAGGCATTCGTTGTCACCCAGCAGCTTGTCGAACTGGGTCGGCACGCCGGCGGCTTCGAGTTTCTGCATGATGAAGGCGTTGAACTTGTTGTTCACCATCCCCTTGCGGTCCAGCTGCTCGATGCGCTTGCCGTCGAACGCCGAGGTGTCGTTACGAAACAGCAGGATCAAGCGGTCGGCGTCGTCGGTCTTGTAAACCGATTTGGCTTTGCCGCGGTAGAGTTCTTCACGTTTTTCCATGATGGGCTCCGCTTGCTAAGTAGGTGGGCTAGGCGATGTGGCGCCAGTCGAGCCCTGAATCTTGATCGGCCAGTTGCAGCCAGTCCGGGTCGCACCCGAGGGTGTCGACAAAACATTGCCGGGCCAGCTGCGGCAGGTTGTTCTTGCTGCTCAGATGAGCCAGGACCAGGTGCTGCAGGTCCTGCCATCCCAATTCGGCCACCAGGCTTGCGGCCTGATGGTTGTTCAAATGTCCCAGGTCGCCGCCAACCCGCTGCTTGAGAAAGTACGGGTAATAACCCCGTGCCAGCCGATCCCGGCAATGGTTGGCCTCGATCATCAAGGCATCCAGGCCACGGTAGCCGTCCAGCACCCCGGCGCAGTAGGAGCCGAGGTCGGTCAGCAGGCCGAAGCGCCGCTGGCCATCACTGAAGACAAATTGCGTAGGTTCCTGGGCGTCGTGGGCCACGGCAATCACGTCGATGCGCAAGGCGCCGATCTGCAGCGACTCGCCACCGCGGACAAAACCCGCGACCTCCACCGGTTTGCGCATCCCGCGCAAGGTGCCCTGGCTGAGGTAGACCGGTAGATTGTAGCGCCGAGACAGCAAACCCACGCCATGCACGTGGTCGGCATGTTCGTGGGTTACCAGGATGGCGCTCAACTGCGCGGGATCGACTCCCAGACGCAGCAGGCGCCGCTCGGTTTCCCGCAGGGAGAAACCACAATCCACCAGAACGCAGGTGTCGGCACTGACGATCAGCGTGCCATTCCCTTGGCTACCACTGCCGAGAACGGCAAAACGCATCGGATCAGCCCAGGTTGTCCTGAATCACGCCCAACACTTTGCGTGCCACATCGGCCGGCGCCACGGTGTTGATGTTCTTCTCGACGGTGACCTGGACGTTCTCGCCTACCTTGCTCAGGCGAACCTGATAGCGCTCGGCACGGGCTTCGATCTCTTCCTTGGCCGGCTTGCTGCCGAACAACTTGCCGAAGAAGCCCGGCTCGTCGTCTTTCTTCTCGGCTTTTTCCGCCAGGTTGATGTAGTACAGGCCCAGGCTGCGGTTGATGTCCTCAACCCGCCATTCGCCCTGTTCCAGGGCACGGCCAACACTGGACCAGGCGCGATCGAGGTCGGCGCCCAGGTTCAGTACCGGGTTGCCGCTGCCATCCTCGCTGAGGCTGACTCGGCTCGGGGTATCGAAATCGCGGGCCGCCAGCAGAGACACCGAACCGCCCTTCTCGGAGGTGCGGCTCATGCTTGCCAGCATGTCGTCCACCAGCGCTGCGTCCAGGCCGGTGTTGACCGAACGGTTGGTGAACTCCACGTCGGCAGTGCTGCCGGCGGGACGCTCGGCACTGACCACATAGACTTCACTGGTGTTGCGCTGCACGCCTGGCTCGATGCGTACCCGTACGCGGGTTTCGCTGTCGGCGGCGACGCCGGCACTGCTCAGGCGCTTGGCCACGGCCGCGGAAAGCTCGTCGGAACGCTGCCAGCCGGTGGTGAACTCACCGGTTTGCGGGCGCTGCTGATCCAGGCGGAAACCGTTGTCCTGGAAGAACTGCACCGCCACTGGCCAGACTTCGGCCGGTGGATGCTGGGCCATGACCCAACGCGAATCGCCGCTCTTTTGCAGGGTGTAGTCGCTGGCATCGGCAATGGCCGACAGCGGCTGGGGACGAGGCACTTCGTACTCGCCCTTGACGTTGTCGTCGGCCACGTTGCGCGGAATCGGCAGCAGAGGGTCCAGACGCTTGGCGGTCTGTACATCCGGCGGCAATTGCATCGGTGCTGTTTGTTGCGCTTGCAGGTAATCGCTACCCCGGTCACGGAAGTAGCCTTCCGGGCCCCAGATCCAACCGCAGCCACTGGTGCTGGAGATAATCAAGGCAAGTGCGGAAAGTCCGGCCATTCGCTTCATGCGTTGTACTTCCTCAATTAAACCAAGACGCCGGACTGGCGCATGGCCTGCCGCAGCGGTTCGTGACAGGCGGCACTGAGCCAGGTGAGCGGCAGACGGATACCGTCCGGCATCAAGCCCATTTCGTGCAGGGCCCATTTCACGGGAATAGGGTTGGATTCGATGAACAGAGTCTTGTTCAGCGGCATCAGGGTCTCGTGGATCTCCCGGGCCTTGGCGGCATTGCCGGCCATGGCCGCGGCGCACATCTGGCTCATGGCCCGTGGCGCGACGTTGGCGGTCACCGAGATATTGCCCTTGCCGCCCAGCAGGATCAGCTCGACTGCGGTGGCGTCATCGCCGGAGTACACCAGGAAATCGCCGGGCACGCCGGCCAGGATGGCCTTGGCGCGCTGCAGGTCGCCGGTGGCTTCCTTGATCCCGATGATGTTCTTCACGCTGGACAGGCGGATCACGGTCTCGGCCTGCATGTCGCATGCGGTGCGGCCCGGAACGTTGTAGAGGATCTGCGGGATGTCCACGGCCTCGGCAATGGCGCGGAAATGCTGGTACAGGCCTTCCTGGGTCGGCTTGTTGTAGTACGGGGTCACCAGCAGGCACGCATCGGCGCCGGCGATCTTCGCATTGGTGGTCAGCTCGATCGCTTCGCGCGTCGAGTTGGCGCCGGTACCGGCGATCACCGGAATGCGCCCTGCAACCTGGGTGACCACCCGACGAATCACTTCGATGTGCTCGTTCACATCCAGGGTGGCCGACTCACCTGTGGTGCCGACCGCCACGATGGCGTTGGTGCCCTCTTGCAGGTGGAAGTCCACCAGTTTGCTCAGGCTGTCCCAGTCGAGATTTCCCTGTGCATCCATGGGTGTGACCAGTGCCACCATACTGCCCGCAATCATGCAACCGCTCCTGCCGGAAAAAGAGAGCGGTAATGGTACTGGCGCCAAGTTCCTTGCACAAGCGAAGTCCCGCGCCATGAGCATTCCCCTGAGCGATGGTTTTCGCTACCCTTCAGGCTTTGATCGCTACTGATAAGCGTGTAGACCGGGTTATCGCCTGCCTGTTGGATCTGCAAAGCCCCACTCCCGCGTTGCCAGCCTGTGTTCCGAGCGTTTCGGGGCCAGTCGCCGGCTTGTGGTCCGAGGCCTTGAAGTTCCGCCGGCGACGCTTGCCCGGTACTGGCTTGTCAAAAAGTACCGACCGCTCATCGCTTTAGGAATGCTGCATGTCCACCCCCACAGTTCGCGAACAATTCCTTGTCATCAGTGCCCTCGGCGCCAACCCCATGGAGCTGACCAACGTCCTGTGCCGCGCCAGCCATGAAAACCGCTGCGCCGTGGTGACGTCGCGCCTGACCCGGCATGGCGAGTGCAGCGCGCTGGTTCTGGAGATTTCCGGCAGCTGGGACGCCCTGGCGCGCCTGGAAAGCAGCCTGCCGTTCCTGGCCAAGAAGCATGCCTTCACGGTCAACGTGGTGCGCAGCGCCGCCCTGGAAAGCCGCCCCCAGGCCCTGCCTTATGTGGCCTACGTCAGCGCCGCGTACCGCTCGGACATCGTCAATGAGCTGTGCCAGTTCTTCATCGACCATCAGGTCGAGCTGGAAAACCTCACCTGCGATACCTACCAGGCTCCACAGACCGGCGGCACCATGCTCAATGCCACCTTTACCGTGACCCTGCCCGCCGGCACCCAGATCAGTTGGCTGCGCGACCAGTTCCTGGACTTTGCCGACGCCATGAACCTCGACGCGCTGATCGAACCCTGGCGCCCACAGAACCCTATGTAAGGAAGCCCCATGGCCGTTGCTATCGATCAACCTATTGCCGATTTCCAGGCCCCCGCCACCAGCGGGCAGACCGTCAGCCTGTCCGACCTCAAGGGCAAGCAAGTGGTGATCTACTTCTATCCCAAGGACAGCACCCCGGGCTGCACCACCGAAGGCCAGGGCTTTCGCGATCAATACGCCGCCTTCCAGGCTGCCAACACCGAAGTCTTCGGCGTTTCCCGCGACAGCCTGAAGTCCCACGAGAACTTCAAGTGCAAGCAGGAATTCCCCTTCGAGCTGATCAGCGACAAGGACGAAGCCGTCTGCCAGCTGTTTGACGTGATCAAGCTGAAGAAGCTCTACGGCAAGGAATACCTGGGCGTGGACCGCAGCACCTTCCTGATCGACAAGGACGGTGTGTTGCGCCAGGAATGGCGCGGGGTGAAGGTACCCGGGCACGTCGACGCCGTACTGGCCGCGGCCCAGGCCCTGAACAAGGCCTGAAATGACCGGGGCGGCTGTATCAGCCGCCCCGTTTATCTAGAGTAGAGGTGCCACCACCGGGTCCTTCCTGGGCCAGGCATCCAGCACTGCCTTGAACAGGGTCGCCAGGGGAATCGCAAAGAATATCCCCCAGAACCCCCACAGCCCGCCAAACAGCAGCACCGCACAGATGATCGCCACCGGGTGCAGGTTCACCGCGCCGGAGAACAGCAGCGGCACCAGCACGTTGCCATCCAGGGTCTGGATGATCCCGTAGACCGCCATCAGGTAGATGAACTGATCGCTCCAGCCCCACTGGAACAGCGCAATCAGCGCCACCGGTACCGTTACCACCACGGCGCCGACATAGGGCACCACCACCGAGCCCCCCACCAGCAGAGCCAGCAGGGCCGCATAGTTCAGGCCCAGGGCGACGAAGGCGATGTAGGTCACCCCGCCACAGATGACGATCTCGATGACCTTGCCGCGAATGTAGTTGGCGATCTGCCGGTTCATTTCATGGGCCACGCGAGTAATCAGCGTACGTTCGCGGGGCAGATAGCTGATCACCCAGCGGCTGATCATCGCCCGATCCTTGAGGAAGAAGAACACCAGGATCGGCACCAGCACCAGGTAGATCATGATGTTCACCAGCAAGGGCAGGCTGGACAGGGAGAAGGTCAGCGCCCACTGGCCGAACTTGCCGATCTCGCCCCTGGCCACTTCGATGGCCTGCAGCACCTGCTCGTCGGACACAAGATGCGGGTAGCGCTCGGGCAACAGCAGCAACAGCGACTGCCACTTGGCGAGCATGCCCGGCAGCTCGTTGAACAGGGTGATCAACTGATGCCAGAGCAACGGCACCACCACCAGGATGAACACCAGCAGCAGCCCCATGAACAGCGCGAACACCAGCCCCACGGCCGCCCCGCCAGGCAGGCGCAGCCGCTCCAGGCTCACCACCAGCCCCTGCATCAGGTAGGCCAGGACCATCCCCGCCAGCACCGGCGCGAGCATGCCGCCCAGGGTCAGGACGGCAGTGAAGGCCAGAAACAGCAGAACGGCCAGCACCACCGCCTCTTCATCCGAGAAGTAGCGCTGAATCCAGTCACGTAGCACTTTGAACATCGATGTTCCTTAGATGAAGGCCCTCAAGGGCAGACTGCGCTCAGGCCTTTTTCAACCAGTAGCGATACACCCCGGCCTCATCCTCTTCACGCAGCAGGGTATGACCGGCCAGGCGGGCGAAAGTGCGGAAGTCACGCTGGGAGCCAGCATCGGTGGCAATGACCTTGAGTACCGCGCCACTGGCCAGGCGATTGAGTTCCATCTTGGCCTTGAGCAGCGGCAGCGGGCAGTTCAGGCCGCTGGCGTCCAGCTCGGCATCATGGGCGACAACATCGGTCATTGGGTTACTCCGATCATCAATTCAAGGCGTCTAGAATACCCTGCAAGCCAGGCCCACCGGCAATAAAGAAGCCCGACACCAGAGCACTGCCGCGCGCTGCCGGAGCCACGATCAGGTAGACGCCGGAATTTACCCAAAAGCACTTTTTATCCTCAGAGTTTTCACTGGCTTTGTCTGGTCCCCGGCCAGGTGTCCAGCTACAGTAGAGCCTTTGTCGATTAAGGCTTTGTGCATGAATGTATTGCGCCCTACCCTGCTGACGCTCGCTTGCCTGCTCGCCTCACCGGGCTTCGCCGACGACCTGCCGTCACTTGGTGATGCCAGTTCAGCCATTGTCTCTCCGCAACAGGAATACCAACTGGGCCGTGCCTGGCTGGCGTTGCTGCGCAGCCAGGTTTCGCAGCTCAACGACCCGCAACTCAAGGACTATGTCGAAACCAGCGTCTACAAACTGGTGGAAACCAGCCAGGTCAACGACCGGCGCCTGGAATTCATCCTGATCAACAGCCCGCAGCTCAACGCCTTCGCCGCTCCCGGGGGAATCATCGGGGTCAATGGCGGGCTGTTCCTCAATGCCCAGACCGAAGGCGAGTACGCCTCGGTGCTGGCACACGAACTGGCGCACCTTTCCCAGCGCCACTTCGCCCGGGGGGTCGAAGCCCAGCAGCGCATGCAGGTGCCGATGATGGCCGCCCTGCTGGCCGGGATCGTGATTGCCGCCGCTGGCGCCGGGGACGCGGGGATCGCCACCATCGCCGGCACCCAGGCCGCAGCCATCCAGGAACAGCGGCGCTTCTCCCGGCAGAACGAGCAGGAAGCCGACCGCATCGGCATCCTCAACCTGGAAAAAGCCGGCTACGACCCGCGCTCGATGCCCACCATGTTCGAACGCCTGATGCGCCAGTACCGCTTCGATGCCAAGCCGCCGGAATTTCTCCTGACTCACCCGGTGACCGAATCGCGGATCGCCGACACCCGCAACCGCGCTGAACAGGCCAGGCAAGGCGGCACCGAAGACAGCCTGCGCTACCAGTTGATCCGCGCCCGGGTGCAACTGACCTATGAGGAATCGCCAGGGCTGGCCGCCAAGCGCTTTCGCGCGCAGCTCGATGAGAACCCGAAGAACGACATCGCTCGCTACGGCCTGGCCATCGCCCAGATCAAGGGCAGCCAGTGGAACGAAGCACGGGAAAACCTCAAGCCCCTGCTGGCCAAGTCGCCCAACGACGTGACCTACAACCTGGCTCAGATCGAACTGGACATGGCCAACAGCCGCCTGCCGGACGCGCAGACTCGGGTCGAAAGGATGCTCAACCTGTACCCGGGCAATTACCCCTTGAACCAGATCCGCGTGGACCTGCTGCTCAAGCAGAACCGCCCGGCCGATGCCGAAAAGGCCCTGGAAGGCCTGCTGAAAAGCCGCCCGGACGACCCGGATGTCTGGTACCTGGTGGCGGAAACCCGCGGCCTGTCGGGCAATATCATCGGCCTGCACCAGGCCCGGGCCGAGTACTTCGCCCTGGTGGGCGACTATCGCCAGGCCATCCAGCAGCTGGACTTCGCCAAACGCCGGGCCGGCAGCAACTTCCCCCTGTCGTCGAGGATCGACGCTCGCCAGCGCGAGATGATGGACCAGGAACAGATGGTCAAGGACATGATGCGCTGACATTGACGCAAGCCACAAAAAAGCCCGCCTCTTACGAGGCGGGCTTTTTATTGGGCAACCTCAGGGGCTGGCGAATTACTCGGCCAGCTTGAAGGTGATGAAGCTGGCTCGCCCCTGACGCAGTACCCGCATGGACACCGAGCGGTTCTTCGGCAATGCCTTGGCGATTTCAGTGAACTCCTTCGCCGAAGTGATCGCCTGATTGTTCAGGTGAGTGATCACGTCGCCCGGCTGCAAGCCGATCAGCGCCGCAGGACCGTCCTGGACTTCCTTGATGACTACCCCGCCCTTGAGGTCGAAGGCTTTCTTCTGCTCATCGTTGAGCTCGACCACCGCTACACCCAGACGGTTGCTGCTGCGCTCGACACCCGACTTGGGCAGCATGCTCAGGTCTTTGTCTTCTTCAGGAATAGCGCCGACGGTCAGCTCGACATTCTTGCGCTTGCCGTCGCGGATCACTTCCAGGTTGGCCTTGGCCCCGGCCTTCAGCGCGCCTACCAGGTGCGGCAGGTCGGCCGACATGACGATGGGCTGGCCATTGAGGCTGAGGATCACGTCACCCACTTGCAGGCCGCCCTTGGCCGCCGGGCCATCATCCTGGATCTGTGCCACCAGCGCGCCGGCCGGTTTCTCCAGGCCGAAGGATTCAGCCAGGTCCTTGTTGACCTCCTGGATTACCACGCCAAGCCAGCCACGGCTGACTTTGCCACCGGTTTTCAGCTGGTTGGAAACGTCCATCGCCACATCGATCGGGATGGCGAAAGACACGCCCATGAAACCACCGGAGCGGGTGTAGATCTGCGAGTTGATCCCCACCACTTCACCGGCCAGGTTGAACAGCGGGCCACCGGAGTTGCCCGGGTTGATCGGCACGTCGGTCTGGATGAACGGCACGTAGTTTTCGTTCGGCAGGCTGCGACCGATGGCACTGACGATACCCTGAGTCACGGTATGGTCGAAGCCGAACGGCGAGCCGATGGCCACCACCCACTGGCCGGCCTTGAGGTCCTGGGATTTACCCAGTTTCAGCACCGGCAGGTCTTTGCCATCGATTTTCAGCAGTGCTACATCGGAGCGTGGGTCGGTACCGATCAGCTTGGCTTTCAGCTCACTGCGATCGGCCAGACGCACAAGAATTTCGTCCGCATCGGCGATCACGTGGTTGTTGGTGAGGATGTAACCGTCCGCGGAGATGATGAACCCGGAACCCAGCGACTGCGCTTCGCGCTGACGATCCCCGCGCGGAGAGCGTGGCTGGGGCATGCCCCGTTCGAAGAACTCGCGCAGCATTGGCGGCAGGCCTTCGAGATCGGGCATCTGCGCCGAATTGGAAACCCGGCGGTCCGGCAGTTTCTGCGTGGTACTGATGTTCACCACCGCAGGCGAGGCCTGCTCGACCAGTTGGGTGAAATCAGGCAGCTCGGCCGCCTGGGCAGAAACGGCCTGCCCAAGCACCAGCACGGTGGCAAGAATGGTGAAGTAGGACTTCAAGCGTGGTATCGACATACGGCTCCCGTTACGACGAGCGTGGTTAAGCGATATGGAACAGCAAATACCGAAACTGCAGGGGCGGCATCTTTGTTCCAGGAACGACAAATAAGGTCAGAACCGAGGGGGTTCTGACCTATAGAAAAACTCTGGGAATTTTGCAAATGAAATTGCTGACCAAACATTTCATCTTCTCAATTGTGGAGCGGGCATCACTGACCTCTTACACAACCAACAAAGGCTCATTGCTTGGCAGTGGTATCGGAACGCATCGACAGCGCAATACGTTCAGCAGTACCAATGGGGATCTCCCCGACCACCGTGACCATCATCTCGCCATCGGGGGTAGTCAGGCGGCGTGATACAGCCACCGTAGGTCCGAGCTGAGTGCGGGTATCGGTGACCGATGCGCCGTTGAGCGGCTCGAGAAACACCGAAAAGCGCGCAAGACCATCGTCATACAGCAGGCTGTTGACCATGGATTTGGTTTCCGGATCCTTGCGGGCACTGCTGCTGGTCAATTCGAAGCCCGGAGGCAGCCAGTCGGAATGCCAGGTTTGCACAGTCTTGACCGCCGAGGCCTTGTCGCTGTCCAGAGACACCGGCTTGCAGCCAGCGCTGGGACGCAACTCGACGTCGTCAGGCACATCCGCAGTATCCAGGCGAGTGAACTGGAAGCGCTCCAGCAACTGCCCCTTGTCGTTGAGCAACAGGGACTTGAGCGGCAGCCCGGTCTCACGATCCAGGTGCAGCTCGAAACCATAGCGATGCTGGTCCTTGGGCGTGACCGAAACGATCACCGCCTGGCGACCGGCCACGCGCGACTTGCCGATGACAGCAAGGTTGTACCAATTCTTGAGTTTTTGCGGGTCCAGGGCTCGGGCCGCACCGTCCGGGGAATCCCCGAGACCTGCCACCAACTCGCCACTGACGCACTGGGTACGACCATCGACACGCACCACCTCTTGAGCGGACCCATCGAGCTGGATCAACCGCTCACGGACCTTTCCATCCTGGACACGATGCCAGATGTTATGGGTAGAAAAACTACCGTTGCGCTCGTAAACGAAAGTGCCCTGAAAGCTTTGCTGCTGTTCCGCTTGCCCAAGACGCTGCAACCAGTCCTGGGCTTCGTCGGCATGGGCTGGAACCACAAACCAGCCACTGAGCAGAAGCGTTAGTAGAGGTATGGCGCGCATGATCCTCCTTAGCGGTTTTCCAGGCTCGCCGCACGGGCGTAAGGCAGAGCGCTTTCAGTGCCTTTGAGTGCAGCTTGCTGGGCATGCTGGCGCAAGTAGCTTGGCAGACGCTGATCGTGCCAGCCTGGCTGCCCTTGCAGTACGCCATTGGCCATGGGGCCAGTAGCTTCCGAGCTTTCATTGTAGCCGGCCAGTACTGCCGGCCCTTTGACTTGTGGAGTCGCCAGGGTGGGCTGGCCGGTTTGCTGTGCCAACTCGACACCTGCGATCTCGTCCTGGTTGTACAGGCGAACACCCGCCAGCACGGCCATGGTCACCGAGGCAGCTACTGCCAGACGGCCCAGGCTGCGCCA
Source organism: Pseudomonas sp. BIGb0176 (assembly GCF_024810175.1). Lineage (NCBI taxonomy): Bacteria > Pseudomonadati > Pseudomonadota > Gammaproteobacteria > Pseudomonadales > Pseudomonadaceae > Pseudomonas > Pseudomonas sp. BIGb0176. The sequence continues at coordinate 683,195 of NZ_JANUEC010000002.1, forward strand.
AGGTCCGCGGGAGGCTTTGGCCGGCACGGCCTCATCAGCCAGAGCTGCAGAAACGGCAGCGGCGATGTCCAGACGCGGAAGCAGCAACTCCTTGTGCATGGCTGCCCGGGCGATTTGATAACGGGCCCAGGTCTCACGGGTTTCCACTTCGTCGACGGCATTCAATACCCGACGCAATTCCAGTTCGTCCGCTTCGTTATCCATCACCGCGGACAGCGATTCCTGCAGGGCTTCACGACTCATGGCGGTTCCTCTCTTGGCTGTCGCCGCTGTCTCAGGTTTCCTGCAACAACGGCTGCAGGGCTTTATCGATGGCTTCCCGAGCGCGGAAAATCCGGGAGCGCACGGTACCCACCGGACACTGCATGACGCTGGCAATGTCCTCGTAACTCAGACCATCGAATTCACGTAAAGTTAAGGCCGTACGCAAATCTTCAGGCAGTTGCTGGATGGTTCGATGGACGGTGCCCTCGATCTCATCCCGCAGCAACGCACGCTCCGGCGATTCGAGATCCTTCAGGCCATGATCGCCGTCATAGAACTCCGCATCCTCAGAACTTACATCGCTATCCGGCGGCCTGCGGCCGCGTGAAACCAGATAGTTTTTCGCCGTGTTGATGGCGATACGGTACAGCCACGTGTAAAACGCGCTGTCACCCCGAAAATTACCTAGCGCACGGTAAGCCTTGATAAAAGCTTCTTGTGCAACATCCTGGGCTTCATGGGTGTCGTGCACGAAACGCACGATCAACCCGAGAATTTTGTGCTGGTACTTCAGCACGAGCAGATCGAACGCTCGCTTGTCGCCACGCTGAACGCGCTCGACCAGCTGCTGATCCTCTTCCTGGGTTAGCATGAACACTCCTCGATAAGCTCGGAGGAGGCTTGCATCACTAAACGATCAGGCTTGCAAACATAGACTCGGGCTTTTCGCAAAAGTTCTCCCCCTCCAAGCAAGTTTCCTGCGGGCTCTGATCCGGCACGCACGAAAAACGCAGCACGGGCGAGGCCGGCTGCGCGAATAATCCTGTCGTCGAATTCTGTCACAAGGGACACACTGTAAACCTTGGATATAACCGACGCTGTCCCTTCTTTCAGGCAACCTTCTATTGAGTTTGGGGCCTTGGCAAAAGTTCCCAATCTTTATAGCTGCGCCAGACGAAGATTGTGTAACGGTGACAAGAAAAACCGCCCTATGTCTTCGATCAGCCGCTCCAGAGGCTGGAATGCTCCGAATATCGGACTGACCGAGAGCAACGCTTTTGCTCGGTGAAGTCGCACAATGCCATGAAGGCGCGACTATTGTGCCGATCCCCCCCTCTATATACTAGTGGGCTGTGTGGCTGCTTTGACTTGCCGATTCAGGCGTCTTGCGCCAACCCCTTCCCGGGTCGCTTTGAGCGGAATCCTTCAAATGAGCCAACAGTTTCAACACGATGTTCTGGTGATTGGCAGCGGTGCCGCCGGCTTGAGCCTGGCCCTGACCCTGCCCAGCCACCTGCGTATTGCCGTCTTGAGCAAAGGCGACCTCGCCAACGGCTCGACATTCAGGGCCCAGGGCGGCGTCGCGGCCGTGCTGGATGATACCGACACCGTAGAATCCCACGTCGATGATACCCTCAATGCCGGCGGCGGCCTGTGCCACGAGGATGCGGTGCGCTTTACCGTTGAACACAGCCGCGAGGCCATCCAGTGGCTGATCGACCAGGGCGTGCCCTTTACCCGCGACGAAGACTCCAGCAGCGACGACAGCGGCTTCGAATTCCACCTGACCCGCGAGGGCGGCCACAGCCACCGGCGGATCATCCACGCGGCGGATGCCACCGGTGCGGCCATCTTCAAGACCCTGCTGGCCCAGGCTCGGCAACACCCCAATATCGAATTGCTGGAACAACGGGTCGCCGTCGACCTGATCACCGAAAAACGCCTGGGGCTGGAAGGCGACCGCTGCCTGGGAGCCTACGTGCTCAACCGCAGCACCGGCCAGGTCGACACCTTTGGCGCACGCTTCGTGATCCTCGCCTCCGGCGGCGCAGCCAAGGTCTACCTCTATACCAGCAACCCCGACAGTGCCTGCGGCGACGGTATCGCCATGGCCTGGCGCTCGGGCTGCCGGGTGGCCAACCTGGAATTCAACCAGTTCCACCCCACCTGCCTGTATCACCCATTGGCCAAGAGCTTCCTGATTACCGAAGCCCTGCGTGGCGAAGGCGCCCACCTCAAGCTGCCCAACGGCGAACGCTTCATGCCGCGCTTCGACCCTCGGGCCGAGCTGGCACCACGGGACATCGTGGCCCGGGCCATCGACCATGAAATGAAGCGCCTGGGCATCGACTGCGTGTACCTGGACATCAGCCACAAGCCGGAAGCCTTCATCAAGAGCCACTTCCCCACCGTTTACGAGCGTTGCCTGGAGTTTTCCATCGATATCACCCGGCAGCCGATCCCGGTGGTGCCGGCCGCGCACTACACCTGCGGCGGGGTGATGGTGGACCAACAGGGCCGCACCGACGTGCCGGGCCTGTACGCCATTGGCGAAACCAGCTTCACCGGCCTGCACGGCGCCAACCGGATGGCCAGCAACTCGTTGCTGGAGTGCTTCGTCTACGCCCGTTCGGCGGCGGCCGACATTCTTCGGCAACTGCCCCAGGTGTCGATCCCCATCGCCCTGCCCGCCTGGGATGCCAGCCAGGTCACCGATTCCGATGAAGACGTGATCATTGCGCACAACTGGGACGAGTTGCGGCGGTTCATGTGGGACTACGTAGGCATAGTGCGTACCAACAAGCGCCTGCAGCGGGCCCAGCACCGGGTGCGCCTGCTGCTGGACGAGATCGACGAGTTCTACAGCAACTACAAGGTCAGCCGTGACCTGATCGAGCTGCGCAACCTGGCCCAGGTGGCCGAGCTGATGATTCTCTCGGCCATGGAGCGCAAGGAGAGCCGCGGCCTGCACTACACCCTGGACTACCCGCAGATGCTGCCCGAGGCCCGGGACACTATTCTGGTGCCGCCCACCTACGCCGGCTGAACTTGAGCCGCAGCCGCAGGCGCCGATGCTGGTCGGCGGCCTGCGCGTCCCGCGGTACACAGAGGGAGCGCACCCAGCGCTCCCCCCGCAGCCGAAAACGCAGCACCACGATCAATGGCAGCGCCAGGCTGTCGGCGCGCAACTGCACGGCCTGCCACCCCTCGGATCGACTCCACAGCTGCCAGCCTTCGGGCGAATGACGCAACCCGGTGAAGGCCCGTGGATGGCTCAAGAGAATCTGCCGCGGCAACACCCAGCCGGCGTGCAGCAGGCACAACCCTAGCCCCACGAGCCTGGCGACAGACGGAAGATCCAGCAGGAAAAACGCGCCCAGGGCGAACGCCTGGGCCAGCAGGTAGGCCGCCAGCAGTTGCCGTGAGGCACGCCAGCGGCATTCGAACAACCTACTTGGGTTGGACACGGTCCAGAATCATGCGGACCATGCGCTGCAGCTCGGGGTCCTCGGACTCGCTGCGCTCCATGAACCAGCCAAACATGTCCTGATCCTCGCACTCCAGCAGCTTGCGATAGCACTCGCGGTCGGTCTCATTGAGATGCGGGTACACCTCCCTGACGAACGGCACCAGCAATACGTCCAGCTCAAGCATGCCGCGGCGGCTGTGCCAGTAGAGGCGATTCAGTTCAACATCTTCAACCATGGAGCGCTCCTCAAATAGAGCGCAAGTATACAGCCCGGGGGAGACGAGAACAGTCGGCTTTGGTCGGTGGCCATCCATCCTTTGTGAACTATCCATTTCAGGGGCGCCCCCTTATGATGTGCTCCAGACTTTTTACCCTGCGATGAACCATGGCTGACTCCGCTTATTTCTGCCCCCTCTCCCACGAAGGCGTGCTCGCTGTCCGCGGGCCTGACGCCAGCAAATTCCTTCAGGGTCAGTTGACCTGCAACCTCAATTACCTCAGTGACAGCCAGTCCAGCCTCGGCGCCCGCTGCAATCAGAAAGGCCGCATGCAATCGAGCTTCCGCATCCTTCTGGAAGGCGACGGCTGCCTCCTGGCCATGGCCCGCGAGCTGATCGAGCCGCAACTGGCGGACCTGAAGAAGTACGCGGTGTTCTCCAAGGCCAAGCTTGCCGACGAAAGCGCCAGTTGGGCGCGTTTCGGCCTGGCCGATGCCCAGGTCGCCCTGAGCGGTCTGGGCCTTGAGCTGCCCGAGGAAGACGGCTCCGTGGCCCGCGCCGATGGCCTGATCGCCTTGCGCGTATCCAGCCAGCGCGCCGAACTCTGGGTGCCGGCCGAGCGCGCCGCCAGCCTGCGCCAGCAACTGGCCGCGCAACTGCCCGAGGGCGAGCTGAACCAGTGGCTGCTGGGGCAAGTCCGCGCGGGCCTCGGCCAAGTCATGCCCGAGACCCGTGAACTGTTCATTCCACAGATGCTCAACCTGCAGGCCGTTGGCGGCGTCAGCTTCAAGAAAGGCTGCTACACCGGCCAGGAAATCGTCGCCCGCATGCAGTACCTGGGCAAGCTCAAGCGTCGCCTGTACCGCCTTGCCCTGCCTGGCGACACCCTCCCCGTTCCAGGCACTGCGCTGTTCGCTCCCAGCCACAACAGCGCCATTGGCGAAGTGGTCCTGGCCGCCCGGGCGCAGCAGGGCGTGGAACTGCTGGCCGTGTTGCAGGCCGAAGCGGTGGAAGGGGGCGAACTGCACCTGGAAACACTCGAAGGGCCAACCCTGCAACTGCTGGACCTGCCGTACCAGCTGGATCGCGACCGCGAGATCCAGCGCTGATTGCCTGCCTTTTCTTGCAACACCCTAGAGAACTTACATGACTGAGCTGGCGCAAAAGGTCCAACAGGATTTGCTGGAGGCCATCGGCAACGATGACCTGGTTCTGCCAACCCTGCCGGAGGTGGCCCTGCAGATTCGCCAGGCCGCCGAAGACCCGGAAATCAGCGTCAGTACCCTGAGCAAGGTGATAGGCCGCGATACCGCGCTGTCGGCGCGGCTGATCAAGGTGGTCAACAGCCCCTTGCTAAGGGCGGCCCAGGAAGTCACCGACCTGCACACGGCAATCACCCGCCTGGGGGTCAACTACAGCAGCAACCTGGCCATCGGCCTGGTGATGGAGCAGATCTTCAACGCCCGCTCCGAAGTGGTGGAACAGAAAATGCGCGATGTCTGGCGCCGCAGCCTGGAGGTGGCCGGGGTCAGTTATGCGCTGTGCCGCAGCTACAGCCAGCTCAAGCCGGACCAGGCGGCCCTGGGCGGCCTTGTGCACCAGATTGGCGTGCTGCCGATTCTTACCTACGCCGAAGACCACTACGAACTGCTCTCCGACCCGGTCAGCCTCAATCACGTGATCGAGCGCATCCACCCGTTGCTGGGAGACAAGCTGCTGCGGGTCTGGGAGTTCCCCGAGCAACTGGTGGAGATCCCCGGGCAATACCTGGACTTCAGCCGCCAGTCGAGCCGGATCGACTACGTCGACCTGGTCCAGGTGGCGACCCTGTACTGCCACAAGGACACCGAGCACCCGCTGTCGCGGATCGACGCCTTCAGCGTGCCGGCCTTCAAGAAGCTGGGGATAGACCCGGACAACAAGGCCATGTGCCTGGACCTGGAAGAATCCCGCTCCATGCTCTATTGAGCATCCCCTAGCCGGCTGTAAAGCTCACCCGCACCTTCAACCCCGACGGCTCGCCATCGTGCAGGCTGATCTGTGCCAGGTGCGCGCGACAGATCTCACCGACGATCGCCAGCCCCAGGCCCGAACCCGCACCCTGCTGATTGCGCCGGTAGAAGCGCTCGAAGACCCGATCACGGTCTTCCAGGGGAATGCCCGGCCCATCGTCCTCCACCTCCAGCACCCCGGGCGGTGACACCCGCAGCACCACATTGCCACCCGGCGGAGTATGGGCCAGGGCGTTGTCCACCAGGTTGCTGAGCAGTTCATTGAGCAGGGTCGGTTCGCCCCTGAGCCACACCGGTTCGTCGGCCTCCAGGGCCAGGGCCACGCCCCGGGCATGGGCCAGAGGCGCCATGGCCATGCCCAGTTCACGGGCCAGCTGGCTGAGGTCGAGCAACTGCGCCCCGCCCTCGGCGATCGCCCGGGCGCCGTTTTCCACCCGGGCCAGGGACAGCAACTGATTGGCCAGGTGGGTCAGGCGGTCGGTGCCCTGGGCCGCACTTTCCAGAGTGGCGCGCCAGGTATCCGGCTCACTCGCGCGCAAGCCCAGTTCCAGGCGGGCCTTGAGCGCAGCCAGCGGGGTGCGCAACTCATGGGCGGCCTCGGCGATGAACTGCGCCTGGCGCTCGAACTGCCCGCGCAGGCGCTCGGTGAAATGGTTCAAGGCGCGTACCAGCGGCCACAGTTCGCGCTGCACCGAGACCAGGGGCAGCGGCCGCAGGTCGTCCGGCTGGCGCTCTTCCACCGCCCCGCGCAGGCGTTCCAGGGGGCGCAAGGCCGCACTCACCGCAAACCACACCAGCACCAGGGCGCCGATGGCCAGCATGCCCAGGCGCAGCAGGGTATCAGCCATCAGGCTGCGGGCCATGGCCACCCGCGCCTCGTCGGTCTCCGCCACGCGGATTTCCGCCATGCCGTTCATGTTCGGCTCGCTGACCGCCTTGAGCAGGCTCACCACCCGTACGTTCTGGCCCTGGTAGCGGGCGTCGTAGAAGCGCGCCAGGGCCGGGTAATCATCGGTTCGCGGCGTGCCGGGCGGCGGCCCGGGCAGGTTCTCATAACCGGAAATCAGTGTCTGATGGATGTCGTTGACCTGGTAGTAGATGCGCCCGGCGCTGTCGTAGGCAAAGGTGTCCAGGGCCACATAGGGCACGTTGGCACTCAGGCTGCCATCGCGCTGGGACAAGCCGGCGGCGATGGTTCGCGCCGAAGCCAGCAAGGTCCGGTCATAGGCGGTATCGGCGGCCTCACGGCCGTTCCAGTAGGCGCTCAGGCCGCTGGCCAGCATCAGCACCACCAGCAGCAGTGCGAGGTTCCACAGCAAGCGCCAGCGCAGGCTGCTGGGCTTATGCATCGCGGCTTTCCAGCAGGTAGCCCAGGCCGCGGAAGGTGACGATGGCGACCGCATGGCCGTCGAGCTTCTTGCGCAGGCGGTGCACGTAGATCTCGATGGCGTCGGGGCTGGCCTCTTCGTCCAGGCCGAACACCTGGGAGGCCAGTTGCTCCTTGCTCATGACCCGGCCGGGGCGGGCGATCAAGGCTTCGAGCACCGCCTGTTCGCGGGAAGTCAGGGTCAGCAACTCCTCGCCCAGGGTGAAACGCCGGGTGTCCAGGTCATAGGCCAGCACTCCGCAACGCTGCTGGCGCTCGCCCCCCAGCACGCTGCGGCGCAACAGGGCCTTGACCCGGGCCTCCAGCTCGGTCAGCTCGAAGGGCTTGGCCAGGTAATCGTCGGCCCCCAGGTTCAGGCCGTGGACCCGGTCCTTGACGTCACTGCGGGCGGTCAGCATCAGCACCGGCAGGTTCTTGCCGCGGGCCCGCAGGCGCGCCAGAACTTCGAAACCATCCATGCGCGGCAGGCCGACATCAAGGATCGCCACGGCGTATTCCTCGCTGCCCAGGGCCAGGTCGGCCGCCACCCCATCGTGCAGCACATCCACGGTCAGGCCGGTGCTCTTGAGCGCCTGGGCGATACTTTCGGCCAGTTGCAGATGGTCTTCCACGAGCAGGACTCGCATGGCTGTTTACCTCGTTTCAGGGGGGATCGACGCCGCTCTTTGGCGCGGAGTGTACCGCCGCAACCGCCGCTGTGAAGCCCGAAAGCCACGAAAGTGCACTGAAAGGTTAGCGAAAGGTTGGCCCTTTAGAGTCCCGCCACGGACAGTCTCGACTGCCCTGGCCGTGAAGGCCGCTGACCCGCAAAACGCCTCGAAGCGTTTTCGTCAAAATAAGAACAATAACGGAGTACTCCAGGATGCCATCCACGCACCCTCAGGCTGTCCAGCCCGCGCGTTTTTCCCGTCTGACCCCGACTGCTCTTGCCAGCGCCGCCACCCTTGCCGGTTTCGCGCCCTTGAGCCAGGCCGCCTTTATCGAAGACAGCAGCGCCACCTTCGAAACCCGCAACATGTACTTCAACCGCGACTTTCGCGACGGCACCAGCGCCCAGCAGTCCAAGCGCGACGAATGGGCCCAGGGGTTCATGCTCAACCTGCAGTCGGGCTACACCGAAGGTACCGTGGGCTTCGGCCTGGACGCCCTGGGCATGCTCGGGGTCAAGCTCGACTCCAGCCCCGACCGCACCGGCACCGGCCTGCTGCCGACCCACGATGACGGGCGCGCGGCCAACGAGTACTCCAAGCTCGGCCTGACCGGCAAGGTGAAGATTTCCGCCACCGAACTGAAAATCGGCAGCCTGATTCCGGAACTGCCGATCCTCAAGCCCAACGACGGGCGCATCCTGCCGCAGACCTTCGAGGGCGGCTTGCTGACCTCCAGGGAGATCAAGAACCTGACCTTCACCGGTGGTCGCCTGGACAAGGCCAAGGACCGCGATGACAGCAACTACGAGGATATCCGCCTCAACAACAAGAACAGCCGCTTCGCCGGCACCGTGGCCGGCAAGCACTTCAATTTCGGCGGCCTGGACTACAAGTTCACCGACAAGATCACCGGCAGCTACCACTTCGCCCAACTGGACGATGTCTACAACCAGCACTTTCTCGGCCTGGTAGCCTCCCAGCCCATGGGCCCGGGCACCTTCGGCACCGACCTGCGCCTGGCCATCAGCGACGACCAGGGCCAGGCCCGCGGCGGCAAGATCGACAACAAATCCCTCAACGGCCTGGTGAGCTACGCCCTCAACGGGCATAAACTCAGCGCCGGCTACCAGCACATGTCCGGCGACAGCGCTTTCCCCTACGTCGATGGCAGCGACCCATACCTGGTGAACTTCGTGCAGATCAACGACTTCGCCGGGGCCGAGGAGCGCTCCTGGCAAGCCCGTTACGACTTCGACTTCGCCAAGCTGGGAGTGCCCGGCCTGAGCTTCATGACCCGCTACCTCAGCGGCGACAACATTGCCCTGAAGAACGGCGACACCGGCAAAGAGTGGGAACGTAACACCGAGGTCAAATACGTAGTGCAAAGCGGCACCTTCAAGGACGTCGCCGTGCGCCTGCGCAACGCCACCTACCGTTCCAACTATTCGGCACGCGATGCGGATGAAGTGCGCCTGCTGGTGAGCTACAGCGTAGCGCTGTGGTAAGCCCCCCCTATCACGCTCCTACGAAAAACGGGTCGGGGATGACCCGGACATACCTACAACAACTCCTGTGGAGACGCTCATGGACCTTTCACTGCGCAAACTCGCCCTCGCCGCCGGCTGCATGTTGTTCGCCGGCCAGTTGCTGGCAGCCTCCGCCGAGCCCAAGCGCCCGGAATGCATCGCCCCGGCCTCCCCTGGCGGCGGTTTCGACCTGACCTGCAAGCTGGCGCAAAGCGCCCTGGTCAACGAGAAACTCCTCTCCAAGCCGATGCGCGTGACCTACATGCCCGGCGGTGTCGGGGCCGTGGCCTATAACGCGGTGGTGGCCCAGCGTCCGGCCGATGCCGGGACCCTGGTGGCCTGGTCCAGTGGTTCGCTGCTGAACCTGGCCCAGGGCAAGTTCGGCCGCTTCGATGAAAGCGCGGTGCGCTGGCTGGCGGCGGTGGGCACCAGCTACGGCGCCATCGCGGTGAAAAGCGATTCGCCCTACAAGAACCTCGACGATCTGGTCCAGGCCCTGAAGAAAGACCCGAGCAAAGTGGTGATCGGCTCCGGTGGCACCGTCGGCAGCCAGGACTGGATGCAGACCGCGCTGATCGCCAAGGCCGCAGGGATCAACCCAAGGGACCTGCGCTATGTCGCCCTGGAAGGCGGCGGCGAGATCGCCACTGCCCTGCTGGGCGGGCATATTCAGGTTGGCAGTACCGACATCTCCGACTCCATGCCGCATATCCTGGCCGGCGACATGCGCCTGCTGGCTGTGTTCTCCGAGCAGCGCCTGGACGAGCCGGAAATGAAAGACATCCCCACCGCCAAGGAGCAGGGCTACGACATCGTCTGGCCGGTGGTACGCGGCTTCTACCTCGGGCCTAAGGTCAGCGATGCGGAGTACGCCTGGTGGAAAGAGGCCTTCGACAAGCTGCTGGCCTCCGAAGAGTTCGCCAAGCTGCGCGACCAGCGCGAGCTGTTCCCCTTCGCCATGACCGGCCCCGAACTGGATACCTACGTGAAGAAGCAGGTAGCCGACTACAAGACCCTGGCCAAAGAGTTCGGCCTGATCCAGTGACCGTCCCTTTCTGACGGCCCGGCCCTCGCGCATCGGGGGCCGGGCCCGGGAGTTAGCCATGCTCGTTCAACGTCTCTTCGCCGCGGTGTTGCTGCTGGCCTGTGCCGGCCTGGCACTGATGGCCTGGCCCTACCAGGCGGCCTTTTCCTACGAACCGGTGGGCCCGCGGGCCTTCCCCCTGCTGATGCTCGGGCTGATGGGCCTGGCCCTGCTGTACATGCTGTTTCGCCCGGCACCGATCAAGCACAGCGAAGAAGAACCGCCCCTGGACCGGCAGACCCTGACCAAGATCGCCCTCTGCGTGGCCTTGCTGCTGGTCTTCGCCGGGGCCTTCGAACCCTTGGGCTTCATCGTCGCCAGTATTCTCATCGGCGTGCCCATGGCCCGCCTGTACGGCGGCCGCTGGCTGCCCAGCCTGGTGATCATCTGCCTGCTCAGTGTCGGCCTCTACTGGCTGTTCGACCGAGTCATGGACGTCCCCCTGCCCCTCGGCCTGCTCGACGTTCTGGAGAATTGATATGGATACCCTCAGCTATCTGGGCCAGGGCTTCGGCGTTGCACTGACCCCCTACAACCTGGTCACCGCCCTGTCCGGCACCCTGATCGGCACCGTGGTCGGGCTGCTGCCGGGCCTTGGCCCGATCAACGGCGTGGCGCTGCTGATCCCCATCGCCTTCGCCCTGGGCCTGCCGCCGGAATCGGCGCTGATCCTCTTGGCGGCTGTGTACCTGGGCTGCGAATACGGCGGCCGGATCAGCTCGATCCTGCTGAACATTCCCGGCGAAGCCTCCACCGTGATGACCACCCTCGACGGTTACCCCATGGCACGCAAGGGCCTGGCGGGCGTAGCCCTGTCGTTGTCGGCCTGGAGCTCGTTCATCGGTGCCTTCATCGCCACCTGCGGCATGGTGCTGTTCGCCCCGCTGCTGGCCAAGTGGGCGATCGCCTTCGGCCCGGCGGAGTACTTCGTGCTGATGGTGTTCGCCATCGTCTGCCTGGGCGGCATGGCCGGCGACCGACCGTTGAAGACCTTCATTGCCGCGCTGATCGGGCTGTTCCTGTCGGCCGTGGGCATCGACGCCAACAGCGGCGTGTACCGCTTCACCGGGGACAACATCCACCTCACCGACGGCATCCAGTTCGTGGTGCTGGTGCTGGGCCTGTTCTCCATCAGCGAGATTCTCCTGCTGCTGGAAAAGACCCATCGCGGCCAGGAAGCGGTGAAGGCCACCGGGCGCATGATGTTCAACTTCAAGGAAGCGGCCTCGGTGTTCGTGGTGAACATCCGCTGCGGCCTGCTGGGCTTCATCATGGGCGTGCTGCCCGGAGCCGGCGCGACCCTGGCCAGCGCCGTGGCCTACATGACCGAGAAACGCATCGCCGGTGCCAGCGGCACCTTTGGCCAGGGCGACAAGCGCGGCCTGGCAGCCCCGGAAACCGCCATCGGCGCCTCGGCCTGTGGCGCCCTGGTACCAATGCTGACCCTCGGCGTGCCCGGTTCCGGCACCACCGCGGTGATGATCGGCGCCCTGTCGCTGTACAACATCACCCCCGGCCCGCTGCTGTTCCAGCAACAGCCGGATATCGTCTGGGGCCTGATCGCCTCGCTGTTCATCGCCAACATCATGCTGGTGATCCTCAACATTCCGATGATCCGCATCTTCACCCGCATCCTTGCGGTGCCGAACTGGGCCCTGGTGCCGGTGATCGCCATCATTACCGGGATCGGCGTCTATGCGGTACACGCCACCACCTTCGACCTGTTCCTGATGGTGGGCATCGGCATCTTCGGCTACATCCTGCGCAAGCTGGACTTCCCGCTGTCGCCAGTGCTGCTGGGCTTCATCCTCGGTGGCCTGATGGAGCAGAACCTGCGCCGGGCGCTGTCGATTTCCAACGGCGCCATGGAGATCCTCTGGTCGAGCCCGATCACCGTCGGGGTCTGGGTGCTGACCGTGATCATGCTGCTGATGCCGCTGCTGCGTATCTGGCGCAAGCGCGCGGCCCAGCAACGTGCCGTGGCCGATGTCTGAATCCACTTGGAAACAGTGGTGGGGCACGCCCCTGGTGGGCCTGGCTGGCGGCTACCTCGCCAGCCAGATCGGCTGGCCGCTGCCGTGGATGGTCGGCTCGTTGCTGGCGATCATCCTGGTGCGCTGCCTGACGCCCTGGCAACTGGCGGAAATCCCCGGCGGGCGCAAATGCGGGCAATGGGTGGTGGGCATCGGCATCGGCCTGCACTTCACTCCGCAGGTGATGGAGCAGGTGCTGAGCCATTTCGGCCTGATCTTCTTCGGCGCCCTGGTCACCAGCCTGTCCAGCGTGGTCGGGGTCTGGCTCTTGCGGCGCACCGGCGAGGACCGGGCCACCGCGTTCTTCTCCAGCATGCCCGGCGGCTCAGGGGAGATGGTCAACCTCGGCGCGCGCAACGGCGCGGTGCTCAGCCGGGTAGCGGCCGGGCAGAGCCTGCGGGTACTGACGGTGGTGCTCTGTGTGCCGGCGGCGTTCAAGTACCTGCTGGGGGAAGGCACGCCCGCCCTGCATGCCGCTACGGTGGACTGGCGCTGGCTGGCCCTGCTGTTTCCGGCCGGTGCCCTGCTGGCCTGGCTCTGGCAGCGCCTGCGCCAGCCCAACCCCTGGCTGTTCGGCCCCCTGCTGCTCAGCGCGACACTGAGCATCGCCTGGGACCTGCACATCGGCCTGCCCGACGGCGCCAGCCAGATGGGCCAGTGGCTGATTGGCAGCGGCCTGGGCTGCCACTTCAACCGCCAGTTCTTTCGCCGGGCCCCTTCGTTCATGGGCCGCACCCTGATCGGCACCGCCCTGACCATGCTGATCGCCGGCCTCGCAGCCCTGGGCCTGAGCGCCCTGACCCGCCTGGACCTGCGCTCGCTGACCCTGGGCATGATGCCCGGCGGCATTGCGGAAATGAGCCTGACGGCCGAGGTCCTGCAACTGTCGGTGCCATTGGTAACGGCGATGCAGGTCATGAGGTTGCTGTTCGTGCTGTTTCTCGCCGAGCCCCTGTTCCGCCACTGGAACAAAGGCCCCCTGTAGCCGCAGGCTGCGACAAGGTCCGCAGGACCTTCAGTGGCCGAACCACCGCTGCGTCCCCACGGGCCGTTCGCAGCCTGCGGCAGCGGCTACAGATATGCCTTGGTTCAAGTCGCGAGCGGGGTGGCCGCCAAGCAGCCTCCCCATCGAGCACTGGTTACAACGGCGGCAGGCGCCACTCGATCGGCGTCTCGCCGTTCTGCTCGAGGTATTTGTTGGTGCGGCTGAAGTGCCCGCAACCAAGAAAGCCGCGATAGGCCGACAAGGGCGACGGGTGCACCGAGGTCAGCACCAGGTGCTTGGTGGCGTCGATCAGCTTCTGCTTGCTCTGGGCATGGGCGCCCCACAGCAGGAACACCAGGTGCGGCTGATGTTCGCTGACCACTTCGATGATCCGGTCGGTGAAGAACTGCCAGCCCTTGCCCGCATGGGAAGCGGCGTTCGCCCGTTCCACGGTCATGGTGGTGTTGAGCATCAGCACGCCCTGTTCGGCCCAGCTCTGCAGGTAGCCATGGTTGGGGATGTCGATGTTCAGGTCGCGCTTGAGCTCTTTATAGATATTCACCAGCGACGGTGGCGCGGGCACCCCGGGCTGCACCGAGAAGCACAACCCATGGGCCTGACCCGGCCCGTGGTAGGGGTCCTGGCCGAGGATCACCACCTTGACCTTGTCCAGCGGCGTGGAGTTCAAGGCGTTGAAGATCATCGGTCCCGGCGGGTAGATTTCCTTGCCGGCGGCATGTTCCTGGCGCAGGAACTCCCGCAGTTCGCTCATGTAGGGCTGGTCGAATTCGGCACGCAGGGCCTCCTTCCAGCTCGGTTCGAGTTTGATACGATCGTCAGCAGTCATGGCCATGCCCGTGAAAAAACAATGGCCGCACCCTAGGAAAGCCCACTTCGCTTGTCAATTGATCTGACACAGAACCGGCACTTTCCCTTACAGCGATCATACTGACCGCTTAAATTTCCCATCGAGGTCACGATGAACCTGCACGTCGAAGAACTCACCGGCACCGATGGTGCACGCATCGCCATTGCCACCCTGGACGCGGAAAAATCCCTGAACGCCCTGTCCCTGCCCATGATCCAGCAGTTGAGCGAACACCTCGACACCTGGGCCAAGGACCCGCAGGTAGTGTGCGTGCTGTTGCGGGGCAACGGCGCCAAGGCTTTCTGCGCCGGCGGCGAAGTGCGCAGCCTGGCCCAGGCCTGCCTGGCCCATCCCGGCGAAGTGCCGCCGCTGGCCGGGCACTTCTTCGCCGCGGAATACCGCCTCGACTATCGCTTGCACACCTACCCCAAACCACTGATCTGCTGGGGCCACGGTTATGTCCTCGGTGGCGGCATGGGGCTGCTGCAAGGTGCTGGCATTCGTATCGTCACCCCCAGCAGCCGCCTGGCGATGCCGGAAATCAGCATTGGCCTGTACCCGGACGTGGGCGCCAGTTGGTTCCTGTCGCGCATGCCCGGCAAGCTCGGGCTGTTCCTGGGCCTTACCGGCGCCCATATGAACGGCCGCGACGCTCTGGACCTGAACCTTGCCGACCGTTTCCTGCTCGATGAGCAACAGGAAGCGCTGATCGAGGGCCTGCTGCAACTGAACTGGCAGGAACAGACCCCAAGGCAGCTCAACAGCCTGCTCAAGGCCCTGCAACAGGAAGCCCTGGAGCAGATGCCCGACGCTCAATGGCTGCCGCGCCGGCAACAGATCGACAGCTGGCTGGATGTCAGTGACGTGGGCTGTGCCTGGCGTGCTATCAGCCAATTGCACAACCACAGCGATGCCCTCTACAGCCGTGCGGCCAAGACCCTTGTCGAAGGCTGCCCGCTGACTGCACACCTTGTGTGGGAACAGATCCGCCGCGCCCGCTACCTGTCCCTGGCCGAGGTGTTCCAGATGGAGTACACCCTGAGCCTGAACTGCTGCCGGCATCCGGAATTTGCCGAAGGCGTGCGCGCGCGGCTGATCGACAAGGATCATCAGCCGCACTGGCACTGGGCGGATATCAACAGCGTGCCCGAGGCCGTGGTGGAGGCGCATTTCCACAAGGCCTGGGAAGGTCGCCATCCCCTGGCGGACCTGACGGATTACTAGATCGTCACAGGCTGCGCACTGCCCGAAGGGACCCGGCGACAGCGGATTCGCCGAAGGTCCTGCGGACCTGGTCGCAGCCTGCGGCAGCGGCTACGGGGTTCAGCTCAGTACCGGCTCAATGACCGCGGCCACCGTGGCCATGGTCGCCGCGCCCGTGATCACCGCGCCCGCCATTGTCACGCCCGCCGTGGCCGCCCCAGTCCTGGTTGCTCCAGTTGTTCGGCCGGCCATGCCCACCCCAACCCTGGTTGGGATAAGGCCGGTATACCGCGCGCGGTGGCTGGTAGTAACGCGGGGCCGATTGGTAATAGCGCGGCGCGGGCTGGTAGTAGCGCGGTGGGTAGTAACTGCGCCCCGTGGAATAGTAGGAAGACCCGCCACCGTAGTAATAGGCCGGCGCGGGAGCGCTGTAGACCTCCGAGCTGTAGTAGCCGGAGCCTCCACCGTAATAAGGGGCACACGCAGCAAGGCTCGAACCCAGTAAGGCAATCAGTAGAAGTCGACGATACATGGCGGCCTCCTGGACCGCGAAGAAGCCTCGCCAGCGACGCTGGCAGGCGGCAATCAGCAACAGGCTGACTGACGCAATATCTGACCGCGAAAAGCGCTTGTGGTGCGATTTGCGCAACACTTTGAAACAAGTGCTGCTGACGTCCTTTCCCGCGGTTTTCCACGCCCACGAAAAAGCGCTGCCTCAGGCAAAGGCAGCGCTGTGGGCAACGACTCTCGGCCCTTGGCCTCTTGTCATCCGAGGCGGTGGCCTGTTGTACGGGCCTTGGTGCCGGCTAGTGGTGCCAGCGTCGGTAGCCGCCGTAGTAGTGCGGCCCGTAGCCCCCGTGATAGTAGGGCCGGTAATAGTAGTGAGGCCTGTAGCCGCCTCCATAGTAGGGGTAGCCACCGTAGTAATAGGGGCCTGGAACCGCATACACGTCAGTGCGGTAGTACCCCGGCTCGACGTAATAGGGCACACAGGCGGACAGACTCAAACCAAGCACAACACCGAGCAAGATTCGACGGAACATGGCGGCCTCCCGGACCGCGTGCAAGCCGTACCAGCGACGCTGGACGACGCCAATCGAAACGGCATGACTGGCATTGCATAGGACCGCAAAAAGCCTTTGTGGTGCGCCGCGCAGCAGTGCCCCGATGGCTTCACCGACCAGTGGCGGGGCCTGCTCGGCGGCCTTGCAGGCTCCAGTTGCAACGAGCCCCCCGCTGGCCTTCCAGCGCCTGGCAAACGTATCGAACTCGAGACAATTCAGGCGCGTGATGAACGAGTTATTTGCGCGCCGTGCCACTAGAATGCGTCATCGGGCCACTATCACGGAATCACCATGCCGCGCCGCTCTCCCCTGTATTCCCAGCGCTCGCTGGTTCTGGTCCTGATCGCCCTGCTGGGCAGCGGTTTTCTCGCCACCTCGCTGCTCAGCTACTACGCCTCGCGGGATTCGATCCGCGACAGCATCGTCAATACCGAACTGCCCCTGACCTCCGATACCGTGTACTCGGAAATCCAGAAGGACCTGGTGCGGCCGGTGCTGATCTCCTCGATGATGGCCCGCGCTACCTTCATGCGCGACTGGGTGGTGGCCGGCGAGCGCGACCCGAGCCAGATGACCCGCTACCTCAACGAGGTCATGACCCACTACGACGCCTACACCGCGTTCTTCGTCTCCAACACCAGCCTCACCTACTACCAGGCCAAGGGCGTGCTGAAGAAGGTCAAGGCCGATGAGCCCCGGGACGCCTGGTACTTTCGCGTACGCGACATGAGCACGCCCTACGAGATCAACGTCGACCCGGACCTGGCCAACCAGGACAAGTTGACCTTCTTCATCAACTACAAGGTCTACGACTACCAGGACCGCTTCATCGGCGCCGCCGGGGTCGGCCTGACCGTGGATGCGGTGATCAAGCTGATCGACAAGTACCAGCAGCGTTACCAGCGCAGCGTGTACTTCGTCGACGCCTTCGGCCGCATCGTCCTCACCGGTGCCGACGGTGGCCCCCAGGGCGCCCGCAGCGGCCAGTCGCTGCATGAACTGGGCAGCCTCAAGGAGCTGCTGAGCCAATTGCCCAAGCCCCACAGCGGCAGCTATGAATACAATTCCCAGGGCCAGGGGCACTTTCTCAATGTGCGCTTCATTCCCGAGCTGAACTGGTACCTGTTCGTCGACAAACGCGAAGACGGCGCCCTCAACAGCATCCGCCAGTCGCTGTACCTGAACCTGCTGATCTGCCTAGTGATCACCGCCATCGTGCTGGTCCTGCTCAGCGCCGTGGTGCGCCGCTATCAGCGCAAGATCGAAGCCCAGGCCACCCTCGACAGCCTTACCCGTCTGCCCAACCGCCGCGGGTTCGACCTGCTGGCGGCCCAGGCCCTGCAAGAGGCCTGGCGCGACCTGACGCCGCTGTGCGCCGTGCTGCTGGACCTGGACCACTTCAAGCGCCTCAACGACACCTACGGCCACCTGGCCGGGGACCAGGTGCTCAGTGGCTTCGCCCGGGACCTGCAGGGCTGCCTGCGCCAGTCCGACATCGTCTGCCGCTGGGGCGGCGAAGAATTCATCGTCCTGCTCAAGGACACCGACAGCAGCGTGGCCCTGGGCATCGCCGAGAAGATCCGCCTGCTCACCGAACAGCAGCGCTATCACTATGAAGGGCAGCCGCTGCAACTGACCGTCAGCATCGGCTTGACCAGCCTGCAAGCCCAGGACACCCTGCACAGCCTGCTGTCCCGTGCCGACCACGCGATGTACCGTGCCAAGCACACCGGACGCAATCGAACCTGCGTGGAAATGCCTCACTCCAGCCATGAATGAACCTGAACTCTGCCCCGCCTGCGGTGCCCGCAACGACTGCACCCTGGCTGACCCGCGCCGCGCCGGCCAGGCCTGCTGGTGCTACAGCGTGGACATCGACCCGGCGATCATCGAAGCCCTGGCGCCGGAGCTGCGCAACCAGGCCTGCCTGTGCCCGCGCTGTGCCGGGGTCGACGCGCAGCTGCGCGCCGCTACCCTGCCCCGTCCCTAAGCCCCTCCAGCCGATAGCCACCGATCACCATGCGCATTGACCGTTTTCTCAGCAACCTGCCCCGTTTCAACCGCCAGCAAGTGCGCGTGCTGCTGGTGCAACGACGCATTCGCATCGATGGGCAGCCGGTCAGCGACCCCAAGGCCGAGGTCCGCGAGTTCAGCCGGGTGGAGCTGGACGACGAAGTGCTGCAGGCCGGCAAGCCGGCGCGCTACTTCATGCTGCACAAGCCCATGGGCTGCGTCAGCGCCACCCGCGACCCCGAGCACAAGACCGTGCTCGAACTGATCCATGAGCCGGACCCGCAGGAACTGCATATCGCCGGGCGCCTGGACTACAACACCACCGGGCTGATGCTGATCACCAACGATGGCAACTGGTCGCGGCGCCTGACCCAGCCCCAGACCAAACTGCCCAAGCTCTATTACGTGGAAACCGAGCAGGAGATCGGCCCCGAATACGTCGAGACTTTCGCCCGTGGCCTGTATTTCGCCTTCGAGGACCTGACCACCCAGCCCGCTCAACTGCAGATCCTCGGCCCCCGCAGCGCCCGGCTGAGCATCGTCGAAGGGCGCTATCACCAGGTCAAGCGCATGTTCGGCCACTTCAACAACAAGGTGCTGCGCCTGCACCGCGAACGCATGGGCCCGCTGCTGCTGGACGAACGCCTGGCCCCCGGTGAATACCGTGCTCTGAGCGACGCCGAAATACGCCTGATCTGAGCGTTGCGCCGCGCCACACGACCGCTGGGCAGAAGCTGTCGAACAATTTGCCCAATGACCTTGCAGGTTCCCGGTTGCCCTGCTTGAATCTGTCCGTCGGCCGAATTGTGACCGATGAGTCACAACCACACATCTAAGAAACCCTTTGCCGGCCTGAGCCCTGCCTGCTCTGCCTTCCCCCGGCAAATCGCCCGCCTATAACAACACCCGTCGACCTGCCTTACCGGATCGACATGGGCTCCGATTCCAGGCGTATGCCTACCTGTCACATTGCCCGTGCACACTCACGTTGCGCGCATACCCGCTTGCCAGGAGTCTTATGACATGAGGCCAGAAATCGCTGTGCTGGATATACAGGGTCAGTATCGGGTTTACACGGAGTTCTATCGCGCAGATGCCGCAGACAAGACCATCATTCTGGTCAACGGCTCACTGGCCACCACTGCGTCCTTTGCCCAGACCGTGAAGAACCTCCACCCGCAGTTCAATGTGGTGCTCTACGACCAGCCCTACGCGGGTCGCTCCAAGGCCCACAACAGGCACGAACGGATGCTCACCAAGGAAGTAGAGGGGCAGATCCTGCTGGAGTTGATCGAGCACTTCGCCGCCGAACATGTGCTGTCGTTTTCCTGGGGCGGCGCCGCCGCCCTGCAAGCGCTCTCCCAGCGCCCGCGACGCATCGAGAAGGCGGTGATCAGCTCGTTCTCGCCGGTGATCAACGAGCCGATGCGCGACTACCTGGAACGCGGTGTCGACTACCTCGGCAGCCGCGATGGCCATCGCGTCGGCGACCTGGTCAACAACACCATCGGCAAGCACCTGCCGTCGCTGTTCAAGCGTTTCAATTATCGCCACGTCAGCAGCCTGGCGGAACATGAGTACGGGCAGATGCACTTCCACATCAGCCATGTGCTCCATGGTGATCGCCAGTGCTACCTCAGGGCCGCACGCAACATCCAGGTCCCGGTGCTGTTCATCAACGGCGAATGGGACGAGTACACCTCGGCCAACGATGCCCGGCTGTTCGCCAACCATGTGCAGCAGTCGAGCTTCAGTACCATCCAGGCCACCGGGCACTTTCTCGACATGGAGCACAAGGCCGCCTGCCGCGACACCCGCCAGGCCCTGATGGGGTTCCTCAAACCGGGCCAGTACGACAACCGTTCGCGTGCCCCGCATGTCCAGGAGCAGCATGTACGAGCCCTCTGAAAAGCCCTCCTCGCAGGCCGCCTGCATACCGTGACAACCCCGGTTTTCACGGTATGGGGCGGGCTGGCGATGAAGGTCAGCGGCGCGCAAGCGCAAGTCAGCTAAAGAAAAACTTCAAATCCACGGCCACATCTGGTACAAAGTCAGCCGTTCGAGCGGGTGTCGTATAATGGCATTACTCCAGCTTCCCAAGCTGATAACGAGGGTTCGATTCCCTTCACCCGCTCCACTTCCCCAATCTGCGTACCCACGCAGAAGCTCCAAGCAGTTTCCCAGTCGTTGAACCGCAACGATCTCTCCCTCCAGACCTGACCATTCAAGCCCAAGCCTTGTGCCTACCCGGGCCGATCGGCGCTGGCCAGAAAAGCTGCATAGCCATCGGCAACCACGGACGTGGCGCCAGTCTCATGGGACCAGAGCACCACCACCGGCTCACCGGCCTCCCCCAGCACGGCGTAATCGAAGCAGTAGTAGTCGCCCGTGCCGAACTGGGCGAACGGCAGCAGGCTGGAGAAACCCGCCGGGTCAGCGCAGACGTTGTCCTGCCAGGCCCGCCAGCCGCCTTCGAAATGGCGGACTATCGACTCCCAGGTCTTGCGCGGATCCCGGGCATCGAAGACCGGAAACACCTCCAGCGCCCCCAGGGCCTTGCCGTTGTGCTCCAGCAACCAGCGGGCGAACGAGCAGGGCAAGGTACGCTCCAATGCCATCTCTGCCGCGCGGATCGCCTCGATCGTCGTGCCTGTCACTCTCGCTTTGCCCATGATGCCTCTCTTGGGGTACGAATTCGGAGCCGGGGACACTCGGTGTTCCCGGCCGGCGATTGTGCCGATGAAGATCCTGGCGTGCAAAGCATCCGGCGATGGCCCAGCCCGCAAAACTGGCTAAGATATCCGACCTGTTTTGCTGCACCACCTGCCCGGCCATCGACGATACCTGCGTCGCGCCCTGCGAGGGAGAAGCCCCTCAGCTGTTTCAACTGCATGACATTCCCTGCCCACCAGGGCTGCACACGAACCTGATAGAGCCTCCCGACATGACTCAGAACATCTACGACGACCCGATTTTTTTCCAGGCCTACAGCCAGATGGGCCGCTCCCTCGGCGGCCTCGACGCCGCGCCGGAATGGCCGGCCCTGCAAGCCCTGCTGCCACCGATGAACGGCCTGCGGGTGCTGGACCTGGGCTGCGGCTATGGCTGGTTCAGCCGCTGGGCCAGCGAGCACGGTGCCCGCCAGGTAGTGGGCCTGGACGTTTCGCAGAAGATGCTGGCCACCGCCCGCGCCACCACCTCGGCACCCAATGTGCAGTATCAGCAAGAGGACCTGGAGCAACTGCGCCTGCCCGCCTGCAGCTTCGACCTGGCCTATAGCTCACTGGCCCTGCACTACATAAAGGATTTGCCCGGCCTGTTCGCCCAGGTCTATGCGGCCCTGGTACCGGGGGCGCGCCTGGTGTTCTCCATCGAGCACCCGATCTTCATGGCACCGCGCAACCCGGGCTGGCAGGTGGACGCGCAGGGCCGCCAGTCATGGCCGGTGGACAGCTACCAGCAGGAAGGCGAGCGGGTGACCCACTGGCTGGCCGAAGGGGTGATCAAGCAGCACCGTACCCTGGGCACGCTGCTCAACACGCTGATCGATACCGGCTTCAACCTGCGCCATGTGCAGGAGTGGGGCCCCACGGCGCAGCAGATCGAGGACCTTCCGGCGCTGGCAGAGGAGCGGGTGCGGCCGATGCTGTTGCTGGTGGCAGCGCAGCGGTGAGGAGGTGCGGCGCCCTCAAGGTTTTTTAACGCCCCTTCGGGCCGCTCGCAGCCTGCGACAGCGGCTACAGAAGCCGCAGTCAGTAGCCTTGCTGTAGTGGAAAGCGCTGGGCCGCGCTGCGGGCCAGGAATTTTTCCTGGACCATGGGCCGGGCCAGGAAATAACCCTGGGCCTCATCGCAGCCGAAGGTGCGCAGCATCTGCAGGCACTTGAAGCTTTCAATGCCCTCGGCCACGGTGCGGTAGCCCAGTTCCCGGGCCAGGGCGATGACCGAGCGGGTGATCTTCTGGTGCTGGGCACTGCTCTCAAGGTCGGTGACCATGGATTTGTCGAGCTTCACCACGTTGGCCGGAATCTGATGCAGATAGGCGAAGTTACTGTAGCCGGTACCGAAATCGTCGATGGCCACATCCATGCCCAGGGCGCGGATCTTGCTCAACTGGTCCAGCACCCGCGGGTTGGAACGCAACCAGGCACCCTCGGTGATTTCCACTTCCAGGCGATGGGGTTCGATGCCGTGGCGGCGACAGGCCGCCTTGAGCACATCAGCGATGTCCTGGTCCTCGAAATCCTGGGGCGAGAGGTTGATCGACAGGCGCTGCACTTCACCGTCGCTCCAGGCCTGCAGCTTGCCGAGCACCGCATTGATCACCCAGTGGGTTACGCGGTGGATCAACGCATTGCGCTCCATCACCGGAATGAACTCCGCCGGTGAAATCGGCCCCAGCCAGGGGTGATCCCAGCGGATCAGCGCCTCGGCGCTGACCTGGGCGCCGTCGGGCAGGGCGAAACGCGGCTGGAACATCAGGTAGATCTGCCCACTGTCCAGGGCTTCGCTGATATCCGAGGCCAGGTTGAAGGCTCGCCGGTAGGCCTGGTCCCGCACCACGTCGTAAGGCGCCCAGGTGCTGCGGTTGAGGGTCGCCAGTTCCAGGGCGAACATGGCCTTGCGCAACACGTCGGGCACGGCGTCGCGGTCCGTGGAGAACTCCACCGTGCCCGCGCACACCCCGGGAATCATCGGCAGTTCCAGCCCTGGCGGCTGACGCCGCAGGCGCCGCACCAGGCCTTCCAGGAAGCGCTCGATCCCGGGAGCCGCCGGCAGCAGGAAGCCGAAGCGCTTGACCGATACGTGATACACCCGCACATGGCGCCCCAGGTAGGCGAGCAGTTGCTGGGCCAGGAAACGCACGATGGTCTCGAACGGCGCCAGGCCCATGGCCAGGGTCAGCTCGTGGGCCACGGTCATGTCCACCGCGTCCACCAGCACCAGCACGCGCCGTTCTCCCGGGTTCTCATCCGCCAGGTCGTACAGGTCGCTCTGAAATTGCTCACGGTTGGGCAGCCTGCTCACCGGGTCGCGCCGGGTCAGGCGCTGACGCTGCTCCACCTGCTCCATCACCAGGGATGCCAGGTCGCGCAGTTGCTGACGCTCGGCAGCGTTCAGGCGCTGGGGCTGGCGATCGATGACGCACAGGCTGCCGATCGCATGCCCGGTGGAGGTAATCAGCGGCGCGCCGGCATAAAAACCGATGCCCGGGTCTTGGGTCACCAGGGGGTTGGCGTGGAAACGCACATCCTGGCGGGCGTTTTCCACCTCGAATACATCACCGGACTTGATGGTATAGGCGCAGAACGATTGCTCGATGGGGGTCTGCTCGGGCGCAAAGCCCACCCGCGACTTGAACCACTGCCGATCACGGTCCACCAGGGTGATCAGGGCCGTGGGCACCTTGAAGTACTCTGCGGCCAGCCGGCAGATGCGGTCAAAACGCTCGCACCGGGCCGTATCCAGCAGTTCCAGGGCATACAGGGCAGCCAGGCGCTGCTCCTCGGCCAGCGCCTTATCGGGCATATTGCGCCTCGGGCAGGATCAACACACTCATCACCAATCTATCTCACCAACGCAGGGATGGAACGACACCCGGAAACCGGGTCGGGCCTTGAAGTAGTGGCACTACGACATCCATCGACAGCATGACGCAGTGACTAGTGCTTGCCAATTCCATCCGTCGGACGAACGGTCGACGGCAAGCCCCCCAACCCTGCGTTGAAACACTTGTCCTAGAGCATTGCCGACTGAAAGCCGGAACAACCCTCTGGTAGCCTGCGACGCTATACCGCTGTGCTGCCCAGGGAGCCGGGACAGGCTTCACGCCCTGCCCTGAACCTGGCGACGGACGGCGAAAATCCCCATCGGCCGCGACCTCTCACTTCGGACCAACCGCCCATGCCAAGGCTTTCCCCGTTGCCCCGCTGCCTGTACCTGTCGACTGCCCTGGCTGTGCTGCTGCCAATCCTGGCCCACGCCGCACAACCTCAAGCGCCCAGTGCCGCCGACATCGCATGGCTGCGGCGTGACGGCTTCGACCTGGACGCGGCGCAACTCCAGCGCCTGCGCACCCTGGGGCGCAATGAGCTGCTGAGGGCGCAACTGGACGATCGCCTGCACGATCCGTTGCCACCGGCCATCGACACCCTGCTGCGCAGTTATCCGGCCCTGAACGATTCGCCCCGCTCCCTGCTGGAGGAGTTCCGGCAGCGCCAGGAACAGATCAAGGCAATGCCCGAGGGCGAAGCGCGCAACCAGGCGCAAAAAGACCTGCGCCAGTACGCCGCCCAACTGGCTGAACAGACTCAGTCCAGTGTGCTGCTGCAAGCTGTCTACGGCCCCAACCAGCTCAAGGAACAACTGGTGTTGTTCTGGCTCAACCATTTCAGCGTGTTCCAGGGCAAGGGCAGGGTGCGGCTGCTGACCGCCGATTACCTTGAAAACACCCTCCGCCCCCACGCCCTGGGCAAGTTCAAGGACCTGCTGCTGGCCACCCTGCAAAGCCCGGCCATGCTCGAATACCTGGACAACAGCAGCAACGCCAGGGGCAAGGTCAACGAGAACTACGCCCGTGAACTGATGGAACTGCACAGCCTGGGCGTCGACGCCGGCTACAGCCAGGAAGACGTGCAACAGCTGGCGCTGATCCTCACCGGAGCCGGGCTGGCGCCCCTGGACGGTCGCGAGCAGCACTTTCCCCGCAACCTGCAGCCCCTGGTGGTGCAACAGGGCCTGTTCCAGTTCAACCCCACACATCACGACTTCAGCGACAAGCACCTGCTGGGCCATACCATCAGGGGCAGCGGGTATGACGAGATCACCCAGGCCGTGGACCTCATCACCCGGCAACCGGCCTGCGCGCGGTTCATCTCGCGCAAGCTGGCCCAGTACTTCGTCGCGGACGAGCCGCCGCCGGCGCTGGTGGCGCGCATGGCCAAGAGCTTCAGTGACAGCGATGGCGACATCGCCCAGGTCATGGCCACCCTGATGCAATCGCCGGAGCTGCTGCACACGGCCGGCAAGAAATTCAAGGACCCGCAACAGTTCGTGGTCTCGGCGCTGCGCCTGACCTATGACGGCAAGCCCCTGGCCAACCCGCGACCATTGCTCAACTGGCTGAATCAGATGGGCCAGCCGCTGTTCGGGCGCATCACTCCCGACGGCTGGCCGCTGGTAGCCAGTGGCTGGTCGAGTTCCGGGCAGATGGCCAAGCGCTTTGAAATCGCCCGGGCCATGGGCTCGGGTAACAACCGGCTGTTCACCGCCGAGGGTAGCCAGGTCCCGGGGCCGGGGTTTCCCATGATCACCACGCCGATGTATTACCAGGCGATCGCCCCCTACCTCTCCAGCACCACCCGCAACGCCCTGGAGCAGGCCGTTTCCCCCCAGGAATGGAACACCTTCCTGCTGTCCTCGCCGGATTTCAACAATCGCTGAGAGCGCCCCACCTGACCAGGAGCCGTCATGAATCGTCGCCAATTGTTGATCGCAGCCGCCGCCCTGCCCAGCCTGACGTTTTGTGCCCGGCTATTCGCCGCACCGGCCTCGGCGCCGCGCACCCTGCTGGTGTTCCTGCGCGGCGGCTATGACTGCAACAACCTGCTGGTGCCCTACAGCAGCGACTTCTACTACGAGTCGCGCCCGACCCTGGCTATAGCCCGGCCCGATGGGCATAACCCGCAGAGCGCCATCGCCCTGGACAGCCACTGGGGCCTGAACCCGGTGCTGCGCGATTCGCTGTACCCGCTGTGGCAGCGCCAGGAACTCGCCTTCGTGCCCTTTGCCGGCACCGACGACCTGTCCCGCAGCCACTTCCAGACCCAGGACACTATCGAGGCCGGCCAGCCGAGCCAGCAGCACCGGCGCTACGACTCGGGGTTCCTCGCACGCCTGGCGCGGCAGGTGCCCGACAGCGCGCCTATCGCCTTTACCGACGCCCTGCCCCTGAGCTTCCAGGGCGGCCAGGAGATTCCCAACCTGTCCTTGCGCAGCGCCGGCAAGACGCCCTTCGATGAGCGCCAGGCAGCGATTCTGGCCTCCATGTACCAGCACACGCCCTATGCCGCCGCGGCCAGCGATGGACTGGCCCTGCGCCAGAAGGTCTCCCGGGAGCTGCAGCAAGAGATGCTCGCAGCCAATCGCGGGGCGGCCAATGCACAGAGCTTCGCCGCCCAGACCCGGCGCATGGCCGGCCTGATGCGCGAGCAGTATCGCCTGGGCTTCGTCGATGTCGGCGGCTGGGATACCCACGTCAACCAGGGCAGCACACAGGGCCAGTTGGCCAGCAACCTGGCCAACCTCGGGCAAGGGCTGGCGGCCTATGCCGAGGCCATGGGCGAGCACTGGAAGGACAGCCTGGTGGTCGTGGTCTCCGAATTCGGCCGGACCTTTCGCGAGAACGGCGCCCGGGGCACCGACCACGGCCATGGCACGGTGTACTGGGTGTTGGGCGGCAGCATTCGCGGCGGGCGCCTGGCCGGCGAGCAAGTGACGGTGAACGCGCAAAGCCTGCTGCAGAACCGCGACTACCCGGTGCTCAACAACTACCGGGATCTGCTCGGCGGCCTACTGGGCGCTACCTGGGGGCTTTCCAGCGCTCAGGTGCAGGCGGTGTTCCCCGGTTCCCGGCCCGCGACCCTGGGCCTGGTCTGATGCCATTGCTGAAACGCCCGGGTGCAGGCAAAAAAAGAGCGATCCCAGGGTCTGTACGAAAACTCGCCGAGCAAAGATCAGGCAAGGCAAAAACAGGCGAGGAAGCGGAGTTTAGGAACCTAAATGAGCATTCCGAGCCTGTTTTTAACGCAGTCTGATCGAAGCGCAGGTAGTTTTCGTACAGAGCCCACGATCGCTCTGCGGCTTGCAAACGGATGCACCGGGCCATTCGCCCCGGCAGACTCTTGGCAACCTGCCGTGAATCCGCTTGAAACCATTTGCCCCCTGTCACCGCCCGGCTCCTGCCAGGCGTGCCGATATTTTTACCAGTGCGCAACTGTCTGCTTGCTGAACCTGAAGCCAATCCCGCCATCGATGCTGTCCCCCCTCCTGCCCGAGCGCTTGCCAAGCCGGGGAAAAACCTGAAGCATTCGCAGCCCGCGCCCCTGGCGCCCCCCCACGGAAGGAGCCGTGCCTTGAAAACACTGCTGTTGCTGCTCTCCCTCATCCTGCTGATGGTGCTCAACCTCGGTTACTACACCGAGCTTGAAGAGGCTGAAACCCATACCCGCTGGTTTATCAAGACATCCCCGACCCTGCGCCTGGAATTCTTCAACATCCACGCCAATGACGGCGACTACCGGCGCGTGGAAAAGCTCACCGATGAACAGCGCCAGATGATCATCGACTATTGCAAATACCGCCTGGGCATCGACACCCAGGTCACCACCCAGGCCGATGTGGAGCGTTGCGCCAAACTCTAGGGCCGCCCTGCCCCCCCCCTCTCTCCCAGCCTCCGACCAGGGCTACGACCGCGCTAAACAGCCCTGATGCGGCGCTCATTGACCCCTGGGTACCGGAGCACCTGCGCCCGACACCGCTCCCAAAGTGCTATGGTGGCCGGCTGCCCTGCGTGCCAGGGCTCACTGGAGGAGCAATACGCTGAGCGCGTGGTCGCCACCTTGAGGAGGTCACTGAAGAGATATGTGTAACGCAAAAGATATCTATACCGCGGGTTGGGTCCTGGTGGTCATGGCCGGGCTGGTGTCCCTGGCGATCCAGGTCTACCTGGGCTATTTCAGGCTTGATGACATGGTCAAGCACCTGTCGCGCTGCCGGGTCATTGCCATCCGCATGCCGCTCCTGGGCAAGGACCCCCTTAGCCGTTTCTTCATGCTGCTGTGCATCGGCGCACTGTTCGCCATGCCCCACCTGTTCCTGCGCAACGGCGGCCTGAACGTGAAGGACTACAGGAAATTCCCCCTGGGCCTGAAGTGGCTGATCAATCTGTTCCAGTTCGCGGCCCTGGTGGCCGTCATTGCCTTCCTGGTGCTGTGGTGGGTCAGCCGCCACCTCTGACGGCAGGCATGGACCATACGGGGCGCCGCCAACGGCGCCCCACGCTTGCCCCCCCCGCCTCAGCCAGCCGACCGTTGCTGGCAAAAATCCTCACGGGTCATTGCAAAGAAGCGGCAGGGCAAGCCTTCGAAATCGGCATTGTGGGTGAAGCGAAAACCGACCTTGCGCGCCACCGCCAACGACGCCTCATTGTCGACATGGGCATCGGCGACTATGCGCTGCACCGCCGGGTCGGCAAACGCATGCTCGACGATCCGCCGCGCGGCCTCGCTGGCAAAACCCCGCCCCCAGGCCCGCCGCACCAGGCGCCAGCCCATTTCCAGCTCGGGCCCCACAGCATCGAAGGGAATGAAGGAAACCCAGCCCAGCAACTCATCCGGCGCGTCCTTGGCGAAGATCGCCCAATACCCGCAGCGCGGGCCGAAATCCTGGGTCATGCGCCCCTGTAAAAAGTCCCTGTGCCACTGCCCGCCATCCCAGGTCCCGGGGATGAAGCGCGTGACTTCGGGATCCTGATCCATACCCAGGCACGCCTGGAAGTGCTCAAGGGTACGGGGGCGCAGCAACAGGCGGGCGGTTTCGAAATGCAGGTTCATCCGTGAGCTTCCTGAAAGGGGGCGCTCATGAAACCGCAACGCCGGAAAAAAAAGAACCCTCCGGTTCAGCAACAGGCCACGGCCCCTTGGTAGCGGTCCTGAGGAGGGGCCGGCTATCGCGCATACAACGACGCATACACTTTTCGACATGATTGTTCAGATAGTTCTGATTGAATGACATAAATTCGCATATGAGAATCGCTTCCAAATAAAACGGAGGCTTTATCTGAAATGTCCAGTCCTGCCCGCCCACACCCATGGAAGTTGTGGTCCACATCCCTCGGTTTGATGGCCCTTAGCGAAGCCAGCCTCGGCGCCACCGAGCAATCCACCGAACGCCCATCCGACACGGCATCCGTCACCCTCGGCACCACCCACGTCAAGGGCGAACACAAGCCGGG
Organism: Pseudomonas sp. BIGb0176; assembly: GCF_024810175.1. NCBI lineage: Bacteria > Pseudomonadati > Pseudomonadota > Gammaproteobacteria > Pseudomonadales > Pseudomonadaceae > Pseudomonas > Pseudomonas sp. BIGb0176. Next base: position 712,705 of record NZ_JANUEC010000002.1, read on the forward strand.
ATACAAGCGCGAAACATCGGATTCGGTGAAGTTCACCGCACCGCTGCGCGAAACCCCGAAGTCGGTGACCATCATCACCGAATCCCTGATGCAGGAGCGTGCGGTGTCGACCCTGGCCGATGCCCTGCGCACCACGCCGGGAATCACCTTCGGCGCGGGCGAAGGCGGCACGCCGCTGGGCGACCGGCCCTTCATCCGTGGTTTCGAAGCCAGCACCGACATCATGATCGACGGCATTCGCGATGTCGGGCGCATGACCCACGAAGCCTTCAACGTCGAGCAGATCGAGATCGTCAAGGGCCCGGGCTCGGCCTACGCGGGGCGCGGTTCCACCGGCGGCACCATCAACCTGGTCAGCAAAGTGCCGCAGCAGGAAACCTTCGCCGCCGGCAGCCTGACCCTGGGCACCGATCAACTGCGCCGCACCACCGTCGACCTCAACCAGTACCTGCCCGAACAGAACATGGCGCTGCGCCTGAACGCCATGAAGCATGAAGCCGATACCCCCGGGCGCGACGATGTGGAAGTCACCCGCTGGGGCCTGGCGCCGAGCTTTTCCTTCGGCCTGAACACCGATACCCGCGGCACCCTCAGCTACTACCACATGCAGAGCGACGACATTCCCGACCAGGGTGTTCCGGTATCGGCCATCAGCGGCAAGCCGGTCAAGGTCGACCGGGACAATTTCTACGGCTTCAGCAAACGCGACTTCCGCAAGACCTCGGCCGACCTTTTCACCCTGCAACTGGAACACGACTTCAATGACCACCTGACCCTGCGCAACACCACACGCCAGGGGCGCAGCATGCAGGACTACATCATGAGCCGGCCGATTGCGACACCGGCCCAGGAGCGCAACAACCTCGCACAACGCACCGCTCGCCCACGTAACGTGGTCAATACCTCGCTGATCAACCAGACCGATATTTTCGGCAAGTTCGACACTGGCTCCATCGGCCACAGCTACAGCGCCGGCCTGGAATTCTCCCGGGAACGGATCGACGAGAAAAACCGCTATGGCAGCGCGGGCAGCGCCGACCTCGGTGACCTGAACCACCCTAACCCCAAGGATCCCTTCACCCCGGTGCCACGCGGCGATGGCCAGCATCGCGTCACCAAGCACAACAACCGCGCCCTGTACGTGATGGACACCATGGCCCTGCATGAACAATGGGACCTGAACCTGGGGGCGCGCTTCGACAACTACCACGTGCGAGATGGTGTGCAGAGCAACCGCAGCAACCTCTGGACCTACCAGAGCGGCATCGTCTTCAAGCCCCTGCCGTACGGCAGCATCTACCTGTCCTACGGCACTTCGTTCAACCCATCGGGGGAAACCGCCGGGCAATCCGGGGGGGCCGACGGCGCCGCGGGCGGGCGGTTGAGCAACCTGGATCCGGAAAAGAGCCGCAGCATCGAGCTGGGCACCAAGTGGGACCTGCTGAACGAACGCCTGTCCCTGACCGCGGCCCTGTTCAAGACCGAGAAGACCAACGCCCGGACCTACGACCCGATCAGCAACGAGGTCACGCTGGACGGCGACGTCGAGGTGAAGGGGTTTGAAGTGGGAGCCACCGGCCATCTCACCGAGCAGTGGGAAGTGATGGCGGGCTACACCTACCTGGATGCCAAGACGGTCAAGTATGCGTCCGGAAAAAACACCAACTTCGATGGCAACCAGGCCAAGTTCATCGCCCCCAACAGCGGCTCGGTCTGGACCACCTACGCCCTCACCGACCGCTGGAAGGTCGGCGGCGGCGCCAACTATGTGGACAAGCGCTATACCAACGATGAAAACACCCGCAGCCTCGATTCCTACTGGCGCTACGACGCCATGCTCGCCTACCGGGTGAACAAGAACCTGGACCTGCAACTCAACGTGCTCAACCTCACCGACGAGACTTACTACGACGCCTCCCACGTGGGGATGTTCGCCACCGTCGCGCCGGGGCGCTCCGCCGAGCTGGCGGCCAACGTACGCTTCTGATGCCGTAAAGCCGGCTCCTGCACTCATCCGCAGGAGCCGTCTGCCGGTGAACAGGCCTCAGAGCAACCCGCGAATATCCTCCAGCAGCCCTCGGGGAATCTGCACTCCGTGCTCCAGGCTGCGGGCCCGGGCCGCAAAACGCCGCTGTGACGGCAGCCGTGCGCCCTGTCGGGCAATCGCCGCGAACAACCCTTCCGCCCGTTCCAGCCCCTGCTCATAGCCCTCCCCCAAAAACACCCTGGGATCGAACGCCAGCACCAGTTCCCCATGGCAGGGCGTAGCCCCCACGCCTCCATCGAAGGCCATGGACTCGGCACTGGTCAGGTCGCCGATCAGGGCACCGGCCAGCAACTCGATCATCGCCGCCAGGGCCGAGCCCTTGTGCCCGCCGAACGTCTGCATGGCGCCCTGCAACGCCGCCTTGGCATCAGTGGTGGGCTGGCCATCGGCGTCGATGGCCCAGTGCTCGGGAATCGGCTTGCCCTGGCGTGCATGCAGTTCGATATCCCCCCGGGCAATGGCACTGGTGGCGAAGTCAAAGACAAAAGGCTGGCCCCCCGGGCGCGGCCAGGCAAAGGCCAGGGGGTTGGTGCCGAACACCGGATGACGCCCGCCCGCCGGGGCCACCCAGCTATGGCTGGGGTTCATCGCCATCCCCACCAGGCCGTAGTCGGCAATCGCCTCCACCTCCGGCCACAACGCGGAAAAGTGGAAGCAGCGCTTGATCACCATGGCGGCGATGCCCTGGCTGCGGGCCTTTTCCACCAGCAGCGGCAAACCGGTATGAAAACCCAGCAGGGAGTAGCCGTAATGGGCATCCACCTCCAGCACCCCGGGAGAAACATGCCGCAGGCTGGGTTCGGCCCGGGGGTCTATCCGGCCCTCGCGCACCGAACGTACGCAGCCCAGCAGACGATACACCCCATGGGAGTGGCACTCGTCACGCTGGCCCTGGGTGATGACTTCGGCGATCGCCCGGGCATGGGCGTCGGACAGGCCGTGGCGAGTGAGGACCTGATAGGACAGAGCACAGACTTCATCCAGTGACAGGGTGATGTATTCAGACATGCAGGAACCTCTATGGCAGGTGGGGAACGCTCCTGTGGGAGAGTTTGCGGATAGGTAAGGCAAGAAGGATGAGCAGGCGCGCCGGCACTCCCGAGGAGAGCAGGCGCGCCTCGGGTCAGCCCGGGCCCTGGCCGTCGAGCAGCTGCGGCACCTGCAACGGATTGGCGCTGTGCAGTTCAGCCGGCAACAGCGACTCGGGCAGGTCCTGGTAGGACACCGGGCGCAGGAAGCGCTGGATCGCCAGGCTGCCCACGGAAGTGCTGCGGCTGTCGGAAGTGGCCGGGAACGGCCCGCCATGGACCATGGCATGGGCCACTTCGACACCGGTGCCGAAACCGTTGGCCAGCAGGCGCCCGGCCTTGCTCTCCAGCAGCGGCAGCAGCGCCCGCACCTGCGGCTGATCGCCCTCGACCAGGTGAATGGCAATGGTCAGCTGGCCCTCCAGGCTGCGCAGTACCTGTTGCAGGACAGTCAAGTCGGCGCAGCGGACAATCAGCGAGGCCGGGCCAAAGATCTCCCCGCGCAACTCGGGGCACGCCATGAACGCCGCGGCCGAGGTGGCGAACAATGCCCCGCGCGCCTGCTGGCCCTGCCCTTCCGGGCCCTGGGCCAGGAGCTGCACCCGGGCATGCGCCGCGAGGCTGGCCACGCCTTGGCAGTAGCTGCGGTAAATGCCCGGCGTGAGCATGGTCTGCGCCGCCACGTGGCCGAGGGCCTCGGCGGCGGCCCGCTCAAAACGCTGCAACGCCGGCCCATCGACGGCCAGGATCAACCCCGGGTTGGTGCAGAACTGCCCGGCGCCCTGGGTCAGCGAGGCGACAAACGCCGGGGCGATCTGCTCGCCGCGCTCCTCAAGGGCATGGGGCAACAGCAGCACCGGATTGATCGAACTCATCTCCGCATACACCGGGATCGGCTCGGCGCGCGCCGCGGCGATCTGCATCAGGGCCATCCCGCCGCTGCGCGAGCCGGTGAAACCCACGGCCTTGATCCGCGAGTCCGCCACCAACCCCTGGCCGATATCCCGGCCACTGTCGAACAACAGTGAAAACACCCCTTCGGGCATTCCCTGCTGCCGTGCCGCCCGGGCGATGGCCTGGGCCACCAGCTCCGAGGTGCCGGGGTGGGCCGAGTGCGCCTTGACGATCACCGGGCAGCCCGCCGCCAGGGCCGATGCGGTATCGCCGCCGGCCACGGAAAAGGCCAAAGGAAAGTTCGACGCACCGAACACCGCCACCGGCCCCAGACCCATCTGCCGCAAGCGCAGGTCGACCCTGGGCAAAGGCTGGCGCCCGGGCTGCGCCGGGTCGATCCGCACCCCGAGAAACCCGCCCTTGCGCACCACCGCGGCAAACAGCCGCAACTGGCCAACGGTGCGCCCGCGCTCGCCTTCCAGGCGGGCACGGGGCAGGCCGGTTTCCAGCAGGCAACGCTCGATCAGTTCATCCCCCAGCTCAAGAATCTGGCTGGCGATACTCTCCAGAAACGCCGCCCGCCGCTCCAGCGGCAACAGCCGATAAGGCTCGAACGCCGCCTGGGCCAGGGCACAGGCACGCTCCAGGTCGGCCGGTGCGGCCCCGCCAAAAGCCGGTTGCAGCACCTCGCCGGTGGCCGCGTTCAGCCCATGGATATGCCCGTGGGTGCCTAAGCCGGCTTGCTGGCCGATCAGCATCTGTCCAGTAACAGTCATGGTTTGCCTCGTCTGCTTGAAAGTGGGCACCCTCATTCCACCTCATCGCCGTCCAGCACCAGCTTGGCGCCGGGCACGCCGGTGTTGGCGCCCCAGTAGTAGATACACAGGGCCATGAGGGTGACGGTCAGGGTGTCGAAGGGGTGAGCCAGGGCGCCGATGCCGCCGAAGCTGCCCAGGTAGGAAATGACGATGGTCAGGGCATAGAACGCGATCAGCCACAGGGACGAACGCACCTGTTCGCCAAGGCTCAAGTGATCGGTGGGCACCAGGCGCTTGCACAATAGGTAGATCACGAACATCAGGATCTGCAGCCCCAGCAGCCAGGACACCGTGCCCCAGCCCGACCAGTAGACGATCAGCGCCGCGATCACGAAGGACACCGGCCCCAGCAGGGCAAAACCACGCACGCGGAACGGTCGCGCCAACTCCGGCGCGCTCTTGCGCAAGGCCGCGACACTGATGGGCGCCACTGCATAGCTCAGTACCAGGGCTGCCGAGACCACATTGATCAGGGCTTCCCAGGAAGGGAACGGCAAGGTCCAGAACACCGACAGGCCGAAGGTCAGCCACAGCGCCGGACGCGGAATGCCGGACTCTTCGTCGATGCGGGTGAAGATCTTGAAAAAGGTCCCGGTGCGGGCCCAGCCGTAGACCACCCGCGGCGTGGCGTTCATGTAGATGTTGCCGCAGCCGCTGGGGGAGATCACCGCGTCGGCTACCACCAGGTAGGCCAGCCAGCCGACCCCGAGCGTCAGGGCGATATCGCGGTACGGCAGAGAGAACTCCTTGCTGATGCCACTCCAGCCGTTGGCCAGCATTTCCGTGGGAATGCTGCCCAGGAAGGCCAGTTGCAGCAGGCCGTAGATCAGAGTCGAGAGCAACACCGAAAGGATCAGGGCAATGGGAATGGTGCGCTGCGGATTGCGCACCTCGCTGGCCACGGAAATGATCGGGGTCAGCCCCAGGTAGGCAAAGATGATGCCCCCCGCCGAGACTGCCATCTCGATCCCCGAGAGACCGAACGGCGCAAAGCCCTGGACATGGAAGTTATCGGGCTTGAAGAAGGTGAACAGCACCCCGATCACCAGCAGCGGCACGATGAACTTGAACAGGCTGATGAAGTTGTTGGATTTGGCGAAGGTCTTGACGCTGTAGTAGTTGAGCCAGAAGAACAGGCACAACAGGGCGAACTGCACCAGCCAGCCGATGATCGTCGGGTTGCTCGAACCCTCGTGGGTCAGCGCCGGGAACCAGGCCGCGGCGTACTGCCGGGCCGCCACCACTTCAATCGCCACCAGGCTGGAAAAGGCGATCAGGGTGATGAACCCCATCAGGTAGCCCAGCAGCGGCCCGTGGGAAAACACCGGATAGCGCACTACCCCGCCGGCCCGGGGCAGGGCTGCCCCCAGCTCGCAGTAGACGATGCCCAGCAGCAGTACGGCAAAGCCGCCCAGCAGCCAGGAAAAGATCCCCGCCGGCCCGGCAATCGCCGAAACGTGGCTGGCTGCGAACAGCCAGCCGGAACCGAAAATCGCACCCAGACCGATAAAGGTCAGGTCCACCAGAGAGAGTTGTTTCTTGAATTTGCCTTTGCCTGACATGGGGCTGCGCCTGTTTTGGATTATTGGAATGGGCAGATGGAATGTCACGTCGGCGGGGCCGTCCGACGCTTGCAGCACTGCACCCGGGCTGTGCCTTGTGGCTGCCCGGAGCTGTTGTTTGGAAGCGGGCGCCCTTCACCCTGGGCGCCCGTGAACGCCTTACAAGCCGACGTTGGGCAGGCTCGGGCGCGTGGCCAGGGCCTTGGCGACAATCGCCTTGACCTCGGCCAGGGTCTCGCCCTGCAGTGGCAAGCGCGGCGGCCGGGTAATGGACGAACCACGCCCTACCAGTTCCTCGCAGAGCTTGATGCACTGCACCAGGTCCGGACGGGCATCCAGGTGCAGCAGCGGCATGAACCAGCGGTACAGGGCCAGGGCTTCCTCGAAGCGCTTTTCCTTGGCCAGGCGGAACAGCGTCTCGCCCTCCTTGGGGAAGGCCACGGACATCCCGGAGACCCAGCCCTCGGCGCCCACCGCAACGCTTTCCACCACCACGTCATCGAGCCCGGCGAACAGCACGAAGCGGTCGCCGACGGCATTGCGCAGGTCGATGAAGCGCCGGGTATCGCCGGAGGAATCCTTGAAGCAGACGATGTTCTCGCAGTCCTGCAGGGCGATCAGTACGTCGGGGGTGACGTCGTTCTTGTAGATGGGCGGGTTGTTGTAGACCATCACCGGCAGGTCGGTGCCGGTGGCCACGGCGCGAAAATGCGCGGCGGTCTCATGGGGCTTGGCCGAGTACACCAGGGCGGGCATCACCATCACCCCGTCGGCCCCGGCCCTGGCGGCCTCGCGCACAGTGTTGCGGGCAAACTCGGTGGTGAATTCGGCCACCCCGGCAATCACCGGCACCCGGCCGCCGGCGGCGTCCTTGGCCACTTCGATCACCGCGAGTTTTTCCGCGGTGGTCAACGAGGTGTTCTCCCCCACGGTGCCGCACACCACCAGCCCCGAGACGCCATCGTCCACCAGGCTGCGCATGACCTTGTGGGTGGCTTGCAGGTTCAGGGAAAAATCGGCGTTGAACTGGGTGGTCACTGCGGGGAACACACCGCTCCACTGGATGGTTTTACGGCTCATGGTCTTGTCCTTGTATGAGGTCGGCCGGGCCGACAGGCGTTGGATACGAAATCCAGAGTCGCCTTTTATCCCCGTCGCAGCTTGAGACTTTTCACCCCCGAAGGAGACGAAATCGGCACACTTGCCCGGCGCTCGCGGCTCACCGGCATGTTCCTCGCACACCGCCTCTACAGCCGAACGGACTGTGCCGATTTCGTCATCCACGACAGCGAAAACCCACAAGCGGCAGCGCCCCTGCCAAGGCCACTCTGTAGCTCTTTGCCCTCAGGTGCCCTCATGAAAAAAATAACCGTGATCGACTCCCACACCGGGGGTGAACCCACCCGCCTGGTCATCGACGGCTTTCCCGACCTGGGCCGCGGCTCCATGGCCGAACGCTTGCAGATCCTGGAGCGCGAGCACGACCAGTGGCGCCGGGCCTGCGTCCTCGAACCCCGGGGCAGCGACGTACTGGTGGGGGCCCTGCTGTGCCAGCCGCAGGCCCGCGACGCCTGTGCCGGAGTGATCTTCTTCAACAACAGTGGCTACCTGGGCATGTGCGGCCACGGCACCATTGGCCTGGTGCGCTCGCTGTATCACCTGGGGCGCATCGACCAGGGCGTGCACCGTATCGAAACCCCCGTGGGCACCGTCGAGGCCACCCTGCACGAGGACCTGTCGGTGAGCGTGCGCAACGTCCCCGCCTACCGCTACCGCACCCAGGTGATGCTGCAACTGCCCGGCCACGGCAAGGTGCACGGCGACATCGCCTGGGGCGGCAATTGGTTCTTCCTGATCAGCGACCACGGCCAGCGCATTGCCCTGGACAATGTCGAAGCCCTGACCCACTACACCTGGGACGTGCGCCAGGCCCTGGAAGCCGCCGGCATCACCGGCGCCGACGGCGGGGTCATCGACCACATCGAATTGTTCGCCGACGACCCGCAAGCCGATAGCCGCAACTTCGTGCTCTGCCCCGGCAAGGCCTACGACCGTTCGCCCTGCGGCACCGGCACCAGCGCCAAGCTGGCGTGCCTGGCGGCGGACGGCAAGCTCGCCCCGGGCCAGGCCTGGCGCCAGGCCAGTGTCATCGGCAGCCAGTTCAGCGCCCACTATGAGAAGGTCGGCGAGCAACTGATTCCGATCCTTCGCGGCAGTGCCCACATCAGCGCCGAAGCCACTCTGCTGCTGGACGACAGCGATCCGTTCGCCTGGGGCATCGGCTCGTGACGCCGGTGGCCGAGGCCGAAGTGATAGTGGTGGGCGCCGGCATCATCGGTGCCGCCTGCGCCCATGAGCTGGCCCGGCGCGGCCTGCGGGTGCAGGTGCTCGACGATGGTCGGGGCGGTGCCACCGGGGCCGGCATGGGCCATCTGGTGGTGATGGACGACAACCCGGCGGAACTGGCCTTGAGTCACTACTCCCTGGGCCTCTGGCGGCAGTTGCGCGAACGCCTGCCCGAGGCCTGCGCCTACCGGAACTGCGGCACCTTGTGGTTGGCCGCCGACCACCACGAGAGGGACCTGGCGCGGGCCAAGCAGCAGGCCCTGGCCGACCACGGCATCAGCGGCGAGCTGCTGGACAGCACCCGGCTGGCGAGCCTGGAACCGATGTTGCGCAAAGGCCTGGCCGGTGCGCTGAAGATTCCCGGCGACGCGATCCTCTACGCCCCGGCCACCGCCCACTGGCTGCTCGGCAACGCTTCGCTGATCAGGCTCCAGGCAGCCCGGGTGCGCAGCGTCGCCGGGGACCAGGTGGAGCTCGCCGACGGTCGCGTGCTGAGGGCACAACGGGTGCTGCTGGCCAACGGCTTCGCTGCCCGGGAACTGTTGCCGGCCCTGCCCCTGCGCCCGAAGAAGGGCCATCTGCTGATCAGCGACCGCTACCCGCAACAGGTCGGCCACCAACTGGTGGAGCTGGGTTACGCCGCCAGCGCCCACGCCAGCCACGGCACCTCGGTGGCGTTCAATGTCCAGCCGCGGCCCACCGGCCAGTTGCTGATCGGCTCGTCCCGACAGTTCGACACCCTCGATCCGGCCATCGAACCCAGCGTACTGGCGCCCATGCTGCGGCGCGCCGTGGACTACCTGCCGGCGCTCGCCGAGCTCAACGGCATCCGCGCCTGGACCGGCTTTCGCGCTGCCACGCCGGATGGCCTGCCGATCCTCGGCGAACACCCGCGGCAACCGGGCCTGTGGCTGGCGGTCGGGCATGAAGGCCTGGGAGTCACCACCGCCCCCGGCAGCGCGCGACTGCTGGTGGACCTGATGCTGGGCGAATGCCCGGCGCTCGACCCGCGCCCCTATCTGCCCGGGCGCTTCGCCGCCCTGACTGGAGACTTGCCATGATCATCTACCTGGACCAGCAGGCCCTGCAGGTGGCCGACGGCCTCAGCGTGGCCGCCGCCGTGGCCGGCAGCGCCGACCCGCGCACCCGCACCTCCTGCGGTGGCCAGCCGCGGACCGTGTTCTGCGGCATGGGCATCTGCCAGGAATGCCGGATGACCATCGATGGCCGCCGCCAGCTGGCCTGCCAGACCCTGTGCCGGGACGGCATGCAGGTGGAGCGCAGCCAATGACCGCCCGCCACCTGCAGTGCCAGATCCTCATCGTCGGCAGCGGCCCGGCGGGGCTGGCCGCCGCCCAGGCCGCCAGCCACAGCGCCAGCTCGATCCTGATCGTCGATGACAACCCGCGCCCCGGCGGCCAGATCTGGCGCCACGGCCCCCAGCATCCGCCCAGCGCCGCCCAGGCCGAGCACTTCAAGGTGCTGCAGCACCCGGCGGTGCGCTACCTCAGTGCCACCCGCATCATCTCGACCCTGGGCACCCACAGCCTGTTACTCGAAGATGCCCGGCAGGCCTGGCACGTGGAATTCGAACAACTGATCCTGTGCTGTGGCGCCCAGGAACTGCTGCTGCCCTTCCCCGGCTGGACCCTGCCCGGGGTGACCGGGGCCGGCGGCCTGCAAGCGCTGCTCAAGAACGGCCTGGCGGTGGCAGGAAAGACCCTGGTGATCGCCGGCAGCGGTCCCTTGCTGCTGGCCAGCGCCGCCACCGCGCGCCGCGCCGGCGGCCGGGTGGTGCGGGTGCTGGAACAGGCCCCGGCGGCCTCGCTGCTGGGTTTTGCCGCCCAGTTGTGGCGCTGGCCGAACAAGCTGGCCCAGGCCCTGAGCCTGGCCACCCCGAGCTATCGCTGCAACGCCCACGTGGTCGAGGCGCTGGGCGAGCAGCACCTGCAGGCCGTGCGCATCCGCCAGGGCCGGCGCACCCTGGAAATCCCCTGCGACTACCTGGCCTGCGGCTTCGGTCTGGTGCCCAATGTGCGCCTGGCCAACCACCTGGGCTGCCGCCTGGAACAGGGCGCCATCGCGGTCGATCAGCAACAGCGCAGCAGCCTGCCCCAGGTCCTGGCCGCCGGCGAGTGCACGGGCATCGGTGGCAGCGAACTGGCGCTGATCGAAGGCCGGATCGCCGGCTGTGTGGCCAGCGGGCAGGCAGACCGGGCCGCCGAACTGATCCAGCAGCGCCGTCACTGGCAGCATTTTGCCGAGCGCCTGCTGCGGCATTTCGAGCTGCAACCGCAGGTCCTGCAACTGGCCCGAGCTGATACTCTGCTGTGCCGGTGCGAGGATGTGCCCTACGCCGCCGTGGCCGCAGCCCCCGACTGGGCCCAGGCCAAGCTGCAGAGCCGCTGCGGCATGGGCGCCTGCCAGGGCCGGGTCTGTGCCAGCGCGGCCCACCGCCTGTTCGGCTGGGCGCCCACCCCGCCACGGGCACCCCTGGTGCCGGCGCGGATTGCCACGCTGCTGCTCGACAGCCAGCAGGCACGCCCCGGCGCCGACAATGCAACCGGCGGCCCCTGAACCATTGGCTTTATCGACCCAGATCCATCCCCCAAGCCCCCATAGAGAGAGGCAGACGATGATCGATGGCGCACAGCTGCACCACTTGCCCCGGGCCATCGCCGCCCATGCGCCCCGGGACCTCAATGGCCTGCTGGCCAATATGGCGCCGATCACCCCGCTGCTGGACTGCATCCCCAGCGCGGTGTTCTTCATCAAGGACCTGCAGGCCCGCTACCGAGTGGCCAACCTGACCCTGGCCCAGCGCTGCGGTTTCAAGAATGTGCGGCCCCTGCTGGGCAAGACCTCCGCCGAAGTCTTCCCGGCGGTGCTCGGCCCGGTCTACACCGAGCAGGATCAGCGCGTGCTGCGCCAGGGCATCACCATCAAGGGCCAGCTGGAACTGCATCTGTATGGCAGCCGCGAGCCCGGCTGGTGCCTGACCCACAAACTGCCGCTGTACGGGCGTGACGGGCAGATCATCGGCATGGCCGGGATCTCCCTGGACCTGCAGGCCGCCCATGACACCCATCCGGCCTATGAACGCCTGGCAGCGGTGGACCGGCATATCCGCGAGCACTACAGCGAGGCCATCCGCCTGGACGACCTGACCCGCATCGCCAGCCTGTCCACTGCCCAGCTGGAGCGCTACTGCAAGCGCATCTTCCACCTCACGCCACGGCAGATGATCCACAAGGTCCGCCTGGAACACGCTTCGCAGTTGCTGCTCACCGAAGAACCCATCACCGAGGTGGCGCTGCAATGCGGCTACACCGACCACAGCGCCTTCAGCCGCCAGTTCAAGGCCCTGACCGGGCTCAGCCCGCGCCAGTTCCGGCAGAACGCTGCCCGCTAGGGCGGGCTCATTCCTGGCAGAAGGTGCGGTAGTCGAACAGCGGTTTGAAGCCGGCCTTGCGGTAGATCGACAGGCCATCGAGGGAGGCCTCCAGCACGCAGGTCCTGGCGCCCCTGGCCCGGGCGAACGCCAGCACCGCTTGAATCAGCGCCGTGGCATAGCCCTGGCCCTGGCAATCCTGCACGGTGCCGATGTCATCCAGGCGCGCCAGCCCCGGCAGCAGCGAGAGGGTCAGGGCACTCACCGGGCGCTCCTCGACATACAGGGTGAAATGGCTCAGGGCCCGGCCCGCCGACAGCGCCGCCCGATGCCGGGCCAGGTACTGCTCGATCCCCCCCTCGCCGGACTCGAATGCACTCTGCACGGGCTGCGCCCAATCCTCCAGGCGCAGGTCGGTACAGCGCACCTGGGCCTGCGCCGCAAGCGCTTGCCGGGGCTCATGGCGCGTCAGATCGAGCACCATGCAGGTGGTCTTGTCTGCCGCCAGCAGATGCTGCTGGTGCAATTGCCCGCTGACCCGAGGCACCAGCGCCTCGGGCACCACCACACAGAACGGCATGCCCGTGCGCTGCAGGAACGCCACGCCTTCGGCCAACGCCCCCGGCTCGTCGACGGCGCAGACATTCATCATCAACAGGTTCAGGCTGCTGGCTTCGACCCCGGTGCAATAGGCACTCAGGCCACTGCCGAAACGTCGATAGAACTGGGAGATGGAAACGAAGAAATAGTCTTGCGCCTGGTGATACAGGTCGATGACCGAAGCACCGGTACTGGCCGACATAAGCTGCCTCCTTGAGCGTCGTGGCGCCCCATGGGGCACCTGGCCCGGGCCACGTTAAGCCCAGCGCCCCGACAGCTCCAGCACAATCCTGTTTTATTGTGCGAAGGAGTGTTGTGAGGTGTAAGCGGGCACTGGAAAAAAAGCACTTTCGCCAGAGCCCTGCTGTCACACCTTCAGACACCTCCCCATAAGGAACACGGCCATGAAGTTCTCGAAGATTTCGCAAGCGCTGTCGATGTGGGCCGGCAGCCCGAAAACCTTTCTCGGCGCGCTGTTGCTGATTCTGATCTGGGGGCTCAGCGGGCCGGTGTTTCACTTCAACGACACCTGGCAGTTGATCATCAATACCTCCACCACCATCATCACCTTCCTCATGGTGTTCCTGATCCAGAACACCCAGAACCGCGACAACGACATTCTGCACTTGAAGATCGACGAGCTGCTGCGGGCCACCAAGGCGGCCCACAACGCCATGCTCAGCCTGGACGGGCTGGACCTCAAGCAGCTGGAGCAGATGCGCCGCGAATACCGCGAGATCGGCCAGGGCGGCGATTCCGAGCTGTCCGTCAGCACCTCCAGCCAGCAGGACAAGACCGATCTCAACCAGTGCTGAGATCGGCTCGGCGAAGGCAGGCCCCTGCGTCGATCATCCTAGGGCAAAGGGTTGCCGCCGGTGACCCCGAACACTTCGCCGGTGATGTAGCTCGATTCCTGCGACGCCAATAGCACGTACAGGGGAGCGCATTCGGCCGGCTGTCCCGGACGCTTCATGGGGGTTTGCAGGCCGAACTGCGGGATTTTTTCCCGAGGCTGGCCACCACTGGGTTGCAGTACGGTCCAGATCGGCCCCGGCGCCACGGCGTTGACCCGGATCCCCCGCCCGATCACCTGTTTGGCCAGGGCCTTGGTGAAAGCCACGATCGCCGCCTTGGTGGTGGCGTAATCCAGGAGGCTGGCCGAAGGCTGGTAGGACTGGATCGACGCGGTGTTGATCACCGTGGCGCCAGCCGGCATCAGCGGCAAGGCCGCCTGACAGATCCAGAACAAGGCATACACGTTGGTCTTCAAGGTGGCGTCGAACTGAGCGGTGCTGATGTCGGCGATGTCCTCCTGCGCCACCTGCTTGCCCGCCACGTTGACCAGGATGTCCAGCCCACCCAGTTGCTCATGGGCACGGCGCACCAGGTCGCGGCAGAAACGTTCGTCGCTGATATCGCCGGGAAGCGCAACGGCCTTGCGCCCGGCGGCCTTGATCAGCTCTATCACCTGGCGGGCGTCGCGCTCTTCCTCGGGCAGGTAGTTGATGGCAACGTCCGCGCCTTCACGGGCATAAGCAATGGCCGCCGCGCGGCCGATACCCGAATCGCCGCCGGTGATCAGGGCCTTGCGCCCCAGCAACCGGCCAAAACCGTGATAGCTGTGCTCGCCGTGGTCGGGACGGGGAATCATGTCCTGGTCAATGCCCGGCGCCGTTTGCGGCTGGTCGGGAAATTCCGGCTGGGGGTACTGGGTCAGGGGATTCTGCATCGCGTACTGATTGGATACGGGTTGAGTCGACATGGTGCTCTCCAACTAAAGGGCAAGGATGGGGCAACGGCGGGGCTCAACCGTCCAGCCGGTCGGACCGGCGCCCGGCCTGCAGGGCCTTGGCCATCTGCAGGTGGTTTTCCAGCTTGGGCAGGGTCTCTTCGGCAAATGCCTTGAGCTCCGGCACCTCGCTGGTCTGCGCCTGCTGCTGGATCTGCTCGATGGCTTCTTCGGTGGCCTTGACCTGGCTGGCGGCGTAGGCGCGATCGAAGTCCTCGCCCTCGGCTTCAGGTACACGGGGCATCAGGCGCTTGGCCTGGTCCATCACCTGGTCCCGGGGGGCGACCGGCAAGTCCAGCTGCTTGGCGATCTTGGCCAGGTGCTGGTTGGCGGTGGTGCGGTCGTTGATCACCTGAATGGTGTATTCCTTGACCGCCTTGGATGAGGTCTGCTGGTGGGCCAGGCGGCTGGCTTCGATATCGGCCATGCCCTTGGCCGAGGCGTCGTCGATGAAATCCGCGGGGGACTGGGCCAGGGCGCTGGTGGCGCCAAGGCCCAGGAGCAGTGCCAGTCCGGCACCGCGCATGACTGTGGCCATGGGGTTCATGAGGTGGCTCTCCGCTTGCAAATTGATCTGCCGGAAGCCATGGCTCCCGTCTGCATAGGGAAAGGTGGGGGGCGCAAAGGTTTAGAAAAACCCTCGCTTGCACGACGAACGGTGAACCCCGGCACGGCCGGGCCAGGGCTTCATCCGGTGCTTGCCGGCTCAGGCGTTGGAGCGGCTTTTCTGTGCCCGCTTGACCGCGTACATGGCTTCGTCGGCGTGCTTGAACAGCTGCTTTTCCTCCAGGCCATGCTCGGGATACAGGCCGATGCCGATGCTCGGCAGGATGTTCAACGAGTGGCCGTCCAGGCGCAGCGGCTCGCCCAGCGTCCGCCGGATCTTCTCCGCTACCCGCTGGGCATCCTCGCTGTGCTGCACGCTCTCCAGCAGGATCACGAACTCGTCGCCGCCGATCCGCGCCACGGTGTCGGTTTCCCGCACGCAGCCCTTGAGCCGGTTGGCCACCGCTTGCAGCAGCATGTCCCCCACCGCGTGCCCGCAGGTGTCGTTGACCTCCTTGAACTTGTCCAGGTCGACATACAGCAGGGCCATGCGCCCCGACTCGCGCCGGGCCCGGGCCAGGGCCGAACGCAGGCGCTCGCGCAGCAGTTCGCGGTTGGGCAGGTGAGTCAATTGATCGTATTCGGCCATGTAGTGCAGGCGTGCATGCAGCTGCTTGCGTTCGATGGCCGCGGCCAGCTGCGCGCTGACGTACTGCAAGAGTTCCTGGTCCTGTTCGCTGTAGCTTTCGGTGCCCGGGGCACTCTTGACCATCAGCACGCCGATGGTGCCCTTTTGCGAATTCAGCGGCACGCCCAGCCAGCAGCGCGAACCCTGGATAGCCGCGAACTCGCTCCAGAGCACCCGGTTCACCGGGCACTCCGGCGCCAGCAGCAAGGGCTGGCCGCATTGCAGCACCTCGACGCAGAAGCGTTCGATCAAGGTGCCCGGCAGTTCCGGGCTGCCTTCGCAGTCATCGACGTGATAGGGAAAACTCAGGCTGGCGCTGCGCTCGTCGTAGAGCGCCAGGGAACAGTTCAGCGCCGGCAGCCATTCGCCGATGATCCGATGCACATGCCGGAACAGCACCAGCAGGTCTTCGGTGGCATGGGCCGCCTCGGAAATCGCGTACAGCGCCGCCTGCCGGGATTCCGCCTGCTTGCGCTCGGTGATGTCGCGGGCCACGGCGATGCGCAACTGATCCACTTCCGACCAGCGCGCCGACCAGAGAATATGCGCCACCCGCCCGTCCTTGCGCACGTAGCGGTTCTCGAAATTCGGCTTGGGCACCCCGCCCATGATTTCCCGGGCGGCCTGCAAGGTACGTTCACGATCGGCCGGGTGCACCAGCTCGATCATCGGGCGGCCGATCAGCTCGTCGGCGGTGTAGCCGAAGACCCGCTCACAGGCGGCGCTGACGAACACGAAGCGACCCTCGACATCCACGGCGCACACGGCGTCCAGGAGCAGGTCGATGAAACTGGCCAGAGGCGCGGAGTTCTTGGTTGCCATCAGAGAAAGCTACTACCCATGAAAAATGCACTGAGTACCCATCCCTTGAGCCCGGTCGCAGGCCGAAGCCTGCAACTGCACACCGTCGCAACCCGCGCGGCGCGTCACGCCTTGTTGCCGACCAACCCTGGCACTGCGTGCAGCAGGGCATTGATCGCGAAACCGATGAACATCACCCCGCAGACCCGGGTGATCGCCAGCTCGTGGCGCTGGTACCAATTGCGTACCTTACGCGCGCCGACGATGCCGATGAGGATAGCGTATGCGCCAAGGCCGCCAAGGAAACTCAGGGCAATCAGCCCCGGCAGCATCGACCAGGTCAACAGCTCCGCGCGGCTGGAGAGCAGCGCGGTGAAGGTTGCCACCGCCACCGGATAAGCCTTGGGATTGGTCAGGCCGAACAGGATCCCGTGCCAGAACGGGTTGCGCGCCGGGCCCTGGGGTTCGTCGCCATCGCGCGGTTTACTGCGGATGGCCCGCAAGCCGAGCCAGAACAGGTACAGGCCGCTGAGCACGCCAAGGATATTGAACGCATCGCTGCCGATCTCCCGGGCCCCGACAATGGCGATCAGCGCCGTGCTGCACCAGACCACGTCGCCCAGCATGTGCCCGCAGAGAAAACCGGCCCCCGCCTGCCGCCCGCGGGCCGCGCCGATGCCGAACACCGCCAGCACTCCGGGCCCGGGGGTGATCGCATAAATGAAACCCGAGGCGATAACGGCCAGCAACAGCGATGAGGTCATCAGCAAGACTCCAGGACGATGCGCCTGACAAAAACGCCAGGCACAGGGGGAATGTGGCGGATTCTGCACGATCAAGGCACCTTGCCACCAGCCGCTTTCGTCAGCTGCCCCTGTGGAACAGTCTCTCAATCGGCGGAGTAAAAGCGCATTCCCGGGTAAGGATGATCGCGCCAGGCCAGCAATCGCGAGGCCAGATCGCTGACGGCCAGGCTCAGGTGGTTGAGCCCCTTGTGCATGGTTCACGCTCCCGTCAAGGTTTTCGGCAAGGGGTAGCGCTGGCCGTCGTAGTGCAAGGTGACACGGCTGTCCCTGGGCGCCAGGTCGCGGCTTTCGCAACCGGCCGGCCCCTTGAAATGCTCGGTGTCGACGATTCGCGTACGCACCAGCAGGTCGGCATGGCCGTTGCGCTGGCCGTTGCCCAGTTCCAGGGTCCGGTGCAGGGTCCGGCTGCGCCCGACACACTCACCGCCCCGGCCGAGCTCAGCGCGGCGCTCATCCACCACCAGCCCTTCGAGCCTAGGCGGAAGGCCCTTGCCATCACGTACGAACAGGGTCAGCACGGTTTTCTCATGGGGGTGGGTGCTTGAGGCGCGGCGGTAGGTGGCCCGCAGGCCAAAGGCCCGCTCCTCTTCGCTCAACTGGTAACGCCCGGTATCGATCTGCAACCCCTGCAAGGCCAAGCCATCGGAACGCCGGGCCAGGTCCTTGTTGTAGCTGGCCACGGCCCAGCCGCTGTCGTCGAGCAGCAGCGCCACATCCAGGTTGTAGCGAGGTACCTTGGCGTTTTCGGCCCCTTGCACCGGCGTTGCTCGAACCCCGATGTTGATGCCGTCTTCCGCCGGCCAGGGTTTGCAGACATGGAGTTCTCCCGGGGAATTGGGGCTGTTGTCGCACTCGGCCAGCGCCATCGTCGCCACGCCCAGCAACGCGCACAGCACCAGCCCGCGGGTCGATTGTTCAAGCAGGTTCATCAAGCTTCCTTATCGATCGCCGGTATCAGATGCCACTGAAGCCATTGGGCAGGACGTAGCGTTGGCCATCGTAGTGCAGGGTGCTGACCACCGGTTTGGCGGCCACGGAGGTGGACTGGCATTCTTCCCCGACTTTTTTGCTCTGGGTACTGACGCTGACCGAACGCACGATCAGGTCGGCGTAACCGTGGCTGCGGGTCTTGGCGATATCCAGGGTGCGCGTGGTTTTAGTGCCCTCGCCGGTGCACTGGCCATCCCATTCGCCGTTGTAGGAATGGGCCACGAACTTCTCCAGCACCGGGCGCAGGGTACTGCCCTCGCGCACGTAGAGGCTGAGCCAGGTCTGATTGAAGGGGTTGACCCTGGAGGAACCCTCGAACGCGGCCCGGACCCCGAACGCTCGAACCTGAGGCGTCAGTTGGAAGCGCCCGGTATCGAGCTTCACGCTCTCCAGGCGAAAGGCGTCGGAGACAAAGGCGGCAGGCTGCTCATAGCTGGCCAGGGCCTGTCCGCTGCTGCGGTCCAGCACTGCCAGTTGCAGGTTGTAGGTGCCGTCATCGGTGCCGGTGTCGCTGGGGTCCGGAACCTGCTCGGACAGCAGGCTGATGCTCTGGTCGGCAAAGGCCGGCCAGTCCTTGCACAGGGAAAAGCCCGGGACTTCGGCATTGCGTGGCGGCGGCAGGCACTGGGCGGCGGCGGATGTGGCACCGGCCAGCAGGGCCAGGCTGCCCAGAAGCGGGGCCAGGGAAGAGCAACGGATCATTCACGACTCCTTGTGACAGGCGGATAGAGCGCCATTTCAGGTCGCACTATCCTCCGCGGCGCGGGCGCTTTCAACGCCGGGAGCAGTTGCTCGGGAGTCTGTGGTGCCGGGCGTGCGGATGAACCCTTCGCAGGCTTGCCAGCGAAGGGTCCCGTCCCTCAGAACGCGTTGCGGAAAATCTCCTCGATCTGCCGCTGATCCGCCGGACGCGGGTTGGTCAGGCCGCAGGCATCCTTGAGGGCATTGGCCGCCAATAGCGGAATGTCCTGCAACTTGGCGCCCAACTCGCGCAAACCGGCGGGAATCTCCACATCACGGGCCAGGGTGCGGATCGCCGCGATGGCCGCCTGGGCGCCCTCTTCCGGGCTGAAACCGCGAATGTCCGCTCCCAGCGCGTGGGCCACATCGGTCAGGCGCTGGGCGCATACCGTGGCGTTGAAGCTCTGCACATGGGGCAACAGCACCGCGTTGCACACGCCATGGGGCAGGTCGTAGAAGCCGCCCAGCTGGTGGGCCATGGCGTGCACGAAACCCAGGGACGCATTGTTGAATGCCATGCCGGCGAGGAACTGCGCATAGGCCATGTTCTCCCGTGCCAGCAGATCGTTGCCGTCGTGCACCGCCTGGCGTAGGTTGGCGCTGATCATTTCCACGGCCTTCAGGGCGCAGGCGTCGGTAATGGGGTTGGCCGCGGTGGACACATAGGCTTCCACCGCGTGGGTCAGGGCATCCATGCCGGTGGCGGCGGTCAGGCCCTTGGGCATCGCCACCATCAGTGCCGGATCGTTCACCGACAGCAACGGCGTGACGTTGCGGTCGACGATGGCCATTTTCACATGGCGCGATTCGTCGGTGATGATGCAGAAACGGGTCATTTCGCTGGCAGTGCCGGCGGTGGTGTTGATGGCGATCAAGGGCAGTTGCGGCTTGGCCGACTGGTCGACGCCTTCGTAATCGCGGATCTGCCCGCCATTGGTGGCACACAGGGCAATGCCCTTGGCGCAGTCATGGGGCGATCCGCCGCCCAGGGAGATGACGAAATCGCACTGTGCCTGCTGCAATTGCGCCAGGCCCTGCTCGACGTTGGCAATGCTGGGGTTGGGCTTGGCACCGTCGAAGATCACCGAATCGATGTCCTGCATGGCCAGCTTCTCGGCCACCATGCTGGCCACGCCAGCCTTGGCCAGGCCCGTGTCAGTGACGATCAGCGCCTTGCGAAATCCATAGTTGCGGATGGCGCTCATGGCCTCGTCGAGACAGCCGATGCCCATGATGTTCACGGCTGGAATGAAAAAGGTGCTGCTCATCAGAAGGTCTCCCGGCGAATGCCGATTTCACGGTGTCGATGCAATGTTTGCCAAACAGGATCGACCGATCGCTCACCGGCGTTGTTGATCTGGCTCAAGGGTCGGTCGTGATAAAGTCGCCAGCCGAAATACCTCCAGCCTTGAGACCGATGACCGCGATGATGGATTTCCAGGAATTTGATGCCGAACTTGAAGACTGGAACGCCCTGGGTGCCAGCACACCGTTCAGTGGCCTGCTGATCGGCAACGGCGCCAGCCGTGCCGTGTGGGAAGACTTTGCCTACGACTCACTGTTCGAAAACGCTCGCACAGTTGAAGAAAAACCCCTCAGCCAGTCCGAGCTCAGCGTATTCGAGGCCCTGCAGACCCGCAGTTTCGAGCAGGTACTGGGCGCCCTGAAAACCACCAGCCGAGTCAACAAGGCCCTGGCAGTCAGCTCGGCGGCGCCACGCAATCGCTACTACGCCATCAAGGAAGCGCTGATCAACACCGTGCACGCGGTGCACATTCCCTGGCGCCTGGTCCAGGAGCAGAGCCTGGCGGCGATCAACCAGGAACTGCGGCGCTATCCCACGGTGTTCACCAGCAACTATGACCTGCTCAACTACTGGGCCGTGCAACAGGACAGCCAAGGCATCGACGACCTGTTCCACGGTGCCGATCCGGCCTTCGAACTGGGCAGCGCCCCTAGCGCCCCAACCCGCATTCTCTACCTGCATGGCGGCCTGCACCTGGTGCGCAACCTGGACGGCAGCGCACGCAAGCTGACCTCCACCGAAGGCACCCTGCTGGGCAGCTTCGCCATCAACAACACCCTCAAGACCCTGGACGACGTGCCGCTGTTCGTCAGCGAGGGGCCGCTGGCGGACAAGCTCAAGACCATCCGCAGCTCGGATTACCTGTCGTTCTGCTACCAGCAGTTGCTGGATCACAGCGGCGCGCTGTGCATCTTCGGCCACAACCTGGGGCCCCAGGACAGCCACCTGGTCCAGGCGATCCGCCAGTCGGCGACCCAGACCCTGGCGATCTCCATCTACCCGCGCAGCGCGGCGTTCATCCAGCACCAGAAACGCCACTACGCCAAGCTGTTCGAAGGCCTGGACCTGAGTCTGCGTTTCTTCGACTCCAAGACCCACGCCCTGGGCAACCCGGCCCTGTCGGTGCCCGTGGAGCGCTGAGCACTCCCGCCCTGTAGGAGCTGGCTTGCCAGCGAAGACGTCCGCCAGGGCGATGCATGTCTTGGTGCCCATTCGCCAACCAGCCGGCTCCTGGCGGTGCTGAACGCCTTCAGTCCTCGCTGCTGTGCACCACCACCAGCAACTGCGCCTGCTCGTCCCCCACGGAACGGATGCGGTGGGGCTTCTGCGCATTGAAATGCAGCGCGTCGCCGCGGTTGAGAATCACCCGTTCGTTCATGAAGTCCACTTCCACCTGGCCTTCATGGACAAACAGGAACTCCTCCCCCAGGTGTTCCTTGAAGGTCTTGTCACTGAACTCTTTGGCCGGATAGATGATGAACGGCAGCAGATTGCGTTCACTGACCTGATGGGCCAGCACCGCATAACCCGGGACCTGCCCATTGGCTGCCAATGACTGGCGCTGGTCGCTGCGCACCAGGCTGTAGCTGTCGAGGCTGATGCTGTCCTCGGCGAACAGTTCCTCGACCTTGACGTTCAGCGCCTTGGCCAGCTTCAACGCGGCAGCGATCGACGGCGTGTTCAGCCCGCGCTCGACTTTCGACAGATAGCTCTTGGTCATCCCGGATTTCTCGGCCAGGGCTTCCAGGGTCACGCCCAGTTTTTTTCTCAGTAATTTCAAACGGATAGACATGTAGAGCGGTTAATCCATCTAGAAAACAACGATTGGCGCTTGCCAATGACACAAAGTGTCATATAGCCTCTTAAGTGTCATCGCGATTCACCCAGCGCCGTCGCAAGCAGCAGGTGAAGCGCAGATCCGACGTCCATTGCACTTCTCAAAGGACCTTCGACATGGCCAAGACATTAGCATTGCCCAAAGACCAACTGGTCAAGCAAGCCCTGACCCAGATGCAAAATACCCTGGCGGATAATACGTGGACCGACCGACAAAAGCTGGCCCTGACCTGCCGCATTCTGTTCGAGAACGGCCACGACTCGGGCCTCGCCGGGCAGATCACCGCCCGCGGCCCGCAACCCGGTACCTACTACACCCAGCAACTGGGCCTGGGCTTCGATGAAATCAGCGCCAGCAACCTGCTGCTGGTCAACGAAGACCTGGAGGTCCTCGAAGGCCACGGCATGCCCAACCCGGCCAACCGCTTCCACAGCTGGGTGTACCGCGCCCGGCCGGACGTGAACTGCATCATCCACACCCACCCGACCCACGTCGCCGCGCTGTCGATGATCGAAGTGCCGCTTGCGGTGTCGCACATGGACCTCTGCCCACTGTACGAGGACTGCGCCTTTCTCGAAGCCTGGCCGGGGGTGCCGGTGGGCAACGAAGAAGGCGAAATCATCTCCGCCGCCCTGGGCGACAAGCGCGCGATCCTGCTTTCCCACCACGGCCAGCTGTCCACCGGCGCGAGCATCGAGGAAGCCTGCGTGATCGCTCAACTGATCGAGCGTGCGGCCAAGCTGCAACTGCTGGCCATGGCCGCCGGCACCATCAAGCCGATCCTCCCGGAGCTGGGCCGCGAAGCCCACGACTGGATTTCCAAGCCCAAGCGCCACAGCGCCGCCTTCAACTACTACGCTCGGCAAAACCTGAAAAAACACGCCGACTGCCTGAACTGATCCACCCCTTATGCCTTGCAGGAGTTGCACCATGCCTACTACCCAGATCCACGGCATCATCGGCTACACCGTCACCCCCTTCGGCCCCAACGGCGAAGGCCTGGACCTGGACGCCCTCGGGCGTTCCATCGACCGCATGATCGACGCGGGCGTCCACGCCATCGCCCCCCTGGGCAGCACCGGCGAAGGCGCCTACCTGAGCGACGCCGAATGGGACCAGGTCAGCGAGTTCAGCATCCGCCACGTGGCCAAGCGCGTGCCGACCATCGTCAGCGTCTCCGACCTGACCACTGCCAAGGCCATCCGCCGCGCGCGTTTTGCCGAAGCCAAGGGCGCCGACGTGGTGATGGTGCTGCCCGCCTCCTACTGGAAGCTCAGCGAAGCCGAGATCCTCGCTCACTACCAGGCCATCGGCGCCAGCATCGGCGTGCCGATCATGCTCTACAACAACCCGGCCACCAGCGGCACCGACATGTCGGTGGAACTGATCCTGAAGATCTTCCACGCCGTGGAAAACGTCACCCTGGTCAAGGAAAGCACCGGCGACATCCAGCGCATGCACAAGCTGCAACTGCTGGGCGAAGGCCAGGTGCCGTTCTACAACGGCTGCAACCCGCTGGCCCTGGAAGCTTTCGCTGCCGGTGCCAGTGGCTGGTGCACAGCGGCGGCGAACCTGATCCCGCAGCTCAATCTCGACCTCTATCAGGCCGTGCTGAGCAACGACCTGGCCCGCGCCCGGGCGCTGTTCTACCGCCAGTTGCCGCTGCTGGACTTCATCCTCAAGGGCGGTTTGCCGGCCACGGTCAAGGCCGGGCTGGAACTCGCCGGGCTGCCCACCGGCGAGCCGCGCAAGCCGGTATTCGCGCTGAACGAGAGCGGTCGCCAACAGTTGCAGACGCTGCTGCAGAGCCTGGGTTGATTTCCTGAAAAAAAAGCCCGGACGGCTGACACCGTTCGGGCTTTGGCATGGGCCGCGTCCAAGCGTGGCTCAGTGACTGTCCAGCGCCACCGGGGCCTGGGCCTTGAACTGCGGGTCCTGCAGCATCTGCGCAATGAAGTCGTCGGTGATGCGCCGCACATGCTGGTATTGGCCGCCATCAGTGTTGGCCCACCCACGCCAGGAGCGGGTCTGGTTGCTGACCCGATACTTGGCCACCTCCTGGTCACCGCGGCTGACATGGAACATCACCTGGCTGTCCCAAGTGGTCCGGCCCGGTACGATAAACAAGGTCATGGCACTGAGCAGCCCCATGGGAATGTTCTGCCAGCCAAAGTAATCACTGTTGGCCATCACGATCACGTTGTAGCCATCGGCACTGAACCCCGGCTGCACCTGCTCGAAGGTGCCGCGACGACGCAGTTCGTCACGGATCAGGCCGGCAGGGATGGCCCCCATCACACTGACGCTGATCGCCGGTAGCCGCTGCTGATAATCCACCTCGGCCGGCTTGAGACTGTGGCTGGTCTGGCAACCGCCAAGCCCCAGCATCAGCACCATCAAAAACCACAATTGATTACGCATTAGAGATCCCCCGACAGCATGGCCTTGAGCATCGACGCCTTGGGCCCCTGCTCCCTGACGATCAACGACGTGACCTCCTCCATCTTCTCCAGATCGACCCGTTGCAGGTCCGGCACCTGCGGGTATTTGGCGCGCACCAGGGCGGCGTCGCGCTCCAGGTGGTCGCTGTGCAGAAACACGCACTTGGCCCCCGACGCCGACAGGCAGCCGGCGCGAAAATCACCCAGGTAATAAGCCTTGCCGGCTTCCAGTTCCAACGGGATGGAGAAGTCTTCGCGGCTCCAGGCGGTGGCGTTGCCGCGGTCGAAATGCAGGTTGTAGATCTCGTAGCGCCCGGGTTTGAGCGGCATCACGAACAGGCTGCCGATGCCGTGCCAGGTCTCGCGCACATCCCGTGGCGTGCGGCCGTAGATCTGGTTGTACAAGCGCGCCGAGGCGAACCCGTCACCGCCGCGCGGGCGAATCAGCAGCATTTGTTCGTTGGCGGTGTGCACCGCCTTCGGCCAGATGCCGACCACCCCCACCACATAGGCCACCCCCGACTGCGAGTCGGGGCGCATGCTCTCGGCAACTTTCGTGGAAGACAGGCTGTAGCAACCGCTCAACGCCAGCAGCGCGGCGAGTAATACGAGAGGGCGAATCATGAGGTCGCAGATCCCTTGGACAATGATTGATAACGTCAACCAGAGTGCCAGGCCTGCCGAGCGCCCGGTGACGGGCGCGGAGGATAAGGCAAATGATGGCATTGCGCCATAACTCCGTCGCCAATCGGCTGGCGGCCTGCCAGATCACAATACGCTGCCCTCGCCCGGCCTCCAGGCAAATGCCAGGTGCTCGTGAAAACCCGCTGACAGCACAAAGCCCGAACGCTGCATGGGTTCGGGCCTGGTGCTGTCGAGGGTGTGTGGAGCCGGGCCTAAACGGACGTCAGGTCCTTGATGTTGTGGCTGGGGCCGTTGGCCTTGACGCTGGCGATGCCCTTTTCCCGGGCCGCTTCCGAGGAATAGGTTTCACTGTTGCCGATGATCTGGTGGTTGGCCGCCTTGAGGTTGAAATAGGGTTTGCCATCCTTGGCGCTCTTGCGCTCGTAGCGCTCTTCCAGGGGACTGTTGGCCTGCACCGAGGCGATGCCGTTCTCGGCTGCGGCGCGGGTGGTGTACTGCTCGCTGCTGAGAATGACCTCGGCATTGGCCGCCTTGAGCACGAAGCGAAACTGGCCGTTGCTGCTTTTCTTCAACTCATACCATCCGGACATGCTGTAGCTCCTGGGTTGATCGATGGGCGTTGCGCCTTGAGAGTAAAGACTCTTTCAGCCATTCAGCCATTGCCCCGGTGGCTGAAGAAACGGTTTTCCACCCGCGCCAGCCCCAGGTGTTCACGCAGGCTGTGGCCGGTGTAGCGCTGGCGAAACAGACCCCGGCGCTGCAGCTCGGGGGTGATCAGTTGCACGAAATCGTCGATGGCCCCCGGCAGATGGGTGAACAGCACATTGAAGCCGTCGGCGGCGTATTCCTGGTACCAGGTAGCCAGCTCATCGACGATCTGCCCCGGCGTGCCCACCAGTACCTTGTGCCCGCTGGCCGACAGGCTGCGCAGCAGTTGCGCCAGGCTCGGCCGCTCCCGGCGGATCAGCTCCTGCACCAGGTGCCGGCGGCTTTTATGCCGCTCGGTGGGGGCGGCGTCATCCAGCAACGGCACCTGCGTATGCAGGGGCAGATGCGACAGGTCGATACCCAGGTCCAGCAGGTAGGACAGGGCCTTGAGCTGTGCCTGGGGGTCCTGCAGTTCCTGCAATTGCTGGTACTTCTCCTCGGCTTCGTTGAGGGTGCGGCCCACCGTGGGGGCGATGCCGGGGAAGATTTTCAACTGCCCGGCATGACGCCCGTAAGCGGGAAGCCGTTCCTTGAGTTCGCGATAGAAAGCCTTGGCCTGCTGCAGGTCGGTCTGGGCGGTGAACACCAGCTCGGCGCAGCGCGCCGCCAGCTCACAGCCCGGCCCGGACGACCCGGCCTGGGCGATCACCGGCCAGCCCTGCAATGGCCGCGGTGCATTCAACGGCCCCTGTACCTGGAAGTGCCGCCCCCGGTGCTGCAACAGGTGCATGCGCTCCGGGCGCAGCCACTGGCCGCTGGCCTTGTCCCGGGGAAAGGCGTCGTCGGCCCAGCTGTCCCACAGCCCGCTGGCCACACTGAAGAACTCCTCGGCCCGGGCGTACCGCTCGGCGTGGCTCAGGGGTTCGGGGTGGTTGAAGTTCTCGCCGCCGACCAGCCCGGTTACCAGGTTCCAGCCAGCCCGGCCCTCACTCAAGTGGTCCAGGGAGGCGAACTTGCGCGCCAGGTTGTAGGGCTCGTTGTAGGAGGTGCTGGCGGTGGCGATCAGGCCGATATGCCGGGTCACCACCGCCAGGGCCGGCAGCAGGGTCAGCGGGTCCCAGCGCAGGCTGTAGGAACTGCGGGCCAGTACTCGCGGGTCCAGGTCCCCCACCGCCACGTTGTCGTTGAGAAACAGGGCGTCGAAACAGCCCCGCTCCAGGGTTTGCGCGTAGTGCCGGTAGCGCTGGAAATTCAACGAGGCGTCGGCATCCGCCTGGGGATGGCGCCAACTGCCGCCATGGGCGCCGGAGCCGGAGAGAAAGGCCCCCAGCCCCATCTGCCCGCCGCGCTCAGCCACGGCTGGTGCCCTCCTCGGCCGTCGGCACCGGGGCCGGGGCCGTGCGCAAGAGCAGGCTCACCGAGGCCCAGACCAGCAGCGTGACCACCGCCAGAAAGCCCATCACCGCGCGGTAACCATTGAGAAAGGCGCCCTGGGCATCGTCCAGCGGCGTGGCGGAAAAGTGATGGAACAGCCCCACCCCCACCGCCAGCCCGACACCGCCACCGACGTTGTGCAAGGTCATCAGCGAGCCCATGGCCACCGAGCCCACTTCCTGGGGCACCGAGGAAATCCCCAGCACCGTGGACGGCCCGAGAATGCTGGCCCACCCCAGGCCCATGACGACAAAGGCGCCCAGCAGATAAGGCAGCGAAGTCTGGCCATCGAAACCGGCCTGCAACAGCGCCGACAGCACGAACAGCAGCAGCCCGGTCTTGATCAGCAGCGCCGGCCCCTTGCGATCCACCAGGCGCCCCACCAGCGGTGACAGCAGCGCCACCCCCAGGGTGGTGGGCAGCAACAGCAGGCCGCTGGCCTGCACCGTTTCGCCGCGGATCTGCGCCAGGTACAGCGGCATGACGAAAAACGCCACGCAGTAGAACAGCGCCAGGCCGAAACTGGCCGCCACCCCGGCAACGAAACGCCGGTTGGCGAACAGCTTGAGGTCGATGATCGGCGCGGCCACCCGCCGCTCCACCGCCAGGAATGCGCCCAGGGCCAGCAACGCCAGCGCCACCAGGGCCAGGGTCAGGGGTGAGCCCCAGCCCCAGCTGCCGCCCTGGACGATCACCAGCACCAGGCTCGGCAGGCCGATCAGCAACAGCAGCGCGCCCCAACCATCCAGGCGCGCCCCGGTCTCGGCCGAACGCGACTCCTTCACGCTGAAGCTGCAAATGCCCAGGCTCAGCAGTACGAAGGGCACGTTGATGAGAAAGATCCACTGCCAGCCGAAGGCGCTGGTTATCAGCCCGCCCAACACCGGGCCGACCGCCAGCCCCACTCCATTGACCCCGAACAGCACCCCGAAGGCCCGACCCTGCTCGGCGGTCTCGAAGGTGCTGGAGACAATCGCCCCCGAGGCGGTATAGAGCACCGCGCATGCCAGCCCCTGGGCCACCCGCGCGCCGATCAGGGTATCGATCTGCCCCGCCAGCCCGGCCGCCAGGGAGGCCAGGCCGAACACCGTCAGGCCGATGAACAGCACCCGCTTGCGCCCATGCAGGTCGGCCAGGCGCCCCACCAGCACCATGAAGCTCGACAGGGCCAGGATGAAGCCGTTGATCACCCATTGCAGGGCGTCCACCGAGGCCCCGAGGTCGGCCTGCAGGGCCGGTAACGCGGTGTTGACGATGGTGAAATCCACACAGCCGAGAAAACTGGCGATGCTCACACCGAGCAATGCCCACCATTTGCGTTGCTGTTGCGCAAAAACGCCCATGGAAACTCCTTGTCAGTCATAAAAAAACGCTCTGTAGGAGCCCGCTTGCCGGCGAACAGCCCCTTGAGTCCGGCATCGCCGGCAGGGGCGCTTTCGCTGGCAAGCCAGCGCCTACATTGATCGCGGCGGATCAGATGGCGATGGCGCCGCTGGTCCAGTTGGGGTGAATGGCGCCGGGCAAGGTGAAGGGAATCGGGATCCCCCGCTTCTTGAACTTCAGGGGCAGCCAGCGCACCCGGTCCGGGCTGTGGGGTTCGATCAGCAACTCGCGGCTGGTGGCCATGGCCGTGGTCATCTGCTGCGGGTAGAGCACATAGTGGTAACCCTCGTCGGCCCACAGCGGCAGGATGATCGGGATCTCTTCCAGGATGTACTCCCGGCACTGGGCCGCCGCCCGCTCGATGTCCGCGTGTTCGTCACGCAGGCGCAGGCGCTCGGTGAATACGCCGATGGTGCTGTCGATGGCGTCGCGCAGTTCCTCGCGCTGCTGGTAGACCTGGTTCAGTTGCTGGCGCAGCTCGGCATAGCGGTCGCTGGCCAGTTCCTGGTTCCAGCGGGTGATGTGGTACGGCACCCGCAGGCCGTCGAGGATGCTCTGGTTGCGCGCCAGCCAGGCATCGCCATCGCGGATCGCCGCCGACAGCGCCTCCCCGGGGGACTTGCCGTGCTTGTTGTGGCGTTGCAGGGTATCGGCCACCACCACCTTGACGTGGCTGAAGCCGGACTGGTTGATCAAGTGAATGGTGGACCGCAGCTTCTGGTCCTCGTGATATTCCTGGCCGACGCTGACCGCCAGTACCACGCGCTTGCCGTCGAATTCGTGCTCCTCGCCGCCCTTGTTGAAGTAGGCCTTGAGGTTGATTTCCTGCACCTTGCTCATGAGTTCAGCTCCAGTAGGCCAAAGGCTGGTGTTCGCCGTAGTAACCGATAAAGACCCCGAGGGTGACCCGGGTGCTGCTGGCCGAAGGGCGCACGGCGTGGATCAGCCGCGGGTTGAGGAGGATCAGGTCGCCAGGCTCGGGCTTGACCACGAAATCCGGCGGCGGCAGCAGGTGGCGTTCGATGCCGTAGGCCCGTTCGCCCTTGAGGCGGTTGTACTCCTGCTCGTCCGGCTCGATGCCCCAGATCTCCAGCTCGCCGCCATCCTCGGGGATCTCCAGGTAGATGTTGGTGGACAGCTGGGTCAGCAACTGCGGGCTGTGGCCCTCGGGGGCATTGCGTTCAAGCTTGTCGGTGTGGGGCGTGAGATCGACCCCCGAACCCTGGAAGCGGGCAATACCGACGAAACACTTCTGCCCGTCCACCTGCAACAGGTGCGCGCCCTGCGGCCAGACTTCGTCCAGCAGCAGGCGCAGTTCGTCGATGGGCGAGGCCAGTGGCCGGAACAGATTGCGGATCTTGCGAATGTTGGGCAGGGCCAGGGCGTGGTATTCGGCCCGGCTCTGCTCATCCTGGATCTCGATATAAGCCTTGCCGACCCGGACGAATTCCTGCTGCTGGCTGAAGGCACTGCGCAGTTCCTGCTGATACAGATGATCCCGCGCCACCTGCAAGGTATCCGGTGGGCAGAAACCTTTGAGCTGAACGCCGTAAGAGCGTTTTTCCACAACATCGAGGATATGCCGCGCTTCAAGTTTGTCGGCCGTAGTGACTGTGAACATGCAAGCTCCCTTAATTCCCTGGAAGTAGCGACGAAGTACAACATCGGTAGAACGTAATAATTTGTTTCAGGGCCACCTTAGGCAGTTGCGATGGCCTTGTGAAATATCCTTTATCTCTAATATCCAAACTTAAAAATGTATCGAAAATCAGGCAAATAGCGGCCACCACAGGCACTTTGAAAGTGCTGCGAGAAGATTATGAAATTTGCTGATAGTTAAATTAAGCGAAGGACATTATTGCTCTTTATTTATTTAAAACCTCCCGAGATCAATTAATAAAACTGCCACACACTCATTCAACTTCATTGAATTGAGCATCCATGTAAGCTGCGGCATCGAAAGTCTTCTGAATAATGCCCTCCTCGCGGTAGAGATCGGCGGTGTGCTGCACGTCCTCCACCACGGCCGGGCCTACGGCGATACGCCGGGGCACCGAGTAGCGATTGGAACGCTCATGCACCTCCACCGGCAAACCGCTGTAGCCGGCCTGGATCTTTGAAAACTCGCTCTGATGCTGGTTGGCCCAGGCATAGGCACGATCCAGGCGCTGCAGGAAGTCGGCGATCTGCTGCGGCTTGTCGCGAATCGCCTGGTCGTTGGCCACCAGCAGCATGTGCCCGGCGAACAGCCCTTCGCCACTGATCAGCACCCGGCTGCCGCCCTCCATCTGCACCATGCTGGTATAGGGGTCCCAGGTCGACCAGGCATCGGCCTGGCCGTTGCTCAGCAGGCTGCGGGATTCGGCCGGCTGGAGAAAGATGAACTGCGCATCCGCGCCGTGCAGGCCCACCGACCGCAGGGCGGCCAGGGCCAGGAAATGGCCGATGGAGCCCCGGGTGGTGGTGATGCGCCGGCCCTTGAGGTCGGCGGCCTGCTTCAGCGGCGAATCCTCCTTGACCACGATCGCCACCGCGGTCGGCGTGACCTTGAGCTTGATCACCCCCACGGTCTTGAGCGGCGCCCCGGCCGCGGCGGCAAACACAAAGGGCGCATCCCCCAGGCTGCCGATATCCACCGCCCCGGCGGCCAGGGCCTCGGCGGTGGAGGCCGCGGCAGCGAAGGAGGCGAACTCGATGGGGTACGGCACCTGCTCCAGCTCGCCTGCCGCCTGCAGCAGAATCTTCAGCGACTGCTTCTGGCTGGACACCCGCAGCGCCGGCTGCGCCAGTGCACTACCCAGCCACAAACACAACACCAGCCCTTGCAGGAGCCGGCTTGCCGGCGAACCGCCCCTGCCCCCTGCGCCCTTCATGCCGCCTTCGCTGGCAAGCCAGCTCCTACCAGGTGAACGACCGGCAGGACGCCACGGGTGTAGGAGCCAGCTTGCTGGCGAATGGCCCTTGAACCCTGCGCCGGTCATGCCGCCGCCTTCGCTGGCAAGCCAGCTCCTGCGAGAGTGATCGTGGTCATGCTCAGAACGCCAGACTGACGCGGCTGTAGTAGTAGCCGCCGCCCAGGCCATAGGGCGAGAACATTCCGTATTCATAGGTTCCCGCCCAGGCCTTGAGGCCGATCTTGTCCGGGTATACGTCGAACAGGTTGTTGGCGCCCACGGCCACGGTGAGGTTCTGGGTCACGTCGTAGGCCACGTCCAGGTCGGTGATCCACTTGGCGCTGTAGGTGCGATCGTTGCTCGGGATGTTCGAGCCTTCGGTGTACTCGCCAAATCGGGTCAACTGCAGGTTGGTGGTCCAGTCGCCGACCTTGTAGTTGCCGGAGAGGATCCACTTGTCCTTGGGCGTGGATTTAGTCAGGTCGATCTGCTGCTGGCGGTCGAACAGCACATACCCCGCCCCCAGGCGCGACAGGGCCGCCGGGGTGTCCGCCAGGTCGCGGATGGTGGTCTTGTTGTGGTTGTAGGCGACGCTCCATTTCGCCGTGCCGTACTCGCCGAAGGACTGGCGGTAGTCCGCCACCAGGTCCACGCCCTTGGTCCGGGTGTCGGCAGCGTTGGTGTAGTACTGCCCGGCGAGGTTCGGCGAGAGGCCGTTCTCCACCAGGATCTGCGACACCGCCGGGCCCTTGAGGATGCCGGTCTGGAGAATGCGCTTGTCGATGTCGATCAGGTAGAAGTCGGCCGTCAGGCGCAGCCGATCGGTGGGCTCGGCGGTGAACCCCAGGCTGTAGTTGCGCGAGGTTTCCGGCTCCAGGTCCTTGGCGCCCAGGGCCACCGCTTCCGGCGAGTTGGGGCGCATCTGCTTGGTACGCACCGAGGTGGTGGTGCCACCGGCGCCGAATTCGGTGACCGTGCTGGTGGTGGAAAAGACGCTCTGGGCCAGGGACGGTGCACGGAAACCGTTGCTCACCGCGGCCCGCACCGCGTACCCGGGGAGGAACTCGTAACGGGTGGTGAGCTTGCCGCTGGTGGTGTCGCCTACCCCTAGGTTGTACTTCTCGTAGCGCGCCGCCGCGCCGACGTACCAGTTGGGGGTGATGTTCAGGCCCAGGTCGATATAGGCCGCCTCACTGTGGCGCTTGAGGCTGTAGGCATCTTCCGGGGTCGTGCCGTTGACCGAGAACAACCCCGGGTCCGGCACCACACCGGCGAAAGGCCCGGTGTTGGGGACATAGCTGCCCTGGTTGTAGGAGTTGGCCTCGCCCTCCTCCAGCGCATATTTCTCCCAGCGGTATTCCACGCCGAAGGAGGTTTCCAGCGGGCTGCTCCAGCCGATGTCCAGGGCCCGGGAGAAGTCCAGGTTGTTGGTCCACTGGTCGAACACCAGGTTGCCCAGGTGGAAGTCGTGCTGGCTGTAGGGGCCATTGGAAATGTTCAGGTTGTTGGCCGTGTCGAGCACGCCGCGATCCTTGCCGTAGGTGCTCGACAGGTCCCAGTCCCAGCCACCGAGCAGGCCCTTGGCACCACCGGCGACCTGGAAATCGGTCTCGTGGATTTCCCGCCGCGCCTGGCCGCCGTTGGGGTAAGGCGCATTGGGAATGCCCGCCAGGCTGGTGATGTCGGTGGGCTTGCGGTGCCCCAGGTCCTTGTTGCTGTTGCGGTAGCTCAGGGTCGAGAACGAGTACAGCTTGAGGTCGTCCTCCAGAGGCAGCTCGGCGTTGTAGGCCAGGCTGGTGGTGCGATCGCGGCCCAGGCCGTACTCGGTGCCCCAGCCCTGGCGATTGCTTTCCCGGGGGTCCGGCGAGCCGTCGGCCTGCTTGAAGTACAGCTGGCCGCTGGCGGCACTGGAGCGCTCGTAGGGTTCCTGCAGCTTGGCGTCCCAGGACAGGTTGATGAAGCCGCCGTTCTCTCCCAGTTTGTTGCCCCAGTTGAAGGCTTCGTGGCCGGTGGTGCCGTCGCCGTCGTAGTACTGGCCCAGGGTGGTGTCGGAGGTCAGGCCTTCGGCATTGCGCTTGAGGATGATGTTGATCACCCCGGCGATGGCGTCGGAGCCGTACTGCGCCGCCGCGCCGTCGCGCAGCACTTCGATGCGCTCGATGGCGGCGGTGGGAATCAGGTCCAGGTCCACCGGCACCGAGGCGTTGCCGACCCGTGCGCCGTTGTTGATCAGCGCCGAGTTGTGCCGGCGCTTGCCATTGATCAGCACCAGCACCTGGTCGCCGCCCAGGCCGCGCATGCTCACCCCGCGCACCAGGAACGCCGTGCCGCCGCCGTTGATGGTCGGTACGTTGAACGACGGCAGCAGGCGCCCGAGCATCTCTTTCAGGCCGTTCTGGCCGATGCTGCGCAACTGCTCGCTGTCGATCACATCGATCGGCGCCGGGCTGTCGGTCACCGTGCGTTGCTGGCTGCCGCGCACCCCGGTGACCACCACCGTGCCCAGGGTTTCGTCGGCCGCCAGCAGTTCGGCGGGCAGCGCCAGGCCCAGCAGGCCAAGGCTCAGGGGGGCCGCGCCGAAGAGGATTTTATGCAAGGAAATACTCATGACTTCAGATCCTTTGACAGGCGGTTCAGCGCGCTCGGGCGGCAACGGTTTCGACTTCGATCAAGGCGCCGGGCAGCACCAGCCCCGCCACTTGCACCGTGGTCCGGGCGGGCTTGAGCGGCTGCTTCTGGGTGCCGAAGAACTCGCGGAAGGCCACTTGCAGGCCGTCGAAATCCAGCTTGCCGCCCAGGGCCGGGTCCCCTACCAGGTAGATGCGCAGTTGCACCACGTCCCCCGGGGTCAGGCCCTGGCTGGCGAGGATCGTCTCCACCTTGCGCAGCACCACCCGGGCCTGGGCCTCGGTGTTGCCCTCGGCGTGGATCTGCTCCTTGGACGCCTTGGGGTCCACCGGGTCCGGCAGCAGCCCGGAGAGGTAGGTCACCTCGCTGTTGGCGGGCAGGGTCACCGATTGCAGGATCGGCGAATTGGGGTAGCTGGACGGCACGCGCTGGATTCCCGCGGCCCAACTGCTGCTGGCGGCGAACAACAGCCCCAGCCCTACGACGGTGTTTTTCAAAGACATGCAAAGACGCTCCCAAGGTTGTGTGTGCCAGCCTCGGAGGTCCGCTACCCGGCATGGGTTACCGCTGTTGTGTGAGTGCTCGGCTTTTTCAGGCCGTTTGCTGTAGCGACGAGCCTTGCGCCCGTTGGAAAAGTTGCCGCACCACCCGCCGCGCCGCGCCGGCGGCGGCTTCCTGCCAGATGCCCACGCCGCTGTGGGCCAGGCCGTCGCTGGTGAGGTAGACCCGGCCCTGGGGCTGGTTGAGCAGGCCGTAGTCCGGCTCGGCCACTTCATGGCTGATCCAGGGGCCGAAGTTGTAGGGGATCTTGCTCCAGGCAATCACCAGCGGATTGCGCAGTTCCTGGCTGTGCCCGGGGTGCAGGAGCTCCACCGCCTGACGGGAAATCTCGATCTGCTGGGCCAGGGTTTTCTCCCCGAACCGTCGGGCGGTTTCGCCGTTGTTGTAGGCCGCCACCAGCACCCCTTCGGCCTGGTTGAAACCGCCGCTGGGGTACCACAGCCCGGAGGCTTCCTGGTTGATGAACGACAGCCCGCCGTAGATCTGGTACTGGCTTTCCCAGAAGCGCCGCGACTGCCAGGCCACCTTGTTGGCGTAGCCGAACTGCACCGCGCCGATGGCCTGGCGCACCGGGGCGCTGAAGTTGTTCTGCACCTTGGCCAGCAGCGGCAGGGGCAGGCTGCTGATCACGTAGTCGGCCTTGAGGTTGTGGGTGCGGCCGGTGCGCCGGTCCAGATAGACCACTTCGGCGCTGTCGGCCTGGTTGCTGATGGAACGCACCTCGCTGTGCAGCCGCAACTGGCCTTTCAGGCGCCGGGCAAAGGCCTGGGGAATGTGGTCCATGCCCCCCACCGGCTGGAACATGGTGGGCGAGAACTCCGGGTATTCGTCGATCATCAACGCCGTGGTCAGCGCCGGGTTGAGCAGGGTCTGCAACGGCAGCGGATCATTCTTCTGCGCCAACTGGTCGCCAGCGCCGGGCCAGACCTTGTAGCCGGAGCGGGCCGACCCCAGGTACTCCAGCTTGTCGGAAAGATCACCCCAGGTTTTCAGGAAACTCAGCAGGTTGCTGCGATCGGCTGGTGTCAGCTCCTGATCCAGGGCATGGCGATTGACGGCCTTGGCCAGCAGCTCGGAAAAATGCCCGCGGCTGTCATTGACCGCCTGGCGGATCTGCAACGCCGGCTGGTCAAGGTCCGGACGCACCAGGGCGTTGCGGCTGGTATTGACCAGCACCTCCAGCTCCACCCCCAGCTCGCGGCAGTAGCCGAGCATCAACTGATGGTGGCTGGGCAGGCGGCCGGCCCCGGCATTGAGGTAGAACCCCTCCCCGAATTGCGCGACCTGGGTGCTGCCGTCGCTGTACTCCACCCGATCGCCACCACGCACCGTCCAGTTGCGCCCGCCGACCCGGTCCCGGGCTTCCAGCAAGGTCACCTTGAACCCGGCCTTGCTCAACTCGTAGGCGCTGACCAGGCCACCGATCCCGGCGCCGATCACCACCACGCTGGCGCCCTTGCCCAGCGCCGCCGTGGGCAGCGCCGCGTAGTTTTCCTCGAACGCTTGGGCCGTTGCGCTGGCGCCGAACAGGCCCATGACCGCACTCGCCGCCTGGACCCCGCCGACAGCGGCAATACGGGCGATCAATTGTCTTCTGGTCAGTGGCATGCAAGCGCTCCCTGCTGCGGATGGATAGTGCGTTCGGTTATAGATCGGCGACTTATGCAGTCACTTGGGTCTATGTGAAGCCATCCTAGGGGCGCTTATTTAATAAGAGAAATACATTTTAAGCATATGCAAATATTACTTTGTTTCATATTCAAGCCAAAAGATTCTGCGCTCCGCGCATAGCCCTGCGCCTGGCCGTGCCTGGCCATACTCGCCCCGCCAGGAACCGGCTTGCCAGCGAAGAAGCCCCACGGCTCGCGCCGGCATCAGCGCCCCTTCGCCGGCAAGCCGGCTCCTACGGCCTGGGCGGCGTCGAGAACGCGCAACAAGTTGCCGCCCCAGATCTTCGCCAGGTCCGCTTCGCTGTAGCCCGCCGCCAACAGGCGCTGGGTAATCCGTGGCAGTTGCGCGACATCTTCGAGCCCCTGTACCCCGCCACCGCCGTCCCAGTCGGCGCCGATGCCCACATGATCCGGGCCGACCACTTCCAGGATGTGCAGCAGGTGGCGCAGGTAATCGTCCAGGCTGGCCCTGGGCTGCGGGTAGCGGGCTTCGACCTGGCGAATGCGTTCGGCCAGGTCCGACACCTGTTCCGGGCTCATGCTCGCCGCCAGGCGGAACTCGCGGTACAACGGCCCCAGGGCCTTGTCCCGCTCGGGATTGGGCGCAAGGTTGATCAGGTCGCTGGGAAAGCTGTTGACCTGCACCACACCGCCCCTGGCCGCCAGTTGCCGCAGGCGCCGGTCATCCAGGTTGCGTGGATGGGCGGTGATTGCACGGCTGCTGGAATGGGAGGCAATGATCGGCGCCCTCGACAGCGCCAGGACCTGGTCGAACACCTGGTCCGAGGCATGGGAGACATCCAGCAGTATCCCCAGGCGATTGGCCTCGGCCACCAGCTCCCGGCCCGCCGGGCTCAGGCCGCGCCACTGCGGCAGGGCGGTGGCCGAGTCGGCGAAATCGTTGTTGGCCGAGTGCACCAGGCCGAGCATGCGCAGGCCCTGGCGGTAATAGGTGTGCAAGCGTGCCGGATCGGCGGCCAGGGGCTGGGCGTTTTCCATGCTGATGAAAATCACACGCTGGCCACGGGCGACGATGGCCGGTACATCGCCAGCCGTCAGGGCCAGGGCGAAATCATCGGGGTGGGCGCCCAGCAGGTCGCGGATCCGCGCCAGCACCGCCAGCCCATGTTCGCTGGCCTGGGTCCGGCCTTCGGCGGTGAGCGGCCCCTGGGGGGTGAAAATGGCCCAGAAACCGCCGTCCAGGCCGCCCTCTTTCATCCGTGGCAGATCGACCTGGGACAGGTCGTCCTGGTAGCGATGGCGCTGGGTGATGTCCCAACCGGGGCGGGCCAGTTGCATGGGGGTATCGAGGTGACTGTCGAGCACGATCAGGCGCTGGTGCAGGGCTTGGGCGGGGCTGTCGGCCAAGGCCCAGGGGCTGGCCAGCGCCAGGCACAGCAAGGTTCGGGTAAACATGCGGCCTCCTGGCCAATGAAAGAATTTCCCCCCGGATCGCAAGAGCTGGCTTGCCAGCGAAAGCGTCATCCTGGCCAGCGCAAGGCTTGAGGGCCTCTTCGCCGGCAAGCCGGCTCCTACGTGGGGTGTCGGGTGTTCCGTAGGAGCTGGCTGGCCAGCGAAGGCGTCATCGCCCTTTCGCCGGCAAGCCGGCGGCTACAGGCTCAGGTCCAGTGGAAGCTGCGGTCCCACAGGCCGGATACATCCAGTTGCTGGGGCAGCACGCCGGCCTCGAAGAACAGGTCGGCCACGTCCTGCTGGGATTTCACCGCTGCGTCGTCCACCGGTTGCAGCAGGCGCGGGCCGCTCTGGGCCCGGTACTGGGCAAGGAACACTTCCCGGGGCATGCCGAGAATCTGCGCGCTCCTGGTCGCCCATTCCTCGGGGTGGCTGGCAATCCACTGCCAGGAGCGGTACTCGCGCAGGATGTAGTCGGTGATCGCCGCGTGCTTGGCCGGGTCGGCGATGCTCTGCTGGTTGGCGGCGATCACGTAGTTGCCGGACAGGTAGCCCTGGCCGGTCTTCAATACCCGGGCCCCGGCCCGCAGTTCCGCCAGCTGGATGAAGTAGCCGAAGCTGACCCAGGCATCCAGGGCACCGTTCTGGAACGCGGCGAAACCGTCCTGCGCAGTCAACGCCATGGGCACGATATCGGCAAAGCCCAGGCCCTGCTCCTTCAGCGCCTTGAGCAGAAAGTAATGGGAACTGGTGGAGCGGATATAACCGATGCGCTTGCCCTTGAGCTCGGCCACCGACTGCACTGCAGAGCCCTTGGGCACGATGAAGGCCTGGTTGTTGACGTCGCCGGTGAGCACCGCGATCAGCTTCACCGGGGCGTGGTTCTTGATCCCGAAGATCGGCGGGATCTCGCTCATCGGCGAGATGTCCAGGGTGCCGCTGACCAGGGCCTCGAAGCTCAGGTTGCCGCCGGTGAACTCAGCGTACTTGACCTTGTAGGGCGGGGGCTCGATGCCCGCCTCGGCAAAGAAGCTCGGCGCCGCCCCCTTGTAGGTGGCGACGTTCAGGGTGACCCCGGACAGGTCCACGGAGGCTCCCAGGCCCAGGCCCAGGCGCGGCAAGGCCGCGGCCAGACCGGCCAGGGCCGAGAGTTGGAGAAAATGACGACGCTGCATGGGCAATGGTCCTTAATCGAGAAAGTCCGGTTCTTCGCGCACGATCCGCTCGCGGTAAGGCTGGAAACTGAACCAGCCGCCAAACTCGGTGCCGACCTGGCGTGCGGTGTGGCGCGCCACCTCATGGGGAATGGGCCGCGGGGTGCCGGCAGCTTCCGCCAGCAGTTGAGTCTGGGCGGCGTTGTCCATGGCGATGAAGCGCCACACCGCCGCCTCGACGGTTTCACCCACGGTGAGCAGGCCGTGGTTCTGCAGGATCAGCGCCTTGCGCCCCGCCAGTGCGGCGGCGATCCGCGCGCCCTCGCTGGCCTCCAGCACCACCCCGGAAAAGTTGTCGAACAGCCCGTGCCTTTCATAGAAAGCGCAGGCGTCCTGGGTCAGCGGATCGAGCAAGCGCCCCAGGCTCGACCAGGCCTTGCCGTACAGCGAATGGGCATGGGCCGCGGCGACCACCTCGGGATGGGCTTCATG
Organism: Pseudomonas sp. BIGb0176; assembly: GCF_024810175.1. NCBI lineage: Bacteria > Pseudomonadati > Pseudomonadota > Gammaproteobacteria > Pseudomonadales > Pseudomonadaceae > Pseudomonas > Pseudomonas sp. BIGb0176. The sequence continues at coordinate 752,258 of NZ_JANUEC010000002.1, forward strand.
CAGCGCCGCATGGATGGCGAACGCCGCCAGGTTCAACGCGCCCTCGCCTTCGATCACCGCCCCTTCGGGGTTGACCAGCAACAGGTCGCGGACCCGTACATGGCCGAAATACACCCCCACCGGGTTGACCCAGAAATGGTCCGGGCGCCCCGGGTCACGCACCGTGATATGCCCGGCGCCGCCCATGTCGAACCCCAGCCGGGCGAACACCCGGAACGCCGCGGCCAGGCTCTGCTTGCGCTGCAGGCGCTCCAGCTCGACGGTGGCCTGCTGGGGCGGATGCTCCCAGCGAAAAACCGTATGGCCATCGCGGGGCAAGTCATACACCGCGGGGCGAAAATGTGCGGTCATATCCGCTCTCCTTGAAATTGTCGAAAAGGCCCGCAGGGCCTTGCTTGGCGATCTCCCGCCGAACCTTCAGCGGCCTTGAGAACCCCGGCGCCCCTTCGGGCCGTGCGCTGCCTGCGGCAGCGGCTACACGAAGCGCTGCCGGCCAGGGCTGGAACCGCGCGTTAGTAGCCACGCTGGATCTCCACCGGGTTTTCCAGGGGTAAGCCATCGCCCCAGCGCTGGAGATTGCGCCCCAGCAGGCGAGCGATATTCAGGTAGACCCGGGGCGAATTGGCCGAGGTGTGGGGCGACAGGCGAATACCCGGGTGGCGATAGAAAGGATGCCCCTCGGGCAACGGCTCGGGGTCGGCCACATCCAGGCTGGCCAGGGCGATGCGCCCGGTGTCCAGGGCCTGCAACAGCGCCGGCTGATCGATCAGCGCACCGCGAGCGATATTGATCAGGTGCAACCCTGGCTTGGCCGCTGCCAGTACATCGGCATCAATGATGCCCCGGGTCTGCTCGGTCAACGGCACCGCCAGCAGCAGGTGATCGGCGCGGGCAAACAGCTCCTGCAGGTCGGCCACCGCCTCCACCCCGGGCACCTCGAACGGCTGCGCCGAACGCCGCAGGGCCAGTACCTGCATGCCCAGGGCCTGGGCCTTGGGCGCCAGTTCGCGGGCGATGCTGCCAAAGCCGAACAGCCCCAGGGTGCTGCCGGCCACCGAGGCCAGCGGCCGTTGCTGCCAGTGTTCGGCGCGCTCGATCCACACCTGGGGCAGTTGCTTGGCGGCGGCGAAGATCGCCGCCAGGGCAAACTCGGCAATGCTTTCGGCGGTGCTGCCTCGGGCACTGGCCACCGGCAGGTCCTGGAACAGCCAGCGAGGAAAATAATCCAGGCCCGAAGTCACCAGTTGCACGAAGCGCAGGCCAAACGGCCAGCCCGCCGGCGGCTCTGGCGCGTTGCGAAAATCGGCGTGGGGCGCGGCCAGCAGCACTTCGATATCGGCGGGCAAGCCACACGGCAGGCCCCGAGGCAGGCTCAATACTTCCACCCCCGGCAGCCACTGGCGCAACTGCTGGTTGAAGTGCTCGTCGAGCTGGCTGGCGATGCGCGTCACGCCTGGGCTCCGCGGCTGGGCAAGGCAAAGGCGGCGCGCCCCACGGCACCGAGAATCGCGTCGTTCTGCGGGGTATGAATGCGGCTGCACAGCACATCGCGGTAATGCCGCTCGATGGGGTTGCCCCGGGCCAGCCCGGGGTTGCCGATGGCTTCGATGCCCAGCTCCACGGCGCTGATGGCGTTGCTGGTCACCAGGTATTTGATCTGGGTCGCCTCCCCCGGGGCGATCCGCCCTTCGGCGGCGGCATCGAGCAGCACCCGGTTGTTGAGCAGCAAGGCGTCGATGCGCCCGATCAGTTCCTGAAAGCGCGGCAGGCTCGACAACGGTGCGCCAAGGTTGGCCGGGGCACGCTGGGCCAGCCAGCCCAGCAGCCAGTCGCGCGCGGCCCGGGCCACGCCGTCGTAGATGGCCGAGAGCAGCACCGCCAGCCAGAGCACGCCCTTGCTGTCCAGCTCGGAGGGCCGGGGCACGTGAGCCGGCTGGATATCCACCGCCTGTTCCTCGGGCACGAACACCTCATCGAAGATCACGTCGTGGCTGCCGGTGGCGCGCATGCCCAGGTGGTCCCAGGTTTCCTCGACGCTGATCCCGGGGCTGTCACGGTGGACCAGCCAGGTGCCCACTTGCGGCTCGGCCTCGTCGCTGCGGGCCCAGACCGCAAGCCAGGTCAGCCCGGGAATGCCGGTGGAGTAGATCTTGCGCCCGCTGAGCAGCCAACCGCCCTCGACCCGTCGTGCCAGGGTCGCCGGCAAACCGCCCCGGGCCGGCGTACCCAGGTCCGGCTCGACCCGCAGGGCGTTGATCAGGGCACCCTCTTGCACCGCCTCCCGGGCCACGCGCTGGCGCAGGTGCAGCGGCCAGGCCGTGTTCTGTTGCAGGCGCGTGTGCTGCAGGTACTGCATCACCAGCACCAGCGCGGTGGAAGGCTCGCCCCGGGCCACGGCGCCTATCACTCGTCGCGCCTGGGCCAGGGTCGCCTCGCTGCCGCCCAGGGCCCGGGGCACGGTCAGGGCCAGCAGGCCATGCTGGTGCAGGCGTTGCAGGTTGGCGTGGGGAAATTCGCTGTGACGGTCGTAGTGCGCTGCGGTGGCGGCGAATTCTTCACTCAGTTGCTGCAGCAGGTCGGCGAACTCGCTGGAGTCTGGATCAGGGACGGGACGGGACACGGACGGAGACGGTTGCACGCTGGAAAGGCTCATCGGCTGGCAGTCCTGCTCAAGGGAAGGGAGATGTCGACGGCCGGCTCGGCCTCGGTTTCCACACCCAGCAGTTGCAGCAACCGCGCGCGCAGTGCCTGGAACCCAGGGGTGGAGGCCTGACGCGGACGCGGCAGGCGGATTGGCAATTGCTCGGCGATTTGCCCGTTGGCCAGCACCAGCACCCGATCGGCCAGCAGCAGCGCCTCGTCGACATCGTGGGTCACCAGCAGCACCGCCGGGGTGTGCACCCGCCACAGGCGGATGATCAGTTGGTGCATGCGGATCCGGGTCAGGGCGTCCAGAGCGGCGAAGGGCTCATCCAGCAGCAACAGGTGCGGCTCGCGTACCAGGGCCCGGGCCAATGCCACTCGCTGGGCCTCGCCGCCGGACAAGGTGCCTGGCCAGGCATTGAGCCGGTGGGCCAGCCCGACCTCCTCCAGCGCTGCCTCGGCCCGCTCCCGGGCCCCGGCCCCACGCACGCCCAGGGCAACGTTGCGCCACACGCGCTTCCAGGGCATCAACCGTGGCTCCTGGAACACCGCGGCCATGGCCGAAGGCACCTGCAACTGGCCCTGGTCGATGGGTTCCAGCCCGGCCAGGGTTCGCAGCAAGGTGGTCTTGCCCGAACCGCTGCTGCCCAGGAGGGCCACGAACTCCCCGGGAGCGATGTCCAGATCCAGGCCATCGAGCACCGCCTGCCCGGCAAAACGCCGGGTGATCCGGCGGCATTCGACGGCAGCGCGCAGGCGGCCCTGCTGGGGCAATGACAGAGTCATGGGTCAGTTCCTGATAAAGGTCGGGCGCCAGGCCAGGGCGCAACGTTCGAGGCCGCGCACCAGCCCGTCGATGCCCAGGCCGAGCACGCTGTAGACCAGGAGGCAGATGACGATCACGTCGGTGCGCATGAAGTCCCGCGCGTCGTTGACCAGGTAGCCGATACCGGCGCTGGCGTTGATCTGCTCCACCACCACCAGCCCCAGCCAACTGATGCCGAAGGCATAGCGCAGGCCGACGAAGAACGCCGGCAGGGACCCGGGCAGGATCACGTGGACGATCAGTTCCCAGCGTTTGAGGCCCAGCAGGGTCGCGGCCTCCACCAGCTTGGGATCGAGGCTGCGAATGCCGGAAAACAGCGTGAGGTAGATAGGAAAGGTAGTGCCCAGGGCGATCAGCGCGATCTTCGGCGTCTCGCCCACGCCGAACCAGAGAATGAACAGCGGCACTATGGCCAGGAACGGCAGGGTGCGCAGCATCTGCATGGGGGAATCGATGGCGAGCTCGCCGCGCCGGGACAACCCGGCCACCAGGGCCAGGAGCGTGCCCAGGCTGACACCGATGGCCAGGCCACTGAGGGCGCGCTTGAGGGACACCCACAGGTGCCCGGCCAGTTCGCCGCTGCCGAGCATCTGCCACAGGGTGCCGCCGATGGTACTGGGAGCGGCGATGATCCGCGCCGGCAACAGCCCGCTGCGCGAGGCCAGTTCCCACACCAGCAGAAGCAGCAACGGGCTGACCAGGCGCAGCAGCAGGTTGCCCAGGAGCTGGTATCCGGGGCGCTCGGCCCAGCGACGGGACGAGGTGAGGGGGGCTGGCGCAGGCATCGCAACATCCTTATTTCAGCGCGTTCGAGCCCCATGCTAACTACATAAAAAACGTCCGTGAAATTCGTTTTGGTTCTAACTTAATATACAAAAATTGCATTCAATGATTGCCAAGACATGCAAATCAATAATCAAAAACAATCCGAAGGAGCCGGCTTTCCGGCGAACAGCCCCCTGCGGTTTGCGCCGGCCTTGAGGGCGCCTTCGCTGGCAAGCCAGCTCCTACGGCGCAGCCTTGCCGACGCGGGCGGCGACCATCTCGCCGAACATGCTCACCGGCTCTTGCAGGTTGCCGAGGAACCGCGGGTGGACCAGCCACAGGTCGATCACCGGCTTGAAGTCGCTGACCGGGACGATCTCCAGCTTGTCCCGATGGCTGCTGTTTTCCAGCAGCGGCAGCGGCACCAGGCCATAGCCCAGGCCATTGGCGATCAACCCCAGTTGCAGCTCGGTGCCGAAGGTTTCCAGGTTGATCTGCAACGACAGCCCCTGTGCGCTCAGCGCCCGTTGCAGGCCGGCACGAAAGCCGCAGCCGTCCGGGTTCAGCACCCAGCCGCGCTGGTAACAGTCGGCCAGTTTGCACGAGCGCTTGCGCACCTCGCCCTTGGCCGCCACCACCACCAGGTTCATGCTGCCCAGGGAACGGCCCACCACCCCTTCGGGGAAGACCTTGCCAGCGGGAAACAGCGCCGCCACCACATCCAGCTCACCGTTCTCGACCTTGCTCAACAGGTGGCTGCCCCAGCCCGTGGCCACCGAGGTCTGCAACTGCGGATACAGCGCCTTCAACTGGCTCAGGGCATCGAGCAGCACCACATCGCCGATGGTCTGCGGCACGCCGATGCGCAGGGCACCACTGGGGGCGCCGTCATTGGCCACCAGTTCATTCAGCGCGTCGATGCTGCGCAGCACTTCCAGGCACTGGCCATAGACCCGCAAGCCCATGCTGGTGGGCTTGAGCGGCTTGGTGTTGCGGTCCAGCAATTCCACCCCCAGGGCTTCCTCGAAATTCTGCACCCGGCGGGTAATGGCTGGCTGGGTCAACTGCAGGGCATCGGCCGCCTGGCTGATGGTCTGGCAGCGGATTACCGCCACGAACGCATTCAGATCATCTATCTTCATTCTTTTTTCGCATAATAAATGACTGGAAAAATGTTCGATAAGAATAATACCTTTTAGCTCGCCCGTGTAGTTCGCGTCATTTGCCTTGTGTCCACGGAGGGAGCCCATGCCCCACAACGCCACGACAGTCGCCATCGAATCAGCCAACTTCGCCCGCCTGCGGGACTTTATCGCCGCTCTGGCCGAGCTGCTGGACAGCCATCCCGATGAAGCCCGGGTGCTGGACCAGGGCGCCGCGCTGCTGCACCAGCTGGTGAGCCAGGACGACTGGCTGCCCGCGGCCTTCGCCCAGCCGGATCCGCAGCGCTACCAGCAGTTCCTGCTGCATGCCGACTCGCGCCAGCGCTTCTCCATCGTCAGCTTCGTCTGGGGCCCTGGGCAGCGCACACCGATCCACGACCACCGGGTCTGGGGCCTGATCGGCATGCTGCGCGGCGCCGAGGACAGCCAGGGGTTCGAACGCCTGGCCGACGGCCGCCTGCAGCCTGCCGGCGCGCCGCTGCGCCTGGTGCCGGGCCAGGTGGAAGCGGTGTCGCCACGCATTGGCGACATCCATCAGGTGAGCAATGCCCATACCGATCGGGTATCCGTCAGCATCCATGTGTATGGCGCCAATATCGGTGCCGTGCAGCGCGCCGTGTACGACCTGGACGGCCAGGAAAAACCCTTTGTCTCCGGCTACTCCAACCATTTGCTGCCTAACCTCTGGGACTTGTCGAAGGAGCCCCTGCAATGACCGATTTCCCGACCCGCAGCCCGGCACAGATCCGCCAGGCCCTGCTCGACCGCCAGGAGCTGGCACTGATCGATGTGCGTGAAGAAGCGCCCTTCGCCGAGGCCCACCCGCTGTTCGCGGCCAACATCGCGCTGTCGAAACTGGAGCTGGAGGTGTATGCGCGCATCCCCCGCCGCGACACCCCGATCACCCTCTACGACCAGGGCGAAGGGCTGGCCCAGCGCGCCGCCACGCGCCTGCGGCAACTGGGCTACAGCGATGTCGCCCTGCTGGCAGGCGGCCTGGAGGGTTGGCGCAGCGCCGGCGGCGAGCTGTTCAAGGACGTCAACGTGCCGAGCAAGGCCTTTGGCGAACTGGTGGAAGCCGAGCGCCACACTCCGTCCCTGGCCGCCGAGGAGCTCCAGGCACTGCTCGACCAGCAGGCCGACCTGGTGGTGCTCGATGCCCGGCGCTTCGACGAATACCAGACCATGAGCATCCCCGGCAGCACCAGCGTGCCCGGGGCCGAACTGGTGCTGCGGGTGCGCGATCTGGCCCCCGATCCCCGCACCCGGGTGGTGGTCAATTGCGCCGGGCGCACCCGCAGCATCATCGGCACCCAGTCCCTGGTGAATGCCGGCATCCCCAACCCGGTGGCGGCACTGCGCAATGGCACCATCGGCTGGACCCTGGCCGGGCAGAAGCTCGAACACGGTCAGAGCCGGCGCTTCAAGGCCATCAACGAGGCCCAGCGGGCCCCAGCCCAGGACGCCGCTCGGGCCGTGGCCGACCGCGCCGACGTGGCACGCATCGACCTGGCCCAGTGGCGGCGCTGGCAGGCCGACCCCAAGCGCACCAGCTACCTGTTCGATGTGCGCACCCCGGAGGAATTCGCCGCCGGCCACCTGCCCGGCGCCCGCTCCACCCCCGGTGGGCAACTGGTGCAGGAAACCGACCACTTCGCCAGCGTGCGCGGTGCGCGCCTGGTCCTGGTGGACGACGACGGCGTGCGCGCCAACATGAGCGCTTCCTGGCTGGCCCAGATGGGCTGGCAGGTGGCGGTGCTGGACGGCCTGCGCGACAGCGACTTCAGCGTGCGCGGCCCCTGGCAGGCGCCACTGCCGGACACCTCGCCGGCCGAAGAAATCAGCCCCCGCACCCTCGCCACCTGGCTCCAGGAGCCCGGCACCCTGGTACTGGACTTCACCGCCAGCGCCAACTACGTGCAGCGCCACATCCCCGGCGCCTGGTGGGCATTGCCCAGCCAGTTGCAGGAAGCCCTGGCCCAGTTGCCACAGGCGGAGCGCTATGTCCTGACCTGCGGCAGCAGCCTGCTGGCGCGCTTCGTGGTGCCGCAGCTGCAGGCCCTGACCCAGCGTCCGGTGTTCCTCCTCAGCGGTGGCACCGCGGCGTGGATCGAAGCCGGCCTGCCCGTGGAAGAAAGCCGCCAGCAACTGGCTTCACCCCGGATCGACCGCTACCGGCGCCCCTATGAAGGCACCGACAACCCGAAAGAAGCCATGCAGGGCTACCTGGACTGGGAATTCGGCCTGGTGGCGCAGTTGGGCCGGGATGGCACCCACGGCTTCTTCGTCATCTGAACCGCTTCGCTGGCAAGCCAGCTCCTACAGACCCCGCCTTTGCACTGTAGGAGCCGGCTTGCCGGCGAAGAGGCCGCAGGCCTGGCATCGCTCGCAAGGGCACCCTCGCGGGCAAGCCCGCTCCTGCGAGGAGGGGTATTTCGGGCGCGTAGGCGGTGCTGGTGGATCATCAATCGGCCTGGATGGCAAATAGCAATAATTCTCGATATCATTCGCGACCTTGTGCTCACCGCGTCGTCAAGAAGGATATCCATGTCTCGCTCCAAGCCCGACTCTGCGTCGGCGGACTCTGTTCGCGGGTTCTATGCGGACATCCTGCATTTCCTGCGTAAACGCACGGACAACGCCAGCGACGCGGCGGACATGACCCAGGACGTGTTCACCCAATGGCTCGACTACCGTGACCGGGCCCAGGTCGAACAGCCCCGGGCCTTCCTGTTCCAGATGGCACGCAACCTGCTGCGTGATCATTGGCGGCGCCAGCAGGTACGCTCCCGTGCTCATCAGGACGGGCACCACGAGCAAAGCCTGGACAACGAGCCCCTGGCCGACGAGCAGCACGAGCCCCTGCCCGCGGCCCAGCGCCTGCAACGCCTGGAACAGTTGAAAGAAGTCCTCGCCCAACTCTCGCCGCGCCGCCGCGAAGCCCTTATGCTGCACCGCTTCGAAGGGCTGAGCCAGACGCAGATCGCCGAGCGCATGGGCATTTCCGTGAGCATGGTGGAAAAACACATCGCCTTTGCCCTGCTGCACTGCAAGCAGCACCTACAACGAGAAAACGGCAAGGAGCAGCCTGAATGACCCGCTTTTCCGGCACCCACAACGACCTCGACAGCGAGCAGATCGACGCCGAGGCCGCCAGCTGGTTCGCCCGCAACCGCAACGACCCGGACCGCGCCACGCGCAAGGCCTTCGATGCCTGGGTCAGCGAGCCGGCCCACGCCCGGGCCTATGCCGAGTTCGAAGAACTGTGGGTCGATCTTGCGCAATTGCAGCAACTGAGCCGGCCCATTCCCCTGCCCCGGCGCAAGCCCGCCCCCTGGCGCCCGGCCCTGGCGGCGGCCGCGGCGGTGCTCTGTGCGGTGCTGGCAGTCAACCTGGGCACGCCCCAGGGGCCCTACATCCAGCAGGTGGCGGCCCAGGAAAAGGGCGCCCGCGCCTTCAAGCTGCCCGATGGCAGCACCCTGTACGTCAACGCCAACACCCAGGTGAAAGTGGATTTCAGCGCCCAGCAGCGTGATATCTACCTGCAACAGGGCCAGTTGTACCTGGAAGTGGCCGCCGACAAGGAGCGCCCGCTGTGGGTGCACAGCGGCGCGGCCAAAGTGCGGGTGGTGGGCACCGCCTTCGACGTGCGTCGTGGCCAGCGCCAGCTGGTGGTCAGCGTCGCCCACGGCCAGGTGGCCTTCAGCCCGGACGGTAAGCCCGGGGAGTTGACCCTGCTCGGCGCCCGCCAGCAAGCCACCTATGACCTGCACAAAGGCACCCTGCGCCAGCAGACCCTGGACAGCGATGAGGTCGCGGACTGGCGCAGCGGGCACCTGGCCTTTCGCAACCGCGACCTGGCCAGCCTGGTGGATGAGTTGAACCTGTATCGGCGCCAGCCGGTGCAACTGGCCGAGGGTTCGCTGGGGGCCTACAAGGTCTCGGGCAACCTCGATGTCAACGACCCCGACGCCCTGATCAAGGCACTGCCCGTGCTGATTCCGGTAAAAGCCGTCCCCCTGGCCGACGGCCAGCTGAGGCTCGAGGCTCGTTGATCCACTCATATGAGAATATTTTGCATTCGCATATGAGGTTTTTTTTCACTGCCGCGTCTTCCTCCCGTCTGCGATCTGTACGCAGCGCTTTTTTGGCCTTTAAGCCGCTCTGGGGGAAGTCATGTTTCGCGCGCTCTTGCCTGTTCCGTTAGTCCGTACCCGCCCTACCCTGCTCGCCGCCTGCCTGGCATTCAGCCTGCAGGCCTACGCCGGGCCGCTGCATTTCCAGTTGCCGGCGCAGCCTCTGGCCGCGTCCCTGAGCCAGATCGCCCAGCAGGCGAAGATCCAGCTGCTGTTCGATGAGCAACTGCTGCGCAACGCCAAGGCGCCGGCCCTGCAGGGTGACTACAGCCCGGAAGAGGCGATTCGCACCTTGCTGCAGGACGGTCGGTTCAACCTGGTGAAGGTCGACAACACCTACATCGTGCGCCCTGCCGACACCAACCTGAGCAGTGGTTCGGCCCTGCAACTGGGGGCCATGAGCGTGATCGGCAACGGCACCGAAGTGGACTCCTCGAGTGTCGGCCGCTCGACCCTGAACCAGGCGGAAATCGATCGCCACCAGGCCACCAACGTGGTCAGCCTGATCGACACCCTGCCCGGCGTGAGCCTGGGCGGCTCGCTCAAACCCGGTGGCCAGACCATCAACATCTGGGGCCTGGGGGATGCCGAAGACGTGCCGATGAGCGTTGATGGCGCCACCAAGAGCGGCTTCGAACGCTACCAGCAGGGTTCGGTGTTCATCGAGCCGGAGCTGATCAAGCGCATCGAAGTGGAAAAAGGCCCGCACTCCCCCGAGACCGGCAACGGTGGTTTCGGCGGCACCGTGCACATGGAGACCAAGGACGCCCCGGACCTGCTGCAGGAAGGTCGCAACGCCGGCGCCATGGTCAAGTACGGCTACAGCAGCAACAGCCATGAACAGGCCTACACCGGCGCGGTGTACGGCCGTACCGATGATCACCGCTTCGATGCCCTGGCCTACTGGACCAAGCGCGACGGCGACGACATGAAGATCGCCAGCGCCCAGCCCGACCCCCGCAACGCCTACCCGATCAACCCCAAGCGCCTGCCCAATACCGCCCAGGACATGGAAGGCGAGCTGTTCAAGCTGAACATGCAACTGACCGACGAACATCGCCTGGGCTTCAGCTACATGCGCTCCAACAGCGACATCTGGGCGCCCTTCTCGGCCAAGAGCTACCCGACGCCACCGAGCCAGAGCGACATCAACAAGTACGGTTATGACGGCGCCACCCGCCGCTTCCTGGCCCAGCGCAATACCATCGACACCACCTGGATCGCCAAGTACCAGTACACCCCCGTGGACAATCCATGGATCGACTTCGAGGCCAAGTACTCCGATTCCACCACCGACCAGACCGACGAACGCGGGCCGAACGCCTTCTTCCAGCCGGCCTCCGGTGGCCGCAAGATCACCGTGGGCTATGACGACAAGATCCTGGCCCTGAAAAACACCAGCCGCTTCAGCACCGGCCCGCTGGAACACGCGCTGACCAATGGCATCCAGATCCGCAAGCACACTCGCGAAGTGGACATGTGGATGCCGGGCAAGACCTATGAAGTGCCCAAGTACAACTACGGCCACTACCAGCCTGGCTTCATGCCCCACGGCAAGGTCGACAACAATGCCTTCTACATCCAGGACGCCATCACCCTGGGGAATTTCACCCTGACCCCGTCCCTGCGCTACGACCATGTGCGCAACCGCGGCGAGAAGAACGACGCACCGTTCTACAACAGCCCCGACCCGGTGGCGGGCCACGATTACGGCGACAAGACCTACACCGGCTGGTCGCCTCGGCTGTCGGCGTTCTGGACAGTGACCCCGCAATTCGCCCTGTTCGCCGACTACAGCAAGACCTGGCGCGCGCCGGTGATCGACGAGCAGTACGAGGTCCAGTCGGCTGCCTCCACCCGTTCCGCCACCAGCCGAGACCTCGACCCGGAACGCATCACCGCGTTGCGCGCCGGTAACATCACCAGCTTCTCCGACGTGTTCACCCAGGCCGACCGCGTACAGGTGCGTACCACGCTGTTCCACAACACCATCAAAGACGAAATCATGAAGAACCTCGGGATCGGCTGCCCCGAGCAACTCACCAGCGGCAAGAGCATCGGCCAGGTGTGCAACCAGCCGACCATAGGCGTCTACCGCAATATCGGCGACCTGACCATCAAGGGCTTCGAGGTGGAAAGCTTCTACGACTCGACCTACCTGTTCGGCTCGCTGTCCTACTCGTGGATTACCGGTAAGCATGAAGGCGCCTACACCAACCCCTGGGGGCCGAACGTCTGGGCCCGGGACATTCCGCCACGCAAGTGGGTGGCCAGCCTGGGGGTGAAGATTCCACAGTGGGATGCGCAAGTGGGCTGGCAGGGCCAGTGGGTGCGCCAGACTGACCGGGTACCCAGCGACATCTATGCCGGCGGCCCGGCCAGCGCCCTGGGCGACGCCTACTGGGACCAGTACAAGAACGACCGCTACAACGTGCACGGCCTGTTCGCCAACTGGAAACCCCAGCAGCCTTACCTCAAGGGCACCGAAGTCAACTTCACTCTGGACAACATGTTCAACCGTGACTATCGCCCACCACTGAGCGGCGATAACGCATCCAGCCTGGGGCGCAACGCCAAGATCAGCGTGACCCGCTTCTTCTGACGGCAACTGGCTGCGGTGCATCGGACGCACCGCAACAGGCCAGCCGTTGGCCATCACGGATGTATTGCAAACCGTTAGCCAAGCCCTGCCGCCCGCACCTGCCGGGCTAAGATCGACTCCCCTCTGAAAACCGCTGAAATGCCTTTGGGCACTTTCAGTCAACTTCCCATTGATTCCGTACGACACTTGTCGTACAAACCAAAAGACGTCATGGACAGAGGCTTCAGGAAGGTCAGGCGGGACCTGATCAATGCCTTACAAAGCGGCCACTATCTGCATGCCGCGCGCGGCTCGATCGAGGTCAAGAACCTGCTGGCCACCGGCGAGATCTCGACCAGTCAACTGATCGAGGTCATCAATGCCTGCAAGGGCCAGGACCACAGTTGCAGCGCCCACCACAGCGTCCCGGGCATCGCGGTCCACGTGCTGAAAAAGGCCGGCTGGTACATCAAGTTCTACTTTATCGAGCCAGATGCGTGGTTCATCAGCGTTCACCGATGAGGGCAACCCATGAAACTCTTTCTGCAAGGCGACCGGGGCAAGGCGCTCTGCGAGCATTGCCAACAGGTCGTCGGCATTACCTACCTGCGGCGCGACGTCCCTTTCAGCGACGGCCATGGCCTGGCCCGGGACATCCTGGTGGGGGTTTGCGACCTCTGCGCCACGGTGGTGGCCATCCCGCCCCAGTCCACACCGGCGATCAAGGAAGCGCGCAAGCAGTCATTGACCTCCATCGAGGCGCGGCTGCCAGCGGTCTACCTCGATGTACTGGATGCGGCGATGCACTGCGTGGCCCCGGATGCCGGAGTGCAGATGCGCAAACTGTTCCTCGGCTACTACTTCAGCGCCCCCGCGGCGTCTTCCCTGGAGCAAGTGCACAGCGGCTTCGCCGCGTACCTGGCCGAGCAGGCCGAGGCCCGCCAGTTGCCTGCCGTGCATGCCATGAAACGCCTGTCGCTGAAGGTCAACCACTATGTGGCCGAGGATCTTGCGCGCCTGCTGCAAGCCACCCGGATGACCCAGACCGAGCTGCTGAAAGCGCTGATCGCGCAGATGCGCCTGGATGTGCTCGAAGGCGGCAACCCCGCGGTGATCGCCGACCTGAGCCAGCTGGCGCGCCTGGGGCTTTGACCTTCAGCCTTTGCCCCGGCCCGCGACCCGCCCCGCCCGCAGGAAATCCCCCCAGCGCCGCACCAGGTAGTTGTGCTCGTCCATCACCGAGTTCCACACGGCGATATGCCCCATGCGCTGCTGGTAGGAACCGCCATCGCGGGTCTCGCCGATATCGATCAGCGGTTCGCCGTCGCTGCCCGGCAACTCTTCCCGGGCCGGTTTGCCGGCGTACCAGTAATCCCACTCGGCGCTACTCAGGTGATCGCGGGTACGCGCCGGGTTGCCGATGTAGTAGCCCTGGCGTGCCATCACCGCACCGGGCCAGCCCGACAGCCACCAGTTGAGGTAGGCATAGGCTGCATCCAGCACCGCGCCCTTGGCGTGGCGCGACAACGACAGCCCGCCGAACCAGGCGCGGTAGCCTTCCTTCGGCACTGCCAGGCGGTATTTGACCCCCGCCCGGTGCAGGCGCATCAGCGTCGGCGACCACAGGCTCTGGATATCGATGCGCGGGCTGAGCATCAATTGCGCGGCCTCTTCATCGTCCGACCAGAACGCCGCGAAATGCCCTTCACGCTGCTTGCGCACCAGGATCCCTGCCAGTCGGTCGATCTCTTCGATGCTCAGGTTGCCGATGTCCTTGAAGGATTCCAGGCCACAGCCCTGCACCGCCAGGGCGGCGTCCAGGGCACCTATCGCCGCATCGCTCTGCAAGGCAATGCGCCCGCTCCAGGCCGGCTCCAGCAGCCAGCCCCAGCTTTCGTTGGCGCTGGAAAAACCCGCCGGCAGGCGCTCCGGGCGGTAGGCGAAACTGTCGGCGTTGTGGGTCAGCGGCAGCATGCTGATGCGCTCGCTGGCCGTGCTGCCCAGGCTACCGTCGTGCTGCACATAGAGCCGTTCGCTGGGCACGCTGCCACTGCCCAGGCGATCGTCCGGCGACAGGCGCCCACGCTTGGGCAGATCGTTGATCTCGTGCCACAGGGCAATGCGCCGGGTATCGATGGGCTGGATCGCCTGGGCCGGCCAGACAAAATCGACGTTGTGAAACCACTGGTCATAGAGGTCGTAGCTGTCCGGCTGCATCACCGCGATGCGCTGGGCCTGCTCCACATCGTGTACCTGATACACCAGGCGGATGCCCAGGTCCTGCTCGGCGCGCACCCGCAGGGATTCGAGCAGGGTCACCGAGGTGCCCAGCACCCGCAGGGTGACCGGTTGCGTCGCCGCCATCAGGCACCCTCCCCGGCGGCCGGGGCGAAACTGCGGGCGAACACTTCGAAGGAGCGGCGCAGTTGTTCGGGCTCCAGCCCGCGCAGGATAAACACCAGCCGCGAGCGATGGTCGGCACTGGGCCAACGGGGCAGATGCACGGGTGCGTGCAGGCAATGCTGCACGCCATGGATGACGATGGGGGCCTGGTTGGCGTTGATGTTGAGCAATCCTTTCACCCGCAGAATTCGTTCGCCGTGGCATCTTAGCAGCATCGACAACCAGACCCCGAAGCCCACCCAATCCAGGGCTTGCTCGAACTCCAGGCTGCACACTTGCGCCGCGCCATGCTGTGGCGCAGCCGCTTTGAGTGGCCCCTGCAACTGCCAGCGCGCCACTTCCCGCTCTGCCGTCGCACCGCGCAGCCCCTCCCCCAGCAACAGCTGATCGCCACTCTGGATCGCCTGGGTCAGCAACAGGGGCGCCCCAGGATTGAGCTGCTGCAAATGCTCGCGCAACGCTGCCTGGGTTGCTTCGTCGACACAATCGGTCTTGCTCAGCAGCAAGCGATCCGCGGCCGCCACCTGGGCCAGCCACTCCGGGTGCAGGCGCTCCTGCAACGCCGCGTGGCTGGCGTCCACCAGGGTCACCAGCAGGCCGATGTGCACCCGCCCGCGCAATTGCGGATCGTTGTTCACCGTGGCCAGGATCGGCGCCGGGTCGGCCAGCCCGGTGGTTTCCAGCAGCACCCGGCGAAAGGCCGGAACCTCGCCCCGGCTACGCCGCGCCAGGAGCGCCAGCAGCGCCTCTTTCAGTTCGCCGCGAACCGAACAGCAGACACAGCCGCTGGGCAGCAGCACGGTGTCCGGCGCCACCTCCTGCACCAGCAAATGATCGATGCCGATATCGCCGAACTCGTTGATCAGCAGCGCCGTGTCCCCCAGGCTCTGGTCCTGCAACAGGCGGTTGAGCAAGGTGGTCTTGCCACTGCCGAGAAACCCGGTGATGACGTTCAGGGGCAGGCTCATGGCTGTTGCTCCAGGTGCTTGAGGATCACAGGGTCGAGAGGATCGAGGGGCCGGCCGAGCATGGATTCGGCCAGGCTCCACAACTGCTCCAGGCCGCTGGCCAGTTCCTGGCGGCCGGTAGCCCCCAGCAGCAGATAGGCCGAGCCCTGGAAGTCTTCGACCTTGAGCCGCAACGGCACCAGTACCCGGTTGATCGCGGCGATTCTGCGCAAGCGTTCGCGACGCCGGGGCAGTTCATCCCCCAGCGGATCGCTCCAGTGCACGTCTTCGCCCAGCAGCCCGCATAACCCGCACATGTTCAGCCCTCCTTCATGGCATGACGTCCCCGGAGTTCGGGCCCAGGGTCTGGCCGACGAACAGGTTGCCCCCCGGCTCGCTGGCCAGCAGCACCGCGGTGGGCGCCACTTCATCGGCCAGGCCGAAGCGCCCCAGGGGCAGCTCGGCGGCCTTGGCGGTTTTCCAGGCGCTGCTGATGCCAGACACCAGCGGCGTCTCGATCGGCCCCGGGGCGATGGCGTTGACCAGCACATTGTCCATGGCCACTTCCAGGGCCAGGGACTTGGTGAAGCCGATGACCCCGGCCTTGGCCGCGGCGTAGTGGGTCAGCTCGGCGCCGCCCTTGATTCCCAGCTGCGAGGCGACATTGATGATCCGCCCCCAACGCTGCGCCAGCATATGGGGCAAGGCCCGCTGGCTGGCGACGAAGACGCTGGTGAGATCGACCCGCAGCATGTCGTTCCACATCTCGATGGACAGATCGACGCAGCGCGCCTGGGTCAGCATGCCGGCGTTGTTCACCAGGATATCGATACCGCCGAAATGCTCGACACAGGCATCGACTCCGGCCTGGGCCCCTTCGACGCTGCCGACATCGGCCACGCATTCGACGACTTCAGCGCCCAGCTCGCGGCAGGCTTGGGCGCTCTCGGCCAGGCGCGCGGGGTCGCGGTCAGCCAGCAGCAGGCGTGCTCCCGCCACCGCGTAGGCCCGGGCGATAGCGGCGCCGATACCGCTGCCGGCGCCGGTGATCACGGCGCGGCGGTTGTGCAGGTGTTGCATGGGACTTTCTCCTTCAAGGGTGTGCGGTTCGCTGGCCAGCCAGCTCCTACGGAGGCGGTGAGCCGCCTGCACGAGCCGGCTGGCTGGCGAAGGGGTTCAATCCGGCCAGCGCACCGTCAGGCCGCCATCGATGACGATGCTCTGCCCGGTGAGGTAGCTGGACTCCTCGCTGGTGAGAAAGCGCACCAGGGACGCCACTTCATCGGCCCGCCCGACCCGGCCCAGGGGGATGGCCCGGGCCGCCTTGGCCAGGCCTTCCGGGCCCAGGGAGTTCTGGCTGTCCAGCGACTGCGGGGTCTCGATCAACCCTGGGATCACCGCGTTGCAGCGAATGCCCCTGGCCGCCAATTCCACCGCCAGCGAGCGGCACAACCCCGGCACCCCGGCCTTGGCCGCTGCATAGTGAGCGTGTTCCTGCCAGCCGTAGACGCCACCGGCAATCGACGAAATCGCCACCAGGGCACCGCCCTCACCCATGTGTTTGACCGCCGCGCGGAAGGTGCGCATGACCCCGGTCAGGTCCACATCGAGCATGGCGTTCCAGGCCGCATCGGTCATGTCCAGCAAGGGTGCGCGGCGCAACAGGCCGGCATTGGCCACGGCGTAATCGAGGCGGCCAAAGTGCGCCACGGCCTGCTCGGCCAGGGCGTCCACCGAGGCGCTGTCGGTCACGTCCAGGGGCAGCATCAGGCAGTGCCCGCCCGCCTCGGCCACGCGGTCGCGGGTGGCTTGCGGGTCATGGGGGTCGGCGGGGAAATACCCGCCCACCACCGCCACACCGGCCCGTGCATAGGCCACGGCCAGGGCCTGGCCGATGCCGCTGGCGGCACCGGTGATCACGGCGACTTTTTGAGTCATGGATAACTTTCCTTATTGAACGGATTCAGGACGCACATGGCGCGCGGCGAACATCAGCGCACCGGAGAGGAAACAAGGCAGCGCGCCGAAATACAGCGCCGAGGTCTGCCAGTCGCCACCGGCGGACAGCACCTGGGTGGCGCCAAAACCCGCCACCACCGCGCCGATCGGCCCCATGGCGTGGATGATCGCGCCGCCGGTGGCGCGGATGCTGGTAGGGAAGCTTTCGCTGATGAAGAACAGCGCCGCCGAGTACGGGCCGATCAGGAAGAACAGGCCCAGGCTGTAGAGACCCACCACCATCGGCATGTTGCTCGGGCCGTAGAGCATGCCGGCGAACGACAGGCCGCCGAGCATCCAGCCCAGGCCGATGACATTGCGCCGGCCGATCTTGTCGCCCATCCAGCCGTGGCTCAGGTAGCCGCAGTAGCCCACCAGGTTGGAGAGCACCAGGATGATCAGCGAGTTCTCGAAGGAGATGTGGTGCACGCTGACGATCACCGACGTGCCGAGCACGCTGAACACCTGGATCGCCGCCCAGTTGAGCAGGATCGCCGCGCCGATCACCAGGGTCGCGCGCCGCGCCGGGCCACGAAAGGCCGCAGCCAGGCCGGCCTTGCTGTGCTCGTCATAGTCCACGCCATAGGTCAGCGCCACCGCCTGGGCCTCGCTCACCGAACCACTTTTGCGCAGCTGGCTGATGCGCTGGTGGATCTGGAACTGCGGGCTCTCCTTGAGCTTGCGCGCCATCACCGCAATGACGATGGCCGGGATCGCGGCGAAGATGAAGCAGCCTTGCCAGCCGATGATCGGCAGCAGCACCGCGGTCAACCCGGCGGCGATCAGCGCCCCCACCGGCCAGCCACCCTGCACCAGGCTGTAGATGAAGCCCCGGCGCTTGGCCAGTTGCGGGTCGTCGGATGCCGCGTACAACTCGCTGAGGTAGGTGGCGTTCACCGTTTCCTCGGCATAGCCCAGGCCGCCCAGGGAGCGGATCAGGATCAGCGGCGACTTGCCCCAGGCGCCGCCGATGGCGGTCAGCGCCGAGCAGATGGCCGAGCCGCTGACGGTGAAAATGATGCCCATGCGCCGGCCCAGCTTGTCCACCAGCGGCCCGATGGCCAGGGCCACCACCGCGGTGCCCACCGCCACCCTGGTGGCGATCTCGGCCTGCTCGACCTCGCCCCAGCCGAAGTGCCGGCCGATCTCCGGCAGCAGGGTGCCAAACAGAATGAAGTCGTACACCGCAAACACCCAGGCGAAGAAGGCGATCCAGGTGGCGAAGCGCACTTGGGCCGGGGTCAACTGCTGGGGTTTCCAGCCAGTCAGGTCGAGCTTGTTATAGATAGACATCAGTCACGCCTCGATGAAGTGGCCGGGGTCAGCGGTTGCGCGGGTGGCGGCGGATAAAGTCGTCGGCGATCTCGTCGAAGGTGACGAAGCGCACGCCGGCATGGCTCTGGATGTGTTCGATCAGGCGTTCGAGCATCAACAGCACTTGCGGGCGGCCGGAGACGTCGGGGTGGATGGTCATGGTGAACACCGCGTGCTCATGCTCGCGGTAGACCCAGTCGAACTGGTCGCGCCACATTTCCTCCAGGTGCCGCGGGTTGACGAAACCGTGGCTGTTGGGCGCCTTCTTGATGAACATCATCGGCGGCAGGTCGTCCAGGTACCAGTTGGCCGGGATCTCCACCAGGTCGGTTTCCTGGCCCCGCACCAAAGGTTTCATCCAGGTGTCGGGGTGCTGGCTGTAGTCGATCTTGGTCCAGCTGTCGCCGACCCGCACGTAGTAGGGATGGAAGTCGTTGTGCATCAGGCTGTGGTCGTACTTGATGCCCTTTTTCAGCAGCAGCTCATTGGTCACCTTGCTGAATTCCCACCAGGGCGCAACGTAGCCGGTGGGGCGCTTGCCGGTGACCCGGGTGATCAGCTCGATGGATTTGTCGAGGACGATCTCTTCCTGTTCCGGGGTCATGGCGATGGGGTTTTCGTGGCTGTAGCCGTGCACGCCGATCTCGTGGCCGGCCTCGGCAACCGCCTTCATCTGCTCGGGAAAGGTCTCCATGGAGTGGCCGGGAATGAACCAGGTGGTGCGCAGGCCATAACGCTCGAACAGCTTGAGCAGGCGCGGCGCGCCGACCTCGCCGGCGAACAGGCCGCGGGAGATGTCGTCCGGCGAATCCTCGCCGCCGTAGGAACCGAGCCAGCCGGCCACCGCGTCCACATCGACACCAAATGCACAGAGAATTTCTTTAGCCATGAGCGGCCTCCAGTGATTGCTTGTGGTTGAAAAAATCGTCGAAGCTAGCGCGGCAACGCCGCCTCCAGCGCCAGGGCCGCATCCAGCAGTTGCCGGTCATGGCCCTGGGGCAGGCTCAGCAACAGCCCGGTGGGCAAGCCCTGGGCATCGCGGCCGCTGGGCAGGGCCACGCCGGGCATGTCGAGGAAACTGCCGGGCATGGTCAGGCGCAGGGTCGCCAGGTTGGTCCGGGCAAAGAGCTCTTCGTCCTGCTCCAGGGGCGCCAGGGGCGGCGCCACATGGGCCACGGTGGGGGTAATCAGCACCGCGCCGTCCAGTTCGTCCTGCACCTGTTGCTGCAACTGGCGCCGCGCCTGGTACAGCCGCAGCAACTGGCTGGCGGGCATCTGCCGGGCGCTTTCCAGGCGCCGTCGCACCCGAGGATCGAGCTGTTCGGCGTACTCGCTGTCGAGCAACGGCTGGTGCAGGGCGAAGGCTTCGGCGGCGCCGAGCCAGCCTTGTTCCTGGATCAGTTGCAGGGTGGCTTGCAGGCTGTGCAGCGGCCGTTGCTCCACCAGCGCCCCGGCCTGTTGCAGGCTTTCGATGACCACCAGCAGATTGGCCCGCACGGCGGCCTGGGTACGGCTGTCGTCAAGCACTTGCGAATCGACCCAGAAGCGTTGCCCGGCCAGGCTGCGGGGCGGCGGCAATTGCCGGGGGTCGCCACCGCGCAACAGCTCGTCGATCAGCCAGGCATCGCGCACGCTGCGGGTCAGCGGCCCGAGGCTGTCGAGGCTTTCGGCCAGGGGAAACACCCCCTCGCGGTCATAGCGCAGGGAGGTGGCGCGGTAGCCCACCAGGCCATTGAAGGCTGCGGGAATGCGGATCGAACCGGCAGTGTCGGTGCCCATGGCGATCGGCACGATACCGGCCGCCACCGCCACCGCGGAACCTGCCGAGGAACCACCGGGAATCCGTGGCTGGGCATCACTGTGGGGGTTGATCGGAGTGCCGAAGTGCGGGTTCAGGCCGAGCCCGGAATAGGCGAACTCACTGAGGTTGGTCTTGCCCAGGCTGACCAGCCCGGCCCGGCACAGCTGCCGTACGCTGGGCGCATCCACCTTGGCCGGCGGCGCCTCGCGACGCACCTGGGCGGCGGCGGTGGTGATACTGCCGGCCAGGTCGAACAGGTCCTTCCAGGCCAGGGGCACGCCATCCAGCAGGCTCAGCGGCTGGCCGGCCCGCCAGCGGGCAGCCGCCGCCTCAGCCTCGCGCCGGGCCCGGGCCGGGCACAGGGAAATGAACACATGGGGCGTTGCCTCGGCCAACGCCAGGGCCTGCTCCAGAACCTGGACCGGATCGGTGCGGCTCGAGGCAAAGGCTTGCGCCATGGCCGTGGCGTCGTTCAGCGAATCAGGGGGCATGGCTCACTCCGCAAAAATCTAAAAATGTACTAAATATTAAAATGTACATTTTATACAGAGCAGATTCCGTGCCAGCTCAAAACGCAGGGAGCACCGCGTGCTTTCGGAAAATCCCCCAGATTCGCCTGTAATAGCGAGCCAGAGTGGGTTACTGACAGAGATCGCGCGACGACCGACGGAGAAAATCCTCGCCCAAGGGTCTGCCATTGAAATAATGTATCTTTTATTAAAAAGTACATTTTGGTGCAGAAAGGTAACAACCCACCCAGGGCGGCCCCAGGACGGGGCAACCAAACGTGGCACTCAGTGACACTTGGCAACTGTGAGAGAATCCCCGGCCACCGCGGCCCGGCAACGGGCTCGTCACCCACCGGCAACAGCCCCTAGAGGAACCGATGAAAGCAGTGTCAGCAGAGGACCCGCGCACCGCATCGCGCTACGCCATGATCCGTCAGGTCTTGCGCGACGCCATCCTCCAGGGCACCGCCCTGCAGGGCCTGGTACTGCTGGAAGCGCCCCTGGCGGAACTGTTCGGCACCAGCCGAGTGCCGGTGCGCAAGGCCCTCGATCTGTTGCACGGCGAAGGGCTGATCAGCCGTTTTGACGGCCGCGGCTACCTGATCAACCCCCAGGGCCTGGAGATCGAGCCGCTGCGCCTGCCCCTGAGCCATGCCCACCTGGGGCTGGCCAGCGACGAAGAACTGGTGGACACCCGGCCCCTGGGGGAACGGATCTACGAAGAACTGGGCAGTGCCCTCTCCACCTGCATCGCCTTCGGTCACTTTCGCCTCGACGAACAGGCCGCAGCCGAGCACTACGGCGTCAGCCGCGCGGTGGTCCGCGAAGCACTGATGCGCCTGCGCGATCGCGGCCTGGTGGAAAAGGAACCCTACTCCCAATGGTTGGCCGGACCGCTGACCGCCCGGGAAGTCACCGAAGACTACGAACTGCGCGCCTGCCTGGAACCCGAAGCCCTGCGCCAGAGCGCGCCGGGCCTGGGCCGCGAACGCCTGGAACAGATGCTGGAACGGGTGACCCAGGCGCAACAGGCCGAGCACTGTGGCCTGGAGGCCCTGGAACGCCTGGAAGAAGACCTGCACCAGCAATGCCTGGGCGGCTTGCAGAACCGCAAGATGGCGGCGCTGATCCGTCAGGCCCAGAGCCCGATGATCATCAACCGGATCTTCTACCGCCTGCTGGGCATCGGCGCCGACCCGGCGATGCTCGCCGAGCACCGACTGATCCTCGAACTGCTGCTGCACGGTGCCTACGACGCTGCGGCCCTGAACCTCAGAGAACACCTGCAACGCGCCCGCCAGCGCATGTTGCAACGCCTCAAAGTGCTGTCGGTGCTCCCGGAACCGGAACTACCCGGCTTCCTCAGCAAAATCAGCTGAGCCCTATAGCCGCTGCCGAGCCCGCGAGGCTGCGCAAAGGTCCGCAGGACCTTGCTTGGCGATCGCCTGCCAAACCTCCGGTGGCCTTCAGAATCCCGCGTCCCTGCGGGCCGTTCGCAGCCTGCGGCAGCGGCTACAGTGCGTTGCGCTTTACCAGGCTGAGGTCGGGGACGGTGCTGCGGCGCTGGCTCAGGTAGCGGGTGCAACTGACCCGCAGGAAGGAGGCGAAATTCACCACTTCGCCGCGGTAGTCCATGACCTCCTCATACAGCTTGGCAATCAGCTGGTTGGTGGTCATGCCGTCCACTTCGGCGATCTCGCTGAGAATGTCCCAGAACTGGTTTTCCAGGCGCAAGGTCGTGACCACGCCACAGATGCGCAACGAGCGGGAACGGGATTCGTAGAGAATCGGGTCGGCCTTGACGTACAGCTCGCACATGGCGTGGCCCTCGCTTACAGGGTGATTTTGGTGCCCAGCAGGCCCAGGAAACCGGCCAGCCAACTGGGATGCGCCGGCCAGGCCGGGGCGGTGGCCAGATTGCCTTGAACATGGCCTTGGGTCACGGGGATATCGATATAGGTGCCCCCCGCCAGCCGCACTTCCGGGGCGCAGGCCGGGTAGGCGCTGCATTCGCGGCCTTCGAGGATGCCGGCCGCCGCCAGCAGTTGCGCGCCGTGGCACACCGCGGCAATCGGCTTGCCGGCCTGGTCGAATTCCCTGACCAGTTGCAGGACCTTTTCGTTCAGGCGCAGGTATTCCGGGGCACGGCCACCGGGGATCAGCAGGGCGTCGTAATCGCTGGACTTCACTTGGGCGAAATCGAAGTTCAGGGCAAACAGATGGCCCGGCTTTTCGCTGTAGGTCTGGTCGCCCTCGAAGTCGTGGATCGCCGTGCGCACGGTCTGCCCGGCGCTCTTGTCGGGACACACCGCATGCACGTTGTGACCGACCATCAGCAGGGCCTGGAACGGCACCATCACTTCGTAGTCTTCGACGTAATCGCCAACCAGCATGAGAATCTTTTTCGCGGCCATGGAGTGGACTCCTTTCAGTGAAAGACGGGGGCGCAAGGAGTATTCAAGGTAGCCCCAATCCACCGGCCCGGGTAATAACCCGGTACTACAGCGACAACTGTACGGACAACTCTGCACCCAGCTGTAGCACCAGGATCGCGCGGCTTTATGGCTAGATGCAGGCACCTGTGTCCCTGTACGAATTCTGGTAGCCATCATGTCCTCGCGCGAAAACACCGGCATGGCCCTCGGCCTGCTGGGTGTCATCATTTTCAGCCTGACCCTGCCCTTCACCCGGATAGTGGTGGAGCAGATGCACCCCTTGCTCAACGGCCTGGGCCGCGCGCTGTTCGCGGCGATCCCGGCGGCCTTGCTGCTGCTCTGGCGCCGGGAAAGATGGCCGACCTGGAAGCAGGTCAAGGGCCTGAGCGTGGTGATTCTCGGGGTGATCCTCGGCTTTCCAGTGCTTTCGGCCTGGGCCATGCAGACCCTGCCCGCGTCCCACGGCGCGCTGGTCAATGGCCTGCAACCGTTGTGCGTGGCGCTGTATGCGGCGTGGCTGTCCCACGAACGGCCGTCGAAGGCCTTCTGGGCTTGCGCCGCCCTGGGCAGTGCGCTGGTGCTAGGT
This sequence comes from Pseudomonas sp. BIGb0176, assembly GCF_024810175.1. Taxonomy (NCBI): domain Bacteria; kingdom Pseudomonadati; phylum Pseudomonadota; class Gammaproteobacteria; order Pseudomonadales; family Pseudomonadaceae; genus Pseudomonas; species Pseudomonas sp. BIGb0176. Next base: position 776,365 of record NZ_JANUEC010000002.1, read on the forward strand.
TATGCGCTGCTCAGTGGCGCGGGCAGCATCCAGGCCGGTGATGTGCTGATGCTCGGGGCGATCGCCGTGGGCGGCCTGGGTTATGCCGAAGGGGGCCGGCTGGCGCGGGAGATGGGTGGCTGGCAGGTGATCTGCTGGGCTCTGGTGCTGTCCACGCCGCTGCTGATCGGACCGGTGTGGTACCTGGCGGCGCAGCACCAGGGGGCGATCTCCATGAGGACCTGGTGGGCCTTCGGCTACGTTGCGCTGTTCTCGCAGTTCCTGGGTTTTTTCGCCTGGTATGCCGGGCTGGCCATGGGCGGAATTGCTCGGGTGAGCCAGATCCAGCTACTGCAGATCTTCTTCACCATCGCCTTTTCCGCCCTGTTCTTCGGTGAACAGGTGCAGCCCATTACCTGGGTGTTCGCGGTGGGCGTGATCCTTACCGTGGTCCTGGGGCGCAAGACCGCGGTGCGCCCGGCCACGCCACTGCCCACGCCGCCGGCCAGCCCTCAGCCGAGGTAACCGTCGGCCTTGAGCAGGGTTTCCAGGCAGTGTTCGCTGATCTGGTAGAAGGCCTTGAGCTCTTCGATCCTGGCCAGCAACTGGCTGGGATCCTGCGGTTCGGAACGCTTGACCGCCAGAATCATCTTGTTCTTGTTGGTGTGCTCCAGGGAGATGAATTCAAAGACCTTGGTTTCATAACCGCAGGCTTCGAGGAACAGCGCCCGCAGGCTGTCGGTGACCATTTCCGCTTGCTGCCCCAGGTGCAGGCCGTATTGCAGCATCGGCTTGAGCAGCAGCGGGCTCTGGATCTGCTGGCGGATCTGCTTGTGGCAGCACGGCGAGCACATGATGATCGCCGCGCCGGAGCGGATACCGGTGTGGATCGCGTAGTCGGTGGCGATGTCGCAGGCGTGCAGGGCGATCATCACTTCCAGCTGGCTGGGGGCCACGCTGCGCACGTCACCGCACTTGAACACCAGGCCCGGGTGCTCCAGGCGCTGCGCGGCGGCGTTGCACAGGGTCACCATGTCTTCACGCAACTCGACGCCGGTGACTTCGCCCTCGGCCTTGAGGGTATTGCGCAGGTAGTCGTGGATGGCGAAGGTCAGGTAGCCCTTGCCGGAGCCGAAGTCCGCCACCCGCACCGGCTGGTCGAGCTTGATCGGCGAGCTGCCCAGGGCGTGGCTGAAGACCTCGATGAACTTGTTGATCTGCTTCCACTTGCGTGACATCGCCGGAATCAGCTCATGCTGCTTGTTGGTCACCCCCAGGTCGGCGAGAAACGGCCGGCTGAGGTCGAGGAAGCGGTTCTTCTCCCGGTTGTGCTCGGCGGACGGCGCATCGCGCTGGGTTTGCGGCTTGCCCTTGAACAGCGAACTCTTGCCCTTCTTGCTGTATTCGAGCTGTACCTCGTCGGTGAGGGTCAGCAGGTGGGCGTTCTTGAACGCAGCCGGCAGCAGCTCGGCGATGGCGGCGATGCCTTCGTCCAGGGAGAAGTTCTTGGTGATGTCCCGGGTCTTGTAGCGATAGACGAAGGACAGGCACGGCTGCTCCTTGACCGTCAGTTGCTTGATGATCAGGCGTTGCAGGTCCGCCTCCGGGCCCACGTGCTTGGCCAGTACCAGCTTGATAAAGGCGTTCTGCGTGAGGCTGGTGTCGAGCAGTTGCAGGAACTGGGCGTGATGATCCGGCGCGGGGCGGGCGGAAGGTGCGGTAACAGACATGGGGGCAGGAGCCTCGGGCGATGCGCGGTGTCGATCAGGGAATGGCGGGTATTTTAGGGAGCAAGCCCCGTCGGGGCACGAAGTTATTCACCCGACGGTAAAAAATCGTCGCCCCCCGGAAAAATCCCCCCAATCCCGCCCCGTAGGAGCTGGCTTGCCAGCGAAGGCGTCCCCAAGGGCGGTGCAAGGCTCACGGGCCTCTTCGCCGGCAAGCCGGCTCCTACACAGGTAGCACGCCATAGTCCCCAGCTGGGTGGGTCAGTTGAGCACCACCAGGCGGTTGGGCAATTCGTTGCGTACCTGGGTCAGGGGCACATGGGTCTTGAGCAACTCGCCGCTGGCTTCAATGCAATCAAGGAAGCCCTGCAGGGTCTGGCCTTGCCGGACCTGCTGGGTAAAGGCCTGGACAATCGCGTTCCAGTTCTTGTTGTCCAGGCGCCTGGAGATGCCCTCGTCCACCAGGATCTCCACATAGCGCTCGGCTTCGCTGACAAAGATCAGCACCCCGGTGCCGCCCACGGTGTGGTGCAGGTTCTGTTCGAGGAACTGGCGCCGGGCCAGGTTGGAAGCGCGCCAGTGACGCACCGATCGCGGAATCAGCCGGGTGGTGACCCGCGGCAGGCGGAACACCAGGCACAGCACGATAAAGGTCGCCCACTGCGCCAGCAGCAACAGGTGCATGTTCAGCCAGCCGGTGGCGTAGTGCACCAGCCCCGGCACCACCAGCGCCAGCAGGCTGGCCCAGAGCAGCGGGATATAGGCGTAGTCGTCGGCCCGGGCCGCCAGCACCGTCACCAGTTCGGCGTCGGTCTGCTGTTCCACCCGGGCGATGGCTTCGGCCACCTGCCGTTGTTCGAATTCACTGAGTAATGCCATGTCGTTGGATTTCCGCTTTTTATTGTCAGTTACCAGCCGCCGGAGGAACCGCCGCCGCCAAAGCTGCCGCCGCCACCACTGAAGCCGCCCCCGCCGCCGGAGCCGCCACCAAAACCGCCGAAGCCACCGCCTCCGCCACCGCCGCGTCCGCTGGTGGTGGTGATGAACCCGAGCGCCTGCGCCACCATCACCACCAGGATGAACAGCAGCACCATGAAGATGAACAGCCACGGGTGACGCTGGACAAAATCGTCCTGGTCGCTGCTCTGGCCGCCGCTGTCGTAGGCCGTGGCCGGCTCGTCCAGCGGCGTACCGCCGAGCACCAGGAGCATGGCCGAAACCCCGTCGCTGATGCCCTTGCTGAACTGCCCGGTCTTGAACGCCGGGGTGATCACCTGGTTGATGATCACCGAGGCCTGGGCGTCGGTCAGGCGCTCCTCCAGGCCGTAGCCCACTTCGATGCGCAGCTTGCGCTCGTCCCGAGCGACGATCAGCAGCGCGCCGTTGTTCTTGTCCTTCTGGCCGATGCCCCAGTGGCGCCCCAACTGGTAGCCGAATTCCTCGATGCTGGCGCCTTGCAGGTCCGGCAGGGTCACCACCACCAGCTGTTCGCCGGTGGCCTGTTCGTGGGCTTGCAGTTGCCGAGTCAGCAGGGCGCTGATGGTCGGCTCGATCATCTGCGCGTCGTCCACCACCCGCCCGCTCAGGGCCGGGAACTTCAGCTCGGCCTGGGCCGAGACCGCAAAGACCCAGAGCAACAGCACCAGGCCGATTTTATAAAGTCGCATCAGCACCTCATCCTTAATGTTTGTCCGCGTGTGCTACCAACTGCCGGACGCCCCGCCACCGCCAAAACTGCCGCCACCCCCGCTGAAGCTGTCCGAGCTTGAACTGGAGCTGGAGCTGCTGGAGTCGAACCAGTCGAACGCACTGCTGCTCGAACCTGCGTCGCGCTCGGCCCTGGTTTCGCGCCTGGCCGAATCGTCGCTGGCAACAACCGGCGAATCATTGCCGCTGCGCCATTGGGTCAGGAACCCGAACAACGGTACACCGACGAACACCAGGTAGAAAAACCTCTCGAACCACCACATCCACTCGATGCCCTGGTACCAGCTTTTCTCCACCGAGCGGTACACCAGCATCGGCCGGTCGGTGGACGACAGTACGTTCACGATGGACGTGGCCCCGGCAATGATCCCCGAGGAATACAGGTCGTCCTTGAAGTACGGAATGATCGAACCATCGATGATGAAGTGGGCCACCATGTCGTTGAGCCGCCCCTCCAGGCCGTAACCGACCTCGATCCGCACCTTGCGATCGTCCTTGGCCACCAGCAGCAGGACGCCGTTGTTCTTGTCCTTCCGGCCGATCCCCCAGTGCCGGCCCAACTGCAGGCCGAACTCCTCAATGCTATGGCCACCCAGGCTAGGCACCGTGGCCACCACGACCTGGTCGGTGGTGGTCTGCTCGAGCCGCTCCAGCATCTGCGCCAGGTAGACCTGCGCCGATGGCGTGAGCAACTGCGCGGTATCCACCACCCGCCCGGTCAGCTTGGGAAACAGGCGTTCAATCGGTGCCGCTGTCGCAGTGGTCGGTGCGGGCTCGACCTGGACAGCGGGTTGCGACGAACGCAACGGCACCCCATCCGTGGGTGTGGGCCCGGGTGGTTGCGCCAGTACGGCGCCACCCACCAGCCAAAGCCACAGCAGCGCGCCTTGCAGCACGCGCCGCCCGGGGCTCATCAGAATTTAACTTGCGGCGCTTTGTCGGCGTCGGGGCTGGTGGCCTCGAAGGATTCACGCACCGGCATGTCGCTGTACATCAGGCTGTGCCACAGGCGGCCGGGGAAGGTACGGATCTCGGTGTTGTACTTCTGCACCGCCAGGATGAAGTCGCGACGGGCCACGGCGATGCGGTTCTCGGTGCCTTCAAGCTGGGATTGCAGGGCCAGGAAGTTCTGGTTGGCCTTGAGGTCCGGGTAGCGCTCGGAGACCACCATCAGACGGCTCAGGGCACCGCTCAACTGGTCCTGGGCCTGCTGGAACTGCTTGAGTTTTTCCGGGTTGTCCAGGGTGCTGGCGTCCACCTGGATCGAGGTGGCCTTGGCCCGCGCCTCGATCACCGCGGTGAGGGTCTGCTCTTCGTGCTTGGCGTAGCCCTTGACGGTTTCCACCAGGTTGGGGATCAGGTCGGCGCGGCGCTGGTACTGGTTCTGCACCTGGCCCCAGTCGGCCTTGACCTGCTCGTCCAGGGTCGGAATGTTGTTGATGCCGCAGCCGCTGAGCAGGCTGGTAAGCAGCAACAAGGCAGCGATGGGCCAGCTCGAACGCAGGCTTTGAGTGATGTTCATGGGTGAGGCTCCTTGCACAACCTGATTGAAATGAAGCTTTTGCCCGCTTTCACACATCCTGTGGGCAAAATCTGCCTGCGCCACTGGAATGCATCGGGCTGATGGGCTAAAAGATGCCCAGCGCGAAAAAGAGTTCAGAAATAAGGCGGTGTGAAAACGTCGCGAGTGAAGGCAAGACAAGGCAAAAACAGGCGAGGAAGCGGAGTGTAGGAGCCTACATGAGCATTCCGAGCCTGTTTTTAACGCCGTATTGCCGAACGCAGCAGTTTTCACATGGCCTGAAGTGTGCGGGAATTATCTGAACAACAATAGTCGCTCCCTAAATTTTGGCTGTTCGACGCGTCACTCATGCGTCGGTCTTGAGCCCTTGAGAACAATATTCATGAAGAAGCTGTGTTTGCTGGGCCTGCTGGTCAGCCTGGCCAGTCACCCTGTATTGGCCGAAACTGCCCCGGTCCCCCTGGAAAACAAAGAAGCCTTTATCAGCGACCTGCTCAAGCGCATGACCCTGGAAGAGAAGATCGGCCAGCTGCGGCTGATCAGCATCGGCCCGGAAATGCCCCGCGAGCTGATCCGCAAGGAAATTGCCGCGGGCAATATCGGCGGCACCTTCAACTCCATCACCCGCCCGGAAAACCGGCCGATGCAGGACGCGGCCATGCGCAGCCGGCTGAAGATCCCGATGTTCTTCGCCTACGACGTGATCCACGGCCACCGGACCATCTTCCCCATCAGCCTGGCCCTGGCCTCCAGCTGGGACATGGATGCCATCGGCCGCTCCGGGCGCATTGCCGCCAAGGAAGCCAGCGCCGACAGCCTGGACATCACTTTTGCGCCGATGGTCGATATCTCCCGCGATCCGCGCTGGGGCCGTACCTCCGAAGGCTTTGGCGAAGACACCTACCTGGTCTCGCGCATCGCCAAGGTCATGGTCAAGGCCTACCAGGGCCAGAGCCCGGCCCTGCCGGACAGCATCATGGCCAGCGTCAAGCACTTCGCCCTGTATGGCGCGGTGGAAGGCGGTCGCGACTACAACATCGTCGACATGAGCCCGGTGAAGATGTACCAGGACTACCTGCCGCCCTACCGCGCGGCGATCGACGCCGGCGCCGGCGGGGTGATGGTGGCCCTGAACTCGATCAACGGCGTGCCCGCCACCTCCAACACCTGGCTGATGAACGACCTGCTGCGCAAGGAGTGGGGCTTCAAGGGCCTGGCGGTGAGCGACCACGGGGCGATCATCGAACTGATCCGCCATGGCGTCGCCAAGGACGGACGTGAAGCGGCCAAACTGGCGATCAAGGCCGGCATCGACATGAGCATGAACGATTCGCTGTACGGCAAGGAGCTGCCGGGGCTGCTCAAGTCCGGCGAGATCGAACAGAAGGACATCGACAACGCCGTGCGTGAAGTGCTGGCCGCCAAGTACGACATGGGCCTGTTCAAGGACCCGTACGTGCGCATCGGCAAGGCCGAGGACGACCCCGCCGACACCAATGCAGAAAGCCGCCTGCACCGCAGCGACGCCCGGGATATCGCGCGACGCAGCCTGGTGCTGCTGAAGAACCAGAACGACACCCTGCCACTGCAGAAAACCGCGAAGATCGCCCTGGTGGGCCCGCTGGCCAAGGCGCCGATCGACATGATGGGCAGTTGGGCCGCCGCCGGGGTGCCGGCGCAATCGGTGACCCTCTACGACGGCATGCGCAATGTACTGGGAGACAAGGCCCAACTGGTGTACGCCCGGGGCTCCAACATCACCGCCGACAAGAAGGTGGTGGACTACCTGAACTTCCTCAACTTCGATGCCCCGGAAGTGGTGGACGACCCGCGCACGGCGCAGCAGATGATCGACGAAGCGGTGAAGGCCGCCCGGCAATCGGATGTGATCGTGGCCGCGGTGGGTGAATCTCGGGGCATGTCCCACGAATCCTCGAGCCGCACCGACCTGCACATTCCTGCCAGCCAGCGCGACCTGATCAAGGCCCTCAAGGCCACCGGCAAGCCACTGGTGCTGGTGCTGATGAATGGCCGGCCGCTGTCGCTGCTGGAAGAAAACCAGCAGGCCGATGCGATCCTGGAAACCTGGTTCAGCGGCACCGAAGGTGGCAACGCCATCGCCGACGTGCTGTTCGGCGACTACAACCCGTCGGGCAAGCTGCCGATCACCTTCCCCCGCTCCGTGGGGCAGATCCCCACCTACTACAACCACCTGACCATCGGCCGGCCGTTCACCCCGGGCAAGCCGGGCAACTACACCTCGCAGTACTTCGACGACACCACCGGCCCGCTGTTCCCGTTCGGCTATGGCCTGAGCTACACCAGCTTCAGCCTGTCGGACATGGCCCTGTCCTCCACCACCCTGAACAAGAGCGGCAAGCTCGACGCCAGCGTGACGGTGAAGAACACCGGCAAGCGTGACGGCGAAACCGTGGTGCAGCTGTACATCCAGGACGTGGCCGGCTCGATGATCCGCCCGATCAAGGAATTGAAGAACTTCCAGAAAGTCATGCTCAAGGCAGGTGAAGAGAAAGCCATTCACTTCACCATCACCGAGGACGACCTGAAGTTCTACAACGCGCAGCTCAAGTACGCCGCAGAGCCGGGCGACTTCAATGTGCAGATCGGCCTGGATTCCCAGGACGTCAAGCAACAGAGCTTCGAACTGCTCTGAGCCTGCCAGCGGCCGGCGCAGGACCTGCGCCGGCCGACTCCTTCTGTAATCCCCACAATCGCTGCAATATCTGTCGCCGCTGCCGAGCCTGCGAGGCTGCGCAAAGGTCCGCAGGACCGTGCTTGTCGATCTCCCGCCAAACCTCCATCGGACTCACGACCGCCGCGACCGCTTCGCGCTCGTTCGCAGCCTGCGGCAGCGGCCACAGCCAGCCGTGTCAGCCGTGACAGTCAGCCACGTGAGTCAGCCGCGCCGATCCAGCAGGTTGACCACCAGACGGTCGACCCAACCCCAGATCCGCTGCTTGATCCGCCGCCACAGCGGTCGCTTGCGCCACACCGCCAGGCTGACTTCCTCGCTCTGGGCAAAGTCGGCGTCAAAACTCGCCACCACTGCCTGGGTCAACGCAGGGTCCAGGGCTTCCAGATTGGCTTCCAGGTTGAAGCGCAGGTTCCAGTGGTCGAAGTTGCACGAGCCCACGCTCACCCAGTCGTCCACCAGTGCCATCTTCAGGTGCAGGAAACGCGGCTGGTACTCGAAAATCCGCACCCCGGCCTTGAGCAGGCGCGGGTAGTAGCGGTGCCCGGCATAGCGCACCGCCGGGTGGTCGGTGCGCGGCCCGGTCAGCAGCAGGCGTACGTCGAGGCCTCGGGCCGCCGCCTTGCGCAACGAACGGCGCACCGACCAGGTGGGCAGAAAATACGGGGTCGCCAGCCAGATGCGCCGCTGCCCGCTGCTCAGGGCCCGGATCAGCGAATGCAGGATGTCGCGGTGTTGGCGGGCGTCGGCGTAGGCCACCCGGCCCATGCCCTCGCCGGTATCGGGCAGGCGCGGCAGGCGTGGCAGGCCGAAATCGGCACCGGGCTTCCAGGCCCCGCGATACAGGTTGGCGCTCCATTGCCGGTCGAACAGTTGCTGCCAGTCGCTGACCATGGGGCCGGCAATCTCCACCATCACCTCATGCCAGTCGCAGCTGTTGTCCTCGGGCTTCCAGAACTCATCGGTGACTCCGGTGCCGCCCACCACCGCCAGGGCCTGGTCCACCAGCAGCAGCTTGCGATGATCGCGGTACAGGTTGAGAAAGCCCTGGCGCCATTTCAGCCGGTTGTAGAAGCGCAGCTCGACACCGGCCTCGGTCAGGCTGCGGCGCAGGGCCTGGGTAAAGGCCAGGCTGCCGTAGTCGTCGAACAGGCAGCGCACCCGCACCCCGCGCTGCGCTGCCTGCACCAGGGCCTGGACCATGGCCTCGGCGCAGGTCCCGGCTTCCACCAGGTACAGCTCCAGTTCCACCTGGTGCTGGGCGCGGGCAATGGCCACCAGCATCCGCGGGAAGAACTGCGGGCCGTCGATCAGCAACTCGAAGCGGTTGCCTTCGCGCCAGGGGAACACCGCTGCGCGCATGTCAGCGCGCCGTGAAGATCAGCACCGCACCCACCGGCACCGAGAAACTGATGGCCGACAACCCGGCCATCTTGCGCAGGCTGTCGAGGCCGGGGGCCAGGTTGAAGTCCTCGGCGTTAAGCACCAGAGGCTCCAGGGTCACCACCTGGAAGCGCCGGTCATCCAGGCGGGTGGCCAGCAGTTCGGCGTTGTAGGTGTGTTCCTGGCCGTGCAGGGCGACGGTGACCGGCAGCAGCAATTCGATCTGTGCGCCGGGGGCCAGGTCGTTGATCGGTCGCAGGTTGATCTGTGCACTGATCCGCGCCTCGGGAAACTGGGCGATCTGGAACAGTTCCTGGCGCATGCGCTCATCGCGCAAGGGAATCCCGCTGCTCACCGACTCCAGTTCGATCTGCAACTGCGCCTGGCCCTTGCCATCGACCTTGCCATGCAGCACCAGAAAGCGCTGGACCTCGGAAACACTGGCGTTCTTGGTGGTGACGAAGGACACGCGGGAAGATTCGTTGTCCAGGTACCAGTTGGCCTGGGCCGGCAGGGCCAGTACCCCGAGCAGGCTGAAAAGAAGGCGGATCGGCGTACGCATGCAAGCTCCCATGTACAGAAGGCGCCACCTTAACCGCCCGCCAGAAGGCTGGCAAACGTCACGGCAGGCGGCGCAGTAGAGCTAGAAGCGGTAGGTATAGTTCAGGTAGAAGCGTTCGGCGCTATGGCTGATGATGCCTGCCGGTCCTCCGGAGAGGCTCTGGCGCTGGATGCCGTCGGGCTCCCCGTGGGTACGAAAGCGCCCGTGCAGCCAGGCGACATCGAGCCCATCGAACCAGCCGTCGAAGGCATAGCGCAGCACGCTCTGAAATTCCCGGCGGGAAAAACCTGCGTAGCCTTTGGCGTGATTGGAGGCAGCGTAGTGCATATCCAACTTCAGCCGCGGCAAGCCGAAGTCGGCGAAATCCATGCCTCCCAGCAGCTTGAACATCTCCTCGTCCTGCAGGCCGAAGTAGTAGAACAGCTTGCCGCTGCTGTTCCAGGTGCCGTTGTCCTGGGCGAAGAAGGTGCGGTCATAGTCGTCACCCCAGACCTTGTTCCAGGTCAGCCCGGCGTAGTAGCGGCTGAACCGGTACTTGAACAGCAGATCCAGATGCCGAGCATCGTGAGAGCGCTCCGCCTCATACAGGCCGCGCACGCCGGAATACTCGAAGCGCTTGCCGGCATCCTGTTGGCGCCCCCAGATGGCATACACATCGATGCCGCGCTCGGGGGCCAGTTCGAAACTGTGGGTCAGTTTCACCGAGGACGCGCGCAGGTAGTCCCGGGCCACGCCGTATTCAAGCTGCAGGTTGCTGCCACCAGGCAACACATGACCCAGGGCATAGAGCCGCAGGTCATCGATCCTCTGCCCTCGATAGTTGCGCAGGTCCTGGCTCCAGCCCGAGTCGTTGCGCGGGCTGAAACCGTCGATGCGGCTGAAGTTCAGGCTCAGCGCGCCACGCTCGTAGCTCAGGTCCTGGCCCAGGGTGGCCGCCGGCAGGATGCGCGAATAGCGATCGTCGCGGTAAAGCTGGTATTGCCGGCTTTTTTTCCCCACTCCGGCGCTGAAGGTTCCGGCTTCATCCACCCAGCGCCCACGCAGGTACAGCTCGAGTGGCTTGGCGATGCCATGGGGCTGCTGCACGCTGCGGTCGGCTCGCAGGTTGCTGATGTTGTTGGCGTCTCGCCCTACGTGCAAGGCATCGGCCAGGCCATAGCTGTAGTCGAGCCCCAGCACCTCGCGGTACCAGCCGGAACTGAAGCTGAACTGGGTGGCCTGTACCCATTCATCCCGGGTCGGACCGAACCCTCCCCCGTCGTTTTCCTTCCAGTAGGACTGGCTGTAACGCAAGGACCTGCGGCTGTCCTCGAAAAAGCCCTCGGCCAAGGCCCCACCGGCCACCAGACAACACAACAGCCCGCTCAGATAACGTTGCTCAGCCCGCATGAGATCACCTGTTCTTATTATTGGAATTGGCGTCATGGCCGCCGAAGGCGGACCAGGCTTCATTCTCGGAGCAGCGGGGCAAAGGGCAATGGGCACTGGTTCCGCAGAATGGAACCCGGTGTCTGAGGAGAGCGTTGTCCGCGCAGCACGATCAGGGCAGCCGGAAGGCCCGAGCGGGAGGTTTCAGGCGATGTCTTTCTGCACCTGCTCGACGGTTTCCGCCAGTAGCCACAGGTGGCGGTTGCGCACCTGTTCGACACAGGCCAGGTCCCGCGGCCAGTGCAGGGCGATACTGCCGATCACCCGGCCTTCGGCCTGCAGCGGCAAGGCCACGGCGCGGATCAGGAACGGCAGGCGCACCGGGTATTCCCAGTGCCCTTCGGTGCGCTGGCCGAACCCCAGGTGCTGGGATTCCAGGCACTGTTGCCGGGCTTCGGCCGGCACCTGCTCCTGCTCGGCCAGACGCTCGACTTCTGCACTGGCCAGGGCCCCCAGGCAGGCCTTGCCCATGGCCGAATGAAACAGGCTGGCATGCTGGCCGACAATCCGGCTGTTGCTCGGGTAGCGCTTGCGCAATACCTCGGGCACCGCACTTTCCAGGACCTCCAGGCTCTCGCCGTCGAAGCTCGACAGGTCGGTGACCAACCCGGTACGTGCACTCAATTCCAGCAACCAGGGCGCCGCCTGCTCCACCATCTGGCGCTTGAAGCGCTGCCGGCTGTCACCGAACAGGCTCCGGGCGCTCAGGCGGTAGCGCCGGTCACTCAGGCCTCGATAGATCCAGCCCTGTTCCTGCAGGGTCAGCAGCATGCGCGATACCGTGGCCTTGGCCAGGCCCGTCAGGTAGTGCAGCTCCTCCAGGCCCAGGGCCTGGTGCTGGCCGATCAGCTCGACAATGGCCAGGGCCCGCTCCACAGAGCGCACGCTGCCGGTTTCTACCTTGCTGGCCATAGTCCGAGCTCCCTGACTGAGGAAAAGGTTTTACCCAGCAAGATGCGGGCCTGCGGACCTTGGCGACCACACCCCTTTGATTACCGCAGGTTGCCCTGCGGCCGCTGCCGCACCCACTGCGTCAGCTGCTCATGGGCGTAAGCCAATTGCAGCACGGCGTGGTCGGCCTGGGCCGGACCGATGATCTGCAGCCCCATGGGCAAACCGGCCAGGTTGAAACCCACCGGAATGCTGATACTGGGCAAGCCGGCCAGGGTCGGGCCGATCACCACTTCCATCCAGCGGTGGTAAGTGTCCATTTCCTGCCCATCGATCTGCCGCGGCCAGGCTTGCCGTGCATCGAAAGGGAACACTTGGGCGGTGGGCAGCAGCAGGAAATCGTAACGCTCGAACAGGCGCTGCAACGCGCGATACCAGTCGCTGCGGCTCTGGGAAGCGCGATACACATCCGCCGCGCTCAGCTTCGCCGCGCCCTCCACTTCCCAGCACGCTTCCGGCTTGAGCCAGCGGCGCTTGTCCGGGTCGTCGTACAGCGCCCCCAGGGAGCCCTGGACCAGCCAGTGGCGGTGTACCAGCCAGCAATCCCAAAGCTGGGCCAGGGAAAAGTCCGGCTGGCAGCTTTCCACCTCGCAGCCCAGGCTGGCGAAATCCCCGAGGGCCTTTTCGCACAGGCCCAGTACGCCCTGCTCCATGGCCAGGTAGCCGTTGTAGTCCCCCAGCCAGCCCAGGCGCAGGCCCTTCACATTTCGTTGCAGCGCCGCCTCCGGTTGCGCCGATAGGTCCTTCAGCGACAGAGGCGCCCGGGCGTCAAACCCGGCCTGGGTACCCAACAGCCGCGCCACGTCCGCCACCGTGCGCCCCATGGGACCTTCGGTGGCCAACTGCTGCACGAACAGTTCCGGAGTCGGGCCGAACGGCACCCGGCCCTGGGAGGGGCGCATGCCGAACACGTTGTTGAAGGCTGCGGGGTTGCGCAACGAGCCCATCATGTCGCTACCGTCGGCCACCGGCAGCATGCGCAGGGCCAGAGCCACCGCGGCGCCGCCGCTGCTGCCGCCGGCACACAGGGTGCTGTCGTAGGCGTTGCCCGTGGTGCCGAACAGCTGGTTGTAGGTATGGGAGCCCAGGCCAAACTCGGGCACGTTGCTCTTGCCGACGATGATCGCGCCACTGGCCCGGACCCGCGCCACGCTGATGGCATCCTCCTGGGGCACATGCTCGGCAAACAGCGGCGAACCCACGCTGGTGGTCATCCCGGCGGTGGCCGCCAGGTCCTTGATCGCCTGGGGCATGCCGTGCATCCAGCCCATGGACTGGCCCTGGGCCAACTGCCGGTCTCGCTCGTCGGCCTGCTCCCGCAGGGCCTCGGGGTCCCCCAGCGAGACCAGGGCATTGACCAGTGGATTGCAGCGCTCGATCTGCGCCAGGTAGGCCTGCATCACTTCGCGGCAGGACAGCTCGCGGGCATGGATGGCCCGGGACAGCGCCAGGGCATCCAGGTCGACAATCGACGCATTGATCGATGGTTCTGCGGGGTTGATCAAGACTCACCTCCCAGGGTCACGGCATCGGGTTTTTCGTCTCTGACCGCGTCATACATGCAGTAGGTACCCAGCAGGCTGAGGACCGAGGTCAGCAGGACATAGAAGGCTGGCGCCACCGGCGTGGCCATGACCTTGCTCAGCCAGGTCACGATCAACGGCGCAAAGCCACCGAACAGCATGACCGTGACGTTATACGCCACCGACACCCCGGTGGAGCGCACCTCGATGGGAAACTGCTCGGCCAGGGCCGTGGGGCCGGGGCCGAAGAAACCGCCGATGGCCCCGCAAAGCAGCATCTGCATCACCAGCAGGCGCTCGATGGACGGCGCCGCAGCGACCCACACATACAAGGGATAGACCATGACAAAAAACGCCAGGGTGAACGCCATCAGCACTGGACGTCGCCCAATGCGATCCGACAAGGCCCCGGCAAAGGGAATCACCAGGGTCATCAGGGCCACGGCGAACATCTGCACCAACAGCACCTGATCCAGGGGCAGGCCGAGGTTGGTGTGGGCACAGGTCGGCATGTTCACCAGCACCACATAAAAGGACACGGTGCCCCCGCAGCACATGCACATGGACACCAGGATCGCTCGGCGATAGGCCGATACCACCTGCCACAACCCGGGCCCTTTGCCACGCACCTGCTTGCGTGCCTCGACAAAGGCTTGCGGCTCTTCCATGTACTTGCGGATCCACAGCCCCACCGGACCGATCAGCAGGCCGATCACGAATGGCAGGCGCCAGCCCCAGAGTTCCAGGGTCTGGGGCGAAAAGAAATGGGTCACCGCCGCCACCATCGCCGCCCCGCTGAATACCGCCAGGCACTGCCCCACCAACTGCCAGGAGCCGTAAAGGCCCTTGCGGTGGGGCGGCGCACTCTCCACCAGGTAGGCCGTGGCGCTGGCGTACTCGCCACCGGTGGCAAAGCCCTGGAGCATGCGTGCCACCACGATCAGCAGCGGCGCTCCGATACCGATGGCCGCATAGTTGGGGGCGAACACGATCATCGCGATGGCCAGGGTCATCAGTTGGATGATCACCAGCATCGCCGCCTTGCGGCCCCTGCGATCGGAATAGATCCCCAGCAGCACACCGCCCACCGGGCGCATGAAGAAACCCACGCCGAAGGTGGCCAGGGCCATCAGCAGCGAGGTGTATTCGTCTTCCGCGGGAAAGAACTGGCGAGCGATGAAGCTGGCGAGAAAGCCGTAGACGATGAAGTCGTACCATTCCAGGGCGTTGCCGACCACGGCGGCAACCACCTGCCGGGTCCTGGAAACAGAGGGAGTCGAGACGCTCATGGGATGTTCCTTGGAGACTTTTGAGCCTTCTGGCGGGCTCGCTAAAGTGCCGGGCGCCTACAACACGCCCGGGGCAGTCAGGGACACAGGAACAGGAAGGGTCAGGACGGTTTGAGCCAGCTTTCCGCCAGGGCACCCCAATAGGCCGCGCCGGTGAGGAGGATGTCGTCGTTGAAGTCGTAACCCGGGTTATGCACCATCGGCTGGGCCACGCCGTTGCCGATGAACAGGTAGCTGCCCGGGCAGCGCTGCAGCATCCAGCCGAAGTCTTCGCTGCCCATCAGCTTCGGCGTATTGCCGTTGACCGCCTCGGCCCCCACCAGCTCGACACCGATCTTGCGGGCGAACTCGGTTTCCTCCGGGCTGTTGACCAGCACCGGATAGGCCGGGCGATGCTCGATGCTGACCGAGCAACCGAAACTCTCGGCCTGGCTGCGGATAATGGCCTTGACCCGCTCCAGCATCTGCTCGCGCACCGGTGCGTTGAGGGCCCGCAGGCTCAGGCGCAGCAGGGCCTGCTGGGGAATGACGTTGGCCGCCTCGCCCGCTTGCAGGGCCCCGACGGTGACCACCGCGGCTTCCTGGGCATCGATGTTGCGCGCTACCACTGTCTGCAAGGCCATGACCATGCTCGCCGCTGCCACCAGCGGGTCTACCGTCAGGTGCGGCATGGAGCCATGGCCGCCGACGCCTTCGACTATCACGTTGAGCAGGTCCTGGGAGGCCATCATCGGCCCCTCGCGAAAGCCCAGGTGCCCGGCCGGCAGCCCTGGCATGTTGTGCAGGCCAAACAGGGCATCACAGGGGAAACGCTCCAGCAGGCCGTCGGCAAGCATGGCCTCGGCGCCACCCTGGCCCTCCTCCGCCGGCTGGAAGATCAGGTTCAGGGTGCCGTCGAACTGCCGGGTGGCCGCCAGGTAACGGGCCGCCCCGAGAAGTAGGGTGGTGTGGCCATCATGCCCGCAGGCGTGCATGCAACCGCTGTAGCGGCTGCTGTAGGGCACCCCGGTGTTCTCGATGATCGGCAGGGCGTCCATGTCGGCCCGCAGGCCCAGGGTGCGGGGGCTGCTGCCGTTGCGCAGCACCCCTACGACGCCGGTCCGGCCCACGCCGGTGTGCACTTCATAACCCCACTCTTCAAGGCTGCGGGCCACCAGCGCCGCGGTGCGGTTTTCCTCGAAACCCAGCTCGGGGTGGGCGTGAATGTCCTGGCGGATGGCCCGCAGGTCGCTGGCGACATCGTTGAGCCAGGCAAGAATGTGCTGGTGTCGGGTCATGGCGTATCTCCTCTGGGCCGGGTGGGTTCCCGTTCTTTTTTTCGGAGCGCTGCACGAGGGCCAGGGCGTGCTCGAAGCTCTGCGTCAGATAACCGCGAGCCGGGGCACAGGACAATCAAATGTGGTTCCACTGGATGGAACACAAAGCTGCCGCCATCGTTTCGACCCCGGTCAGGGGTCCAGGCGGCAACCTTCACGGGCACTGCGCCAGACCGCGCTATGGGTGCGCCCCAGCGCGCTGGCGGTGACACGACGGGGCTGCGGCTCATCGAGAAAAGCGCTGGTGGGCAGGTACTGGCGCACGTAGGCGCGGCAGTAGTCGGCAGGTTGTTGCATGACGTAACGGCAGGAGCAGTACTCCTTGGCGGTGTAGGCCCCGAGGATGTCCGGGAAGGCCTGCAACGCCACCCGCTGCTGCCAGCCCCAGCCCAGCAGCAGGAGCAGCCCGAGCGCCAGCAGGCTGAGCAGCGGACGCCGACGGATCAAGGGCCAGGGCTTCATGGCTGCTCCGGCGTGGCGAAGGCGGCCAGCACCCGCTTGAGCAGTTCATTGTGCTGGTAGCTGCCGTCACGGTCGTCGCCATAGCGCACGATCACCAGGCGCTGCGCCGGCAGCACATACAGCGCCTGGCCCCAGTGTCCCAGCGCGGCGTAGGTATCGGCGGGGGCATCCGGCCAGGGCCTTGGCGCCCCGTCCACCTCGCGGTTGAGCCACCAGTGCCCGCCCGCCACGGCCACGTCCTGGTTGGCCCGATAGCCACGAAAGGGCGTGCGGCAGAATTCGACCCAGGCCTTGGGCAGCAATTGCCGGTCGCGCCAACGGCCATCGCGCTGCATCAGCAGGCCAATGCGAGCCAGATCGCGGGCCGTCAGGTAGAGGTACGAGGAAGCGACGAAAGTGCCAGCAGCATCCCGCTCCCACACCGCCTGGGTGATGCCCAGGGGTTCGAACAGGGCACGCCAGGGATAGTCCGCATACTGCCCCTCCCCCACCATGCCCCGCAGGCTGGCCGCCAGCAGGTTGCTGTCGCCGCTGGAATAGCGAAACACCTGGCCCGGCGGGCCGGAGGCGGCCTGTTGCGCGGTGAAGGCGGCCATGTCCCGGTGCCCGCGGGTGTAGAGCATGGCCACCACCGAAGAGTTGAGAGGGGCGTATTCATAGTCTTCCTGCCAATCCAGGCCCGAGGCCCAGTGCAGCAGGTCCGCCAGGGTGATGTCGGGATGGGCCTCGAGCGGCGGGTAGAACTTCGCCGCCGGGTCCTGCAACTGGAACCGCCCCTCGCCAAAGGCCACCCCCAGCAGCACCGCCAGCAGGCTCTTGCTGGCAGACCAGGCGAGATGGGGCGTCTGTGGCCCGGTTGCCCCGGCGTAGCGCTCGTAGAGCAGTCGACCGTCGCGGATCACCAACAAGGCGTCGGTGCGAATGCCCTGGCGGGACTCATCGTCCCGGGGCACAAAGGCGTAATACTCCAGGGCCTGCAGCGCCGGGCCGCTGGCTGGCGTGCCCTGGCTCCATTGCAGCGCCGGCCACTCCTCGGCCCGGGCCGGCAGGCTGAGTAATAGAAGCAGGGCCAGCAGCAACCAAGCTTTGGGCATGAAGGACACTCGAGAGCCGTCTGGGGCCGAGCCTATTGCGGGCACATGACCGTTTCGCGACAACCTTCGCCGGCAAGCCGGCTCCTACAGGGTTGGCCGAATATTCGATAGGGCGCGAGAACCGCTTCTTGTAGGAGCTGGCTTGCCAGCGAATGCGGTTTCGGAGACTGCACACTCCTCGCGGCAAGCCGGCTCCTACAGGGAGGCCAGGGCCTTGGCCAGGCGCTGTGCGCGAGCGCTGGCGGCGAGGTCCAGCAGGGCCTGGTCGCGGGTCCATTGCTCGCGCCAGAGCTGTGGCCCCTGGGCGAAGGCAATGCCGATCTCGGGTTTCAGCGCCTCGAACTGCACGAACAGGCCCGCCAGCAGAATGTGCCCGCTGCTCAGCGCCGGGTTCTGCCGGCTGGCTTCGGCACAGCCGGCCAGCAAGCCCAGCAGTTGCAACTGCAAAGGCTGCGGCCAGCCGCTGTCCTGCCCCACGCCATACAGCCAGGCCAGCATGGCGCTCAGGACATAGATGTCTTCCAGGGTGCGGAACGGCTTGACGTAGGCATCCCAGCCGTCGCCGGCGAGCAACTCGCAGGCGGCGTTGTCCAGCTCCAGGCAGCCGTGGCTGATCTCCGGCATCAGGGCAATGGCAGGCAAGGTCTGGACCTTGACCCCGGGCTCGCCGGGATAGACCACCGTCAGGCGCAGGGCTGCGCGCTCCCCCGGGGCTTCGCAGCGAGCCGCCACCAGCAGCCAGTCGGCGGCATCGCCGGCAGTGACGAAATCCTTGCGCCCGTGCAGGCGCAGATCCTCCAGGCGGGTCTGCATGTCCGCCGGGCGCAGGCTGCGGCGTTCGGTCGCGCACAAAGCCCCCAGACTGGACGGCGCGCTGGGCCACAACATGCGCAATGCCGCCTGGTAGCCCACCAGGAAGGCCAGCCCCGGGGTGGCCATCAAGCGCCCGCCGCGCACCGCCAGTTCGAAGGGCGTGACGTTGCCCAGGTGCGCCAGCAAAGCCCCGTAGCCCTCGGCCAGGTCGGGGTTGGCGGGCAATCGTTCACGGCTCTCGAGCAGGGCTTGCCAGGGCATTCGAAGGTCCTCAGGGGCTGTCATATAAGCATCACCAAAGCTTCATGGCGATGACACCGGGGCTACATAGCCTGACTTTGCACAACAAAGTCGATTGGCTGCAACCCAAGGCGGGTCAGTAGCCCGCACGGAGATTCACGATGACTCAGATCGCCCGCATCAGCGACACCGGCACTGAACGCCGCCTGCAAGCCGAACGCCTGATCGGCGCGAAGGCTCTGCAAGAAGCCCAGGCCCTGCGTTTCAACGTCTTCAGTGGCGAGTTCAACGCCAAGCTCAAGGGCGCGGAACTGGGTCTGGACATGGATGACTATGACGTTCATTGCAGCCACATCGGTGTGCGCGACCTGAACACCGGGCGCCTGGTGGCCACCACCCGCCTGCTGGACCACCAGGCCGCCAGCAGCCTGGGGCGTTTCTACAGCGAAGAAGAATTCAGCCTGCACGGCCTGGTGCAGCTCAAAGGGCCGATCCTGGAGATCGGCCGCACCTGCGTCGACCCGGCCTACCGCAACGGCGGCACCATCGCCGTGCTCTGGGGCGAACTGGCGGAAGTGCTCAATCAGGGTGGCTACAGCTACCTCATGGGCTGCGCCAGCATTCCCATGCAGGACGGCGGCGTGCAGGCCCAGGCGATCATGCAGCGCCTGCGCGAGCGCTACCTGTGCACCGAGCACCTGCGGGCCGAGCCGAAGAACCCGCTGCCGAGCCTGGACATTCCGTCCAATGTGATCGCCGAGATGCCGCCCCTGCTCAAGGCCTACATGCGCCTGGGCGCGAAGATCTGCGGCGAGCCGTGCTGGGACGAGGATTTCCAGGTCGCCGATGTGTTCATCCTGCTCAAGCGCGACGAGCTGTGCCCGCGCTACGCCCGGCACTTCAAGGCGGCGGTCTGATGCGCCGGCTGCGGGTCTACGGGCGCATCGCCCGAGTACTGCTGGTGGTGGCGCTGGGCCTGAGCATGGCCAGTATCTTCGGTTTGCTGGAACGCTTGGGGGTCGCCAACTCCATGGTCCGGCGCCAGCGCTGGTCGCGCTTCTTCATGGCACGCTTGAGCAATGCCCTGCCCTTTCAGGTCTCGGTGCATGGCGAGCTGCCCCGCCAACCGATGCTCTGGATCAGCAACCATGTGTCCTGGACCGATATCCCGCTGCTGGGCATGCTGACGCCGCTGTCCTTCCTGTCCAAGGCCGAAGTGCGCACCTGGCCGGTGGCCGGTTGGCTGGCCGCCAAGGCCGGCAGCCTGTTCATCCGCCGCGGCGCCGGTGACAGCCAGTTGATCCGCAAGCAGATGACCCGGCATTTGCAGGAGCAGCACCCACTGCTGCTGTTCCCCGAAGGCACCACCACCGATGGCCGTGGCCTGCGCACCTTCCACGGGCGCTTGCTGGCCAGCGCCATCGATGCCGACGTCTGCCTGCAACCGGTGGCGATCCGTTACCTGCGCGACGGCCAGATCGATACCCTGGCGCCCTTCATCGGCGACGACGATCTGCTCTCGCACCTGATGCGCCTGTTCGCCAATGACCGGGGCCAGGTGGAGATCCACCTGCTCAAGCCGATTGCCTGCCAGGGCCAGGAACGTGCGGCGCTGGCCTTCCAGGCCCAGCAAGCAGTGCAGAAGGCGCTGTTCGGTGATGTCATGCTGCCCGCCGAACCACGCCGCAACGGCGAACTGGTCGCGGCCTGAAACTCTCTGCAGGAGCCGGCTTGCCGGCGAAAAGGCCCTTGAAACCTGCGTCGGTCATGAGAGCACCTTCGCTGGCAAGCCAGCTCCTAAAACAGCCATCGTGAGTCAGGGCAATTGGATGTGCTGCGCGGCGAATGCCTGCAATTGCGGGTAGAAAGCACGGAAGTCTTCGCTCAACGGTTCATACAGCCGTTCCAGCTCGACCATCGCCGCGGTCAGCTCCTCTGGCCGTGACAGGCGCCGGGCAATCCCCCGCAACACCGGCTCCAGCACCGCGAACTCGCGATAGGAACCCAGCCAGTCATCCGCCGCCATGTAAGGCGCAATCTGCGCCAGCCGCGCCGGCAACTGCGGCTCGGCCGCCAGCACCCGGTACACCTCGGCGGTGAACAGCGGCAGGGGCCGGTCGGCGTAATGCTGCCAATCCCGGGCCAGGCAATGGTCGAAGAACACGTCGATGACGATGCCGGCGTAACGCCTTCGCGTCAGGGAGAAACGCGACAGCGCCGCCGCCACCAGCGGGTGACTGTCGGTGTAGGTATCGATGCGCCGATGCAGCTGGATCGCCGCCTCGACCTCGGGCGAAAACTGCCCTTGCAGGCGTCCCTTGACGAAATCGCCATACAGGCTGCCGAGTAATTGACCCGGGCGCTGGCCGCCAAGGTGCAGATGTGCGAGATAATTCATGGACGCAGCTTAGCACTGCGACCGACATATCGTTATAACCCGATATACCGATAAGTAATGATTTGAGAACAAAATCATATTGGTATATCGCGAAATAACGATTTAAATTTCGCTTCATCGCGATACAACGTTTCACAAAAAACGAGCACCGCCATGTCCCTCGACCTCGACGAAATAATAAAAGCCCTGGCACATCCGGTTCGCAGGGAAATCCTGCACTGGCTGAAAGACCCGACTGTCGAATTTCCCGATCAGGCTCACAGCAATGAGCACGGCGTCTGCGCCGGGCAGATCGACCAACGCTGCGGCCTGTCGCAGTCGACCGTGTCCGCCCACCTCGCCACCTTGCAACGCGCAGGCCTGATCAGCAGCCGGAAAGTCGGCCAATGGCATTTTTTCAAACGCAACGAGGAAACCATCCAGCAGTTCCTCACGCAAATGAGCCAACAGCTCTGACCTGACAAGGACCCGACAATGCCCCTTTCGCTTCTCATCCTGGCCTTGAGTGCCTTCGCCATCGGTACCACCGAGTTCGTCATCATGGGCCTGCTGCCCGATGTGGCGGCGGACCTCGGGGTGTCGATTCCCGGCGCCGGCTGGCTGGTCACCGGCTACGCCCTTGGGGTGGCCATCGGCGCGCCCTTCATGGCCCTGGCCACTGCCCGCCTGCCCCGCAAGGCAGCCCTGGTGGCGCTGATGGGAATCTTCATTGTCGGCAACCTGCTGTGTGCACTGGCCAGTGATTACAACGTGCTGATGTTTGCCCGGGTGATCACCGCGCTGTGCCATGGTGCCTTCTTTGGTATCGGTTCAGTGGTGGCCGCCGGCCTGGTGCCCGCCAACAAGCGCGCTTCGGCCGTGGCCCTGATGTTCACCGGCCTGACCCTGGCCAACGTCCTTGGCGTGCCCCTGGGCACCGCCCTGGGCCAGGCAGCGGGCTGGCGCTCGACCTTCTGGGTGGTGACGGTGATCGGCGTAGTGGCGCTGATCGGCCTGCTGCGCTTCCTGCCGGCCAAGCGCGACGAGGAAAAACTCGACATGCGTGCAGAGCTGGCGGCCCTCAAGGGCGCGGGTATCTGGCTGTCCCTGAGCATGACCGCGCTGTTCGCCGCATCGATGTTCACCCTCTTCACCTACGTTGCACCGCTGCTCGGTGATGTCACCGGTGTCTCGCCCAAGGGCGTGACCTGGACCCTGCTGCTGATCGGCCTGGGCCTGACCCTGGGCAACATCATCGGCGGCAAACTGGCGGACAAGCGCCTGGGCGCCACCCTGATCGGCGTGTTCGCGGCCATGGCCGTGGTCTCCACCGTACTGACCTGGACCAGCGTGGCGCTGATCCCCACCGAGATCACCCTGTTCCTCTGGGCCACCGCTTCGTTTGCCGCAGTGCCGGCGTTGCAGGTCAACGTAGTGACCTTCGGCAAGGCCGCACCGAACCTGGTTTCGACCCTGAACATCGGCGCCTTCAACATCGGCAATGCCCTGGGTGCCTGGGTCGGCGGCAGCGTCATCGCCCACGGCTTCGGCCTGACCAGCGTGCCGTTGGCAGCTGCGGCCCTGGCAATCCTGGCCCTGCTGGTGACGCTGATTACCTTTCGCCAGGGCGGCAACGCCGAACTGGCTCCTGCAACCCACTGATCCTCTCCCTATCCCTTAAAGAAGGCTGCACTCCATGACGACTCTCTTTGATCCGATCAAACTCGGCGATCTCGAACTGTCCAACCGCATCATCATGGCGCCGCTGACCCGCTGCCGCGCCGATGCCGGCCGCGTACCCAACGCGCTGATGGCCGAGTACTACGTACAACGGGCTTCCGCCGGCCTGATCCTCAGCGAGGCCACCTCGGTGACCCCCATGGGCGTGGGCTACCCGGACACCCCCGGCATCTGGTCCAACGACCAGGTGCGTGGCTGGGCCAATGTGACCAAGGCAGTACACGGCGCCGGCGGCAAGATCTTCCTGCAGCTGTGGCACGTCGGACGCATCTCCCACCCGTCCTATCTGAACGGCGAAACCCCGGTGGCACCCAGCGCCCTCCAGCCCAAGGGGCATGTCAGCCTGGTGCGCCCACTGGCCGACTTCCCAACTCCGCGGGCCCTGGAAACCGCTGAGATCGCCGACATCGTCGACGCCTACCGGGTCGGCGCGGAAAATGCCAAGGCCGCCGGTTTCGACGGCGTGGAAATCCACGGCGCCAACGGCTACCTGCTGGACCAGTTCCTGCAAAGCAGCACCAACCAGCGTACCGACCAGTACGGCGGCTCCCTGGAAAACCGTGCCCGCCTGCTGCTGGAAGTCACCGACGCGGCCATCGAGATCTGGGGTGCCGGCCGGGTAGGCGTGCACCTGGCACCACGTGCCGACTCCCATGACATGGGTGATGCCAACCTGGCGGAGACCTTCACCTACGTCGCTCGGGAGCTGGGCAAACGCGGTATCGCCTTTATCTGCTCCCGCGAGAAAGAAGGCGCCGACAGCCTGGGCCCGCAACTCAAAGAAGCCTTCGGCGGCCCCTACATCGCCAACGAACGCTTCACCAAGGACAGCGCCAACGCCTGGCTGGCCGCTGGCAAGGCTGACGCCGTGGCCTTTGGTGTGCCCTTCATCGCCAACCCGGACCTGCCAGCCCGCCTGAAGGCCGATGCGCCGTTGAACGAAGCGCACCCGGAAACCTTCTACGGCAAGGGCCCGGTCGGCTATATCGACTACCCGACTCTGTAAGCCTGCATCGCTCGATAAAAAGCCCCGACTCTCGCGAGCCGGGGCTTTTTCATGGCCTGCACATTCGTTGTAGCCGCTGCCACAGGCTCGAGCCGCGTACGCACGGTCGCCCCGAAGGGGCGCGATCATCTCAAGTTCGATGAAGGTCCTGCGGACCTTGTCGCGGCCTGCGGCAGCGGCTACAGAAAGCCATTCAGCGTTTGCGCTGGGCCCAGGCCACCGCCAGGCCGCTGAGGCAGATGACCGCGATACCGACCAGGGCGTACTGGTCCGGGGTATGGTCGAAGATCAGGTAGCCAAAGAGCCCGGCGAAAAGAATCTGCCCATAGCTGAAAGGCGCCAGCATCGCCGGCGCGGCATGGCGGAACGCCTGGGTCAGCAACATGTGGCCGAGCATGCCGCAGGTGCCCAGGCCGATCATGAACAGCCCATGAACCAACGTCGGCGTGCTCCAGAAGAACGGCAGCAGCGCGCTCATGATCAGGCTGTTGAGGATCCCGGTGAGAAAGTTGCTAGTGGTCGGGCTGTCGACACCACTGAGCTTGCGGGTCAGCAACTGGTAGAAGCCGAAGCACAGCGC
Organism: Pseudomonas sp. BIGb0176; assembly: GCF_024810175.1. NCBI lineage: Bacteria > Pseudomonadati > Pseudomonadota > Gammaproteobacteria > Pseudomonadales > Pseudomonadaceae > Pseudomonas > Pseudomonas sp. BIGb0176. Next base: position 800,777 of record NZ_JANUEC010000002.1, read on the forward strand.
CGACCCCAGCGGCAGCAGGATCGCCGGCGTGAACAACGCGCCCCCGGGACGCACCACAATCAGCACCCCGACGAACCCCGCCAGCACTGCCAGCCACTGGGCGCGACTGACCCGCTCCCCCAGAAACGGCACCGACAGGGCAGTCACCAGCAAGGGCGCCAGGAAGTTGACCGCGGTCGCTTCTGCCAGGGGTATATAGCGCAGGCCGGTGGTGAACAGCAGGCTGGTGCCGATCAGGCACAGGGCCCGCAGCAATTGCAGCCCGGGGCGCTTGGTGCGCACCACCGCAGAGAAACCACTGCGCGGCACGAAGACCACCAGCATCAACAGGGTGTGCACCACATAGCGGGCCCAGACCACCATGACGATGGGATAAAAAGCCGACAGGTATTTGGATAACGTGTCGTGGCTGGCAAACAACAGGACCGCCAGGCAGATCAGGGCGATCCCCTTGATGGGGTGTTCCGCGCCGTTGAACGGTGAAGGGCTCACACTCATTCACACACCCGCAACAAAATCCCTACAAAATACGTAGCTCGCTATCTATCAACCTGCAGCAAGCCCGTATATAAAAGCACCCCATTGTGAAGTGCGACCCCGGGTATGAACGTCCCTCGCCTTAAATGTTGACACAACCGGACTCAATTACGCATTTTGTCTTTATGACGGAGGTTGGGGCTCAAGCGCAGCATATCCAGCCCGATGTCGATCCAGCGCTCTGCTTCGGTGTGCAGGGCGAAGCTGTCAGGGGCCAGCAACCACTGGTAGAGAATGCCATCGATGAACGCATGCAACGTGATAGCTGCCCGCGCCGCATCGAGATTCTCGGGCAATTGCCCACGATTCACTGCATTACGCAACGCCAGCTCGATGTGTACGTTGCAGTCCAGGCTGGCAGCGCGACGCTGGCGGCGCAGGTCGCACATTTCGTCGGTGAACTCGCACTTGTGAAACAGGATTTCATTGATGCGTCGGGTTTTCGGGTCCAGGGCAACTTGATGAAACAAATGAATGAGCAGCTTGCGCATGCAGCCCAACGGGTCCATTTCATCTACATTCTCACTGGCCGCGGCCATTTCATCCAAAGGTTCACGCAGGCTGTCGAGCATGGCCTGCACCAGATCGGCCTTGTTGCTGAAGTGCCAATAGATGGCACCTCGCGTGACTCCCGCCAGCGCCGCGATGTCGGCCAGGGTGGTACGCGCCACGCCACGCTCGTAAAAGGCCTTTTCGGCGGCCTCGAGTATCTGGCTGCGAGTTTCTTGAGCTTCCTCTTTGGTACGACGGACCATGGCAGTAAAACCTCGATCAGGATCTTTCAGCGATGCGTGAAGACCTTCTGAATAAATATGGAACGGCATCTCGAGTGCCGTTTGCCCAGCCTACAATTCAACACCTACAGGGGCTTTTGTAACCGGATGGGTACGCCGCAGGGGTATTTACAAACAACCATGAACGTAAGTATATTCCTTAGCAAGCTACTTATCCACTCAGCCAAGCATTTTTACCCTTCCACTTTTCTTGTGCGCATCTTGCGTGCCTGACCCGAGGATTTTCATGCAACTCAAGCCAGCTGTTACCGCTCTGGTCACTGCCGTCGCCCTGGCATCGCTGCTCAGCGGATGTAAAAAGGAAGAGGCGGCGCCTGCCCCTCAAGCCCCTCAGGTCGGCGTCGTTACCCTGCAACCACAAGCCTTTACCTTGACTTCCGAACTCCCGGGCCGGACCACTGCGTTCCGCATCGCCGAAGTTCGCCCACAGGTAAACGGGATCATTCTCAAGCGTCTGTTCAAAGAAGGTGGAGACGTCAAGGAAGGTCAGCAGCTTTACCAGATCGATCCATCGGTCTATGAGGCAACGCTGAAGAGTGCCGAGGCTAATCTGCAATCGACCAAGTCGATTTCTGATCGCTACAAGCAACTGGTCAACGAGCAGGCCGTAAGCCGCCAGGAATACGACACTGCCGTGGCCAACCGCCTGCAGTCGGAAGCCTCGCTGCAAAGCGCCCAGATCAACCTGCGCTACACCAAAGTGCTGTCGCCACTGACCGGCCGAATCGGCCGTTCCTCGGTGACCGAAGGCGCCCTGGTGAGCAATGGCCAGGCCGATGCCATGGCCGTGATCCAGCAGCTGGACCCAATCTACGTCGACGTTACCCAGTCCTCGGTGGAACTGCTGGAACTGCGTCGCGAACTGGAAAGCGGCCGCCTGCAGAAAGTCGGCGACAATGCCGCCAAGGTCAAACTGACCCTGGAAGACGGCAGCCAGTACAAGCTCGACGGCAAGCTGGAATTCTCCGAAGTCTCGGTGGACGAAACCACCGGCTCGGTGACCCTGCGCGCAGTGTTCCCGAACCCTGAGCACACCCTGCTGCCTGGCATGTTCGTCCACGCCCAACTGCAAGCCGGGGTGAACAGCGCGGCGATCCTGGCTCCCCAGCAAGGCGTGACGCGCGACCTGAAAGGCACCCCGACCGCCCTGGTGGTTGGCCCGGATAACAAGGTCGAGCTGCGTCAACTCAAGGCCAGCCGCACGGTCGGCAGCCAGTGGTTGGTGGAAGATGGGCTGAAAGCCGGCGATCGCCTGATCACCGAAGGCCTGCAGTTCGTCAAGCCGGGCATTGAAGTCAAGGCCAGCGAAGCAACCAACGTTCCAGCGAAGAACCCGGCCCCTGCACAGGCAACTGACAAAGCTGCAGGCGGCAAAGGGGAGTAAACCATGTCGAAATTTTTTATCGACCGTCCGATCTTCGCCTGGGTAATCGCCCTGGTGATCATGTTGGTCGGGGCTCTATCGATCCTCAAATTGCCGATCAACCAGTACCCGAGCATCGCGCCGCCAGCGATCGCCATCTCCGTGACCTACCCAGGCGCTTCCGCACAGACCGTGCAGGACACCGTGGTTCAGGTGATCGAGCAGCAGCTCAACGGTATCGACAACCTGCGTTATGTGTCCTCGGAAAGTAACTCCGACGGCAGCATGACCATCACCGCGACCTTCGAACAGGGCACCAACTCGGACACCGCGCAGGTTCAGGTACAGAACAAGCTCAACCTGGCCACTCCGCTGCTGCCTCAAGAAGTGCAGCAGCAGGGTATCCGCGTGACCAAGGCAGTGAAGAACTTCCTGCTGGTGATCGGCGTGGTTTCCGAGGACGGCAGCATGTCCAAGGACGACCTGTCGAACTACATCGTGTCGAACATGCAGGACCCGATCTCGCGGACCGCGGGCGTCGGTGACTTCCAGGTATTCGGTGCCCAGTACGCGATGCGGATCTGGCTCGACCCGGCCAAGCTGAACAACTACAACCTGACCCCGGTGGACGTGAAGACCGCGGTTGCCGCGCAGAACGTCCAGGTATCGTCCGGCCAGCTCGGCGGCCTGCCTGCCCTGCCCGGCCAGCAACTCAACGCCACCATCATCGGCAAGACCCGCCTGCAGACTGCCGAGCAGTTCAAGGCGATCCTGCTGAAGGTCAACAAGGACGGCTCGCAAGTGCGTCTGGGCGATGTCGCGGACGTCGGCCTGGGTGGCGAGAACTACGCCATCAGCGCCCAGTTCAACGGCAAGCCGGCGTCCGGCCTGGCAGTGAAACTGGCCAACGGCGCCAACGCCCTGGACACCGCCAAGGCCCTGCGCAACACCATCAAGGACCTGGAACCCTTCTTCCCGCAAGGGATGAAGGTGGTGTTCCCGTATGACACCACCCCGGTGGTGACCGAATCCATCAAGGGTGTGGTTGAAACCCTGGTGGAAGCGATCGTCCTGGTGTTCCTGGTGATGTTCCTGTTCCTGCAGAACTTCCGCGCCACGGTGATCACCACCATGACGGTGCCGGTGGTACTGCTGGGTACCTTCGGCATCCTTGCGGCGGCCGGTTTCAGCATCAACACCCTGACCATGTTCGGCATGGTGCTGGCCATCGGCTTGCTGGTGGACGACGCCATCGTCGTGGTGGAGAACGTCGAGCGGGTGATGCACGAGGAAGGGCTGTCGCCCAAGGAGGCGACGAAAAAGTCCATGGGCCAGATCCAGGGAGCCCTGGTGGGTATCGCCCTGGTGCTGTCCGCGGTACTGCTGCCAATGGCCTTCTTCAGCGGCTCCACCGGGGTGATCTACAAGCAGTTCTCGATCACCGTGGTCTCGGCCATGGCCCTGTCGGTGCTGGTTGCCCTGATCTTCACTCCGGCCCTGTGCGCCACCATGCTCAAGGCCGTACCGCAAGGCGAACACGCCACCGAGAAGCGCGGCTTCTTCGGCTGGTTCAACCGCACCTTCGATCGCAGCGTGAAGAGCTACGAACGCGGCGTGGGCAACATGCTGCGCCATAAGGTTCCGTACCTGCTGGCCTACGTGCTGATCGTCCTGGGCATGATCTGGCTGTTCACCCGCATCCCGACCGCGTTCCTGCCGGAAGAAGACCAGGGCGTTCTGTTCGCCCAGGTACAGACGCCGGCCGGCTCCAGTGCCGAGCGGACCCAGGTGGTGGTGGACGAAATGCGCGCCTACCTGCTGGACAAGGAAAAGGACACCGTGGCTTCGGTGTTCACCGTGAACGGCTTCAACTTCGCCGGTCGCGGCCAGAGCTCGGGCATGGCCTTCATCATGCTCAAGCCGTGGGGCGAGCGTTCCGCGGAAAACAACGTGTTCAACCTGGCAGCCCGCGCCCAGCAGCACTTCTTCAGTTTCCGTGACGCGATGGTGTTCGCCTTCGCCCCTCCGGCGGTACTGGAGCTGGGTAACGCCACCGGTTTCGACGTGTTCCTCCAGGACCGCGCCGGTATCGGCCATGAGAAACTGATGGCTGCACGCAACCAGTTCCTCGGCATGGCAGCCCAGAGCAAGGTGCTGTCCCAGGTACGTCCGAACGGCCTGAACGATGAACCGCAGTACCAGTTGACCATCGACGACGAGCGCGCCAGTGCCCTGGGCGTGACCCTCACCGACATCAACAACACCTTGTCGATTGCCCTGGGCAGTAGCTACGTCAACGACTTCATCGACCGTGGTCGGGTGAAGAAGGTGTACATCCAGGGTCAGGCCGGTGCCCGCATGAGCCCCGAAGACCTGAAGAAGTGGTACGTACGCAACAGCGCCGGAACCATGGTGCCGTTCTCCTCCTTCGCCAAGGGCGAGTGGATCTACGGCTCGCCCAAGCTGGCCCGTTACAACGGCGTGGAAGCCATGGAAGTGCTCGGTGCCCCGGCCCCTGGCTACAGTACCGGTGAAGCCATGGCCGAAGTCGAGGCCATTGCCGCGAAGCTGCCGGCGGGTGTCGGTATCTCCTGGACTGGCCTGTCCTACGAGGAACGTCTGTCGGGCTCCCAGGCACCTGCGCTGTACGCCTTGTCCCTGCTGATGGTGTTCCTGTGTCTGGCAGCGCTGTATGAAAGCTGGTCGATTCCGATCGCAGTGATGCTGGTTGTGCCCCTGGGGATCATCGGTGCACTGATGGCAACCAGCATGCGCGGCCTGTCCAACGACGTGTACTTCCAGGTGGGTCTGTTGGTGACCATTGGTCTGGCGGCGAAAAACGCCATTCTGATCGTCGAGTTCGCCAAGGAACTGCACGAGCAGGGCCGCAGCCTGGTAGACGCCGCGGTGGAAGCCTGCCGGATGCGTCTGCGGCCGATCATCATGACCTCCCTGGCCTTCGTCCTAGGGGTCGTGCCACTGGCCATCTCCACGGGCGCCGGCTCGGGTAGCCAGCATGCGATCGGTACCGGCGTGATCGGCGGTATGCTCACCGCGACTATCCTGGCGATCTTCTGGGTGCCATTGTTCTTCGTCACCGTATCGTCCATGGGCCGCAGGAAAGCGGACCTGTCAGAAACTACTGCAACCCCTAATGAGGCTGGCCAATGAGCAAGTCGCTACTCTCCCTGGCAATCACCGCCATCGCGCTAAGTGGTTGCTCGCTGATCCCGGATTACCAGCGCCCGGAAGCGCCGGTGGCGGCGCAGTTCCCCCAAGGCCCTGCCTACTCGCCAAAGGAGGCCGCCAACGTGGCGGCCGCCGAACAGGGCTGGCGGCAGTTCTTCCATGACCCGGCGCTGCAGCAACTGATCCAGACGTCCCTGGAAAACAACCGCGACCTCAAGGTCGCGGCGCTGAACATCGATGCCTATGCCGCGCAGTACCAGATCCAGCGTGCGGACCTGTTCCCGGCGGTTTCGGCCAACGCCAGCGGCAGCCGCCAGCGCACTCCGGCACGCATGTCGCAGACCGGCGAAGCCGGGATCACCAGCCAGTACTCGGCCACCGTGGGCGTCAGCGCCTACGAACTGGACCTGTTCGGCCGGGTTCGCAGCCTGAGCGAGCAAGCCCTGCAGACCTACTTCTCCAGCGAAGAGGCCCGGCGCAGCACCCAGATCAGCCTGGTGGCCAGCGTGGCCAATGCCTACATGACCTGGCAGGCCGACAAGGAGCTGCTGAAACTGACCCAGGACACCCTCGGTGCCTACGAGGAAAGCTACCGGCTGACCTCGCGCAGCAACGAAGTGGGCGTGGCCTCGGCCCTGGACCTGAGCCAGTCGCGGACTTCGGTGGAAAACGCCCGGGTCCAGCTGGCGCGCTACACCCGCCAGGTGGCCCAGGATGAAAACAGCCTGACCCTGCTGCTGGGTACGGCGATTCCGGCCAATCTGCCGAAGGCCCAGCCGCTGTCGGCCGACCTGCTGAGCGACCTGCCGGCAGGCTTGCCGTCGGAGCTGCTGCAACGGCGTCCGGACATCCTCGAAGCCGAGTACAAGCTGAAAGCGGCCAACGCCAATATCGGCGCGGCGCGGGCAGCGTTCTTCCCGAGCATCAGCCTGACCGCCAATGCCGGTACCTTGAGCCCGGATCTCTCGGGCCTGTTCAAGGGGGGCTCGGGCACCTGGCTGTTCCAGCCGCAGATCAACCTGCCGATCTTCAACGCCGGCAGCCTGCGCGCCAGCCTGGACTACTCGAAAATCCAGAAAGACATCACCGTCGCGCAGTACGAGAAATCCATCCAGACCGCCTTCCAGGAAGTCTCCGATGGCCTGGCGGCACGCCAGACCTACAACCAGCAGTTGCAGGCCCAGCGTGATTTCGTCAACGCCAACCAGGACTACTATCGTCTGGCCGAGCGCCGCTACCGTATCGGGGTCGACAGCAACCTGACCTTCCTCGATGCCCAGCGGTCGCTGTTCAGCGCCCAGCAGGCACTGATCACCGATCGCCTGTCGCAGCTCACCAGCGAGGTCAACCTGTACAAGGCCCTCGGCGGTGGCTGGAGCGAACAGACAGCGAAGAACGAGCCACTGGCGGAAAAAGCCCCGGCGCTGCACCTGTTCTGAAGCGTCACCTGGCCATATGAAAAACCCACCTGACGGTGGGTTTTTTTATATGTACCAACTGGAACATTTGTGTTCGATTACCGCCCAAAAAGTGTTTCGTCCAATTGATTGGCCCTGATCCGCGACGCACCATTCCCGGCACCTGGACACACCAATAACAACAGGTCCGATGCCATGCCCCCACGCCCTGCCCGCTGCGGCTGATACCTCCGGTTCCACCCTGCTCCCCTGAAACCTGTGCCCAGACCCTTTGCGCGGCACTGGCCGGCTGCACCCCTAACAATTAGAGAGACCGACGAATGAAGCCAAGCACCCCGCCGTCCTACCTTCTGCCCAGCCTCCTGGCCCTGGCGCTGAGCAGCACCGCCCTGCCGGCACTGGCCGCAGAGTCGGGCTTTCTCGAAGATGCCCAGGCCAACCTGACCCTGCGCAACTTCTATTTCAACCGCAACTTCACCAACCCGACCAAGGCCCAGGGCAAGGCCGAGGAATGGACCCAGAGCTTCATCCTCGATGCAAAGTCCGGCTTCACCCAGGGCACCGTCGGTTTCGGCATGGACGTGCTGGGCCTCTACTCGCTGAAACTCGACGGCGGCAAGGGCACCGGCGGCACCCAACTGCTGCCCCTGGATCACGACGGCCGCCCGGCGGACAACTTCGGACGCCTGGGAGTAGCCTTCAAGGCGCGACTGTCTCAGACCGAGGTCAAGGTCGGCGAATGGATGCCAGTGCTGCCGATCCTGCGCTCCGACGACGGCCGCTCGCTGCCACAGACCTTTCGCGGCGGCCAGATCACCTCGAAGGAAATTGCCGGCCTGACTCTCTATGGCGGCCAGTTCCGCGCCAACAGCCCGCGTGACGACAGCAGCATGAGTGACATGAGCATGTTCGGCAAAGCGGCCTTCACCTCCGACCGTTTCAACTTCCAGGGCGCCGAATATGCCTTCAACGAGAAGCGCACCCAGATCGCCCTGTGGAATGCCCAGCTCAAGGACATCTACAGCCAGCAGTTCATCAACCTGATCCACAGCCAACCCCTGGGCGACTGGACCCTGGGCGCCAACCTGGGCTTCTTCTATGGCAAGGAAGACGGCAGCGCCCGCGCCGGCGACATGGAGAACCGCACCTGGTCCGGCCTGTTCTCGGCCAAATATGGCGGCAACACCTTCTATGTAGGCCTGCAGAAGCTCACTGGCGACAGCGCCTGGATGCGGGTCAATGGCACCAGCGGCGGCACCCTGGCCAACGACAGCTACAACGCCAGCTACGACAACGCCAAGGAGAAGTCCTGGCAGGTGCGCCATGACTACAATTTCGCCGCGCTGGGCGTTCCCGGCCTGACCCTGATGAACCGCTACATCAGCGGCAGCAACGTGCACACCGCCACCGTCAGCGACGGCAAGGAATGGGGCCGGGAAAGCGAAGTGGCCTACACGGTCCAGAGCGGCACACTGAAGAACCTCAACCTGAAGTGGCGCAACTCCACCATGCGCCGGGACTTCAGCAACAACGAGTTCGACGAGAACCGCCTGATCATCAGCTATCCCCTCAGCCTGCTGTAAGCCCCTCCAACACGGGGCCGAGCCAAAAGGCCGGCCCCTGCAGTTGTCGGCCTTGAACCGTGGCGCCCAAGGAGAGGTCCGCTGGTCGGGCTTAGTAAAAAAAATCCAATACACAGATAAAGTAAAGGGGTATTCACTTCAGGCGGGCAGTGCTCGCTTCCAGGAAAGGAAACCTATCGATTCAGTTCCGTTATCCATCGGATGTCGTACGTGAAGCTGGCGTAGCCTTGGAGGGTCTGCGTTATGAGCAAGCACATCGTCATTGTCGGAGGAGGTGTAGGCGGTACCATCCTGGCCAATCAACTGGTCAGCAAGCTCTACCCGGAGATACTCAGGGACGAGGTCAAAATCACCCTGCTGTCCGAATCGCCGGATCATTTCTACAAGCCCGCCTTCATGTATGTGGCGTTCAACCTGTTCTTCCAAGAAGAACTCAAGCGACCCGAACGCTCCCTGCTACGCCCCGAAATAACCTTCCGGGTCGACCCCGTCACCCGCTTCGATTTTGCCGGCCAGAGCCTGCACACTCGCAGCGGCAAACGTCTTGGCTACGATTTCCTGGTGATCGCCACCGGCTGCGTACCGGCACCGGAACGGATCGAGGGGCTCAAGGAAGCCGGCGACCACTTCTACCAATACCAGCCTGCCCGGCAACTGGCGCAGCGCCTGAGCCGGATCGAAAAGGGCCGGGTGTTCATCACCGTGTCGTTTCCGCAAACACCCAATGTTCCTCATCAATGCGGCATCGCGCCGGTAGAAACGACCCTGATGCTCGATGACTTCCTGCGGCGGCGCGGAGTACGGGATCGGGTCGAGATCATCTACACCTACCCCAGCACCGCGCAGCTACTGCGCAATTGCCTGTTCCTGCAACGCCCGGTCGGCGAGGTGCTGCCGGATATCTTCGAACAGAGGAACATCCGCTTCCAGCGCGGCTTCACCCTGGCCAGGGTCGACCCGGACCGGCGCATCGCCTACTCGGAGGAAGGCGCTGAGCAGCCTTTCGACATTCTCATGGCCACCCCGCCAATCCGGGCCGTGGACGCCGTGCTCGAATCCGGCGCGTCTCAGGCACAGGGCCAGGAGGGCTGGCTGCCGACCCATCACGAAACCCTGCAAGTCTATGGCCTGGAGCGGGTCTATGTGATTGGCGATACCGTCGACCTGCCGATCAGCAAGGCCGGCGGCGCCTGCCACAACCAGGCCCCGGTGATTGCCAACAACATTGCCGGAGAAATCCGCCTGGGCTCTCCCGAGGCGGTTTATGACGGTAGGGTCCAGGCGGTCGCGCAGATGGGCCTCAATGCCGGCATGCCCCTTTGGTACGACTATGCCCACGACGTTCTGCCCACCCCGTCGAGCAAGTTGGGTGGCCTGCTGCGCACCGGATTCAATCGCGGCCTGTACTGGGCCGTAGCCCGCGGAATGCTTTGACCCTGCACAGGGAGGAGACAACGCCATGGACAGCTTTGATCCAAGCATGCCTGGTCCAAGGGCGACCCAGCCTGAAGTCGCCGGCACACCAGGCCTGGAAGCCCTGATGAAAAAGCTCCAGCCGCTGCTGGACAGCGCTCGCCTGGACAACATGGTCGACCTGTTGTCCCTGCTTTGCGATCTGATCGACATGCTCGATCAGGCGATGATCGAAAAACTTGCGCAACAGTTCGAAGAAGCCACCGCTGCCACCTGGATGCTGGGCAATGCACTACGCATGGCCAAGGCCGAAACCTCAGCGCAAGGTACCGCTCCCAGCCTGTACGGGCTGCTCTCGCTGCTGCGTGAGGAGGACACGCGACGTGGCGCAGCCCTGCTCCTCAGAACCCTGAATGTCATTGGACGACAACTTTAAAAAGGATGTTTACATGAGTACCAAGCCTCAGCCGACCACGGCCAGGAACCTCAGCACCCAATGGGATCCCCAGGCCTACCAGCAGTTCGTGCGCCTGCGAGAACGACCGGCGGTCGAGCTACTGGATCATGTCGCCCTGCAGCAACCCCATCACATCTACGACCTGGGTTGCGGAACAGGTATCGCCACTCAACTGCTGGCGCAGCGCTGGCCCTACGCGGAGCTGACAGGCGTGGACAGCTCCTCGGAAATGCTTGCCGAAGCCAGCTGCCTGCCGATCAAGGCGCTGTGGCGCAGGTGCGACCTGCTGCAATGGAAAGCCGAACAGCCTGCAGACCTGTTGTTCGCTGCCGCAGTGCTGCACTTCATGAGTGACCACGAACACCTGCTGCCGCGCCTGTTGAACCAGCTCAACCCCGGCGGCTGCCTGGCGGCGCATATGCCCAATTGGCGCGACGCCCTGTGGTATCAGTTGATACTCGAAAGCCTGGAACAGGCAGGACCGGACGGCAAGCCGCTGGGCACCCCGGAGCTGCGGGCGTTCATGGCCGAGCGCCGGGTACTGTCGCTGGATAGCTACTACCGTTTGCTGGCGCCCCTGACTCGGGAACTGGACATCTGGGAAACCGAACACCTGCAGGTCGTGGAAGGCCAGTCGCCGATCTTCGACTGGGTCAAGGTCTCGGCCTTGCGCCCCGTACTCCTGAGCCTGGACGAGCGGCAACGACAATGCTTCCTCAACCATTACCTGGCACGGGTACATCGCTACTATCCGCCCGAAGGCGATGGCCGGACGCTGTTCCCGTTCAAGCGGGTGTTCATTCTGGCCACCGTCTGAAATCGCGCGGTGCAGCCCCGGCGCCTCAACTGCGGGATTCGATGCCCAGTTCGTCCCACACCGATTCCGCCAGGTGGAAGGTGGCGTTGGCCGCCGGGATTCCGCAGTAGATCGCGCTCTGCATGATCACTTCCTTGATCTCGCTGCGGCTCACCCCATTGTTGGCGGCGGCCCGCAGGTGCAGCTTGAGCTCCTCGTTGCGGTTCATGCCGATCAGCATGGCGATGGTGATCAGGCTGCGGGTGTGTCGCGGCAGGCCCGGGCGGGTCCAGATGTCGCCCCAGGCATGGCGGGTGATCATTTCCTGGAACTCCGAGTTGAACTCGGTCAGGGCATTGAGGCTGCGGTCTACATGGGCATCGCCCAACACCGCGCGGCGAACCTGCATGCCTTCGTCATAACGCTGTTTCTCGTCCACAAAGGGCTCCTTGAATCGACTCTCAGGCCAGCAGAAAATCCACGACCCGGGCGCTGAAAGCGTCGCCGGCCTGGACGTTGGACAAATGCGCAGCATAGAACTCGGCATACTCCGCGCCCGCCACATGCTGCTGGATGAAATGCCCGCCGGACGGTGGTGTCACGGCGTCTTCAGTGCCGGCAATCACCAGGGTGGGCACCTTGATCGCCCCCAGCTGTTCACGGAAATCCGCGTCCCGCACCGCCGCGCAGTTGGCCGCATAGCCTTGCGGCGAGGTGGCCGCGAGCATGTCGGTGATCAGCTTGGCCTGGTCAGGGTGAGCTTCGGCAAAGTCGCTGGTGAACCAGCGGGCGATGGAGGCATCGCGCAGTGCCACCATGGCTGCCTGGCCGTCACGTAGCACGGTCTCGATCCGCGGGTTCCATACGGACGGGTCGCCGATCTTCGCCGCGGTGTTGCACACCACCAGCTTGTGCAGACGCTCGCCGGCATTGATCCCCAGCCACTGGCCGATCAGCCCGCCCATGGACAGGCCACAGAAATGCGCACGCTGGATATCCAGCGCATCCAGCAGCGCCACCACGTCGCGGCCCAGTTGCTCGATGCTATAGGGACCTTCGGTGACCAGGGAACGGCCGTGGCCACGGGTGTCCATGCGCAGCACCTGGAAGTGCCGGGTGAAGGCCGCCATCTGCTTGTCCCACATGTGCAGGTCGGTGCCCAGGGAGTTGGACAGCACCAGTACCGGCGCGCCCTCGGGCCCTTCGAGTTGATAGTGCAGTTCGCCCTCGGCGAGTTTCACGAATCCCACAGCAGTCTCCTTCAGGCCTTCAAGGCAAAATGTTCAGCCACGGCGCGCTCGACCCAGGCCTGCGCCTGGCCCAGGTAGTGCGCCGGGTCCAATAGACGATCCAGGTCCGCCGCCGACAGCTCGGCGGTAACCTGGGAATCCTCCCCCAATACCCCACGCAGATGGCGTTTCTCGGCCACTGCGCGCTTGCAGCATTGTTCCAGCAGATGGTGGGCGGTTTCCCGCCCCAGGCGCTGGGCCAGGGCAATGCTCACCGCTTCGGCCAGCACCAGGCCCTGGGTCAAGTCGAGGTTGTGCGCCATGCGCGCGCTGTCGACCTCCAGGCCTTCGGCCACCAGCAATGCTTGTTGCAACGCGCCAGACACCAGGCAGCAGATCTCCGGCAGGGTTTCCCATTCGGCGTGCCACAGGCCCAGGCTGCGCTCGTGCTCCTGGGGCATGGCGGCAAACATCGTCGCCAGCAGGCCGGGAACCCGGGTCGCGGCGCTGATCAGCACCGCCGCGCCCACCGGGTTGCGCTTGTGCGGCATGGTGGACGACCCGCCCTTGCCCGGCGCCGAGGGCTCGAAGACCTCCGCCGCCTCGGTCTGCATCAGCAGGCTGATATCCCGCCCCAGCTTGCCCAGGCTGCCGGCCAACAGGCCCAGCACCGAAGCGAACTCCACCAGGCGGTCGCGCTGGGTGTGCCAGGGCTGCTCCGGCAGGGCTAATTGCAGCTCGTCGGCCAGGGCCTGGGCAATCGGCAACGCCTGCTCGCCCAAAGCCGCCAGGGTTCCGGAAGCGCCGCCGAACTGCAGCACCAGCAAACGCGGCTTGAGCTGCTGCAGGCGCTCGCGGCTGCGGGTCAATGCCCCCAGCCAGCCGCCGATCTTCATCCCCAGGGTCACCGGCGTGGCATGTTGCAGCCAGGTGCGGCCGGCCATCGGGGTCGTGGCGTAACGTTGGGCCTGGGCAACAAGGATGTCCCCCAGGCGCTCCAGGTCCTGCTCCAGCAGGAGCATGGCGCGGCGCAGTTGCAGCACCAGCCCGCTGTCCATCACGTCCTGGCTGGTAGCCCCCAGGTGCACAAAGCGCTCGGCCTCGCCATCGCTGCGGGCGATCTGTCGGCCCAGGGCCTTGACCAGGGGAATGGCCGAGTTGCCGGCCGTGGCAATCGCCTCGCCCAGCATCTGGAAGTCATACAGCCCGGCATGGCAGGCGGCCTCGATGGGCGCTACTGCACTGGCCGGGATCACCCCGACGCGGGCCTGGGCCCGGGCCAGGGCGGCTTCGAAATCGAGCATGGCCTGGACCCGCCCCTGATCGCAGAACACCCCGCGCATTTCCCGGGCAGTAAAGTAGGCATCGAACAACTGATTGCTCGCAGTCAGGGTCATAAACAGTCCTTGGCAAACCTGCGCCCGAGCCGGGCGCAGGTACACAGGTCAAAGGTCGTGGTGCAGGTAGGCGGCCTGTTTCGGCAGGCGCAGGCTGAACAGGAAGGCAATCGCCATCATCGCCGTGACATACCAGTAAAAGGTGTTTTCCATGCCCATGTTCTTGAAGTTCAGGGCCACCCATTCCGCCGAGCCACCGAAGATCGCATTGGCCACCGCATAAGCCAAGCCCACCCCGAGTGCGCGCACTTGCGGCGGGAACATCTCGGCCTTCACCAGGCCGCTGATGGAGGTGTAGAAACTGACGATGGCCAGGGCCAGGGTGATCAGCACAAAAGCTAGGAACGGGCTGGTGACGGTCTTCAAGGTCAGCAGGATCGGCACTGTGAACAGCGTACCCAGGGCACCGAACCAGAGCATCGAGTTACGCCGGCCGATCTTGTCCGCCAGCATGCCGAACAGCGGCTGCATGCACATGTAGAGAAACAGCGCGCCGGTCATGATGTAGCTGGCGGTCTTGGCGTGCATGCCCGCGGTGTTCACCAGGTACTTCTGCATGTAGGTGGTGAAGGTGTAGAAAATCAGCGAGCCGCCGGCGGTGTAGCCGAGCACGGTGATAAACGCCGCCGAGTGGTTCTTGAACAGCGCAGCGATGCTGCCGGCGTCCTTGTCCTCACGGATTTCCTTGCTGGTGGTTTCCTTCAGCGAACGGCGCAGCAGCAGCGAGATCACCGCGGCGATGGCACCGATCACGAAGGGAATGCGCCAGCCCCAGGCCTTGAGCTCGGCCTCATCGAGAAACTGCTGGAGGATCACCACCACCAGCACCGCCAGCAGTTGCCCGCCGATCAGGGTCACGTACTGGAAGGAGGCAAAGAAGCCGCGCTGGCCCTTGAGCGCCACCTCACTCATGTAGGTGGCGGTGGTGCCGTACTCGCCGCCCACCGACAGGCCCTGGAACAGGCGCGCCACCAGCAGCAGGAACGGCGCCCAGGCACCGATGCTGGCGTAGGTGGGCAAGAAGGCGATCACCAGGGAACCGGCGCACATCATCAGCACCGAGATCATCATCGAGTTCTTGCGCCCATGACGGTCGGCGACCCGGCCGAACAGCCAGCCGCCGATGGGCCGCATCAGAAAGCCGGCGGCGAACACCCCGGCGGTGTTGAGCAACTGCACCGTCGGATCGTCGGAGGGAAAGAAGGCCGGGGCGAAATAGATGGCGCAAAAGGCATAGACATAGAAGTCGAACCATTCCACCAGGTTGCCGGAGGAGGCGCCGACAATGGCAAAGATCCTTTTGCTGCGTTCCTCTCCGGTGTAGTGACTTGTCGTTGTTGTCATGGTTTTTTCACTCATGGGGGACAGTGTGAGTCTAGACACACTTGGCAACATTCCCGTTCCCTGCGGATAGCGCCCTGCCCGCTCCCGGGCAAGGGTCAATCGACCCTGTCAACCTGTAGCGACTGTAGCCGCTGCCAAGCCACGGCGAGGCTGAGAAAAGGCCCGAAGGGCCTTGCTTGGCGGTCTCAAGCCGAACCTCTGCCGGTCTCAAGCCCGCCGCGCCTGCTACGCAACCCGCGGCAGTGGCCACACAAGGCCGGGTCAGTAGTCGAAGAACACGGTTTCGGCGTCAGTACCCTGGAGGATCACGTTCCACTGGTAGTGACCGTCAGCATCGGCCTTGGCCAGCAAGGTGCCTCGGCGCTCCTCGGGCACGCAGGCCAGCAGCGGATCGCTGGCGTTGGCCGGCTCCCCCTCGAAGTAGATGCGGGTCAGCAGGTGCTTGACCAAACCGCGGGCGAACACCAGTACCACCAGATGCGGGGCCTGGGTCGTGCCTTTCAGGCCCGGCACCGTGCCCGGCTTGATGGTGGTGAAGCGAAAGCGCCCTTCGGCGTCCACCGGCACCCGGCCAAACCCCTGGAAGTTCGGGTCCAGGGGTTTGGCCTGATCGTCTTCGGGGTGGCGGTACTTGCCGGCGGCGTTGGCTTGCCAGACTTCCAGCATGGCGTCGTTGACGAAGTTGCCGTTGCCGTCCACCACCTGGCCGGTGATCGCCACCCGCTCGCCCAGGGTGCCTTCCTCGGTCAGGTCTTCGCGGTTCAGCCAGGTCAGGCCGATGTGGTAGTAGGGGCCGACGGTGTGGGATGTAGTCGCGGTCAGGGTCACGTTATTTCTCCATCGGCGTGGCGTCGCGGCCGCGCAGGACAATGTCCCAACGGTAACCGAGGGCGTAGGAAGGAATGGTTTTCTCCAGGTCGAAGCTGGCGATCAGGCGCTCCTTGGCGCGGGTGTCCGGCACGCAGTTGTAGATCGGGTCATAAGCCAGCAGCGGGTCGCCAGGGAAATACATCTGGGTCACCAGGCGGGTAAGAATGCTCGGCCCGAACAGCGAAAAATGGATATGCGCCGGGCGCCAGGCATTGTGGTGGTTGCCCCAGGGGTAGGCCCCGGGCTTGATGGTCTGGAACTGGTACCAGCCGTCGGCGTCGGTAACGGTGCGCCCGGTGCCGGTGAAGTTCGGGTCCAGGGGCGCATCGTGCAAGTCGCGATCGTGGTTGTAGCGACCGGCCGCGTTGGCCTGCCAGATCTCCACCAGGATGCCCGGCACCGGCAGGCCGTTCTCGTCCAGAACCCGGCCGTGGATGATGATGCGCTCGCCCTGGGGCTGCCCTACGTGCTGGGCCGTCAGGTCGTTGTCCCGTTCCTGGATCGACTCGGCGCCGATGCTCGGGCCGGTGATTTCCGACAGCGAGTGGGGAATGAACACCAGCGGCTTGGACGGCGAGCGGGTGTTGGTCGACTGGTAGGCCGGGTGCAGGTAATCAGGCTGAGTGCCCGCTTGCGGGCGCCGGTAACCGGGCTTGTCACTCATGGTGGTTCCTCGTTCTCTTCTTATATAAGGCAGGCAATCAAACGCGCTCGATAGCCAGCGCCAGCCCTTGGCCGACGCCGACGCACATGGTCGCCAGGCCTTTTTTACCGCCGCTCTTTTCCAGCTGATGCAAAGCCGTCAGCACCAACCGCGCGCCGCTCATGCCCAGGGGATGGCCCAGGGCAATCGCGCCGCCGTTGGGATTGACCTGGGGCGCATCGTCCGCCAGGCCCAGCTCGCGCAGCACCGCCAGGCCCTGGCTGGCGAAGGCTTCGTTGAGTTCGATCACGTCGAAGTCGCTGACCGCCACGCCCAGGCGCTCGATCAGCTTGCGCACTGCCGGCACCGGGCCGATGCCCATGACCCGCGGCGCAACCCCGGCGCTGGCCATGCCCAGTACTCGCGCACGTGGGGTCAGGCCGTGTTTCTTGACGGCTTCGGCCGAGGCCAGGATCAGCGCCGCCGCACCGTCGTTGACCCCGGAGGCATTGCCGGCGGTGACGGTCTTGTCCGGGCCGTTGACCGGCTTGAGCTTGGCCAAGGCTTCCAGGGTGGTGTCGGCACGGGGATGCTCGTCCTGCTCCACCACTGTCTCGCCCTTCTTGTGGGCGATGCGCACCGCAACGATTTCCTCAGCGAAGAAACCGGCGGCCTGGGCCGCCGCGGCACGCTGCTGGCTGCGCAGGGCGAAGGCGTCCTGGTCAGCGCGGGACACTTTGTAGTCATCCGCCACGTTGTCGGCGGTCTGCGGCATGGCATCCACACCGTACTGGGCCTTCATCAGCGGGTTGATGAAACGCCAGCCGATGGTGGTGTCTTCCAGCTTCATGTTGCGCGAAAAGGCGGTATCGGCCTTGCCCATGACAAAGGGCGCGCGGGACATGGACTCGACGCCACCGGCAATCGCCAGCTCCATCTCGCCGCTGGCAATGGCGCGGAAGGCCGTGCCGATGGCGTCCATGCCCGAGGCGCAGAGACGGTTGAGGGTGACGCCGGGCACGCTGTCCGGCAGGCCGGCCAGCAGCAGAGCCATGCGCGCCACGTTGCGGTTGTCCTCGCCGGCCTGGTTGGCGCAGCCGAGGAACACCTCGTCCACGGAGCTCCAGTCCACGCTGGGGTTGCGCTCCATCAAGGCCTTGATCGGCAGCGCCGCCAGGTCGTCAGCGCGCACTGTCGAGAGGCCGCCACCAAAACGGCCGATGGGGGTGCGAATGGCATCGCAGATGAATACGTCGCGCATCAGGCTTCTCCAGGGGCTTGGCCATGGGCCGCGGCGGTGCGCGCTTCCAGGTCACGCAGGGCGGTCAGTTCAACCTCGGTGGGTGCTGCGGTCTCGGCCACCTGGTCGGCGAAGCGGATCGCCCAGCCAGTGGCGGCCACCACCTGCTCGCGGGTCACGCCCGGGTGCAGCGAAGTGACGATGAATTCGTGGGTACCGGCTTCCGGCTCCATGATGCACAGGTCGGTGATGATGCCCACCGGCCCCGCCCCTGGCAGGCCCAGGCGCTTGCGCGAATCGCCGCCTTCGCCGTGGCCGACCGAAGTCACGAAGTCCAGCTTGTCGACGAAGGAGCGCGAGGATTGCTTGAGGATGATCAGCACGCTCTTGGCCGAACCGGCGATCTCCGGAGCACCGCCGGCGCCCGGCAGGCGCACCTTGGGCCGGTGGTAGTCGCCGACCACGGTGGTGTTGATATTGCCGAAACGGTCGACCTGGGCCGCGCCGAGGAAACCCACATCGATGCGCCCGCCCTGCAGCCAGTAGCGGAAGATCTCGCCGGTAGGCACCACGGTGTCGGCGGTTTCCGCCAGTTCGCCGTCACCGATGGACAGTGGCAGGACGCTGGGCTTGGCGCCGATCGGGCCGGACTCGTAGATCAGCACCACGTCCGGTGATGAGGTCAGGCGTGCCAGGTTAGCGGCCTTGGACGGCAGGCCGATGCCAACGAAGCACACCGAGCCGTTCTGCAAGCGACGGGCCGCGGCCACGGTCATCATTTCATTGGTGGAGTAGGTCATTACTGGGCCTCCGAAGCTGCGGCCAGCTTGGCCTGGAATTCGCTGAAATCGGCACTGCCGTGGATGTATTCGTTGATCCAGGCGGTGAACGCCTCACGGTCGCGGGCGATCGGGTCCCAGGCCTGGTAGAAGCGGTTGTCGCGCTCGGAGTAGCCGTGGGCGTAGGACGGATGGGCGCCACCAGGCACATGGCAGACCGCGCTCAGCGCCCAGGTCGGCAGTACGCAGGCGTTCATCGGCGCGTTCAGGTCGTCGACGATTTCCTCGACGGTGACGATGCAGCGCTTGGCGGCGAGGGCGGCCTCTTTCTGTACCCCGAGAATGCCCCACAGCAGCACGTTGCCCTTGCGGTCGGCCTTCTGTGCGTGGATTACCGTGACGTCCGGGCGCACCGAAGGCACCGCCGCCAGCACTTCACCGGTAAACGGGCAGGTCACGGTCTTGATCAGGGGGTTGACCTTGGGCAGGTCGGAACCGGCGTAGGCCCGCAGGACGGCAAAGGGCAGGCCCGAGGCGCCGGCGACATAGGCGTTGGCCAGGTCGGCGTGGCTGTGTTCCTCAATCTCCAGGGGCTGTGGCCATTGCTTTTCCACGGCGTCGCGCAGGCGGTGCAGGGAGCCCACGCCCGGGTTGCCCCCCCAGGAGAAAATCAGCTTGCGAGCGCAACCGGCACCGATCAACTGGTCGTAGATCAGGTCAGGGGTCATGCGCACCAGGGTCAGGTCTTTCTTGCCCTGGCGGATGATTTCATGACCTGCGGCCGTAGGAATCAGGTGGGTGAAGCCTTCGAGCGCGACGGTGTCGCCGTCGTTGACGAATTGCTTCACCGCGTCGTGCAGCGAAAGGATTTCAGCCATGGATGGGGTCTCCCGATTGTTATTCAGCGACTGGAGAAAAAGGCGCTCTAGGCGCGCCGCAGTGACTGAAGATTAAGCCGGGGCCAAACCCCAAACAATCCGATAATCGACTGAGCGTTCGATTATCGAACAGATTGTTGCAGGGCTATCGATTGCTTTTCCTCAACCCCGCAACAGCCCTGCCGGCCTTCTGGGGCCGCTGCTGCGGGCGAGGATAACGTTCGAAGAACCCTCTGCGCCCTTCAGGAGCAGCGGGCCCTTCGAGCCCGGTCGCAGCCTGCGGCAGCGGCTACAGGGTAGTCCGCGGTCAGGTCGCGTCTGCGTGACTGACCATGCCCTTGATCACCACCGCGGTGGTGGCCAGGGCCGCCGGAATCACCAGGGCAGTCAGCACTTGTTCGAAGTTCCAGCCCAGGCCCAGCAGGGTCGCTCCCATCCACGCACCGAGAATGGCGCCGAAACGGCCGATGCCAAGCATCCAGGAGACCCCGGTGGCACGCCCCTGGGTCGGGTAGAAGCGCGCGGCCAACGACGGCATTGCCGATTGCGCACCGTTGACGCACATGCCGGCGATCAGCACCAGGGTGGCCAACAGGGTGATGTTGCCCAGGCTCTGCCCGACGGCGTAGGCAAAGACCCCAGCCAGCAGGTAGAAACAGCCGATCACCTTGTGCGGGTTGAAACGGTCCATGGCCCAGCCCACGGCCACCGCGCTGAGGACGCCGCCAAACTGGAACAGGGCGCCGATAAAGGCCGCCTGTTCCATGCTCGCCCCGCTGTCGCGCATCAGGGTCGGCAGCCAGCTGGTGAGCAGGTAGACAATCACCAGCCCCATGAAATAGGTCAGCCACAGCAACAGGGTGCCGACGCTATAGGTGCCGGAGAAGATCACCGCGAACACGTTGCGCGCCTTCACGGTCTTCTGTTCCGGCACGCTGAAGCTGCCAGCCTCGCCGACTATGGCCGGGGCAATCGGCGCCAGGGTCTTGCGCACCTTGTCGGTGCCGCGATTACGCACCACCAGGTAACGCGCGGACTCCGGCAGCCAGAGCACCAGCACCAGGGCCAGGATCAGCGGCAGGACCCCGCCGATCAGCAGCAGGCTGTGCCAGCCGAAGGCCGGGATCAGCTTGGCGGAAATGAAACCGCCGCCGGCCATGCCCAGGTTGAAACCGCAGAACATGCTGGTCACCAGCAACGACTTGTGGCGTTCGGGGGTGTATTCCGAAAGCAGCGTGGTGGCGTTGGGCATGCCTGCCCCCAGGCCCAGGCCGGTAAGGAAACGCAGGACCAGCAACTGGTCGACGTTGGTGCTGTAGGCCGAAGCCAGGCTGAAGGCACCAAACAGCAGCACCGCCCCCACCAGCACCACCTTGCGGCCGAAACGGTCGGCCAGGGGGCCGGAGCCCAGGGCGCCGAAGACCATGCCGATCAATGCAGCGCTCATGACCGGGCCGAGGCTGGCGCGGTCGATGCCCCAGTCCTGGGACAGCGCCGGGGCGATGAAGCCCATGGCCGCGGTGTCCAGGCCATCGAGGAAGACAATCAGGAAACACAGGATCACCACGCGCCACTGGTAACGGGACAGCGGCTGGGCATTGATGAAGGACTGCACATCAAGGCAGTTCCCTACAGCGGATTGGGGTTGGTTCATTGTTGTTATTTCCACGCTAAAACGCAGGCGAGCACAGGCCGCCAGGGCTGATCAGGTCACTAAAGGGGTGGCGATATCAGGCGATGCGAGCGGGACGGCAGGAACGGTCGCGGCAACGACGCAGGGAAAGCGTGCTCATGAGTATTGGCCTCTTCTTTATTATTGGGCGGGCCACCAGCGGCGGGCGAAGATGCCAGCTTGCCGCCGATGACGCTGCCGCGACATTAATGAGCCAGGGGAAACAGCGTCAATTCGCCAAAGGCGTATCTGTGCGTTTATCGAACAGCTTAAGCAAACAACTGCGCGCTCAGATCGCGGCTGGCGCTCAGCAAACCGGGGAGAAAGCGCTGCTCCAGCTCGGCACGGCTGACCCGCCCGGCGTGGGTACTGACGTTCAGCGCCGCCAGCACCTGGCCGGAAGCGTCATACACCGGTACCGCAATGGAGCGCAGGCCCTGCTCCAGTTCCTGATCAACGATGCACCAGCCCTGCTGGCGCACTTGCTGCAGGCACTCCAGCAAGGCTTCCGGGGTGTGCAGGGTGCGGCTGGTCTTGGCTTGCAGGTCCGCATGGTCGAGGTATTCATGCAGCGACGAATCGTCCAGGGCCGCGAGTAGGATGCGCCCCATGGAGGTGCAATAGGCTGGCAAGCGGCCGCCGACAGACAGGTCGACCGAGATCAGCCGCTGGGTCGTGGCGGAACGGGCGATGTAGAGAATGTCGTCGCCTTCCAGGGTGGCCATGTTGCACGCCTCGTGCAGTTGCTCGCTCATGCGGTCCAGGTAGGGCTGGGCGGAGACCGCCAGAGGCGTCGACGAAAGATAGGCGTGGCCCAGGGTCAGCACCTTGGGCAGCAATGAATAGGTACGCCCGTCGGTGGTGGCGTAACCCAGCTTGATCAGGGTGTGCAGGCAACGGCGCACCGCAGCCCGGGGGATTTCCGTGCGATGGCTGATCTGGGCGATGGTCAAGTGCCGCTTGCGCTCCTGGAACGCCTGCACCACCGCCAGGCCCCGGGCCAGAGAGGTCATGAAATCCGGGTCACCGGTCAACGCCTGAATCCTCTTTGCCGCAGACGCCACGATCGGCGGGGCCACTGAGGTAAAGGAATTACGCATCTGATCGTTCATTTCAGGCTCTCTGCGACGAAATTCTTCGGTATTACAAGCCGTATTGGCGAAGAAGCACAAGCTGGGGCCGGCAACATTGGGCGATTATCGAACCATCGGCCGATAATCGCAATCCGCCAAGCCTGGCACACGCGGCAGTGAGCCCGTGGGTTTATTGCAAAAAACCATAGTAATAATCACCAGTGGAATGCCCGGTTATCCCGAGTCTTTTGCAACCGACCACTTGCATCAAGATGCAGACTCCCCATATAGACTTGTACCAGCGGAGTAAGAATCAGGCTTTCCTCGTGTAGGAAATGATTAGAACTTTTGTGTCACAAAACGCTCACAATAAAGTTGGTCATTTTAAACTTGCCATCCATAGAGTTATTCTTCGCCGAAGCTATACTGCCGGAGTGAGGAATGTGGAGTCAGTTGCCCCATGCTCCTCTCTCGGGTGGCTTGAAACGGTAATCGGTCACCTGCCGCAAGCGCTTGACCCCTAACCAGATTCGGCCAGCCCGCTTGCAACCAACAACACTGTTGCTACGACAGTTGTTTTCATCCGGTGACGTGGCCGCATGCAATTAACGGCACGCTTGAGAGACTCGAAGTCAAGGCCAGACTGGCACTGACTTCAGCTCCGCGTAGATGCCCGCAAGCAATGCGTCGCACCGGACTGGACCTTCACTCAATTAGGTAACACTGTGACGAAAGATGAACTGCGCGCGGAACTTGAGCGCCAGGAGCAACGTTACAAGGAAGTTTACGGCGGCGAGATCACCCGTTATGCCGCCCAGCCGGAACCTGAACGCAAACCTTGGCGCAAACGCGCCAGTATTCTCGATCAGGCCTTCACCCAAGAACTGCAAAAGATGGAAAAAGAGCTCAAGGCCGAACAGCCGTAATGCTGGCAGCCTGACTCATTCAGGGCTTGCTCTACTTGCCCGCCCGATCATCCCGGCGGCCAGGCAGACCATTGATGCTCGTTACCCCGGGCCCATGGCCATCTCGCCCATCCACAGCGAGAGAGGCTACCGGGCAAGCCCTTTGGTTGAAATTTCATACACGCGTTTTAACCCTCTGATTTCCGCGCCCAGGCCATCGGATTGACCGCTCGTGCCCAATAAACTCAATGGCTTGCCGTGTTTGAGGGGGATGTGCGAAAACTCTGCTCCCGGTCAGTTTTTTCGTTGAAGAATGTTACCGGCGAGCACCTTGTGCATTGATTAGCGGGGTTTTCTGGCATAATCGCGCCCCCTTATGACCGGGTCAGAAAACCTTCATGATCGATTTATTCAGCGGACTGGATGCTTGGGTGCTTGTGAGCCTCTTGCTCGCCCTGGCTTTTGTCCTCGCCTACGAGTTCATCAACGGCTTTCATGACACCGCAAATGCGGTTGCCACTGTTATCTACACCAAGGCCATGCCGCCGCACCTGGCCGTGTTCTTCTCCGGTGTGTTCAATTTCCTCGGCGTGCTGCTGGGCGGGGTTGGCGTGGCCTATGCCATCGTCCACCTGCTGCCGGTCGAGCTGCTGATCAACGTCAACACCGGCCACGGCCTGGCCATGGTCTTCTCGTTGCTGGCCGCGGCCATTACCTGGAACCTGGGCACCTGGTATTTCGGCATTCCGGCCTCCAGTTCCCATACCCTGATCGGCTCCATCCTCGGTGTCGGCCTGGCCAATGCCCTGCTCAGCGACATCCCCCTGGGGGATGGCGTGAACTGGCAGAAGGCAATCGACATCGGCGCTTCCCTGGTGTTCTCGCCGATGGCGGGCTTCATTATTGCAGCGCTGGTACTGATCGGCCTGAAATGGTGGCGGCCGATCTCGAAGATGCACAAGACTCCGGAACAGCGCCGCAAGGTCGATGACAAGAAGCACCCGCCGTTCTGGAACCGCCTGGTACTGGTGATCTCGGCCATGGCCGTGAGCTTCGTGCACGGCTCCAACGACGGCCAGAAAGGCATCGGCCTGATCATGCTGGTACTGATTGGTATCGTGCCTGCCCAGTTCGTGATGGACCTCAACAGCACCACCTACCAGATCGAGCGCACCCGCGACGCCACCCTGCACCTGAGCCAGTTCTACGAGCGCAATCACGAGTCCCTGGGTGAGTTCCTGGCCCTGGGCAAAAGCGTGAAAGACGACCTGCCGGGCAAGTTCCGCTGCAATCCGCAGCAAACCGAACCGACCATCGCCGCGCTCCTGAGCAGCCTCAAGGGCGTTTCCGACTACCATTCGTTGTCGCCGGAAAGCCGCATCGAAGTGCGTCGCTACCTGCTTTGCCTGGATGACACCGCGAAAAAGGTCGGCAAGCTGCCAGGCATCTCGGCCCGTGAAAAGGCCGACCTGGACAAGCTGCGCAAAGACCTGACCGCCACCACCGAATACGCACCGTTCTGGGTCATCCTGGCTGTCGCCCTGGCTCTGGGCCTGGGCACCATGATCGGCTGGAAGCGCGTGGTACAGACCATTGGCGAGAAGATCGGCAAGCAGGGCATGACCTACGCCCAGGGCATGTCGGCACAGATCACCGCCGCCGGCCTGATCGGCCTGGCGAACATCTTCAGCCTGCCGGTTTCCACCACCCACGTACTCTCCTCCGGCGTGGCCGGGACCATGGTCGCCAACAAGAGCGGCCTGCAGAGCGGAACGGTACGGACCATCCTCCTGGCCTGGGTCCTGACCCTGCCGGCGACCGTGGCCCTGTCCGCCGGCCTGTTCTGGGCAGCCTCCAAGATCCTGGGTACCTGATACCCCAGCCGGCAACAAAAAAGGTGCGTCCCCAGGGACGCACCTTTTTTTATGCCTTGAGCTTTCTTGCAGGCAAAAAAAAGGGCAACCGAAGTTGCCCAAAATGCCTTGCGTGCTCGTTGCCCTGGAAAGACTTAAGGCTTCTTGCGCTTATTCGCGTCTTTCCAGATAAAGAATCCAAACCCTGCGAAAAACAGAACCATGAGGCCGACAGTCAGCACTCCGGCGATCACCACATTGTCGAAAAACATGACTGGCCTCCTGCTCTTGCCCTGTTGCGATGGGGCTAAGTTAACCAAACGGGAGGCAGGGGAAATTGACCGGGGTCAATGTCGCCCATGACTGGGCGCGAGGAAGGGAGAATAAGTGACTTACATCAACAGAAAGCGCCCTGATCAGCGCTTTTTCGGTTTGTTTTTCGGTTTTTTCTTGGTCTTGCCCAAGGGCATGGCGTGTTCGAATGCCTGGCGTACTTCGTTCAGACGCTTTTCATTGAGATCATGCACGCGCTTGGCACGCTCGGCGTTCAGGTCGATCAGCTTGTCGTCTTGATTCATGGCTTGGCTTGCATCACTCGTGGTCAATATCGGCCGCACGCCTTGAAGCGGTGGGCGGCCCTGGCGAATGTGCCAATAATGCGACGTGGCGCCGCACCTGACCAGTGATCAGACCAAGGCGACTGCAATAAAGTCGCTGCCGGGAAGACTTTTTATCCGCACAATGGCCGCCCCTCCCCACAGGAAACCGCATGTGGAAATGCCCAAGCACCTGCCCCCGCTGCTGGCCCTGCGCGCCTTCGAGGCCGTGGCCCGACACCTGAGTTTCAGCAAGGCGGCCCAGGAACTGTGCGTCAGCCAGAGCGCGGTCAGCCATCAAGTGCACAAACTCGAACAGCACCTGGGCCAGCCGCTGTTTGTACGACGCACCCGGGCCATCGACCTGACCACCGCCGGCGCCAGCTATTACCAACAGATCCAGCCGGCCCTGGAGCAGATCGCCGAAGCCACCCGGACGCTGTTGGCAGCAGAGCCATCGCAGGTTCTGCGCATCGGCCTGCTGGCCTCCTTCGCCACCTTGTGGCTGGCGCCGCGCCTGTCGGACTTCAGCCGCCGCCACCCTCAGATCCAGCTGGAGCTGCAACCGGCCATCAACCTGGCAGATGTGGCCGGTGCCGAGGTCGACCTGGCCATTCGCTATGGCAAGGGCCACTGGCCCAACGTCCAGGCCACGCGCTTTCTCGCCGAGCAACTGTCACCGGTGTGCAGCCCCGAGTTCAAGGCCGGAGCCCTGGCCAACGGCACCTTGCTGATGGCCCGCTCCCACCGGCCCTTTGAATGGGACGACTGGAGCAGGCAGAACGCCGTCGACCTCAGCCCTCACCCCAGCGTCATGCTCCACGACTACAACATCGTGGTGGAAGCGGCGGTGGCCGGCCAGGGCATCGCCATGGGCCGCCGCCAGTTGATCCGGCGCCATCTTGCCCAGGGCAGCCTGGTGGATGCCTTCGACCTCCCGGCTCTGCACAACGATCAGATCGGCTACTGGCTGGTGACCGCCGAAGGTCCGGCGAATCCGGCGATGCAGTGCTTCGCCCAATGGCTGCTGGAGCAAGGGCGCGACCCATGAAAAATTCAGATACGTCGGATTAGATCTATCCGTTTGTCGCCCCCAGGCTGAACACCGATGCTGCTGGCCTTCCATTCGAGGACTTGCCATGCGCGACTCTCTGCAGCAACGAGTACAACAACTGGGTCTTGAACTGCCGATCCCCGGCCAGCCCATTGCCAACTACGTCAACCATACCCAGAGCCAGAACCTGCTGTTCATCTCCGGGCAAACACCGCATGCAGAGCAGCATCCCCATCTGCTGGGCCGGCTCGGTGACAACCTCAGCATCGAGCAGGGTGCCCAGGCCGCGGAACTGGCGGCCCTGGCCCTGCTGGCGCAACTCTCGGCGGCCCTGGGTGACGACTTGTCGCGGCTGCAACGCATCAGCCGGCTGGGGGTGTTCATTGCCGCCAGCGCCGACTTCAAGGGCCATGGCCAGGTCGCCAATGGCGCCTCCAACCTGCTGGTCAATGCCCTGGGCGAGAAAGGCCGGCATGCCCGCACTTCGGTGGGCGTCGCCAGCCTGCCTGCCGGCGTCGCCGTGGAGGTCGACGGGATTTTCGAGCTCAAGCCGTGATGCCCCTGAGCCCGGACCACATCGCTCGGCTACGGGCGGCCACACCGGGTTGCACCCGGGTCTGTCACTTCAACCATGCCGGGGGGTCCCTGCCCAGCCAGGGCACCCTGGACGCCATGTCCGGGCAACTGCAGCGGGAGGCCCACAGCGGGCCAATGGAAGCGGCCGGCGCCGGCGCCCAGTTGCAGGAGCAGGCGCGACAGACCGCCGCCCGAGTGCTCAACACCTGCCCGCAAGCCATCGCCTTTACCAGCAGTGGTTCGGCGGCCTGGGGCATGGCCTTCAACGCCCTGCCCGCCTGGCAGCCGGGCGACCGGATCCTGGTGGGGCGCCAGGAATGGGCCGGCAACCTGGCCTGCATGGCCCCGGCCGTGGCCGCCGGCGCGCAGCTGGAAGTCATTCCCTGTGACAGCCACGGTGCGGTTTCAGTCCCGGCGCTGGAGTCCATGCTCGACTCCCGGGTGCGCCTCATCGCCTTGACCTGGCTACCGGCCAATGGCGGGCTGATCAACCCGGCCGCAACCATCGGCCAACTGGCGCGCCAATGGCGCATCCCCTACTTCATCGATGCCGGCCAGGCTCTGGGCCAGGTGCCCTGCGACGTGCAGGCGCTCAACTGCGATGTGCTCAAGGGCGCGGGGCGCAAGTACCTGCGCGGCCCGCGAGGCACGGCCCTGCTCTATATAAGGCCCGGCTTCCTCGAGCAGTTGAATCCGCTGCCGCGGGATGTGCTGTCGGCGCCTTGGGACGGCCAGGGCTTCGCTCTGCGCAACGATGCCCGGCGCTTTGAAACCAGTGAAGTGTCGATGGTGCTGCTGGCTGGCCTGGCCAATGCCCTGCAGGAGTTCGAAAGCATCGGCGTGGCCGCCATTGCGCAAAGGATCAGTGCCTTGAGCGAGCCGCTGCGCAAGAAGCTGCAGCGCTTGCCCGGCCTGCAACTCCAGGACCTGGGCAGCCCGGGGCAGCAATCGGGCCTGATCGCCTTCACTCTCGAAGGTTGGGACGGGCTGGCACTCAAGGAGGAACTGGCGCGGCGCGGCATCAATATCGGCGCCAATGGCGTCAACTACACACCACTGGACATGCAGGCCCGAGGCCTGGGCAACATTGCCCGGATCGCCTTGAGTTACTTCAATACACAAGAGGAAATCGAGCGCCTGTTGCAGGCCCTCGGGGAACTGGCGGGGAACAAGCGCTCCTAGACCTCGACATCCACCCACAGGCCCTGGCGCGGAGCATCTTCGATCAACGGCACCACCGGCACGGTGTTGTCGGCGTTCAGTTCATCGCCGGGCACTGCCAGGTGCTCTTCGGGGTCGTCCTCGGCCTCACGCTCACGGCGCTGCTTCTGTTGCTGGCGCCGCTGTTCCTCGCGCAGCAGCAGGGCGGACTCCTCGGGGTCGCGCTTTTGCAGGTCGATGGTGCTTTCGTTGGAGCTTTCCTGCACCGGTACCACAGGCGGGATGTCCGGTCGCTGGCGGATCGGATCCTGCTGGGCGGTGATCGGCACGGCACTCAAGGGGAGCATCGGTGGCAGCATATTATTGGTCTCCTGTCGGCAGGCTGTCGGCTGCGGCATGGGCGACTTGAGCCATCGGTCGCAAAACTGTGACCCAGTCGTCAGCCGATAGTGCCCCGCCACCCGACGAATGCACGCCGTACGCTACCTTTTAATCCAGGGGATTGATCAGAGTTCTTTGGACTGGAAGCGTCGTTCCGTTAAGATAGTCGGCTTTTTCAAAGCGGGAGTCAGGCAGCATGGCGCAGCAGTATCAACCGGGGCAACGCTGGATTAGTGACAGCGAAGCCGAGCTGGGTTTAGGCACCGTTCTGGCACAGGACGGTCGCTTGCTGACCGTGCTCTATCCGGCCACTGGCGACACCCGCCAGTATGCGCTACGGAATGCGCCCCTCACTCGCGTGAGGTTCTCTCCGGGTGACAGCATCACCCACTTCGAAGGCTGGAAAATGACCGTACAGGAAGTCGATGATGTCGACGGCCTGCTGGTCTACCACGGCCTCAACGGGCAGAACGAAGCCGTCACCCTGCCGGAAACCCAACTCTCGAACTTCATCCAGTTCCGTCTGGCCAGCGACCGTCTGTTCGCCGGGCAGATCGACCCGCTGGCCTGGTTCTCCCTGCGCTACCACACCCTGGAACACACCAGCCGCCAACTGCAGTCCTCGCTCTGGGGCCTGGGTGGCGTGCGCGCCCAACCCATCGCCCACCAGTTGCACATTGCCCGTGAAGTCGCCGACCGCATCGCGCCGCGGGTCCTGCTGGCGGACGAAGTGGGCCTGGGCAAGACCATCGAGGCCGGCCTGGTGATCCATCGCCAACTGCTCTCGGGTCGCGCCAGCCGGGTGCTGATCCTGGTACCGGAAAACCTCCAGCACCAGTGGCTGGTAGAGATGCGCCGGCGCTTCAACCTGCAAGTGGCACTGTTCGATGAAGAACGCTTTATAGAAAGCGATGCCAGCAACCCGTTCGAAGACACCCAGCTGGCCCTGGTGGCCCTGGAGTGGCTGGTGGACGACGAGAAGGCCCAGGACGCGCTGTTCGCCGCCGGCTGGGACCTGATGGTGGTGGACGAAGCCCACCACCTGGTGTGGCACGAAGACCAGGTCAGCCCGGAATACGCCCTGGTGGAACAGCTGGCAGAGACCATTCCCGGCGTGCTGCTGTTGACCGCAACCCCGGAACAACTGGGCCAGGACAGCCACTTCGCCCGCCTGCGCCTGCTGGACCCGAACCGTTTCCACGACCTCGCGGCCTTCCGCGCCGAGAGCGAGAACTACCGCCCGGTGGCCGAAGCCGTGCAGGAACTGATGGATAAAGGCCGCCTGTCTCCCGAGGCGCACAAGACCATCCACGGTTTCCTCGGCAACGAAGGCGAAGCCCTGCTGGCCGCGGTCAACGACGGCGACAGCGAAGCCAGCGCACGCCTGGTGCGTGAACTGCTGGACCGCCACGGCACCGGCCGCGTGCTGTTTCGCAACACCCGCGCCGCGGTGCAGGGTTTCCCCGAGCGCAAGCTGCACGCCTACCCGCTGCCATGCCCGGACGAATACCTGGAACTGCCCCTGGGCGAACACGCCGAGCTGTACCCGGAAGTCAGCTTCCAGGCCCAGCCCGACGTCAGCGATGACGAACAGCGCTGGTGGAAGTTCGACCCGCGGGTCGAGTGGCTGATCGACCAGCTGAAAATGCTCAAGCGCACCAAGGTGCTGGTGATCTGCGCCCACGCGGAAACCGCCATGGACCTGGAGGACGCCCTGCGCGTGCGCTCCGGCATCCCGGCCACGGTATTCCACGAGGGCATGAACATCCTCGAACGTGACCGTGCCGCCGCCTACTTCGCCGATGAAGAATTCGGCGCCCAGGTGCTGATCTGCTCGGAAATCGGCAGTGAAGGCCGCAACTTCCAGTTCGCCCACCATCTGGTGCTGTTCGACCTGCCGTCGCACCCGGACCTGCTGGAGCAGCGTATCGGCCGTCTCGACCGGATCGGCCAGAAGCACGTGATCGAACTGCACGTGCCGTACCTGGAAACCAGCCCGCAAGAGCGCCTGTTCCAGTGGTACCACGAAGCCCTGAACGCCTTCCTCAACACCTGCCCGACCGGCAACGCCCTGCAGCATCAGTTCGGCCCGCGCCTGCTGCCGCTGCTGGAGAATGCCGATGACGGCGAGTGGCAAGCGCTGATCGACGAAGCCCGTGGCGAGCGTGAACGCCTGGAAGCCGAGCTGCACACCGGTCGCGACCGCTTGCTGGAGTTGAACTCCGGTGGTGCCGGCGAAGGCGACGCCCTGGTGGAAGCGATCCTCGAACAGGACGACCAGTTCGCCCTGCCGATCTACATGGAAACCCTGTTCGACGCTTTCGGCATCGACAGCGAGGACCATTCGGAAAACGCCCTGATCCTCAAGCCCAGCGAGAAGATGCTCGACGCCAGCTTCCCCCTGGGCGACGACGAAGGCGTGACCATCACCTACGACCGCAACCAGGCGCTGTCTCGCGAGGACATGCAGTTCATCACCTGGGAACACCCCATGGTGCAGGGCGGCATGGACCTGGTGCTGTCCGGCTCCATGGGCAACACCGCCGTGGCGCTGATCAAGAACAAGGCGCTCAAACCCGGCACCGTGCTGCTGGAGCTGCTGTACGTCAGTGAAGTGGTCGCCCCGCGCTCACTGCAACTGGGCCGCTACCTGCCGCCGGCTGCCCTGCGCTGCCTGCTGGACGCCAATGGCAACGACCTGTCGGCGCGGGTCGCCTTCGAGACCCTGAACGACCAGCTGGAAAGCGTGCCTAAGGCCAGCGCCAACAAGTTCATCCAGGCCCAGCGCGATCAATTGGCGCCGAAGATCAACGCCGGCGAAGCCAAGGTCGCACCGCGTCACGCCGAACGTGTGGCCGAGGCGCAACGCCGCCTGGCAGCCGACACCGACGAAGAACTGGCGCGCCTGACCGCGCTGCAGGCGGTCAACCCGACTGTCCGTGACAGCGAGCTGGTGGCCCTGCGTCAACAGCGCGAACAGGGCCTGGCCATGCTGGAAAAAGCCGCCCTGCGCCTGGAAGCGATCCGGGTGCTGGTGGCGGGCTGATAGCCCGGTTGTCAGCACTGAACAAAAGGCCCGCACTGTGCGGGCCTTTTTTTTGCCTGTCGCCTGCCAATGCAGCAACGCGCCCTAGCGGCTCACTGCACCATCGTTGATCGCCGGCAGACTCACCTCTGCTGGGGCATCAGCGGCATTCCCACAGGCCAGCCCCTCTTTCATCCGCTGGGCGTCACGGACAAAACAGCGTGCTGCCTGGAACAGAAACAGCAGGGTCAGGAACAGGGCCACGGGAATCAGGTACATCGCATCGTGCAGACCGATGGCCTTGAACTCTTCGGTCATCAGCTCTGCGCCTGCGGCATACATTGCCGAATGGGCGAAGTGGTCGGAGAGCGCCCCCACCACCACCGGCCCCAAGCCGCCCCCCAACAGGTACAGGCCGGCGAAGAACAAGGCCATGGCGGTGGCGCGCAAGCGCGGTTCGACCACATCCTGCAGGGCGGTATAGACGCAGGTATAGAAGTTGTAGGCAAACAGCCAGCCGACACTGAATACCGCGACGAACACCCCGACCTCCACCCGCCCGGCATGCAGTGCCCATCCGGTGGCGAGGGTCGAGATGATCAGGCTGCAGGCCGCGAACAACAAACGACCATTGGCTACCCGCTGATGAATCTTGTCGGCGATCCAGCCGCCCAGGGTCAGGCCCACCAGGCCGGTCACCCCGACGATCAGCCCGGTGGCCATGGCGGCTTCCTGCAAGGGCATGAGGAAGTAGCGCTGCAGCATCGGCACCAGGAACGAGTTGCAGGCATAGGTGGCGAAGTTGAACGTCAGCCCGGCCAGAGTCAGCCAGAGAAAGGTCGGTATCGCCAGCACCCGGCGAATGGGCCGGTCAATCCGCACCTGGGCCACTTTCACCGTTTCCGCCGCGCCGCGCTTGGGTTCCTTGATGAAGAACATGAACACCGCCAGCACCAGCCCTGGTACCGCCGCAATGAAGAACGGCGCCCGCCAGCTGTCGAAGGCCTTGACCATGGCACCGATGGTGAAGAACGCCAGCACCAGCCCCAGAGGCAGGCCGAGCATGAAGATGCCCATGGCCCGGGCCCGGCGGTGAGCGGGGAACAGGTCGCCGATCAGCGAGTTGGCGGCCGGGGCGTAGCTGGCCTCGCCAATCCCCACGCCCATGCGCACCAGCAAAAAGCTCCAGAAGCTGCCGACCATGCCGTTGACCGCGGTGAGCCCGCTCCACACCGCCAGCCCCCAGCCCATCAGCTTGCTGCGCGAGCCGGTGTCGGCCAGGCGCCCCAGGGGCAAGCCGGCAATGGCATAGACAATGGTGAAGGCGGTGCCGATGATCCCCAGCTGGAAGTCGCTCAGGTGCCATTCCATGCGGATCGGCTCGATGATGATGGCGGGGATGGTGCGATCGAAGAAGTTGAACAGGTTTGCCAAAAACAACAGGAACAGAATGCGCCAGGCATTTGCCGCTTGAGTCGAATTATCCATGGATCGATCTCTTTTATTGTTATTGGGCCAGACGCGAGCGGGCCTGGAAGCTGCAATCTAGTCAGCCGCACCCACGCTGTCTGTAATCATTCGCCAGCCTGATACCAAGGCATCGCAGGCAGGCGCGGGGATGGCACTTGCGGCTCCCCGGAACAAGCCGCCCGAACTTCGCCACAGCCCCCGCTACCCGGGCCTTTCCCAGTCTTTTCAAGGGCTTGGCCAAGGCCGAAAAAATACCTTGCGCCCCCCCTTCCCAAGGCCGATGCGAAGCCTAGAATAGCCGCCTTGCCAGCCCCCCTTATCAACCCCTCCCCCATCGAATACGCCAATGTCCGAAGCCAGTCCGTGTCTGAATTGCGGTGCCTGCTGTTCATACTTTCGTGTGTCTTTTTTCTGGGGCGAATGCGCCTCATCCGGCGGGACTGTCCCCGACGAGCTGGTGCAAAGTATCAGCCCCAGCCGGGTGGCAATGCTCGGAACCGACTGCAAATCCCCGCGCTGCATCGCCCTTGAAGGCGAGGTCGGCCAGGGTGTGAGCTGTTCGATCTATGACCAGCGCTCCAGCCCGTGCCGCGAGTTCGAGGCTTCCTGGACCGACGGCCAGCCCAACAGCGACTGCGACGCCGCCCGCGCCGCCTTCGGCCTGGCCCCCCTGGAACCGGCGGACACCGAGCCCTGGTACGAGGAAAGCGCTTAGCACCTTTGGCGATAGGGCCCATAAGCAAATCATTAGCAGCAGCGTGCCACCTCCCATTGCAGCCAGCGGGTGCCTTCTATACTCCAAGCACTCGTTGGCGCGCGGCTCCGCCGACCTCAGATGACTCAGAGATGGGCAGGCTATGGACTGGCTGGGCGTGCATTTCATTACCGAGCTTCCTCAGGCCGGGCAAGTGGTCCTGCATTGCACCCACAACCCGGTTCTGGTGCTTCTGGCCTACCTGGTAGCCTGTGCCGCCAGCTTCGCCACCCTGGACATGGCCGAACGTGTCAGTCATGCCGAACGACCGGCCAGCCAGCGCCTGTGGCGCTGGGTCGGAGCCTGCTGCCTGGCCGGGGGGATCTGGGCCATGCACTTCATCGCCATGCTGGCGTTCGAGGCGCCGCTGCAGATCCACTACGACCTGCCCCTGACCCTGCTGTCGCTCCTGATCGCGCTGGTCGCCGCCTGGCTGGCGATGAACACCCTGAGCCACGCGCACATGCCGCTGTGGCGCTATGGCGTTGCTTCGATCTGGATCGGCCTGGGCATCGCCGCCATGCACTACGTCGGCATGGCGGCCATGCGCAGCAGCGCCAGCCTGTACTACGACCCCTTACTGATGGCGCTGTCGGTGCTGGTGGCGATCGCCTGCAGCCTGGCGGCGCTGCTGCTGTCCCGTCACCTGCGCGAAGGCAGCGGCATGTTCCACCAGTTGCTCAAGTACGCCAGCAGCCTGGTGCTGGGCGCTGCCATCGTGCTCATGCACTTCACCGGCATCTGGGCCATGACCCTGGTGCTGCCCGCCGGCAGCCTGCCCGCCCCCGCCACATCCGACGGGCATCTGCAACTAGGCCTGACCCTGAGCGCGATCGTGCTCTTGATCATCGGCAGCGGCATCAGCGCGGCCCTGGCCGACAAGAAGCTGCAACACAAGGAGCGGGACCTGCGGCGGGTCAATGCCCTGCTTTCGCAACTGGACCAGGCCCGGGTTTCCCTGCAGCAGGTGGCCCACTACGACGCCCTGACCAACCTGATCAACCGCCGCGGCTTCAACCAGCTGTTCGCCGAAAAGCTCATCGAGAAAACCACCTTTGGCGGCATGCTGGCGGTGATGTTCCTCGACATCGACCACTTCAAGCGCATCAATGACAGCCTCGGCCACGATGCCGGGGACGAGTTGCTGAAAGTCATCGCCGGGCACATCAAGAGCTCCACCCGCAGCCATGAAGACGTGGTGGCACGCCTGGGCGGCGACGAGTTCTGCATCCTCATCAATCTGTACGACCGCGAAGAAGCCCGGCAGATGGCCCAGCGCATCATGCAGAAAATGAAGGAGCCGATCGAACTGGGAGGGCGGCGCATGGTGATGACCACCAGCATTGGCATCAGCGTCTTCCCCGATGACGGCAAGACCTGCGAGGAGTTGCTCAAGAACGCCGACCTGGCCCTGTATCAATCCAAGGATTGCGGACGCAACAGCCTGCATTTCTTCAACTCCCACCTCAAGACCCGGGCCACCCTGGAACTGCAACTGGAAGAGGAATTGCGCAACGCCCTGCGCGACGACCAGGGCCTGCTGCTGTATTACCAACCTATCTACGACCTCAAGAGCGGCAGGGTCACCAAGCTCGAAGCCCTGATCCGCTGGCAGCACCCGCAACATGGGCTGCTGACCCCGGATCGCTTCATCTCCATTGCCGAAGCCAACGGCATGATCGCCGAGCTGGACAACTGGGTGCTGCGCAAGGCCTGCTCGGACCTGGCCTACCTGTCGCGCCATGGCTGTGGCGAACTGAAGATCGCGGTCAACTGCTCGGCCCTGAACCTGACCCGCGAAGAGCTCGCCGGGGAGATCGAAAGCGCCCT
Source organism: Pseudomonas sp. BIGb0176 (assembly GCF_024810175.1). Classification (NCBI taxonomy): domain Bacteria; kingdom Pseudomonadati; phylum Pseudomonadota; class Gammaproteobacteria; order Pseudomonadales; family Pseudomonadaceae; genus Pseudomonas; species Pseudomonas sp. BIGb0176. The sequence continues at coordinate 837,057 of NZ_JANUEC010000002.1, forward strand.
GCGCCAGGCCCAGGTGGCGCCGCAGCGGCTGGAGCTGGAAGTCACGGAAAACGCCCTGATGGGCAATATTGCCAGCACCCTGGCGCTGCTCAAGCAGATCCGCGGGCTGGGGGTGTCGCTGTCGATCGACGACTTCGGCACCGGCTACTCATCCTTGGCCTACCTCAAGCGCTTGCCCCTGAACACCCTGAAGATCGATCGCTCGTTCATCCAGGACATCCCCAAGTCGACCCAGGACATGGAGATCGTCCAGGCGATCATCATCATGGCCCACACCCTGCACCTGCAGGTGGTCACCGAAGGGGTCGAAACCCCGGAACAGCAAGCGTTTCTCCAGCACCATGGCTGCGACTACCTGCAGGGCTACCTGCTCAGCCATCCGGTGCCGCTGCGGGAGTTGCGCGGGGTGCTGGAGGAGCTCGACCAGCGCCACGCCGCGCCGATCAATCCGCGGGCGCCGGGTCCCGATAAAGGCGAACCAGGGTCGCTGGATCTTTTTCCAGATAGCCCTGCCCACCATGCAGACGCATCAACTGCGCAGCTAATCCGCTGATCGGCGTCGCCGAGCCCTGTTCGCGGGAAAACTTCACCGCTCCATCCAGGTCCTTGAGCAGGGTGCGCACATGCCACTTCACCGGCTCGAACCGGCTTTCAGCCATTTGCGGGGCCAGGATCTGCAAAGGTTTCGAGTCGGCAAAGCCACCGGCCAGGGCCTCGGCGATCAACCGCGCATCCACCCCCGAGCGCTCGGCCAGGGCCACCACCTCGGCGATCACCAGGGCGTTGCAGGCGACGATCATCTGGTTGCAGGCCTTGGTCACCTGCCCGGCGCCCACCGCCCCCATGTGAGTGACCCGCTGCCCCAGGGTCAGCAGCACTGGCCGCACCCGCTCGACGTCCGTCGCCTCACCGCCAACCATGATGGCCAGGCTGCCGGCCTCGGCGCCCGGGGTACCGCCGGACACCGGCGCATCGACCCAGGCCACACCGCGGCTTGCGGCCAGTTCGGCGGCCATTTCCCGGGTAGCCGTGGGTTCCAGGCTGGACAGGTCCAGCAGCAGCTGACCGGCCCGGGCGCCCTGGGCGATACCCTCGGGGCCAAACACCACCTCGCGCACCACCTCGGTATTGGCCAGGCACATCAGCATCAGGTCGGCATCGGCGCACAGCTGCGCCGGCGTGGCAACTTGTCGCGCCCCGGCAGCCACCAGGGGCGCGCATTTTTCCGGGTTGCGGTTCCACACCGTCAGCGGATAGCCCGCCGCCAGCAGCCGGCGGCACATCGGCAAGCCCATCAGGCCGATTCCGGCAAAGCCGAGTGAAGGTAACGCTGACATCATATTGCCCTCATTTGATTAAAGATCACCGAATACTGGCCGATTCATCATGATTCAGGAAAGGATTCCCCCGAGCGTCGCTAAGAAAAAACCCTGACGCCTTGGGCAAAATTCGCGCTCCACGCAGCGACGAGGTCCCATTCCGTGATGGTTCGACGACACCTCGTCCACGAGCCAACCTGACCAGGCATATGGCGCACAATGACTTCTAAGAACAAACCTGCCAACGCAGTCTCCGAGATGACGCTGACCTCCCCCACAACTAGCCCCTCAGACCCGAAGCCATTGTCCAGTTCACGCCCCCTGTCGACTCAGCAGTACCTGTATTTCACCGAAACCAATACCGACCGCATCCTCGACAACCTCGACGGTCTGCGCGACACGGTGTTCCCGCGGCCACCGCACCTGGAAGGCGAGCCGGACAACCGTCGCGACCAGGAATTTCCGTCGGTCTGCCTGATCGGGCTGGGCCGCTGCGGCTCCAACATCGCCCTGGATGTGGCCGAGCTGGTGTACAACGCCCGCAAGTTCTACCTCAACGAATTCAATAACGAAGACAAGGCCTACGAAGGCGGCTACAGCCCCGGCCAGTGGATCCGCCAGAACCTGCGCCTGGGCCAGAACAAGGCCAGCAAGCCGGTGTTCCTGGTGGAACCGCTGGTGATGCTCGGCGACCTGGACAAGGACATTGCCGGGCGCATCCGTTTCTCGCGCAAGGGCGAGAAAAGCGGCTTCATCCGCGACTACAGCAAGATGAAGATCATGGACCTCTCGGAAGTCCACGCCGGTGGCGCCGGTAACGCGCCGATCCTCGGCCAATACCTGGCCAAGATCATCCTCAACAAGGACACCCAGCGCTTCTCCAGCCCCGACTGGAAGATGATCCACTCGTACCTGATCGACTCCTGCGGGATCAAGGCCAACCAGTCGCGCCTGTACTTCTCGATCTTCAGTGCCGGCGGCGGTACCGGTTCGGGCATGGCCTCGGAGTTCGGCCTGGCCCAGCAGTACTCGTACATGAACAAGACCTTCGACACCAAACCGATGGACGAGCACGACAGCAAGAGCGGGCACTCCTTCGTCTTCGAGCCGATCTTCACCAGCGGCATCTGCGTGCTGCCGAACATTTCGGACCATCGCAGCGAAATGTCCGAGGCGCTGCACATCAACGCCGGCCGCCTGCTGTGCAAGTACCTTTCGGAAGAGTGGGACTTCTCCTACAACTTCGACAATGAAGACAGCAGCGAAGCCAGCGTGATGGGACGGATCCGCCCCTGGAACGCGATGATGCTGATCTCCAACGATATCATGCGCTACGCCGAAGAAAGCGATGACGGCAACATCCAGAACATCGACGTCAACGCCATGGAGAAGCACGCCAACCAGTACATCTCCCAGCAGATCTTCAACATCCTCACCGCCCAGGCGGTGACCACCGACTACGACCAGAACTACTTCCGGCGGGCCGGCATCGACATCGGCGAAACCATCCGCCTGGATGCCAACGACCTGTTCATGAGCCTGGCTGGCCCGGTGGCGATCGCCTATGCCGAGTCCGTGGTGCCGGAGCAGCCGGTGCCCACCGGCGACAAGTTCAAGGTGTTCGAAAAAGAACCCCAGCGCCTGAACATCGACGACCTGTTCTTCCGCTCCATCGATCTGCCGCACTTCAACAAGGTGACCCAGGCCATCGAGGGCATCAGCCTGCTGCCGATCGAGTCCAAGCGCTACCGCGCGGCCTTGGAGCAATACAAGGCTTCGGGTTATGACGCCGCGGCGCTGCATGACCTGCACTTCTTCAAGAACTGCTCGTCGGTGGTATCGATCGTGTCCCTGCCCAAGGACTACAAGCTGTCCTACATGGACCTGAACCGGCTCAAGACCCACCTCAACAGCCTGTTCCCCAACACCACCCTCAAGCGCTATGCGCTGGTGATCGGCGCTTCGGCCAACCTGTCGCTGACCACCCTGATCGCCAAGAGCCCGTGCCTGTCGGATGACTTCCTGACCCTGATCGTGGCCTTTATCAAGCGTTGCTTTGCGCGCAATCCGTACCGCTTCGACGACACCCTGGACAACTCGGTGCTGGATTTCATCGTCAGTGACCAGTTCGATGAAGACCGCATCGACGATCTGCTCAACGAATTCGAGAACCCGGCGAAGATCCTCGACACCAACTGGTATGCGATCAAGCCGATGTACGAGAAGAAGTACCGCGAGCTGATCAACGACAAGGACAAGTTCGTCTCGATCAACGACATCCGCCTGTCCCGGGATTGCGTGAAGAAGGCCATCAAGTACCTGCGGGAAATCTACCGCCACCGTATCGGCAAGACCCGGGTCATCTCGCTCAACAGTCACACAGGCAAGACCGCGTATTAAGAAGGGCTTCGCCGGCCAGCCGGCTCCTGCACGGCAGGGAAAAACCTGCTGTCCTGTGGGAGCCGGCTGGCTGGCGAATGGTCAATTTACTCACATCGCGAAACAATTAAGCAGCTCGTCGGCTGCGCTTGAAACTGTTCCCCTTCCGTGAACGTCACCCTGAGAGAAAAGCCCGTGGGGCCTTTCTCTACGGCAAGGTGCCATCACTGGATTCACGGTTACTCGGCTACACACTTTTGTCCGACAAAAACCTGCCCCTTATCGGTGCACGCTCTTAGCGCGATGCCCTTTCCTGGATCAGGATCCAGGGTGAAACCACCACCGCCCACAGCGTCGGATCACGTTCCAGCAGATCGGATGCCCGCGTCGCAGACAGTTTCTCGACCTTTCCTTCGGCCAGCCAGGCCGCCACTTTTTCTGCCTGGTTCTCGGCCACGGCCTGGGCCGCCTCGATCAGATCCAGGTCAGCCTCGACCCACAATAGGGCACCCTTGGCGAAGAACGGCTCCAGTTCCTTCCAGCTGATAGATGCGGTCTCACCAAGCAGCTTGGCATAGAGGGTGCTAGGTTCTTGAGTCATGGGACTGTCCAGAAATGAAATCGGCGCAATCATAACGTCGGGGCTCTGGCAGAAAAACCCAGAAGCAAGCGCGACACCGATCGAGAAGCTCAGAAGCGCCAGGGACTGACGCCGAACCGGGCGCAAGCCACGCCGCAAATCTGTCTTTTTCTTTCAATTAAGCGACACCCCGCGTTTTTGCCCCCAGCAGCCAGCTTTTCAAGCGAACAACCGGCGCTCTACACTGTACCGGTACAGTTGCCAGGGGCATTTTCCGACGGGTATTCACGAAATATCTGATTCGGTTCTGCGACCAAGGCCGCCGGAACTATAAAAATTACAACAGTAAGAGTGGAGCACTATGAATAAGGCTACTAAGCAGATTTCCAAACTGTTTGCCGCTATGGTCCTGGCCGGGGTTGCCAGCCATTCGTTCGCAGCTGACACCATCAAGATCGGTATCGCCGGCCCCAAGACCGGCCCTGTAGCCCAATACGGCGACATGCAGTTCAGTGGCGCGAAAATGGCCATCGAACAGATCAACGCCAAAGGCGGCGTCAACGGCAAGAAGCTCGAAGCCGTTGAATACGACGATGCCTGTGATCCCAAGCAAGCCGTGGCAGTCGCCAACAAAGTGGTCAACGATGGCGTCAAGTACGTGGTCGGCCACCTGTGCTCCAGCTCCACTCAACCTGCTTCCGACATCTACGAAGACGAAGGCGTGATCATGATCACCCCGGCTGCCACCAGCCCGGACATCACCGCCCGTGGTTACAAGATGGTGTTCCGCACCATTGGCCTGGACAGCGCCCAGGGCCCGGCCGCCGGTAGCTACATCGCCGACCACGTGAAACCCAAAGTGGTTGCCGTGCTCCACGACAAGCAGCAGTACGGTGAAGGCATCGCCACCGCCGTGAAGCAGACCCTGGAGAAGAAAGGCACCAAGGTCGCCGTATTCGAAGGCATCAACGCCGGCGACAAGGACTTCTCTTCGCTGATCGCCAAGCTCAAGCAGGCCAACGTCGATTTCGTCTACTACGGCGGCTACCACCCTGAGCTGGGCCTGATCCTGCGCCAATCCCAGGAGAAAGGCCTGAAGGCCAAGTTCATGGGCCCGGAAGGCGTGGGTAACGACTCCATTTCGCAGATCGCCAAGGATGCTTCCGAAGGCCTGCTGGTCACCCTGCCTAAATCCTTCGACCAGGACCCGGCCAACGTGGCCCTGGCTGACGCGTTCAAGGCCAAGAAAGAAGACCCGAGCGGTCCTTTCGTATTCCCTTCCTACTCCGCAGTTGAAGTCATCGCCGGCGCCATCACCAACGCCAAGAGCGAAGACGCGGCCAAGGTGGCTGAAGCCATCCACGCCGGCACCTTCAAGACCCCTACCGGCGACCTGAGCTTCGACGCCAAGGGCGACTTGAAAGACTTCAAGTTCGTGGTCTACGAGTGGCACTTCGGCAAACCTAAAACCGAAGTTTCCCCTCAGTAAGGCGCGGCCTGACTGACTGCCAATAAAGCCCACGGCGTGCCGTGGGCTTTGTTTTACGAATGTATGGGCCTGTGTTCCGTGATCCGGAATCCCGCCCACCTGAAAATCTCAAAACCGTCATCAGCGGTTCGCTGGCAAAACCCAGCCCGAAGTGGGTGCAGATCCACGGGGCCTGGGCGGGAAAATGACTCCACCAGTGAAATGCGTATCAGGTTTTTAGGAGCGTTGTAATGCCTGACATCTATCACTTTTTCCAACAGCTGGTTAACGGTCTCACCGTTGGCAGCACGTATGCCCTGATCGCCATCGGCTATACGATGGTTTACGGCATCATTGGAATGATCAACTTCGCCCACGGCGAGGTGTACATGATCGGTTCCTACGTGGCGTTCATCGCCATCGCCGGGCTGGCCATGATGGGACTCGACAGCGTCCCGCTCTTGATGACCGCAGCCTTCATCGCGAGCATCGTCGTCACCAGTGCCTACGGCTACAGCATCGAACGGATCGCCTACCGCCCCTTGCGGGGTAGTAACCGCCTGATCCCGCTGATCTCCGCCATCGGCATGTCGATCTTCCTGCAGAACACCGTTCTGCTGGCGCAGGACTCCAAGGACAAATCCATTCCCAACCTGATCCCGGGCAACTTCTCCATCGGGCCGGGCGGCGCACATGAAGTGCTGATTTCCTACATGCAGATCGTGGTATTCGTGGTGACCCTCATCGCCATGCTCGGCCTGACGCTGTTCATCTCCCGTTCTCGCCTGGGTCGCGCCTGCCGCGCCTGTGCCGAGGACATCAAGATGGCCAACCTCCTGGGGATCAATACCAACAACATCATCGCCCTGACCTTCGTGATCGGCGCCGCGCTGGCGGCCATCGCCGCCGTGCTGCTGAGCATGCAATACGGTGTGATCAACCCCAACGCCGGTTTCCTGGTGGGCCTCAAGGCCTTCACCGCAGCGGTCTTGGGCGGCATCGGCAGCATTCCGGGCGCGATGCTCGGCGGGCTGGTGCTGGGGGTGGCCGAAGCCTTTGGTGCCGACGTGTTCGGCGACCAGTACAAGGACGTCGTGGCGTTCGGCCTGTTGGTTCTGGTGCTGTTGTTCCGTCCGACCGGCATTCTGGGCCGTCCGGAGGTTGAGAAAGTATGACTAGGAATCTTAAATCGGCGCTGTTCAGCGCCTTGTTGGTCTGGGCTGTCGCCTACCCGGTGCTGGGCCTGAAACTGACCATCGTCGGCATCAACCTGGAAGTCCACAACACCAGCCCGACCATTCTTGCCACCATCGCGGTGTGCTCGGTGCTGATGTTCCTGCGGGTGCTGTTCCATAGCCAGATCAGCGCCGCCTGGAAGTCCTCTCCCAGCATGCCGTTGATCCCGGCCAAGGCCAGCAACTTCCTGACCCTGCCCAGCACCCAGCGCTGGATCATACTGGCGTTGATCCTTGGCGCCCTGGTCTGGCCGTTCTTCGGCTCCCGCGGGGCGGTGGACATTGCCACGCTGATCCTGATCTACGTGATGCTGGGCCTGGGCCTGAACATCGTGGTCGGCCTGGCCGGCCTGCTGGACCTGGGTTACGTGGGTTTCTACGCCGTCGGCGCCTACAGCTATGCGCTGCTGTCGCACTACTTCGGCCTGAGCTTCTGGATCTGCCTGCCGATCGCCGGCCTGATGGCGGCCACTTTCGGCTTCCTGCTGGGCTTCCCGGTGCTGCGCCTGCGGGGTGACTACCTGGCAATCGTGACCCTGGGCTTTGGCGAGATCATCCGTCTGCTGCTGCGCAACATGACCGATCTCACCGGCGGCCCCAACGGCATCAGCAACATCGAGAAGCCGACCTTCTTCGGCCTGACCTTCGAGCGCAAGGCAGCAGAAGGCATGCAGACCTTCCACGAGTTCTTCGGCCTGCAGTACAACTCGATCAACAAGGTGATCTTCCTCTACCTGGTGGCCCTGCTGCTGGCACTGGCGGCGCTGTTCGTCATCAATCGCCTGCTGCGCATGCCCATCGGCCGTGCCTGGGAAGCCTTGCGTGAAGACGAGATCGCCTGCCGTGCCCTGGGCCTGAACCCCACCGTGATCAAGCTCTCGGCCTTTACCCTGGGCGCCGCGTTCGCCGGTTTCGCCGGCAGCTTCTTCGCCGCGCGCCAAGGCCTGGTGACCCCGGAATCCTTCACCTTCATCGAGTCGGCGATCATCCTCGCCATCGTCGTACTGGGTGGCATGGGCTCGCAGCTGGGTGTGATCCTGGCGGCGATCGTGATGATCCTCTTGCCTGAAATGATGCGTGAATTCAGCGAATACCGGATGTTGATGTTCGGCGCCATGATGGTGCTGATGATGATCTGGCGTCCTCAAGGTCTGCTGCCCATGCAACGTCCTCACATGGAGCTGCGCAAATGAGCCGTGAGATCCTCAAAGTAACCGGCCTGTCGATGCGCTTCGGCGGCCTGCTGGCGGTCAACGGCGTAGCCCTGACCGTCAAGGAAAAACAAGTGGTGGCATTGATCGGCCCGAACGGTGCCGGCAAGACCACGGTGTTCAACTGCCTGACCGGTTTCTACCAGCCCAGCGCCGGCAGCATCCTCCTGGACGGCGAGCCGATCGAAGGCCTGCCGGGCCACAAGATCGCCCGCAAGGGCGTGGTGCGTACCTTCCAGAACGTGCGGCTGTTCAAGGACATGACCGCGGTCGAGAACCTGTTGATCGCCCAGCACCGGCACCTGAACACCAACTTCCTCTCCGGGCTGTTCAAGACCCCGGCGTTTCGCAAGAGCGAGCGCGAGGCCATGGAGTACGCCGGCTACTGGCTGGACAAGGTCAACCTGCGGGAGTTTGCCAACCGCCCCGCCGGCACCCTGGCCTATGGTCAGCAACGGCGCCTGGAAATCGCCCGCTGCATGATGACCCGCCCGCGGATCCTCATGCTCGACGAGCCAGCCGCCGGCCTCAACCCCAAGGAAACCGAGGACCTCAAAGCGCTGATCAGCGTGCTGCGCGAAGAGCACAACGTCACCGTGCTGCTGATCGAACACGACATGAAACTGGTCATGAGCATTTCCGACCATATCGTGGTGATCAACCAGGGCACGCCCCTGGCCGACGGCACGCCGGAACAGATCCGCGACAATCCCGAAGTGATCAAAGCCTACCTGGGGGAAGCGTAAATGCTGCAGTTCGAAAACGTTTCCACCTTCTACGGCAAGATCCAGGCGTTGCACAGCGTCAACGTCGAGATCCGCCAGGGCGAGATCGTCACCCTGATCGGCGCCAACGGTGCCGGCAAGTCCACCCTGCTGATGACCCTCTGCGGCTCGCCCCAGGCCCACAGCGGCAGCATCCGTTACCTGGGTGAAGAACTGGTGGGGCAAAGCTCGGCGCAGATCATGCGCAAGAGCATTGCCGTGGTGCCGGAAGGCCGCCGGGTATTCGCCCGCCTGACCGTGGAAGAGAACCTCGCCATGGGCGGCTTCTTCACCGACAAGGGCGACTACCAGGAGCAGATGGACAAGGTCCTGGAGCTGTTCCCGCGGCTCAAGGAGCGCTTCACCCAGCGCGGCGGCACCATGTCCGGCGGTGAACAGCAGATGCTCGCCATCGGCCGTGCGCTGATGAGCAAGCCCAAGCTGCTGCTCCTGGACGAACCGTCCCTGGGCCTGGCGCCGATCATCATCCAGCAGATCTTCGACATCATCGAACAGCTGCGCCGCGACGGCGTGACGGTGTTCCTGGTAGAGCAGAACGCCAACCAGGCGCTGAAGATCGCCGACCGTGCCTATGTGCTGGAGAACGGCCGGGTGGTGATGCAAGGCACCGGTGAATCGCTGCTGACCGATCCGAAGGTGCGTGAAGCCTACCTGGGCGGCTAAGCACCTGCGTCACTGAAAACGGCCCTTCGGGGCCGTTTTTTTTATTCCGGGATAAAAAACTGCCCCGGGCTGTAACGAATCCCCATGAGCCTTCTCTAGAGGGGTAAGCAAGCACAGATGCTTCCTTACCCCAACCGCACTGGAGAAACATCATGAGCAACACTCGTACCCTGTCCGCCACTGCCCTGGTCCTGGCCCTGGGCTCTGCCCTCAGCGTCGCCGCCCTGCCCACCACCGCCCATGCCGCGGACGACATGGAAAAGTGCTTCGGCGTGGCCATGAAGGGCAAGAACGATTGCGCCGCGGGCGCCGGCACCACCTGCGCCGGGACCTCCAAGGTCAACGATCAGGCCAACGCCTGGAAGCTGGTACCCAAGGGCAGCTGCGAGAAAACCGCCAGCAGTACCTCGCCTACCGGTTTCGGCCAGCTCGAAGCCTTCAAAGCCAAGTCCTGATCCTGCGCCTGCCTGAGTGTCGACGATGAACACCGCCCCGCTGCACCACCCTGGCCACGACATTCAGGCGCGCGCCTCCAGCCTGCCGCCCCGCGCCGGGCTGGGGCTCAAGACCGAGCATTTCAAACACGTGCTGGAAGAGCAGCCCGACATCGGTTTCTTCGAGGTGCATGCGGAGAACTACATGGTGGCGGGCGGCCCTTTCCACCATTACCTGGGCCTGATCCGCGAACGCTACCCGCTGTCGCTGCACGGTGTCGGCCTGTCCATCGGTGGCGAAGGCCCCCTGGACCAGGCTCACCTGGAGCGGCTGGCCGGCTTGATCGAACGCTATCAGCCCCAGTCCTTTTCCGAACACCTGGCCTGGTCCAGCCACGGCCCGGTGTTCCTCAACGACCTGCTGCCCCTGGCCTACGACGGGCCCACCTTGCGCCGGGTCTGCGAGCACATCGACCAGGTGCAGAACCATCTGGGACGAACCATGCTGCTGGAAAATCCGGCCACCTACCTGCAATTCCAACGCTCGACCCTGGACGAGACCGACTTCATCCGCGAAGTGGTCCAGCGCAGCGGCTGCGGCCTGCTGCTGGACGTCAACAACCTCTATGTGTCGTGCATCAATCACCAGCGCGATCCCCTGGCCTACCTGCAAGCACTGCCGCTGCAGGCGGTGGGCGAGATTCATCTGGCCGGGTTCGCCGAAGACCGGGACAGCCTCGGTGACCGTCTGTTGATCGACGATCACGGTGCCCCGGTCGACGCTGCGGTCTGGGCCCTGTACCAGGAGGTGCTGGGGCTCATCGGCCCGATGGCCACCCTGATCGAGCGCGACAACCACCTGCCGGCCTTTGCCACCCTGATGGCCGAGGCCAGCCAGGCAGAAGCGCTGTTGCTCGGCGCCCAGGTGCAGCCATGAGCAGCCAGGGGGAATTCGCCAGGGCCCTGCTGAGCGCCGAACCGGGCTGCCCACAGGGGCTGTCCAGCAGCAACGGCGCCGATCCGGCCAGCCGCTTCGCGGTCTATCGCAACAATGTGCAGGCCTCGTTGAGCAACGCCCTGGCCGAGTCATACCCGGTCGTCATGCAATTGGTTGGTCGCGAGTTTTTCAACGCCATGGCCGCGCTCTACATCCGGGACTTCGCCCCCGCCAGCCCTCTGCTCAACGACTATGGCCGGGACCTGGGCGACTTTATCCAGGGCTTCGGGCCGGCCGCCGGCCTGCCCTACCTGGCCGACATGGCCCGCCTTGAACGGCTGCGGGTCGAGGCCTACCACGCCGCCGACGCCCGCCCCCTGGAGCCGTCACGGCTACTGGCGGCGATGAACCAGCCCGACCGCCTCGGCCAGGCGCAACTGCTCCTGCATCCGTCACTGCGCACCCTGCACTCCGGCTACGCCGTAGTGAGCCTGTGGGCGGCGCACCAGAGCGATCAGCCCTGGCCGGCTTTCGACCTGCAGCAGGGGCAGAACGCCCTGGTGCTGCGCAACGCCCTGGAGGTCGAGGTGATCGCCGTGGATACCGGCGCCATGACCTTCATTGAAGCCCTACGCAACCACTGGCCGCTGGAAATCGCCGCGGCCCATGCCCTGGACGCCCAGGCCGACTTCGACCTGGGCCAGTGCCTGGGCCTGCTGCTCGGCCACGGCGCTCTTATCGACCTGCAACCCCAGAAGAAGGCCTGACCATGAACACCCAGACAGAAACACCCATTGCCGGACTGGTGAATCGGATCATTCAAGGGTTTGAGCGCATTCCCTACAGCCTGATCGCCTTTATCGCGCGTTTTTCCATTGCCGCGGTGTTCTGGAAATCCGGACAGACCAAGGTCGAGGGGCTGGCCGTCGACCTGGTCGATGGCACCTTCCAGCTGGGCTGGCCGCGCCTGGCGGACTCGACCATTCCCCTGTTCAAGAGCGAGTACCACGTGCCCCTGTTGACGCCGGAAGTGGCGGCGCACCTGGCGGCCTTTGCCGAGCATTTTTTCCCGATGCTGATCCTGCTGGGCCTGGCCACGCGCTTTTCCGCCCTGGCGTTGCTGGGGATGACCCTGACCATCCAGCTCTTCGTCTACCCGGACGCCTACCCGACCCACGGCACCTGGGCGGCGATCTTCCTGCTGTTGATGGCCCGCGGCCCGGGCGTGTTGTCCCTCGACCACCTGCTGGCCCGGCATTTTCGCCACCGTCCTCTGTAGCCGCTGCCGCAGGCTGAAAAAAGGGCCGCAGGCCCTTCAAGTTCACAAACGACGGTAAAGCCGGAGGAAGCTACAAACGATCCAGCGCCTCACCGCTGCGACGAAACCAGTCCATCAGGTAATCGGCCAGCACCTGGGTACGCTTGGGCAGGCCGCCCTGATAGGAGTGCACCAGGTACATCGGCATGCTGCGGGTCTGGTAGTCCCGCAACAGCCAGCGCAGGTGGCCGTCCGCCAATTCGCTGTGCAGCACATAGGACGGCAGCCGGGCGATCCCCGCGCCCACCAGGGCAGCCTTCTTCAGGAGGTTGTAGTGGTTGCTGGCGAAGGGGCCGCTGACCCGCACCCGCAACAGTTCATGGCGCTGGTGGTACAACCACTCTTCCCGACCGCTGTAATGGCTATTGAGCAGGCAGCGATGCCCGGCCAGCTCCTGAGGCGTGCGCGGCTCGCCGTATTGCTCCAGGTAGGCCGGGCTGGCGCAGGTCATTTCATGCCAGGCCAACAGCGGCCGGGCCACCAGGCGCTGGTCGTTGGCCACCTCCGAGCGCACGGCCAGATCGAAACCCTCCCGGGTCAGGTCGCGGTAGCTGTTGTTCAGGTCCAGCTCGATCTGCACCTGGGGATAGTGCCGGGAGAACTCCAGCAGCAGGCCATCGAAAAAAGTCTCTCCCAGGGACACCGGAACCGTCAGGCGCACCGGGCCGGCCATATCGTCCTTGAGCCGGGCCAGGGCCTGATGGGCCCGCTCCACTTGGACTACCAGCGCCTGGGCCTGAGGCAGAAGCGCCGCCCCGGCGGCGGTCAGGTCCAGACGTCGGGTGGTGCGTTGCAGCAGTACCACGGCGTAGCGGGCTTCCAGGGCGCTGATGCGTTTGGAGAGCTGGCCCTTGCTGCACCCCAACTGCTGGGCTGCCAGGGTAAAGCTGCCGGCTTCCACCAGCACCGCAAATGCCGCCAGGTCATCCATCTCGCTCATGGATTGTTTCCATTTGAAAACCAAAGGTTGCCTATTAGCGCGTTAATTCATGAAAAAAACCACTCTAGACTGCAACCTCACCCCCTTTTCGAGGAACAGCCCATGAAGATTCTCTTGATCGGTGCCAATGGCACCATTGGTTCGGCGGTCGCGCGGGAGCTGGAACAACGTCACGAAGTGGTGCGCATCGGCCGTACCAGCGGTGATTTCCAGGTGGATATCAGCGACAGCCAGTCGATCCGCGCGCTGTTCGAAAAGACCGGGCGCTTCGATGCGCTGGTGTGCGCAGCCGGTAACGTGACCTTCGCGCCGCTGGGGGAAATGACTGCCGAGCACTTCAGCCTGGGCCTCGAGGACAAGCTGATGGGCCAGGTCAACCTGCTGCTGATCGGCCGCGAGTACGCCAACGACGGCGCCTCCTTCACCTTCACCACCGGCGTCCTGAGCCATGACCCGATCCGCAGCGGCGCCTCGGCCGCCCTGGTCAACGGCGCCATCGACAGCTTCGTGCGGGCCGCTGCCATCGAGCTGCCCCGGGGCCTGCGGGTCAACTCCATCAGCCCCAACGTGCTGCTGGAAGCCATGGGCAGCTACGCGCCCTACTTCCGCGGCTTCAAGCCGGTGCCGGCGGCCGACGTGGCCCTGGCCTACGCCAAGAGTGTGGAAGGCCTGCAGACCGGCCAGACCTACCGCGTCGGCTAAGCCCGTTTGTGCAAAAGCCGGCTTGTGCGGGAGCTGGCTCGCCTGCGCAGGCGTCCTCCCGAACCACACAAGGCTCCTGGGCCTCTTCGCCAGCAAGCCGGCGCCTACAGTGGATGGCGCTGCTGCGTTCAATCCGGGGTTGTGGTGGCCGGGCGGGCTGCGTAACGTGTCGGACTTCCGCCTGGAGGCCCAATGATGCGCACCGCCCGTTCCCTGCTTTGTTTCTCCCTGTTGCCGCTGTTTGCCGGCTGCCAGATGCTGCCGATGTTCAACCAACAGCCCCAGGCGCCGTCCATGGCCGGGTTGACCCGGATGCAGGGTGAACTCAGTGCCGCCGATGGCAAGCTGCTATTCAAACCCTGCACCGAAGACCGCCGTTATGTGGTCAACGATGGCGGCAACACCAGTGTGCTGCAGGAAGCGGCAACCCTGGCCGAGAAGCAGGGCAAGCTGTTTGCCGACCTGCGGGGCAAGTTCTCCGCCAGTGCCAGCAGCGACGGCCAGCTGGACCTGCGCCAACTGTACCGCGTCGAGCGCTCCGCCAGCGCCTGCAGCGATCCGAACTTCCAGCGCCTGATCCTGCGGGCCGGTAGCAAGAACCCGGCGTGGAACGTCGATGTCAGCGCCAAGGGCATGATGATCGAACGCGCCGGCCAGCCGACCCTGGCCCTGCCCTATCTGGAAGAACAGCTGGGGGATGGCCGCTTCAACCTCACCAGTGAAGCCAATCACCAGCGCGTGGAGCTGTGGGTGGCCCCGCAACGCTGCGTCGACCCCGTCACCGGCAGCGTTCAGCACCTGAGCGCAGAGCTGCGGGTGGACGGCCAGGTGCAGCGCGGCTGCGGCTATTTCGGCGGCTCGCGCAACGACTGATTCGACGAGCAGCGGTTTTAGCCTCACGGCCAAGGTGGTTTGCGGCTTATAATCGCCGGTTTGTGCAAAGCAAGCCGGCGCACTGTTGCGCACCGCCTACCCCGGATCCTGTCATGTTACGAATCACCGAACTCAAGTTGCCGATCGACCATCCCGATGAAGACCTGCGCGCCGCCATCGTGCAGCGCCTGGGGATCGCCAGCGATGAGCTGCTCGATTTCACCTTGTTCAAGCGCAGCTACGATGCGCGCAAGAAGTCTTCCGAGCTGTGCTTCATCTACACCATCGACCTCAGCGTGCGCGACGAAGCGCCGCTGCTGCTCAAGTTCGCCGACGACCGTAACGTCAACCCGGCGCCGGATGTCAGCTACAAGGTGGTGGGCCAGGCTCCGGCCGACCTCAGCCAGCGGCCGATCGTGGTGGGCTTCGGCCCCTGCGGGATCTTCGCCGGCCTCTTGCTGGCGCAGATGGGCTTCAAGCCGATCGTCCTCGAGCGTGGCAAGGAAGTGCGCCAGCGCACCAAGGACACCTGGGGCCTGTGGCGCAAGAGCGTGCTCAACCCCGAGTCCAACGTGCAATTTGGCGAAGGCGGCGCCGGGACCTTCTCCGACGGCAAGCTCTACAGCCAGATCAAGGACCCGCAACACCACGGCCGCAAGGTGCTCCACGAGTTCGTCAAGGCCGGTGCGCCGGACGAGATCCTCTACGTCAGCAAGCCGCACATCGGCACCTTCCGCCTCACCGGCGTGGTGGAAAACATGCGCCAGCAGATCATCGCCCTGGGCGGTGAAGTGCGCTTCGAGCAGCGGGTTACCGACGTGCTGATCGAAGACGGTCAACTGCAAGGTGTGGAACTGGCCAGCGGCGAACAACTGCATTCGCGGCACGTGATCCTGGCCCTGGGCCACAGCGCCCGCGACACCTTCCGCATGCTCCATAGCCGCGGCGTGTACATGGAAGCCAAGCCGTTCTCGGTGGGCTTTCGTATCGAGCACCCGCAATCGCTGATCGACAGCGCGCGCCTGGGCAAGTACGCCGGCCACCCGAAACTCGGCGCCGCCGACTACAAGCTGGTGCACCACGCCAAGAACGGCCGTTCGGTCTACAGCTTCTGCATGTGCCCGGGCGGTACCGTGGTGGCGGCGACCTCCGAGCCGAACCGGGTGGTGACCAATGGCATGAGCCAGTACTCGCGCAACGAGCGCAACGCCAACTCCGGCATCGTCGTGGGCATCACCCCGGAAGTGGATTACCCGGGCGGCCCGCTGGCAGGCATCGAGTTGCAGGAGCGCCTGGAGTCCCACGCCTTTGTCCTGGGTGGCAGTAACTACCAGGCCCCGGCGCAGCTGGTGGGCGACTTTATCGCCGGCAAGCCCACCACCGCCCTGGGCAGCGTCGAGCCGTCCTACAAGCCCGGCGTGACCCTGGGTGACCTGGCCCTGGCCTTGCCGGACTTTGCCATCGAGGCCATTCGTGAAGCCCTGCCGGCCTTCGAACGGCAGATCAAGGGCTATTCGCTGTATGACGCGGTGCTGACCGGTATCGAGACCCGCACCTCATCGCCGCTGCGCATTACCCGCGACGCCTCGATGCAGAGCTTGAATGTGAAGGGGCTGTACCCGGCCGGTGAAGGCGCCGGTTATGCCGGTGGGATTCTCTCCGCCGGGGTCGACGGAATTCGCATTGCCGAAGCCGTGGCCCGCGACATTCTCGGCATCCAGGCCTGAGGGACGGGCCCTTTCGCCGGCAAGCCGGCTCCTACCGCCTACCGTAGGAGCTGGCTTGCCAGCGAAGGCGTCGTCCAGAACAACGCAAGGCTCAAGGGCCTCTTCGCCGGCAAGCCGGCGCCTACGACAAGTTCAGATACCGGCGCGCAATACGCTGGCAGGTAGCGCCTCACCACGCTCGACACTGGCGGCTACCGCCTCGATCAACACCGTCAGTTCATAACCCTGCTCTGCCAGCCACTGCTCATCGTAGTAGGTGGTTGCATAGCGCTCGCCCCCATCACACAGAATCGCCACGATCGACCCCGACTCGCCGGCCGCAACCATCTGCTGCGCGGCCATCAGCGCGCCGATCAGGTTGGTGCCGCTGGAGCCGCCAACCCGACGACCCAGGCGCTGGGCCAGATAATGCATGGCCGCCAGGGACAGGGCATCCGGCACCTTGACCATGGCATCGATCACCTTGGGCAGGAACGAAGCCTCGACCCGCGGCCGGCCGATGCCCTCGATCCGCGAACCGCAGTCCAGGCGCAGGCTGGCGTCGCCACTCTGGTAATAGTCGAAGAACACCGAGCGCTCGGCGTCGGCACACAGCACCCGAGTGCAGTGCTGGCGATAGCGCACGTAGCGCCCCAGGGTCGCGGTGGTACCGCCCGTGCCCGGGCTGGAAATCAGCCAGCTGGGCTCCGGGTACCGCTCGAAACGCAACTGCTGGAATATCGACTCGGCGATGTTGTTGTTGGCCCGCCAGTCGGTGGCGCGCTCGGCATAGGTGAACTGGTCCATGAAATGGCCGCCGCTCTCCCGGGCCAGGCGCTCGGACTCGGCGTAGATCTGCGTCGGGTCCTGCACCAGGTGGCTCTTGCCGCCATAGAAGGCGATCTGGGCAATTTTCTCCTGGGAAGTGGTCGCCGGCATCACGGCAATGAACGGCAGCCCCAGCAGCCGGGCGAAATAGGCTTCGGAGATCGCCGTGGAGCCACTGGAGGCCTCGATCACCGGCGCGCCGGGCTTGAGCCAGCCATTGCACAGGGCATAGAGGAACAGCGAGCGGGCCAGGCGATGCTTGAGGCTGCCGGTGGGATGGCTGGATTCATCCTTGAAATACAGCTCGATGCCCGGCAGGCCCGGCAACGGCAGCGGGATCAGGTGAGTGTCGGCGCTGCGCTGGAAGTCGGCTTCGATGATACGGATGGCCTCACGGGCCCACTGGCGATTGTCGCTCATGCTCTATTCTCGTTGGATCGCACGCCGTACCGGCGCAAGAAGATGAAATGCACCCAGCATAGGTGATCCAGGCTCGCGACGGGCAGGCGCCTTTTCCTGGAAAAAATGCCCCCTCAGCCGCTGCGGACGGACATGTTAGGAAATATCCTGCCCCCCTTACAGGTACAGCTATGAAGCAATTGGAAACACAACTGCAAGGGGGATTTTTCAGCAGCCCGCTTGCCTTCTGCATATAACAAAAAAGAATATAACTTTTGTTTTAACAACTAACTGTACGGGTTAGGGTGTGCCACCTTTTTAGTTTTTAGATGGAGAGCGACCTTGCCTCTGCGTAGCACTTTCACTCGTTTCTTTGCCATGGAAGCTGCCAGCGGTCTGTTATTGATCGCCGCAGCCATCCTGGCCCTGATTATCAACAACTCCCCCCTGTCCTGGCTGTACAACGGCCTGCTGGAAACCCCGGTGGTGGCCCAGGTTGGCGCCCTGAAGATCGCCAAGCCGCTGCTGCTGTGGATCAACGATGGCCTGATGGCACTGTTCTTCCTGCTGATAGGCCTGGAGGTCAAGCGCGAAGTGCTGGAGGGGCAGTTGGCCAAGCCGTCGCAGATCGTCCTGCCCGGCGCAGCGGCCATCGGCGGCATGCTGGTGCCGGCGCTGATCTACTGGTTCCTCAACCGTGACAACCCGCCCGCCCTCAATGGCTGGGCGATTCCCACCGCCACCGACATCGCCTTCGCCCTCGGGGTGCTGGCCTTGCTGGGCAAGCGGGTGCCGACCTCGCTGAAACTGTTCCTGATGACCCTGGCGATCATCGATGACCTGGGAGCGATCGTGATCATCGCGATCTTCTACTCCGGCACGCTGTCGACCCTGTCGCTGATGCTGGCTGGCGCCTGCATCGCCGCCCTGGTGGCGATGAACCGGATGGGCGTGGTCAAGCTCGGACCCTACATGATCATCGGCCTGATCCTCTGGGTCTGCGTGCTCAAGAGCGGGGTCCACGCGACCCTGGCCGGCGTGACCCTGGCCTTCTGCATACCCTTGCGCACCCGCAACGCCGAACCCTCGCCGCTCAAGGCGCTGGAACACGCCCTGCATCCCTGGGTATCGTTCGGCATCCTGCCGCTGTTCGCCTTCGCCAATGCCGGGCTGTCGCTGAGCGGCGTGACCCTCGAAAGCTTCACCCACCATGTTCCCATGGGGATCGCGGTCGGCCTGCTGCTGGGCAAGACCATCGGCGTCTTCGGCCTGACCTGGATGGCAGTGAAAACCGGTATCGCTGCCTTGCCGTCCGGGGCCAACTGGGGCCAGGTGCTCGGCGTGGCAATTCTGTGTGGTATCGGCTTCACCATGAGCCTGTTCGTCGGCTCCCTGGCCTTCGAGCCCGGCAGCAGCGAATACGCCGGTATGGACCGCATGGGCATCCTGACCGGTTCACTGTTTGCGGCCCTGATCGGTTACGCCGTCACCGCCGCTGCCAGCCGCAGGAACAACACCCTGGCGTCCTGATCCGCAGCGCTTGGCCAGACTGAAAACACAAAACCCCGACCAGTTGCCTGGCCGGGGTTTTGTTTTGTAGCAGGGAGGGTCAGCGGGTAACGCGGCTGGTACCGTTGACCGTCATGATGCGCACGCGGTCGCCCACGCGGAACACTTCGTTTTCCTGAACCTGCTGCACATAGGCACGCATGCTGCCGTCGTCTTCACGCACGGTGATTTCAACGCCCTGGGTACGGGTCAGGCCTTCTTCAGTGGCCGAGCCCAGCAGGCCGCCGGCTACTGCACCGATGACTGCGGTGACGATGCTGCCACGGCCGCCGCCGATGGCGCTGCCGCCAACGCCGCCGATCACAGCACCTGCAGCGCCGCCGATCGGGGTCTTGGTGCCTTCGATTTTCACCGGACGCAGGGATTCGATGGTGCCCATGCGCACGGTTTGCACACGACGCGCTTCATCACGGGAATAGGAGTCACCGGTCAGGTTGGAGGCACAGCCACCGAGCAACATTGCCATCGTGGTGAAGGATGCAACCAGCAAAACAGACTTACGCATAGGATCAACTCCAAAGGACAGATAATCATTAGACTCCGCAGCTTGACGCCTGTCACGGCGTCGCCCGGATAAAATTGCTTTCATTCAGCCAAAGTACAGGCTGCGTAAACGCCAGGCTTTCTCATTACGGTAGCTCCAGCTCCCTGCATAGCGCCACCGAACAAAGGATTTTCCATGGACTACTTCATCATCATCGCGACCACCGCAGCTGGCTTGTATTTCCACTGGTGGCTGTATGTACGCATCAAGCGTTGGACCGATCGGGACCTGGCCCTCTCCCTGGCCGGAACCGATGCCCAGAAGAAGCAATTCATGCTGGAGCAACTGGCCGAGGCCCAGCGCCAGAAAGTAAAACGCCGGGACCTGCCGCAATGGCTGGAAACCGCTGCGGCCGGCTACCCCGGCGAGTGACCTGCAATCCGATCAAGGAGCCAGACGTTCGCGGACCCACTCCTGGCCTTGCAGGCGATAGTTCAAACGGTCATGCAGTCGGCTGGGGCGCCCCTGCCAGAACTCGATGCGCTCCGGCAGCAGGCGATAACCACCCCAGTGTTCCGGGCAATCGGGCTGGCTATCGCTGAAGCGAGCCTCAGTGGCCTTGAGCAACTCTTGCAGTTCGTCACGATCGGCGATCACCCGGCTCTGCGGTGAAGCCCAGGCTCCCAGCCGGCTGCCCAGGGGACGCACCTGATAATAGGCATCGGACTCCTGTGGAGTGACCTTGACCACCCGCCCTTCAATCCGCACCTGACGCTCCAGGGTCGGCCAGAAGAACGTCATGGCGGCGAAGGGCCGTGCAGCCAGCTGCTGGCCCTTGGCGCTCTCGTAGTTGGTGAAGAAGGTGAAGCCCTGCTCATCCAGGCCCTTGAGCAACAGGATGCGGCAGTGAGGGCGACCATCGGTATCGACGGTCGCCACGGTCATGGCATTGGCTTCCACCGGCGGTTGCTCGGTTTTCACCGCATCGGCAAACCACTGGTGGAACAGCGCAAAAGGTTCAGCCGGGGCCTGCGCCTCGGACAAGCCGTCGCGAGTGTAGTCGCGGCGCATATCAGCCAGGGACTGAGTCATGCCTGCTTCCTTATCCTTGAAAATCAGTTTTTAGCCTGGGCGGTAGCCGTTGCGGTCTTCGAAGAGGCGGCGGCCTTCTTCACCGGAGCCTTCTTGGCTGCCGGCTTCTTGGCCACGGTAGCCTTCTTCGCAGGCGCCGCTTTCTTGGCAGAAGCCGCGGGTACTGGAGGCACGGCATCCTGTACGGCAACCATTTCAGTCTCGGAAGGCGTCGGCTGGTTGTACTTGCTCAGCAGGCCCAGCATGGTGCTGCGCTGGGTCAGCATGATTTCTACCCGACGGTTCAGCGAGCGACCCTGGGGGCTGTCGTTGGCGGCACGCGGCATCACCGAACCCATGCCACGCAGCATCAGGCGGTCCTGCTTCAGGCCGCTGAGGCTGAAGATTGCCGCTACGGACTGGGCACGATCACGGCTCAGCTTCTGGTTGGCCAGGGTCGGGCCGGTGGCGTCGGCATGGCCGAGAATCAATACGGCAGTCTTCGGATCACCTTCCACCGCCTTGGCGACGCGGGTGAACGGACCCAGGGTGACCGGCAGCAGCATGGCTGGACGATCCGGGTTGAACGAGGCATCTACCAGCGCAGTGACCACCAGCACGTTTTCACGACGCTCGATCTGCAGCTTGCTGTCCTTCACCGCTTCGCGCAGGCGTGGCTCGTAGTCGTCCAGCCAGGCTTGGGTGATTTTCGGGTCGGGCATCGGGATGTCCGCCACATTGACCTTGCTCAAAGGCTTGGGCTGGCTCTTGGGGAACGGCCACCACCAGTGGGTTTCGGAGTCGGCTGCCGCTGCCACTGCCGGCGCTGGGGCAGGCTCGGCCTTCTTCGCTTCGGCCACTGGCTTGTCGGAAGAATCCTTGGAGGAGAACGGCCACCACCACTTGCTGCTCTCGGCCTTGGCGGCAGGAGCGGCAGGGGCCGCGGCAACGACCGGCGCTGGAGCTGGAGCGGGCTCGGCAGCAGCGACAGGCGCCGGCTTGGCGCCAGCAGCGGCCTTGGCGGCAGGGGCCGGGTGCTTGCCAGCGGCTGTGTTCTTGGCAGCAGGGGCCGGTGCAGCGGCCTTGGCCACTACCGCAGGCTTGCTTGCAGAAGCGGCAGGTGCGGCTTCAGTGGTGGCAACCGGCTTTTCAGGCGCAGCTGGGGTTTCCTTGCTGCTGGCCTTATCGGAGCCGAATGACCACCAGTGGCCGCCATCCGCTTCATTTTGTGGGGTTTGCGCGCAACCGGTGACGGTCAGGCAGATGGCCAAGGCTAGAGACTTGTTCGACGACATGGGATATCCACAAAATGAGATAAAAAATTCGGTCTAAACAACCGTTACAAACAGACGCTTGGAAATTATAAAAGCCACAGGGTTCCATCCTGCAGCTTTCCAAGCATGTTTAAGCAAAAAAGTTCTTAACAGCAACCTTTTTACAGACAATCCGACAAAACCCGCACCAGCTTCTGTGCCCGAGGGTCCATCAATACATAGGGCCCCAGGGTATTTGTCACAAAACCGAACGCCACATCATGCTCCGGGTCAGCAAAACCGATGGAGCCCCCTGCCCCCGGATGCCCGAACGCCCGCGCGCCCAGGCCAAAGGTGGCATTGGCTACCTGGGGCTGGTCGAGCATGCAACCCAGGCCGAAGCGGGTCTGGGTCAGCAACGTCTTGTCCATGCCCAGGCTGTGTTCCCGAGTCAGCTCTTCGAGCATGTCGGCTTCCAGCAAACTGCCGTCCAGCAGGCCGCTGTAGAACCCGGCGAGGCTGCGGGCATTGCCGTGGCCGTTGGCCGCCGGCTGCTGCATGCGCCGCCACTCGGGTTTATTGGTGCTGGTCAGGATAGACGGTGGATTGGTAAATGCCCGAGTACTCATCGCATCGGGTTCGCGCATGGTGACTTGCAGCAGGCGCTGGGCCGCAGCATCGCCGATGTTGCCCTTGCCACGGGCGATATGCGCCACGCGGTAGAACTCCTCATCGGCCAGGCCGACATGGAAGTCCAACCCCAAAGGCCTGGCGACCCGGGCCACGATGGACTCCCCCGGCCCGCGCCCATCGGCACGCCGGATCAACTCGCCCACCAGCCAGCCATAGGTGATGGCTGCGTAGCCGTGCCCCTCACCGGGCGTCCACCAGGGCTGCTCGGCGGCCAGGGCATCGACCATGGTCTGCCATTCGTAAAGGGCTTGCGCGGGCAACAGCTCGCGCACTGCCGGCAGGCCGGCCTGATGGCAGAGCAACTGGCGCAAAGTAATGGCTGCCTTGCCCGCCGCGGCGAATTCCGGCCAGTAGTCGGCCACGGGCGCATCCAGCTTGAGCTTGCCCTCGGCCACCAACTGCAGCGCGGTGACTGCGGTAAAGGTCTTGGTGCAGGAGAACAGGTTGGCGATGGTGTCGCTGTGCCAGGCCTCGGCGCCGTCCTTGTCCGCGGTACCGGCCCACAGGTCGATGACGGTTTCCCCGCCGACCTGGATGCACAGCGCCGCGCCGCGCTCCTGGGAGTCCTCGAACAGGGCGGCGAACGCCTCGCGTACCGCTTCGAATTTAAGCTCGTAATGACCTTGAATCTGCACCCCTGACTCCCCCTGCAACAAAGCTCGACAACGTGGCGCGCATTGTTCCAGCCCCGAAGGCATTTGGGAACAGCCGGCGAGCTGCCGGCTGTCACCGGCAAACCCTCGTTTCAGAGGGCTGCCCGGGGTTTCCCGGAAAGCCGCTCAGGCCTTGTGAACGTCAATGACCGTTGCCGGCATGGCCTCCGGCGTGCCCGCCCGGGCCCTTGCCGGCGCGGCCTTTGTCAGCACCATCGCCCCCATGCTCACCAGCCACGGCCTGCTCCGCCTCGACCCGAGCCTGCTCCGCGGCCTTGCCCAACTGATCAATGGCCTGCAGGTTGCTCTTGCGCACGCTGTCGACAAAGCCCTGGAACGGCACATCGGTGATGCCCACCAGGCCGAAATGGCCGTTTTCACCGTCCAGCAAGCGCCCGGTCACCGGCTGGTCCAGGTACTGGAACCAGTGCACGCCGACAATCGACGGCTCGCTGACCGCCTGCTTGAGGAAGTTGGCATAGGCCGGGCCACGGTCCTCTTCCCGGGCCAGCTCGGTCACACCGCCCCAGAACGGACCGCGATCCCGGGAACCGAAGTTGAACTCGGTCACCAGTACCGGCTTGTCGAGGCTGCGCAGGTAGGCAAAGTCCTGACCGTCCTGGGGCTTGAGGGTGTACATGTTGAAGCTCAAGACATCGCAGTACTGGGCGCAGGAAGCCACGGCCTCAGGGTTGCTCACGGCAAACCGCCCGCCCAGCAGCAGGTGGTTGGGGGCGTGCCATTTCAGCGAGTCGGAGATGGTCTTGAAGTAGGTATCGGCGAAGACCTTCTGGAAATACTTGAAGTCGGCCTCGATCTCCGGGTGCTCCGGGCTCGGCAACGGCGGCACGAACCCCGGGTCTTCCATCAACTCCCAGGCCGGCAGGTCGATGCCCCAGGCTTTCGACAGCCCGGCCTGGTTGCGGTACTTGTCCCGCAGTTGCTTGAGAAACGCGCGCTTGGCCGGTACGTCGGTGGTCAGGCGCAGGGTGCCGTAGGCCAGGGCATAGCGGGATTTGGCATCGTCGCCGGGGCCGGCCCAGGCCAATTCGTTGTCGGCAAAGTAGCCGATCAGCCAGGGGTCGTCCCGATGGTCGCGGGCGGCAATGGCCACGGCACGTTCGGTGGCCATGGCAAAGCGCGGGTCGAAAGGATCCGGCATGCCGCCCCACCAGTCACTGCCGGTGCTGATGCTGGCGTAATCACCCACGATCGACAGCGGCAAGGTGTAAGGCACCCGGTCGGCCAGCCCCAGGGCCGGAGCGCTCCAGTTGCCGATGGTATTGAAGCCCCAGGCCTGCAAGCGGTCCAGGGTGTGGCCAACCCAGCGTTTCTGGTCGAAGGCCGGTGCCACGCAAGGAGTTGCCTGGGGCGCCGGCGAGGTGTCGGCCGGCGCCTGCTGCGCAGTGACACTGTCCGCGGTGCAGGGCTTGCCGTAGGTCCGTTGCAGGTTGGCCTGATAGAAGTCATACCAGCGCCCTGAACCATAGCCACGGCCCTGGTCGGCGCCATTGCCGCCACGGTTGTCGCCTTCACCGTAATACGCCGCCAGGGGTTCGTCGTCCTTGGGCAAGGCACCGAACATCCATTCCCGGCCCGCGACATAGGTCTGGTTGTTGTCGGGCGCCACAGTATTGACCCCCAGGGAATAGAACGGATGCCCCTGCGGGGTCACGAGGAACCAGCGACCATCTCGTTTTTCCGTGCGAAAGAAACCGCTGGCCTTGAAGCTCGGCCCCTTGTTCCAGCCACCGTAGCTGTCCAGCGAAGCCTTCTCGCGCTCCCCCAGCCAGCCCTGGAGCTGTTGTTGCTCCTTGGCGTCGGCCGCCTTGAGCTGATCGTCACTGGTGATCTTTTCCGGCCAGCGGGCCCGGGTCGATTGACCGTAGGCATCCACCAGGGAACCGTAGACCGCCTTGATCACCCCCTCGCCGTCCTGCACGCCGAAACGCTCCAGCAGAATGCTCTGGGCCGCCTTGGGGTTGTCCATGGACAAGGTCACCGACACCACCTGGCTGCGGTCCAGTTGCCCTTCACTGCTGGCCAGCAGGATGCGCTGGCCGTCCAGGGTCATCGGCATCGGTGGCGCGGCCTTCATGCCCTGGCTCAGCGGACTGCTGGCCACCAGTGGCACCAGCAGGGTCTGCGCCGGGCCGGCAGGCAGGTCGACGCGGCTGACCAGGGTCTTGCCATCATTGCTCTGGATGGTCACGTAGAGGGTCAGGGCCCAGTTCATCGCGCTCTGGATACGCAGGCTCATCATTCCCGACTGAGACCAGTCCCAGGCCCCGCTCTGGGGCGCCAGGCTCAGGCTCGGCCGGCTCGTGGGGTTGAAGATGATGCGCCGCAGCACTTCGCCTTCGGCCGTTTGCTCTGCGTTGGATTGCGGCAGGCTGGCATCCTGTGTCGCCACCTGCACCACAGCAGCAGGTCGGACAAAGTTGAACAGCGTCTGTTGTCCGGCAGGGGCCGCCCAGACGGGCGCGGCAAACAACAGGGCAAATACAGCGGGCAACGAACGGCGAATCATATGAACCTGGCTCTCCCTAAAGACCGATGAACGGCCGGTGCTGAAGCGGTGACATGAAATAGACAGCACGGCACGCAAATATGCGGGCCGTGCTTAAGATATTTCTCGGCGAAACGGCGGCAAGGCATTGAGGATAGCCTTGCCATAGCGCTGGGTGACCAGACGGCGGTCCAGCAGAGTGATGGTGCCGCGGTCCTGTTCGGTGCGCAGCAGGCGACCGCAGGCCTGGACCAGCTTGAGGGATGCATCCGGCACCGAGATTTCCATGAACGGGTTGCCGCCACGGGCTTCGATCCACTCCGCCAGCGCCGCCTCTACCGGGTCATCCGGCACCGAGAACGGGATCTTGGCGATCACCACGTGTTCGCAGTAGGCCCCGGGCAAGTCCACCCCTTCGGCGAAACTCGCCAGGCCGAACAGCACGCTGGAATCGCCACCGTCGACCCGCGCCTTGTGCTTGTTCAGGGTTTCCTGCTTGGACAGGTTGCCCTGGATGAACACCTGCTTGCGCCAGTCCCGGTCCAGGCCGTCGAACACGTCCTGCATCTGCTTGCGCGAGGAGAACAGCACCAGGGTGCCTCGCGAGCCCTCCACCAGTTCCGGCAGGTCGCGAATGATCGCCGCGGTATGCGCTGGCGCGTCCCGCGGGTCGGCCCGCAGGTCGGGCACCCGCAGCACCCCGGCATCGGCATGGTGGAAAGGGCTCGGCACCACGGCGGTCACGGCCTTTTTCGGCAGGCCGGCACGCATGCGGAAACGGTCGAAAGTGCCCAGGGCAGTCAGGGTCGCCGACGTCACCAGGGCACCGTAGGCCACGTTCCACAGATTGCGTCGGAGCATTTCCGCAGCGAGGATCGGGCTGGCGTTGACCTCGATGTCGAACAGCGAGCCGCTTTCGGCCAGGGTCAGCCAGCGGGCCATGGGCGGATTGTCTTCCGGGTCCTCGACGGTGAACGCGGTCCACAGTTCCCAGTTGCCCGAGGCACGGGCCAGCAGGCTGCCGAACAGCGGGTACCACTCTTCGGCCTGGTTGCTGGCGATACCGATGTTGACCTCGCCATCCATGCCTTCCTTGAGCAACTCGGTCAGGCGGGTGAACAGGTCGGTGAGACGGGAAAAGCCCTTTTTCAACTCAAGGCCCATCTCGCGCATATGCTCGGGGATCAGCCCGCCGACAAAACGGTGGCGTGGCCGCTCGCGGCCTTCCATGTCTTCGCCGGTGCGGAAATCGGCGATCTGCTCGCAGGCGGTGAACATGAACTGCTGCTGGGTCTTGATCTCCCGCGCCAGCTCCGGCACCTGCTCGATCAGGCGCCCCAGATCACCCGGCAACGGATGCTGGGCCAGCAGCTTGGTGAGGTTCTTGGCGGTCTGCTCCAGCCAGTCGGCAGTGGAGCGCAGGCGGGTGTAATGGGCGAAGTGGCCAATGGCCTTGTCCGGCAGGTGGTGACCTTCGTCGAACACATAGAGAGTGTCGCGCGGGTCCGGCAGCACGGCGCCGCCGCCCAGGGCCAGGTCGGCCAGGACCATGTCGTGGTTGGTGACAATCACATCGACCTTGCCCATGCCCTCCCGAGCCTTATAGAAGGCGCACTGGCCGAAGTTCGGGCAATGGCGGTTGGTGCACTGGCTGTGGTCGGTGGTCAGGCGCGCCCAGTCGGCGTCTTCCAGGGCCGTGGGCCAGCTGTCGCGGTCGCCGTCCCATTTATTGCCGGCGAGTTTTTCGATCATGCTGGTGAACAGCTTCTGGCTGGCTTCATCCACTTCGATCTTGAAGCCTTCTTCCTCGAACAGCTGGGCCGTGGCGGTCTGGGCGTGGCCTTCCTGGAGCAGCATGTCGAGCTTGGACAGGCACATGTAGCGACCACGGCCCTTGGCCAGGGAGAAGCTGAAGTTCAGCCCGCTGTTGCGCATCAGGTCGGGCAGGTCCTTGTAGACGATCTGCTCCTGCAGGGCGACGGTGGCGGTAGCGATCACCAGGCGCTTGCCGGCGGCCTTGGCCGTGGGAATTGCCGCCAGGCTGTAGGCCACGGTCTTGCCGGTACCGGTGCCGGCTTCCACGGCGACCACCGCCGGGTCGCCACTGCGCCGGCCTTCGTCGTCGGTGTCGATATCACCCAGGACCTTGGCCACTTCGGCGATCATCAGGCGCTGGCCGTAACGCGGCTTGAGGCTCTTGGCTTCGAGAAAACGCGAGTAGGCGCCCTGGATCGTGGTTTTGAGTTCGTTGCTGATCATGGTTTTTCGGGCGCACAAAACGCTGGATAAATTTTCAGTGGTTCGAATCGGCCGCTATCATACCCCGCTAATTCATCCCGCGCAGAACGGAGTACCCGAATGACCCCTTTCGCCCTTGCCTACACCCTGCATGTCCTGGCCGCCCTGGTCTGGGTCGGCGGCATGTTCTTCGCCTGGATGGTCCTGCGCCCGGCGGCAATGGTGGCCCTGGAGGGGCCGGCGCGGCTGAAGTTGTGGGCGCAAGTGTTTCCGCGTTTTTTCGTCTGGGTGTGGATCGCCGTGGTGCTGTTGCCGATCAGCGGTATCGGCCTGCTGCATTTGCGCTTCAGCGGCTTTGAAACCGCGCCCAAGTATGTGCAGATCATGATGGGCCTGTACCTGGTGATGACCGCCCTGTTCATCCGCATCCAGTCCCTGCAGTTGCCGGAGCTGCGCAAGGCAGTAGCGGCCGAGGATTGGCCCGCTGGTGCCGCGGCGCTGGGCAAGATCCGCCGGCTGGTGGGCAGCAACCTGATCATCGGCCTGGTGCTGGTCGCCCTGGCGGCGGCCCGGCCGACCTTCTGAAAACAGGCCGCCCGCTACAGAAGCGGGCGGCCGGGCAAGGTTCAACGCAAGCGTTACGGCTTATAGGCGCTGCACCGTCAGCGCGCCAGGCTCGCCGGCTGGGCCAGGCTGCCCCTGGGCGCCGGGCCGTCCGCTCTTGCCACCGTCGGTGCGGTACACCAGGCACCCCTTGGACTTGCCGCCCGCACCCGGCTTGCCACCGGCACCGGCCAGCCCGCCTGCGCCACCATCGACCCAGACCTTGATCTGCTCGCTGGGGAAGTCTCGCGGCAGTTCCACCCGGACCTGGGCGCCTGCCGCACCAGGACGGCCATCGCCGCCATTGTCACCGTCAGCCCCACGCCCCGCGCTGCCCCAGGTGCAGCCCGGTTCCTGGCCATTGGCGCCATCCAGACCGACATAACCCGGCGCACCGGCACCACCCCGGGCGTCCACAGACAGCGTCTCGGCCTGCAACGACTCGATGCGCAGGTTCAGGTTGCGCCCCGGCTTGGCGGCCTTCAGGTAGGTACCCGGCGCGCCTCGGGAAGTGATCTGGCTACCCGCTTCCAGCTCCGCACGGCGGACAGTCAAGTGCAGGCTCTGTTCGGTAGGGACGATGGCGATCCGCGCCTCATGCCCCAGCAGCAGTTCGTCCACCTTGAGCTCGGTGACATTGGCCGGGATCAGCAAGGTGCCATAGTCCGCCACTTCCAGCCGCTCCAGTTGCAGAGTGCTGGCGGTATTGGGCAGACGCATCAGGGAGTTGGTTTCGACCTTGACCACCTGGGCCATGGCCAGGGGGCTGCAGAAAAGAGCCAGCAGGCAGAGCTTACGCATGGTCGGCCTCGACAACGACAGGAGCAGGAAGAGTCTGCAGGTGGAAGATCCCCACCAGCAGGATGTACAGCCGGTCACGCCAGGGATGTGGCCGATCCTTGAGGCTGCCGTTGAACAGCAGCAGTTCCAGCAAATGGGTCAGCAGCAACAGGCTGCCCGCCAGATTCACTAGAAGATGCAGCGGGTTGATCAACGTCCTGGCCAGGTTGATCAGCACCACCAACCAGAAAACCAAGGTCAGAAACTTCCCCAGCCCCCATAAAACCTTCATACGCTCCCCTCGTGAATTATTCTTTGCGCGCACAGTAACGACTTATCCCGGGGGTAAGCCAGAGGGGAATGAAAATTCTTCACGAAGTGGCTGTTTAGCCACCGGATCGACGAGGATCGCCCGTTACAGACAGGCTGAGCCCATCGCCGAGAAGACACCGGGATCAAAGGCTCCTGCGCCATCAGCATGGTCCTGGCACAGGAGCAGAGGCGGCCACGTGCGGCTCGTCGCCGCACAGGCCCTGGGGTTTCAGCGGTTGATCTGGATTTCCGTACGACGGTTCATCGCCCGGCCTTCGGCGGTCTTGTTATCCGCCACTGGCTTGCTTTCACCGGCGCCGGTTACCGAGACGAAGCTGCTGCGGGGAATGCCGTTGCTGATCAGGTACTCCACGACCGAGTGGGCGCGCTTGTCCGAGAGTTTCTGGTTGTAGGCATCGCTGCCGACGCTGTCGGTATGGCCGGTCACTCGCAGTTGGGCACTCGACGCCTCCTGTTTCAGTCGGGTGACAATGGTGTTGAGCTTGGTTTTGTCGGCATCGGTCAGCTTGGCCGAGTCGAAATGGAAGTGCACATCACGAATGACAATGGTTTCTTCCTTGACCACTACCACCTCTTCTACCACCGGTGGCGGTGGTGGGCAGCCGTTGGCATCGACCTGGACGCCTCTGGGTGTGTGGGGGCACTTGTCGCGGCTGTCCGGCACGCCATCGCCGTCCTCGTCGCCATCACCTTTTACCCAGCAGTACGCACCCGCCAGGCCACCGACCACCAGTGCGCCGCCGCCCGCCCACGAGGAGCTTTCGGTGGCGCCCAGCGCCGCGCCCGTGACGCCACCTACCGCGGCGCAGATCGGCCAGTCGGTTTTCTGCAAACCTGCACAACCAGTCAACACACTGGTTAACAGAACCAGGGGTACTGCCGTCCGAATGATGCTCATCTGATTTCTCCTGAGGGATCGGCTCAAGGCCGATTCACGGAGTAAAGACCGCGCATTTCATCTGCGCCAGCACCTGGCTATCACCGGTTTCGCCCCGTAAACACGGGAGGTTCGCCGATTTAGTGGTGAACCGCTCTAGGCCCGCAGATGCCGGCACGCTAGTCTTTAGCGTTCTGACCGAGGAGCTAAGATGAGCGCCGGCATTTCCAACCGTACCCCGCAGCAGGCCCTGGCGGCTTTGCTGGATCGCTACGCACCACAACAGCTGCTGCTGATCGGTGCCAGCGACTTCCCCGCCCTGGCTGCCTTCAAGGAGGCCCACCCCACGACCCAAGTGGCCCAGGCGGCACCCGGCCCTCTGCCTGCGGAACTGGCAGCGCGACGTTTCGACCTGGCCCTGGCCGTGGATTGCCTGGAGCACTTGCCCAAGCGCGACGGCCTGAACCTGCTTGGGGGCATTCGCAACCTCAATGCCAGCCGGATCGCCGTGCTGGCCGACCTGTGTGCCTGCGGCTGGCAGGAAACCGACTTCTATTCCCTGGCGTTGCAGGCCAGCGAACGCTTTCAGCGCGATGAACAGGTCCTGACCCTGTTCACCTACGATCTGCTTGAATACAAGCAAGTGCCCGATTGGCTCAACTCACGATTCTGGGCAAACCCGGAAAACTTTGGAAAGTATTGGTGGTAACACAATGAGTGCCTCGATTTGTCCCTGCGGCAGCGGCAACCTGCTGGATGCCTGCTGCGGCCACTACCATGCCGGCCATCCCGCGCCCTGCGCGGAAGCCCTGATGCGTTCGCGCTACAGTGCCTATGTGCTGGGGCAGGTGGATTACCTGCTGGCCACCACCCTGCCGGCGCAACAGGCGGGCCTGGATCGCCAGTCCATCAGCGACTGGAGCGCCCAAAGCACCTGGCTGGGGTTGCAGGTCGAAAGCTCGGAAGTCTTCGGCGGCCAGCCCGAGCATGCCTTTGTCACCTTTACTGCCCGCTGGCACGACAGCCAGGGCGAGCATAGCCACCGCGAACGCTCATCCTTCGTGCAGAACCAGGGACGCTGGTATTTCATCGACCCCACGGTTCCCCTCAAATCCGGCCGCAACGACGCCTGCCCCTGTGGCAGCGGGCACAAGTTCAAGAAGTGCTGCGCCAGCTATTTCAGCCGCTGAGCCACTACCGGCCGATACCAACCCGGGCCCAGGATGGGCACCGGCATCCAGAGGGAGTCTTGCAATGATCGGTGAGCTGCGTGCGTTACGAACCTTGTGCCTGCTCGGCGCGCTGGGCCTGACGGGTTGTGCCTCCTGGTTCAGCGATGAGTCCGTCGACCCGACGGTGCATCTGGTCAAGGTCGAGGTGGTCAAGGCCAACCTGCTGGAACAACGCTTCACCCTGCACCTGCGGGTGGATAACCCCAACGACAGCGACCTGACCGTGCGTCGCCTGACCTACAAGGTCTACCTGGAGCGCTTCCTGCTCAGCGAAGGCGAGCACGAACACTGGTTCACCGTCACGCCCCACAGCAGCCGCTTCTTCAAGGTGCCGGTGCGGACCAACCTGTGGCCGCAGATCCGCGATGTGGTGAAATTGCTGCGCAAGCCCGAGCGACCTATCCCCTACCGCCTCGAAGGGGAACTGGAAATCGGATTATTCATCGGCCAGGACGTGCACCTGAAGCGCAATGGCGTGATAATTCCCGGCGATTTTATCCCGGAGTAACCCGCAATGACCCAGCAACCTCATGTCCATGGCCCTGACTGCAACCACGATCATGACCATCACGATCACGACCATGGCCATGTTCACGGCCCGCACTGCAACCACGCCCACCAGGAGCCGGTACGCAACGCACTGAAAGACGTTGGCCGCAACGACCCTTGCCCATGCGGCAGCAGCAAGAAATTCAAGAAGTGCCACGGCGCCTGACCTGAGCGCGGGCGGGGCCTGCCTTAGCACTTGCGCCTTCAGCTGCGCCCGGCCTCCTGGGCCAGCAACTGCGCCAGGTCCAGGACGGTGGCGTACTCGCCATCCAGATTGGCCAGCGACATGGCATGCACCTCCTCGGCACTACGGGCCCGACCGCTGAAGTCGGGCTTGTCGAAGGTGTAGCAGGCGTCGGCCACCACCCACACGGCAAAGCCCAGGTTGCCAGCCGTACGCGCCGTCGACTCCACAGAGTTGTTGGTGGCAACACCGACAATCACCAACCCGGCAATCCCCTCGCGCCGCAAATCCGCTTCCAGCGAATTGGCGCAAAACGCATCCGGCACCTGCTTCTGAACCCGCCATTCCCCGTCCCGGGGCTCAAAGCACGGTTGAAACTCCACCCCCGACTGCCCGGGCCAGAACACCGAATCCGGCGAACGCGACAGGTGTTGCACATGGATCACCGGCCAGCCGCGGGCGCGCCAGTGGGCCAGCAGTTCGAGCATCCGCACCTGCGCCTCGGGGTTGTTGCGCGGGCCAAGCCGAGGCTGGAGGATGCCTTGCTGCTGGTCGATGAGCATCAGTGCGGTGCTGGCCGGAAGGGGCATGTTTTTCTCTGTCGAGGTCATTGAATTTGCCGCACTTGAGCATCACTTAGCTGTTCAGGCAAGCCATCGAATGCAGACAGGACGACCTAATGCCGGAGTTTGCTGTCCTTAAGCACAGATACAACCCAATTGGAGCGTTCCATGATCGACCTGTATTACTGGACCACCCCCAACGGCCACAAGATCTCCCTGTTCCTGGAAGAAGCCGGCCTGCCCTACACCCTGTACCCGGTGAACATCGGCCTGGGTGAGCAATTCAAGCCCGAATTCCTGAAGATCGCGCCCAACAACCGCATTCCGGCGATCGTTGACCACCAACCCGCCGATGGCGGCCAGCCACTGTCGCTGTTCGAGTCCGGGGCGATCCTGTTGTACCTCGCGGAAAAGACCGGCCAGTTCCTGCCCCAGGACCTGCGCGGGCGCCAGGAAGCCCTGCAATGGCTGTTCTGGCAGATGGGCGGGCTGGGGCCGATGGCAGGGCAAAATCATCACTTCAGCCAGTTCGCCCCGGAAAAGATCCCCTACGCCATCAAACGTTATGTGGATGAAACCGCGCGCCTGTACGGCGTGCTCGATCGGCGCCTGGCGGACCGCAAGTTCGTCGCCGGCAGCGACTACAGCATTGCCGACATGGCGATCTATCCCTGGATCGCTTCCTACAAGAAGCAGAGCCAGAAACTCGAGGACTTCCCGCATCTGCAGCGCTGGTTCAACAGCATCCAGGCCCGGCCGGCTACCGAGCGGGCCTATGCCTTGGTAGAGCAGGTCAATCCCGCCTCCTGAGCCTTGTGCCTGCAGGAGCTGGCTTGCCAGTCACGGTGCCCGCAAGGGCCAGCCAAGGCCAGAAGGCCTCTTCGCCGGCAAGCCGGCTCCTACGGGTTTTGCCAGGCGCTGACGCGCCGGCGATCGCTATTTGCAGCGTCGTCGAGAAATACCTCCTGCCCCCGCTTGCGCGGCACTCGCCTGCTCACTAACGTAGCGCCTTTATCGACGCTACCCCCCGCAGGAGCTTTGCCATGGCCTCGCCAGCCTTCTCACATTTTCTTCCCCGGTTCGGCGTTGCCGCGGCAGTGGCCAGTGCTCTGAGCCTGGCCGGTTGCCAGTCCTGGAACACTCAAGACACCCTGCCCCCCACCTCTGGCGTGCAACCGCTCAAGGGCCTGGCACAGAACGTTTCCGTGCGGCGCAACGCGGTCGGCGTACCGCTGATCGAAAGCAGCAGCTTCCATGACGCCCTGTTCACCCTGGGCTATGTGCACGCCAGCGACCGCATTGGCCAGATGGTGACCCTGCGCCTGCTGGCACAGGGCCGCCTGGCCGAAATGTCCGGTGCCGACGCACTGGAAGTGGACCGCCTGATGCGCGCGATCAACCTGAAGAAAAGCGCCGATGAGCTGTACAAGGCTTCGTCGCCACGGATCAAGCGCTTCTTCGAGGTCTATGCCCGGGGCGTCAACGCCTACCTGTTCCGCTATCGCGACAAGCTGCCGCCGGACCTGGCAGCCCAGGGCTACACCCCCGAATACTGGAAAGCCGAGGATTCGGCGCTGATCTTCTGCCTGCTGAACTTCGGCCAGTCCGCCAACCTGCAAGAAGAGATCAACGCCCTGGTGCTGGCGCAGAAAGTCGGCAGCGACAAACTGCCGTGGCTGACTCCGAGCTATCCCGATGAACCCCTGCCCCTGGCCGAAGCGGAAAAGCTCAAGGGCCTGAATCTCACTGTGCCGGGCCTGAACGAAGTCAGCCGCGCCATCAACCGTCTGGCCCAGCTCAACAGCCTGGGCACCCGCGGCGGCAGCAACCTGGCCATCGCCCCACAGCGCAGCCGCACCGGCCGCAGCCTGCTGGCCGCCGACAGCCACCTGCAAGCCTGGTACTACACCCAGATCCGCGCGCCGAAATACCAGGCCGCTGGCGCGTCCATCGCTGGCCTGCCGGCGATTCTCCAGGGCTTCAACGGCAAGGTGGCCTGGAGCATGAGCTCGGTGGAGGGAGACAACCAGGACCTGTTCCTGGAAAAGCTCAAGCGCCAGGGCAACGCCCTGTACTACCAGAACAACGGCAAATGGCAGCCGGTGACCGTGCGCAACGAAACCTATTTCGTCAAAGGCCAACGGCCGATTCGCGAAGCCGTGTACGAAACCCGCCATGGCCCGCTGCTCAACAGCGCCCTGGGGGCAGCGCTCGGTAACGGTTTCGGCCTGGCCCTGCAGACGCCGGAGCTCAAGGACGACAAGACCCTGGACGCCTTCTTCGACCTGTCCCGGGCGCAGAACGTCGAGAAGGCCTCGGATGCCAGTCGGGAAATCCGCGCCATCGCCCTGAACATGGTGTTTGCCGACGCCAGCAACATCGGCTGGCAAGTCACCGGGCGCTTCCCCAACCGCCGCGAAGGCGAAGGCTTGCTGCCTTCACCGGGTTGGGATGGCCGTTACGACTGGGACGGCTACGCCGACCCGATGCTCCACCCCTACGACCAGGACCCGCCCCAGGGCTGGATCGCCACAGCCAACCAGCGAGTGATCTCGCGGGGCTACGGCATGCAGCTGTCCAATTCCTGGCACGCCCCGGAACGGGCCGAGCGCATGGCCGGTCTGGCCTCCAGCGGCAAGCAGGACAACCGCAGCCTGATCGCCCTGCAGTACGACCAAAGCACCCTGTTCGCCGCCAAACTGAAAAAGATGTTCGAAGCTCCGGGCATGGCCCAGCCGCTGAAGCAGGCCATCGAGGCCTTGCCCGATACCGAACGCGCCAAGGCCAGGGAAGCCTATAGCCGCTTGCTGGCGTTCGACGGCAAGGTCAGCGCCGGCTCGGCCGACGCGGCGTTGTACGAATTGTTCCTGCAGGAGAGCGCCAAGCAGATCTTCCTCGACAAGCTCGGCCCCGAGTCCAGTGACGCCTGGCAAGCCTTCGTCGCCAACGGCAACCTTTCCTACTCGGCCCAGGCCGACCACCTGTTGGGCCAGGAAGATAGCCCGTTCTGGGACGATTCGCGCACCGCGCAAAAGGAAGACAAGCCAGCCATCCTCGCCCGCAGCCTGGCAGCCGCCATCAGCTCCGGCGAGCAACTGCTGGGCGCCGACCGCAAGGCCTGGCAATGGGGCAAGCTGCACAGCTACCAGTGGACCAACGCCAATGGCCGGCAGATCCGTGGCCCGCTTCAGGCCGGGGGCGACCACAACACCATCAACAGCGCCGCGTACCGTTGGGGGCAGGATTTTGCCATCACCGATACACCGGCCCTGCGCTTGATCGTGGATTTCGGCCTCAGCGAACCCTTGATGGGCCTCAACAGCAGCGGCCAGTCCGGCAACCCGGTGAGCCCCAACTATGCCAACGGCATCGACGGCTGGCTCAAGGCCCAGTACCTGAGCCTGCCGATGCAACCGCAGAACTTCGAGCGCAGCTACGGCAAGACGCTCCTGACCCTGGTTCCAGGCAAGTAACCTTCCCCCACCCGCTTGCACGTCCTGTGCAAGCGGGCCTGCTCCAAAACGAACAGCTCACCGGCGCCCTCAACCGCGCTTGGCACTGGCAGCCCTCTCAGTTCGCCCATCGTAGATTGCCCACCCCTTCGCACCTTATTGGCGCCTACCAAAAATCACGCCCCATCTCAGCGCACGGGTTCCCTCATGTCGCTGCTTTCCAGCGCTTTTAAAACACCTGTTCGGGACTCTGGTTCGGAAATTGCTACTTTCATTAAGTCTTATGCGGTCCAGTAACAGTACTCATGCGCCACAAGCGCTCATATTGGTTCTTAGGGATTGAATAATGAAAAAAGCATTGCTGACCCTTTCTGCATTGGCTTTCTGCATGGCCGCCGGCTCCGCGCTGGCCAAGGAATACAAGGAACTGCGCTTCGGCGTCGACCCTTCCTACGCCCCCTTCGAATCCAAGGCCGCCGACGGCAGCCTGGTGGGTTTCGACATCGACCTGGGCAATGCCATCTGTGCCGAGCTGAAGGTCAAGTGCAAGTGGGTCGAAAGTGACTTCGACGGCATGATTCCAGGCCTCAAGGCCAATAAATTCGACGGTGTGATCTCGTCCATGACCGTCACCCCGGCTCGCGAGAAAGTCATCGACTTCTCCAACGAACTGTTTTCCGGCCCCACCGCATTCGTGTTCAAGAAAGGCTCGAGACTGAGCGAAGACACCGCCTCGCTCAAGGGCAAGACCGTCGGCTACGAGCAGGGCACCATTCAGGAAGCCTACGCCAAGGCCGTGCTGGACAAGGCCGGGGTCAAGACCCAGGCCTATCAGAACCAGGACCAGGTCTATGCCGACCTGACTTCCGGGCGCCTCGATGCCTCGATCCAGGACATGCTGCAGGCCGAACTGGGCTTCCTCAAGTCACCGCAAGGCGCTGACTATGAGATCAGCAAGCCGGTGGACGACCCGCTGCTGCCGGCCAAGACCGCGGTGGGTATCTCGAAAGGTAACAAAGAGCTGAAAGCGCTTCTGGATAAAGGTATCAAAGCGTTACACGATGATGGCACCTACGCCACCATCCAGAAAAAACACTTCGGTGACCTGAACCTCTACAGCGGTAAATAACCTGTCGGCGCCCATCCTCGATGGGCGCCTTTTTTATCGCTACGGGTCACAGATCGATGCTCGAAGAACTTCTAAAAAACCTGGGGCTTTCCGCGCTCAGCCTGAAGGGTTTCGGCCCTCTGCTGCTGGAAGGTACCTGGATGACCATCAAGTTGTCGGTGTTGTCGCTGCTGGTCAGCGTTTTGCTGGGCCTGATCGGCGCCAGCGCCAAATTGTCCAGCGTTGCCCTGCTGCGGGTTCCGGCCCAGCTCTACACCACCCTGATCCGCGGCGTACCGGACCTGGTCCTGATGCTGCTGATTTTCTACAGCCTGCAAACCTGGTTGACCTCCTTTACCGATTTCATGGAGTGGGACTACATCGAGATCAACCCCTTCAGCGCCGGGGTGATCACCCTGGGTTTCATCTATGGCGCCTACTTCACCGAAACCTTTCGCGGGGCGATCCTTGCCGTGCCCCGGGGCCAGGTGGAAGCGGCCACCGCCTATGGCCTGAAACGCGGCCAGCGCTTTCGCTTCGTGGTCTTTCCGCAAATGATGCGCTTTGCCCTGCCAGGCATCGGCAACAACTGGATGGTGATGCTCAAGGCCACGGCCCTGGTGTCGATCATTGGCCTGGCCGACCTGGTCAAGGCTGCCCAGGACGCCGGCAAGAGCACCTACCAACTCTTCTACTTCCTGGTTCTGGCGGCGCTGATCTACCTGTTGATCACCAGTGCCTCCAACTTTGTCCTGCGCAGGCTTGAACGGCGTTACGCCGCCGGCGCCCGGGAGGCCGTGCGATGATCGAACTCCTGCAGGAATACTGGCGTCCCTTCCTTTATAGCGATGGCTACCACGTGACCGGCCTGGCCATGACCATGTGGCTGCTCAGTGCCTCGATCTGCATCGGCTTTTTGGTGTCGATCCCGCTGTCCATCGCCCGGGTCTCGCCCAAGCGCTACATCCGCTGGCCGGTGCAGTTCTACACCTACCTGTTTCGTGGCACACCGCTCTATATCCAGTTGCTGATCTGCTACACCGGGATCTACAGCATCGCCGCGATTCGCGCACAGCCAGTCCTGGATGCGTTCTTTCGCGATGCAATGAACTGCACCATCCTTGCCTTCGCCCTGAACACCTGCGCCTACACCACGGAGATCTTCGCCGGGGCGATCCGCAGCATGGCCCACGGCGAAGTCGAAGCGGCCAAGGCCTATGGCCTGAGCGGCTGGAAGCTGTACGCCTACGTGATCATGCCCTCGGCCCTGCGCCGCTCGTTGCCCTACTACAGCAACGAAGTGATCCTGATGCTGCACTCCACCACAGTGGCCTTCACCGCGACCATTCCCGACATCCTGAAAATCGCCCGCGACGCCAACTCGGCGACCTTCCTGACATTTCAGTCGTTCGGCATCGCCGCCATCATCTACCTGTGCGTGACCTTCGCCCTGGTGGGCCTGTTCCGCCTCGCTGAACGCCGCTGGCTGGCCTTCCTCGGGCCGACCCACTAGGACTTGCTGCAGGAAAACCGTCAATGCGCCACGAGATCCACGACCTGCTCGCCCCGCTGCCGGGCACCGCGCGCCAGGTCCACAGCTTTCACTTCGGCCCGCCCCAGGTCGCCGGCAAGGTCTATATCCAGTCCTCCCTGCACGCCGACGAGTTGCCCGGCATGCTGGTTGCCTGGCACCTCAAGCAACACCTGGCGGAGCTGGAAGCCGCCGGGCGCCTGCGCCAGGAAATCGTCCTGGTGCCGGTGGCCAATCCGGTGGGCCTGGAACAGGTGCTGATGGATGTGCCCCTGGGCCGCTACCAGCTGGAAAGCGGGCAGAACTTCAACCGCGGCTTCGCCGACCTGGGCGAACAAGTCGGCGATGCCATCGAAGGGCTGCTCAATGCCGACCCTGAACACAACCTTGAACTGATCCGCCGTCACCTGATCGATGCCCTGGCGCGCCAGCGGCCGCAAACCCAACTGCAGTCCCTGCAGTTGACCCTGCAACGGCTGGCCTGCGATGCCGACATGGTGCTGGACCTGCATTGCGACTTCGAGGCTGTGGCGCATCTCTACACCACCCCCGAAGCCTGGCCCCGGGTGGAGCCGCTGGCTCGCTACCTGGGCGCCGAAGCCTGCCTGCTGGCCACCGACTCCGCGGCCTGGTCGTTCGACGAATGCTTCAGCCTGCTGTGGTGGCAACTGCAACAGCGCTTCGGCGAGCGTTTCGCCATCCCGACAGGCAGCTTTGCGGTGACCGTCGAGCTGCGCGGCCAGGGCGACGTCAACCACGGCCTGGCCAGCCTCGACTGCCAGGCCCTGATCGACTACCTGACCCGGCTTGGGGCCATCGCCGGTGAAGCGCCGCCACTGCCCGAGCTGCCCTTCCCGGCCACGCCCCTGGCCGGCGTCGAACCGGTGGCGACCCCGGTAGGCGGGCTGCTGGTGTTCAACGCCCTGCCGGGGGAATACCTGGAGGCCGGGCAACTGGTGGCCGAAATCATCGACCCGATCCACGACCGGGTCACCCCCATCCATTGCAACAACGCCGGGCTCATGTACGCCCGCTCGCTGCGACGCATGGCCACCGCAGGCATGGTGATCGCCCATGTCGCCGGTCGCGAGGCCTATCGCAGCGGTTACCTACTTTCGCCTTGAGGATGCACGCCCCCATGTACAAATTGACCGTTGAAGGCCTGCATAAATGCTATGGCGACAATGAAGTGCTCAAAGGTGTTTCCCTCAAGGCCAGGACCGGCGACGTGATCAGCCTGATCGGCGCCAGCGGCTCGGGCAAGAGCACCTTCCTGCGCTGCATCAACTTTCTCGAAACCCCGGATGACGGCGCCATGAGCCTGGATGGCCAGCAGATCCGCATGGTCAGCGACCGCCACGGCATGCACGTGGCCGACCCGGCCGAGCTGCAGCGGATTCGCACCCGCCTGGCAATGGTGTTCCAGCACTTCAACCTGTGGAGCCACATGACCGTGCTGGAAAACATCACCATGGCCCCGCGCCGGGTGCTGGGGGTCAGCCCCAGGGAGGCCGAGGAACGCGCCCGGCGTTACCTGGACAAGGTCGGCCTGCCGGCACGGGTGGCCAGCCAGTACCCGGCGTTTCTATCCGGCGGCCAGCAGCAACGGGTGGCCATCGCCCGGGCCCTGGCCATGGAGCCGGAGGTCATGCTGTTCGACGAACCCACCTCGGCCCTGGACCCGGAGCTGGTAGGCGAGGTGCTCAAGGTGATCCAGGGCCTGGCCGAAGAGGGCCGGACCATGATCATGGTCACCCACGAGATGAGTTTTGCGCGCAAGGTGTCAAGCCAGGTGCTGTTCCTGCACAAGGGCCTGGTAGAGGAAGAAGGGGCTCCGGAGGACGTGCTGGGCAACCCGAAAAGCGAGCGCTTGCAGCAGTTTCTCAGCGGCAACCTGAAGTAACAGCGGTACCGCACCCGTTCAGGCTCTGGGCCGGGCGGGCGCGGTACGGGCTTCAGGCGACAGGCGCGGGAGGCGGCTCGTCGGGCAGGGTCGGTTCGCCCGGCTCGGTGGGTTCAAGGGGTTGCGGGGAATCGGGATCCGGCTGGCCGGGAATGCCACCGGCCATGCTGACGGGAGGATGCGCCAGCAGGGTCCAGGCCAGTACGCCAACCTGATTGGGTTCCAGCCTGGCCAAGGTGGCACTGATTCGCGGATCTATCTTCATGAGGGCACTCCTGAGCTGTGCCGGGTACGCCTTGCGCGTACCGGCAGTACCTCCAATAGAGTGCCTGCCGGCTCAGGAATTCCCGCTATTCGTCAGACAGACGAACTCAGGTGCGTGGCAGGGTCACGCCACGCTGGCCCTGGTATTTGCCGCCACGGTCCTTGTAGGACACTTCGCACTCTTCGTCCGACTCCAGGAACAACATCTGCGCCACGCCTTCGTTGGCGTAGATCTTCGCCGGCAAGGTGGTAGTGTTGGAGAATTCCAGGGTCACGTGGCCTTCCCACTCGGGTTCCAGCGGGGTCACGTTGACGATGATGCCGCAACGGGCATAGGTGCTCTTGCCCAGGCAGATGGTCAGCACGTTGCGCGGAATGCGGAAGTACTCGACGGTGCGTGCCAGGGCAAAGGAGTTCGGCGGAATGATGCAGACGTCGCTCTTGATGTCGACGAAGCTCTTTTCATCGAAGTTCTTCGGATCGACAGTGGCCGAATTGATGTTGGTGAACACCTTGAATTCGTCGGCGCAACGCACGTCGTAGCCGTAGCTCGACACCCCGAAGGAGATCAGCCGATCCTGGCCTTCGCCACGCATCTGGCGCTCTACGAAGGGCTCGATCATGCCGTGCTCTTGCGCCATGCGGCGAATCCACTTGTCCGATTTGATGCTCATGGCGGGTGTCCTGAAATAGCGAGGTGAAAAAAAACGGTCTGGCATCTTACCGGGGCGCGAGGTCGGGTTCAAAGTCTGGGACGTTTTTCTCGCCTCACGCCACGATTTTCAAGGGCTGGGCGACGAGCGCCCCGCCGTCAGTCACGAAAACCGAGAAACCTTCGCACTGACCATTGGCACGTTCAGGAAAAAGGGTTAAGGTGGCGCCACTGTGCTGCTTGTGTCACTGAGAATCTCTACACGATGTTGAATTTCGATCCAACCATCTCCAAGAATTTTTCCTGCTCTTTGCACTCAGTCTCGGCCAGGGCTTTTCCTGAGTCGCAGTTAACTTTGTCCAAGGAGATACACCATGTCTAATCGCCAAACCGGTACCGTTAAGTGGTTCAACGATGAAAAAGGCTTCGGCTTCATCACTCCACAATCCGGTGACGACCTGTTCGTACACTTCAAAGCTATCCAATCCGACGGCTTCAAAAGCCTGAAAGAAGGCCAACAGGTTTCTTTCATCGCTACCCGCGGTCAGAAAGGCATGCAAGCTGAAGAAGTTCAAGTTATCTAACTTGTACTGATCCAGTAAAAAAGCCCCGCCCTCAACAGCGGGGCTTTTTTGTGCCCGTCACTTTTGTCGGCGCCCTCGTTGAAAAGGCGCCCATGCGTCCCGGGTTACCAGGTCACGCCAAAGCCCACGGTGTAGCGGGTCTTGTCCAGATCGCTGTCTTCGGTACCGCGGATCAGGTCTTTTTCCGCCTTGAGGTTCAATGAAGCCCAGTCGGTGACCTTGTAGCGCAGCCCCATCTCGGCATCCAGTGCATAGTCGGCCACCCCCGAAAGCGGTCGCCCCACCTCGCCATTGGTGAAGAACTCCACCCGCTTGCCGATCAGGTAACGGTTGTAGTCCCACTTCATCGCCAGGGAATAGAAGTTGTCCTTGCCGCCATCGGCGTACTCGTAATCGGTACGGTTGAGCAGCGAGCCCAGGGAGAACGCACCCAGCTCATCATCCCAGAACTGGTAGCCGGGGCCGGTACCCACCACCCGCTGCCGCGCCAGGTCCTCGACCTTGTCCCGCTTGTAGGTCAGGCGCCCTTCCCAGAACCACTTTTCCGTGATGAAACGGTCCAGAGCGTACTCGGCGCTCCAGTTGTCCGTGGTCACCACATGATCCTGGAACTCACGGTTGTATTCGCCCTGGGCATTGTGGCGCCAGGCCCCGTGACGCGCCGAGGTCTTGAAGTCGATGTCGTAGTCATCGGTGTTCTTTTCGGCGCGCTTGTAGTCCATGGCCACATCGACGTTGCCTTTCCAGACCATGTCTTCCACCAGCGGCTTGGGCTTCATGATCTGCTGGATGCTCGCCAGCTCCACCGTCTTGGGCACCTCGCCGTTGGCCAGGATCACCTTGCCTTCGTCCGCCGCCTGCAGCGACTTGGCCTTCTCCCCGGTGTAGGCATCCTGCTTGACCAGCAGCTCCTGGTCGCTCTCCAGAGTCTTGACCTGCTTCCAGTCAATATTGATGGCACCGCCATAGTCGGTCTGGATCAACAGCTTGCCGCCGTCGAACACCTTGATCTTGCCACTCAGGCGATCACCGTTCTTCAACCACACGGTATCGGCCAATACAGGCATGGAGGCGCTGAGCACCGCGAAACACAGCAAAGTTCTAGGCAACATAAGCAATAGAGGACTCGATCTTGCGAAAAAAAACGGCATTATTCCTGCTGAACAAGCCTTAGTCAGGACTGACCCGGGTATTGAGAGTGAGTTCAATACTCATCCGGCTTTGATCACCACAGCCGACCAGCGTCCCTCCTCTATTATCTGGAACCGCGAATGTGACCGAACACAGCGAAGAGCCGCAAAGCCCTGCACAGATCCGACGTACGGCGCTGTACCTGACCCTGGCCCAGGTCCCCGAAGGCAGGGTGGTGAGCTACGGCCAACTGGCGGAGATGGCAGGCCTGGGTCGGGCGGCACGCTGGGTCGGGCGCACCCTCAGCCAGTT
Organism: Pseudomonas sp. BIGb0176; assembly: GCF_024810175.1. Taxonomy (NCBI): domain Bacteria; kingdom Pseudomonadati; phylum Pseudomonadota; class Gammaproteobacteria; order Pseudomonadales; family Pseudomonadaceae; genus Pseudomonas; species Pseudomonas sp. BIGb0176. The sequence goes on from NZ_JANUEC010000002.1 coordinate 881,362, forward strand.
GCCCGCCGACACCAGCCTGCCCTGGCATCGAGTGCTCGGCGCCGGTGGTCGCCTGAGCTTGCCGGCCGGCAGTCCCTCGGGCGACGAGCAGCGGGCCAGACTGCGTGGCGAAGGTGTCTCTATCCTGAACAATCGCGTGGATATTCAGCGCCATGGCTGGCGCCCGGTGGAGCACAGCGGTTAGAGTGCGCGCTTTGTTTCCGTAATCTGAGGCAGACTTCAGCCCATGCCCCGTAAAACCTGGCGCGCCGCACTTGCCGCCTATGCCAGCCCCTCGACGCTCGTGCTGTTGCTGCTTGGTTTCGCCGCCGGCATGCCTTACATGCTGGTGTTCTCGACTCTTTCGGTGTGGTTGCGCGAGGCTGGTGTGGCCCGCGAAACCATCGGTTACGCCAGCCTGATCGGCCTGGCCTATGCCTTCAAGTGGGTATGGTCGCCCTTGCTCGACCAATGGCGCCTGCCCCTCCTGGGCAAGCTCGGTCGACGCCGTTCCTGGCTGGTGCTGGCGCAGACCCTGGTGATTCTCGGCCTGATCGGCATGGGTTTCTGCGACCCGCAAAAGCACCTTTCCTGGCTGATTGCCATTGCGGTGATCGTGGCATTCGCCTCGGCCACCCAGGACATCGCCATCGACGCCTACCGCCTGGAAATCGCCGACGACAGCCGCCAGGCCGCCCTGGCCGCCAGTTACATGTCCGGCTATCGGGTTGCCGTGCTGCTGGCCACCGCCGGCGCACTGTTTTTCGCCGAAGGCTTCGGCTCCACCGGTTTCAGCTACAAGCACTCGGCCTGGACCGGCACCTACGTGCTGTTCGGGGTGCTGATGATCCCGGCCCTGATCACCACCTTGCTGATGCGTGAACCCGCGGTGCCGCTGCGCACCCAACTGTCCGCCGGGCGCTACAGCTTCGCTCACCAGTTGATCTCGGTATTCGTGCTGATCGTGCTACTGGTTTCCGTCCCCGCCACCTTCACCCAGCTGTACAACACCGACTTCGCCAGCGTGATCTTCGACGGCGTCAGCCTGCTGGACCTGCTGCTGGAAGACCGCGCCTTCCTGCGTGCCATCCTCTACATCACCCTCAGCACCCTGTGCCTCTCGGCCATGGGCCGCCGGGGCCTGGCGCCGGTGCTGACGCCGGTCAACGACTTCATCCTGCGCTATCGCTGGCAAGCCTTTCTGCTATTAGGGCTGATTGCCACCTATCGCATGTCGGACACGGTCATGGGCGTCATGGCCAACGTGTTCTACATCGACCAGGGTTTCACCAAAGACCAGATCGCCGGGGTCAGCAAGATCTTCGGGCTGATCATGACCCTGCTCGGTGCCGGCATGGGCGGCCTGCTGATCGTGCGGTTCGGCATCCTGCCGATCCTGTTCATCGGCGGCGCCGCATCGGCCGGGACCAACCTGCTGTTCCTCATGCTTGCCGACATGGGCCCGAACCTGAAGATGCTGATCGTCACCATTTCCCTGGACAACTTCAGTTCAGGCATGGCCACTTCAGCCTTCGTCGCCTACCTGTCGAGCCTGACCAACCTCAAGTTCTCCGCCACCCAGTACGCCCTGCTCAGTTCCATCATGCTGCTGCTGCCGCGCCTGATCGGCGGCTATTCCGGGGTCATGGTGGAAAAGTTCGGCTATCACGACTTCTTTCTCATCACCGCGATCCTCGGGGTGCCGACACTGATCCTGATCGCCATTCACTGGTTCCAGGAGAGCCGCCGCGCCGGGCCGAAACCCGAGCCCGAAAGCTCCGCCAACAGCACCGCAGTCGGCGAAGAATCCTAGAAAATCCCGGGGGTTGCGCACTTTTCGCAGTAGCCCCCGGCCCCTCCGAGCGCAATCCTGTACGCCAGCGGAACTCGCCCGTACAATGCTCCGTCACTTCCAGTCTTCAGCAACCGACAACGGCCTACCATGCGCACCAGTCAATATTTGCTCGCCACACAGAAAGAAACGCCTTCCGACGCGGTCGTGATCAGCCATCAGCTGATGCTGCGCGCCGGCATGATCCGTAAACTGGCTTCCGGCCTGTACACCTGGCTGCCGATGGGCTTGCGGGTGATGCGCAAGGTTGAAGCCATCGTTCGCGAAGAAATGAACGCCGCGGGCGCGCTTGAAGTGTTGATGCCGAGCACTCAGCCGGCTGAGCTGTGGCAGGAATCCGGTCGCTGGGAAGAATACGGCCCGGAGCTGCTGCGCTTCAAAGACCGTCACGGTCGCGATTTCTGCGCAGGCCCGACCCACGAAGAAGTGATCACCGATCTGGCTCGCAACGAGCTGAGCAGCTACAAGCAGCTGCCGCTGAACCTGTACCAGATCCAGACCAAATTCCGCGATGAAATCCGCCCACGCTTCGGTCTGATGCGCGGCCGCGAGTTCATCATGAAGGACGCCTACTCCTTCCACGCCGACCAGGCGTCCTTGCAGGTCACCTACGACCGCATGCACCAGGCTTATTGCAATGTCTTCACCCGCCTGGGCCTGAAGTTCCGCCCGGTTGAAGCGGACAACGGCTCCATCGGCGGCGCCGGCTCCCACGAATTCCACGTGCTGGCCGAATCCGGTGAAGACGATATCGTCTTCAGCAACGGCTCCGACTACGCGGCGAACATCGAGAAGGCCGAGGCCGTGCCTCGCGAAACCTCGCGCCCAGCGCCAGCCGAAGAACTGCGCCTGGTCGATACGCCAGACACCAAGACCATTGCCGCGCTGGTGGAAAAATTCAATCTGCCGATTGAAAAGACCATCAAGACCCTGATCGTCCACGCCGAAGAGCCAGGCAAGCTGATTGCCCTGATCATCCGTGGCGACCACGAACTCAACGAAATCAAGGCCGCCAACCAGCCTGGCGTTGCCAGCCCGCTGGTCATGGCGTCCGATGCCGAACTGCGTGACGCCATTGGCGCCGGCGCCGGTTCCCTCGGCCCGCTGAACCTGCCGCTGCCGATCATCATCGACCGCTCGGTCGAGCTGATGAGCGACTTCGGTATCGGTGCGAACATCGACGACAAGCACTACTTCGGCGTCAACTGGGAACGCGATCTTCCGGTTCCGACCGTGGCCGACCTGCGTAACGTGGTGGCCGGCGACCCGAGCCCGGACGGCCAGGGCACCCTGGAAATCAAGCGCGGCATCGAAGTCGGGCACATCTTCCAGCTGGGCAACAAGTACAGCAAGGCGATGAAGTGCGAAGTGCTGGGCGAAAACGGCAAGCCGGTGACCCTGGAAATGGGTTGCTACGGCATTGGCGTATCCCGTGTGGTGGCTGCTGCCATCGAGCAGAACAACGATGCCAACGGCATCATCTGGAGCGACACCCTGGCGCCGTTCCAGATTGCCCTGGTGCCACTGCGCTACGAAACCGAGCAGGTTCGCGAAGCCACCGACAAGCTCTACGCGGAACTCACCGCTGCCGGCTTCGAAGTGCTGCTGGACGATCGTGACAAGAAGACCAGCCCGGGCATCAAGTTCGCGGACATGGAGCTGATCGGCATTCCTCACCGGATCGTGGTCAGCGACCGCGGCCTCGCCGAAGGCAACCTGGAATACAAGAGCCGTACCGAAGCCGAGGCGCAAGCACTGCCCGTGGCCGACGTACTGTCCTTCCTTCAAGCCCGTATCCGTCGCTGAAACCAGATAGAGAAGTCATGTTCAAGCGAAACACCTTAAGCCTCGGGGGCGCCGCTTTATGCGGCGCCCTGCTGGTCAGCGGCTGTGCCAACCAGATGTCGCAACGCAGCGAACACGAGGAACGTGTCGAGCGCAAACTGCTCGATCACAGCCTGCAGATCGATGTCGGTGAGCCTAAGGTGCTTGAGCTGCCGCAACGCCGAGTGCGCATTCACGAACAGAAGACCTTCGAAGTCACCGAGTTCGAGGTCACCCGCCGCTACGATCGCTACACGCCCTACCAACCCTGGCGCGAGGTCTACGAGATCCCGCTGGGCGCGGTGGCACTGGTGGCGGGCGTCGGGGCCAATGTGGTCAATGTGTTCGCCCTGGGCAACCTGCCGGACAGCGTGACCAAGGACTGGATCAGCTACGGCGTGTCCGGACTCAACCCGTTCATGAACATGCCGTCCCATGGCCGTGCCCAGCAGAACCTGGCAGCCATCGATGAAGTCCAGCGCGACAAGCGCCTGGAGTATTCGAGCCTGCCATGGAGCGAGCGCCCGGTGCAGGTCAAGGCCGGCAAGCAGACCTACGAGCTGAGCACCGACCGCAATGGCGTGCTGCGCTTGAACCTGCTGGACAATCCGTTTTCCGAGCAGGACCTGAATCACATCGGCAAGCTGCAGATCAGTGTCGAAGACGCTCAGGACGAAGTGCATTCGGACTCCTCCCTGAGCATCAGCAGCGGCCTGCGCAGCAAGTTGCAGGAAGCCCATGCACTGATCTACGACGACCTGGAAGATGATGAGGTGAGCCAGTGGGTGCACCGGGTCAAACGCCTGTCGGAGCTGGGCCTGGAGGAAGAAGCCAGCGAACTGGAGCAAAGCCTGATCGAGCTGACCCGCAACGATCCGGAGCTGCAGAACGAGTTCCTCAAGTCCCTGACCAAGAATGCCGGCCGCCTGGTGGCCGACCCCGGCAGCAACTGACCCCCTGTAGGAGCCGGCTGCCGGTGAAAGCGATGCCTCGGATGGATCGCAACCGGCCAGCCCCTACAACCCCCCTCGGAACAGCTCCAGCTGTTCATGAGCGCCGCGCATATCCTGCAAACGCACGCCAATTCCCAGCAGGCGCACCGGCTTGCCGCCGCGCTTGAAGGCCTGGGTCAGCAATTGCCGATAACTCTCCAGGTCACGCCCCGCCCCCGCCTGTTCCAGGGTGGTCTGGGTAAAATCATGAAACTTCACTTTGACGAAAGGCTTGCCCGGCCGGTAGCTGCTGTCGATGCGCGCCATGCGCCCCGCCAGGGTCTCCATCAGTTCCGGCAACTTCTGCAGGCAACTGTCCAGATCCGGCAGGTCCACGTCGTAGGTATTCTCCACGCTGATCGACTGCCGCCGGCTATCGTTCTGCACTGGCCGCTCATCGATGCCCCGGGCCAGGCTCCACAGGCGCTCGCCAAAACTGCCAAACTCGCGCACCAGCGCCAGCTTGCTCCAGTCCCGTAATTGCAGGCAGTCGACAATGCCCAGGCGCCCCAGCTTGTCCGCCGTGACCTTACCCACTCCGTGCAGCTTGCTCACTGGCAGCTCGGAGACGAAATCCTCCACCTGGTCAGGGGTGATCACAAACAGGCCGTTGGGCTTTTTCCAGTCACTGGCGATCTTCGCCAGGAATTTGTTCGGCGCCACCCCGGCCGACACGGTGATGTGCAACTGATTGGAAACCCGACGGCGAATGTCCTGGGCGATACGCGTGGCGCTGCCGGCAAAGCTCGGGCTTTCGGAAACATCCAGGTAGGCCTCGTCCAGCGACAAGGGCTCGATCAGGTCGGTGTAGTCGCGAAAGATCGTATGGATCTCTTTGGAAGCTTCCCGATAGGCCTCCATGCGCGGCTTGACGATCACCAGGTCCGGGCACAGGGTCAGGGCGTGCCGGGAGGACATGGCCGAGCGCACCCCATAGGCCCGCGCCTCATAATTGCAGGTAGCAATCACCCCCCGTCGATCCGCTGACCCGCCCACCGCCAGCGGCTTGCTGGCCAGGTGCGGGGCGTCGCGCATTTCGATGGCGGCGTAGAAGCAATCGCAGTCAATGTGGATGATTTTGCGCTGCATCATATAAAGGCAGAGATCATGAAAGGCACAGGTCGCAATGAAAGCAGAAGGCAAGTATCTACCGACACCTGTATATAGCACCAGTACCTTGCATCTTCGCGCTGACCTTCATCAGGTCCGGCTGAATTTATTTGCTCAATGACAACAACGCCTTCAATAGAGCTGCAAGCCCCGTTCTAGCTAGGCCCGAGCCTTCCGAAAAGCCCCTTCAAGGAAGCTAAGCGATTGAACCGGAAGCAATTTTCAAAATTTAATGATTGACAGGATCTGCCAGCTCTGTAGAATTCGGCCACACAGACGCGGGATGGAGCAGTCTGGTAGCTCGTCGGGCTCATAACCCGAAGGTCGTCGGTTCAAATCCGGCTCCCGCAACCAAACATCAAAAAAGGCTACTCGAAAGAGTGGCCTTTTTTGTGCGTGCCTGTTTTGTACTACTCCCTCTCAAACATGGCACAGGCAAAACTCTTTAGCTGTCGATGACTTAAGAGACAGAACTGGCCATTCGACGTTTATTTGACCTATTGGACCATTAACGGTTGACACTCGGTCGTTCGCCTGTAGAATGCCGCCACACAGACGCGGGATGGAGCAGTCTGGTAGCTCGTCGGGCTCATAACCCGAAGGTCGTCGGTTCAAATCCGGCTCCCGCAACCAAACATCAAAAAAGGCTGCTCGAAAGAGTGGCCTTTTTTGTATCTGTTGAAAAAGTCCTTTCGCAACAATGACCTGGCAAAGTGTTGCGAGCCGTTAGCGATGCTTCGACCCTTCAAGATGCGAGCTATGCTCTGTCTCGAGCGACCACCCGGTGGCCATTGCCCAGGGTCGCCGGGCCACGGTGAGACGCGTTAATATTTGAAACTATTTTTCCTACAGGGATTGGTAACTTGGCTGGATACCCCCATCCTGTCGCGCACAATCCACGAGGTGATTGATGCGCGCCAACACGTCTGATTCACAAGACAGCGATACCACTACCGCCACTCAACCTGTGACAGCCACTCGCTTGCGCTGGCTGGACCTGTTGAGCAAGTACCGCCAACCCCTGGGCCTGGCCATAACCCTGCTGCTGTTCGCCATTGCCCTGATCGCTTGCCGTCACCTGCTCAGCGAGCTGGATTTCTACGCCCTGCACGACTCGATCCTCGAAGTGCCCAAGCCGGCCCTGCTCGGCGCCCTGGGCGCGACCATCGTCGGCTTCATTATTCTGCTGGGGTACGAGTGGTCCGCCAGCCGTTACGCCGGGGTCAACCTGCCCGGCCGCACCCTAGCCCTGGGCGGCTTCACCGCTTTCGCCATTGGCAACGCCATTGGTCTGTCGCTGCTGTCCGGTGGATCGGTACGTTATCGCCTGTACGCACGTCACGGGCTGGGGGCCTCCGACGTCGCGCACATGACCCTGTTTGCCAGCCTCTCTCTGGGTTGTGCCTTGCCACCGCTGGCGGCCCTGGCCACCCTGAGCAACTTGCCGGCAGCCTCGGCGGCCCTGCGCCTGCCTGAAAGCCTGCTGGCCGGCATTGCCCTGGCTATTCTTCTGCTGGGCGCGGTACTGGCGGTCGGTATCTATCGCCGACGCCTGCCGGAACAGCCCCTGCGCGACAACCTGTTGGTCCGGGTCGGACGTCGCACCCTGCGCCTGCCTGGACGCCGCCTGACCTTCCTGCAACTGATCATCACCGCCCTGGACGTCGCCGCAGCCGCCACCGTGCTCTACCTGCTGCTGCCCGAAGCGCCGCCGTTCGGCGCCTTCCTGCTGGTGTACCTGCTGGCCTTGGCCGCAGGTGTGCTCAGCCACGTGCCCGGTGGCGTCGGGGTGTTCGAAGCCATCCTCCTCGCGGCATTCGCCGACAAGCTCGGCGCCGCGCCCCTGGCGGCCGCATTGCTGCTGTATCGCCTGATCTACGTAGTGCTGCCGATGCTGGTGGCCTGCGTCCTGCTGCTGATCAACGAAGCCCAACGCCTGTTCCAGACCCGGCAATCCCTGCGGGTAGCTTCCGGCCTGGCGGCGCCGATCCTGGCGGTGCTGGTGTTCCTGTCAGGCGTGGTGCTGCTGTTCTCCGGCGCCACCCCGGAAATCGATACCCGCCTGCAGCACATCGGCTTCCTGATTCCCCACCGCCTGGTGGACGCTTCGCACTTCGGCGCCAGCCTGATCGGCGTACTCTGCCTGCTGCTGGCCCAAGGCCTGCGCCGGCGCCTGTCCGCCGCCTGGATGCTCACCACCATTCTGTTGCTGGTGGGCGCCCTGCTCTCGCTGCTTAAAGGCTTTGACTGGGAAGAAGCCTGCTTGATGACCCTCACCGCCAGCCTGCTGGCGGTGTTCCGGCGCTCGTTCTATCGCCCCAGCCGCCTCACCGAACTGCCGTTCTCGCCGCTGTACCTGGTGGCCAGCGTCTGCGTGCTGGGGGCTTCCATCTGGCTGCTGCTGTTCGCCTATCAGGACGTGCCCTACAGCCATCAACTGTGGTGGCAGTTCACCCTCGACGCCGACGCACCCCGGGGCCTGCGCTCGCTGTTGGGAGCTGCGGTGCTGTTGCTGGTGGTGTCCCTGACCTGGCTGCTGCGTACCGCACGCCCGGTCATCCACCTGCCCACCAGCGACGAGCTGGCCAAGGCCGCGAAGATCCTCATGGCCTCGTCCCAACCTGACGGCGGCCTGGCCCTGACCGGCGACAAGGCGCTGCTGTTCCACCCCAACGACGATGCCTTCCTGATGTACGCCCGCCGGGGCCGCAGCCTGGTGGCGCTGTACGACCCCATCGGCCCGACCCAGCAGCGCGCGGAAATGATCTGGCAGTTCCGCGACCTGTGCGACCTGCACCACGCGCGCCCGGTGTTCTACCAGGTACGGGCGGAAAACCTGCCCTACTACATGGACATCGGCCTGACGGCGATCAAGCTCGGCGAAGAAGCCCGGGTCGACCTCAAGCGCTTTGATCTGGAAGCCAAGGGCAAGGAGATGAAGGACCTGCGCTACACCTGGAACCGCGGCACCCGCGACGGCCTGTCGCTGGAGATCCACGAGCCGGGGCAAGCGCCGATGGACGAGCTGAAAGTGATCTCCGACGCCTGGCTCACCGGCAAGAATGTCCGCGAGAAAGGCTTCTCCCTGGGCCGCTTCAGCGACGACTATCTCAAGCACTTTCGCATCGCCATCATTCGTTTTGAAGGGCGCCCGGTGGCCTTCGCCAACCTGCTCGAGACCTACAGCCACGACCTGGCCAGCCTCGACCTGATGCGCGCGCACCCGGACGCGCCGAAGCTGACCATGGAGTTCATGATGGTCGGCCTGATCCAGCATTATAAAAATCATGGATATGCCCGCTTCAGCCTGGGGATGGTGCCGTTGTCCGGCCTGCAACCACGGCGTGGCGCACCGCTGACCCAGCGCCTGGGCTCGATGGTGTTCCGCCGTGGCGAACAGCTGTACAACTTCCAGGGCCTGCGCCGTTTCAAAGACAAGTTCCAGCCTGACTGGGAACCCCGTTACATGGCCGTGCCGGCAGGGCTGGACCCGCTGGTTGCACTGGCCGACACTGCCGCCCTGATCGCAGGCGGCTTGACTGGATTGGTGAAACGCTAATGATTCAACGCTCTTGGCGGTACCTGCTGGCGACCCTGGTGGTGCTGGCTCTGATTGCAGGTGGCGGCTACTGGTGGTGGAACCGCCCCGCTCCCGAACCGACCCTGGAACAACTGACTCAGGCCGACGGCTCGACCCTGACCCGCGTGACCCCAGGTACCCAGGCCAAGGCCCGGGTAGTGGTGGCAGTGCTGCCTGACGCGACCCTGACCGACAAGCAACTGCTGGCCCTGAGCCGCAGCGGCGCGGCGCAGATCGTCCAGGTGGTCCTGCCCAAGGACGACTGCAAGCTGCAGGAACAAGCCCTGCAGAACGCCCTGCCGCAACTCGCCGGCCCGGCCACCCTGGTCAGCGGCATCGGCCCGGGCGCAGCCCTGGCCTGGCGCTGGATCGCCAGCCAGAACGACGACAAGGCCCAGGCCGTGTCGGTAGGCTTCACCATCAACCCGGCGCCCGGCTGCACCGATCCCTTGCCCAAGACCCTGGCCCACGGCCATTGGCTGGTGGCCTGGAACGACAACCCGGATGACGAAAGCGCCGGCTTCGTGCGTGATACCCCCAACGCCACCACCAGCATCAGCGACTACGACATCCACCTGCCCCAGGTGCTGAACAACGAGTTGCGCAAGCTGCTGGTGGGTTCGGAAAACGGCGGCCTTAGCATCCCCGTGGTGGAAGTGCCGGCCGGCCAGACCAAGGACACCGTGACCCTGTTCCTCTCCGGCGACGGCGGCTGGCGCGACCTGGACCGCGACGTGGCCGGCGAAATGGCCAAGATCGGCTACCCGGTGGTGGGCATCGACACCCTGCGCTACTACTGGCAGCACAAGACCCCGGAACAGAGCGCCATCGACCTCACCGAGCTGATGCAGCACTACCGGCAGAAATGGGGCACCAAGCGCTTCGTGCTGACCGGCTACTCCTTCGGCGCCGACGTGCTGCCTGCCATCTACAACCGCCTGCCGGAAGCCGAGCAGCAGCGTGTCGACGCCATTATCCTGCTGGCCTTCGCCCGCACCGGCAGCTTCGAGATTGAAGTCGAAGGCTGGCTGGGCAACGCCGGCAAGGAAGCCGCTACCGGCCCGGAAATGGCCAAGCTGCCGGCCGCCAAGGTGGTGTGCATCTACGGCGTGGAAGAGGTCGATGAAAGCGGTTGCACCGACAAGACCGCCGTTGGTGAAGCCATGAAGCTGCCAGGGGGCCATCACTTCGATGAGAACTACCCGGCACTGGCCAAGCGCCTGGTGGATGCCATCGAGAAGCGCCAGGCCAAGGATCAGGCCACCGCTCAAGAGTGAGCCGAGCCTCGCCCGACAAAGCCCCCGCAGCCTCAGGTTGCGGGGGCTTTTTTACATCGACGGTATAAATGCCCTCACTGATTGGGGACGGGTTAGGTTTGTGGGAAGCCTCCGACCTGCCGACCCTGGCCAAGGCCTTTGCCAAGGACGCCGCCTACAGCAAGGACAGCGATCGTCACGCCTGGGCAGCGTACTACCTGACCGCCATGGGCAAGGCGGTGGTGGACGATGTGGTGCAGGCGCTAGCCGCGTAACGACCAAGGGCGATCTCGGGGCCGGTGGGCTCCGGGAGAAACCGTCCTGTCATTAGCATCGATGTCGATGGCCGGTCCGTTATCGCGAGCAAGCTCGCTCCTACAGGGCCGTGAAACGAAAAAGCCCCCGCTGCCGCAAGGCAACAGGGGCTTTTGTCTGGTCGGGTTTACATCTCGACCTGAGTACCCAGTTCGATCACCCGGTTCACCGGCAGCTTGAAGAAGCGCAGGTTGCCGTTGGCGTTCTTCAACATGAAGGCGAACAGCGCTTCGCGCCAGCGGGCCATGCCCACCAGCTTGGAGGCGATCACGGTTTCACGACTGAGGAAGTACGTGGTGCGCATGGGACTGAAGTCCAGCTCGTCCAGGTGGCACAGTTTCAGGGCCTCCGGCACGTCTGGCTCGTCAGTGAAACCGAAGTGCAGGATCACCCGGAAGAAACCTTCGCCGTAGGAGTCCACCTCGAAGCGCCGATTTGCAGGCACTCGTGGAATGTCCTCGTAGACCACCGTCAACAGCACCACTTGTTCGTGCAGCACCTGATTATGCAGCAGGTTGTGCAGCAAGGCGTGGGGCACGGCGTCTGGACGGGCGGTGAGGAACACGGCAGTGCCCTGCACCCGATGCGGCGGCTGTACGCGGATGCTGCTGATAAAGATTGGCAGCGGCAGCCCGCCTTCGTCCAAGCGATCCACCAGCAATTCCTTGCCGCGCTTCCAGGTGGTCATGAGGATGAACAGCACGATCCCCGCCAGCACCGGGAAGGCGCCGCCCTGGAAGATCTTCGGCACGTTGGCGGCGAAGAACAGCCCATCCACCAACAGGAATCCCAGCAGGAGCGGCACCACCAGCATCGGCGGCCACTTCCACAGCAGCAGGATCACCGCCGACACCAGGATGCTGGTGATCAGCATGGTCCCGGTCACCGCCACGCCGTAGGCCGAAGCCAGGGCACCGGAGGACTCGAAACCGAGCACCAGCAGGATCACACCCACCATCAGCGCCCAGTTCACCGCGCCAATGTAGATCTGCCCCTGCTCGGCGCTGGAAGTGTGCTGAATGTGCATCCGCGGGATGTAACCCAGCTGGATCGCCTGACGAGTCAGGGAGAAAGCCCCGGAAATCACCGCCTGGGACGCGATCACCGTGGCCAGGGTGGCCAGCACCACCAGCGGAATCAGGGCCCAGCTCGGCGCCAGCAGGTAGAAGGGGTTGCGGGCGGCTTCAGGGTTTTCCAGCAGCAGCGCGCCCTGGCCGAAGTAGTTCAGCACCAGCGCCGGCAACACCAGGGCGAACCAGGCCCGGGCAATGGGCTTGCGCCCGAAGTGCCCCATATCGGCGTACAAGGCTTCGGCACCGGTCAATGCCAGAACCACCGCCCCGAGGATGGCGACCCCCATGCCCGGATGGACAATGAAGAAGCGCACGCCCCACATCGGGTTCAACGCCTGCAACACCTCGGGGTGCTGGAGAATGCCATTGACCCCCAGCCCGCCCAGAACCACGAACCAAGCCACCATCACCGGGCCAAACAGCTTGCCGATGCGATCAGTGCCGTGTTTCTGGATCAGGAACAAGGCCACCAGTACCACCAGCGCCATCGGCACCACCCAGTGTTCCAGGCCGCTGAATGCCAGCTCCAGGCCCTCGACCGCCGACAGCACGGAAATCGCCGGAGTGATCATGCTGTCGCCATAGAACAGCGCCGCCCCGATCAGGCCCAGAATCACCAGCATCGAACGCAAGCGCGGATAGGAACCGGAAGCCCGCCTGGCCAGCGCGGTCAGGGCCATGATGCCGCCCTCGCCCTGGTTGTCGGCCCGCAGGACGAACAGCACGTACTTGATCGAGACGACCCAGACCAACGACCAGAAAATCAGGGCCAGGATGCCAAACACCCCGTCATGATTGACCTGAACCCCATAATGGCCGGCAAACACCTCCTTGAGGGTGTAGAGCGGACTGGTGCCGATATCGCCATACACCACCCCGACCGCCGCCACCAGCATCCCCAGAGGCTTGCCCCCGGAGTGCTCGCCACTCGCCGCCTGACTACTTGCCTGACCCATCAATGACTCCTACTACTCAAGACCGGGGCTTCTTATATAGAAAGCGCAAGGTTATACAAGCGCTATTCTCTTAAGTTGCGCAGTTTGCCATGTAATTTGCAGATTCTTATTACCACTAAGGCACCAACTAACACCGTATGAAAGCAACCGGGCATAACGGGACGAAGCATAGTCCAGCGCTCGTCGTATTTCCCCCGCATAAAGCTGGTCAAGCGCTTCGACCATCGCTAGAATTGCGCACTTTTTGATCAGAGGCGCAGCCAGCGCCCAACCGTCGCACTTGCCCCCCAAGTGGCTCGACACCCAATACCGAGGTTAGACATGTCCACCCCCTCCGCGCCGGCCAACCCGAAAGTCGGCTTCGTATCCCTGGGTTGCCCAAAAGCTCTGGTCGACTCCGAGCGCATCCTCACTCAACTGCGCATTGAAGGCTATGACGTGGTCTCCACCTACCAGGACGCCGACGTCGTGGTGGTCAACACCTGCGGTTTCATCGACTCGGCCAAGGCCGAATCCCTGGAAGTGATCGGCGAAGCCATCAAGGAAAACGGCAAGGTCATCGTCACCGGCTGCATGGGCGTGGAAGAAGGCAATATCCGTGACGTGCACCCTAGCGTGCTGGCGGTCACCGGCCCCCAACAGTACGAGCAGGTGGTCAACGCCGTGCACGAAGTGGTGCCACCGAAACAGGACCACAACCCGCTGATCGACCTGGTGCCGCCGCAAGGCATCAAGCTGACCCCGCGACACTACGCCTACCTGAAGATTTCCGAAGGCTGCAACCACAGCTGCAGCTTCTGCATCATCCCGTCGATGCGCGGCAAGCTGGTCAGCCGCCCGGTGGGCGATGTGCTCGACGAAGCCCAGCGCCTGGTCAAGTCCGGGGTCAAGGAACTGCTGGTGATCTCCCAGGACACCAGCGCCTATGGCGTCGACGTCAAGTACCGCACCGGCTTCTGGAACGGCGCGCCAGTGAAGACCCGCATGACCGAGCTCTGCGAAGCCCTGAGCACCCTGGGCGTATGGGTTCGCCTGCACTACGTGTACCCCTACCCGCACGTGGACGAGCTGATTCCGCTGATGGCCGCCGGCAAGATCCTGCCGTACCTGGACATCCCGTTCCAGCATGCCAGCCCGAAAGTGCTCAAGGCCATGAAGCGCCCGGCCTTCGAAGACAAGACCCTGGCGCGAATCAAGAACTGGCGCGAGATCTGCCCTGAACTAATCATCCGTTCGACCTTTATCGTCGGCTTCCCGGGCGAAACCGAAGAAGACTTCCAGTACCTGCTGAACTGGCTGACCGAAGCCCAACTGGACCGCGTCGGCTGCTTCCAGTACTCGCCGGTGGAAGGCGCTCCAGCCAACGACCTGGACCTGGAAGTGGTCCCGGACGAGGTCAAGCAGGACCGTTGGGAGCGCTTCATGGCGCACCAGCAGGCAATCAGCTCGGCACGCCTGCAACAGCGCATCGGCAAAGAGATCGAAGTGCTGATCGATGAAGTCGACGAGAATGGCGCCGTGGGCCGCTGCTTCTTCGATGCCCCGGAAATCGACGGCAACGTGTTCATCGACGGTGCGGGCGACCTGAAGCCGGGTGACAAGGTCTGGTGCCGGGTGACCGACGCCGACGAATACGACCTCTGGGCCGAAACCCTGTAAGGCGTAAAAAAACTGCCAAGCCCCGCTCTCGCCACGAGATGCGGGGCTTTTTTCGGTCTATCGTTTGCTCTGCCAGGCCTGCAATCACTGCGGCCTATCACTTCAGGGGCAGGCGGCATGCGCCAACACTCGGTCGTGCATACACCCAAACTCAGCGATTACCCGGAACTGACCCAGGTCTGGGAAGCCTCGGTGCGTGCCACCCACGACTTTCTCCCGGACAGCTATATAGAGTTGCTGCGCAACCTGGTGCTGACCCGCTACCTGGACGCGGTGATGCTGATCTGCACCCGCGATGCACGCCAGCGCATCACCGGGTTTGCCGGGGTCGCGGCGGGCAAGGTGGAAATGCTCTTCATCGACCCGGCCCATCGGGGTCGAGGCCTGGGCCGCCAGCTGCTGCAGTACGCGGTGGAACACCTCAATGCCCAGCAGTTGGACGTCAACGAGCAGAACCCCCAAGCCCTGGGCTTCTACTTCAGGCAAGGCTTCGAAGTGGTCGGGCGCTCGGAGCAGGACGGCATGGGCCAGCCCTACCCGCTGCTGCACATGCGCCTGAAACAGGCACAACTGCAGGCCAGGCGCGGCTAAAAGCCACAGCCGGCAAATGGACCCGCGATTAACCGGCGCCAGGCAGGTACAATAGCTGCCCTCTTTTGTTACGGCCCCTGTCATGACTGACCCGATTCGTCTCTCCAAACGCCTCATCGAACTGGTCGGCTGCTCCCGCCGGGAGGCTGAGCTGTTCATCGAGGGCGGCTGGGTCACCGTAGACGGCGAAGTCATCGACGAACCGCAGTTCAAGGTCGGCGCGCAAACCGTCGCTCTGGACCCCGAGGCCAAGGCCACCGCGCCGGAGCCTGTGACCATCCTGCTCAACGTGCCTGCCGGCCAGGACCTGGACAGCGCCATGCAGTCCATTGGCGCTGACAGCCTGTCCGAAGAACACCGCTACGGCAAACGTCCATTGCGCGGGCATTTCCTGCGCCTGACCGCCAGCGATGACCTGCAGCCCAACGCCAGCGGCTTGCTGGTGTTCACCCAGGACTGGAAAGTGCTGCGCAAGCTGACTGCCGACGCGGCCAAGATCGAGCAGGAATACGTGGTCGAGGTCGAAGGCGAGATGATCGACCACGGGCTCAACCGCCTGAACCACGGCCTGACCTACAAAGGCCGCGAGCTGCCACCGGTAAAAGCCAGCTGGCAGAACGAGAACCGCCTGCGCTTCGCCATGAAGAACCCGCAGCCGGGCGTGATTGCGCTGTTTTGCCAGGCCGTCGGCCTCAAGGTCGTCGCCATCCGCCGCATACGAGTCGGCGGCGTGTCCATCGGCAAGGTGCCGCTGGGCCAGTGGCGCTACCTGTCGGCCAAAGAGAAGTTCTAAAGCCGCCCCCATTCAGACGCCGTGCCCTTGCGCGGCGCTCCACGCGCATTGATCAGGACTGTAACCATGATTCATAACGATGTACTGCGCAGCGTGCGCTACATGCTCGACATCAGCGACAAGAAGGTCGTCGAGATCATCAAGCTCACCGGCTTCAAGGTCAGCCTGGACGATGTCGTCAGCTACCTGAAGAAGGATGAGGAAGAAGGTTTTGTGCATTGCCCGGACGAAGTCATGGCGCACTTCCTCGATGGCCTGGTGATCTTCAAGCGCGGCAAGGACGAAAGCCGTCCCCCGATGCCGATCGAACTGCCGGTCACCAACAACATCATTCTGAAGAAGCTGCGAGTGGCCTTCGAACTCAAGGAAGACGACATGCACGCCGTGCTCAAGGCGGCCGACTTCCCGGTGTCCAAGCCGGAACTGAGCGCGCTGTTCCGCAAGTTCGGCCACACCAACTACCGCCCGTGCGGCGATCAGCTGCTGCGCAACTTTCTCAAGGGCCTGACCCTGCGCGTACGCGGCTGAACCCCTTGCGCGGCCGCTGTACATTCTCAGCGGCCCTGATGAGCCGCTATTGCCCCAGGCAATAGTGGCTCCCCGGCAAGCGCCTGAAGACTAGGGTAGGCACACACCTATCTGCTCAGGACTTCCCATGCATCCCTATTTCTCCCTGCAAGGCCGCACCGCCCTGGTGACCGGCGGCACCCGTGGTATCGGCAAGATGATTGCCAAGGCCTTTGTCGAAGCCGGCGCCCGGGTGTATATCTGCGCCCGTGATCCCGACGCCTGCCAGCAGGTCGCCGAGGAACTGGCCGCATTCGGAGAGTGCCGGGGGCTGGCCGCCAACCTGGCCAGTGAGGAAGGCGTGCAGCAGCTTGCCGCCACTTTGGGCCAGCAACTCGACTCCCTGGACATCCTGGTGAACAACGCCGGCACGACCTGGGGCGCGCCACTGGAAAGCTACCCGGCCAAGGGTTGGGAAAAGGTCATGCAATTGAACGTGACTTCGGTGTTCAGCTGTATCCAGCAGTTGCTGCCGCTGCTGCGCCGTGCCGGCTCGGCGGCCCATCCGGCGCGCATCATCAATATCGGCTCGGTGGCCGGAATCAGCTCATTCGGCGAACAGGCCTACGCCTATGGCCCGAGCAAGGCGGCGCTGCACCAGATGTCGCGGATCCTCGCCCGGGAGCTGGTGAGCCAGCACATCAACGTCAATGTCATCGCGCCGGGACGTTTTCCCAGCAAGATGACTCAGCACATCGGTAACGATGAACAGGCCCTGGCCGAAGACGTGGCGCTGATCCCGATGAAACGCTGGGGCCGGGAAGAGGAAATGGCCGCGCTGGCCATCAGCCTGGCAAGCACTGCGGGGGCCTACATGACCGGCAACATCATTCCTCTGGATGGCGGCTTCAGTCTCTGATTGATGTTGTGCAATTCGCCGGCAAGCCGGCTCCTACAGGTGGCGCGGGTGTTGTAGGAGCTGGCTTGCCAGCGAACGGGTTATCATGCCCTCCCCTTACAGCCTCGACCCCAGAACATGACCTACAGCGTTTCCCCCATCGGCTTCGTGCGCTCCTGCTTCAAGGAGAAGTTCGCCATCCCGCGCCAACCGCAACTGGCTACGGCCGCGCGCGGGGTGCTGGAACTGGTGGCGCCTTTCGACCAGGGCGACGCGGTGCAAGGGCTGGAGCAGGTCAGCCACGTCTGGCTGCTATTCCTGTTTCACCAGGCCCTGGAGGACAAGCCGCGACTCAAGGTGCGCCCGCCGCGCCTGGGGGGCAACAAGTCCATGGGGGTCTTCGCCACCCGCGCCACCCATCGCCCCAATGGCATCGGCCAGTCGGTGGTCAAGCTGGACAAGGTCGAGGCCAACCGCCTGTGGATCTCCGGCATCGACCTGCTGGACGGTACGCCGATCCTCGATATCAAGCCCTACGTGCCCTACGCCGACATCATTGCCACGGCGAGCAATGAGATCGCCAGCGCCGCGCCGCAGATTATTCCGGTGCAGTGGCAGGACAATGCCCTGCAACAGGCTCAGATCCACGCTCAGCGTCTGCAGGAGCCCCTGGTGGAGCTGATCGAGCAGTGCCTGGCTCAGGATCCGCGTCCGGCCTACCAGGTGCCCACGGCCGAGCGTGAGTACGGCGCCCAGTTCTGGGATCTGGATGTGCGCTGGCATTACCCCGAGCCAGGGCTGATCCGAGTGTTGGAAGTGGTCCCGGCGGGCTGAACCCTGGAAACGAAAAAGCCCGCGCTGCCTTTCCAGGCAACGCGGGCTTTTCTGTGTCCGGGAGAATCCGCCCAGTCAGCACCAATGCGCTGCCTGGACGGTCTTCGCGAGCACGCTCGCTCCTACTTTTCGACGAATGCACGCTCGATCAGGTAGTCACCCGGCTCGCGCATGCGCGGCGAAACGGTCAGGCCGAAACTGTTGAGCACTTCGCTGGTTTCATCCAGCATGCTCGGGCTGCCGCACAGCATGGCGCGGTCGTCCTGCGGGTTGATCGGCGGCAGGCCGATGTCGCGGAACAGTTTGCCGCTGCGCATCAGGTCGGTCAGGCGGCCTTCGTTCTCGAACGGCTCGCGGGTCACGGTGGGGTAGTAGATCAGCTTTTCACGCAAGGCTTCGCCGAAGAACTCGTTCTGCGGCAGGTGCTCGGTGATGAACTCGCGGTAGGCGACTTCGTTGACGTAGCGTACGCCGTGGCACAGGATCACTTTTTCGAAACGCTCGTAGGTTTCCGGATCCTGGATCACGCTCATGAACGGCGCCAGGCCGGTGCCGGTGCTGAGCAGGTACAGGTGTTTGCCGGGCTTCAAGTCATCCAGTACCAGGGTACCGGTTGGCTTCTTGCTGATGATGATCTCGTCGCCTTCCTTCAGATGCTGCAGTTGGGAAGTCAACGGACCGTCTGGAACCTTGATGCTGAAGAATTCGAGATGCTCTTCCCAGTTCGGGCTGGCAATGGAGTAGGCACGCATAAGCGGACGGCCATTAGGCTGTTGCAGGCCGATCATCACGAACTGACCGTTCTCGAAGCGCAGACCCGGATCGCGGGTGCACTTGAAGCTGAACAGAGTGTCATTCCAGTGATGAACACTGAGGACACGCTCGTGGTTCATGTTGCTCATGTACGGGGGCTCCTAGAAATTGCCTGCGCTGACCATGAGCGCAATTGCACAGCATTCTAATGGCGGCGACAATATCTGTTAACTGGATTATTAAGATAAGGGTTATCGGTTATATCGATATGCGATTTACTCTCCGTCAACTGCAAGTCTTCGTCGCCGTCGCCCAGCAAGAGAGCGTTTCTCGTGCTGCGGGGCTGCTGTCCCTGTCGCAATCGGCCGCCAGTACCTCGATCACCGAACTCGAGCGCCAATCCAGTTGCCAGCTGTTCGATCGCGCGGGCAAGCGCCTGAGCCTCAATGCCCTGGGCAAACAGCTGCTGCCACAGGCAGTGGCCCTGCTGGACCAGGCCAAGGAGATCGAAGACCTGCTCAACGGCAAGTCCGGGTTCGGCTCGCTTTCGGTGGGTGCGACCCTGACCATCGGCAACTACCTGGCCACCCTGCTGATCGGCAGTTTCATGCAGGTGCACCCGGAGAGCCAGGTGAAGCTCCATGTGCAGAACACTGCGCATATCGTGCAACAGGTGGCCCACTACGAAATTGATCTGGGTCTAATCGAGGGCGACTGCAGCCATCCGGATATCGAAGTCCAGACCTGGGTCGAAGATGAACTGGTGGTGTTCTGCGCGCCCCAGCATCCACTGGCCAAGCGCGGCCACGCCACCATGGAAGAACTGACCCATGAAGCCTGGATCCTTCGCGAACAGGGTTCCGGGACGCGCCTGACCTTTGACCAGGCCATGCGTCACCACCGCAGTGCACTGAACATCCGCCTGGAGTTGGAGCACACCGAAGCCATCAAGCGTGCGGTGGAGTCGGGTTTGGGGATTGGCTGCATTTCCCGGCTGGCCCTGCGCGATGCGTTTCGCCGCGGCAGCCTGGTGCCGGTGGAAACCCCGGGCCTGGACCTGGCCCGGCAGTTCTACTTCATCTGGCACAAGCAGAAGTACCAGACCTCGGCCATGCGCGAATTCCTGGAACTGTGTCGCGCCTTTACCGCCGGGGTACAACGCAGCGACGAAATCGTCCTGCCAAGCATTCCCTGATTCAGATCAGGATCACCGCCCAGACGATGGTGATCATGCTCAGAGCGACAAACTGCGCCGCGCTGCCCATGTCCTTGGCGTTTTTCGACAAGGGATGACGATCCAGGGAGATGCGGTCGATGGCCGCCTCCACCGCCGAATTGAGCAGCTCGACGATCAGCGCCAGCAGGCACACGGCGATCAACAGCGCACGCTCGACCCGGCTGACATTGAGCAGGAAGCTCAGGGGAATCAGGATCACATTGAGCAGCACCAACTGACGGAATGCCGCCTCGCCAGTGAACGCCGCGCGCAAGCCATCGAACGAATAGCCGGCGGCGTTA
The DNA here is from genome assembly GCF_024810175.1 of Pseudomonas sp. BIGb0176. Classification (NCBI taxonomy): domain Bacteria; kingdom Pseudomonadati; phylum Pseudomonadota; class Gammaproteobacteria; order Pseudomonadales; family Pseudomonadaceae; genus Pseudomonas; species Pseudomonas sp. BIGb0176. The sequence goes on from NZ_JANUEC010000002.1 coordinate 901,852, forward strand.
AGGATACGTTTGAGACCGGTTTGACCTTTGAAAGGCGACATAAGCTGGGCAACTGAAGAAAAAGAAGTGGGGAAGCTAGTTCAACCAAAGTCAAAAAAGCGTGAACAAACAGCCGGTTAATGGCTGGAAATTGACTCAAGTTGTTGCAAGAGCAGCGCTGCCTGGGTCCGGGTACGCACCCCGAGCTTGCGGAAGATCGCCGTCACGTGGGCCTTGATCGTGGCTTCCGACACGCTCAGTTCGTAGGCAATCTGCTTGTTCAGCAACCCTTCGCAAACCATGGTCAGAACCCGGAACTGCTGGGGCGTCAGGCTAGCCAGGCCTTCGCTGGCGGCCTTGGCTTCGGCTGAGACACTAACCTCTTCAAACGCCTGGGGCGGCCACCAGACATCACCGTCGAGCACACTGCGCACGGCCTGCTGGATGACTTCCAGGGAACTGGATTTGGGAATGAAACCGCTGGCGCCGAACTCTCGGGAGCGCACCATGACGGAGGCTTCTTCCTGCGCCGAAACCATCACCACCGGAATTTGCGGATACTGCCCGCGCAACAGCACCAGACCGGAAAAACCGTAGGCACCGGGCATGTTCAGGTCCAGCAGGACCAGATCCCAGTCGGATTTTTCGGTGAGTCGCACTTCCAGTTCGGCAATGCTTGCCACTTCCACCAGACGCACATCAGGGCCCAGGCCCAAGGTGACAGCTTGATGCAGTGCACTGCGAAAAAGCGGGTGATCATCGGCAATCAGGATTTCGTATGTGGCCATTTTTCAAATGATCCTGTTTTTCATGGCAGGACTGATGCATTCAGCCCTCACCAAAGCAACACGGAGGCACGCCAGAATACCGCACCCAAAGAGCACGAACGCCGCGAAAAGCCTGAGCAAAACAGTGGTTCAAACAGCGCCGGCGCCCTAATCGGCGCCAAGCATGCCCAGCCAAGCCAGGGTGGTCAAGCGTGAAGCTTTGCGGCATCTTAGCTGGCTAACTAATAAGAGAGCCATCATGCGCAGCCAAGCCTTGCGTGCCGATGTCCTGATGCTGATTACCGCGGTGATCTGGGGCTCGGCGTTTGTCGCACAAACTTCCGGTATGGATCATATCGGCCCCTTCCTTTATTCCGGCCTGCGCTTCGCCCTGGGCTCACTCTGCCTCTTGCCGCTGGTGCTGCGTAAAACACCCACGGATCGTCAGCCCGAACCCTTGCTCAATCGTGGGCTGCTACTGGGCGGCGTACTCATGGGGCTGGCCCTGGCCCTGGGCATCAATCTGCAACAGGTGGGGCTGATGTTCACCACCGTCACCAATGCAGGTTTCATCACCGGGCTCTATGTCATTGTAGTGCCGCTTCTGGGGCTGCTGATTGGCCACAAGACTGGCTTGGGTACCTGGCTCGGCGCCGTGCTGGCGGTGGTGGGCATGTTCCTGCTGAGCGTCAGCGACAGCTTCCACGTTGCCTCGGGAGACTGGCTGCAGTTGATTGGCGCCTTCGTCTGGGGTGGGCACGTGATTCTGGTGGGAGTTTTCGCCGGCCGTCATGACCCGATTCGCCTGGCGTTCCTGCAATTTGCCACCTGCGCGGTGGTCAGCCTGATCCTGGCGTTGTGCCTGGAACCGCTTCGCTGGGAAGCGATTGTCAGCGCCGGGCCGGCCATTCTCTATGGCGGGGTGGTGGCCGTCGGTATCGGCTACACCTTGCAGGTGATTGCCCAAAAGGACGCAATCGCCTCTCACGCGGCAATCATTCTGTCCCTGGAAGCGGTATTTGCCGCCATTGCCGGGGCCTGGTTGCTGGATGAGTCGCTGCAGGCCCGCGGCTACTTCGGCTGCGCGCTGATGCTCAGCGGCATGCTGGTAGCCCAGCTATGGCCACAAAAGCCTCATTCCAGCACGACTACACAAAGGGCTTGAGCCGGGCATGCACATCGTCATCCGGATCGATGGCCTTCTGGAACTTCGCTGACAGGTAATGGGTGCTGAACACATCGAGGTAGGCATCCAGTACCTGGCTGACCTGCTCATCGCCGGCCAGTTCCAGGCATAACGCCGCCACTTCAGCGGTACAGAAGTGATCATCACGCTTGGAGCGACGCAGCTTGTAGCGCGAGAGCTTCTCCGGGGACAGGCTGAGAACCGGCAAGTGCTCCAGGTAAGGGCTCTTGCGGAACATCTTGCGCGCCTCGCTCCAGGTAGCGTCCAGCAGAATGAACAGCGGCCGCTTGCCCTCCTCCTGCCTGACTTCGCTGACCACTCGTTCGGGCGCGACGAACTCGCCCGGAAATACGATATAGGGCTGCCACTGCGGGTCGGCCAGCAACGCCAGCAGTTGCGGGTCGACCTCAGTACGCGACCAGCTGAACGCCGTTGTGTCGCCAATTACATCGGCAATCAGCCAACCGGTATTGCTCGGCTTGAGCGGTTCGACGTCGTGCATCACCAGGCACATGGCTGACCGGGCAACGACTTTCGGTCGCCAGGCACACAGGCAATGGCTGGGAATCACTCGGCAGCGGGGGCAGCGTTCAGCCCGTGAGCCACGTGCGAAAAAGGGCTTGGCCACGCGCGCCATCCGCAGATCACGTAGACGGGAAACCGCATGACTCATCGCAGGACATGCCAGCAAGAAACAGAAATCAACACGACAAACACTCAAGAGGGTAAAAAGTCGGACAAGTTTATCAGAGCTATCTGTTCAAACCTGTACCGCCCTGCGGCCTCTCCCCCTATAATTCGTCGCCACTGAACGCACAGTCGAGTGGCTGGTCGAAGCATCAGTCACTGCACCAGGAGAGTTTCATGTTGCGCTTTACCATTCCTACCGTCGCCCTTCTGCTGGCCCTGCCCCTGGGTGCCCAAGCTGCGTCCCTGCAAGAATTCGAACTGGGCAAAATGCTGGAGAAGGTCGCTGCGGAAAGCAACGTCGGCACTCCTCGGGAAATCAACGAGAACATTCTCGACCAGGGCTATACCGTTGAAGGCAAGGAACTGATCAACCACCTCAGCGTGCAGTCTGGCCATGCCGAGCAGATGCGCGCCAATCCCAAGGCGGTCTACCTGCAGCTTGGGGCAAGCGTCTGCCGCAATCCCAACTACCGCAAGCTGATGGCCAAAGGCGCCATCATGCGTTACGAGTTCACTGAAAACCGCACCAATCGCCCGGTGGCCTCGGCGCGCTTTCAGGAGTCGGATTGCCCGGCGCAAAGCACGCCCAAGAAAAAGTAATCACGAACGAGCGGCGCGCCGCTGCTGATCATCGGCGCGCAGTTCGGCGACCAGGGCCTGTAGGTATCGCGATGGCCGCTCCTGTGCTGCCAATCGGCGCCGGCACTCATCCTCCAGGCTTATTTGATGGTCAGCGGCGGCGGCTTGCAGCAGCTGATACAACTGCGGATCAATCTCCAGCGTGACAATGTTCATCCCCTGCCTCCCTGCTCTGGGCCTGCATGGCCCAGAACCCGCCTGCCTCTCTCCGGCCCCTGCTCCTGCGCCAGACGCTGCACCTTAGTAAATCAGAGCCGTCATCCCTTGCCGCCCCTCCTGACCAGCGGTGCCAGCCTGGGGAAAACCGCGAACAAGCGGTTGCCAGCCAAGACTTTATGGGCACATGATCAAGCCATGGTCCGAAACGGCTTGCGGACGGTTGAGGAGGCCGTCCTTGTGCGTCTTGCTGTGCAAATGTTCTCAAATAAAGGAAAGCAGGACCTCTGTGGATGACCCCAACACTGCCCAGCGATTGTCAGCTGTGATCGGGTCCGGAAATTCGCTCATTCGCTGGGCTGAGCAGGCAGCGACACAGGCAGTGTCGTGGCACATTCGAATATCTCGATCGTGCGCAAGGTTCTGTGCAGAAGGAGAAGCTGAATGCCTTACCAATCGAATGACCTGTTAAGTCGTCATTTTCAGAGCAACGGCGTCGACCTGACGAACCAGGTCGAAGCGCAACTCAACCAGATAGCCCCCAACAGCCCGAATCTTCCTCTTTACCGCGACATGGTGCTCACCGTCCTGCGTATGGCCGAGGATGACCTCAATCGCTGGAATGCCAAGATAACCCTGCAGGCCCTGCGCGAACTGGAGCACGCCTTCCGTGTCCTGGAACAGTTCAAGGGCCGACGCAAAGTGACGGTCTTCGGCTCGGCACGCACCCCCAGTGAACACCCGCTATACGCCATGGCCCGAGAGCTGGGCGCGGCCCTGGCCCGCTCGGATCTGATGGTCATTACCGGGGCCGGCGGGGGCATCATGGCCGCCGCCCACGATGGTGCAGGCCTGGAGCACAGCTTGGGGTTCAACATCACCCTGCCTTTCGAGCAGCATGCCAACCCCACCGTTGGCGGTACGGAGAACCTGCTGTCGTTCCACTTTTTCTTCACCCGCAAGCTGTTCTTCGTCAAGGAGGCCGACGCACTGGTGCTTTGCCCAGGCGGCTTTGGCACCCTTGATGAAGCCCTGGAAGTACTGACCCTGATTCAGACCGGCAAAAGCCCGCTGGTACCCGTGGTACTGCTGGACATGCCGGGTGGACAGTTCTGGCAAGGCGCCCTGGACTTCATCCACAACCAACTGGAAGCCAATCGCTACATTCTGCCCAGTGACATGAAGCTGGTACGCCTGGTGCACAGCACTGAAGAAGCGGTGCAGGAAATCCAGCAGTTCTATGCCAACTTCCACTCCAGCCGCTGGCTCAAGCAGCAGTTCGTCATCCGCATGAACTACAACCTCAATGAGCAGGCGCTGGAGCAGATGCAGACAGCATTCGCCGACCTGTGCCTGAGTGGTCAGTTTCAACAGCATGCCTACAGCGGGGAGGAACACGACGAAGTGCAGTTCAGCCATCTGGCGCGGCTGTCATTCGCCTTCAATGCTCGCGACAACGGTCGCCTGCGCGAGCTGATCGACTTCATCAACCTGCCGGAAAACTGGGCCAGGCCTCAGCCCCAAACAACGCAACGGGCACGAGAAACCAGCAAAGCCAACTGACCCCAGCCCTAGCCCGCTGCGTTATGCAGCGGGTACGGCTTCAGTCGTCCATGCCTCGGCCACTCAACAAGCGGCTGATCATGTCCATGGAATACCCGCGATAACTCAGGAAACGTCCTTGCTTGGCACGCTCTCGAGCATCTGCAGGAAACCGCCCGGCAAACTTGCGCTGCCAGACGTCACGCAATTGTTCCTGCCAATCGATACCGCACTCGCGCAGCGCAAGATCAATATCGCTGCGCTGCAAGCCGCGCTGGCCCAGTTCCTCACGAATACGCATGGGCCCGTAACCGGATCGGGCACGGTAGGAAACGAAGCTTTCGAGATAACGGGATTCGGACAGCAGGCCTTCTTCCGTCAAACGGTCAAGGGCTGCTTCGATCATTTCAGGAGGGGCGCCGCGCTGACGCAGTTTACGCGTCAGCTCGACACGACCGTGCTCGCGTCTTGCGAGCAGGTCCATTGCGGTTCGCCGCACCGCGACGAGGGTATCGAGTACGGCGGTCATTGGATCAATCAGATATCAGCGTCGGCCATATCGTCTTCGGTCTCTTTGACCGGGTTGGCTTTGACGTCTGGCGATGCAGTCAGCAGTTTTTCACGGATCTGCTTCTCCAGCGCGTTGCCGATTTCCGGGTTGTCCTGCAGGAACTTGGCCGAGTTGGCCTTGCCCTGACCGATCTTGTTGCCCTGGTAGCTGTACCAGGCACCGGATTTCTCCAGGAAGCCGTGCAGCACGCCCAGATCGATGATTTCACCGTTGAGGTAGATGCCCTTGCCGTAAAGAATCTGGAACTCGGCCTGACGGAACGGCGGAGCCACCTTGTTCTTGACGATCTTGACCCGGGTTTCGCTGCCCACCACTTCGTCGCCTTCCTTCACCGCACCGGTACGGCGGATGTCCAGACGGACCGAAGCGTAGAACTTCAGCGCGTTACCACCGGTGGTGGTTTCCGGGCTACCGAACATCACGCCGATCTTCATGCGGATCTGGTTGATGAAGATCACCAGGCAGTTGGCGTTCTTGATGTTACCGGTGATTTTGCGCAGCGCCTGGGACATCAGGCGGGCTTGCAGGCCCACGTGCATGTCGCCCATTTCGCCTTCGATTTCAGCCTTGGGCACCAGGGCCGCCACGGAGTCGACGATGATCACGTCAACCGCGTTGGAACGCACCAGCATGTCGGTGATTTCCAGGGCCTGTTCGCCGGTGTCCGGCTGGGAAACCAACAGGTCGTCAACATTCACACCCAGCTTGCCGGCGTATTCCGGATCCAGTGCGTGCTCGGCATCGACGAACGCACAAGTTGCACCGGCTTTCTGCGCCTGGGCAATAACCGACAGAGTCAGGGTAGTTTTACCGGACGACTCAGGGCCGTAGATTTCAACGATACGGCCTTTTGGCAGACCGCCAATGCCCAGAGCAATGTCCAGACCCAGAGAGCCGGTGGAAATGGCCGGGATCGCCTGACGGTCGTGATCGCCCATACGCATTACGGCACCCTTGCCGAATTGACGTTCGATCTGACCCAGGGCCGCAGCCAAGGCTTTCTTCTTGTTGTCGTCCATTAAAGTCCTCACGTAATCAATAAGGCCTGACGGCCAACACCTGTATAAGTAGCCAGTATTATTCCACAGCGCTCGAGGATCGCCTACCCCTGATTTGCGATTTCTGCCGCAGCATGTTGCAGCAACCCCTCTAGCGCGGCCTTCACCGTTTGTCGGCGGACCTCATCGCGATTTCCCGGAAAGTGCCGGCACTCGGTGGTCAGCGTCTCTCCCGCCCCCCAGGCCAGCCACACAGTGCCCACAGGCTTCTGCGCAGAACCGCCATCCGGCCCGGCGATACCGCTGACCGCCACGGCAAAATGCGCATGACTCCTGGCCTGTGCCCCCCGGACCATGGCCTCGACCACTTCACGACTGACAGCGCCGACCGAATTGAACAAATCGGCCGGTACATTCAATTGCAGGGTCTTCTGGCGATTGGAATAGGTGACATAACCGGCCTCGAACCAGGCCGAACTGCCAGGGATCCGCGTGATCGCCTCGGCGATGCCTCCCCCGGTGCAGGACTCCGCGGTGGTGACGTGGGCATTCAGAACCTGCAAACGCCTGCCGAGCTCAGCGGCAAGCTGGGTGATTTCTTTCACAATCCTCTCCTGATGGGGCTGGCGTGTGCTTACCGTACACCAGGCGAGGTGGCTTGCAAGTGACAGGCTGTCAGATCGGAATCAGAGTTGAGTACTCTTGGACCGGTCTATCTCCCTTGCGCAGCTTCGACAATCACGCGCGGCCTCCAGAACCACTGATAGAGGCACGTCACTTGGTGATCAGCATGTCGATGGTGCTGGTATCGCAAGAGTAATTGGCCTTCTTGTCCAGGACAAAATAGATGGACGACAACTTGCTGACAGGCACCTTGCTTACCGAAAAAACAGCTCCCGTACCTCTGGCCAAGCTACCCGACTGAAGAACCGAGTCATCCAAATTCAGGGACCAGGCAACCCCATCGCCACAGCTGTCGTGAATGCTGTTGACACGCCCGAGAACATTTACCTCACCAACGACCGGGCTGCTCCAGCGGATAACCGTCTGGCTATTTTTCCCGGGGTGAAACGCCACATTGCCCGGAGCGATAACAAAACTGCCGTTTCCAGTGAATGTATAAGTCTTGAAGTGGACCGATACGTGAGCCCCTGATACCGGATCCTGCCAACAGGTCACAGGTTGAGCAGTGCAGTCGTCCGCCTTGAAGAAAGGTAGCAACGTATAGTTTTCAGGCTTATTCACCCCTGATGTGTTCTGCATGAATGTCCAGGGCGAGTTCGCCACGACGCTCTCCTTGGCCAGCATTACATCCCTTGCCAGGTTCCACGACATGGCCGTCTCTGCACTCACATTGAGGGAAATCCCGATCAGTGCAAACAAGCTCATCAGCAAGATATTTTTAGTATTCTGCATAACTTCTCCAGTAGTTCTCATTCCGAGCGTACATGCTCATTTTTCAAACAAAGCCGTGCGCATTCGGCAATCCTGAAACGGCCAAATAAGGCGAACTTCATATAAATCCCCAAGTACCCGAGGCCATAAGCCAATGTCCTGCATCGCTGATGCGATAGCACTTTTACTGGCTGTCACTGGCCGTCACCTTGTCACTCCTCCCTTCCACCTGGATGCAACCCAACCCGGCCGGCTCCAGTGGAGCCGGAGAGTTGATCGACAACCTGCTCTCAGGGCTGCAGCAACATCTCCGTAGTGCTGCGCAGCACAGCCTGGGATTCGCGCACCCACCGCTGCAACGCCTTCAATTGCTCGGCATTGGCGTGGCATTCGCTGTAGTTGTCGACGACGCTGGCGGCGACGGTAGAGAGTGCAAGGCCCGAGGCGGCGCCATCAGTGACGCTGGGGCCTCCGGCCACGGGCAGGTTGGCGGCGCCGGCGTCGTGCACCCGGACAAAACCAGCAGGCACAACGCAGGCTCTATCAGCCGCTTTCGAGACATAGACAGGAACCTCCTTGGTGATGGTGGCGCCCGTCTGATAGACCTTGACGATACGGTCGACGTACTCGACCACCACCTTTTCCCTGACCGTGCCCAGGGCCCGGCCTTGTTCAAAGGATTGTTTGAGACGAGCCTCATCGAGGCGTTGGTTGTTACTGCGCTCACTGCCGGCACCGCTGACGTAGCCGAGTGCATAAAGCAACCCGGCCGCCACAGCGATGGCCAGCCAGCCACGGATATTCATCAAGCCCTCCTGAGGCGGGCAGGAAATGAATCACCCAGCCTGCCAAAAAAACCTGTAGCCGCTGCCGCAGGCTGCGAAAAGGTCCGCAGGACCTTCAGACGGCAGCCCTCACACCACCGGCAAACACAGCACCGCCCGCGCCCTGGCCCAGAGTTGCAGGCGCTCCTGCAAGCCATTCAGGCCACCATTGATCCGCCGGGTAATGCTGTTGAACTCATCGCGGTCAGCCAGCGCATTGAGCCCACCGCGCTCCCAGAACCAGGCCGCCGACTCGGCGGCCCATTGCGGCTGCTCCAGCAGCTGCGGCAACTCCAGCAGACGCTCATCGCCAAACAGCCCGAGGCTGCACTGGCGATAGTTGCTGCGCCCGGTGATCTGGATCAGCCCACGCCCGCGATACCGCTGACCGTCGCCGTCGGCCTCTGGGGTGTTGCCCAGGCGTGCGGCGAGAGAGCCCGTGTCGTACTTGCTCAGGTATTGATCACTGCCCAATTCGCGTACGTATTGCAGCTGCCCGGATTCGTGTCCGATCTGAGCAAGAAAAGCCGCCTGGCGCTTCGGCGTATCGATCTGCCGCTTGGCCATGGCGGTGTTGAGTGGAGAAACAAAAACGCCCGCTTGGCGGCGGGCGTTAGGCATGATTTGCAGCAGTTGTTCTTCGGTTATTGGCATGGTCAGTGTTTGCAGGTCGGATAAGAAAACGCCCCGGCGGTACGGGGCGTTTATTCAGTTTGTTCAGTAACCCAGGATGGCGCGACAGGGCGGTACTGAGAGTCGGGGAAGTGCGGCGATTGCGGCCAGTCACGCAAGGCCTGCATGTACACAAGCAGTTGCTTGAACTGTGCACTGGCAAGCGTTGTAGGTACTTCGATCTCCAACTGATCGCGGTGCCGCTCACGCAACCACCTCACCGAATCCAGTGCTGAATCACGCCAGACACGCTCTCCTACCGATACAGGTGACGGCGCCGTCGCACTTTCTATGTGGAGCCGAACTTCCTCTTCGGACATCGGGATCAACTGGCTGGATATGAAATGCGCGGGGGCATCGTCATCGTAAGCATGGACACGGTTTGTCTCGGGATTATGAAAATACTTCATGCACGTAACTCCGACCAAACTGGATTGACTGGACTACCAAAAGTTACTGAGTAAGTTGCTCCGACCGGCACCACGAACGATGCGTGATAGGCAGAAGTTGCCACGGCCACACCACCGCAAGTTGCAGTAACCGCACCGGTCGTAATAGATGCCTGAACTTGAATCGGGCGCCCCGTAGTATTGGTGTAGACAGTGCCTGAAACGCGACTGGCCGTAACATTCTGCCAGGCCTGTCCATCACCCAAGCCCCGAGGTCGGGTCTCTAACGCTGAAACGTTCGCAGCCAGACCGGAAATGTCGATATTCCCCTGGTTGATGGGAGCGTTCCAGGCCTTAATGCACCACATAACCGCCAGGTTGCGAGGGCGGGTTTCAATTCCGCCTGTTGGATTGGTTTTTAGATTTTCGTCGTCGGTGACTCCATTTCCAGTATCACCATAAACCCAAGAATCAAACACATTTCCAGCACTCGAGCTGTCCTTCACTGAGTGTGTATGACTCTTGAACTCATCGGCCTGCCAGCTGCCTACCGCCCGCCCAGCATCCACCCCCCGCCCATGATCCCAACCCCGCAAAAACTCGCCTCGCGACTCAGGCAAGCGGAAGTTACCCGCCCCCTCACCCCCGGTATTGAACATAGTCCCCAGATAAGCCGCCAGATCCGGATAGGTCGCAGCACTCTGCACACTGCCATCCACCTCCAGGAATCCGGCCGGCACCGTGCCCTTGGGAAACGGCACCATCGCCCCCACCGGCAAGGCCGACATGTTCTTCAACAGCGCCTCGATCTCCGCCTTGGTATAGGTCACCGACTTGGTATAGGCATCGGTGATCCCGTAATCGGCCAGGGTGGTGCGGATCTTCTCCGGTGGGATCGAATCACGCACGATCGCCTTGATCGCCGCCAGCAACTGGTCATGCTCGGCCTCGGCCGGCTCTTCCCCTCCTGCACGAATCACGTTGAGCAATTCGTCGGTCACTGCATTACCCCAATCGGAAGAAATCATTGAGCCGACTTGGCCCGTGACGGGGTTCTCATCGACAAACTTTCCGTTCAACAGCCCTACGCTGGGAACACTTTTCGGATAGTCCACGTATTCCTGTCCTCTCTAGTCATAGTTGATGTACACCTGTGTATGAGCCGGCGTACTGCGATGGACAAGGCACTCCAGGGCGCTGCCCGGGTTCATGCCAAAACGTTCGCCCCAATAGCTGGCGCCGAAGCGCCGGCCCAGTTGCAGGCGGCCGCCGGTATTGAGGGTCCACATGAAGTTCGCCCGCCAGGTGCCGAAATGCGCGTGACCAAAGCGTGAGCGGCCCATGCGCGGGGTACTCAGCTCAGTGACGCTGGCATTGGGATAGCCCTGGCTGCGGGCGATTTCGACGAAGTAGGCGGCGCGCTGGCTGCCCACTGCCAACAGACGCCGGCGCACGGCCAGGCGCCGGTCTTCGAACAGCGGGGTCAGCCCCAGGCAGGGGTCGGGCAGGTCCATGACCTTTTCCCAATCCGCCACCAGTTCGCTGACGCTGGCCGGGTCCATTTCGTTTTGCAGGTCCACGGCCCGGGCGTCGATGCGCGCCAGCTCCTGGGAGATGCCCTGCAACACCCGTTCAAGCTCCGGCACCCGTTCCGGGTCCCAGGCCGGGCCGCTGGGCAGCAGGCTGCGCAGCTGGCCCTGGTACTGGGTGGCGCTTCTTATTGCAGCCATTGGCAACCTCCGAATACCAGCAACTGATTATTCGCCGCCGGCACATCGGCCAAGGGCGCCAACAGTTGGTGATCCTGCTCGCCGGTGGCGCTGCTGATGGCTTCGCGGATATGGCTGAGCAACAGGGTCTGGCCCAGGCCGGCCTCGCGGCTGTGTAGGTCGCGCAACTGGCTCTCGACGGCGGCGCGCACCGCGCTGGTGTCGGGGGTCAGGCGCAACGTGTAGGTCACCGGCAGCATCACCGGGGCCAGCACATGCACCTCGGCGGTGACCGGGCGCAGCGGCTCGATATAGGCCTGGACCTGCGCCAGTTGCTCGGCGTTGGGAATCGGCTGCAGGTCGTCGTCACGCATGACGAACAAGCCCACGGTGCCCGGCCCCAGGTAATTGCGCCGGCACCAGGCACGGGTGATGCCCGGGCACTCCATGGCCCAGGTTTCGTAGTCGTCCGCCGAGCCGCCATGGGGAATGATCCGATAGGAACGGATCACCCGCGAGCGCAGGGATTCGAGGCTTTCCCGGGCCACGCCACCGCTCAGGCCCGGGGCCAGGACGGTGAACGAGTTGCTGATGCCCTGCACCGGCTGCACCGCGGTCAGCTCCAGGCCGGCATCGGCATTGCCCAGGGTACCGCCGTCGACGGCCTGGATCGTGGTGCTGTTGAGGCCTGCGCTGGTGGTGCGCGCGGCGGTCACTGTGTAGCTGCGACCGTCGCTGCTTTGCAACAGGATGCCGAGATCCAGCACGGCACCGGCTGCCGCGGTGAAACTGACGCTGCCACTGGCCGCCTGGGCGGTCTTGCGCGGCTGGTTCAGGCGCAGCGCGGCGATGCGCTCCAGGGTCGACTCATCGGCCTTGTCCGGAAGGATCTGCTCGGCGATCCAATCCAGGTAGCCATACAGGCCAAAGGCGGCGCCGCTCAGGGTGCGGGCCAGCACTTGGGCATCGGACTGGCGCAGCGAATCGCTGGCCAGGTCGCTTTGGGTGCGCTGAATCAGCACCGGCAGCGAAGGGGTTTCAAACGGCATAGGTCACCTGCCAACTGTGAATGGGGTTGAGGTCCAGACGTTCGCCGTCGGCCAGGATCAGCACCGTGCGCAGGTTCAGGCGCTGGGCATCGAGGCGTTCGCTGAGGATCTCGACAGCGTTGCAATGACCATCGTCGATCAGCCACTGCAGGGCCTCGCGGGCATAGAACTCGGCATCGAGCTGGGTCTGCCGGCTCAGCTTGACCCGGCGCAACAGCCACAGCCGCGAGCCGATACGGTCGTCGGCCACGCTGGGAAAACTGTCGCCCCACCAGCCGTAGCGCTGGTCGTCATCCAGGGCGTCGTCATCGGCGGCGCGGCGCCAGGTGAACAGGCTGATTTCCACAGCCCGGGTCAGGGCGTTCTTCAGGTCATAAGTGGCGAACATGCTTAACCTCCCACCGGCGCGCCGGTCTGCCCCGGGCCGGGTTGCACGCCGCTGTGGACGTGGTTGATCTGGCTGATGCCGGCGGCGACCTGATCGCCCTGGGAGACGATCTTGCCGCTCATGCTCAGGGTCGGGCTGTCGATGATGACGCCGCTGCTGGCGCGGATATTCAAGGTGGCGGTGTCGATGTCGATGACCCGCCCGCGCTTGAAGTGAATCTTGTCGCCCTCGTCGGTGTAGATCGCCACTTCACCGGCGGCCAGGGCCTTGAGGCGATAGCGCCGGTCGGCCACCACCAGCACCACTCCATGGGAGCGATCGCCGCCGAGGAAGGTGGCGATGCCCTCGGCGCCGGCCAGGGGGTTGCTGGTAAAACCGTAAGGCTCGAAATGCTCCATGTCGTCGTTGACCTCGCCGGCGGTGAGGCGCATTTGCAGCGATTGCAATTTGTTGGCCGAATGGGCGAGCACCACGGTGCCCCGCGCCAACAGGCGTGTCAGTAGGCTCATGCTGGGTTCCTTGGGGGGAGAAGAGCCGGCTTGCCGGCGAACAGGGATTGCGCGGTTTCGTGCCGGGTGCCTTCGCCGGCCAGCCGGCTCCTGCGGTTGGGCGCAGGTTTCAGTTTTTTTCGGGTGTCGGGTTGGCATCGAAGGTCTGCGGCGGCGCCACCTGCAAGGTGGTGATGGAGCCCTGGTCGGACAGCGACCAGGTGACCTTGGAGATCAGCATGTCCTGGTCGAAACCCAGCACCGGGTCGATGACCCGCACCAACGTGTTGTGTCGCCACAAATCACCATTGCTCTGGCGCCAGCCCTGCACCTGATAGGTGGTGGTCAGCGCCTTGCCGGTGCGGGTGCCGCACTCCCAGTCAGCCCGCTGCTGAGCCAGTTCCGCACTCAGTTGCGCCGCCTCGTTGATCACCGTCACCCGTTTGCGCGAAGCCCGGGCATCGCTGGCCTGGCCGGACACCTCGCAGACCGCGACACCGCTGCTCTGGTCGCTGCCCTTGTGCTGGCCGATCACCCGGTACTCGGAAAACACCGCGGAAAAATCCATCGCTGCATTGGCCGAAAGAATGTTCTTGCCCAGCTCCAGGGCATCGCTGGCGCGCCCGCCGCTGCCCGGTGCCGCCAGCAGCAGGTAGCCGTCGGCGTCATCGGTGGAGAACACCCGGTACAAGGTCAACAAGCGGTCGATGGAGGCAAACACCGTCTCCCCCGGCACGATGCTGTGGGTGTGCAACTTGCTGGTGGGTGCAATCTCGCTGCGCACTCCCACCCCGTAAGAGCCGGCCAGGGCGCGGACGATGCTCAGCACATCCTGCTGGCGCCACTGGCTCGGCCGGTTGATGGCCGCGCAATCCACCAGATCCTGGGTCAGGGAGCTGCCCTGGATGCTCAGGCTGATCTGCCTGCCGTCATAACTGACCGGCGCCTTGTAGACATGCCCGGTGAGCACCAGGTCGCAGCCGATGCGCACCTGGCAGCGAGCGCCCGGGCGGATCCGCACCTGCCCATCCTGCCCCGGCCATTGCCAGGTGATGTTGAGGCTGAAGGTGCGGAACTGGCGCTCCAGGTCTGCCGTGATCTCCACGCTTTTCCAGCCGCTGTAGTCCAGCCCGTCCACCGTCAGGGTGACGATATTTGCCAGTTCGTCCATGGGTCACTCCCGCGCAATCTGCAGATCGGCCGGCGGCAGGAAGCCCGGATGGGCCACCCGGTTGCGCTGTACCACTTCACCGACCCGCGTCGCATCGGCAAACCGCTCATAAGCCAGGACCAGCGCCGGCATGCTGCTTTTGGGGCTGAGACTGACCAGCCGCACCCCCGATGAAGCCACTGCATTGAGGTGGCCCTGCAATTGCTGGCGCAGGGTGTTGAGCGCCTGGTAATGCATCGGGTCGGCCTTGAGCGCGGCTTGCCAGATCACTTCGTTGAGCTGGTCACGCAGGGCCAGTACATCGTCGGCCACCGGCACCTCCAGGCGCTGCACCGGCTGGCTGGCCTGCTGCGCCAGGGGCGGCGTGCTCTTGAGCTTGACCACCGGGGTGGCCACCGGCAAGGCCGACACCAACCGGGCGATCTGCACCAGCAACGCATCCTGGACCAGGTTCGCTACCGCCTCGGCCGCCGCGGTGGTGTCCTTGCCGGTGGTCAGCTTGGGCGCATCGATGCGCCTGGCCGCCTCCACCTGCTGGGAAATATCGGCGAGCATCTGCCGATAGCCGGTGCGGGCAAAATCCTTGAGTCCGCGTACATCCTCCAGCAACCCCTTGAACTCCGTGCTCAGCTCCTTGGGTATTTCCTTGACCGCCTTGACCAGGGTGTTGAGGTCGCCATACAACTCGATCAGCGGCTTGAACTCGTGTTCGATG
Organism: Pseudomonas sp. BIGb0176; assembly: GCF_024810175.1. Taxonomy (NCBI): domain Bacteria; kingdom Pseudomonadati; phylum Pseudomonadota; class Gammaproteobacteria; order Pseudomonadales; family Pseudomonadaceae; genus Pseudomonas; species Pseudomonas sp. BIGb0176. The sequence continues at coordinate 917,180 of NZ_JANUEC010000002.1, forward strand.
ACCGCGTGCACCTCGGTCAATCCCTTGCGCAGCGCATCCACGCCGATCCGCGCCTGCTTGATCAGGTTGGTGGCGAACTCGAACCGCAGCACCGCCGAGCCCAGCAAGGTATCGCTGGCCACCAGCACCTGCTGCTGGGTGTTGACCACCGCCGAAGGAAAGCGCAGCGGCTGGTCCGGGTAGAACTTCAGGCTGAAGGTCACCAGGCCACCATCCTGGCGGCTCTGGGTCATCTCGCACTCGCCGACCTTGACCTGCATCCGTCCAAGCCACGGATGCACCAGCTCGCCGCTGCCCTCCTCCAGGGCCTTGAGCAGCCTGTCGCGCTGCTCCAGGCAATCGGCGCCGACGATGAAGGCCGTCAGGTCGTGGATTTTCGCCTGCTGTCCCAGCCCCTCGAAGAAGGGCTGGTCACGCTGCGGGTACTCGTGCAACTGGCCTTTCTGCCCCACCGGGGTTTTCGCCTGGTCGACCCAGAACGGCACGCCGCGAAAGGATGCGGGCAACAAACGATCACGCCAGTTATCCGCCATTGGAACCTCCTAGGGAAAGTGAGCGATAGCCCAGGGTCGAAGCCACGTTCAGGCCTGGTTGATTGGTCTTGGCCTGTTCGGCACGCAGGCCCGCCGGAGCGTTTTCGAAACGCAGGGTCAACCCGCCTTCGAGTTGCGTGCGGTTGTTGGCGGCGTTCTGCTGGATCAGAGCACTGGAGTTCTGGGTCAGCGAGCTGCCCTGGGTTGCGGCAAAGGGTGATGCCAGCCCGCCTTTACCCTCGGCGTTGATCTGCTTTTGCGCCTCGGTAAAGCCTTCGACCTTGCCGTTGACAGTGGCAATCAACCCTCCGAAGCCGCCCTCGAACAGCTCCTTGATCGGCACCATCAGCGCTTGAAGCTGGCTCCACAGCCCGGAAAACCAATCGGCGATGGGCGCCCAGTTGCTCATGATCAGCTCCATCGGCGACCAGTCGAACAGGGCCTCGATGGCCTTCCTGATCGAGTCGATACCCGGTTGCAGCTCGGCCCAGATCGAACTGAAAAAGCCCGTAACCGCGCCCCAGTTGTTGTAAAGAACCACCAGCGGAGAGAAATCGAATAGCGTTTGCAGGACTTTCTTGATCGCATCGATACCCGGTTGCAGCGCCGCCCAGATCGAGCTGAAGAAGCTGCTGACAGCCCCCCAGTTGTTGTAAAGCAACACGGACGGAGAAAAGTCGAACAGCGTCTGGAACACCGTTTTGATCGCCTGGATGCCCGTTTGCAACGCTCCCCAGATCGACGCGAAGAAGCCGGTGACCGCGCCCCAGCTCTTGTTGATCATGTCCATCGGCACCCAGTCGAACAGGCCTTTTAGAAAGGCCATCGCCGGTACCGTCAAGGCCTTGAGCGACTCCCAGATGGATGCGAACAGGCCCGTCAACCCAGCCCAGTTATCGATGATCAGTCCCAGAGGTGACCAGGAGAACACTTCTTTGAGGAAGCCAACGACCGAAGCCGTCATCGCCTTGATACTTTCCCAGAGCCCGGCAAAGAACACCGTGATCGCGCCCCAGTTGCCGATCAGCATGCCCAGAGGCGTCCAACTGAACAGAGTTTTCAGCCCCTCCAGCGCCTGCGCTGCAAGATTCTTTGCGCCCTCCCAGAGGCTGACGAAAAAGGCCGAGATCGGCGTCCAGTTGGCAATGATCACCCCGGCTGCCAGAGCAATGCCCATGGCAATCAACATCACCGGGTTGGCCTTGGCCACCGTGCCCATCAGGTCAATCACCTGGGTCGCCCCGGTCACGGCGGTTTGCATCGCCGAGAAGGCAATGGCGCCCATCGCCAGCCCCTCAACCAGCTTCGGGTTGTCATCGAGCAGTGTTGCCACGCTGTTGAGCATGGGTTCCAGACCGACCACCAGCGCCCCCACTGCCGGCGCCAGTGCAGTATCAATGGCCGAGGACACCTTGGCCATCGACTGACTGAATACATTCATGCCTTTGGCCGCATCAGCCGGCGCGCTGGAGTCGGCGACTTCGGCCAGCTTGCCCTTGAACGCATCGCAGGCCTTGATCCCGTCCAGAAACGGGGTGATCAGGCTGCCGCCCTTGAACAGCCCGCTGATATCCAGCTTGCCCAGCCCGGTCTGCTCAAGGTTTTTCTTGAACGAGTCGACCTTGCCTTGAAGGGCGACGAGTTTGGGTGACAGTTGGTCTATGCCGGTCAACAGCACCGACTTCTTCTCTACGGTTTGTGTGTCTGCCATCACTGCACCTGCTGCATCGCATTGATCCGTTGCGCGTGCTCCAGGGATTCGCGGAGCACATCCAGTGGCCTGGCCATCATCTGTTCGGGGTCAACCTTCCAGAACCAGGCCAGGTCATAGGCGACAGCGATCAGGTCGGCGATGGCTGCGATGCCGCACTCATGAAAAAACTCGCCACCGCCCAGCTCAAGGCGTTGAGGTCCACCAGGTCGAGCTGGTTCACCGAGGACGGTGGAATGCCGGCGCAGACCGCGATGTATTTGGCCGCGACGTCCATGTCGAGGCTGACTTCTTCGCTCTTGTCGATCTTGTACGGCAGCGCCTTGATCGCTCGCACTTCCTGCACCGTCGGGCGGCGCAGGCTGAGTTCGGCCAGCGGCTCGCCGTGGGCCTCGATGGGCACCTGCAGCTTCACCGTGTTGCTCATTGCCAGGTCCCCTTCTGCCCTTCGAAGTTCAGCTCGATGCTGGCGTCGTCGCCCTTGGCAATAGGCTCGTCCACCAGGTAGGCACCGGCCAGTACGTAGACCTTGCCGTTGGCGAACTCGCAGGTGACGGTCATGTCGACGCCTTCGATCAGTTGCTTGAGCGGAAAGTCCGGGGTGTGCAGCGCGGTGACTTTGAACGACGGCGTGAGGTCGGTTTCCTTGTAGAAGCCCGGAACCACGGTTTCCCGCTTGACGGCCATCAGTGGTGCTTCGCAGCCGCCGCTGATGGTCAGTTGAGCGCCGTCCACTTTGACGTAGCAGGTGCCCGCGATCAGTTGACCCATGTTGTTTCTCCCAAAAAATAAGCCCGCTCAAGGCGGGCTGAAAAAGCGCAGCGATGCAGGTCCGGCTCAGGCCGCCGCGTCGTACTGCAGGCGAAATTGGTTGAGCAGCGCGAACACTCGCAGGCCGTTGATGTAGTCCGGCGGGAACAGCACGTTGACCCGGCTCGGGTCCTGCACATCGCGCTCGACGATCAGGTGCTCGGCGAACAGCTCGGCGTTCTCCACATGGCCCTCCAGCTCCAGCTTGGCGTACTGGGCAATCAGCTCACCGCGAATGGTGCTCGGGGTGACGATCGGCTGGCCGGCGCCGAAACGAGTGCCGTCGGCAGCCAGCTTGTGGCGCCCGTATTTGCTGGTGATCACGCTTTGCAGGCGGCGCACGATGAACGCCGACTGGTGCATGGTTTCGCTGTCCAGGTAGGAGTTGTCGGCCTGGCCGTAGGCGTTCTTCTGGTAGGTGGTGATCGCCCGCTGAATACGCATGTAGCCGCCTTCGTAGTAGGCGGTGGCGATGCCGTAGCTCAGCAGCGACTGGCGCTCGGTGAGGGTGAAGCGCTCGCTGGCCGGCGCCGGGTCGACGCCCGGCAGGCTGCCGCTCTGGGTCGGGCGGCTGGCATCGGCGGAGATGAACACCGAAGTCCGCGCCGCCAGGGCGGCGGCCTGGACCCACACCGGTTGCGGCACGCCGCCTTCCAGGGCCTGGATGGTGATGTGCTGGTCGTTGCGTGCCTGGCCGGCCGCCACCAGGGTGCCGACGGTGCCGCGCTTGGCGCTGTAGACATGGCCGAACAGCTGCTTGGCCCAGGACCAGCGGCCGGTGTTGTCGTCCATCACCGTTTGCCAGGCATTCAAGCTGGCGGTATCGGTCCAGGGCATGCAGATGAACTCGAACGGCTCGTCGCCCAGGGCGGCCAGCGCCGCGACCTGATCCGGCACACCGGTGCCACCGGCCATCTTGCCCAGCACCAGGGTCAGGCCCGCCGGGGTCTCTTCGCCATCGCTCTTGCCCAGGCGATTGAGTTGCAGGCTGATGTCGTTGCCGCTGTCGCCGGTCCACTTGGCGTTCAGGGTCACAGTGCCCTCGGCCGCGGTGGCGGTCACCGGCAGATCTACTGCAGCGTTGACCTTCAAGGCCAGGGCGCTGGCCGCTTGTGCGGCACTGGCGCCGCTGACAATGGAGGCTTGCACCCGCACCCCACCGACGTACAGATTGAGCAGGCCGGCGGCGCCGGCGCTACCGCTGATCTTCAGCTCGGCCTTGGCCACGCTGCCCTCGGTGCTGTGCAGCGGCAGGCACCAGATCTCGCCCACCGGGTCGGTCTTGCGCCAGGTTTCGTACATCGAAGCGAGCATCGAACCTTGCCCGCCGATGCTCTTGGCCAGGGCCACGCTGGACACCAGCACCAGCTTGCCGAGGTCATCGCCGGCCTGGTTGTCGTTGACCTGGGCGACGATCAGACGGCGCATGGCCGAGGACGCGCTATTGGCCGCCGAATTGTCCATCTCGGCGTAGAACAGCGGCACACGGATGTCCGTCGGGATATTGCTGAAACCGATCGCCATTATTTGGCTCCTTGAGATTTCGCCGCTTTCACGGCTTTGCTAGTGATATCGCCATCGGCCAGACGCCGGCGCCACCAGGCGCTGTCCGACACTTCACGGCCGGAAGCGGGCAGCAGATCGCCTGCTTCCGGGTCCGGTACGGCGCGGCCGGCAACCGGCAGCACGGTGATGCGTTTGCTCATTGCTTCAGCTCTCCTGAAAAAGTCAGCTCCAGGCGCCCGTCGGGCCCTGGGCGTTGCAGATTGGGGTCCGCCGGATCGATGGCATCGACCCGCACCGTGACCCCGGTCAAGGACGGCAAGCCGTCGAGTTCACGCTCATGCCAGGTTTCCGCCGGCTGACTGGGCAGATTGCGGCCCAGCTGGAACTCGGCGAAGAAGCGCAGGCGGTAGAGCAGGCGGGTGGCGTCGAGCGACACCAGTTCACCGCCGTCGTATTGGATCGGGTTGTACTCGGCGCCGGGTTTGAAACCGACCAGGGCACGCCAGAGTTCGGCGCGCAGGTCGTGGAGCTGGTCGAGGGCTTGTTGTGGGTTGCTGGCGTCGAGGAGCAAGGCGACTTCGAAGCGGTCGCGGATGATCTGGCGGTGGGCGTTCTGGGCCGTATTGGCGGTGGCCAGATCGTTCAGCGGAGCGACGTAGGCGGCGGGAACAGCGGGCGAAGTGCTGCTCAGGGTGTCGAGGTTGACGCCAACAATGATGCGCTCAGCAAGGCTGGGACACTGGGTTTGCAACTGAGTGAGAACAGCGGTGAGTTTCATAGAGAGGCTCCTGGTTTTCGGTGCATGCAAGCTCGATGGACACCGGCCAGGGTCACTCCAGCCCGGCAGGCAGCAACGCCTGACCGCCTTTGAGACCAGCCTGAACCGCCGTCCAGAACTCGGCATTTTCATAGCCCATGGCCCAGATACTGGTACCACCCAGCCCCAGCTTGGCGACCAACGCAGCCTTGGTCCTGATGCTCTTGGCATCGTCGTACCAGAGCACCGGTTGTGCCCGCTCCTGGGTCCATTCCACGCCATCGGCGAAGCTCTGCACTGGGCCCCAGGTGGCGTAAGGCGTGGCCGAAGCGGCGTCCAGATGGGTAGCGGCGCGATGCTCGGTAATCACTTCCTGGTAAGCCGACCAGTGCACCCGATTGCCAATGCTGTAGTCCTGACCGTAAGCCGGGAGCCCCGCCAGGACCTTGCTCGGCGCGACTCGCGACACGGCGTAGCTGAGCAGCGCCTGCTGCCAGTCGGCGCCCGACTCGGGGCCGGGCCAGACTTCATCGTGGAAGCCGCCGCTGCTCCAGCCCGGCCCGACCTGGTCGTAGGTCATGACCTGGAAGTAATCCACGGCCGCGCCCAGGGCCTTGTAGTCGTAGCCTTGGAGGTACTCGGGCTCGCGGTCGCTGGATTTGGGCGGGATGCTGATGATCAGCTTCTTGTTGCTGGCATGCAGGGCGTTGCCCAGGGCTTTGACATAGGCGGAAAAGGCCTTGGCATTCCTCGGTTCGACCTTTTCGAAGTCCAGGTTGATGCCGGCAAAACCGCCCTCCTTGGCCAGCGTCACCAGTTGCTTGATGCTGCCGGCACTCAAGGTTTTGTCGTTGACGATGGAGTGGGAAATCGCCGGGTCGAAATCACCAATGCCTTCGTTGTAGTCGGAGACGGTCGGATACAGCGGCAGGGACTTGGACTGGGCGAAGCGGATGATGTTTTCGGTGGTTTCGTTCATCCCCTCCTGATGTAACTGGCCGGTGACCGTCAGCCCGTAAGTACTGCCCAGACCGACGGCAGATAGGTTGCGGTAGAACGCTTGCAGATTGCTGTAGGACGCTTCGACCTGACCGTCGGTGTAGGCCAGAACAAAGGGCTCGGCATGGGCTGCGGTTGCCAGCAACAGGGTGCAGCCCGCGATCAATCCCTGAAAAAAATGCCGGATGCCTCGCTTCGAGGCCGGGCTGCTGATGCCTGGATTCATGAATACTCCTGCGGGTTTTCCGCGTGGGTTGAAAGGGAGTGAATGCTGGATCGGAGACGATCCGAATGAGCAGTTCGCGAGAATGCTCGCGGCGCCGTTGAAGGGTTTAAAGCTGCACCACCCTGAGTGGTTTTTTGGCGGTGTTTTTCTTGGCCTTGGCCTTGGCTTTGCCTTGCTTGCCGCCGTTGCATTCGACCGTGGTGCTCCACCCGGACGGGTTGAACATCTGCTCCACCGAGTCCACCAGGTACTCGCCATCCAGACCGGGCTTGAAGCCCTGGGCATTGATCAGGCGCTCGGCGAACAGGTCGGTGCGCCCCGGCATCTCCAGACGGACGTTGGCGTTGCTGCGGTTGAAGGCGGCCAAACGGGCCTTGGCCGCCTGCTCGGCGGCGGACTTGTTGGGGTACAGGTGCCGATCGGTATGCACTGCCGGTACGCTGTCCGGTGAGTCGCTGTTGCCCAGGTCGATCACCCTGAGCGTGCCGCTCTTCTTGTCCTGATGCCGGGTCTGCACCGCCTTGTGGGTGCTGCTGTCACTCAGGCGGAACTGATAGCGGCTAACGTCGCCACGGCTGAGGGTGACCACGCCCAGGGCCTTGCCGCTGGCACTCAACCCGGCCTGACGAGGCAGCACCAGCAACTTGCCTTCGGCCACCTTGGCGGTGCAGTCGTACTGCCGGGCCAGGCGGGTGATGAAGTTGAAGTCGGACTCGTTGAGCTGGTCGATCCGCAGCACCTTGGTGGTGACGGGGCAGATGGGCGTCCAGCCGTTGCGGGCCGCCAGGTCGCGGACAATCTGCGCCAACGCCACGTTCTCCCAACTGCCGCTGCGGGTGGTCTTGCCGCTGCCGCGCATGTCGCTGGCCTTGCCGCGGATCTCGATCGAATCCGGCGGCCCGCTCACCACCACTTCATCCACCGTGTAGCGCCCCAGCCGGGTCAGTGTCTGGCCGGCGTAGCCGAGGAATATTTCAATGCTGGCGCCACGACTGGGCAGCGCAACCGCCGAGTCGCGGTCATCAATACGCAGTTCAAACTCGTCCGACTCCATTCCCGGTTTATCCGAGGTTCGCAGCGTCAGCAGCCGGTCGTTGATCTGCGCCGTAATATCCCGGCCATCGGCCAGGATGCGAAAGACTGGGGTCATGCTCCGTGCTCCAGAAAATGAAGACCCCGTACACGACGGGGTCTGTTGATTGGATGCAAGGTCAGTCCCATAGCTGAACCATCGCCTCGGCCCGAATCGGCAGATCCGGCAACAGGATCAGTACCCCGGCCCGAAAGGGTTGTGGCTCATCGGCCAGGCCCTGGTTGGCATCCAGCACCGCCTCGACACAGCCGTTGAGGTGGCCGTAATACTGGTAACACAAGGTATCGAGCAGATCCCCGTCAGACGTTCTGCAAGTCGTCGCCATAGCTTACGAACTCCAATGAAAAACCTTGTTTGCGCGGGATACCGCCGGCCAGCAGGTGGCTCTGATCTTCCTCGATGCTAGTCAGGCACCAGGTGCCCAGCACTTCGCCGTAGCCGGTGGTCAGGCTCAGCGGCTGCAAGCGCCGCCCTATGCTGCGCAAGGTCTGCAACTGCCCCAGGCCGCCCTTGAACCCGGGAAACACCGTGCCTTTGAGAGAGATCCGCTCTTCACCCTGGCCCACCGCCTGCTGGGCGACACTGCGGCTCAGGCGCTCCTGACCGGCCCAGCGGAATCCGCTCTGCCGGCGCAGCTCCTCGAAGGCTGCGGTATCGACGTTGAAGTAGTAAGGCTGGGCGCCCGCCCCGAGCGGTTGCAGGATCAACAGGTGCGCGAAGGGCTTCACCGCCTCGGCCGCCGGAGTGGTCTGTTCGGCAAATGCGGCGGTCGGGAAGATGTTGCCCAGGGAAGGACTGATCTGCCCGCCGATCCGATTGATTGCCGCGCCGGCCTTGGCCACCTGTTCCTGCAGGGCGCCAAGACGCTGCTGCATCTGCCCGGCCACGGTCACTGCCTGGCTGTACTTGGCCGCGACTTCCCCCACCACCGACTGCGCCGCACCGATACTGCGCATCGTGCGTTGCAGTTTGGCGCCCAGCTCCGGCCCGACAACGGGCAGGCTTTCAAGCTCCAGGGCGGCGCCGCTGATGTCGCTGATGGCACCGTTCATGGGCCCGAGCATTTCATCAGCACTGCGCCGCCCCGCTTCCGCTGCCGCCACCAGGGAACCCAGCCCCGATTGCAGCTGCTCCATGTAAGCCATGCGATCTCCTTAAACGTGTGCGGCGTCGAACAGCTGGCGAGCGGCAGCCTGGCGGCTGAACTCGTCGAACTGCCAGCGCAGGTGGGGTTCCAGTTCCCGGGCCAGTTGCGCGGGGTCGCGCACATCACCCTGGACCGAGATCGACAAGTAGGGCGCGAAGCTGAACTGCTGCTCGATGACTGGAGGTACCTGGGGTTTGAGCGACTCCGGCGCGGTGATCGTGGCCGGCGCCGCAGCAGACGACGATGGGCTGAGCATCGAGCGCGCCGCCTGCCCCATCAGCGGGGGCGTCTGGCCTTTCTGGAAGGATTTGGCGATATCGCCCATGACCGGCGGGATGTTCTGTCCAGCGTTGCGCATCATCAGTGGACCGGCGGCGGGCAAGTGCTTGAGCGACTCGTCGGAGCCGAACAGCTTTTTACCCAAGGCGCCACCGGCGGCCGAACCGCCCCAGGCACCCAGGGCGCCGCCCACCAGCCCGCCAATCACCGTGCCGATCACCGGCACCACGGAGCCAATGGCCGCCCCTGCTGCTGCACCCGCGGCGGCGCCAGCAAGATTGCCCGCCGCCTCGCCGTAGCCTTCGGCTTTTTCATCCTGGGTCTGGGCATTCAGGTAAGTGTCCGCCACCTGGAAGCCTGCACCGAGCACCGAAAGGATCGCACCGCCCTTGAGCAAGGGCGCGACTCCCTTGGCCAGGGAACCGGCGCCTTTCATTACGGCACCAGAGGTGGCAGCCCCTCTGGCCACTCTCTCCAGGCCGCTGGGCGTCAAAGGGCTCTTGAAGCCTTTGCTGCCCATGCCCCTCGAACGAGGCTCGCGCCTGGGCGTCTTGCGCCCGCCACGGCCCTTGCGGCGTTTTTTGTCCGGGCCGCAATCGAGCATGGGCGCACAACAGTCGATACCGCTCGCAGTGCCACCAGAGGAGCGCTTCGCCATTTTGCGGCCAACCTGCAGTGAACCTCGAGCGACATTCAGCAGGCCCTTGCCAATGGTGTAGACAGCCATCAGCTTTTTCACCGCGACATAAGTGGCGCCCAGGGCAGTCACCCCCAGTACCAATGAGGGTGCCTTCTCCGCCAGTTCGGTCAGCTTGCCGACCACCAGCGTGATGCTTTGGGCCACCAGATCCGTGGCCGGTTGCAGGGCCTTCCCCACGGCAAGCATGCCACCGTCGACCGCCTGCGCGGTTTCCTTCCACAGCTGGGCGGAGGCTTGCCGACGCTCGGCCAGGTTCTTGTCGATAACCCCCGAAGCACTCAACGAGTCCTTCTTCAGTTGCTCGTATTGCTGCCGGCCCTGGGTGTGAGCCAGCAAGGCCGCCTTGATCTGCATATCGGTGAACAGGTCACCGGTACGCAGGGACTCTTCCAGAGCCTCGAGCATGGACTTGGCCTTCGCCGGATCGGTTTCCTTGCTGATCTGCGCCTGGGCCTCGGCCATCTTCGCGGCCTTGGCCGGGTCGATGGCCCTGACATAGCGCATGGCCAGGGCAAAGCTCGCCTCCAGGCTCGACATACCCTTCTGGATACCGGTGTTCAGCGACGCCTGATAATCAATGCCGGCATCTTCGTAAGCCTTGACCGCCTCACTGGAACCGATTTTCTCGATCCAGTTCTGCAGTTGACCGGCGGCCTGATCAGCACCGCCCGCGGTGTTCATCTGCACTTGCAGCATCGAGCCCAGCTGGCTCACCGCATCCATGCCGGTGAGCCCCTCCCCGCTCGCGCTCTCGAGCAGCGCCGGGAGCAAGCGCGCCATGTCGGCAGCCTCGAAGTTGCCCGCCTGCCCCTGCAGGGCGATGGCCTCCAGGGCCTGCTCCATGACCTTGGGGTCGCTGATCCCGGCCTTCAGCTCAAGGGCCCGCATCAGGTTCGACGTATCTTCGATACCCGCGCCCTGCCCCACCGCGAACCTGGCCGCAAGCCCCGCGTAACCTTGCGCCTTGTCCAGCGACATGCCCTTGGCAGTCATCTGCCCCACCAGAGCCGCCACCTCGTTGCGGGCCATTCCCGTATTCCGTGAAGTCTGAACGACGCTGCGGCTCAGCTGCGCTTCCTGAGGTTGATTGGCCACACCGGCCTTGATAGCGATGTCACGGATCAGCGCCTGATAGTCGGCATTGATCTTGACCGGAATGGCCAGCTTGCCGACCCCGTCCTTGGCCAAGCCATACGCCGCCTTGAAGTCGGCCTTGCCCTGGTCGATCTGCTGGTGCCCCCGGGCCTGCAGAGCGGAGCCCCGGGCCACCTTACCCAGCGCCTGATATTCCTGACGCAGTTTATGTACCTGCACACCTTGCTGGCGCAGGCCATCACGGCTCTGTTCCAACCGGCGCAACAGCCCGGCGGCAGAAGCAGCACCGGTGTCATGGGCCTTTTTCCATTCATCCTGCAGGCGCAGGGTCTGGCCAATGGTCTTTTCCAGTACCCTGGCCTTGCTGCCCTGCTGCTCCAGTTGCTTGATCCGGCCTTCCACCGTCTTGAAGGCGGCGTCCCACGTCGAACTGAGGGCGGTACCCACCACCACCAGCCCTGATTCCAGCTTGTTCGCCATCTGCTTCTCCTGCTCCTTGGGTGACGGGCTCAATCCGTGAGCCACCAGACCATGTCGGAAAACCTCATGGTCATGATTTCCTCGGCGGCGAAATGCAGCTCGCTGGCGAGCCGCTTCGCCGCCATCTTCATCACCGCAGGGTCAAAGCTCGTCGTCTTGCACCAGGCGAAAATAGCCGGCCTGCAGGCGCTGATAGTCCTTGAGCGCCATGCCCTCCAGATCCTTGGCACTGATTTGCGCCAGGCTGGCAAACAGCATCAGTTCGCGCTGTTCATCATCGCCGGCAGCCCCGGAGTTGGCCGCACGCACATCACGCACGGTGGGGGCGCGCAAGGTGACCTTGTCGCAGACCACGCCATTCATCTCCACCGGTTTGCTCAGCGCCAGCACCACGCTGTCGCTGCTCAGGGTCATCCAGGACGGGGTCTTGTCGATTGCTTGAGACATGTTTTTTCCTTACAGGCCCAGGGCAGAACGTTGCGCGGCCAGTTGGTCGACGCCGTTGATCACGCGCTTCATGCCCAGGGCATCGATCTCGTAGATCAAGCGACCATCGACTTCCAGCTTGTAGTAGGTCAGGGCCACGTTGTGCTTGACCTCGGCCTTGTCGCCGGATTTCCAATCGCCCATGTCGACTTCCTTGAGCAAGCCGCGCAGGGTCACGATCACCGGCGTGACCTTGCCCTTGAGGCCCTTGAAGGCTCCACGGAACACGCCGTTGAAACCGCTGCCATCGGCCAGGCCGAACATCTTCAGCGACTCGCGGCGCACACCGGTGGTGGTGAAGCCGGCTTCCTGCTTCTCCATGCCCATGTCCAGCTCGACGGGCACATCCATGCCGCCGACCCGATGTTCCTCGGTCTTGAGGGTCAACTTGGGCAGGGTCAGGCTCGGCACGTCGCCTTGAAAGCTGATGCCATCGACGAACAGGTTCATGTTCGCCAGGGTTTCGGGAATCATTGCCATTGCTGCTGCTCCTTAAGCGGTGTGTTCGAGGACTTCGGTCAGCCACTGGTTGGTGACCTCGACGCGGAAGTTGGGGTTTTCGGCCGGTGGCACGTCGGTGAAGCGGATGTTCCAGTACACCTTGCCCTGCTCCAGCTGGCTGGCGGTGTTGAGTTCGGTGTCGGCGTAGACCTCGAAGTTGATGATCGCGCCCTGGTTCTTCAGATCACGCATGAACGCCTGCAGGCCCTCGGTGACGTCCTTGACGTAGGTCGCGGTGATCGAGCGGTCCACTGCCCATTTGTGGCCGTAGAGGATCGCGTCCATGACGATGTCCATGGTCCGTACCCGGGTGACAAAGGCCCACTTCGGATCGCTGGAGAGCGTGCGGTTGCCCCACAGGCGGAAACCTTCATCACGAATGATGGTGGTGATGTTGGCGTTGTTCAGCAGGTTGGCGCGGCAGGTTTCATCGCCGTCCAGGAACTCGATGGCACGCGCAGTGCCGGTGATGCCGACAAACTCCTTGTTCGACGGCGAGGCCCAGAAGCCGTACTCGTTGTCGGTCCAGGCAAACAGGCCCGCGACCCAGGCCGAAGCCGGCGCATCGACGGTGGCGCTGGCGCCGTTGTCCCAGTACTGAATGCCCGGGTCGACCATGTAGGCGCGCTTGGCGCCGAAGTGCTTGGCATACGCCATGGCCGCTTCGTCGGTGCTGTTGGGGCCATCGATGATCGCCAGGCCACGCAGCTTGTCGGCCAGGGCCACCAGCGCAGTACCGACCGCCTGGGTCGAGCTGTGCTTGGGGGTCACCAGCAATCGCGGCTGGGCGTTGAAACGGCTCTTGCCATCCAGCAAGGCTTGCAGGCCGGTACGCTTGCCGTCGGCCAGCACCCCGCCGATGATCGCCGAGGTCTGCTCGGCCGCATCCGCCACCTTGGCCACGCCGCAAGCGACGATCACCGCCTTGGCCCGCTGGTAGATGGCCTGGCAGGCCTTGGTGATGGCCGCGTCCGGGCCCCAGGCCGCAATGGCCTCACGCTCATTGGTGATCAGCAGCAGGTCGTTGGCCTTGGCGCTGAAGTCAGGGCCTTCGGTGAAGGTATCCACCAGGCCGATGATCGAAGACGTGGGCAGCGAGATGGTGCGTGCGCCGGTGTCGACGTTGGTGACAGTAACGCCGTGGAAAAAACCACTCATGGATAAACTCCAGACATGAAAAAGCCCCGGGTGAAGGGGGCTCGTAGGGATGATTGATTAGTGGGAAGCGGGAAAGAAAACGCCCCGGCGGTGCGGGGCGTTTATCGGGTTTGTTCGGCGATCCAGAATGGAGCTGCGGGGCGGTGTTCGGTTTGTGGAAAGTGTGGAGATTGGGGCCAGTCGCGTAGGGATTGCATGTACATCAGAAGCTCGTTGAACTGCTGCTCCGAAAGATTGGTGGATACCTTCATTTCAAGCTGATCGTAATGGCGATCGCGCAGCCAGGTCACCGTCGTCAACTGCGCGGCACGCCAGAGTCGCTCATCGTCTCCAAGGCTGGAAGGTTCAACCATTGCGTGGAGTGCTTGAGGCAACTCCAAGGCGACAGCTGGAGCTGGGCGCATACTCTCGATGACTTGGGCCAAGGCCACGGCATCGATGTCGGGGGTGGTCAGAATCTCCTGGGGTATGTAGTGGTTCAGCGTCACATCGCCCCAGTCGACAAGCATGGTGCCAGCGGTCGCCGACACAGAGAGAACTTTAAATCCATTCACAAGATATTCCCCTTTACTCGATCAGGGCTGTTGCCCGCTTCAAAGATCAAGTTGTTGCCATTTTTCTCAATCGAATAACCGCCAGCACCAGCGGGATTGGACGAGCCGACACCAGGGCTGCCCGGTGCTCCGCCGGCACCACCATTCCACCCGGCGGTGTACCAGCCGCCAGCGCCGCCAGCATCCAAAGTGCCGGCCGCTGGATAGCCATAGCCGTAAGTCGAGACTTGATACATCCCTCCACCCACGCCACCAGGACGCCCCGCGCCGCCGCCACCGCCGGTGTGCAGTACGTTGGGCCAATAGGCATCCCCACCGCCCCCGCCGCCACCGAAAATGTACCCGTTACGGTTGTCCAACGTTGCTGGGTAATCCAGAACAAAGGCTGTAGCGCCTGGCAAAGGGCGAGGAGGATAAGCCCCCGCGCCGCCCGCACCACGGATGTAGTGTTCATTGATGATTTTCAGTGTGGAGCCTGGGGGAAATACACCCGTTCTCAGTGAGTATCCAGCGCCACCGCCGTAGATCATCGCGCGATTGATAAAGAGATAATTCCGGGCTCTGGCGGGACTGCCCATGAGCTCAAAAATGCTCGCACCTGCTCGCTCCACCGTGTTGATAAACACAAACGTTCGCCGCCAGACCGTGCGCCACCCACTTTCGGTTTTGATGAACAGTTCCGCACCCTCTCGCCAGCCGTCTGCAAGCTTTACATAAGGCATGACACCAGGCCGGTAACCGCCATCCAGTTTTACGTGGAAGTTCATCATGGCTCCTCGTATTGCAGCCAAAGCGTACCGACCGCCCCCTCAGTGGGTTTAGGGGCATTTGGAGAGTAGATCAGCCGATTCGCCGGTAAAGCATCAGTGATGCCATATCCTGCAAGCGTGGTCGCTTTGTCTGCTTTTCGCGTCGGGTCAAAGTTGCCAGCATTCCATAGCAAGTTGCCAAAGACGGTGGCGGTCCTGTCGGCAAGACTCAAAAGAAGCGGTGTTGACGTTTCACCGCCATAACTTGCAAAAACCCTCACGTTGTTATTTAGAACATCCATGCGAGCGTCACAGGTGGGCGTCACCCAGCCAAACTCCGGCGAGTCGTTATTGTCACTCGACAGCAATACCGATCCCGTCAACCGTCCACCCGTTGTGGGAAGCAAATTGCTGACTGCGCTCGCCAGGTCAGTTTTTGTTACCCCGTCTGTAATCCCATATCCACCGAGAGTGGTGGCTTTTACTGCTTTGCCGGCAAGCGCATTCGTCACTGTCGTTGAAAAGCCAGGGTCATCGCCCACTGCGCCAGCCAGCTTTTTTAGTGTGTCGAGTGCAACAGGCGCCGCCGCTACGATGCTCTCCTTTGAAAGCTGTATGGCTGAACTGGTCTCTGACTTGGTAAATGCATCAGCAATGCCATAACCGGATAGCGTTGTGGGGTTGGTGCCACTGACAACTATGCCTCGCTTATCGATAGTGACTTGCCGATAAGCGCCGGCAACCTTATCCGCCGGAAGGGCTGCCACCAGGGAATCATCCACATATTGACGAGTCGCCAGCACCACCGCCGGATCAATCTTCAACACGATCTGCGCAGTGTTGGCGACGATGAAGTTCATGCGGATGACCTGGGTCTTGCCGGTACCCTGGGCCAGCAGGGGCTTGAAGCTCGGTGCGCAGTTGGCCACCGCCACCAGGTCGCCGTCGGCATCGAGCAGGCCGATTTCACGGATCCAGCGCCCGCCGACATCAGGCGGAATCACCTGTTCGGTGATGATGATGTTGGGGTTGGCCGGATCAGTACGCACCTGATTGACCGGGGCACGTCGCCATTCGTTGATCAGCTTGGTCTGGGTTCTGTTCGGGATGGGGTCGGTGCCGTTGGCATCGCCGATCGCCATTTCCTTGAAGGTCCAGGGCGTGCCCAAGGCCGTGGCGTTGGCCTGTTTCGCCTCGCCCACCGCAGTGAGGATGGCGAAGAACTGACTGTTGGAATCGATCATGAGTACACATCCAGGGTGTCTGTTTCATCAATGCACATGATCTGGCCGTAACGGCCGATCACTTCAATATCGCGAGGGGTCGGGGGGTAAACGTCGAGTACTTCACCCTGGTCCACATAAGCGCCGTAACCGATGACACCGGAGGTTTCCAGGCTGATGGCAAGGCCCGTCATGTGCCGGCTCACCGGCCTGGCGTCATCGATCAGCCGGGTCAGTTCCTGGTACATCTGTTCGGTGATGCCGGTATCCAGCACCCCGACTTTCAGGGCAAAGGTGGCTGGCTCGCCTTCGGGAGCCATCTGCCACCACTCGACCACTTCAATCAGGTAGCCCAGCGGTTCCACCACACGGCGCAAAGCGCCGATGGTGCCCTTGCGGGCATGGATGAAGAACGAGGCGCGAATGGCATTGCGCTTGACCGTCTCGCTCCAGCGCGGGTCCCAGCGATCCACCGACCAGGCCCAGGCCAGCTGGGGCAGCAGGTGCACCGGGCAGGTCGAGGGGTTGTACAGGGTGCGCAACATGGTGGCGGTGTCGCTGCTGTTGGTCGCCTCCAGGGCGCGTTCCAAGAGTGTGCTGTTGCTTGGCAGCAGGCTGGTCATATCAGCTCCCCAAGGTAACGCTGTAGCCGGTGCAATACGCGGCCTGGGCCTTGCTCGGGACTATGTCCTGCCAACCCCGCAGTTCAACCCGGGCCACGCCGGCCACATGCAGCTGGGCATCTATGGCTGAACGCGCCACCTCGATGCCCAGGCGCCGGCGTGGGTTGACCCAGGCGGCCAGCTTGCGCTCGGCCTCTGCCAGGGCGGCATCGCTTTCCGGGCCCGGCCCTTTCATGTGCAGCACCGCGTCGATGCGATACGGCAGTATCTGGGCGCTGTTCACCGTGACCCGATCCCCCAGCGGTCGCACGTCCTCGTCATTGAGGGCCGCGGCGACCGTCGCCAGCAGTTCCGGCGCCGCTGCGCCGTCACCTTCCAGGCTCATCACCGTAACCGTGACGCAGGCCGGTGACGGGCTTTCGGCCTCGGCGTCCGCCACCCGGGCCGAGGCATTGCGGGCATGCAGGATGTAGCTGTTGCGTGGCCCGGCGGTGGTCAGGCCTTCATAGGCCAGTTGGACACGCTCGCGCAGTGCGTCGTCGGCTTCCTTGACCTGCGCCACAGGCGGTACCGCTTGCAGGTCACCGGCCTGGATCACCAGGCGCTGCAGGTTGACGTTGGCGGCCAACTGATCCAGGTCCGTGCCTTGGGCATGGGCCAGCAGCAGCGCCTTGGCCGCATCGTTGACCCGGGCCCGCAACAGCATGTCGCCGTAGGCCGACAGCTCCAGTTGCTTGGTGACCGGATCGCTTTCCAGATTGGCCGTCCAGTTGTCGCCCATATAGCGGCGAAAGGTCGCCAGCTTGCCCTGATACAGCGCTTCAAAATCCAGGGTTTCCAGCACCTGCGGCGCCGGCAGTGCCGATAAATCCAGCATGCTCATGCCGTCACCTCCAAAACCGCGTCATTACCCAGGTAGCGGCCCGTCAGTTGGAAACTGACCTGGCCCTCCACCACCGCTACAACCTTTACCCGCTCCAGCTTCAAGCGGGGCTCCCAGCGCAACAGCGCCCGGGCGACTTCTGCCTGAACCGCGCTTTTCCAGCCACCGGTCACCGGCAAGTCGACATAACGGCGCAGGTTGCTGCCGTATTCAGGAAGCATCCGCCGGCTGCCCAAGGGCGTGGTCAGGATGTCCTCGATGGACTGCCGCAAATGCTCGATGCCGGACAGCGGCAAGCCGGTACGGCGATCCATTCCGATCATCGTGTTACTCCTGCAACTGAAAGTCCGGGTGCTGCTCCAGGTAGTCTCGGGCGAGGGTGTCGCTGACCGGTACCGATACCTCGCCCTGGGCCACCGACAGCGCGCGGCCATCCGCCAGGATCAGAATGCGCGAGGTGTAGAGGGTGTCGCGAAAGACCGCAGCGCCACTGTTGGCCGTGCGGCCGGCCTTTTTTTTCGGGATTGCCATGCTTTTCTCCGGGTACAAAAAATCCGCATTCGGCAGATTGATCGGGTTTATCGGGGTTGTAGGTTGGGTGGCCGGCGTTGATCGCCAAGGCGTCACTGCGGTGGAGCGGTTGCTCCGGGGCCGGGCATCACGGCTGGATGGATGTGGGTCGAGCCGACATTCACCCCGTTGTGCTTCAAGCTCGCACCGTTGATTTGCACCTCGCCATTCAAGGTGATTGCCCCCGTCAGGGTGATGCTGTCGGCGTTGCCGGTAATGCTGCTGTCCGTCACCAAGACCGAACTGGTGCCGACCTGAATCGTCACCGTGCCGCTGGGCAGGGAGATGCTGTAGCTCTTGGCCTGCCAGTCGTAGACCAGCGAGCCGCCATCATCGAAGCGCCAGACCTCGACGTGCTCGCGGTTATCCGGCTGGGCACCGGCATCGCCATATAGGCCGGGAACGAAGGTGCCCTGCGCCGGCTCGCCACTGGGGCTGATCAGTACGCCCTGCTCCCCCAGGCTCGGCGCCCGCCAGTGCCGGGCCTTGCCGGCGGCCTGGCTGTGCCAGCGAACCCAGGCGCTGGTCCAGCCCGCGCCATCGGATACCCGCAGTCTGCCCGCGGCAAGGTCCACGCCGACCACAGCGCAAGGCAGGATCAGGCCAGAAAGCATTCGGTCGTGAGTTGCGGTGACGTAATTCACGACATCTGCTCCGGCGCCTGATAGTGCCCCTCGTGACCGGGGCCGGTGTCGGGGCTGAAACCCAATACCAGTGTTCCCGGGGGTTGATCGGGCCAGGGCCATTGTTCCTGGCCCAGGTAGATGGACTGCTGCCATTGCACGGTCCACTCGGTTTTCGGCGCCGAATCCACGGCCGTGCCGGCTGGTTTGGCCCACACCGCCTTCGCACTATCGACAGAATCAAGATTCCAGTACTGGCAACGCAGCAGGTCCATGAGCTGCGCTGCCAGAACAACCGCCTGCAAGGAGGCTTGCGCAAGGCTCGGGTCAACCCGCACCCGGGCCTCGAAGGTCGCCCGCAGGCAACTACGGCCGTCGCCCGGATCAGCTCCCGGGTCCATGCCGGTGATTGCAAAGTAGATCGCTGTCTCGGCGGAGCCATCAACGGTCTCGGGAAATGCCTCGACCTTGTGCAGATGCGGCATGGCCGTCTTGATCGTGGACGTGATGGCCTCGGGTAGCTGCGTCAGTACGCTCATTGTCTGCTTCCAGAATCAGGCCGAAGCGGCCCCGGCGGCGAAAGCCCGGGGCGCACGACCGTGTTGAGGGCGGTAGCCGCCCGGTGAGTCAAGGCTGGTCCGAATGGGAATCCCGGGAAGGCGGTTCGCATACCCCGATGCGCTTGGCCGCCCAGCGCTCATAAAGGCCGATGGCGACGTCGGCGCCGGCCATGGCGGTCAGGCAACCGAAGGCGCAGGCGGTCCAGATCGACACGCCGGCGGCATACAGCAGCATGATCGCCGAGACCCCACAGACCACGCAGGCCCCGGAGCGCAGCGCCAGGCGCCGCAGCAGCGACCAGCCACGGGCGCCCTCCTTGTCGGCGCGCCACATTTCGCCGGAAACGCCACCGACCAGGGCCAGGACGATGACCAGCCAGATCGGCATGTCCAGCAACGCTTGTTGCTCGTTTGTCATTCACGTCTCCCGTGCGGATTGAGGCCAGCGAAATGGCCGGTTGATAGAAGGCTGATAACGATGTTTCAAAGGGTCCCTGTCTGTTGGTGGCCCACGTTAGGCAGGCATTCCAAAAAGCCCGGTCGCCCGGGCTTTTCAGTAATGCAAACCTTGGTCTTTCGGCACTACTGGTGCGGTACGGACCCATTCAAATTGTTCCTCCGACCGCGACCCTGTCCGCCGGATAACTGCTTCTGGTGCTTTACGCTGCACACCCGGGCCAGTTGCCAACCCTCTGAACCGTCGAGGCCGGTTCATCGCTGCCTTTGCTTTGCCACTAAAGAGCGTCTTTGCAGCCGCTGTTGCGCGGCTTGAGGCTCATATTATGCATTCATGCATATGCAGTCAATGCGTAAATGCATTTATTTATGCACAGGATTTGCTGGAATGCATGGAAGGCGCATAAACAAAGGGCTGGGGATTTTTCGCGGGCAAAAAAAAGCCCGCTCAAGGGCGGGCTTTGTTCAAGAGGGCTGGCTTAGCGAGCGTACATGCCCCACCAGAAGACGTGACCGAGGATGCTGATCTGCTCTTCCTGGATCTCCTGGAAGCTGTAGTCCTCATCCGGGTGTTCATCGCGGTTGAAGCTGCGCAGGCGGATCCCTGTAGGTAGGCGATACAGCTGCTTCACCCGCAATTGGCCGTTGTGGTTGATCGCGTAGAGGTCGCCATCAACGATGTCGCCAATTGCGCATTTGCCGGCATTGACGCCCACCGTGGCGCCGTCCCGCAGCACCGGCAACATGCTGTTGCCACGCACCGTGACGCACTTGGCCTGGTCGAACTGCACGCCGTTGTGCCGCAGGCTGCGCTTGCCGAAGCGCAGGCTGGCGCGCTCGCTTTCCTCGATGACGAATCTTCCTGATCCAGCAGCCAATTCAACCTCACGCAGAAAAGGAACCGACACCTCGTCGTCATCGACAGGGGTATCGTCGTCCCACAGGCTTATGTCCTTGAGTTCCGAATGAATCTCGTCACGGGGGGCAGCAGCCCGGGCAGGCGCGATATCCACGCGCCCACGCAACTGGTCGGTGCTCACCTGGAAGTATTCGGCGATCCGCGAGATGTGCTTATCCGAAGGATCGACGATCTTCCCGCTGAGAATCCGCGAGAGGGTGGATTGAGGCACACCGGTGCGACGGTGAAGCTCCGTGGGGGAGATTCCGTCACGATCCAGCAGCTCTCTTAAGACAGTAGAAACGTTGCGTATTTGCATAGAACGCATATTGCTTGATCTTTTGCGCAATGACAAATGCTGATTTGCATATATGTAATGCATTTACCGGACAACCACAGGAGCGCCTTGGTGCCTGCGAGGCCGGGGCACCCATGGTAACCTTGCCGCCATCTGCAAAAAGCCGAGCCCAGCGCTCCTTTGCTTCACCCATTCAACGAATCCGCCTGAATACCAATGAGTAAAAATACCTCCGATCTGTCCTCCCACACGCCGATTGTGCTCGGGTATTAACGCAAAAAAGCCCTACAGCCCCGTGTAAAAAGGGCTATAGGGCTTTTTCGACGCAGCTGGATATATGGTTGCTTGGCATTAAATGGCATTGATTGGCGTACAGATTGCCCCATTTTTGCCCCACGACATCCTCAATTGCAGGATACCTTCCAAAGCTGATCAAGCTTTGTCGTGTAACTCTGGCTCATCATCTCCCGCCGCATCCCCCAATCGGGGTTTGTAGGGACGCTGGCAGCACGGAGTGTGCCCCTCCCCCAGCGACTGTTGATCTGGTCCAGAACCTTCATAACCTTGTCGGTTTCCGACGGTTGCGCCACTGCGAAGAGATCGCCGGTGTACTCGCCTGGTTGGCATAAATTCAACAACATGACCTCGGCCTTACTGTATTTGAAACCCGGCCTGAAAACGCGGTCCAGCGCTTCCACAGCCATTTTCGTCATTAGCCGGACGTCGTTGGTTGGATACGGCAGCTCTACCAGGACACCGTTTGCATACTTGGCTTCCTCGGGGTTAAACATGCCCGTGCGAATGCTGACGCGGATTTTCTTACACAATGAGTTCTGAGCCCGTAGTTTTTCCGAGGCTCTCATCATGTAAGTGGCAACCGCCTCCTTGATAGGAGCCAACTCGGTTAGCCGCCTCCCAAACATCCGGCTACAGCAGATCTCCTGTTTCGGCGGATCTGGCTCGTCCAGTTCCAGGCACGGCGTGCCCGCCAGTTCCCGGGCCGTCTTCTCGATCACGACACTGAAGTTCTTGCGCAAAGTCCACGGATCGGCCTTGGCCAGGTCCATAGCAGACTTGATTCCCATCCCGTCCAGATGCGCCTTCATCCGCCGGCCGATACCCCACACCTCGGCGACATCAGTGTTTCGCAACACCCAATCTCGCTTCACGTGATCGGTAATATCTACAACGCCCCCAGTGTGCGTTTGTAGACGCTTGGCAGTGTGGTTTGCCAGCTTGGCGAGCGTCTTTGTAGACGCGATCCCTACACCAACCGGAATGCCTGTACAGCGCAGCACCTGGGCCCGGATCTGCCGGCCGAACTGCTCAAGACTATTGATCCCCGTAAGATCAGCGAAGGCCTCATCGATGCTGTAGACCTCGACCGCCGGCACCATCGACTCGATCAACGTCATCACTCGCTCACTCATGTCACCATAAAGCGCGTAGTTCGATGAGAACGGAACGATGCCGTTCTGCCTCAGCTTGTGCTTGATCTGAAAATACGGCTCTCCCATTTTGATGAAGGGCTTTGCGTCGTAGCTGCGCGCAATGACACAACCGTCGTTATTGCTCAGAACAACAATCGGCACCTTTGCCAGATCAGGGCGAAACACTCGCTCGCAACTGGCATAGAAGCTATTGCAGTCAATCAGGGCAAACACCGGCTCATTGTGTTTAGACATGGCTGCGTACAGTGCCAGTGATCACGCCCCAGATTGACAGCTCATCACCCTCAAGGATGTAGCGGGCTGGGTACTTGGGGTTTTCCGAAAGCAAGACCACCTCCGACCCACGCTTGCACAGTCGCTTGCATACCGGGTCGTTGTTCAGCAACGCCACCACAATGTGGCCATGGGCAGGTTCTATCGAGCGGTCAACAACCGCCAGGTCGCCTTCGAAAATGCCTGCGCCCTGCATACTCTCCCCGGTGATGGAGATCAGGTAAACGTGCGGTGCACGAATATTCAGGATCTCATCAAGTGAGATATGTGCCTCGATGTGATCCGCTGCAGGAGAAGGAAAACCAGCGGGCACCTGGAATAGACAAAGGGGCAGCTTGAGGCCGCCTTCGGAAGCAGGACCTAAAATGACATAACTCATGACGCACGACTTCTTATAACTGTACGAATATACAGTTAACTTGGGGAACACCTTGCGGTCAATTTTGCATAGGAAATATCTGATAGGCGGGCGAACTATGTGCGGACGACTTTCGCAATACAGCGACTTCACGACTTCGTCGCAACTCTCAGCATGCCCGAGGCCCTAATTAATAAAGTCGGTGATCAGCCTCTGGGGCGCTACAAAGCAGCGCCGACAATGCAACTCGCCCTCTGCCTCATCACCGCCGACACGTCACACGTTGACGCTGTGCGGTGGCGGCCGCACTGGGCTACCGATAATCGAGGACGGCCAGCCCCTTGGCCAACTGGGCGTGGATCAACTGCAGATTGGGTGCCTGAGTGATCGCCAGCAGGGCGACGGTGGCCGCGTCTTGTAGGGTAGCCGGAGACAGGTAGTCGCCCCGGACGCAGGGCTCGGCGTTACCGTAACGGGCGCTCATGGCTGAAGAGCCCGAGCTTGAGCCATGAAGTGCTGAGCTTGATCGGCAGCTAAAGCGCCGTCCTTAACGAACTGTGCCAGCCACTCCTGCAACTTGGGCAGGCTGTTTTCAGAGCGTTTCGCCAATTGACTGCCCAGGGCCAACACCATGCCGCGAAGCTGCAGCTCATTGCGGATACAGGCCTTTCGATAGTCGATTGCGCCCATGATACCTTGGGTAATGGCCGCTTCGGCCGGGTGATTGCGATGCATGTCGGCCAATCGCTGGCTAAGGAAGCGGGCTTCAAAATCTGGATCAATGCCATCGCCGTTCATGATCGGAGTCCTTTCGAGTGACGGGCCGGCACCGCGTAAAACCAACCCCCCGGGTGTATGGGTGTCCAGTCTAGGGGGGCGTGGAAACCGGGGTCCACAAAAAAGGCCCCCGCACCTGGCTTAGGTGGAGGGCCTATTTGACATAGCACACGTTATTCGTAGCGCGGCGGCCTATTCGGCTGCGCTGGCCTGCTCGAGCGCTGCGTGCACTGCAACGGACAGACGGAACAATGCCTGATGGTACCGCTTTTCTTCGCTAGCCATTTCAGCTCGAAAATGGCGGATCTTTTCAGCGTTCCGGGGTTGTTCATTCTGTAGATAAGCAATCTCATTGTTCGCGGCCCTCATCGCCTGAATCGCTGCCTGTACGGCGTCACTGGCGGGCTGGAGCAGGGCGGTGTCGATCATCGGCATAGCGGGGGTTCCTTTCCTTTGGGATTAAGTCGTTACGGGTAACGCGGGCCGGCACCGGCTCACTCACGGCCGGCGGTTTCCCACGACAGCGGCTCACCTTCGCACTCACCGAGCGGACCGGCCAAGGTGTAATCAGCTCCAGGGCGAGTATCCACCTGATACGGCGGGCAGGCCCAGCTCCACGCCTGATCCCAGTTTTCCCCCGGCTGGGCGCCGGCCTGGACCTGGGCGTCCGTCAGCGGCGGCAGCTTTTCGAACTCCAGCCTTTTCGTGTCGAGCATCGGCATGAGGGCCTTGCTCACTTAAGGTTGGAGGCACCGGCTTGGGCGAACCAGGGGCGCAGGTGGGGGACTTTAAATCTGCGCATCACTTTGAAAATGGGCTCTAGAGCCGTGACGGAATCGAGCACTTTAAAGCCGACCAAATTTGTTCTTTTTTTGCCCTTCAAAAAAAAAACTCACAGCACGGCGAGAAGCGCTGCGCGCATGTAACCCCTTATTTAGCAAGGCTTCAACGCCTGAGCCCAAACATCATGGGTAAGTTCAATCGTATCAACATGCCATGACGCGATCGCTAGTTATATTTTCTGGTAATATTGGCGAGTCGCTCAGATTTCTGAGATGACGTACGGCTTGCCGACTGAACAAAACAGGAAGCAGGCCGGGGAGTGTTCCACCGAATGAATCGGTAGACGCTCTGACCATCCATTAACGAGGAAATCGTAATGAAAACATCACCTTATTCTTTAATTTTCCCAGGGGGGAACAGCCCAAATGGCAACACGCGACAGCAACACCCACGACACCCCATCTAAGATTCGCGAAGTACGGTTCTACCCGGATAAGGCGGGCAAGAAAGAAATGCAAGAAGTACCTGTCAAGGTGCGGAATGTATTCCTGACAAACCTCAACTTACTCATGGTAGGCGAAGAGCCGGCGTGTGCGTTTGGTACATTGAGTTCTTTGGGCCACGGCATCTACGAACTCAAGATCAACGGCTCACCAGCTTGGCGCTGCATCTACTACACCGGCTTACCAGGGCAGATTGTAGTGCTGCATACCTGCAAAAAAACTACGAACGGAGTGGATCGACAGCTCTCGAACGTGGTCGAGAAGCGTTTAGCCGCCTTGAGGTCTGAACTCAAGACAGGCTAATCGTGGAGAAAGCGGTGCTTTAGAGCATCGCTTTTTTTAGGTTCATCACCAACGGCTGCGCTTTGTTTTCAGGGTCAAAGTCAGCGTCCAGCTTGTAGCCAATTCGGACCAGCATTTGCAGCAGCGCATCAATCGAGAACTTATCCAAGTAGCCTTTGAACAGGTTGCTCATGCGCGGTTTGGTCACGTTCAGGTGCTGGGCGGCCGTAGCCTGATTCCAGCCTTTCTGGCGGATCAAGGTAATAAGCACCATGAAAAGCTGCGTCTTCAGGTGCTGCAGGTTGTATTCCACAGGGTCATCTGTGAACAGTTCGAATAGGTTCTGGCTCATGGTAGTCCTCCGATAGTCAATGGAGGGAAACTCTCAGTATGTTTCGCTTGAGTGCGGATCGTAGAGAAAGCATGCAAATCAGTTTCACGACTTTTTGCAGCTTAACGACTGTTAACGACGTACGGCCAATACTATTATCTTTTCTGGTAACACTGCAATAGTTGTTATGCCAAAATTCTTGCAGAAAAAAGCGTCAAAAAACTATTCTGATTCTGAGCTTGGCTGCCCGAGGCTCTAGCCGGGGCTTGGGCCTGCTCATTTGCTTAATCGTTTAAGCGCTTTCCTTAGGCTCTGACGGTGACGAAGCCCGCCTATTCCGGACGGTCGGTCAGAGCGCCACTGCCGACATTGAACAGAATACAGCACGTCTGCAACCTCCAGCAGGGCCAGCTCGGTGACGCGGATACCGGTCGTGTGTGCGAGCCAAAGCGACATCACGTCGCGCTCTGGTAGTCGGCCAGTTGCGGATGCAACGTGAATAAGGTGTCTGAATTGTCCAGGGCGTAGCGAAGTGGCAAGGCGGGGAGTCATATGGGCTCTCTGTAAGGATTGCGCGGGAATCGCAATGAATCTATAGAGAGTGGCCAGCGGGTCTCCTGAATTGCTTACAGGCAAGCCCGCTGTAGAGTTCACGGAAAATTCTCGCGTACGTACGTCTGACATGCCCGCAAAGCGATCAATCCTTGGTCACCGTCTCCGGCGATGGCGACAATTCGTTGAGCAGCCGCTGGGTCAAGTTCGGCTCGCGCTCTTCCATGAACCACGCCGCAGGTGCTGGCGGTCGCTGACACCCCACCGCTACCACCCGAGGCGGCGGTGTTGAGAAGGACTGACAGCCGCAGGTCAGCAGTAGCAAGCCGATCACGCAGGCGAGCCTGGTTCGTTTGTGCATCGCGCAATTCCTTGTAGTGGGTTTCGTCATTCGCCTGCAGGCGGTCCTCCAGCGCCCGGCGGGCGTCCTGCTGGGTTTCCTGCCAGTTGATCACTGCCGTAGCGGCCTGCTCGCGATCAGTGCCGTACGCCTCGGCCTGGGCAGCCAGATCCTTGCCGTAGGCGTTGGCCTGCCACGTCCAGGCGCCCCAGCCGCCCAGGGCGAGCCCCAGCACCAGGGCCAGAACCGGCAACAACCATCCCGGGGCCTTCAAGGCAGCACCTTCAATGCACGCTGATACAGCGCCTCACGATCCGACAGGCCGTTGGTCCCGCCGTTAATGCGCTTGGTGATGGTGAGAAAGTCGCTCTTATCGGCAAGGCTGTTCAGGCCCGCACGCTGCCAGAACCAACCCGCCGACAGCGCGGCATAGACCGGGGTTTCCAGCAGCTCCGGGGTGTTGAGCAATCGAGCATCGCCAAACAGCGCCTCGCTGCAGGCTTCATAGTTGGCCCGCCCAGTGACCTGGATGAGCCCCCTGCCCCGGTACTTCTGGCCGTCGCCATCCGCTTCGGGGGTGTTACCCAGGCGCTTGGCCAGGGTGCCGGTGTCGTACTTGCTCAGGTACTGATTGCTGCCCAGTTCGCGCACATACAGGAGCTGGCCTGACTCGTGGCCGATCTGCGCGATGAACGCAGCCATGCGCAGGCGGGTGATGATTGCGTACTTGCTCATGGCGGCGTTGAGAGCTGGAACAAAAACGCCGGCTTTAGCGCCGGCGTTGGGGAGGATCTGCAGCAGCTGCTGCGCGGTAATGGTCATACGTGATTTCTCCAGTGGTGATGGGGTTTAGAGCTGCTCGACCCTGAGCGGCTTGGTTGCTTTCTTTTTCTTGCCCTTGGCTTTTGCTTTGCCCCTCTTGCCGCCGTTGCACTCGACCGTGGTGCTCCACCCAGACTGGGTGAACACCTGCTCGACCGAGTCCACCAGGTACTCACCATCTAGGCCGACCTTGAAGCCTTGGACATTGATCATGCGCTCAGCGAATAGATCGGTTCGGCCAGGCATCTCCAGGCGCACGCCGGCGGTGCTGCGGTTGAATGCAGCCAACCGCGCCTTGGCGGCCTGCTCGGCAGCGGACTTGTTCGGATAGATATGTCGGTCGGTGTGCACCGGCGGCAGGCCGTCCGGCGAGTCCTCGTTGCTCAGGTCGACGACCCGCAGCTTTCCGCTCTTCTTGTCCTGGTGCTTGGTTTGCACCGCCTTGTGGGTGCTCTTGTCACCCAGGCGGAACTGATAGCGGCTCACATCGCGGCGGGTGATGGTGACGGTGCCAAAGGCTTTGCCGCTCGCGCTCTGCCCGGCCTGCCGAGGTAGCACCAGCAGCTTGCCGTCGGCCACCTTGGCTGTGCAGTCGTACTGCTTGGCCAGGCGGGTGATGAAGTTGAAGTCGGATTCGTTGAGCTGGTCGACCCGGGGCACCTTGGTGGTCACCGTGCACACTGGCTGCCAGCCGTTGCGGGTAGCCACATCGCGCGCGATCTGCTGCAGCGGGACGTCTTCCCAGCTACCGCTGCGGGTGGTCTTGCCACTGCCACGCATGTCGCTGGCCTTGCCCCGGATCTCGATAGAATCAGGCGGCCCCGTCACCACGACCTCGTCCACCATGTAGCGCCCAAGGCGGGTCAGTGACTGGCCGGCGTAGCCCATGAACACCTCGATGCTCGCGCCCCGGCTGGGCAGCGCCACCGCACCGTCGCGGTCGTCGATGCGCAGCTCAAACTCGTCCGACTCCATGCCGGGCTTGTCCGAGGTGCGCAGGGTCAACAGCCGGTCATTGATCAGTGCGGTGATGTTCTTGCCGTCTGCAACGATTCGGAACTCAGGTTTCATTGCTCATGCTCCAGAAATGGAAAACCCCGCACATGGCGGGGCCTGTAGGTGACTCTGACAATCAATCCCAGAGCAGCACAGAGGAATCGGCCTGGCTCGGCAGATCCGGCAGTACGATCAGCAGCCCAGCCCGGAACGGCTGGGGCTCATCGGCCAGCCCCTGGTTGGCATCCAGTACCGCTTCGACACTGCCATTCAGGTGCCCGTAGTACTGGTGGCACAAGGTGTCGAGCAGATCCCCGTCAGACGTTCTGCATGTCGTCGCCATAGCTCACAAACTCCATTGAAAAGCCCTGCTTACGCGGGATGCCCCCGGCCAGCAGATGGCTCTGTTCTTCCTCAAGGCTGGTCAGGCACCAGGTGCCCAGCACCTCGCCATAGCCCGTGGTCAGGCTCAGCGGCTGCAGGCGCCGCCCGATGCTGCGCAGCTTTTGCAACTGACCCAGCCCACCCTTGAACCCAGGAAACACCGCGCCCTTGAGGGTAATTTTGTCGTCGCCCTGCCCCACCGCCTGCTGCGCGATGCTGCGGGTTAGGCGTTCCTGACCAGCCCAGCGGAACCCGGTCTGACGCCGCAGCTCTTCAAAGGCAGCGGTGTCGAGGTTGAAGTAAAAGGCTGCACCGGCAGCCCGGAACGGCTGAATGATCAGCAGGTGCGGGAACGGCTTCACCGCCTCGGCGGCCGGAGTACCCAGGCCGCCGAACGATCCGGTCGAGAAAATGTTGCCCAGGGATGGGCTGATCTGCCCGCCGATCCGGTTGATAGCGGCGCCGGCCTTAGCGGTCTGCTCCTGCAACGTACCGAGCCGCAGCTGGATCTGCCCCGCCGCCGACACGGCCTGGCTGTACTTGGCCGCCACCTCACCGACCACAGACTGCGCGGCGGTGATGCCGCGCAAGGTCCGCTGCAGCTTGGCGCCTATCTCAGGCCCCACAAACGGGATGTTCTCCAGCTCCGAGGCAGCACCGGTAATCTCGCTGATGGCTCCGTTCAACGGGGTCAGCATGCCATCCGCACTGCTGCGGCCCGCCTCCCCCGCCTCGACCAGGGACTGGAACCCTGACTGCAGTTGTTCCATGTACGCCATGGCACCTCCTTAAACGTGTGGTTCGTCCGACAGCTGACGAGCCGCAGCCTGGCGGCTGTACTCGTCGAACATCCGGCGCATATAAGGCTCAACCTCCCGGGCCACCTGAGCCGGGTCTTTAACGTCCCCCTGCACCGTGACCTGCAGGCTCGGCGAGAAAGCAAATTGCTGGTCGACCTTGGGCACCTGCTTCGCAGGTTCGGGCGCCTTGAGCATTGCCGGCACAGCAGCCGACGGTGAGGCGGTCCCCATGGAGCGCACCACCTGACCCATCATCGGAGGCGTCTGCCCGGTCTTGAACGATTTCGCGATGTCCCCCAGGACCGGCGGGATGTCCTTCCCGGCATTGGCCAGCATCAACGGGCCCGCTGCGGGCATTCGCTTGAGCGACTCATCAGAGCCGAACATCGACTTGCCAGCAAAAGAGCCCAGGGCATCACCTCCCAGGTAACCGACAGTGCCCCCGATGGCAGCACCGATAGCGCCCCCGATGGCAGTGCCAAGCCCTGGAACGACAGAGCCAATGGCCGCACCGGCAGCCAACCCCATTTTTGTCCCGACCAAAGCACCCGCCAGCCCCCCAGCCGCGCCGCCATAGCCCTCTGCTTTCTCGTCCTTGGTTTTGGCATTCTGATAGGTGTCTGCAGCCTTGATGCCGGCACCCAGCACAGACAGGAAGGCCCCGCCTTTGACCACCGGTGCCAGCCCCTTGAACAGGGAACCTGCACCTTTTAAGGCTGCCGAGCCTAAACCCACCGCACCCTTTGCAACGGTCCCCACACCGCCCCGGCTAAAGACACTCCTGAGCGCCCGCCCGACACTACCAAGTCGGCCGCGCCCCGCCCTTCCTGCACGGGAGCCCCTGCCACCTTTGCCTCCCTTCTTGTCCTTACCACCATCGACGTCGTAGTCGCCACCACCCAGTCCACCTGCGTTGGTGACAAACACCCGCTGGATCACGTTCGGGTTACCCATCAACGAGCCCCGGGCGACATTGAGCAGGCCCTTGCCGATCTTGAAGGCGGACACCACGCTCTTAAGCGCGACCAGCCCTGCGCCCAGGGCGGTGATCCCCATCACCAGGGGCGGGGCTTTCTCCGCCAGCCCAGTCAGTGACCTGGCCACCGTGGTGATGTGCTTGGCTACCGCATCTGTTGCCGGCCGCAGAGCGTCCCCCACGGCCCGCATGCCGTCGTTCATCGCGTGAGCTGTTTCGGCCCACAGTTGCGAGGAGGTCTCGCGGCGCTCTGCCAGGTTCTTGTCGAGAATGCCACTGGCGCTCAGGGAGTCTTTCTTGAGCTGCTCGTACAGCTCCCGGTTCTGCGAGTACGCCGTCAGTGCCGCCTTGACTTGCATGTCGGAGAACAGGTCACCGGTGCGCAAGGACTGCTCCAGAGCGTTCAGCATGGCCTTGGCTTTGGCCGGATCCGCCTCCTTGCTGATCTTCGCCTGGGCCTCGGCCATCTTCGCGGCCTTGGCCGGGTCGGTGGCCTTGATGTACCGCATGGCCAGCTCAAAGCTCGACTCCAAGGTCGACATACCTTTCTGAACACCGGTACTCAGCGAGGCCTGGTAATCAATACCGGCATCCTTGTACGCCTTGACCACTTCCCCGGAACCGATTTTCTCCATCCAGTTTTTCAGGTTGTTGGCTGCCTCATCGGAGCCACCGGCAGTCTTCATCTGCACCTGCAGCATCGAGCCCAACTGACTCACCGCATCCATACCGGTGATTTCCATCTTGCCCATGCCCGCCAGCAGCTGCGGAAACCAGCGCGCCATGTCGGACGCCTCAAAGCTGCCCGCCTGACCCTGCATCGCGATGGCTTCCAGGGCCTTCTCCATGACCTTCGGGTCGCTGATCTTGGCGTTCTGCTCCAGCGCCTGGATCATTTTGGCGGTGTCCTCACCACCCGAGCCCTGGCCCACGGCGAACTTGGCCGCCACCGGCGCATAGGACAGCGCCTTGTCCAGCTCCATCCCCGCACCAACCAACTGATTCACCAGCTCGGCCACGTCGTTGCGGCCCATTCCAGTGTCTTGCGAGGTCTGAATGATGGTGCGGTTCAACTGGGCTTCTTGTGGCTTGTTCGCCACGTCGGCCTTGATTGCGATGTCGCGAATGATCGCCTGATAATCCGCGCTGATCTTGGTCGGAATGGCTACCGCCCCGACGCCGGCCACGGCCTGGCCAATGCTGGACTTTAGACCCTCCTTGCCCTGCTGGATTTGCTGGTGCCCCTTGAGCTGCAGATCCGCACCCCGGGCCACTCGACCGAGCGCCTGATATTCCTGGCGCAGCTTGTTGACCTGGATCCCTTGCTTCTGCAGGGCACTCAGATTGCCCTCTAGCTTGCGCAGCAATCTATCCGCCGAGGCGGCACCGGTTTCATGGGCCTTCCTCCACTCGTCACGAAGACGCATGGTTTCGCCGATGGTGCTCTTCAGCACCTTGGCCTTGTTGCCTTGTTCCTCCAGCTTCTTGATCCGGCCCTCAACCGTCTTGAAGGCGGCCCCTACCGTCGAACTGACGGCGCCACCGATCACCAGCCCTAACGCGATATTCCGTGCCATACGATCCACCTACGCCCGAGTTGATGGGCTCAGTCCGTGAGCCACCAGACCATGTCGGAAAACCTCATGGTCATGATTTCCTCGGCGGAGAAATGCAGCTCGCACGCGAGCCGCTTCGCCGCCATCTTCATCACCGCCGGGTCAAAGTTCGTCGTCTTGCACCAGGCGAAAATAGCCGGCCTGCAGGCGCTGGTAATCCTTGAGGGTCATGCCCTCCAGATCCTTGGCGCCGACCTCGGCCAGGCTGGAGAACAGCATGAGTTCGCGCTGTTCGTCGTCACTGCCGGCGGCAGTGTTGGCGGCGCGCACATCGCGCACGGTCGGTGCGCGCAGGGTGACCTTGTCGCAGACAACGCCATTCATCTCCACCGCCTTGGTGAGGGTCACGACCACGCTCTCGGCGCTCAGGGTCATCCAGGCCGGTGTCTTTTTCGCTACTTGAGTCATTGCTGTTTTCCTTACAGGCCAAGGGCCGAACGTTGCGCGGCGAGCTGGTCGACGCCGTTGATCACGCGCTTCATGCCCAGCGCATCGATCTCGTAGATGAGGCGGCCGTCGACTTCGAGCTTGTAGTAGGTCAACGCCACGTTGTGTTTGATCTCGGCCTTGTCGCCGGCCTTCCAGTCGCCCATGTCGACCTCCTTGAGCATGCCGCGCAGGGTGACGATCACCGGGGTGACCTTGCCCTTCAGGCCCTTGAAGGCACCCCGGAACACGCCGTTGAAAGCGGTGCCGTCGGCCAGACCGAAGAGTTTCAACGACTCGCGCCGCACGCCAGTGGTGGTAAAGCCGGCCTCTTGTTTTTCCATGCCCATGTCCAGCTCCACCGGCAGATCCATTCCGCCGGCCCGGTGCTCCTCGGTCTTGAGCGTGAGCTTGGGCAGGGTCAGGCTCGGGACGTCGCCCTGGAAGCTAATGCCATCGGCGAACAGGTTCATGTTCGCCAGGGTTTCGGGAATCATTGCCATTGCTGCGGCTCCTTAGGCGGCGGAATCGAGGACTTCGGTCAGCCACTGATTGGTGACCTCGACGCGGAAGTTGGGGTTTTCGGCGGGCGGTACGTCGGTAAAGCGGATGTTCCAGTACACCTTGCCCTGCTCCAGCTGGCTGGCGGTGTTGAGCTCAGTGTCCGCGTAGACCTCAAAATTGATGATCGCGCCCTGGTTCTTCAGATCACGCATGAAGGCCTGCAGGCCCTCGGTCACATCCTTGACATAGGTCGCAGTGATCGAGCGGTCCACCGCCCATTTGTGGCCGAAGAGGATCGCGTCCATGACGATGTCCATGGTTCGCACTCGCGTGACAAACGCCCACTTCGGATCGCTCGACAACGTGCGGTTGCCCCACAGCCGAAAGCCCGCATCACGAATGATCGTGGTGATGTTGGCGTTGTTCAGCAGGTTGGCCCGGCAAGTCTCATCCCCATCCAGAAACTCAATGGGCCGAGTGGTGCCGGTGAGGCCGACAAACTCCTTGTTCGACGGTGAAGCCCAGAAGCCATACTCGTTGTCGGTCCAGGCGAACAAGCCCGCGGCCCAGGCCGAGGCCGGCGCATCAACGGTCGCGCTCTCTCCGGTGTCCCAGTACTGAATCCCAGGGTCAACCAGATAGGCCCGCTTGGCGCCGAAGTTTTTCGCGTACTCCATGGCCGCCTCGTCGGTGGTGTTGGGGCCGTCGAGGATGGCCAGGCCACGCAGCTTGTCGGCCAGTGTAACCATGGCTGTACCGACCGCCTGGGTCGAGCTGTGCTTGGGGGTGACCAGCAAACGCGGCTGGGCGTTGAAACGGCTCTTGCCGTCGAGCAGCGCTTGCAGGCCGGTACGCTTGCCGCTGGCCAGCACCCCACCGATGATCGCCGAGGTCTGCTGCGCGGCGTCCTGAACCTTGGTCACACCGCATGCAACGATCACCGCCTTGGCGCGCTGGTAGATAGCCTTGCAGGCCTTGGTGATGGCCGCATCCGGGCCCCAGGCCGCGATGGCCTCGCGCTCGTTGGTGATCAGCAACAAGTCGTTGGCCTTGGCACTGAAGTCGGGGCCTTCGGTGAAAGTGTCCACCAGGCCGATGATCGAGGACGACGGCAGCGAGATAGTGCGCGCGCCGGTGTCCACGTTGGTGACGGTGACGCCGTGAAAAAAACCACTCATGGATAAGCTCCAGACATAAAAAAGCCCCGCATGAGCGAGGCTGTGGGAGGAACGGGCGCCGTAGCGCGGGAAAGAAAACGCCCCGTCAATGCCGGGTGTTTACTCAGATTGCTCGGCAATCCAATCCGGGGGCAGTGGCCGATGGTCGACGGCCGGAAATTCAGCCCCGGCCGGCCAATCGCGCAAGGCGCGGATGTAGGACAAAAGCTCGGCGTATTGCTGGGCCGTTATGGTGGTTTCAATGGCCAATTCGACCTCATCACGATGTCGATCACGTACCCAGGTCACCCGGACAATCTCCGCATCACGCCAGGCACGCTCGGCGGTATCAGGGTCGACCGTTCGCATGGACTGGAGAGCCAGGAAATTCAGGTACCGAGCGTCGTCATCAGCAACCGCAACAATGTCCGTCCAATAGCTTTTGTCGGGCTCAGCCTCGAAGGCAAAACGAACAATCCCATCAATCACTTGAAGGTGCTTCATATGAAATAACCTGTGATGAAAGCGTTAAATATTGGCGTACCCGAGGCCGCGTTACTTGCCGACACCCACCAAGTCTGCGGCGTAATGATGGCTAGGTTTGAAAATGCGGACGTGTACAAGCCGCCTCCAGTGCTAACCGTTGCGGTTTGCCGCGCAAGCCCAAAGCCGGTAGCGGCGGAATAGATATCCATCGAGACGGTGCCGACACCTGAGCTCCCCAAGCCCATCAGCCCGTTTGCGCGCACGGCGTTAAGGGGAACCGCACCTGCTAAAGGAATAGGGGCAGAGGTAATTGCCGCCGCCCCGTTAAGGATTTGCCTCGCGCCTACCGTGACCATTCGATCTTCAACGAAACAAACATCGAAGTTGCCGGCGCCACCGGTCGGCACGACGGTTAACAAAGCGGACGCTGTGAAGCCGGGGGGAGCGTTAGCGCCACCGTAAAGCACTGGGGCAACCGCAGCCGTAGCATTCACGGCCATCAGGCTGCGCTCATTCGTGTTCGGGCTATACAGCGCATACAAAGCGACATATCCATTCACTGGCGATGCGCCGACATCCATCGCCCCCAGCCCCTTGACCGCCGACGCGAGATTGACCACCTGACTGAACGCTTTGAGCCGATAGGACTTGCCGGCAGCGTCTTGCAGCAATACCTCATCAGCGATAAAGGTGGCATTGGCCGAAGCCTGTGGCACATTCATGCGCCCTCTTGAGGCGCCCGCCATTGGCCCCATCGCCTCGATTTCAGCCTTTGTGTAGGCGTCTTTTATGCCGGAGGCAGCCAGTGTTTCCGGGTTCGTTCCCGCAATAGCACGACCGAGCTTATCCACGGTCAAGCTACGGTAGGTCCCAGCGACGATACCCGTACGCCCTGCTACCACCTCAAAGCTCAGTGCAGTAGTGCCCAGCACAATCGGCCCATCCGTCGAGAGCAGCCAGAGGGAATCAGCGCCTGCTGTACCCTGCTCCACCGCAACGAGCAGCCCTGGAGTGACCTTGGCGCTGCTGTCTGCATCGGCGGCCCGCTTCCAGATCTCGCCTGTGAGGTAAATTCCATTGTCTTTCGAATGGACCTGGTCCTTCACCAGCACCCGCGAACCCAAAGGCACCGGAATCCCGTCAATCGTCGGGGTCCCCGCCAGCTGAATCGGACCCGTGGTCGCCACCAGCACCGACGCCTTGGCGTCCTGTCGGTTGACCGCATCGACAATCGAGTCATCGACATATTGCCGGGTGGCCAGCACCACGGCCGGGTCGATTTTCAGCACCACGCTGGCCGCACTGGACACGATGAAGTTCATGCGCACGACCTGGGTTCGGCCGGAGCCCTGGGACATCAGCGGTTTATAACTCGGGGCACAGTTCGCCACCGCGACCAAAGCGCCGTCAGCGTCATACAGGCCAATCTCACGAATCCACCAGCCCCCCTCGTCGGCCGGGATGATCTGCTCGGCGACAATGATATTCGGGTTTGCCGGGTCTACCGACAGCTTGTTCAATGGCCGGCGCCGGCGCTCGTTGATCAGTCGAGTTTGCGCCCGGTCGGGGATTGGGTCGGTGCCGTTGGCATCCCCCACCCCCATCTCTGTGAGCTTCCAGGGTATGCCCAAGGCGTCGGCGTTGGCCTGCTTGGCCTCACCAGCCGCCGTAAGAATTGCGAAGAACTGACTGTTCGGGTCAATCATGGGTAGGTGTCCAGGTAGTCGATTGAATGTTCATGCCCAGGGGCGCCGATGTAGCAAGTCAGGGCAATGGCCCCAACGGCAGGCGGATAAACGTCGACGCTGTCGGTTGAGTCCTCGCGGCCGGTGTTGCCGAGGAT
Source organism: Pseudomonas sp. BIGb0176 (assembly GCF_024810175.1). Lineage (NCBI taxonomy): Bacteria > Pseudomonadati > Pseudomonadota > Gammaproteobacteria > Pseudomonadales > Pseudomonadaceae > Pseudomonas > Pseudomonas sp. BIGb0176. Next base: position 953,758 of record NZ_JANUEC010000002.1, read on the forward strand.
GCCGATCGTGACGATGTCGCGTAGCACGGGCGGATACACGTCGATTTCGTCGCCGAGGCTCAGCGCCACACCGAGATTCAGTGCGCCCTTGGTTTCAAGGCTGATCGCCAGGCCGGTCAGGTGCCTGGTGACCGGCTTGGCATCGTCGATCAGGCGTTCCAGCTCGCGATACATCTCCTCAGTGATCCCGGTTTCGAGAACACCGACCTTCAGGGCGAAGGTCCCGGGCACGCCCTGAGGCACGGTGTTGAACCACTCGATGATCTCGATCAGGTAACCCAAGGGCTCCACCACCCGCCGCAGCGCACCGATGGTGCCCTTGCGTGCATGGATGAAAAACGAGGCTTTGATGGCGCTGCGCTTGACCGGCTCCGACCAGTTCGGGTCCCAGCGGTCCACCGACCAGGCCCACGCCAACTGTGAGAGCAGGTGCGCCGGACAGGTGTCGGGGTTGTAAAGCGTGCGCAGGATACTGGCCGTGTCCTGGGTGTTGACCGCCTCCAGGCCGCGCTCCAGCGCCGTGCTGTTGATGGGGAGTAGGCTCGGCATGTCAGGTCCCCAGCTTGATGCTGTAGCCCGTGCAATACGCCGCTTGGGCTTGGGTCGGGGCCAGGTCCTGCCAACCCAGCAATTCCACCCGGGCCACACCTGCGACATGCAATTGCGCATCGATAGCCGAACGGGCGACCTCGACGCCCAATCGCTTGCGCGGGTTCATCCAGGCTTTGAACCTGCGTTCTGCCTCCACCAGCGCGGCATCACTTTCCGGGCCTGGGCCTTTCATGTGCAACACCGCATCCACGCGGTAGCGCAACACCTGGGCACTCTGCACAGTGACCCGATCCGCCACCGGCCGCACGTCGTCATCATTGACGGCCCGGGCAACAGCAGCGAGCAGTTCAGGTCCAGCGGTGCCGTCGCCCTCCAGGCTCAGCACCGACACGGTGACGCAGGCCGGGGCCGGGCTTTCTGCCGATGCATCCGCCACCAGCGCCGAGGCACTGCGGGCGTGTAGGATGTAGCTGTTGCGCGGCCCGGCGGTGGTCAGCCCCTCGTAAGCCAGCTGGACGCGCTCGCGCAAGGCGTCGTCGGACTCCTTGACCTCCTCCAGCGGCGGCACAGCGAGGGGATCTCCGGGCTGGATCACCAACCGGGCCAACTTTACGTTGGCCGCCAGGTGATCCAAATCAGAGCCCTTGGCGTGGGCCAGTAGCAACGCCTTGGCCGCGTCGTTGATCCGCGCCCGCATCTGCATGTCGCCATACGCCACCAGCTCCAGTTGCTTGACGACCGGGTCACTCTCGAGCGCGGCGCTCCAATTCTCCCCCATCGCCAGGCGGAACAGCGCCAGCTTGCGCTGGTACAACTCTTCATAGTCCAGGGGCTCCAGCACCTGCGGCGCCGGCAGGGCCGACAAGTCCAGTATGCTCATGCCGTCACCTCCAACACTGCGCTATCCCCCAGATACTGGCCGATCAGTTGAAAGCTGATCTGGCCACCCACTACCGCCACCACCTGCACACGTTCCAGCTTCAAGCGCGGCTCCCAGCGCAACAGCGCCCGGGCCACCTCGGCCTGGACGGCGCTTTTCCAGCCGCCGGTGACGGGCAAGTCGACGTAGCGGCGCAGGTCGCTGCCGTACTCCGGACGCATCCGCCGGCTGCCCAGCGGCGTGGTCAGGATGTCCTCGATGGACTGCCGCACATGCTCAAGGCCCGACAGCGGCTGGCCCGTTCGGCGATCCATTCCGATCATCGCGTCACCCCTGCGGCTGTAAATCCGAGTGCGATCGCAGGTAGTCCAGCGCCACCTGGTCACCCACCTCGGCCGTTACCTGGCCCTGCTTCACCGGCAGTTGACGGCCGTCCGGTAGGATCAGCACGCGGGAGGTATAGAGGGTGTCGCGGAACACCGAAGCGCCGGGCGCTGCCGGCTCCCCGCCGGTTTGCTCGGCGGGTTTCTTGGTAGTGATCATGTTTGCTCCAGGCGAAAAAAAACCCGCTGCTGCGGGCTTCTGGTTATTGAGGCATCGCGGTCGATCCACCGCCGGGCAGCACGCCCGAATGGGTATGAGTCGAACCGACGTTGACCCCATTGTGTTTCAGGCTTGCGCCGTTGATTTGTACGTCACCGTTCAAGGTGATTTGCCCGGTCAAGGTGATGGTGTCGGCCTTGCCGGTGATCGCGCTATTGGTGATCACCGCCGAGCTGCCGCCGACCTGAATGGTCACCATGCCGCTGGGTAGGTTGATGCTGTAACTCTTGGCCTGCCAGTCGTAGACCAGCGAGCCGCCATCGTCAAAGCGCCAGACTTCGACGTGGTCGCGGTTGTCTGGCTGGGCTCCAGCGTTGCCATACAGCCCCGGGACGAAGGTGCCCTGGGCCGGCTCACCACTGGGGCTGATCAAAGCGCCCTGCTCGCCCAGGCTCGGCGCCCGCCAGTGCCGGGCCTTACCGGCGGCCTGGCTGTGCCAGCGCACCCAGGCGCTGGTCCAGCCGGCACCGTCGGACACGCGCACCATGCCGGCAGCCAGGTCGACCGCAACCACGCTACAAGGAATGATCAGGCCCGCCAGCATTCGGTCATGCTGCGCACTGACATAACTCATGTCAGTTCCTCGGGCCGGACGTTGCCGACACCTTCGCCGAGGTTGAACACCAGTGTTCCGGGCGGCTGGTTGGGCCATGGCCATTCCTCAAGGCCGAGGTACAAGACATGGATCCACTCCACCGCCCACACCGCCATGGTGTCCAGCTCGGGGCGCGTCCAGTCCCGGCCAGCCCGCACAAACTCGGCAGGCTCCACCTCCACGCCCCAGGTTTGCAAGCGCAGCAGCACTGCCAACTGAGCCGCACCAAACGCGGCTTGCTGCTCGCAGTCTTCCTGCTCGGCCGCGACGATAACCCGCGCCTCGAAACGGGCCTGCACAGCGGTTTGGCCGGTTAGCTGATCCAGAGCGGGCTCAAACTCCACCAGCTCAATGACCACGGCCGGCAAGGCCACTTCTTGGAGCATGTGCGGCATCGTACCGACATACTGCAGGTCGGGAATGGCGTCCTTGATGTGTTGCTCGATGGCGCCATACAACTGGCCAAGACTGAAGGGTTCGTCAGACACGGTTACTCCCTCGCAGGTACTTCTGCAGTTCGTAGTTCAGTTCCTGCTCCAGGATCACCAGCAGGCGTTCATCCGCACGTTTCACCCACTCGTTGAAGCTCGGGCGCACGTCATCGAGCGACACTTTGGCTTTGGCCAGGGGGAAGCGATTGTCCTGCTCAGACACCCAGCCCGCCCCCGAGCCGAGGCCCGAGATATCGCTTTCGGGGTAGTCCCTCGCGTTGAAGTGCTTGCTACTGGTCCGAATCCAGATATCGGCCTTGCCGCCATAGACGCGCTTGAAGAACGCACCTTGATAACGCCGCCCCGCCACCGATACACCGGTTCGATTCTGGCGGGCCCGACCGATCCGGCTCGACTCAATCGGGTTGATGCCGAACCACAGGCGCCCCTGCCCGTTGCCGTTGACCGAGTACGCCCGCAGGCGTTGGCGAACAGCGCCGACCACGATCCGTTCCTTGGCGCTGACCGCCCGGGCGATATGGGTTCGCAGCCAACCCAAGGTCTTGTTGATCGCTCGCCGCTGGGCGGCCGCAGCGGCCTTGGGCACCAGGGCCGCGAAGTCCTGGAACGCCCGCAGATCGGCGGCCGACGATTGCAAGGTGATCATCCCGTGCTGGGAAGCCACCCGAGCATAGCTACCGACGTTCATGGTTTCGCCCTCAGAATCAGCGCCACCCAACCGGCCTGAGCCGGGTCGACGCGCACCAGGTCATAGTTGCCGCCACCATCTTGGGCCGGCAGATCAATCGACACCTGCCGGCCAGAGGTGATACCCACGGCATCGCTGACACGGATCTCAAAACGTGGCTCACGCAACCCGGTGTTGATTTGCCCCAGCTTCGGCCGTAACCAGGGCGCGGCAAGAAATCCGGGCACCGGCTGGGCTATGCCCTCGATCACCGCTTCATCACCGAGAACGTCCAGCAGCCGTGCATCCATCATTGACACGCGGTCGCGAAAGGACATGATCAATCGTCCCCTGGCTGCTCGGCGTCCAGCTTCCCGCGCTTGGCGATCTTGCCTTCTTCCAGCAACAGATCCCGAACCTCGGTGTTGGGCGGGTCGTAGACGTCGCCCTTCTTGACGATCTGGCTGCCATCCTGAATGCAACCGTCCACCACCACGTATTCAACTTTCGCGGCCATGTCACACCACCTTTGCGTAGATAAAGGCGTTCGGCTCCAACAGGCCGGCCAGGGGTGCACTCTGAAGTTTCAGCCAGCGCCGGCTCGGCTCCTGGGTCACCCAGCTTTTCGGGAAACGAGCAGCCTCGACCAGACCACTCTCGATGGCATCGAGGTCCTGAATTGCGCCGTACAGCATCGCGTTTCGGGTGCCAGTAGAACCCAGGATCAACCCGCCGGCAGGAATCATTGGCGATTCACCATCGCCCTCATCCTCAAGAAACCACTCGTTGTAGACATACAAGTCCACGCCTGGATCGTTCAGGTAGCCCAAGTAGGTCACGCCATCAGGCAGCAGTTCGGGCTTGATCATCCCCATGTCGACCCGACGGCTGTTGAGCTGATCGAGAACCGTTTTATTGCTTTGGAAGGCGTCCTGCGCTTCGGCACTCAGTACCGCCACGCTCGCTGTGCGACCAGAGTCCTTGGCCACCAGGCGTTGCCACTGGCGAAGGTTGCCAATGGGGTCGGAAGCCGAGGCGTTCCAGCGGCCTTGCCCGAGGGTAATCTTGTGGCTGTCCTCCATCTGAAAATCGATGGTGTCATCCACTCCCTCTCCAATGACGCGGACCTTGCCGGTGGTCAGCGCCTGCGCGCACATCCACTCCTCGCGACGGACGATCTGCTCGTCAAGATCCCGAAGGTCCCGCCCCAGTTGCTCGCCCGCCCGCTCCAAGGGAGTGCGAGTAGAGAATGGGTTCTCACCGGCCGCACGTTTGAGGATCAGGTCAGCATTGGTTGGCAACTTGGGCTGGATGTACGGCGGCTCGTAGGTGTTCGATACAAAGCCCTTACGGGAAGCAACGCTACCCGGAAGCGAAGGATGAACAAACGGCGCCATCCTGCGCTGGCCCTTGACGATATCGATCGTCACCGTTTTGGTGCCGAAGGTCTGCGGAACCGAACCATTGAAGAAGGTGTTCATCAGAAAGCGACGCGGCGGCGTAATCTGCTCGACCGCTTCCAGCATGGTCAGGGTGTCGAAAATGTCAGTCATGATGGCTCCGGTCAGCGAATGAAAATGCACAGGGGACGCAGGGCAGCCTTGGCATCAGCCAAGGTCAGGCCTTCGCCCAGGATGAGTTGCTTGCCCAGCACCTGCCCGGTCAAGCGGATGGGAGCGCCCTTGGCGCCCTCGGTGGTGTCCACGTCTTGATCGAGGATGGCCACTGGGGTTTTCGAGCCATCCTCAGCAGCAGCCTTGCACAGCACATATTCCTTGGAGGCCGCCACCTGGCCCAGCACCGCGCCGGCCAGCAGCTTTTGGCCAACAGCGATCACCCCGGCCTCGACAACAATGGGGAAGTCGCCAGCCGTGATCTGGCGGGGTGTGTAAGTGTCGCGTTTAGGGTTAGTCATGGGATCTCCTAACGGCGCGAGGCGCCAACAACGATTGCGCTAACAGCCGCCTTACGCTCGGCCTCTTTGCTGTCGCCGGCCGGGGTGGTGCCGGACACGCCCTGGGCATCGCTCTTGATACCCTGAAGCGAAATGCCCCGGTCCTGGGCCGCCTTGAACAGCACCAGGGCGGTGGCCTCGACCGTGCTGCCGTTATCGATGGCGGCTTCGATCTCCGTTTCGAAGCCTTTGCTGGCCAGGGCGTTGATGCCCTTGATGCGCTCGCGCTCGACCGTCGCGGCCTCGGTGCGAATCGCGCCCAGGTCCGGCTGGGAGGCCTGGGCAATTTCGATGGTGGCGGGGTCGGTGCCGGCTGCCAGAGCTGTGCGCAGCTCAGCCGTAGTCGTGACGGTGGTCATGGTGTGTATCCTTGGGTTGGTGGTGATGGCCGGCTTGGCCAGTTCGGTGATCAGTGCTTCCAGCGAGCCCACGCGATGGGCCAGGCCGTGCTGGACGGCGTCGGCACCGACGCGCAACCCGCCGTGATCGCCCATCTCGGGGACCGTCTCAGCGGCAACGCCCAGGTTGCGGGCAACCTTGCCCACAAACACCTCGCCCAGGGCGTCGATGGTTTCGCCGATCTTGGCCCGGCCCTCTTCGGTGGCCAGGTCTGGGCGCTTGTTCGGGGCGTTGCGGCTGACGATCTGGTATCGCTTGCGCCCGGTGGCGTTCTCACCCTCCACCACGGCCTCGACCACAACACCGATGCTGCCGGCAAGGCTGGCCTCGTCGATCACGATTTCGCTGGCCGCCGAAGCGATCCAATAGCCCGCACTGGCGCCCGTGCCGCCGATGTACGAAACGATCCGCTTACGGTCGCGGCCGGCGTAGATCAGCTCGGCCAGCTCGTTGATGCCAGATGCCACGCCGCCCGGGCTGTCGATGTTCAGGACAATGGCCTTGATCTTGGGGTCATCCAGCGCCTGCTGAATGTCCGTGGCCAGCACCTGGGTACTGGTCGCCCCGCTGATTTCGGTAAAGAGATTGGCGTAGCGAAAGATCGGCCCCACCACCGGCACCACGGCCACACCGTTGCGCACGGTGACCTGGCGGGTGTTCTCCAGCCGTTCGCCGCGCTTGGCTTCCAGGGCCATCGGATCGCCCAGCCGGTCGGATATGGCCAGCAGGTTATCCAGGGCAGCAGGCAGCATCAGCCAGGGCTGCGAGGCAGCCAGCTCGAATGCTCGCGACATGGTTAATCCTCTTTGGGTTCAGGGTCAGGCGCGTTTTCCAGCCCACCTTTGGGCAGCGCTTGCAGGTTGTTTTTGCGCCGCTGCTCGACTTCGCGCACGCGCTGGCGGAACACCTGTTGCCAGGGCTCGCCAGTCATGGCCGCGGTTTCCAAGGTTTCGTTGCTCACACCGATCTCGATTCGCTTGCCGGCGGCGTTGGCCTCTTTCAACTCGTCGATGGCGCCTCGGGCTGGGCCGATCCATAGCGCCTGGCAATACGCCTTGCGCTTGGCTGGGTCGCTGTAGCCAGGCAGATCGATCAGCCCTCGGGCCACCGCTTCATCGATCACCAGTTCACGGCTGGGCTGGCAGAAGTCACAGGCCAGCCACCAGCGCCGCAAGCTGTAGAAGCGCCACGCCTGGAGCATCGCGGCCCGGGCGGCGCTGTAGCTGCTGCTGTAGTGCAACAGCAACTCCTCTAGGGGCAGCTCCAGGGCGGCGCCGATCTCCTTCACCACGGCCGAGAAGAACGGATCGAACTGAGCGTTTGGCCGGCCTGGGTTGGCCACCACCGGTTCTTCACCCACTCCGAGATCCACGACGGCGCCTTCACCCAGGCTCAACTCACCGTCCGAAGTGTTGTCGCCCCCGGGCTGTTCATCGGACAAGGCCGTCATCGGCAGATTGCTCGTTGGGAACTCGGAGCTTTTCTTGATGAACACGGTGAACATTGCCGAAATCACCGCCGCCATCAGCTCGGCACTGCTGTAGCGCTCCAGCTTCTGCAACGGCTCCAGCACCGGGGCCAGGTAGGGCATGCCGCGCTTCTGGCCGGGCCGCTCCTTGTCCGCGAGGACGTGCAGCACTCGGCGGCGTCCGGTCACAGCACCGAAGGCGGTCAACCGCTCCCAAGCCAGAGTGCGCCCGGCCAGGTGTTCGCCGGGATAGCCGGTGCAGACGTGGTAAGCAATCGGTGCACCCAGGCCGTCGAACTCGACGCCGTCGACCAGGTCGACCCGATCCAGCCCGCCGTTCGGGTTGCTCACCCGGTCGGCCTCGATCAGTTGTAGCCGGGTGCTGAACACACAGCCGGCGCGCTCCTGGTCCGGGCTGGCCACCAGTACATCCCCCGCCACCAACGACGACACCAGCACCAGGGCCTGGAGCTGGTAGTGGTTCAAGGTGGCCTCGGCATCACACTCGCGAGGGTCATCGGCGTACAACGACCAGACCCGATCCAGCTCGCCGTTGAGCGCGTCGCCCTGCTCCTCGGTCAAGCCCAGCGCTTCGTGGTCGACCTGGGCCCGACACACCAACCCGGTGCCCACCACGTTGGTGCGCAGCCGGGTGATGGCTGCCCGGGCGATCAGGTGATTGCGCATCGCATCGCGAGAGCGCGCCACCAGCATGCGCCGCTCGCCCTGGTTGAAGTCACGGCGAGGACTACCCAAACCAGGTATCCAACTGGCCATGCTGCGCAGCATCCGCGAGGCGCCACGCCAGCGCGTTTCAACACCACCGCCGCCGCCCTGGGCGACGATCTGCCCGCCGTCAACCGAAGCTCGGGCCACCTTAATGGCCTCGTGCATCAGTTGCTCGGCCGGTGCCTCTCGGCTACGGAATGGCCACATGATCAAATCCCCATGTAGGAAACGCGACTACGGCCACGCCCCTGGAGCGCGGCCTGCTCGGCGGCGACATCAGCGACGTACTGTCTTTCCAGCAGCCGCAAGCTGTTGAGTTCGGCCAGCTGGATCTCACGATCAGCCCGGCGCAGGCGCTGGCCTGTTTGCAGGACAGCCGAGATCGCCGCCCTGACTTCCACCAGGCGTTGTTGTGCATCAGTCATGTTGAACCTCAGTGGTTAGCCGACTCGGCTCCGGGTGCCCCTGCCGCGGCTCACTGCGCGGCGCGGAACCGGGGCTACCGCCTGCTCGGTGGTAAAGAGGGTGGGTTGGAGCAGCTGCTGCTCCAGTTGGTCCCATTCGTTGTCGCGCAGCAGGTGCGTCTTCAGGCTTCGGGCCGCGTGCAGCGCGTACACCTCACAGTCCAGCGCTTCGTTGCGCCGGCCGGCCTTCTTCTGCCAGACCATCTTGCTGGGCTGGCGGGGATGTGGGGCCAGCACCTCGTTGGTGACCTGCTCGTAATAGTCCGCGCGGATCTCGCTGTACCAATGCATCCGGCCGGGCCCGTTGCCGGTGAGCCGCATCCGGCCATCGATCAGCGTCTTGGCCTTGTGCGTGCCAACGATGAACACCCGCAGCCCGTACTTGGCGGCCTTGGTGTTGTCCTGGGTGGTGTCTGCGGACTGCGCCGGCTTGGTGAAGATCTCCCGGTCCCGGCTGTCGATGGACGCGCCCTTGATCGCCATGATGTTGAAGCGCTGCCGGTCCCGCACGTAGGTGTACACCGCATCACTGGTGTTGCCGTCCGAGCTGTCGAGGCTCACCGCCGACACCGCGATCTGGGCGCCGCCATCCACCGGAATCGGTGTAGCAATGATCTTGTCTAGTTCGGACCAAACTGAGTCATGCGGGTCTATCGGGTTGCCCGGAAGCTCACCCCAGTACAACCGCCACGACTCCTCCCCCCTGCCCCAGCCCACGATCACCAGGGCCAGGCGGTCGCCCTGGACGTCCACACCCACCGTCACCAGTAGCACGCCCCTGGGCGCGGTCAGTTCGGCGTAGGGCTCGGCGCGCTTCTCCAGGTCGTCGGTCTTGGGCGCGTTGCCCTTGTACTCGTAGCTTTCACCCATCGAGCTGTTGGTGAAGGCGATCATAGGGCCAATGTTGCCGTTCGAGGCGGCATGCTCGGCCTGCAGCTTCTTCTCCATCAGGACTTCGAAGCGTGAGCCGTGGAAAGTGGCATACAGCTCGTTGATAATGTAACCCGCGATCCCGCGAAACTCGGTAGTCGCTTCCCAGCGGCCGTGCTTGAGGTTCGCGTTCTTCTGGTGGTCATCCCAGATGGCGCTGCAATGCGGGCAGACATAGAACGCCGTTTCGGGGCGGCGCTTGCCATAGACCTCATGGAAATAGTGCGGATCTTCATCGCAGTGCAGATGTTCGAAGCTCAGGGCGTGGGCCTGCCCGCATTCGTGACACGGCACCAGGCCGATACGCTTGTCCGACAGCTCCAGCTCAGCATCGATTGCCGACAGCCCCTTGATGGTCGGGGTGCCGCCGATGATGATCTTGGAGCGGCGGAAGGTCTTCAAACGCTCCTTGGCCAACTTGATGCTGTCCCCCTGCCCCCTCAAGTTGAGGTTGCAATCGTCGGGCTCCTCCACCGCCACCCGAGGCACCGGCGTCGACTTCACGCTGGCCGGGCTGTTGGACCCGACCATTTTCAGGAAACCACCGGGAAAGCGCTTGAAGTCCTGGCGCTGCTGCAGCTTGCGGCTGCGCAGGTCGACCTTCTTTCGCAGCCGTGGGGTTGCCTCGATCATTGGTTCCAGCTTCTCGGCCACATACTGCTTGGCGGCTTCGGCCTTGGGAAATAGGATCAGGATCGGCGAAGGGTCTAGGTCGATCCACTTGCCGATGGCATTACCCATCACCCCCGAGGTCCAGGCAACCTGGGCCGACTTGCGACCGACGATCTCGACCACGTTCGGATCGTCCAGCGCTTCAAGCGGGCCGCCTGGCCAGATCAGGTGGGGCGTCTTGTCAAAGCGGTACTTACCCGGGGTTGCGGACTCCTCCGGAGCCAGCCAACGGAACCGGTCGGCCCACTCGATAACGCTCATGCGTGGCGGCGGGGCCCACTTGCGACAGGCCCGGCGCATGCCCTTAATCGCCGTTTTCTTCAGCGCCTTCCGCGTCGTCTGGCTGGTCAAGATCCCCATCGAGATCGCCATCGTCCTCATAGGCGGACAACCTCCTCAGTATCAGTTCGATGGGCTCACGAACCAGTTGATCGTCCACCTCGACGCCGTAGCGAGCGGACAAGGTGGCCGCCAGTTCATCAGGAAAGGTGTTGAGCAGTTCGATCTTGGCAGCGGTGATTACCGCTTCGAAGCGCTGGACGATCTCGGCTTCAATCACGACCTCGCCCAGGTCCTTGGCCAGCGCCAGCTCCTCGCGGTCGCCGCGTATCCTGTCGAGCCGGTCACGGGTGGATTCCTTCTTGCCATTCAAGGCCGCTTGGCGCATCAGCCACTCGATCACCGCCTGGGTGTCGTACTGGTTCTCGTTGCCGCGCCCTACCCCGAACTCGATAACCGGCATACCTTCGTTCTGCCACCGACTCAGGGTGCGTTCATCACGACCGACGATCTCGGCGAGTTCCAGTTTGCTGACTGTCTTGCCCATTGCTAAGTCCTTGAAAAGACGGACATCCCTGCACCAATCTCAGCTGCAGGGAAACCGCGAGTTCGCTAACCCGTGTAGGGGCCGGCCCCGGGGGAGGACCCAAAAATCTGGAAATCCGGCCCAGCCCGCCAGGGCCTCGCCCCTACCATTCAGGCCGTCCCGCCGCTGGGTGGCTGCTCCGAGACGCCGATCCGCTTCGCCGCCCACCGCTCGTACAGGCCAATTGCAACATCCGCCCCGGCCATCGCCGTCAGGCAGCCGAAGGCGCCCGCCGTCCAAATCGACACACCGGCGCCGATCAGAAGCATCATTGCTGCCATACCGCAGACGATGCAGGCACCGGACCGCAGCGCGAGACGACGCACCAGGGCCCAACCTCGCGCCCCTTCCTTGTCTGCTCGCCACATCTCCCCGGAAACCCCGCCCACCAGGGAAAGAACGATCACCAACCAGATCGGCATCTCTGCCAGCGCTTGTTGCTCATTAGTCATGTTGTGCCTCGAATGATTGAGCGCGGCAGACGCCGAAAAAAGAAAACCCCGCCAGGGAAGGCAGGGTTTTCAGTGTCCTGGCTTGCGCCAAGGCGGGGTGCACAGCACGTGCTCGGTGAGCGCCAAGGCGCAAATTGCATATCGTGGGGACTTTTTACCCCTCTCCGGAAAAACCGAAAAGGGGTCATTTTCGGTTGTTCAACTCCACGCAACTTTGACGCAACTTTGGCTCACCTTTGAGGTAAACCACCCCGACGAACGGTCAGCAGGCTTGCCGGCGTTTCACCGTCGAAACCCGGGTCAGATCCGTTTCAGCATGCCCACTGCGGCGAGTGATACCGCGTGTCGTAGCGCTGCGCACGGTGAGAATGAGCTGCACCTGCTGATGCAGCCGATGAACCCAGTTTCGGTAGGTCCGATCAGCATCCTCAGATAGCCCCAGCAGCGCCAACTGAGCGCGAACAGTCAGGGGCCTTTCCGGCAGGTAACGGTTGTACGCCAGCTTGGCCAACTGGGCGCCCTTCTCTGATTGGCGCTCAAGTTGTGCAAGCGCCGCTGCAACTTCGCAGGCAATGTGATCCATACCGGCACCACCACCAGGCAAGCGAGGCCCCGGCGTGCCACGGGGAGCGCTGCCACCCCACTCCATGATCGTCGCCATTGGGCTGCCCAGCCCGCCGCCTTCACCAAGCCGGCAGCACTGGTGGCCCCAATGCTTCATCAGTTCTTCGATTTCCTCAATCATCGCGCCATCCCCCTGGAAATCGAACCCGACACAAAAAACGCCATACCCAACACAAACCCAACACAAATAAATCCCTTTAAAATCAATATCTTTATCAACTTTGAGTTAGGTGTGTTGGGTGTGTTGGGTTTATCGGTCCTCGCATGAGAAGGAATTCCAGCGCCACGTTCACCAACAAAGAACGTCACGCATGCGCGCATGCGAAGCAAAACCCAACACACCCAACACACAGCCCGCAAACCCGCGAAATTGAAGGGCAAAACCTGTGTTGGGTTTGCAATATCGACCCGACACACAACCAACACACCCGACACACATTCAGACGCAGTCATGTTGCTGGCCCCTTTACATGGTCCCAGTTGTCCACGTTCCAGCCCGCCAACCGCGCCTTGGCCCGCCAGTTCTCCACCTGCTTGCCCAGCTCGGCCGCTTTCATTGATGGGGGTGGGGAAGCATTCGGATCGACAGGAAAGAAGAACGCACCAAACCGCCGGTTGTTGCCATCGGTCCAGGGGATTGCCCGCGTCTTATCCACCTCGGAACTGATGAACAGCGAGAACTTGGTCTGGCTCATCACATGTTCCTTGTTGCGCTGACACCACTCAAGGAACAGCGAATAGAGGTCTGTGGACAGGCACGGCCCCCAAAGGCCGTGCCCCAGCTCGCTGTACTTCCATAGGTGCAGGAAGGTTTGCCAGCCGGCCCGACTCAAGGCCACCAGGCGCTCCCGGGCCTCAGTTGACGGTGGTCGCGTGCGTTGGTTGAAGTCGCCCAAGTCAATCGACAGAAGCCAGCCATACAGCGCGGCAACGCCGCCCTGCTCAAGCTCGCGCCCGATTGCCTTCTGCCGCTCCACCGGCAGGGTTTCCATGGGCCACATGACCAGCATCCGGCGGTCGCTCTCGCTGATCGGCCAGGGCAAGATCTCGTTGCTCAGGAACACCGCGTTCATGTGGTTGGCTTCTTCCCAGCCGTTGATGAACTTGGATTCCATCCGGACGGTCTTGCCGGTGATCAGGTGCTTGATCTTGCCCACCTGGTTGTACCGCTGATCACGGCTCACCACCTCTTCAAACACCGCCCACAGCTTGCGGCTCTGCCAAGCGTTGAAGTTGCTTTCCAGCTGGGTCTGCCCCACGGTCGCTGCGTACTGTCCGTAAAGCATGCCCAGGGCATCGGCGAACAGCAGGCTTTTGCCCGACCCTTCCATGATCGAATGCATCAACACGGCGGTGTCCATCTTGGCGCCCAGGTGCTGTAGCGGGTACGCCAACCAGCGTGTCAGCCACTGGGCCGCCGCTTCGTCGTGGTTGCACAGAAACGAGATCAGCCAACGCAAGTTGGCACAGGCGGCATCATCCCTGACGGGCTCCAGCGGCAGGCCATCAAAGGTGTTGATGTACACCGCCGGGTCCTTGGTCATGGTCGGGTCGAACACGATGTGCTCAACGTCCACCGTGCGCCGCTCGCTGCTGTTCAGCCACAGTGGATAGGTATCGCCAAGGGCCATCTTTACCGCGCCCTCGGCTATGCGCCGTTTTTTCTCCCGGTCCCAGACATCCTTGGTCCCGTCGATGTACACATAGCGGTCAGTCGGCGACATGCCGAAGGCATCACCCTTCTTACCGGCCATGCGCCGCGCCTGCTCGATGTCGCTGACATGATCGGCGGAGATAAGCCGCTTCGCGGTGTTGTCCAGCCACTCCTTGGCGATAGGCTTGCTCACTCGCGCTTCAAATGCCGACTTCTTCATCGCCCGCGCTTGGTCGCAGTCCCACACATGCGTGGTGCCCTCGATCAGAGCAAACCGCCGCAGCACTTGATCGACCGTCAACGCCTCCCCCGCGCCCCCCATAGGAGCCGGAGCGGCCTCGCTGGCTGCGATGTCGCCACCCTGGCTCGGCCCGCTCATGTCATCAGAAGGGGGCGGGGGAAGGTCCCGGGGATCTGGGCGTGACGAATGCTGCATGCCGAGCATGCGCGCCGCCTCTTTCACCGCCCGAGACTGGTCGCCGTTGTGTTCCAGCAGGCAATAGACCTCAAACGCATCATTCTGGTGACCGTTGGCAAGCGGATCAGCGCCGTGGTGCGAGTACACTTTATGATCCTTGACCGTGATGCCCGGCATGCCGGTACTGCTTTGTGCGTACAGCCACTTGCTGCCGCGCTTGATGTAGCCGTGGGCCCGCAGCAGCTCCTCGACGTCGTGACAGCGGTTGAATTCATCAATCACCGAGGGCTTGTCGCCTTTGGGCGCCGGGCGCTTGAGCGCTTTGCCCGGGTCCTTCTTAGGCTTCGGCGCCCACGGGCAGGCCGCCTCGGCATCCCGCTTGAAGATGTCCCAGTTGTTCCAGATCGAAAGCAGCTCACCCGGCAGCACCGGCAGCCCTTCGGCCGCATTGGGCGCTTTCCGCCAGAAATAAGGCTTACCCGTGCCGGGATGAATCGACGGGGGCAACACGTCCTGCACCAGGCCGGCGCGCAGCTCCAGCACCGTGAAGCGCTGATACAGTTGCGCCTCGGCCTTCGCGGCGGCCTCCCCGGCCAAATCTCCGGATGCCTTGGCCGCCCTGGCCTGGGCCGTCAATCGCTTGTAGATCGACCCGTCCGGGTCATTTTCATTCGGCCACGAAAGCGAATGTCGGGTCAGCCCAACGCCATCCGGTACCTGGAACATCACCCGGAAGCGCGCCGGGTTACCGACCACAGTCGGAAACACCAGCGCCATTGCATCCAGGTCGATGCCTAACAGGTCGTAAAGTACGTGGCGGGTCCATTGCACATCATCGACATCGAGCGAGCAGGCCCGACTTGGGCCCAGGACTACGCCGAGATTGTGCGCAGGATTCTTCTGCCAGAACGCATCGGCTTTGGCAGCGTCTGTGAAGTAGCCGCCGGGCTTGTTCCACCCCAGGCCCTTGGGGCCTTTCTCTCCGGGCTCGATGGGTACCAGGGACAGACCGAAGTCTTCGATGTAGCGCCGCGCCCACTCGGCGGTGGGCGCTCCATTGGCCTGATCAATCATCCGTTCCGCTCCCGCCACCCCTGACAAAGAATGCAGGTTTCGCACCCTTCAATCGCCTGCTGGCGGAGCAGCGGAATCGGTTCGCCGCAGTCCTCGCAGAACTGGGCACTGACCCGGTTCGACGGAAACACTCGATTGCGGTGGATGGCAACGTCCAACAGATACTGTGCCTGATCATTTGCCCGGTCGATGTCATCAGCCATGGTCGTGCCCTTCCATAGCTGCGCGGGCACCTGCCATGATCCCGAGTACAGCTCGGATCACATCGACGCCATGTTTATCCAGGGTCGCCACTTCGTGCGGCTCCCAGATGCTGTCAGCTGCCCCGGCGTGCATGCTCGAAACGAACTCACCGGTTTCCGCGAGCAACTTGCCGACGGCCTTAAGCGCATCACCTGTAGCAGGCACCGGAACTGGCTTGTACCAAACCACCCCTGCCGGACGCATCAGCGCATCGAGCAAAAGCGGGTACTGAGTGAGCCTGATGACCTCTTCAAGGTCATCAGGGGTCAGCCAGCGGCGTTCCTCATTGAATTTCAGCTTCTTCTGCAGCTCGTCGTACTCCATGACCATGTCATGGGCCAGCGAGGTGATTCCGCCGTGATAGTCGCGCCCGGCACGATAAAGTGCCTCACGCAGAGAAAGGACCGGACCCGCGTCCGGCAACAGATCTGTGCGACTCATAACCGTAAATGCCCCTGTTACGGTGTAGCCAGACGTTAGGGCGCGCCCTATCATCCAACCCACGACCGGTGTGCTGTGCGAATCGTGCTGTGCAGCACGGCTCATCGTTCCAGTCGATCCGGGGAATTCTTGTGGTGAGAGGCCCCGGACCGACGCCTATGCGGCGACTTGCATGTACCTCGTGTAAGTCGCTGCAGCCGGCCTGGTGTTTCTTTGGTGAGAGGTTCCAGGCCGGTGTTTCAAGTGGCGGCATGTATGTGCTGGTGCTGCCACCGCTGGACCGGGGGATTCTTGTGGTGAGAGGCCCCGGACCAGCACCCTTTATGCCGCAGCCCTTGAGCCGCGCAAGTACGCCCAATCAATATCCGGGCGAAGCTCCTCACAGGTGACTGCGCCCTGTGTCTCTCGCTCTATGTTCACAGCAAGACCACCATTTGCTCGCCGATTGCGATAGGCGACCTGCTTAAGCTGACCCGCCGTGGTCTGGCAACGACTGGCCAAGCTATCCAACTCTGCTTTCTCGAGACCTTTTATGTATGAATGCAAGCTCATAGGCACCTCCGTTTCGCAAAAGACTAGCAGCCGCTAACGGCATTAACAATAGCTGCGCGCAATTTACAAAACGCTAAACGAAATTAAGATGCTTGGATGAATATCAGCCAGCTACGAATTGACGCTCTGCGAAAGCTTATTGGCGACCTGAAAACCAAAGAGTTTGCAGACCGCTATAACCTCGACGCGTCCTACATCTCCCAGCTTTTGAATGGTCATCGCCCATTGGGTGATAAAGCAGCCAAAAATCTTGAAGAAAAGATTGGCCTGCCTGGTGGAACACTCTTGATGCCCGCGCACTCAGCCCAGGACGGCATGGCGCTTGGCATTGAGCCAGGTCCTAATTTAACGACACGTTTCCGGCGGGCGCCCATTCAAGGACAAGCCCAAGTGAAACCGGACGGATCGTGGGATGAGCTGACACCAACGGGTGGCTGGATCGATGTACCTACTTCGGACCCAAGTGTTTACTCAGTGCGCATCAAGGGCGATGCGCTGGCACCAGCCATCAGAAATGGTTGGATTGTGTGGTGCGAGCCCCGCCACGTCTTAGTACCTGGCGAATACGTGCTGGTATCAAAGACTAGCGGCGAGCAAATGATTAAGGAGTTGCTGTATTCGAATGACGAAGAAGTCAGCCTAATGTCAGTTAACGACACCTATGGGAGGGTCACCATCCCACGAACGGAGATCGAAAAAATCCACTATGTCGGAGGCATCATGCCACCGAGCCAGATTCAAGCCTGATCAAAGATCAGCAAACAAGAAACCGCTCTCAGAGCGGTTTTTTTTGCATTACGTAAAAATAATATAGCCACAGCTATTGTTAATTCTGTTAGCCGTTGCTAACTTTGCCTCGTACACCTCTCACCAAGAGTACGAGATATGCAAACCACTACACAGCACAGACTCGCCCGCTGCCCGGTGTACCTCCACCCAGCAGCCTGCACCAGCCCCGAAGCCATCGACAAGATCCAGCGCCAGACCGGCCTGCTGGTGATCGCCACAACCCGCCGCACTGCCGCCGCCAAACCGGTAGACCTCGGCCCGTTCGGGGGTGACGCAGCATGAAACCATTGCTGATCGGCCTTGCCGGCCCGGCTCGCTCGGGTAAATCCACTACCGCTGACCACCTGGTGCGCAACCACCTGCTGGAGCACTACGCCTTCGCCAACCCGCTGCGCTCCGGGCTCATGGAGATCTTCAACCTCGACCCGGACGACTTCGAAGGCGAGCGCAAAGAGCAGCCCCTGGACTGGCTTGGCCGGTCCCCGCGTGAACTGATGCAGTCGATGGGCACCGAGTGGGCCCGCCAGCTGGTGCACCCGGACGTCTGGGTAAAGATCGCTGAGCAGAACCTCAACTACCTACAAAACTCGCTGTCGAGCGTGGTCGGCTTCGTCGTCAGCGACGTCCGCTTCGAGAACGAAGCCGAATTCATCCGCCAGCGAGGCGGCACGATCCTCCACATAAGCCGCCCCGATGCTCCTGCAGTGAACCCACACGCCAGCGAGGCAGGCATCCACGTCAAGCAGCCAGACCTGATCGTTCGCAATACCAGCGATCGAGAGCATTTGCGGTGCCTGATCGACGACTGCGTGCGGGTCATCCGGCGCCGCAACCTGGACAAGACCGCAGCCTGAGGACACGGCCATGAACCGCACCCTTGACGAAACAGCGGCGCTGCTGGGGCTCAAACCCCGCGCCTTCCGCGCAAAGCTCCGGGAACTGCGTGTGCTGGCAAAGGACGGGACCCTGGCCAGCCACCACCGCGACCAGGGCCACCTGTACTCCGACCCGCGCTCTGTGCAGATCGGCAAGTCCGGGCAGTACAAGCACTACGCCGTGGTGATGGTCACCGAAAGCGGCGTGCAGTACTTGGCCAAGAAACTGGGCATCACCATCGCGAACAAGGAAGCCGCAGCATGAAGACCAACTACTTCAACGCCTACACCCAAGCCCTCGGCGCCCTGGCCCTGATCCCGATCTACCTGACCAGCCCCGGCACTGTGAGCAAGGCCACCCTGATTGGCACCGCCAACGAGGCCACGCTGGCCCTGGCGAGCATGCCCGCCTGTGCGGTCGAGTTGGCGGAGGTTTATCGGTGCGTCAGCAGCGTGATCCAACCCGGCCAGATTGCCTACGTCACCCCGACCAATGTCCCCGAGACGCCCTTCGGGGCCGTCGTGGCGGATGAGCGCGGCCTGATCTGCGCCGCCGCCCGAGGCGCCAGCAAAGAGGGGCTGGCGGAACTGATCCGCCTCAAGCTGCAGCCCGCCGAAGTGGGGGCCGGGGAGGCAAGCACATGAGCGACACCCTCGACCAACTGAGGCGCCAGTTCGCCACGCCCTGCCCCACCCTGGCAGCGGTGCGGGAGCAGTATTTCGCGCACATCCGCACTGACCGGCATCTGCTCAGCGAAATCAAAAAGGGCCGGGTGAAGCTGATCGTGACGCGCCTTCACGGGTCTGCACGCGCCAAACCCGTGGTTTATCTGCACAACCTGGCCGCCTACCTCGACGCCCAAGCGGAGAAAGCGGCGGCCTGACAACGGTGGCCCCTGCCGTCCAGGGGCGAACATCCAGTGAGACACAGCACATGAAACCAACCGACACCGCCGAATTCATCGGCGAACTCAACGCCGGAGTCTTCGCCAGCCAGATCGGCCACGCGCTTTCAGAAGTCGCAGCAGGCGTGGTCGACCACGGCAAGGTCGGCACCGTGACCATCACCTTCACCTTGAGCCAGATCGCATCCAGCCATCAGGTAACCGTCAACCACAAGCTGGCCTACAAGGTGCCAACCAAGCGCGGCAGCCGCAGCGAGGACACCACCCTCGACACGCCGATGCATGTCAACGAAGGCGGGCGCCTGACCCTGTTCGCCGAGGCCCCAGGCCCTGGGCAGTTGTTCGACCGGAACGACGCACCGATTCACGCCAAGTCCTAAACCACCCTGCTCCAAACCTCTCACCACAAGGAACAGATCCAATGGAAGCCAAAGCAATTCAACTGCTCCAAGACACCGCCATCCTGGCCCACGCCAAGCGCCTGGACACGCACACCCCAACCCTGGTGCTGCCGTCCGACCAGAAGATACACAGCATCGAAAAGTTCCAGCCTCTGCGCAGCCGCTTCCGCGGTGAGCTGGTCACCCACTCGCTGCACGACTTCGGCAACTACGTGCAACACCACAGCTCCGAAGCTGCAGCCGCCGGTTTCGTTGACGCCGAACAGATGCGCTGCACCGTGTACTTCAATCTGGGTGACATTACAGCCCCCGGTCACGGCGACTTCACCGCAACGCTGAACCTGCGCAAGACCGCCGGGTTTCAGGCCCTGGAACGCGCCGCCAGCACGACGTTCCAGCAGAAAGACCTGAGCGACTGGATCGAAGACTGGGCCCCTAACCTGGCCTCCCTAGCCGCCGACGACTCCCCCATCGACTTGCGCAAAGCAGCGAGCGCCATTCGCTCGATCAGCATCGAGCAGGCCCGCAAGAGTGAGCACGTCGTGGGCGACCTGAGCGCATCGCGCTCCGCCATGGACCAGATCGAGGCCAAGTCGTCCGAAGGGCTGCCCGCCGAATTCCGCTTCACCGTCGAGCCCTACGAAGGGCTCACTGCGAGAACCATCCGCTTGCGTGTGGCGGTACTGACCGGCGGCGACAAGCCACTGCTCAAGCTGCGCTGGATCGGCGAGGAACAACTGCGCGAAGACCTGGCCCAGGAATTTAAGGAAGTCGTCCAGGCCGATGTGGGCACCGCCGCAACGCTGACCATCGGCAGCTTCAAGCTGGCGTAACCACCTGCAACACCCCGCCGCCGTCCTCTCACCACGATACATATCCGGCGGCGGGGCTCTAACGAGGATCACAGCACATGCAAACTCAACACCTGATCATCATCGCCATAGGCCAACTGCTTGGACTGGCCGTACTGGCCTACTTCATCCGCCGCGCGTTCCTACGCGCCTTGGCACGCGCCACAGCAGACGACCGCGACCGGATCTATGCACTGAACAACGATCTGGCCCGAACTGTCGAGGCCCGCGAGGAACTGAAAAAGCAACTCGCCGACCACAACACCCGCCAGCGCCAGCTCAAGGCGCAGCCCTTCACCCTGGAAGACCACCAGACCCTAATCAGCATCGCCCAGGCCCTCGGCCTTGCTGCCTCGACCTACAAGGCAATCCCAGGGACCGCCCCCGTCCAGGCCAAAGCAGACGCCCTGGCCGCACAAGCCCGCACCCTGGCCTATCGAGTCTTCCACACCGTCACCGCGGCTACCGCGCACAACGGCGAATCGCTAGACACCCAGCTCATTGAATGGCTCAACGCCCACGGTGACCTCTGGGGCAGCCTTGAGAACAGCACCATCACCTTCCCGCATGAGGCAGACACCGAGGGCTATCCGCATGTACGCGAAGCACTGAGGGAAGCCTATGAGCTGCACCAGCAGCGCGAAGCCCGCGAGCTGGGCCAGGAGGACGCGGCATGACCTCCCTGAAAGCGCCTCCTTTCAACTTCAAGACCCAATATTCCCTCGGGCTCAACGCTCAAGACGATGAGATCGTCGTTGATTTCTTCTGCGGTGGTGGGGGTGCCGGAACCGGCCTGGAGATGGGCCTGGGCCGCGCTGTGAACGTCGCGAAGAACCACAGCCCTGCAGCGATCAGCATGCACACCGTGAATCACCCAGGCGCCGTGCACTACACCACCGACGTGTTCGACGGTGATCCGGACACCGAATGCGGCGGCAAGGCCGTAGGCTGGTTCCACATGTCGCCGGACTGCACACACCACAGTCAGGCCGCTGGTGGCCAGCCACGCAAGCGCGAGATCCGAAACCTTTCGTGGATCGGTTTGAAATGGGCCGGCAAGAAGAAACCCCGGGTAATCAGCCTAGAGAACGTGAGGCAGATCCTGCAGTGGGGCCCTCTCGTTGCCAAGCGTGACAAAGCCACTGGGCGGGTAGTGAAACTCGGTGGCAGTGTGGCTGCCCCTGGTGAGGTTGTGCCGGTCCACCACCAATTCCTGGTGCCAGATCCAGCCCGGCGCGGGCAAACCTGGGCCGTGTTCGTCGCCGAGCTGCAACGCCTTGGCTATGCCGTCGAGTGGCGCGTGATCAAGGCGTGCGACTTCGGTGCGCCGACAAGTCGGGAACGCCTGTTCATGATCGCCCGCTGCGACGGCCAGCCCATCGTGTGGCCAGAGCCAACCCATGCCAAGAACCCAGCAAAAAGCCAGAAGAAGTGGCGCACTGCTGCCGAGTGCATTGACTGGACGATCCCAAGCAAAAGCATCTTCGACCGGCCCAAGCCTCTGGCACCAGCCACCCTGCGGCGAATCGCCAAGGGCATGAAGAAATTCGTCCTCGATGCCGCTGACCCGTTCATCGTGCCGATTGCGAACTGGTCCGGCGATAGCGTGCAATCAGCCCATGAGCCGCTACGGACCGTGACGTCCTGGCCCCGCGGCGGATCATTCGCCATCGCCAGCCCGATCATCGCGCCAGCAACGCACCAGGGCAGCGATCGCATCAACGACCCGTCCGCCCCGCTGCCGACTGTGACCTGCGCGAATCGCGGCGAGCTGACGTTGATCAGTCCGGTGATGGTCACTGCTGCGCATGGCGAAGGGAAGCCTGGCGGTGTTCAACGCTGGGGCAACGGCAGCAAGTTTGCCGGTGCCCCGCTGGGGACGGTGACAGCCAGCGGCGGGCATTCAGTTGCAGCCGCTCACCTGGTGAAGTTCCGGTTCTCGGACGACGGCAAAGCGCTGGATGAACCGCTGCCGACCATCACCAGCGGCGGCAACTACCAGCGCCCGGCCGGCGCCGCACACGCCATGGGTATCTCAACGGTGTTCATGGCCCAGATGAATGGCGGCTTCAACACCACGGACGCCAAGAGCATCGAGGACCCGATGACCACGGTGACAAACACCGGCAGTCAGCAACAGCTGGTGACGGCAAACCTGCTGCACCTGCGCGGCAACTGTGACGCGAAGGATTGCGCCGAACCGCTACACACTGTCAGCGCAGCCGGCACCCATCACGGCCTGGTCGAGTACACCCTATCGCCTGAGCACGAAGAGGGCGCCCTGCGGGTCGCCGCATTCCTGATCAGCTACTACGGCGCCGAGAACGTGAGCGCTGCAAACGAGCCGGCCCCAACGATTACCACCAGGGACCGCCTTGGCCTGGTAACCGTCACCATCAAGGGCACCCCCTATGTGATAGTCGATATCTGCCTGCGGATGCTGCAGCCCTCCGAGCTGTACAAGGCCCAGGGCTTCCCCGCCGACTACATCATCAGCCACGGCGCCGACGGCAAACTGTTCACCAAGACCCAACAGGTGCACATGTGCGGCAACAGCGTCAGCCCACCGCCGATGGCTGCCCTCGCACGCGCAAATGACCCTTGGCGCCAAACCGAGCAGCTCAAGGAGGCCGCATGAGCCAGAAACCTCTATGTGACCACACCGAACTGAAGGAACTGATTGTCCGCGCGTTTACTGATCGCCGGTTCTGCGCTGACGAGCATCACCGGGCCCTGGCCCAGGGCGCGAAGGCCCTGATCGCGGAGAATGAGAGACTTAAAGGACTTCGCCCAGAACCGCCGCCGCGCCCGCCAGAGGGCGAAGGGCTGCCACGTTATGGCCTCCGCTGGAACGGTCCGCAGCAGCCCTTGGCCACTCCCATGGACGACGGCTACTGGACGCCCTGGCACCTGGCCAACGAGCTGCGCCAGGACGCCGAGCGATATCAGTGGCTACGCTCCCGCGACCTCGAAACCATCAGCCATGGCGGTGTCTTCGCCGGCATAACCCCACAGAACATAGTCCTAAACGAGGAAACCCTCGACGAGGCCGTAGATGCGGCCCGGACCCAGGAGGCGCTATGAGCCTGCCACGCTGGGTGATGATCTGCCGAGCTGCCGAACTCACCGGGTACAGCGAAGACGCCATACGCCACAAGGTAAAGAACGGCACCTGGGCCCAAGGCCGAATTTGGCGCAAGACACCTGACGGCCGTATCGCAATCAACATGACGGAGTATGACAAGTGGGCCGAGAGCGCACCCCAAGAAGCGGCCTAGTGGCAGAACTGGCAAAGCACAAGGGCATTGAGATACACGGCGGCAATTTGCGCGTCGTGTTCATGTGGCGGCGGATACGCTGCCGTGAGTCCTTGGGCTTGCCCATCACCAAGGCCAACATCAAACACGCCGCCCTTCTAAGGGCGGCAATTATTCATGAGATCAAAACCGGCCACTTTGATTACGGCCGGCACTTTCCAAACTCGAAGCACGCCACCCACTACAGCAACGCCAGAGACGAACGCCTCAGTGCACTCCTTGAGCGATATAAGCCGCTCAAGGCTGTTGATATCACTCCGGAAACCGAAGAGAAGTACGGTTATGCACTTGATATATGCACTCACCTGGTGGGCAAGGATCGCCTTGCCGGCACATTGCTGCCTGAAGATATCCAACTGCTCAGGACCCTACTGATCGCAGAGCGGGCACCATCGACCGCTAACCATTACCTCGCCACCTTCGCCGGCTTCCTGGGTTGGTGCGAAAGTAATGGATACTGCCGAGAGGGGCTGGCGGCCGCGTGCATTCGCTTTGCCATGCAAGATCGAGAGCCCGACCCACTGACACAAACCGAGTTCGGCTTGCTCATAACGAAGGGCTGCCTTCATCGTCAGGACTCAGCCGCCGTAACTCTGGCTGTGTATACCGGCCTACGCCCCGGCGAGCTATGCGGCCTGGCTGTAGAAGACATAGATCTAGATCAGGGCCAAATAAGGATAACCAGGGCCATCACCGCACGAGGTACATTCAAACTGCCCAAGACCGGGAAGCCCCGTACAGTGATGCTGATGCCTCCGGCAATCGAGGCATGCAAGGTGTTAATGGACTTGGTCAGGGGTGACAAACCGGAGAAGATCAACATCTACCACAACCGGCACGAAAGCCGCACCGTAGACGCAACACCGTTGCTTTCTCCAGCCACCCAGGCGCGCAAGAAAGTGATCAACAAGTGGTTCGTTCCAACAGCCTGGAATACCAAGTGGGCGGCCATACAGCATCGAGCGCAAATCAGGCCTCGCCGTCCCTACCAAACCCGACACACTTACGCATGCTGGTGCCTGACTGCACGTGGGAACCTGGCGTTCATCGCAAAACAGATGGGCCACAAAGACTTCACCATGCTGGTCGAGGTCTATGCCAAGTGGATGGATGATGAATCTCCAAACGAACTTTCAAGAATTTGGAAAGCCTTATTAGCCAGCCGCACTACATAACATAAAACTTACTCTTTATCATACTTCTCATGCCTGAGAGCGTTCAGTGCGCTCTGAAACTCCCTCATATCTTCATTCAACTTTTTTATCTGGCCAGTCACTGAATGAAGCTGCTCATTTAGTGACGGAGCCTTATCTTCAAAATCAAGCGAGCTTGCACTTCTATTCAAATCAGACAAAGCAGACAGATATATTTCCTGCTCCTTTCTAAGAGAAGCCCTTTTATTTCGAAGACATCTGATTTGCTCTTTAAAGTAAAGCTCTTCAAGCTCTAAATCACGCTCTGAAAAAAACCTTTCCAAGTCTTTACTTTCAAGCTGATGACCATTCTCTATGCGCCCATCAGAGCCAACATGATAGTGATGATTAAGGAAAACTGTTCGACCATCCTTTAAAATCTCATCATCCCAAAAGCCAGCCCGATGAAAGGCATTTTCCAATTCAACAAACTTCTGAAATTTATCATCACTAAAATCAGCTACAGTAACATCTCTAATTTCCTCAACCGCATCTGGCGACGCCTCTTGCTGTAAGAAATTATTTGCGTACTCAAGGAAGCGATCTGGCTGATACATGTGAAATTGCTGCGAGGTTTTAAACATAAACTCTTCAATCAATTCAGGCAGAGGACCAATTGTCTTTCCTGAATGCCTTAGCCACCAATCCTCCTTAACATCTCCGGTGACAAAAATAACTCCACGCCCCACTAATTTTGAGTAATCCATAAGCTGCATCCAGCCTATATAATCACCATAAGGTACGCACCGCTCCTTTAACCGTTCACCAATTGGTTTACTGTCATCTTTAAAACCTGGTGGAATTTTATTCTTATACCTTTCAGCCCCATCCGTTATCATCCCTTCCAAGCTTGCATCATCATAAGACGGCCCCACCCGCCCATCGAACAAATCACCAAGAATCTCCTTAATTTCATCCTCATTAATTCTTCGAGCATGAGCCGCCTGACTTTCCTTCAACTCAGAAACAAGTTTATTGAAAGAATCAATAAAGTCACTGAGCGTCTCACCAGCGACAAACGGATGTTGCTTCTGGTTCTCGAAACCCGCCCTAAGCTTCTCCAAACTCTTTATAGCATCATCGTAATGCTTAGCTTGAGCACTTATTACAGAAAGTCTATTTGAGAAATACTCGCCGGCAACTTGATACGAAATCCAAACTCTTTCCCTCATCAATTCAAGTACATTTAAAAACGCAGAACGAGTTGAATCAGAGTATCGATACAAATCCAACAAAACATTTGCATCCAAAGCAATTATCGCCTCATCCCAAAGACTCTTTATGCTTTTAGAATTGCTAGAGAACTGACCAGGGAACGCGCTTTTCATGAAGATCCTTCGACAAGAGACAACGGCAGTTTCTTGAGTATCGCATTCGAACTCACCTCAAGGAACCCTCCCCTAGAGATCATGATAGTCTTCAACACAAGCCGACGGCCGTGACTGGCACTCTCCTATCATGCTTAGACGCTGCCCCATTTCTGCCCCAGCACAACGAATATTTAGAAATAACTCATTGATGAATAAAGCAATTTCTGATCTGTCCTCCCACACGCCGATGATGCAGCAGTACTGGCGCCTCAAGAACCAGCACCCTGATCAGTTGATGTTCTACCGCATGGGCGACTTCTACGAGATCTTCTATGAAGACGCGAAGAAGGCCGCCAAGCTGCTGGACATCACCCTGACGGCGCGCGGGCAGTCGGCCGGCCAGGCGATTCCCATGTGCGGTATTCCTTACCACGCCGCCGAGGGCTACCTGGCCAAGCTGGTAAAGCTCGGCGAGTCGGTGGTGATCTGCGAACAGGTGGGGGACCCGGCAACCAGCAAGGGCCCGGTGGAGCGCCAGGTGGTGCGTATCATCACGCCAGGCACCGTGAGTGACGAGGCTCTGCTGGATGAGCGCCGCGACAACCTGATCGCCGCCGTGCTGGGCGACGAGCGCCTGTTCGGCCTGGCGGTGCTGGACATCACCAGCGGCAACTTCAGCGTCCTGGAAATCAAGGGCTGGGAGAACCTGCTGGCCGAGTTGGAACGCATCAATCCAGTGGAGCTGCTGATCCCCGATGACTGGCCACAAGGCTTGCCGGCGGAAAAACGCCGCGGTGTGCGACGCCGTGCCCCCTGGGATTTCGAGCGGGACTCGGCGCACAAGAGCCTCTGCCAGCAGTTCTCTACCCAGGACCTCAAGGGCTTTGGCTGCGAAACCCTGACCCTGGCCATCGGCGCCGCCGGTTGCCTGCTCAGCTATGCCAAGGAAACCCAGCGTACCGCCCTGCCCCACCTGCGCAGCCTGCGTCATGAGCGCCTGGATGACACCGTGGTGTTGGACGGTGCCAGCCGTCGCAACCTGGAACTGGACACCAACCTGGCGGGCGGGCGCGACAACACCCTGCAATCGGTGGTCGACCGCTGCCAGACCGCCATGGGCAGCCGTTTGCTGACCCGCTGGCTGAACCGCCCGCTGCGCGACCTCAAGGTGCTGGAAGCGCGCCAGTCCTCTATTACTTGCCTGCTGGACGGCTACCGTTTCGAACGGCTGCAACCGCAGTTGAAGGAAATCGGCGATATCGAGCGGATTCTGGCGCGAATCGGCCTGCGCAATGCTCGTCCGCGGGACTTGGCCCGTCTACGTGATGCCCTGGCTGCACTGCCCGAGCTGCAAGAAGCCATGACCGAGCTGGAGGCCACTCACCTCAATCAGCTGGCTGCCACCACCAGCACCTACCCGGAGCTGGCCGCTCTGCTGGCCAAGGCCATCATCGACAACCCGCCGGCGGTGATCCGTGACGGCGGTGTACTCAAGACCGGCTACGACGCCGAGCTCGACGAGCTGCAGTCGCTGAGCGAGAACGCCGGACAGTTCCTGATTGACCTGGAAGCCCGCGAGAAAGCCCGTACCGGCCTGGCCAACCTC
This sequence comes from Pseudomonas sp. BIGb0176, assembly GCF_024810175.1. Taxonomy (NCBI): domain Bacteria; kingdom Pseudomonadati; phylum Pseudomonadota; class Gammaproteobacteria; order Pseudomonadales; family Pseudomonadaceae; genus Pseudomonas; species Pseudomonas sp. BIGb0176. Next base: position 981,693 of record NZ_JANUEC010000002.1, read on the forward strand.
AAGGTCGGCTACAACCGTATCCATGGCTATTTCATCGAGCTGCCAAGCAAGCAGGCCGAACAGGCCCCGGCGGACTACATTCGCCGCCAGACATTGAAAGGCGCCGAGCGCTTCATCACTCCGGAACTCAAGGAGTTCGAAGACAAGGCGCTATCGGCCAAGAGCCGTGCCCTGGCCCGGGAGAAGATGCTCTACGACGCGCTGCTGGAAACCCTGATCAGCCATTTGCCGCCGTTGCAGGATACCGCTGGTGCCCTGGCTGAGCTGGACGTGTTGAGCAACCTGGCCGAGCGCGCCTTGAACCTGGACCTCAACTGCCCACGTTTTGTCAGCGAACCTTGCATGCGCATCACCCAGGGTCGTCACCCAGTGGTGGAGCAAGTGTTGACCACGCCTTTCGTGGCCAACGACCTGAGCCTGGACGACAACACGCGGATGCTGGTGATCACCGGTCCGAACATGGGCGGTAAATCCACCTATATGCGCCAGACGGCCCTGATCGTGCTGCTGGCCCATATCGGCAGCTTCGTCCCGGCGGCTAGCTGCGAGCTGTCCCTGGTGGACCGGATCTTCACCCGTATCGGCTCCAGCGACGACCTGGCCGGCGGCCGTTCGACCTTCATGGTGGAAATGAGCGAAACCGCGAACATCCTGCACAACGCAACGGAACGCAGCCTGGTGCTGATGGACGAAGTGGGACGCGGTACCAGCACCTTTGACGGACTTTCCCTGGCCTGGGCTGCGGCAGAACGTCTCGCCCACCTGCGCGCCTATACCCTGTTCGCCACCCACTATTTCGAACTGACGGTACTGCCGGAAAGCGAGCCGCTGGTGGCCAACGTGCACCTCAATGCCACCGAGCACAATGAGCGCATTGTGTTCCTGCACCATGTCCTTCCAGGCCCAGCCAGCCAGAGCTATGGGCTGGCGGTAGCCCAGCTGGCCGGGGTTCCCAGCGCAGTCATCACCCGCGCCCGGGAGCACTTGAGCCGCCTGGAAACCACCAGTTTGCCCCATGAAGTGGCGCCTCAAGCGCCGGGCAAACCCTCGGTTCCGCAACAAAGCGACATGTTCGCCAGCCTGCCGCACCCGGTGCTCGACGACCTGGCCAAGCTGGATCTGGATGACATGACGCCACGCCGAGCGCTGGAAATGCTCTATACATTGAAGACACGCATCTAACGCGAACGCCTTCAAGCTGTTAGAATCTCGCGCGGTTTGGGATGCTGCGGACTATTAGCCTGGTTGCGCAGACTATCGCTCCCAAACCTGGCGACCCCGTCATGTAGGGGCTCCGCTGCCGCCGCCTGAGGAGAGAATTAGAAATGACCTTCGTCGTCACCGACAACTGCATCAAGTGCAAGTACACCGACTGCGTAGAAGTCTGTCCGGTGGACTGCTTTTACGAAGGCCCGAACTTCCTGGTGATTCACCCGGATGAGTGCATTGATTGCGCACTGTGTGAGCCTGAATGCCCCGCTGTAGCGATTTTCTCCGAGGATGAAGTCCCGGAAGAGATGCAAGAATTCATTCAGTTGAACGTCGAGCTGGCAGAGATCTGGCCGAACATCACTGAAAAGAAAGATCCGTTGCCGGATGCCGAAGAGTGGGATGGCGTCAAAGGCAAGATCAAGGATCTCGAACGCTGATTGCAGCTGCGTTCCCAAAGGCCCCTTGCGGGCCTTTTTGCGTTTCTGGGGCAAGGAAACTCCGGCGGGACTTTTCGACAGACGAAAAAAAGGGGCGGTATGACCCGCCCACATTTTTCCCTAGTCCCTGTGTTCCTTTTCATCGTCCTGATGAATCGCTTCCTGCGATGTCCTGACCATCGTCCTTGATGGCTGTGTCTATCCGTCGACACAGGGCTGATATTAGAGAGTTCCCCGGCAAGAGCAATCGCACTATTCGTGTGAAACTTGGTCGAAACTCATAGCCACTCATAAAAAATATTATATAAATCAATAATATAAAAAACAGCCTACGCAAAACTAGACAACGCAGAAGTAGCCGAGAACCGAATGCGTACGAAAAAGTAATCTTTGGCTTACATGACGGTTGAGAGTTAAGCCAACTTCTCTGGCAATAGCCCATTCAAAACCACAAGCTGCGTGCAATAAAAAGCCCCGAGTCGATCGGGGCTCTTGTGAATCGATCCAGTGGCTACTGAAACAGCGACTCACTGGACAATCCATTCTTCTCGAGAATTTCCCGAAGGCGCTTGAGCCCTTCAACCTGGATCTGCCGAACCCGCTCACGGGTCAGACCGATCTCCAGGCCCACATCTTCAAGGGTGCTGCTCTCGTGTCCTCGCAGGCCGAAACGTCGCACTACCACTTCACGCTGCTTCTCGGTCAATTCGGAAAGCCACTGATCGATACTTTGTGACAGATCGTCGTCCTGCAACAGCTCACAAGGATCTGTCGGACGGTCGTCGGTCAGGGTATCCAGCAGGGTCTTGTCCGAATCCGGGCCCAGGGAGACATCAACCGAAGAAACCCGCTCGTTCAGGCCGAGCATGCGTTTGACTTCGGCCACCGGCTTCTCCAGCAGGTTGGCGATTTCTTCGGGGGAGGGTTCATGATCGAGTTTTTGCGTCAACTCACGGGCGGCGCGCAAGTAGACGTTGAGTTCTTTGACCACATGGATCGGCAACCGGATGGTCCGGGTCTGATTCATGATGGCCCGCTCGATGGTCTGACGAATCCACCAGGTGGCATAGGTCGAGAAGCGGAAGCCGCGTTCCGGATCGAACTTCTCCACCGCTCGGATCAGCCCGAGGTTGCCCTCTTCGATCAGGTCCAGCAGCGACAGGCCACGATTGACATAGCGCCGGGCGATTTTCACCACCAGCCGCAAGTTGCTTTCAATCATGCGCTTGCGCCCGGCCGGATCACCACTTTGCGACAACCGCGCAAAGTGCACTTCCTCTTCGGGGGAGAGCAATGGAGAAAAGCCGATTTCATTGAGGTACAGCTGCGTCGCATCGAGTGCACGCGTGTAATCAATGTATTTATGTTGCTTTAATGAAGCGGAGCTTTTGGATTTGGTGCGAACGGAAGGTGGAGTTGCCCCCTCATTATTCGACATCGAATCCATATCGATGCTGCTCTCCATAAGGAGAACCTCATCGTCGATGTCAAACTCCGGCACTTCTTTACTGAGAGCCATTGTTATAGTCCTTTGGTGAGTTCGACCTCAGGCTCAAGCGGCGCCTTTATCCCTGGCAACGCTGGAGCCTGTTCCCTCTACGTGAGCGGAACAGGCTGGTAACGGATCAACGACGTGGCAGGAATTGCAGCGGATCTACAGGTTTACCTTGTCGGCGAATCTCAAAGTGCAGTTTCACCCGGTCTGTACCAGTTGATCCCATCTCGGCAATTGTCTGTCCGACTTTGACCTGCTGTCCCTCCCGAACCAATAGCTTGCGGTTGTGGCCGTAAGCACTGACGTAGGTTTCGTTGTGTTTGATGATGACTAATTCGCCGTAGCCCCTTAAGCCACTCCCGGCGTAAACCACCGTCCCATCAGACGCAGCTAAAACAGGCTGTCCCAAATCTCCGGCGATATCAATGCCTTTATTCAAACTACCGTTTGAAGAAAATTTTCCAATCAGAACACCGTTCGAAGGCCATCCCCAACCCGTAGGAGCGGGGCCCGCGGGGGTAGCCGGAGCAGGCGCCGGCTTGCTCGCTGGGTTGGTGGTGGTGGCAGTTGCAGGCGTTGTCGTGGTGCCTGCCGGGCGACGAATGACCGTGGTCTTGCTGGAGGAAGAGGCGCTGGACTGGGTGCTGGTAACAACCGTCGCCGGCGTAGTGCCAGTGCGGCCGTCAAAGCGAATGACCTGCCCGGGATGGATGGTGTAAGGCTCGGCGATGTTGTTGCGAGCGGCCAGCGCCTTGTAGTCCCAGCCATAGCGGAAGGCAATGGAAAACAAGGTGTCTCCGCGACGCACCGCGTACTGCCCGGTGGTCACCGTAGGGCGCTGCGGCGCAACAGTGTTACTGCGCTCGACCACCCCCACGCTGCTGGATTTGGTGCTGGAGCAACCGACCAACAAGGAACTCAAGGCAAGGCCAATCATCAGTCGCTGAAAGCTTGTTGTACCTATACGCTGCGCAATGACTGTGAGACTCACCCGCCGCTCCCTTTGTGGTGGTTGACGATATAGATTGCCTGACTCAGGCGTGAAGTGACGCAAGTATAACTGGACACAGGCGCTTTACCGCTGGCCCAGCACAAGGACAGCCGCAAGAACCTGCCTCTGACCGTCGTATCACTCATTGACGATCGATACGGCACTAAGACACAGCCCGCCAGACAGAATTCACCCCAGCCTGATAAATGCCTTCAGGCCAGGGGACCATTGAGCAACGGCACAAAACGCACCGCCCCCAGGACGTGCCGGGCAAAGCCCTGTTCTTCACGGATGATCAGCATCAACTGCTGCACCTCCCCTGCCCCCACCGGAATCACCAGGCGCCCGCCAGGCGCGAGTTGATCGAGCAGGGCCTGGGGGATATCGGTGGCGACGGCAGTGACGATGATGCCGTTATAGGGCGCCAGCGCCGGCCAGCCTTCCCAGCCGTCGCCCCAGCGAAATACGACGTTGCGCAGGTTCAATTCCTGCAGGCGCTCCTTGGCCCGGTCTTGCAGGACCTTGATCCGCTCCACCGAAAACACCCGCTCCACCAGCTGCGACAACACCGCAGTCTGGTAGCCCGAACCGGTGCCGATCTCCAGTACCTTGTCCAGCGGCCCGGCCGCCAGCAGCAGCTCACTCATGCGGGCCACCATATAAGGCTGGGAGATGGTCTGGTTGTGGCCGATCGGCAGCGCCGTGTCTTCATAGGCACGATGGGCCAGGGCCTCATCGACAAACAGATGCCGCGGTGTGCGCCGAATCACTTCCAGTACCTGAGGGTTGGACAGCCCCTCGTCATACAGGCGCTGGATCAGGCGTTCGCGGGTACGCTGGGAAGTCATGCCGATTCCCCGCCGCAGCAGATCGTCTTGCTCGCGAGCCATCAGCGCAGCCCCTCCAACCAGCCATCCAGACTCCTGAACGCGTCATTGAAGGTGCGATCCAGCTGCAGCGGCGTGACAGACACGTAGCCCTGCATCACTGCATGAAAGTCGGTGCCGGGCCCGCCATCCTCGGCGTCGCCGGCGGCAGCGATCCAGTAACCCGCCTTGCCGCGGGGGTCGACCACCTTCATCGGTGCCGCAGCACGGGCGCGATGGCCCAGGCGGGTCAACTGGATGCCCCGAATATGATCAAGCGGCAGGTTGGGAATATTCACGTTCAACACCGTCCGTGGTGGTAAATCCAGCAAGGCCTGGGCTTGCACCAGCTTGCGCGCGAAATAGGCTGCGGTCGCAAGGTTCTCCACCTGGCGCGAGACCAGCGAAAAGGCGATCGCAGGGCGTTGCAGGAAGCGCCCTTCCAATGCAGCGGCGACCGTCCCGGAGTACAGCACGTCATCACCGAGGTTGGCCCCCAGGTTGATGCCCGACACCACCATGTCCGGGTCATGCTCCAGCAGGCCGTTGAGCCCCAGGTGAACACAGTCGGTGGGGGTGCCATTGATGCTGATAAAGCCGTTGCCAAGGGTGTGCGGATGCAACGGACGGTCGAGCGTCAGCGAGCTGCTGGCGCCGCTTTTGTCTTGATCCGGAGCGATAACCACGCACTCGGCGTAATCCGCCAGCGCAGCGTGCAACGCCGCGATACCGGGTGCAGTTACCCCATCATCGTTAGAAATCAGAATGCGCATGAGCTGTCCGTCTGCCCCACCGGCACCAGATCGACGAGTTCACGCACCAAGGCGGTGGCGAAACATCCGGCCGGGAGGACGAATTCCAGTTGCAGAATATCAGGCTCGGGATAATGCCACGTCAAACCGCCAATGGGCAGCCGCAGGATGCGTCGTTCGTGGCTCATGCCGGCTTTTATCAGCCATTCGCACAGTGCCGCCTCGCGGTCGGCCATCTGCTGTTCAAGTTCATGAACCACACCACCCGCCGGAGACTCGCCTTCGCCCCACAACGGGCCTGTGGGATGCAAGTCAAGAATTGCCAGGCGCGGATCCGTGCATTCATCCGGGCCGGCCATGAAAAAGCTGCGGCTGTCGGTAAATGCCAGCAAGTCGCCCACTTGCGCCTGCTGCCAAGTGCCGTCCGCCACTCGCGCTGCCAGCGCCTGGTTGAACAGGTAGCTGCGGGCGGTGGACAACAGGCGCGAACGCACATTGCGCTGCTCCGGCAGCGCCTGGCGGGCAGCCCAGCTACGGGCGTCCGCCAGGTTGCCACCGTCGTAGCCGAAGCGCTGGGCGCCGAAATAGTTGGGAATACCTTGAGCGGCAATCCTCTTCAGGCGCTCGTCGATGGCTGCCTGATCCGCCTTGAGCTCTGTCAGACGCAGGGTAAAGCCATTGGCGGCATGGGCCCCACGCTGCAATTTGCGCTTGTGGCGGGTGGCCTCGAGGATCTTCAGAGTGTGATTTTCCGCTGCGCCAAGATCCGGATCGGCCTTGCCCGGCAGTTGCACACTGAACCACTGGCGGGTCAGCGCCTGGCGATCCTTGAGCCCGGCATAGCTGACGGTGCGCAACGACACCCCCGCCGCCTTGGCGATCCGCCGCGCCGCTTCCTCGGTGTTCAAGCCGCGTTTTTCCACCCACAGCCACAGATGCTCGCCTTCCCCGCTCAGCGGGATATCGAGTACTTCATCAACCTGGAAGTCTTCGGCAGTGGCCTTGAGTACGGCGCTGCCCAGGGCATCGCCATAGGCCCGCGGGCCCAACAATTGCAGTTCATTCATGGGCGTTGCAACAAGGCCACGGAATGCACGGCGATGCCTTCCTCGCGGCCGACAAAGCCGAGTTTTTCGGTGGTGGTTGCCTTCACGTTCACCTGGTCCAGCTCGACCTGCAGGTCCTCGGCAATCAAGGCCCGCATGGTTTCAATGTGAGGTGCCATTTTCGGTGCCTGGGCGACGATGGTGTTGTCGACGTTGCCGATCTTCCAGCCCTTGGCATGAATCAGCGCGACAACATGACGCAGCAGGACACGGCTGTCGGCGCCCTTGAACTGCGGATCGGTGTCCGGAAAGTGCTTGCCGATATCACCCAGCGCGGCAGCGCCCAGAAGGGCATCACTGAGTGCGTGTAACAGCACATCACCATCGGAGTGCGCGAGCAGCCCGAAATGGTGGGCAATACGCACCCCCCCCAACGTGATGAAGTCGCCCTCAGCGAAACGGTGCACATCGTAGCCGTGGCCAATACGCATAAAAAAACGCCCCGAAAAAGTCAGGGCGTGATTCTACCTGCTTTGGCAGGTATTAGGCGTTAAGAGCACGTGCATGGTGCTGCAAGTGGTCGTCTATGAAACTGGCGATAAAGAAGTAGCTGTGGTCGTACCCCGGCTGCATCCGCAACGTCAGCTCATGCCCGGCATTCTTTGCCGCTTGCTGCAGCACTTCAGGCTTGAGCTGACCGGCAAGGAAGTCGTCACGATCCCCCTGATCCACCAGCAACGGCAGCTTCTCGGTGACTTCGGCGATCAGCACGCTGGCATCCCACTCGCGCCAGCGTGAGCGTTCCTCCCCCAGGTAACGGGAAAACGCCTTCTGCCCCCAGGGGCAATCCATCGGGTTGCTGATGGGAGCGAAGGCCGAAACCGACTGATAGCGCCCCGGATTACGCAGCGCGCACACCAATGCCCCGTGACCGCCCATGGAGTGCCCGCTGATCCCACGCTTGTGCGAAGCGGGAAAATGCGCCTCCACCAGCTCCGGCAGCTCGTTCACCACATAATCGTGCATCCGGTAATGCTGGGCCCAGGGCTCCTGCGTCGCGTTCAGGTAGAACCCGGCACCCAGACCGAAATCCCAGGCACCGTCCGGGTCACCGGGCACGCCGGGGCCACGCGGGCTGGTATCCGGAGCGACGATGATCAAGCCCAGCTCGGCAGCCATGCGTTGAGCCCCGGCCTTGTGCATGAAGTTCTCGTCGGTACAGGTCAGGCCGGACAACCAGTAAAGCACCGGCAGCTTGCCGCCCTGTTCGGCCTGGGGCGGCAAATACACGGCGAACACCATGTCACAGCCCAGCACCCGGGAATGATGCTTATAGCGTTTATGCCAGCCGCCGAAGCTTTTCTGGCAGGAAAGGTTTTCCAGACTCATGGCAGACCTCCAGCGGCACGCCGCAAGCCATGGGCCGCAAGCGGAACTCCCGCTTGGCGCCTGTGGCTTGCCGCTTGCCGCTGCTCTTAGAAGTGAATGACGGAGCGAATGCTCTTGCCTTCGTGCATCAGGTCGAACGCCTTGTTGATATCTTCCAGGCCCATGGTGTGGGTGATGAAGGTATCCAGGGGGATCTCGCCGGTCTGGGACATTTCCACGTAGCTTGGCAGCTCGCTGCGCCCGCGCACGCCACCAAAGGCTGAGCCGCGCCATACCCGGCCGGTCACCAGTTGGAAGGGACGGGTGGAGATTTCCTGGCCGGCACCGGCCACGCCGATGATTACCGATTCGCCCCAGCCCTTGTGGCAGCACTCCAGGGCCGCACGCATCAGTTGCACATTGCCGATGCACTCGAAGGAGAAATCCACGCCGCCATCAGTCATGTCGACAATGACCTCCTGAATCGGACGGTCGAAATCCTTCGGATTGACGCAGTCGGTGGCGCCCAGTTGCTTGGCGATCTCGAACTTGGCCGGGTTGATATCGATGGCGATGATACGCCCGGCCTTGGCCTTGACCGCACCGATGACCGCCGACAGGCCAATGCCGCCCAGGCCGAAGATGGCCACGGTATCACCGGCCTTGACCTTGGCGGTGTTGATCACCGCTCCGATCCCGGTGGTCACGCCGCACCCCAGCAGGCAGACCTTTTCCAGCGGCGCTTCCTTGGGAATCTTGGCCACGGAGATTTCCGGGAGCACGGTGTACTCGGAAAAGGTCGAGGTACCCATGTAGTGGAAAATCGGCTGACCCTTGTAGGAAAAACGCGTGGTGCCATCAGGCATCAGGCCCTTGCCCTGGGTGGCGCGAATGGCCTGACAGAGGTTGGTCTTGCCCGACAGGCAGAATTTGCACTTGCCGCATTCCGGGGTGTACAGCGGGATCACATGGTCACCCACAGCCACCGAGGTCACGCCCTCGCCCACCGCCTCAACCACCGCACCGCCTTCATGACCGAGGATCGCCGGGAAGATGCCTTCAGGGTCGGCACCAGACAGCGTGTAGGCGTCGGTGTGGCAGACGCCGGAGGCGACGACCCGCAGCAGCACCTCGCCCGCCTTGGGCATGGCGACATCCACTTCGACGATTTCCAGCGGCTTCTTGGCCTCGAAGGCTACGGCAGCACGTGACTTGATCATCCTGACTCTCCAGCGAATAAAAACGAGGCACAGAGTGTAAAACAGCGCAATGCGATGAATAATCCAGGCAAAAGCAAAACATTATTGCTGTATGGGGACAATCAATGAATGACAACCGTTGGGAAGGTATCGACGAATTTGTCGCGGTCGCCGAATGCAGCCAGTTCACCGCTGCCGCCGAGCGCCTGGGGGTCTCTTCGTCCCATATCAGCCGTCAGGTGGCACGGCTTGAGGAGCGCTTGCAGACTCGCCTGCTGTATCGCAGTACCCGCCGGGTGACCCTGACCGAGGCCGGGCAGACCTTTCTCCAGCATTGCCAACGTCTGCAGGATGGTCGCGAGGAGGCCCTGCGGGCCGTAGGCGACCTGACCAGCGAGCCCAAGGGAATGCTGCGCATGACCTGTGCAGTGGCCTACGGCGAGCGCTTTATCGTGCCCCTGGTTACCCGGTTCATGAGCCTTTATCCGCAGTTGCGGGTGGATATAGAGCTCAGCAACCGCCCCCTGGATCTGGTGCATGAAGGGCTGGACCTGGCGATTCGCCTTGGGCGCCTGCAGGACTCGCGCCTGGTCGCCACTCGCCTGGCCCCACGCCGCATGTACCTATGCGCCTCGCCCTCCTACCTGGAACGTTATGGACGCCCACACAGCCTGTCGGAGTTGAGCCGGCACAACTGCCTGATCGGCAGCTCGGATATCTGGCAATTAGAACTGGATGGGCGCGAATTTTCGCAACGGGTGCAGGGTAATTGGCGCTGCAACAGCGGGCAGGCGGTGCTGGATGCGGCCTTGCAAGGGGTAGGGCTGTGCCAGTTGCCGGACTACTACGTCCTGGAGCACCTGCAGAACGGTACGCTGATTTCCTTGCTGGAAGCTCACCAACCGCCCAACACCGCAGTCTGGGCGCTGTACCCGCAGCAACGGCACCTGTCACCGAAAGTGCGCAAGCTGGTGGATTATCTGAAACAAGGGCTGGCGCAGCGCCCGGAGTACCGCGACCTGTAGCTGCTGCCGCAGGCTGTGACAAGGCCCGCAGGGCCTTCAGGGCCTCAAGAGCGGCGCCTCCTTCCGAGTCGTTCGCAGCCTGCACCAGCAGCTACAAGGTGCAGCGCAAGCCAGCAGTCAGCGGCGGTTGGACCAGCGCTGGCGCAACCATTCCAGGTCTTCGGGACGGGTGACCTTGAGGTTATCCGAGCGGCCTTCGATCAGGCGCGGCGCCTGGCCGGCCCATTCCATCGCCGAAGCTTCATCGGTAATCGCCACATCGGCCACCAGGCTGTCGGCCAGGGCCCGATGCAGGGCACCGAGGCGGAACATCTGCGGTGTGTAGGCTTGCCAGATCAAACTGCGGTCAACGGTTTCCAGCACTCGACCGTGCTTGTCCACACGTTTCAGGGTGTCCCGGGCAGGAACTGCGAGCAGCCCCCCCACCGGGTCATCCATCAACTCACCCAGCAGTTTGTCCAGGTCATCCCGGGAAAGATTGGGCCGGGCGGCATCGTGAACCAGCACCCAGTCGTCATCGGCTGCGCCCTGGGCATGCAGATGGAGCAAGGCATTGAGCACCGAGCCGGAACGCTCAGCACCACCTTCGACCCGCTGGATCCGCGAATCATGGGCGCAAGCCAGGGCCGGCCAGTAAGGATCATCAACCGCCAGGCTGACCACCAGCCCCTTGAGCCCGGGGTGGTCGAGAAAGCAGCCCAGGCTGTGTTCAAGAATTGTGCGTCCACCCAGTTGCAGGTACTGCTTGGGGCGGTCCGCGGCCATGCGGGCACCAACGCCCGCGGCAGGAATCACGGCCCAGAAGGCCGGCAATACGTCGCTCATTGGGCCAACTGGTAGAGGGTTTCACCCTCCTTGACCATACCCAACTCGTGGCGAGCCCGTTCTTCCACGGTCTCCATGCCTTTTTTCAGCTCCATGACTTCCGCATCGAGTACGCGATTTCGTTCCAGCAAACGCTCGTTTTCAGCGTGCTGGTCGGCAATCTGCTGAGTCAGGTCAGCAACCTGGGCCAAGCTGCCGTTCCCCACCCACAGGCGGTACTGCAAGCCAGCCAGCAGCAAGAGCAAGACCAGGAACAACCAATTGGGACTGCGCATCGAATATCGGGTATCCAGTGAAAAAAGACAGCCATGCCAACAACTTCGGACCTACTGATAGCACGAAGCCTGGAAGACCCAGGCTTGTGCTCTTAAGGCATCAGATTAGTGGCAAAAAACTCGCTGTAGCGATTTTCCCGACACAATCCGGTGTCTTTTTACCATCTACTGCTTAGCCGCGAAACTCACCGCGACCGTTGTACTTGGCCTTGCCGTTCAATTGCTCTTCGATACGCAGCAATTGGTTGTACTTGGAAACGCGGTCGGAACGGCACAGGGAGCCGGTCTTGATCTGGCCAGCCGAGGTACCCACGGCCAGGTCGGCGATGGTCGAATCTTCGGTTTCACCGGAACGGTGGGAGATCACCGCAGTGTAGCCGGCAGCCTTGGCCATCTGGATGGCTTCCAGGGTTTCGGTCAGGGTGCCGATCTGGTTGAACTTGATCAGGATCGAGTTGGCGATCTTCTTGTCGATGCCTTCTTTCAGGATCTTGGTGTTGGTCACGAACAGGTCGTCGCCGACCAGTTGAACCTTCTCGCCGATCTTGTCGGTAAGGATTTTCCAGCCGGCCCAGTCGGACTCGTCCAGGCCGTCTTCGATGGAGATGATCGGGTAGCGCTGGGTCAGGCCTTTGAGGTACTCGGCGAAACCTTCGGCGGTGAACACCTGGCCTTCGCCGGACAGGTTGTACTTGCCATCTTCATAGAATTCGCTGGCAGCGCAGTCCAGGGCCAGGGTCACGTCGGTGCCCAGGGTGTAACCGGCGTTGGCCACGGCTTCGGAGATCACTTTCAGAGCGTCTTCGTTGGAAGCCAGGTTCGGTGCAAAACCGCCTTCGTCACCCACTGCGGTGTTCAGGCCACGGGCCTTCAGCACGGCTTTGAGGTGATGGAAGATTTCAGTGCCCATGCGCAGGCCTTCCGAGAAGGACTTGGCGCCAACCGGCTGCACCATGAACTCCTGGATGTCGACGTTGTTATCGGCGTGCTCGCCACCGTTGATGATGTTCATCATCGGTACCGGCATCGAGTAGACGCCCGGAGTGCCATTGAGGTTGGCGATGTGGGCGTACAGCGGCAGGTCCTGGTCCTGAGCGGCGGCCTTGGCAGCAGCCAGGGACACGGCGAGGATCGCGTTGGCGCCCAGGGTGGCCTTGTTCTCGGTACCGTCGAGCTTGATCATGGCCTGATCCAGGGCCTTCTGATCGATCGGGTCCTTACCCAGCAGCAGGTCGCGGATCGGACCGTTGATGTTGGCTACCGCCTTGAGCACGCCCTTGCCCAGGTAACGGCTCTTGTCGCCATCACGCAGCTCCAGCGCTTCGCGCGAGCCGGTGGAAGCACCGGACGGCGCGCATGCACTGCCGATGATGCCGTTGTCGAGAAGCACGTCCGCTTCGACAGTGGGGTTGCCACGGGAGTCGAGAACTTCACGACCTTTGATGTCGACGATTTTTGCCATTGTTGTAAACACTCCAAAGTTGACGAAAACGACGCAGCTGTAGGAAATCTTTTACCGTCGGCAAGGCGGGGAAAGCGGGCAGTCTTGCAGACGATAAGGCTCAGGCCCGGGGGCCTGAGCAATAATCGTGCGGTACTTTACCGGAGAAATCGGTTTTACGCGGTTTCTACCGTCGGAAAACTCTTGACCAGCTCGTCCAGGGCCTTGAGCTGGGCCAGGAACGGCTCGAGCTTGTCCAGGCGCAGGGCGCAAGGACCGTCGCACTTGGCGTTGTCCGGATCCGGATGGGCTTCGAGGAACAGCCCGGCAAGAGACTGGCTCATGCCGGCCTTGGCCAGGTCGGTGACCTGGGCCCGGCGACCGCCAGCGGAGTCGGCGCGACCACCCGGCATCTGCAGGGCGTGGGTCACATCGAAGAACACCGGGTATTCGAACTGCTTCATGATGCCGAAGCCGAGCATGTCCACGACCAGGTTGTTGTAGCCGAAGCTGGAACCGCGCTCGCAGAGGATCAACTGATCGTTGCCCGCCTCTTCGCACTTGCTCAGGATGTGTTTCATTTCCTGGGGTGCGAGGAACTGGGCTTTCTTGATGTTGATCACCGCGCCGGTCTTGGCCATGGCCACCACCAGGTCGGTCTGCCGCGAAAGGAAGGCCGGCAGCTGGATGATGTCGCAGACTTCGGCGACCACGGCAGCCTGGGCCGGCTCGTGGACGTCGGTGATGATCGGCACGCCAAAGGCCTGCTTCACGTCTTCGAAAATCCGCATGCCTTCTTCCAGGCCCGGGCCACGGTAGGAGGTCACCGACGAACGGTTGGCCTTGTCGAAACTGGCCTTGAACACGTAGGGGATACCGAGCTTCTCGGTGACCCGCACGTATTCTTCACAGACCTGCATCGCCATGTCGCGGCTTTCCAGCACGTTCATGCCGCCGAACAGCACCATCGGCTTGTCGTTGGCGATCTCGATGTTGCCTACGCGGATGATCTTCTGCGCCATCAGGGTCACGCCTTCTTCTGGTGTTGAGCCAATGCTGCTTTGACGAAACCGCTGAACAGTGGGTGGCCGTCACGGGGAGTCGAGGTGAACTCGGGGTGGAACTGGCAAGCGACGAACCATGGATGATCCTGGGCCTCGACCACTTCAACCAGCGCGCCGTCACCCGAGCGACCGGAGATCTTCAGGCCAGCTTCGATCAGTTGCGGCAGCAGCTTGTTGTTCACTTCGTAACGGTGACGGTGACGCTCGATGATCACGTCCTTGGCGTAGCAGTCGTGGACCTTGGAGCCCGCTTCCAGCAAGCATTCCTGAGCGCCCAGCCGCATGGTGCCGCCCAGGTCGGAAGCTTCGGTACGTACTTCAACGGCACCGGTGGCGTCTTCCCACTCGGTGATCAGGCCGACGACCGGATGGCCGCTGGTGCGATCGAACTCGGTGGAGTTGGCGTCTTTCCAACCCATGACATTACGGGCGAACTCGATGACCGCCACTTGCATGCCCAGGCAGATACCCAGGTACGGCACCTTGTTCTCGCGAGCGTATTGCACCGCGGTGATCTTGCCTTCCACGCCACGCAGGCCAAAACCGCCTGGAACCAGGATCGCGTCGACGCCTTCCAGCAGCGCGGTGCCCTGATTCTCGATGTCTTCGGAATCGATGTAGCGCAGGTTGACCTTGGTACGGTTGGTGATGCCGGCATGACTCATCGCTTCGATCAGCGACTTGTAGGCGTCCAGCAGTTCCATGTACTTGCCGACCATGGCGATGGTGACTTCGTGCTCTGGGTTGAGCTTGGCGTCCACCACTTTTTCCCACTCGGACAGGTCAGCACCGTTGCACTGCAGGCCGAAACGCTCGACGACGAAATCGTCCAGGCCCTGGGCGTGCAGCACGGCCGGGATCTTGTAGATGGTGTCAACGTCTTCCAGGGAGATCACCGCACGCTCTTCAACGTTGGTGAACAGCGCGATCTTGCGGCGCGACGACACATCCACCGGATGGTCGGAGCGGCAGATCAGCACGTCCGGTTGCAAGCCGATCGAACGCAGCTCTTTTACCGAGTGCTGGGTCGGCTTGGTCTTGGTCTCGCCAGCGGTGGCGATGTACGGAACCAGCGTCAGGTGCATCAGCATCGCGCGCTTGGAACCGACTTCCACACGCAGTTGACGGATGGCTTCGAGGAACGGTTGCGACTCGATGTCACCCACAGTACCGCCGATTTCCACCAGGGCCACGTCGGCATCGCCGGCGCCCTTGATGATGCGACGCTTGATCTCGTCGGTGATGTGCGGAATCACCTGGATGGTGGCACCCAGATAATCACCACGGCGCTCCTTGCGCAGCACGTGCTCGTACACGCGGCCGGTGGTGAAGTTGTTGTTCTGGGTCATGGTCGTGCGGATGAACCGCTCGTAGTGGCCCAGGTCCAGGTCGGTCTCGGCGCCGTCGTGGGTGACGAACACTTCACCGTGCTGGAACGGGCTCATGGTGCCCGGGTCGACGTTGATGTACGGGTCCAGCTTGAGCATGGTGACCTTAAGCCCCCGCGCCTCCAGGATGGCCGCCAATGAAGCCGAGGCAATGCCTTTCCCCAATGAAGAAACAACACCGCCCGTGACGAATATGTAGCGCGTCATGAAAAACCCTAGAAGTCTGCGTTAAAGCGGTCAGTGCCGCCGGGGAAAGCGAAGGAAGGCCGAAGCCCCCGATCACCTGCATTAATCACAGTGCACCTTTCAAAAAAACCGCCGCGTGGTGACAGACCGGATGCAAAAACACCGGTAGGTTGCTCGCTACACATTTTTTGGAATCGCCCAGCAAAGACTGCTTGGTAATCGGCAACTCCTGCAATTCAGGCGAATCCACAGAAGTTGTATCAAGAAGGGAGCGTAGTCTACCGGAAAGCCCCTTTCAGCTCAAACCTTGATCGCTGGTTGGTGGCAGCCATTGCAATGGCCAGCCACCCTGGGGGTTTGTCTCAAGTGCCGGCAGGTTCGCCACCGCGAGCAAGCGGTCATCCTGATACAGCAGCGGCAATCTGCCACGGACGAAACCCGGCAGCCCGCTTTCATTGAGCAAACGCTTCAAGTCCCGATGGCCGCGGCCGGCCAGGTGCATGATCTCGCCCCCCTGGCGATAGCGGATATGCAGCGACCCGGTCGGCACTGGCCCAGGGAACGACACCTGACCGTTGCCCGGCAGATGCAAGGGCTTTTGCGGATCGAGCCACTGCAACCGTCCGTCGACCGGTTGCAGCCAGCTGCCGGACAGCCACCAGACTCGCCCTGCCGCACGATGCAAATCGCCATCGGCCAAACGCCACACCGGTCGCCCTTCGGCACCCGCATCTCGCAGGCTGTCCCAGCCGCGCCAGTGATCGGTATCCGGCAGACGGCCAAACCGGCTCAACCAATGGCTCAAGGCATTGCGTTGGCGCGCGCCCGACAAAGACTGCAAAGGTGCCAGGGCCAGTGAGGGCAGATCCAGCCAGGGCCAGACGCTAGCACCGCGGGCTGCATCCAGATCCATGATCGCCAGCTCATCGAGCAGGCCCTGGGCTTCATTCAAGTGCGCGGCGCTGCGGCTCATGCTGAGTGCCGCCTGGGGCCAGCGCGCGGTGATCGCCGGCATGACCTGGTGGCGCAGGTAATTGCGCGAATACTGATGATCGGCGTTGGATGGGTCTTCGACCCAGCTCAACTGATGCTCCGCGGCGTAGCACTGCAGTTCGGCACGTGACACATCAAGCAAGGGTCGCAGCAGCTGCCCGTCGCCCAACGGCCGCTCTGACGGCATTGCCGACAAGCCCCTGACTCCGGCACCGCGCAGCAGGCGGAACAGCAGCGTTTCCGCCTGGTCGTCACGATGCTGCGCCGTCAGCAGCACTTCACCGCTCGCTGTGAGCCGTGCGAAAGCGCCATAGCGTGCCTCGCGGGCGGCGCGCTCCAGGCTGGCACCGGCTGGCACCTGGACGCGAAGCACCTGCAGCGGCACCCCCAGCGCATCACAGAAGGCCTGACAATGCTCCGGCCAGGCGTCGGCCGCAGCCTGAAGTCCATGATGGATATGCACAGCCGAAAGTGGAGGAAGGCGATGGTGCTGCGCCAGATCGGCGAGCAAATGCAACAGGACGGTGGAATCCAGGCCACCGGAGAAAGCCACGCGCCAACTCCTGGAGTCGCGCCAGGGCGCGAGGCTTTGCAGTAGTTTGGCGGAGAGAGCGTTCATGACGTGTTCAAGACCTGTAGGAGCGGCCGAGTGGCGTACTGCTTGCCCGCATAAGCAACAACGCCGCCATCGAATCGATGGCGGCGCCTGGGTCGCGAACGAGCGTGCCCCTACAAGGGGAGGCAGTGCTCGATCAGAGACCGTAGCTCATCAGGCGGTCATAGCGACGGGCCAGCAAGGTGTCGTTGTCCATTTCCTTGAGCATGGCCAACTGCGTGCTGAGTTCGGCACGGATCGAGGCCGCCGCGGCAGCCGGATCCCGATGGGCACCGCCCAATGGCTCGCCGATGACCTTGTCGACAATACCCAGGCCTTTGAGGCGCTCGGCGGTAATGCCCATGGCTTCGGCGGCATCGGCAGCCTTTTCCGAGGTTTTCCACAGGATCGAGGCGCAGCCTTCCGGCGAGATCACCGCGTAGGTGGAGTACTGCAGCATGTTCAACTGGTCACAGACACCGATGGCCAAGGCACCGCCGGAACCACCCTCACCAATCACGGTAGCGATGATCGGGGTCTTCAGACGCGCCATGACCCGCAGGTTCCAGGCAATGGCCTCGCTCTGGTTGCGCTCTTCAGCATCGATGCCCGGATAGGCGCCGGGTGTGTCGATGAAGGTCAGGATCGGCATCTTGAAGCGCTCGGCCATCTCCATCAGGCGGCAGGCCTTGCGGTAGCCTTCCGGACGCGGCATGCCGAAGTTGCGGCGGACCTTCTCGCGTACTTCACGGCCTTTCTGGTGCCCGATGATCATCACCGGCTGCTCGTCCAGGCGAGCAACGCCGCCTACGATGGCGGCGTCGTCAGAGAAGTGGCGATCGCCATGCAGCTCGTCGAACTCGGTGAAGATGTGCTGGATGTAGTCCAGGGTGTACGGGCGACGCGGGTGCCGCGCCAGACGTGCGATCTGCCAGCTGGTGAGCTTGCCGAAGATGTCCTCGGTCAGGGTGTTGCTCTTGTCCTGCAGGCGGGAAATCTCATCGCCGATATTCAGCGAATTGTCATTACCGACCAAGCGCAACTCTTCGATCTTGGCTTGCAGGTCGGCGATCGGCTGTTCGAAATCAAGAAAATTCGGGTTCATAGGCGTCCGTCTGGGCTCGACGTCCAAGGGAGCTTGGGCCGGCCGGTTGTCTATTCGCGCCCTACCTTAAGGGACGGACGCGTTGAGGTCGAGATTAAAAATTCAAGTGACGATGAGGCGCAATGATGGCACCTCACCGTCAACGGTATTGGAGGAAGACGTTGTCTCGCCCGAACTGGTCACGCAGGGCTTGAATCAAGCTGTCCGCCGGATCGATCCGCCAGTTCTCGCCAAACTGCAGCAGGGCCTTGGCGTCATCCCGGGTGTACTCCATGGTGATCGGGCATGCGCCGCGGTGGCGCTTGAACAGATCACCCAGCCAGCGTAGCTGATCGCCCTTCAGGGCATCGCTGTGGATCTTCAGGCGCAGGCTTTCCGCCAGGTTGGTCCGCGCATCCTCCATGCTCATCACCCGCTTGACCCGCAGGCGCAGGCCGCCGGAGAAGTCGTCGTTGCTGACCTCGCCCTCCACCACCACCATGGCGTCGGTCTGCAGCAGCGACTGCGCCGAGTGGAACGCATCGGCAAACAGCGAGGCTTCGATCCGCCCCGAGCGGTCGTCGAGGGTGATGAAGCCCATCTTGTCGCCCTTTTTATTCTTCATCACCCGCAGGGCGATGATCATGCCAGCAACGGTCTGGGTATCCCGGGCCGGCTTCAGGTCGATGATGCGCTGGCGGGCGAAACGACGGATCTCGCCTTCGTATTCGTCGATCGGGTGCCCGGTCAGGTACAGCCCCAGGGTGTCTTTCTCGCCTTTCAGGCGTTCCTTGAGGGTCAGTTCCTTGGCCTTGCGATGGTTGGCGTAGACATCCGCATCCTCATCGACGAAGACACCGCCGAACAGATCGGCGTGGCCGCTGTCGTGGGTACGGGCGGTCTGCTCCGCGGCCTTGATCGCTTCTTCCATGGCCGCCAGCAGCACGGCGCGGTTCTGGTCGATATTGGCCTGGTAGGCCTTGGGCTCATCGAAGAAGTGCGGCCCCAGGCGGTCCAGGGCGCCGCTTCGAATCAAGCCGTCCAGGGTCCGCTTGTTGATGCGCTTGAGGTCGACCCTGGCGCAGAAATCGAACAGATCCTTGAAAGGGCCTTCCTCGCGGGCTTCGGTGATGGCTTCCACCGGCCCCTCGCCGACGCCCTTGATCGCCCCCAGGCCGTAGACGATGCGACCTTCGTCGTTCACCGTGAACTTGAACTCGGAGGTGTTCACGTCCGGCGCGTCGAGGCGCAGCTTCATGATCCGCACTTCCTCGATCAAGGTCACGACCTTGTCGGTGTTGTGCATATCCGCGGAGAGTACCGCCGCCATGAACGGCGCCGGGTAGTGCGCCTTGAGCCAGGCGGTCTGGTACGACACCAGGCCGTAGGCGGCGGAGTGGGATTTGTTGAAGCCGTAGCCGGCGAACTTTTCCACCAGGTCGAAGATGTTGCCCGCCAGGTCTGCATCGATGTTGTTGCTGGCGCACCCCTCAATGAAGCCGCCACGCTGCTTGGCCATCTCCTCGGGCTTTTTCTTACCCATGGCCCGGCGCAGCATGTCCGCACCGCCCAGAGTGTAGCCGGCCATGACCTGGGCGATCTGCATCACCTGTTCCTGGTACAGGATGATGCCGTAGGTCGGCGCCAGTACCGGCTGCAGGCCGTCGTACTGATAGTCCGGGTGCGGGTAGGCCAGCTCGGCGCGGCCGTGCTTGCGGTTGATGAAGTCATCCACCATGCCCGATTGCAGCGGCCCCGGACGGAACAGGGCCACCAGTGCGATCAGGTCTTCCAGGCAGTCGGGCTTGAGCTTCTTGATCAGCTCCTTCATGCCCCGGGATTCAAGCTGGAATACCGCGGTGGTTTCTGCTTTCTGCAACAGGCTGTAGGTCGGCTTGTCGTCCAGCGGGATAAAGGCGATATCCAGCGGTTCCTCGCCGACCTTGGCGCGGTCGCGGTTAATGGTTTTCAGCGCCCAGTCGATGATGGTCAGGGTCCGCAGACCGAGGAAGTCGAACTTCACCAGGCCAGCAGCCTCGACGTCATCCTTGTCGAACTGGGTCACCAGGCCGCCGCCTTCTTCGTCGCAGTAGATCGGCGAGAAGTCGGTAAGCTTGGTGGGCGCGATCACCACGCCCCCGGCGTGTTTACCGACGTTACGCACCACGCCCTCGAGCTTGCGCGCCATCTCCCAGATTTCCGCCGCCTCTTCATCGACCTTGATGAAGTCCCGCAGGATCTCCTCTTGCTCGTAGGCTTTTTCCAGGGTCATGCCGACTTCGAAGGGGATCATCTTCGACAGACGGTCGGCCAAGCCGTAGGACTTGCCCTGCACCCGCGCCACGTCACGGACCACCGCCTTGGCCGCCATGGAACCGAAGGTGATGATCTGGCTCACCGCGTTGCGGCCGTATTTCTCGGCCACGTAGTCGATCACTCGGTCGCGACCGTCCATGCAGAAGTCGACGTCGAAGTCGGGCATGGAGACCCGTTCCGGGTTAAGGAAACGTTCGAACAGCAGGTCGTATTCCAGCGGATCGAGGTCAGTGATCTTCTGCACATAGGCCACCAGGGAACCGGCACCCGACCCCCGGCCCGGACCTACCGGTACGCCGTTGCTCTTGGCCCACTGGATAAAGTCCATAACGATCAGGAAGTAACCGGGGAAGCCCATCTGGATGATGATATCCAGTTCGAAATTCAGCCGGTCGACGTAGACCTGACGCTTGGCCTCGTAGTCCTCGGTGGTGTCCTTGGGCAGCAGCACGCTGAGGCGCTCTTCCAGGCCGTCGAAGGAAACCTTGCGAAAATACTCATCGATGGTCATGCCATCGGGAATCGGGTAGTCAGGCAAGAAGTGCTTGCCCAGCTTGACCTCGATGTTGCAGCGTTTGGCGATCTCGACAGTGTTTTCCAGCGCCTCGGGCAGGTCACTGAACAGCTCGGCCATTTCTTCGGCGCTTTTCAGGTACTGCTGGTCGCTGTAGTTTTTTGAGCGGCGCGGATCGTCCAGGGCCCGGCCTTCACCGATGCAAACCCGGGTTTCGTGGGCTTCGAAGTCTTCCTGCTTGATGAAACGCACGTCGTTGGTAGCCACCAGCGGCGCGCCGATCTTGTCGGCCAGGGCCACGGCGGCGTGCAATTGCTCTTCGTCGTTGGGGCGGTTGGTACGCTGCACTTCCAGGTAGAAGCGCTCGGGGAATACGGCCATCCACTCCCGGGCCAGGGTCTCGGCAACCTCGAGATCGCCGGCGATCAGGGCCATGCCGATCTCGCCCTCCTTGGCCGCCGAGAGCATGATCAAGCCTTCCGCGGCCTCCGCCACCCACTCACGCTCGATGATGATCTGGCCGTTGCGCTGGCCATCGATGAAGCCACGGGAAATCAGCTCGGTCAGGTTGCGATAACCCACGGCGTTCATCACCAGCAGGCTGATGCGGCTCAGGGGGTTATCCGGGTCCTTGTTCGACAGCCACAGGTCGGCGCCGCAGATCGGCTTGATCCCCGCACCCATGCTGGTTTTATAGAACTTGACCAGGGAACACATGTTGTTCTGGTCGGTGACCGCCACCGCCGGCATGCCCATGCCGGCCAGCGCCTTGACCAGCGGCTTGATCCGCACCAGACCGTCGACCAGGGAATATTCAGTGTGCAGGCGCAGGTGAACGAATGAAGCCGGCATAGTGATCCTGTAATAAGCGCGAAAACAACAAGGCCCGGATTGTACCGGGCCTCGACTAAAACATCAGCCTCAGGACTGAATCTCGCCCAGCGCCTCGCGGGCTTCGTAGGCTTGCCGCACCGGAGCGAAAGAGCGCCGGTGAATCGGTGTCGGCCCCAGGCGGGCCAGGGCTTCCAGATGCACCGGGGTCGGGTAGCCCTTGTGGCCACCGATGCCATATCCCGGATAGATCAGCTCGAAAGCGGCCATTTCTCGGTCACGGCTGACCTTGGCCAGGATCGATGCCGCGGCAATCGCCGGAACCTTGCTATCGCCCTTGACCACCGCTTCAGCCGGCATCGCCAGCTTCGGGCAACGGTTGCCATCGATCATCGCCAGCTTCGGGGTCACACTCAGCCCCTCCACTGCGCGCTGCATGGCCAACATGGTGGCATGGAGGATATTCAGCTCGTCGATTTCCTCGACCTCAGCCCGGGCGATGCACCAGCTCAGGGCTTTCTCGCAGATTTCGTCGAACAGCTTCTCGCGCCGGGCTTCGGTGAGCTTCTTCGAATCGTTGAGGCCGAGAATCGGCCGCGTCGGGTCGAGAATCACTGCCGCGGTGACCACTGCACCACACAAAGGGCCGCGGCCGACCTCATCGACCCCGGCCACCAGGTCCTCGGCGTCCGCCACCAGGGTGAAATCCAGGCCCATTTGCATTTTCGGGTTACTCACAGTCATTTGCCGATCAGCCCAAGCACGGCTTGCGCGGCCTGGTTGGATGCGTCGCGACGCAAGGTTCGGTGGATCTCGTCAAAGCCGCGAGTCTGCTCTTCACCACCTTCGATCAGCGGCGACAAGGTCTGGGCCAGAGCATCGGCCGTGGCATCGTCCTGCAGCAGCTCAGGCACCAGGAGGCGCTGGGCCAGCAGGTTCGGCAGGGAAATGTACGGGCTCTTGACCATGCGCTTGAGAATCCAGAACGTCAGCGGCGCCAGGCGGTAAGCCACGACCATCGGGCGCTTGTAGAGCAAGGCTTCCAGGGTCGCGGTACCGGAGGCGATCAACACCGCATCGCAAGCAGCCAGCGCCTTGTGGGACTGGCCATCGAGCAACGTCAGTGGCAGATCACGATTGGCCAGCAACTGCTCCAGCTGGACCCGCCGCTCCGGGCTGGCGCAAGGCATGATGAAACGCACGCCGGGGCGCATGGCCCGCAGGCGCTGAGCGGCATCGAGGAACAAGGCGCCCAGGCGCCCTACTTCGCCACCGCGACTACCGGGCATCAAGGCCACCAACGGCCCTTCTGGCAACCCCAGCTCCGCGCGTGCAGCGGCTCGGTCGGCCTCCAGCGGAATGGCATCGGCCAGAGAGTGACCGACGAACTTCACCGGTACCCCCTTCTCTTCATAGAAGCGGGCTTCGAAGGGGAACAGGGTCAGCATCAGGTCGCAGCCTTCGCGGATCTTCAGCACCCGCTTCTGCCGCCAGGCCCAGACCGAAGGGCTGACGTAGTGCACGGTCTTGATCCCGGCCTGACGCAGCTTGAGTTCGATATTCAGGGTGAAATCCGGGGCATCGATACCGATAAACACATCCGGTTTTTCAGCAATCAGGGTCTGGATCAGCTTCTTGCGTCGAGCCAGCAGCTCACGCAGGCGCCCAAGCACCTCTACCAGCCCCATGACCGCCAGGCGCTCCATGGGGAAGTAGGAAACAAGGCCTTCGGCCTCCATCAGCGGACCACCGACCCCTATGAATTCGACGGCCGGGTGCTGAGCCTTGAGAGCTCGCATCAAACCGGCGCCGAGAATGTCGCCGGAGGCTTCGCCAGCCACCAGCGCAATACGCAGAGTGCTCATGATTAACGGGTGATGCCGCGAGTCGAGGACTGGATCGAGTCACGAAAGACCGCGACTTCAGGAAACTGTGCAGCCGGCTCGGCCAGCTCGGCCAAGGCCTGATCAACCGTCAGCCCCTGGCGATAGACCGTCTTGTAGGCACGACGCAGCGCGTGGATCGCATCTTCGCTGAAGCCGCGACGGCGCATGCCTTCGAAGTTCATGCTGCGGGCTTCGGCGGGGTTGCCGAATACGGTGACGAATGCCGGCACGTCCTTGCCGATGGCGGTGCCCATGCCGGAAAAGCTGTGGGCGCCGATATGGCAATACTGATGCACCAGGGTGAAACCGGAGAGAATCGCCCAGTCATCCACATGCACATGGCCGGCCAAGGCGGTGTTGTTGACCAGGATGCAGTGGTTGCCGATAACGCTGTCATGGCCGATGTGGGCATAGGCCATGACCAGGTTGTGATCACCCAGAGTGGTTTCGGAACGATCCTGGACGGTGCCACGGTGAATGGTCACGCCTTCGCGGATCACGTTGTGGTCACCGATCACCAGGCGGGTTTCCTCGCCCTTGTATTTCAGATCAGGCGTGTCCTCACCTACCGACGAAAACTGGTAGATGCGGTTGTGCTTACCGATCCGGGTAGGGCCCTTGAGAATCACATGGGGCCCGATCACTGTACCCTCGCCGATTTCCACACCAGCGCCGACGATCGACCACGGGCCAACCTCAACGTCGTCGGCCAGGACGGCCGTCGGATCGATGATTGCGCGAGGGTCAATCAAACTCATAGTTTGCGTTCCGCACAGATGATCTCGGCAGAGCACACCGGCTTGCCGTCGACCGAAGCCTGGCATTCGAACTTCCAGATCTGGCGCTTGCAGCTGATGAACTTGGCTTCAAGGATCAGCTGGTCACCCGGCAGCACCGGCTGGCGGAAGCGCAGCTTGTCGGAACCGACGAAGTAATAGAGGGTGCCGTCGGCGGGCTTCACGTCGAGCATCTTGAAACCGAGAATGCCCGCAGCCTGAGCCATGGCCTCGATGATCAGCACGCCCGGCATGATCGGGTGCGCAGGGAAGTGACCATTGAAGAACGGTTCATTGATGCTGACATTCTTGTAGGCACGAATGCACTTGCCTTCAACATCCAGGTCCACTACCCGATCCACCAACAGGAAAGGGTAACGGTGAGGCAAGTATTCGCGAATCTCGTTGATGTCCATCATTTCGGGGGGAAGCCTGTAGTAAAGAGTGGGAGCGCGCGACTAACGCACGCTCCTCTAGCAAATCAAGGAGGCAGTCTAGCGGCTGTGCACACTTGATATGGAAATGGTATCAGCCATCAGATGAAGCATTGCCGCCGGGGGTCACGTCCCCAACGCGCTTTTCCAACTGACGCAAGCGCCGTGCAAGGTCATCCAGCTGGCGGATGCGTGCCGCGCTTTTGCGCCACTCGGCAGCAGGCTGCATGGCCGTACCGGAAGAGTAGGCGCCCGGCTCGGTAATCGAGTGGGTCACCATGGTCATCCCGGTGAGGAATACGTTGTCGCAAATATCGATATGCCCAACCAGGCCCACGCCACCGGCGAGCATACAGTGCTTGCCGATCTTGGTACTGCCGGAGATCCCCACACAAGCAGCCATGGCGGTGTGATCACCGACCTGGACGTTGTGGGCGATCTGGATCTGGTTGTCCAGCTTCACGCCATTGCCAATGACGGTATCGGCCAGGGCACCGCGGTCGATCGCCGTGTTGACGCCGATTTCCACATCGTCACCGATGGTCACGCCGCCAATCTGGGCGATTTTCTGCCAGACGCCTTTTTCATTGGCAAAACCAAAGCCTTCACCCCCCAGCACAGCACCTGACTGAATGACCACACGCTTGCCGATACGCACGTCGTGGTACAGGGTCACCCGTGGTGCCAGCCAGCCACCTTCGCCGATTTCGCAACGGGCGCCGATAAAGCAGTGAGCGCCGATGGTCACACCTGCAGCAATCCGCGCACCGCTCTCGATCACGGCAAAGGGGCCAATGCTGGCCGCAGGATCTACCTGCGCATCAGCGGCAATCACCGCAGAAGGATGAACACCTGCCTGTGCCTTTGGCTTGGGATCGAACAAATGGGAAATGCGCGCATAGGCCAGGTAGGGATCGTCCACTACCAGTGCATCACCGGCATAGGCTTCGGCATCCGCGGCCTTCAACAGCACCGCGCCGGCCTGACAATCCACCAGGTACTTGCGGTACTGGGGATTTGCCAAAAAGCTCAACTGAGCTGGGCCAGCCTCCTGCAAGGTGGCTAGCCCAGTGATTTCCTTCTCCCCGTCGCCACTCAAGGTGGCGCCGAGGAACTCGGCCAACTGGCCGAGCTTTATGGTCGCGGTCATGGCTTACTTCAGCTGATTCATACGCTCGATAACCTGGCGAGTGATGTCGTACTGAGGTTTGACATCAATCACTGCGCCACGCTCGAAGACCAGGTCGAAACCGCCTTTCTTGATGACTTCTTCCACAGCGCTGTCCAGCTTCGGCTTCAGCTGCTTGAGCATTTCGCGGTCGGCAACGGCTTTGGCTTCGTTCAGCTCCTTGGACTGGAACTGGAAGTCACGGGCCTTTTGCTTGAACTCGAGCTCCAGGCGTTCACGCTCGCCCTGCTGCATCTTGTCGCCACCGGCCACCAGACGGTCCTGGATGCCTTTGGCGCTGCTTTCCAGAGTCTTCAGCTTGGTCAACTGAGGGCCGAACTTTTTCTCGGCATCCACGGCGTACTTCTTGGCTGCGTCAGATTCCAGCAGGGCCATCTGATAGTTCAGGACGGCGATTTTCATTTCGGCAAATGCCGGGCTCGCGACCAGAACGGTGGCCAGGAGAACCAATTGAGTCAACTTACGCACGATGCACTCCTACAAAATCCATTGTCGTTATCTTGGATCAGGCTATTAGAAAGTCTGACCGAGAGAGAATTGGAACACCTGAGTTTCAGCGTCATCCGGTTTCTTGATCGGCATCGCCAGGGCGAAGCTCAATGGCCCCAGAGCGGTGACCCAAGTCACACCGACACCAACCGAACTGGCCAGATTGCTCAGGCTGATATCGTTGCACTGCGTTTTCACGTTCGACGCCGCAATGGTGTTGGACGTGCTTTCACAGCGAGAGTTGAAGACGTTACCCACATCCCAGAACAAGGAAGTACGCAGCGAGCGCTGATCCTTGACGAAAGGCAACGGGAACAGCAACTCGGCACCACCCTGGATCAATACGTTACCGCCGAATGGCAGTGGATCCTGGTCCGGGTCGGCAGCCGTACCGACGTTACCGGTTACACCAACACCACGACTAGGAGTACTGCGTGGGCCCAGAGTGCTGTCCTTGAAGCCACGTACCGAGTTGAAGCCACCAGCATAGTAGTTCTCGTAGAACGGCAAGCCCTTGGTATCACCAAAGCCGTCGCCATAACCCAGCTCGGTATGGAAGCGCATGGTGTAGTTCTCACTCAACGGCGTGAACAACTGGCCACGGTAGTCGAGCTTGAAGAACGACAGGTCGCTGCCCGGGGTAGTGGTTTCCAGCACCAGGCTTTGCGAGTGACCGCGGGTCGCCAATACGCCTTTGTTCAGGGTCGACTCGGACCAGCCGGCCGAGGCCTTGAAGTTCAGGTAGCTGTCGCCCTGCTTGTTCACGAAGTCGAAGATTTCGTCGACGGTGTACAGGCCGGTCTTGATCTTGTCCTGCTGCGCGGTCAGACCGAAGGTCAGACGCGAAGTCTCGCTGATCGGGTAGCCCACGCTGACGCCGGCACCCAGGCTGTCCACCGCATAGCTGGCCACGTCGACGTCGAGGTCTTTGTAGTCAGTGGTGCGATAGAAGGCGTTGTAGCCCAGGCTCACGCCATCGGCGGTCCAGTAGGGGTCTACGTAGCCGAAGTTGTAGCGGCTCTGGTATTCGCTGCGGGTCAGGCCGATGCTGACCTTGTTACCGGTACCCAGGAAGTTGTTCTGGGTGATCGAACCACCGAGGATCAGGCCCGCGCTCTGGGCAAAACCGACGCTGGCGGTGATCGAACCGGATGCTTGTTCTTCAACCGCGTAGTTCACGTCTACCTGGTCATCCACACCCGGCACGGCCGGGGTCTCGACGTTGACTTCCTTGAAGAAGCCCAGGCGCTCAAGACGGGTCTTGGATTGATCGATCAGGTAGGTCGAAGCCCAGCCGCCTTCCATCTGGCGCATCTCGCGACGCAGCACTTCGTCCTCGGACTTGGTGTTGCCACGGAAGTTGATACGGTTGACGTAGGCACGCTTGCCCGGGTCCACCACAAAGGTGATGTCCACGGTGTGGTCTTCATCGTGAGGCTGAGGCACGCCGTTGACGTTGGCGAAGGTATAACCCTCGTTGCCCAGGCGGCGAGTGATGAGTTCGGAAGTGGTGGTCATCAGCTTGCGCGAGAACACCTGGCCCTTCTCCACCAGCAGCAGCGCCTTGACCTGGTCTTCAGGGACTTTCAGGTCACCGCTGAGCTTCACGTCACGAACGCTGTACTTCTCGCCTTCGTTGACGTTGACGGTGATGTAGACATGCTTCTTGTCCGGGGTGATGGACACCTGGGTCGAGGCGATATCCATGTTGATATAGCCGCGGTCCAGGTAGTAGGAACGCAGGCGCTCCAGGTCACCGGAGAGTTTTTCACGGGCGTACTTGTCGTCGTTCTTGAAGAACGACAGCCAGTTGGTGGTCTTGAGTTCGAACAGGCCGATCAGGTCTTCATCAGGGAAGACGGTGTTGCCTACCACGTTGATGTGCTGGATGGCTGCGACTGTGCCTTCGTTGATCTTGACCTTCAGGCCAACCCGGTTACGTGGCTGCGGCACGACTTCGGTTTCAACGCTGGCCGAGTAACGACCCTGAGCGACATATTGACGCTGCAGCTCGTTGCGCACGCCTTCGAGGGTCGCGCGCTGGAAGATTTCACCTTCCGCCAGACCGGACTGCTTGAGCCCTTTCATCAGGTCTTCAGTAGAGATCGCCTTGTTGCCTTCGATCTCGATACTGGCAACCGACGGACGTTCGACTACCGTGATGACCAGGACGTTGCCATCGCGGCCCAGCTGGATGTCTTGAAAGAAACCGGTTTTGAACAGCGCACGAGTGGATTCCACCAGGCGACGGTCGTCCGCCTGCTCGCCGACGTTCAACGGCAAGGCACCAAAGACGCTACCCGCGGAAACGCGCTGGAGGCCGTTGACGCGGATATCGGAGATAGTGAAGGACTCGGCGTGAACTTCGGCGATCATCAATACGGTGAGAACCGCAGTTAGCAGCAGACGTTTCATGAAGTCCTTTCTTATTCCAACTGGCAATAAACAAACTGCCGCAAAATGCGGCAGATTCGCAATTCAGCGAAGCGTTACAGACGACCCAGATCGTTGACCAGAGCAAGCAGCATGACTCCGACCACCAAGCTGATACCGATCTGTATCCCCCAACCTTGCACCCGATCCGACAAGGGACGACCACGCGCCCACTCGATCAGATAAAACAGCAAATGCCCCCCATCCAGTACCGGGATGGGCAACAAATTCAGAACACCCAGGCTAATACTCAGATAAGCAAGGAAATTCAAGAAATCAGCAATGCCCGACTGGGCAGAAGCGCCCGCCACTTTAGCAATGGTTATCGGTCCACTCAAGTTTTTTACCGAGAGCTCGCCGAACAACATTTTCTTCAGCGATTCGAGGGTCAGGACGCTCATGGTCCAGGTCCGTCGGGCCCCTTCACCAATCGCCTCCAACGGCCCGTAGCTGACCTCGCGAAGCATCTGCGGCGGCCAATCCACCGCTTTCACCCCGGCCCCCAGGTAGCCATTTGGCGCTTTGCTTTCGCCGCGGCTGGCCAAGGTCACGGGGACGTCGATTTGAGCACCATCGCGCTCGACATGCAGCACAATTTTCGTATCAGGGTGCACACGGACCCAATCCACCACTTGCTGCCAGTCATTGAGGGGCTGGCCATCAAGGGCCAACAGACGATCGCCGGTCTTCAGGCCAGCGGCCTGGGCCGGGCCCTTGGGGTCAAGTTCAGCCAGCACCGGCGGCAGGGCCGGACGCCACGGACGAATGCCCAGGGAGCGAATCGGATCCGGCTCATCAGCCCCTTTCAACCATTTGTCCAATTCCAGCTGGCGTGGCGAATCCACAGTGGCGCCCTGCTCACGCACCAGCACCTGCAGCGCACCGCTTTCACCCAGGCGCCGCACCAGTTGCAGGTTCACGGCCGCCCAGCCGGTAGTCGGCTCGCCGTCGATGGCGACGATTTCCTGGCCGGCACTGAGCCCGGCCTTGGCAGCAATACTGCCAGCCTCTACATCACCGATGACCGGCCGCACCTGCTGGCTGCCCAGCATCGCCAGGGCCCAGAAAAACACCAGTGCGAGGAGGAAGTTGGCAATCGGACCGGCAGCAACAATCGCGATACGCTGGCGAACCGACTTGCGGTTGAAGGACTGATCGAGCTCCTCGGCAGCTACCTCGCCTTCACGCTCATCCAGCATCTTCACGTAGCCGCCCAGCGGGATAGCGGCGATGACGAACTCGGTGCCGCGACGATCATGCCAGCGCAGCAAGGGCATGCCAAAGCCCACGGAGAAGCGCAGAACCTTGACGCCACAGCGACGGGCGACCCAGAAGTGACCGAATTCATGGAAGGTGACCAGCACACCCAGGGCTACCAGGGTGCCGACAATCATATAGAGCGCGCTCATCTACTTTCTCCGCAATCCTATTCGCCGCCACTCGCCCCGGTCGCGAATCCTATCGCCCGTTACGCTGCAACCATTGTTGCGCCAGGACTCGAGCCCTGGCGTCTGCCGCAAACACTGCGTCGAGTTCATTGACTGCGACCACAGGCTCACGGGTTAAAACCTCATCGATGATACTCGCGATCTCCGGGTAGCGGATGCGCCGCTCGAGAAACGCCGATACCGCCACCTCATTGGCCGCATTCAGCATGGCCGGAGCGCTGTTACCCGCCTCGGCAGCTTGCCGTGCCAGGCGCAGGCAAGGGAACCGCTGCTCGTCGGGTGCCTGGAAATCCAGGCGAGCAATGGCGAACAGATCCAGCGGCGCTACACCGGAATCAATACGCTCCGGCCAGGCCAGGGCATTGGCGATCGGGGTGCGCATATCCGGATTACCCAACTGCGCCAGGACCGAGCCGTCGACGTAATCCACCAGCGAGTGGATCACGCTTTGCGGGTGCACCACCACTTCGACCTGGGAAGGCCTGGCATCAAATAGCCAGCAGGCCTCGATCAGTTCCAGCCCCTTGTTCATCATGCTTGCCGAGTCCACGGAGATCTTGCGCCCCATGGACCAGTTCGGATGGGCACAGGCCTGTTCGGGGGAAACATGCTCAAGCTCTTCCAGAGGCGTCTGACGGAAAGGACCGCCCGAAGCCGTCAGAAGAATACGTCGCACACCGACCCGACTCAGCCCGCGGGAAAAATCCGCGGGCATGCATTGAAAGATCGCATTGTGTTCACTGTCGATAGGCAACAGCACGGAACCACTCTTGCCCACTGCCTCCATGAACAGCGCGCCAGACATCACCAGCGCTTCCTTGTTGGCCAACAGGATCTTCTTGCCAGCCTCAACCGCCGCCAGAGTCGGGCGCAACCCCGCCGCACCGACAATCGCCGCCATCACGGCATCGACTTCCGGAGCCGAGGCCACCTCGCACAACCCCTGCTCCCCCACCAGCACCTGGGTAGCCAGGCCGGCGGCGCGCAAATCTTGCTGAAGGCGGCTGGCGGCCGAGGCCTCGGGCACCACCGCAAAACGGGGCTCATGCTTTACGCACAACGCCAGCAACTCGGCCAGACGCGTGAAGCCCGTCAGGGCAAACACCTGATAACGATCCGGATGACGGGCAATCACATCCAGGGTGCTCAGACCGATAGAGCCGGTAGCCCCCAGAACCGTGATCTGCTGTACAGCAGTCACAGCGCAGCCATCCACAACAGCACGGCAAACACCGGAATGGCCGCGGTCAGGCTGTCGATGCGGTCCAGCACCCCACCATGACCGGGCAGCAGGTTGCTACTGTCCTTGATACCCGACTGGCGCTTGAACATGCTCTCGGTCAGGTCGCCGACCACCGAAATGAATACAACGATCGCTGCACCCAGCAGCCCCAGAATCATCTGCCCCAGGGTCCAGTCACGCACCAGCCCCACCACCGCGGTGATCACCAGGCTCAACGCCAGGCCGCCGTACACGCCCTCCCAGCTCTTGCCCGGGCTGACCTGGGGCGCCAGCTTGCGCTTGCCGAAGGCCTTGCCGGAGAAGTAGGCACCGATATCCGCACCCCACACCAGCACCATCACCGCCATGATCAACCAGTTGCCCAGTGGCAGTTGCTTGATGAACACCAGCCCTTGCCAGGCCGGCAGCAGGATCAGCAGGCCGATCAACAATTTGGGTGCGGCACCGGACCATTGCTCGCTGGAACGCGGATAGGTCAGCACCAGGTAGGTCGCCAGCGCCCACCACAGCACCGCAGCACCCAGCACCCAGGGCGCAACGCCCGGAACCAGATGCATCAGGAACAACAGCGCCGCCACCACCACGGCGAAGGCCACCCGAGCCGGCTGCGCCTCGAAGCCCGCCAGACGCGCCCACTCCCAGGCACCGAGGCTTACCACCAGACCGATGAACAGGGCGAACCCCGAGCCTTCGAGCAGGAAGAACCCGCACAAGGCGATCGGCAGCAGGATCAGCGCAGTAATGATTCGTTGTTTAAGCATTAAACCCGGGCTCCAGCCTCGACCTGCTCGCTCGTCTTACCGAAGCGTCGCTGGCGAGATGCGTAATCGGCCAATGCGTTACGCATGGCTTCGTGTTTGAAGTCCGGCCAGAACAGGTCGGAGAAATACAGCTCGGCATAGGCCAGCTGCCACAACAGGAAATTGCTGATGCGATGCTCGCCACCGGTCCGGATGCACAGGTCCGGCAGCGGCAGGTCGCCGGTCGCCAGGCAGGTCTGCAGCAGGCCCGGAGTGATGTCCTCGGGCCGCAGATGCCCGGCCTGGACCTCGCGCGCCAGGCGCTGGGCGGCCTGAGCGATATCCCACTGGCCGCCATAGTTGGCGGCGATCTGCAGGATGAAACGATCACTACCCGCGGTAATGGCCTCCGCTTCGCGCATCGCCGCCTGCAACTCGGGATGGAAGCGTGAACGATCGCCAATGATCCGCAGGCTGATGTTGTTCTCGTTGAGGCGCTTGGCTTCACGACGCAGGGCCTTGAAGAACAGATCCATCAAGGCACTGACTTCGTCAGCCGGGCGCTGCCAGTTCTCACTGGAAAAGGCAAACAGGGTCAGCACCTCGACCTTGGCCTCAGCGCACACTTCGATCACTGCACGTACCGCATCAACACCCGCCTTATGCCCGGCGACACCCGGCATAAAGCGTTTTTTTGCCCAGCGGTTATTACCATCCATGATGATTGCCACATGACGCGGCACCGAGGACAACACGGACTGCTTGGTCTTTTCCATGAAAACGCCTGACCCTTATACGGCCATCAAGTCCTTTTCTTTTTCCTCAGTCGCCTTGGCGATCTGAGCTTCAAAGTCCTTGATCAGCTTATCGATTTCGGCGCTGCCACGGCGCTCTTCGTCTTCGCTGATTTCCTTGTCCTTGGTCAGCTTCTTCAACTCACCCAGGGCATCGCGGCGAATATTGCGCACTGCAACCCGCGCATCCTCGGCGGCAGCACGCGCCTGCTTGGTGAAGCCCTTGCGGGTTTCCTCGGTCAGCGGTGCCATCTTGATCAGCAGCAGCTCGCCCAGGTTGGTCGGATTGAGGTTAAGACCGGCACTGCCGATGGCCTTGTCGATGGCTCCGAGCATATTGCGCTCGAACGGCACTACCTGCAGGGTCTGGGAGTCCTTCACGGTAACGTTGGCAACGCCACTCAACGGTGTGTCGGTACCGTAGTAAGGCACCATCACACTGCCCAGGATGCTGGGGTGAGCCTTGCCGGTGCGAATCTGGCCGAATGCATGGGCCAGGGACTCCAGGGATTTCTTCATGCGCTCTTGAGCGTCTTTCTTGATTTCGTTGATCATTGCTCGCCTTCCTCGATCAGGGTTCCTTCAGCGCCACCATGCACGATATTCAGCAGGGCGCCGGGCTTGTTCATGTTAAATACCCGCAGCGGCATCTTGTGGTCGCGGCACAGGCAGATTGCCGTCAGGTCCATCACTCCCAGCTTGCGATCCAGCACTTCATCGTAAGTCAGATGATCGAACTTCTCGGCATGCGGGTCCTTGAACGGGTCTGCAGTGTAAACACCATCGACCTTGGTTGCCTTGAGCACCACGTCGGCATCGATCTCGATAGCGCGCAGGCAGGCTGCGGAGTCGGTGGTGAAGAACGGGTTGCCGGTACCGGCCGCGAAGATCACCACCTCTTTGGAGTTCAGGTGGCGCATCGCCTTGCGACGGTCATAGTGATCGGTCACGCCGACCATGGAAATAGCCGACATCACGATGGCCGAGATATTCGCACGTTCCAGTGCATCACGCATGGCCAGGGCGTTCATCACAGTGGCCAGCATGCCCATGTGGTCGCCCGTGACCCGATCCATCCCGGCCGCGCTCAATGCAGCGCCGCGGAACAGGTTGCCACCACCGATCACCAAGCCTACCTGGACGCCGATACCAACCAGCTGGCCGACTTCCAGCGCCATGCGATCCAGCACCTTGGGATCGATCCCGAACTCTTCCGAGCCCATCAGGGCCTCGCCGCTAAGCTTGAGTAGAATGCGTTTATAGCGAGCTTGATAACCACTGCCCTGCTGAGCCATTGCGAATCTCTCCTGCGGCGTATTTAAAAAATTCTTTGCGGGCTGTTTACAGCCTGCGTTCACTCTAGCTTGACGCTGTCACAGCGCCATCAGAACACGACTTTGTAAGGCGGTTCCGAGGATAAACAACTAAATTACCCTGCCCATTTGAAAAGAGGCTGCGCGCGTGAGCGGGCAGCCTCTTCTGGGCGACAGTTGAAAAAACCGTCTTACTGTTGCTTGGCAGCAGCCAGTTGTGCAGCAACTTCTTCGGCGAAGTTGTCTTCTTTCTTCTCGATGCCTTCACCTACCGCGAAACGGGTGAAGGAAACGATTTCAGCGCCGCCTTTCTTGGCCAGAGCACCTACGGTGACTTCTGGGTCCTTGACGAAAGCTTGCTCAACCAGGCTGGCTTCGGCCAGGAACTTGCTGATACGGCCAGCGATCATTTTTTCAACGATTTCGGCTGGCTTGCCTTTCATCTTGTCTTCGTTCAGCTGCAGGAACACAGCCTTTTCACGCTCGATCGCTTCAGCCGAAACTTGCGATGGCAGCAGGAACTCAGGGTTGCTGGCCGCTACGTGCATGGCGATGTCTTTGGCCAGTTCAACGGAACCGCCTTTCAGAACAACCGCAACACCGATCTTGTTGCCGTGCAGGTAGGTGCCGACCACGTCGCCTTCAACGCGAGCCAGACGACGGATGTTGACGTTCTCGCCAGTCTTGCCAACCAGGATCAGGCGCGCAGCTTCTTGAGCTTCGATCAGCGGAGCGGCGTCAGTCAGCTTGTCAGCGAAAGCCTTTTCCACGCTAGCGGCAACGAATGCCTTGAAATCGTCCTGCAGAGCCAGGAAGTCGGTCTGCGAGTTGACTTCCAGCAGGACAGCGGCTTTACCGTCGTCCTTGATGGCGATAGCGCCTTCAGCAGCAACGTTGCCTGCTTTCTTGGCAGCCTTGATGGCGCCGGAAGCACGCATGTCATCAATGGCTTTTTCGATGTCGCCGCCGGCCTTGGTCAAGGCCTTTTTGCAGTCCATCATGCCTTCGCCGGTACGCTCGCGCAGTTCTTTAACCAACGCTGCAGTAATCTCTGCCATTTTCAAAATCCTCTTGGATAGGTTTTCAACCATTCCACCCGATCGAACGGGCGCTCAATTCTTGGGCATTGCCCCGAAACCACTTCATAACAGCCCCGCATTACAGAAACTGTCGGGGCGCGACGACGAAATGATTTTCGAGTTGGCAAAAAGGGGGCCAAGCCCCCTTTTTGCGTGCTGAGTCAACGCTACGCGTCAGTTACTCAGGCTTCAGCCGCCGGTGCTGCAGCTTCTTCGAACACTTCGGTGCCGCCAGCAACGTTGTTGCGACCACGGATCACAGCGTCAGCCATCGAACCCATGTACAGCTGGATGGCGCGAATGGCGTCATCGTTGCCTGGGATGATGTAGTCAACGCCTTCCGGGCTGCTGTTGGTATCGACAACGCCGATGACCGGGATGCCCAGCTTGTTGGCTTCGGTGATCGCGATGCGCTCGTGGTCAACGTCGATCACAAACAGTGCGTCAGGCAGGCCGCCCATGTCCTTGATACCACCCAGGGAACGATCCAGCTTTTCCAGATCGCGAGTGCGCATCAGCGCCTCTTTCTTGGTCAGCTTGGCGAAGGTGCCGTCTTCTGC
The DNA here is from genome assembly GCF_024810175.1 of Pseudomonas sp. BIGb0176. Taxonomy (NCBI): domain Bacteria; kingdom Pseudomonadati; phylum Pseudomonadota; class Gammaproteobacteria; order Pseudomonadales; family Pseudomonadaceae; genus Pseudomonas; species Pseudomonas sp. BIGb0176. The sequence continues at coordinate 1,017,980 of NZ_JANUEC010000002.1, forward strand.
TTGCACTTCAAGGTCACGCAGACGCTTGATGGAAGCACGGATGGTTTTGTAGTTGGTCAGCATGCCGCCCAACCAGCGGTGATCGACGTACGGCGAACCGCAACGTGCTGCTTCTTCAGCAACGATCTTGCCAGCGGAACGCTTGGTGCCGACGAACAGAATCTTGTTTTTGCCCTGGGCCAGACGCTCTACGAAAGTCAGAGCTTCGTTGAACATTGGCAGGGTTTTTTCAAGGTTGATGATGTGGATCTTGTTGCGCGCGCCGAAAATGTACTTGCCCATTTTCGGATTCCAGTAACGGGTTTGGTGACCGAAGTGCACACCGGCCTTCAGCATATCGCGCATGTTGACTTGGGACATGATAGTTCCTTAATAAGTCGGGTTAGGCCTCCACGTATCCCAATGACCAACCAACAGCTTGTGCTGAGGGCACCCAGGTCATCGTGTCGACACGTGTGTGGGTTTGAGCTTTTCGGGGCATCCCCGGAAAGCGGCGCATTTTATACCACAGCAAGGGCAAAAACGGAACCCGGATTCACACTCGGCGATCCGCAGGCATTTTGCCCGCCTCTTGGAATCGGTCCAGAATGCACCATTGTATGGAGAGAAGCGCCAGCAGAACCTCAGATTTGCGCTGAGCCTCTGTTAGAATCGCACCTTTGCGGCTTTTGAAAACCTTGCTGGCCCATCGTAGGCCAAGCCTTGCGCATGCGGGTTTTCGAGCCATTTCCGTGTTTATCGCGCCCCTGGGCGTCAAGAGAGCCTGTATGACCGTCACCCTCAAAACTCCCGAGGACATCGCCAAAATGCGTGTCGCCGGCAAACTGGCCGCCGACGTGCTGGAAATGATTGCCGAGCATGTCAAACCCGGTGTCACCACCGAAGAACTGGACCGCATCTGCCATGACTACATCGTCAATGTGCAGGGTGCGATCCCTGCCCCGCTGAACTACAAGGGCTTCCCCAAATCCATCTGCACCTCGATCAACCACGTGGTGTGCCACGGCATTCCCAACGAGAAGCCGCTGAAGGATGGCGACACCCTGAACATCGATGTGACCGTCATCAAGGACGGCTACCACGGCGACACCAGCCGCATGTTCCACGTCGGCACCGTGCCGGTCTGGGCCGAGCGCCTGTCGCAGATCACCCAGGAATGCATGTACAAGGCCATTGAACTGGTGAAACCGGGCTGCCGCCTGGGCGACATCGGCGAAGTGATCCAGAAGCACGCGGAAAAGAACGGTTTCTCGGTGGTTCGCGAGTTCTGCGGCCACGGCATCGGCAAGGTGTTCCACGAAGAGCCGCAGATCCTGCACTACGGCCGTGCCGGTACCGGCATGGAACTCAAGGCCGGCATGACCTTCACCATCGAGCCGATGATCAACCAGGGCAAGGCCGACACCAAGGTCCTGGGCGACGGCTGGACCGCCATCACCAAGGACCGCAAGCTCTCCGCGCAGTGGGAACACACCCTGCTGGTGACCGAGACCGGTTACGAGATCTTCACCCTGCGCAGCGATGACACCATCGCCCGGGTGTCTGCCTGATCCACAACGCTGCGTCCCGACCTTATAGATAGAAAGGAAAGCCAATCGATGCCGCAGGTGGACCCCGAACTCTTCGACCGCGGCCAGTTCCAGGCGGAACTGGCGCTGAAGGCCAGCCCTATCGCCGCCTTCAAGAAGGCCATCCGCCAGGCACGGGAAGTGCTCGATACGCGCTTTCGCAGTGGGCGGGAGATCCGCCGGCTGATCGAAGACCGCGCCTGGTTCATCGATAACATCCTGCAAAAGGCCTGGGACCAGTTCAGCTGGAGCGACGACGCCGACATCGCCCTGGTGGCGGTCGGCGGCTACGGTCGCGGCGAGCTGCACCCCTATTCCGACATCGACCTGCTGATCCTCCTGGACAGCGCCGACCACGAAATTTTCCGCGACTCCATCGAACGCTTTCTTACCCTGCTCTGGGACATTGGCCTGGAAGTCGGGCAAAGCGTGCGCTCGGTGGACGAATGCGCCGAACAGGCGCGGGCCGACCTGACGGTGATCACCAACCTGATGGAAAGCCGCACCATTGCCGGCCCCGAGCACCTGCGCCAGCGCATGCTGCAAGTGACCAGCACCGAGCACATGTGGCCGAGCAAGGATTTCTTCCTGGCCAAGCGGGCCGAGCAGAAGGCCCGCCATCACAAGTACAACGACACCGAATACAACCTGGAGCCCAACGTCAAAGGCTCGCCGGGTGGGTTGCGGGACATCCAGACCATCCTCTGGGTCGCGCGCCGCCAGTACGGCACCCTGAACCTGCGGGCCCTGGCCGGCGAAGGCTTCCTGGTGGAAAGCGAAAACGCGCTCCTGGCCTCGTCCCAGGAGTTCCTGTGGAAGGTCCGCTACGCGCTGCACATGCTCGCGGGGCGCGCCGAGGACCGCCTGTTGCTCGACCACCAGCGCTCCATCGCCACCCTGCTGGGCTTCGAGGGCGAAGATGCGAAACAGAGCATCGAAAGCTTCATGCAGCAGTACTACCGGGTGGTGATGAGCATCGCCCAGTTGAGCGACCTGATCATCCAGCACTTCGAGGAGGTGATCCTCGCCCCCGAGGACGAGGCACCGCCACAGCCGATCAATGCGCGCTTCCAACTGCACGACGGCTACATCGAGGCGATCAACGACAACGTATTCAAGCGCACGCCGTTCGCCATGCTGGAGATCTTCGTGCTGATGGCCCAGCACCCGGAAATCAAGGGCGTGCGCGCCGACACCATCCGCCTGCTGCGCGAACACCGGCACCTGATCGACGACGACTTCCGCCACGATATCCGCAACACCAGCCTGTTCATCGAGCTGTTCAAGTGCGAAATCGGCATCCACCGCAACCTGCGGCGGATGAACCGCTACGGCATTCTCGGACGCTACCTGCCGGAGTTCGGCTTCATCGTCGGGCAGATGCAGCACGACCTGTTCCACATCTATACCGTGGACGCCCACACGCTGAACCTGATCAAGCACCTGCGCAAAATGCAGTACACGCCGATCTCCGAGAAATTCCCGCTGGCCAGCAAGCTCATGGGCAAGCTGCCCAAGCCCGAGCTGATCTACCTGGCCGGTCTGTACCACGACATCGGCAAGGGCCGTCATGGCGACCACTCGGAAATCGGCGCCGTGGATGCCGAAGCCTTCTGCATGCGCCACCAGTTGCCGCAGTGGGATACCCGGCTGATCGTCTGGCTGGTGCAGAACCACCTGGTGATGTCCACCACGGCTCAGCGCAAGGACTTGTCCGACCCGCAGGTGATTCACGATTTCGCACAGATCGTGGTCGACCAGACCCGCCTCGACTACCTCTACGTACTGACCGTCGCCGATATCTACGCCACCAACCCGACGCTCTGGAACTCCTGGCGCGCCAGCCTGTTGCGCCAGCTCTACACCGAGACCAAGCGAGCCCTGCGCCGCGGCCTGGAAAACCCGGTGGACCGCGAAGAGCAGATCCGCCAGACCCAGAGCGCCGCCCTGGACATCCTGGTGCGCAACGGCACCGACCCGGACGAAGTGGAACAACTCTGGTCCCAACTGGGGGACGACTACTTCCTGCGCCACACCGCCGGCGACGTGGCCTGGCACAGCGACGCGATCCTCCAGCAGCCGGCCGACGGCGGGCCGCTGGTGCTGATCAAGGAAATCACCCAGCGCGAGTTCGAGGGCGGCACCCAGATCTTCATCTACGCCCCGGACCAGCACGACTTCTTCGCGGTGACCGTGGCCGCCATGGACCAGCTCAACCTGAACATCCATGACGCGCGCATCATCACCTCCAGCAGCCAGTTCACCCTCGACACCTACATCGTCCTGGACAATGACGGCGAATCCATCGGCAACAACCCGCAGCGAGTCGAGCAGATCCGCAAGGGCCTGACCGACGCCCTGCGCAACCCCGACGACTACCCGACCATCATCCAGCGCCGGGTGCCGCGCCAGCTCAAGCATTTTGCCTTCGCCCCCGAGGTGACTATCCACAACGACGCCCAACGCCCGGTGACCGTGCTGGAACTCAGCGCCCCGGATCGCCCGGGTTTGCTGGCGCGGATCGGCAAGATCTTCCTGGAGTTCGACCTGTCGCTGCAGAACGCCAAGATCGCCACCCTGGGCGAGCGCGTGGAAGACGTGTTCTTCATCACCGATGCGCACAACCAGCCCCTGTCCGACCCCCAGCTGTGCAGCCGCTTGCAGGATGCGATCGTCGAGCAGTTGAGCGTCAGCCACGAACCGACTATCGAAATGACCCGCCTGAGCATCTGACGGGTCCGAACCACCGCTTTGAGTGAGATACCGCCTCCATGAACAACGCTCTGAACCAGTTGCAGCCCTACCCGTTCGAAAAGCTGCGCGCCTTGCTCGGCACCGTGACGCCCAACCCGGACAAGCGCGCCATCGCCCTGTCCATCGGCGAACCCAAGCACCGCTCGCCAAGCTTTGTCGCCGAAGCCCTGGCCAGCAACCTCGATCAGATGGCGGTCTACCCCACCACCCTGGGCATCCCGGCCCTGCGCGAAGCCATCGCCGGCTGGTGCGAGCGGCGCTTTGGCGTGCCCGCGCTCTGGCTCGACCCGGCGCGCAATGTACTGCCGGTCAACGGCACCCGCGAAGCGCTGTTCGCCTTCACCCAGACCGTGGTCAACCGCGGCGAAGACGCCCTGGTGGTCAGCCCCAACCCCTTCTATCAGATCTACGAAGGCGCGGCCTTCCTCGCCGGGGCCAAGCCGCACTACCTGCCGTGCCTCGACGAAAACGGCTTCAACCCGGACTTCGACGCCGTGCCGGTGGAGATCTGGCAGCGCTGCCAGATCCTCTTCCTGTGCTCGCCGGGCAACCCCACCGGCGCGCTGATCCCGTTGGACACCCTGAAGAAGCTGATCGCACTGGCCGACGAGCACGACTTCGTGATCGCCGCCGACGAGTGCTACAGCGAGCTGTACTTCGACGAACAGACACCGCCCCCGGGCCTGCTCAGCGCCTGCGTCGAACTGGACCGCAAGGACTTCAAGCGCTGCGTGGTGTTCCACAGCCTGTCCAAGCGCTCCAACCTGCCGGGCCTGCGCTCGGGCTTCGTCGCCGGTGATGCCGAGATTCTCAAGGGCTTCCTGCTGTACCGCACCTACCACGGCTGCGCCATGCCGGTGCAGACCCAACTGGCCAGCGTCGCCGCCTGGAACGACGAAGTGCACGTGCGCGCCAACCGCGCCTTGTACCGGGAGAAATTCGACGCGGTGCTGGCGATCCTTGCGCCCGTGATGGATGTGCAGCGCCCGGACGGCAGCTTCTACCTGTGGCCGAACGTGGCCGGGGATGACGCAGCCTTCTGCCGCGACCTGTTCGAACAGGAGCATGTGACCGTGGTTCCGGGCTCCTACCTGTCGCGGGATGTGGACGGCACCAACCCGGGCGCCGGCCGGGTACGCATGGCGCTGGTAGCGCCGCTGGCGGAATGCGTGGAAGCCGCGGAACGGATTCGCGATTTCGTGCTGCGTCGCGCTTGAGGTCTTTCGCCGGCAAGCCGGCTCCCACAGCAGGAGCCGACTGCCGGCGAACGCCTCACTTCACCTGCCCCAGATTGGCCTCGCTCATATCCAGGTCTGCCAGTACTTCGCGTAGCACATCGTCGCCAATCTGATGCTGGCGGCTCAGCCGATACAGCTCCAGCCGTTGCGCTCGCAGGGCCTTGATCCGCAGGCGCCGCTCCAGCAAGTCCATCTGGAACGCCAGGGCCTGGGCCTCGGCGGAATCGTTGTAGACCTCCAACTGATGCCGGTACTCGGCCATCAAGCGCCCCTTGAGCTCGGTAGCCAGGGCCGCCTGGGCAGCATCCGGGGTTTCACCGGTGTCAGCCACCTCTTCGGCCTCCAGGGCATGGATCGCCGCTTCGGCAGTCTTGCGCCAGGCATCCCGCACTTCCCCACGGCGCTTGTCGTCAGGGCTCTTCACAATGCCGCGCAGCAGCAGCGGCAGGGCAATGCAGGCCGCCACCAGGGACAGCAGGATCACCCCGGCAGCGATGAAGATCAGCAGGTCGCGCTCCGGAAAGGCTTCACCGGCACCGAGAAACAACGGTACCGACATCACACCGGCCAGGGTTACCGCTCCGCGCACTCCACCCACGGTCAGCAACCAGCAGGAACGGGCGGTCGGCACCAGGGTCAATTCGCCCTTGCCGCGCCAGCGCCGCAGCAGGCCGGACAGGCGCCAGATGCTCTGCACCCAGATGAAACGCAACACCAGCAGCACCAGGAAAATCGCCACCACATCCAGGCAACGGTAGAACAGGGTCGGCCACAGCGAGGTCTCGTGACTGACCACGGCCTTGATGATGTCCGGCAGCTGCAACCCCAGGAGCAGGAAGATCAGGCCGTTGAAGGCGAACTCCAGCAGTGACCAGACGCTGCGATTGAGCAGCCGGGTGCTGGTCTGGCGCGGTAGCAGGTCGAGCCAGCTCTGCATCATCCCCGCCGCCACCGCCGAGAGAATGCCCGAGGCTCCCAGGCGCTCGGCCAGCACATAGGCGGCGAACGGCAAAAGCAGCATGAACACCACGTGGGTCGCCGGGTCATCCCAGCCTCGGGCGATCATCCAGGCCCGCAGGCGCCCCACCAGCCAGCTCAGTGCCACGCCGACCGCCAGGCCGCCCACCGCCACCAGGATAAAGGTCAGGCTGGCGTTGGCCAGGGAGAACACCCCGGTCACCGCCGCTGCCAGGGCGAACTTGAAGGTCACCAGGCCCGAGGCGTCATTCATCAGCGCCTCCCCCTGGAGCATGTGCATCAGGGGCGTGGGCAAGCGGTTCTGGGAAATCGCCGATACCGCCACGGCGTCGGTGGGCGAAAGCACGGCGGCCAGGGCAAAGGCCACCGGCAACGGAATGCTCGGCAGCAGCCAATGGATGAAGTAGCCGGCACCCACCACGGTGAACAGCACCAGCCCTACTGCCAGGGTCAGGATCGGCCCGCGCAGGCGCCAGAATTCGCGCTTGGGCATGCGCCAGCCATCGGAAAACAACAGCGGCGGCAAGAACAGGAAGAGAAACAGCTCCGGGTCCAGGGCCACGTGCAACCCCAGGGTCGGCCAGGCCAGCAAGGCGCCGGCGGCAATCTGCACCAGGGGCAGCGGCAGTGGAATCACCCGTCCGACAAGACGCGAGAGGCTCACCAGCATCAGCAGGATGAGGACGGTATAGGCGGTTTGCATAAAGCGGGCTTCCCGATCTGAAACTTCAAAGCAGACACACAACGGCGGCAGGAATTCACCGCAGAAGTGCCATATTAGCCGCTTAAGCTGCGTTTACGCCGCTGCACAAAAGTCGCAACGGCGCCCGGGCGTGGAAACACAATGCGACAAAGCCCCGCAGCAGCCGACGCCGAATCGGCGCGGTCGTGGCATAATCCGTGACCTTTCATCTCCAGCATCTCCAAAGGGGGCAATTCCTTGACCGCTTCAAGCAAAACGTTGCACCTTTTCGGCATCAAAGCCTGTGACACCATGAAAAAGGCGCGCACCTGGCTCGATGAACACGCTGTCAGCTATGACTTCCATGATTACAAAACCTCCGGCATTGACCGTGAGCACCTGAATCAGTGGTGCGACGAGCACGGCTGGCAGGTGGTGTTGAACCGCGCGGGCACGACCTTTCGCAAACTCGATGACGAAAGCAAAGCCGATCTCGACCAGGCGAAAGCCGTTGAACTGATGCTCGCGCAACCTTCGATGATCAAGCGCCCGGTGCTCGACCTCGGAGACAAGACCCTGATTGGCTTCAAGCCAGACCTTTACGCAGCGGCGCTCAAGTAAGCCTGCTCACTCTATTTCGCAAGAGGTAACTGCATGTCCACTACTCTGTTCAGCCTGGCATTCGGTGTCGGCACCCAAAATCGTCAAGGCGCCTGGCTGGAAGTATTCTACGCATCGCCACTGCTCAACCCTGCCGCCGAAATCGTTGCCGCTGTCGCACCGATCCTCGGTTACAGCGAAGGCAACCAGGCCATCACCTTCACCACCGCCCAGGCCGCGCAAATGGCCGACGCGCTGAAGAGCATCGACGCCACCCAGGCGGCCCTGCTGACCCGCCTGGCCGAAAGCCACAAGCCGCTGGTAGCGACCCTGCTGGCCGAAGATGCCCAGCTGACCTCCACTCCAGAGGCCTACCTGAAGCTGCACCTGCTGTCCCACCGCCTGGTCAAGCCGCACGGCCTGAGCCTGGCCGGCGTGTTCCCGCTGCTGCCGAACGTGGCCTGGACCAGCCAGGGCGCCATCGACCTCGGCGAGCTGGCCGAGCGTCAACTGGAAGCGCGCCTGCGCGGCGAGCTGCTGGAAGTGTTCTCGGTGGACAAATTCCCGAAAATGACCGACTACGTGGTGCCGAGCGGCGTGCGTATCGCTGACAGTGCGCGGATCCGCCTGGGCGCCTACATCGGCGAAGGCACCACCGTGATGCACGAAGGTTTCGTCAACTTCAACGCCGGCACCGAAGGCCCGGGCATGATCGAAGGCCGGGTTTCCGCAGGCGTGTTCGTCGGCAAGGGTTCGGACCTGGGCGGCGGTTGCTCCACCATGGGCACCCTGTCGGGTGGCGGCAACATCGTGATCAAGGTCGGCGAAGGTTGCCTGATCGGCGCCAACGCCGGTATCGGCATCCCGCTGGGCGACCGCAATACCGTGGAGTCGGGCCTGTACGTGACCGCCGGCACCAAGGTGGCGCTGCTGGACGAGAACAACCAACTGGTCAAAGTGCTCAAGGCCCGGGAACTGGCCGGCCAGCCGGACCTGCTGTTCCGTCGCAACTCGGAAACCGGCGCCGTGGAGTGCAAGACCCACAAGTCGGCCATCGAGCTGAACGAAGCGCTGCACGCTCACAACTAAGCAGCGATTCGGTTTCACTGGAACCGGCCAGGCGCTTATCATCGGCGCCCGGCCTGTTCAAACGAGTTCTGCCACCATGCTTGTAGCCTCCCCCTGGCGCGCCGACTTCCCGGCCATCGCCGCCCTGCATCGCCAGGACCAGACGTACCTGGACAACGCCGCCACCACGCAAAAACCCCAAGCCCTGCTGGACGCGCTGGCGCACTACTACGCCAATGGCGCGGCCAATGTGCATCGTGCGCAACACCTGCCCGGCGCCCACGCCACCCAAGCGTTCGAAGACAGCCGCAGCAAGGTCGGCCAATGGCTGAATGCCGGTGACAGTGGGCAGATCGTCTTCACCCACGGCGCGACCTCCGCGCTGAATCTTCTGGCCTACGGCCTGGAGCACCAATTTTCCGCGGGCGATGAAATCGTCATCAGCGCCCTGGAGCACCACGCCAACCTGCTGCCCTGGCAGCAACTGGCCCAACGTCGCGGTCTCAAGCTGATGGTCCTGCCCCTGGACCCGGACGGCCTGATCGACGTCGACGCGGCAAGCCGCTTGATCGGCCCGCGAACCCGTTTGCTGGCGGTGAGCCAGCTGTCCAACGTGCTTGGCGCCTGGCAACCCTTGACCCCACTGCTGGCCATGGCCAGGGCCCAGGGCGCACTGACGGTGATCGACGGCGCCCAGGGCGTGGTCCATGGCCGCCACGATGTACAGGCCCTGGGCTGCGACTTCTATGTGTTCTCCAGCCACAAGCTGTACGGCCCGGATGGGGTCGGCGTGCTGTTTGGCCGTCATGCAGCACTCAAGGGCCTGCGCCACTGGCAGTTCGGCGGTGAAATGGTCCAGGACGCCGATTACCAGCACGCCAGCTTCCGCCCCGCCCCCCTGGGGTTCGAGGCCGGTACGCCGCCGATTGCCGGGGTCATCGGCCTGGGGGCCACCCTGGATTATCTTGCCGGCCTGGATCAACAAGCACTGGCCGACCATGAAGCAGCGCTGCACGCCTACCTGCTGCACGGCTTGCAGGCGCGCAATGGCATCCGCCTGCTGGGCTCGCCGCAAGTGGCCCTGGTCAGTTTTGTCGTGGATGGGGTGCACAACGCCGACCTGGCGCACCTGCTGACCGAACAAGGCATTGCCGTACGCGCCGGGCATCACTGCGCCATGCCGCTGATGAAGAGCCTGGGGTTGGCCGGAGCGATTCGCGTGTCATTGGCGCTGTACAACGATTCCGAGGACCTGGAGCGTTTCTTCGAAGCCCTGGATCAGGCCCTGGAACTGCTGCGATGAGCCTGCCGGCGGATGCCGTCGCCGCCCTGGAGATTTTCCAGGGGGCTGCCGGCTGGGAACAGCGTGCGCGCCTGCTGATGCAATGGGGCGAGCGCCTGCCGCCCCTGAGCGAGGCCGACCGGGTCGAGGCCAACCGGGTGCACGGCTGTGAAAGCCAGGTCTGGCTGGTGGCGGCCCTGGAAAACGGTCATTGGCAGTTTGCCGCGGCCAGTGACGCGCGGCTGATTCGCGGGCTGGTGGCCCTGCTCCTGGCGCGGGTCAATGGCCTGACGGCACAGCAGTTGCGGGAAGTGGACCTGGCCGACTGGTTCAACCAGTTGGGCCTGTCGCGCCAACTCTCGCCTTCACGCAGCAATGGCCTGAACGCCGTCTTGCAACGCATGAGCGAACTGGCCAGCGCCCCCTAACTCCGTAGGAGCCTGCTTGCTGGCCAACAGGCCCATAAGCCTTGCACCCTCCTCGCGGCCCTCTTCTCTGGCAAGCCAGCTCCTACGGGGCGGCGGGTTTGCTGCGTTCCGACGGGCGGCGCACGCCGGCGACAATCTTGTCCACCGCCTTGGTCGCCGCCACCATGCCGAAGGTCGCGGTCACCATCATCACCGCGCCAAAGCCGCCGGCACAGTCGAGCTTGACGCCATCGCCGACAAAACTCTTCTGCAGGCAGATGCTGCCGTCCGGCTTCGGATAACGCAGCTGTTCGGTGGAAAACACGCAAGGCACGCTGTAGTGCCGGGTTACGGTGCGCGAGAAACCGTAGTCGCGGCGCAGGGTGGAACGCACCTTGGAGGCCAACGGGTCATTGAAGGTACGGTTCAGGTCGCAGACCTGGATCAGCGTCGGGTCGATCTGCCCCCCCGCGCCGCCGGTGGTGATGATCTGGATCTTGCGTCGCTTGCACCAGGCAATCAGCGCCGCCTTGGCATTGACGCTGTCGATGCAGTCGATCACGCAATCGATGTCTGGGGTGATGTACTCGGCCATGGTCTCGCGGGTGACGAAGTCCGGCACCGCGTGCACCTTGCAGTCCGGATTGATGCCGCGCAGGCGTTCGGCCATGACCTCGACCTTGGGCTTGCCCACAGTGCTGTCCAGCGCGTGCAACTGGCGGTTGCTGTTGCTGACGCAGACGTCATCGAGGTCGAACAGCGAGATCTCGCCCACCCCGCAACGGGCGATGGCTTCCGCCGCCCAGGAACCGACCCCGCCGACGCCGACGATCGCCACATGGGCCGCCCGCAGCCGCTCCAGGCCTTCAATGCCATACAAACGGGCGACGCCGGCAAACCGTGGATCTTCTGTACTCATGACCATCACCTAAAAAACCGGCGCGCATTATAGGGCCTCAACGCGACAAGTTTTAACCTTGAAGCTACAAGTAAAGAACTTAAACCCGAATACAGTGCCCAAGGTCTGGCTTTCCTCTGTGCGCTGTACGCTCAGTTGAGGGCCGGTGTAGGATGCCCGCCGTTTGGCGCCTGCCAACCCTTCCCTCGTTCCACACCTTTTGGAACCCGAAATAGCTATGTCATCGCGTAAATTTGGACTCAACCTGGTGATAGTGCTGGCCATTGCCGCGCTGTTCACCGGTTTCTGGGCGCTGATCAATCGCCCGGTCTCGGCCCCCGACTGGCCGGAACAGATCTCCGGTTTTTCCTACTCGCCTTTCCAGCAGGGCCAGTTCCCGCAGAAGGACCAGTACCCGTCCGACGATGAAATGCGTCGCGACCTGGAGATCATGAGCAAGCTGACCGACAACATCCGTACCTATTCGGTGGACGGCAGCCTGGAAGACATCCCGAGGCTCGCGGAAGAGTTCGGCCTGCGCGTGACCCTGGGGATCTGGATCAGCCCGGACCTGGAGCGCAACGAGCGGGAAATCATGCGTGCCATCGAACTGGCCAATACCTCCCGCAGCGTCGTGCGGGTGGTGGTGGGTAACGAGGCGATCTTCCGCAAGGAAATCACCGCCGACCAACTGTCGGTGATTCTCGACCGGGTGCGTGCCGCGGTAAAAGTTCCGGTCACCACCTCGGAGCAATGGCACGTCTGGGAGGAAAACCCGGGGCTGGCCAAGCACGTCGACCTGATCGCCGCGCACATCCTGCCCTACTGGGAGTTCATCCCGGTGGACAAGGCCGAGCAGTTCGTCCTCGACCGCGCCCGGGACCTGAAGAAGATGTTCCCAAAAAAACCGCTGCTGCTGTCCGAGGTCGGCTGGCCGAGCAACGGCCGCATGCGTGGTGGCGCCGACGCCAGCCCGGCGGACCAGGCGATCTACCTGCGTACCCTGGTCAACAAGCTCAACCGCCAGGGCTACAACTACTTTGTCATCGAAGCCTTCGACCAGCCGTGGAAGGCCAGCGACGAAGGTTCGGTGGGCGCCTACTGGGGCGTGTTCAACGCCGCGCGCCAGCAGAAATTCAACTTCGAAGGCCCGGTGGTCGCGATCCCGCAATGGCGGGTGCTGGCCATCGGCTCGGTGGTGCTGGCGCTGCTGTCGCTGACCCTGCTGATGATCGACGGCTCGGCCCTGCGCCAGCGCGGCCGGACCTTCCTGACCTTTATCGCGTTCCTCTGCGGTTCGGTGCTGGTGTGGATCGGCTACGACTACAGCCAGCAATACAGCACCTGGTTCAGCCTGACGGTGGGCTTCCTCCTGGCCCTCGGCGCGCTGGGGGTGTTCATCGTGCTGCTGACCGAGGCCCATGAACTGGCCGAAGCGGTGTGGATCCACAAGCGCCGGCGCGAATTCCTGCCGGTGGAGGGGGACTCCAGCTACCGGCCGAAAGTCTCGATCCACGTGCCCTGCTACAACGAGCCGCCGGAGATGGTCAAACAGACCCTCAATGCCCTGGCCAACCTCGATTACCCGGACTTCGAAGTCCTGATCATCGACAACAACACCAAGGACCCGGCGGTCTGGGAACCGGTGCAGGCCTATTGCGAGACCCTCGGCCCGCGCTTCAAGTTCTTCCACGTCGCGCCCCTGGCCGGCTTCAAGGGCGGTGCGCTGAACTATCTGTTGCCGCACACCGCCAAGGATGCCGAAGTGATCGCGGTGATCGACTCCGACTACTGCGTCGACCGCAACTGGCTCAAGCACATGGTGCCGCACTTCGCCGATCCGAAGATCGCCATCGTGCAGTCGCCCCAGGACTATCGCGACCAGAACGAAAGCACCTTCAAGAAGCTCTGCTACGCGGAATACAAAGGCTTCTTCCATATCGGCATGGTCACCCGCAACGACCGTGACGCGATCATCCAGCACGGCACCATGACCATGACCCGGCGCACAGTGCTCGAAGAGCTGGGCTGGGCCGACTGGTGTATCTGCGAAGACGCCGAGCTGGGCCTGCGGGTGTTCGAGAAAGGCCTGTCGGCGGCGTACCACCACGAAAGCTACGGCAAGGGCCTGATGCCCGACACCTTCATCGACTTCAAGAAGCAGCGTTTCCGCTGGGCCTATGGCGCGATCCAGATCATCAAGCGCCACACCGCCAGCCTGCTGCGCGGCAAGAACACCGAGCTGACCCGTGGCCAGCGCTACCACTTCCTCGCGGGCTGGCTGCCGTGGGTAGCGGACGGCATGAACATCTTCTTCACCGTCGGTGCCCTGCTGTGGTCGGCGGCGATGATCATCGTGCCGCAACGGGTCGACCCGCCGCTGCTGATCTTCGCCATCCCGCCGCTGGCGCTGTTCGTGTTCAAGGTGGGCAAGATCATCTTCCTCTACCGCCGTGCGGTGGGGGTCAACCTCAAGGACGCGTTCTGCGCGGCCCTGGCGGGCCTGGCCTTGTCCCACACCATCGCCAAGGCGGTGCTGTACGGCTTCTTCACCAGCAGCATCCCGTTCTTCCGCACCCCGAAGAACGCCGACAACCACGGCTTCTGGGTGGCGATCTCGGAAGCCCGGGAAGAGTTGTTCATCATGCTGCTGTTGTGGGGCGCGGCGCTGGGGATCTTCCTGGTGCAGGGCCTGCCGAGCAACGACATGCGCTTCTGGGTGACCATGCTCCTGGTGCAGTCTTTGCCTTACGTGGCAGCGCTGGTCATGGCCTTCCTTTCGTCGCTGCCAAAACCGGCGGAAGAAAGCCAGCCGGCTCCCGCAGCCTAAATCGATCCAAAGCACTAAACGGCGGCCTCTGGCCGCCGTTTTGCTTTAAGATATCCGCCATTTTACGCGCCCCGCCCAACCCTGTAGGAGCTGGCTTGCCAGCGAACCAAGCAACGCGGTGTATCGATTAAACCGCCCTCGCCGCCCCGCCGGCTCCTGCACAATGCCTTGCACCGGAGTTACCCATGACGGCCCATGCCGAGCTTTCGCCGACCCTGCAACTTGCCTGTGATCTGATCCGTCGCCCCTCGGTGACGCCGATCGACGCCGACTGCCAGAAGCTGATGATGCAGCGCCTGGGGGATGCCGGCTTCAAGCTGGAACCGATGCGCATCGAGGACGTGGACAACTTCTGGGCCAGCCATGGCCAGCATGAAGGCCCGGTGCTGTGTTTTGCCGGCCACACCGACGTGGTGCCTACCGGCCCGGTCCAGGCCTGGCAGAACGACCCGTTCGACGCTCTGATCGACGAGCACGGCATGCTCTGCGGCCGTGGCGCAGCGGACATGAAGGGCAGCCTGGCGGCCATGCTGGTGGCCGCTGAGCGTTTCGTCGCCGACTACCCGGACCACAAGGGCTCGGTAGCCTTCCTCATCACCAGCGACGAAGAAGGCCCCGCGCACCATGGCACCAAGGCCGTGGTGGAGCGCCTGGCGGCACGCAAGGAGCGCCTGGACTGGTGCATCGTCGGTGAGCCTTCGAGCACCAGCCTGGTGGGCGACGTGGTCAAGAACGGCCGCCGCGGCTCCCTCGGCGCCAAGCTCACCGTGCGCGGGGTACAGGGCCACGTGGCCTACCCGCACCTGGCGAAGAACCCGATCCACCTGGCGGCCGCAGCCCTGGCGGAGCTGGCGGCGGAGCACTGGGATGACGGCAACGCCTTCTTCCCACCCACCAGTTTCCAGATCTCCAACCTCAATTCCGGCACCGGCGCCACCAACGTGATTCCCGGTGAACTGACCGCGCTGTTCAACTTCCGCTTCTCCACCGAATCCACGGTGGAAGGCCTGCAGCAGCGGGTCGCGGCCATCCTCGACAAGCACGGCCTGGACTGGCATGTGGAGTGGGCCCTGTCCGGGCTGCCGTTCCTCACCGAACCCGGCGCCCTGCTGGACGCGGTATCGGCCAGCATCAAGCAGGTCACCGGGCGCGACACCAAGGCCTCCACCAGTGGCGGCACCTCCGACGGGCGCTTCATCGCCACCCTGGGCACCCAGGTGGTGGAACTGGGCCCGGTCAACGCCACCATCCATCAGGTCAACGAGCGGGTACTGGCCAGCGACCTCGATGTGCTGACCGAAATCTACTACCAGACCCTGATCAAGTTGCTCGCCTGATGCTTGCCTGTCCTCTCTGCAGTGCCCCGCTGAACGCCGTGGACAACGGCGTGGTCTGCCCGGCCGGGCATCGCTTCGACCGTGCACGCCAGGGCTACCTGAACCTGCTGCCGGTGCAGCACAAGAACAGCCGTGACCCGGGCGACAACCAGGCCATGGTCGAGGCCCGCCGCGACTTTCTCAACGCCGGGCACTACGCCCCGGTGGCCCGGCGCCTGGCGGAGCTGGCGGCAGAACGCGCGCCCCAGCGCTGGGTCGACATCGGCTGTGGCGAGGGTTACTACACCGCGCAACTGGCCCAGGCCCTGCCCGCTGCCGATGGCTACGCCCTGGATATTTCCCGGGAGGCGGTGAAGCGCGCCTGCCGTCGTGCCCCGCAACTGACCTGGATGGTCGCCAGCATGGCGCGCATCCCCCTGGCGGACGCCAGCTGCCAGTTCCTGGCCAGCGTCTTCAGCCCCCTCGACTGGCTGGAGGCCAAGCGCCTGCTCAGCCCCAGCGGCGGCTTGATGAAGGTAGGTCCCACCAGCGGCCACCTGATGGAACTGCGCGAACGCCTGTACGACGAAGTGCGCGAATACACCGACGACAAGCACCTGGCCCTGGTGCCCGAAGGCATGGCCCTGGCCCACAGCGAAACCCTGGAGTTCAAGCTGCACCTGGAACGCCCGCAAGACCGCGCCAACCTGCTGGCCATGACGCCCCATGGCTGGCGCGCCAGCGCCGAGCGCCGCGCCGCGGTGATCGAGCAGGCCGAGCCTTTCGAGGTCAGCGTATCGATGCGCTACGATTACTTCGTGCTGCAATAACCCACTAAAACCCAAGGCCCCGAGCCTGTGCTCGCGGCCGAAGAAATCCGCGAATGGATTTTTCAGACCGGCAATGAGGACATCCATGCGCCAGCCCGATATCGAGATTTACCTGAAAGACGCCGACGTCGACTACAAGGCCATCGCCGCCTGGCTGGGCGCCGTGCTTGGCCCGTGCAGCGACTGGGTACAAAAAGGCCAGACCTACAAATGCACCGCCGGCCAGGTGCCCGTGACCTGGCTGCCCAAGGCCGTGGGCAAGTGGAACAGCCTGTACCTGGAAAGCGACCAGACCCCGTGGGATGACGACATCGCCTGCGCCCGCGCCGCCTTTGCCGCGTTGAATGTGGAGGTGCGCTGCGCACCGGGCAGCTGGGTCGAGGAAGAGGGTGAAGAGTCCGCCGATCGCTGGATTCGCATCAGCGCCGACGGTGAAGAAGAGATTACCTGGCGCACTGCCTGAACAGTGCATACCCGTAGGAGCCGGCTTGCCGGCGAAGAGGCCTTCAAGACTTGCGTTCGATAGACGGGCGCCTTCGCTGGCAAGCCAGCTCCTACAGGGTGGGTTACAGGCCGACGACGTCTTCGGCTTGCAGACCTTTCTGGCCTTCGACCACAGCGTATTCCACCTGCTGGCCTTCGGTCAGGGAGCGGTGGCCTTCGCCACGGATCGCCCGGTAGTGGACAAATACGTCCGCCCCGCCTTCACGCTGGATAAAACCGTAGCCCTTGGCGTCGTTGAACCACTTCACGTTGCCTGTCTCACGAGTAGTCATGAATCCATACCTCATTTTTTTATTATTGGATTGGCGCACTGCAACCAAACCCTGAGAACTTTCCCCCAGCCTGCCTCTCTATGAGTGAAAGCGATACGACCGCGGGAGAGTCGGCCGAGTATATGACAGGCGTAAAAACTCTCAACTCAATCTTGTTTCGGCGCTTTTTTGCCGATTTTCGGCGAATCCGGCACACTACCGGCCCCGAGCAGTTGCTCGGTTTTCTACTCACTCACGCAGAAGCCGTATGACCCGCTCCCCGATCCGCCGTCTTGTGTTTGGCACCTTGCGCCGACTGCTGTACCTCTGGGTCCGCTCGGAAACCATCAACCAGTCGTCCTTCACCCTCGACCTCGACCGCAGCCGACCGGTGTTCTACGTCCTGCAAAACCCGTCCCTGACCGATCTCGCCGTGGTCGATACCGAATGCACCAAGGCCGGGCTGCCACGTCCGGTACTGCCGGTGTCGGTAGGCAACCTGCTGGAACCGGCGGCCTTCTTCTACCTGACCCCGGAGCCCGACTGGCTTGGTCGCCAGGACAAGCGCGGGGCGCCACCGACCCTGACCCGGCTGGTCAGCGCCCTGACCCAGAATGCCGCCGAAGATGCACAGATCATTCCGGTCAGCGTGTTCTGGGGCCAGTCGCCGGACAGCGAATCGAGCCCGTGGAAGCTGCTGTTCGCCGACAGCTGGGCGGTCACCGGGCGCCTGCGCCGGCTGCTGAGCATCATGATCCTGGGACGCAAGACCCGGGTGCAGTTCTCCGCACCGATCAACCTGCGCGAGCTGATCGAGCACAACAAGGGCCACGAGCGCACCGTGCGCATGGCCCAGCGCATCCTGCGGGTGCACTTTCGCAACCTCAAGGCTGCGGTCATCGGCCCGGACATTTCCCACCGGCGCAACCTGGTCAAGGGCCTGCTGAACCAGCCCCTGGTGAAACAGGCGATCCTCGACGAGGCCGAGCGCGAAAAGATTTCCCCGGAAAAAGCCAAGGCCCAGGCCCTGCGCTACGGCAACGAGATCGCCTCGGACTACACCTACACCGCGATCCGCTTCCTGGAAGTGGTGCTGAGCTGGTTCTGGAACAAGATCTACGACGGGATCAAGGTCAACCACCTCGAAGGCGTGCAGAAGATCGCCCAGGGCCACGAAGTGATCTACGTGCCCTGCCACCGCAGCCATATCGACTACCTGCTGCTGTCCTACCTGCTGTTTCGCAACGGCCTGACCCCGCCGCACATCGCCGCCGGGATCAACCTCAACATGCCGGTGATCGGCGGCCTGCTGCGTCGCGGCGGGGCCTTCTTCATGCGCCGCACCTTCAAGGGCAACCCGCTCTACACCTCGGTGTTCAACGAATACCTGCACACCTTGTTCACCAAGGGTTTCCCGGTGGAGTACTTCGTCGAGGGCGGCCGTTCGCGCACCGGGCGCATGCTGCAACCCAAGACCGGGATGCTGGCAATCACCCTGCGCAGCTTCCTGCGCTCCTCGCGCATGCCCATCGTCTTCGTACCGGTGTACATCGGCTATGAAAGGGTGCTGGAAGGCCGGACCTACCTGGGCGAGCTGCGCGGCGCGAGTAAGAAGAAAGAGTCGATTTTCGACATCTTCAAGGTCATCGGCGCCCTCAAGCAGCGCTTCGGCCAGGTGGCGGTGAACTTCGGCGAACCGATCAAGCTGGCGGAATTCCTCGACCAGGAACAGCCGGACTGGCGGACCCAGGAGCTGGGCCCGCAGTACCGCCCGGCCTGGCTCAATGAAACCACCAACCGTCTCGGCGAGCGGGTGGCCCAGCACCTCAACGAAGCCGCGGCGATCAACCCGGTGAACCTGGTGGCCCTGGCCCTGCTTTCCACCACCCGCCTGGCCCTGGACGACCGCGCCATGGCGCGGGTCCTGGACCTGTACCTGGCACTACTGCGTCGCGTGCCCTACTCGCCCCACACCACCTTGCCCGAAGGCGACGGCCGGGCTCTGATCCAGCACGTCAAGGACATGGACCTGCTGGCCGAACAGAGCGACGCCCTGGGCAAGATCCTCTACCTGGACGAGCAGAACGCCGTCCTGATGACCTACTACCGCAACAACGTGCTGCACATCTTCGCCCTGCCGGCGTTGCTGGCGAGCTTCTTCCAGAGCTCGTCGCGCATGAGCCGCGAACAGATCCTGCGTTATACCCGCGCGCTTTATCCCTACCTGCAATCGGAGCTGTTCATCCGCTGGCCGCTGGATGAGCTGGACGCGGTGGTGGACCAGTGGCTGGAGGCCTTTGTCGAACAGGGCCTGCTGCGCTTCGAGAAGGACCTGTACCAGCGTCCGGCCCCGAGCTCGCGGCATTTCGTCCTGCTGACCCTGCTGTCCAAGAGCATTGCCCAGACCCTGCAACGCTTCTACATGGCTATTTCCCTGTTGCTCAACAGCGGCCAGAACAGCATCAGCGCCGAGGAGCTGGAAGACCTGTGCACGGTCATGGCCCAGCGCCTGTCGATCCTGCATGGCCTCAATGCCCCGGAGTTCTTCGACAAGAGCCTGTTCCGCCACTTTATCCAGACCCTGCTGGACCAGGGTGTGCTGCGCCGCGACGAAGCCGGCAAGCTGAGCTACCACGAAGCGCTGGGGGAGCTGGCCGAAGGTGCCGCCAAGCGCGTGCTGCCGGCAGAAATTCGCCTGTCGATCCGCCAGGTCGCCCTGCACCGCAGCGAAGACGCCGCCGACCAGCTCGCGGCACCTGCGCAAAACGACTAGATTCTTACGGGCGCCGGAGCAGCTGCGGCGCCCTCGATACGGAGATCCGCGATGAAAAAGCTCAGCCTGCTGGCCGCCACCGCGCTGCTCGGCGCTTGCCAGTCCATGAATCCCGCTGCCAAGGCCAGCCTCGACGGCGAAGTCTTCTACTTGCAGCGCATCGCCCTGCCTCCGGCCGCCACCCTGAGCGTGAGCCTGCAGGACGTGTCACTGGCCGACGCCCCTGCCGTGGTCCTGGCCGAGCAGAGTGGTCCGGTCAAGGGCCAGGTGCCGCTGCCCTTTCACCTCAGCTACGACCCGGCCCAGGTCAAGCCCGGCCACCGCTATTCGGTCAGCGCGCGGATTGAAGTGGCTGGCCAGCTGGTCTTCATCACCACCGAAAACAACACCGTTAAACTCGACGGCAGCGACCCGCAGCCCTTGAAGCTGCGGGTCGACGCTGTTCGTTAATTCTTATTGCACAAGGAAGCCGCCATGCTCCGTACTTCGCTTCGTTTCACCAGCCTGTGCGCTGGTCTGTTGATCTCCGCCAGCGCCCTGGCCCTGTCCCTGAGCGACCTGTCCCAGGGTGACGCCAGCGGTGGCCTGAAAGATGCCCTGACCCAGGGTGCGCAGATCGCCGTCAAACAGCTGGGCACCCCAGGTGGTTTCAGCAACAACCCCGAGGTGCGCATCGAGCTGCCAGGCAACCTGGGCAAGGTCGCGAAAAAAATGAAACAGTTCGGCATGGGCGACCAGGTCGATCAGCTTGAAACCAGCATGAACAAGGCTGCCGAGGCCGCTGTCCCGCAAGCCCAGGCCCTGTTGGTGGATGCCGTGAAGAAGATGACCGTGGCTGACGCCAAGGGCATTCTTGCCGGCGGCAAGGACTCCGCCACCCAATACCTGGACAAGAGCAGCCGCGAGCAGATCCGCGCCAAGTTCCTGCCGATCGTCAAGCAGGCCACTGACCAGGTCGGCCTGGCCAAGCAGTACAACTCCTTCGCCGGCCAGGCTGCGACGCTCGGCGTGCTGGATGCCAAGAGCGCCAACATCGAGAGTTACGTGACCGAACAAGCCCTCAATGGCCTGTTCGAAATGATCGGCAAGCAGGAAGAAACCATTCGCCAGAACCCGGCGGCAGCCGCCACCAGCCTGGCCAAGAAAGTCTTCGGCACCCTGTAAGCCTCCCCGCTACCTGTAGGAGCCAGCTTGCTGGCGAAGACGTCGCCAGGACAAGCGCCTGCCCCAAGGGCCTCTTCGCCGGCAAGCCGGCTCCTACAGGATGTATTCCCGCATACCGGTTCCTAGGTTTTCTTGACCCTGAACCAGGCCGCATACAGCGCCGGCAGGAACAACAGGGTCAGCGCCGTCGCCACGATCAGCCCACCCATGATGGCCACTGCCATCGGCCCGAAGAACACACTGCGCGACAGCGGGATCATCGCCAGCACCGCCGCCAGGGCGGTCAGCACGATGGGCCGGAAACGCCGCACCGTGGCTTCGATGATCGCATCCCAGGGCTTGTGCCCCGCCTTGATGTCCTGCTCGATCTGGTCCACCAGGATCACCGAGTTGCGCATGATCATCCCCGACAGGGCAATGGTCCCGAGCATGGCCACGAAGCCGAAGGGCTGGCGGAACACCAGCAGGAACAAGGTGACCCCGATCAATCCCAGGGGCGCCGTGAGGAACACCATGGCCGTGCGCGAGAAACTGCGCAGCTGGATCATCAGCAAGGTCAGCACCACCACGATGAACAGCGGCACGCCGGCCTTCACCGAGTTCTGGCCCCGGGTCGAGTCCTCGACCGTGCCACCCACTTCCAGCAGGTAACCATCGGGCAGCTCGGCGCGAACCGGCTCCAGGGTCGGCAGGATCTGCTGCACCAGGGTCGCCGGCTGCTCCTTGCCGTAGATGTCGGCGCGCACGGTGACGTTGGGCAGGCGGTTGCGGTGCCAGATCACCCCTTCCTCGAAGCCGTACTCCAGGGTCGCCACCTGGGACAGGGACACGCTCTGGCCATTCTCGGTAGGCACCGCCAGGCTCGGCAGCAACGACAGTTCGGTGCGTTCCTCGCGGGTACCCCGCAGCAGGATCTCGATCAACTCGTTGTCTTCCCGGTACTGGCTGACGGTGGAGCCGATCAGCGAACTCTGGAGGAATTTCGACAGGTTGGCGGTGCTCACTCCCAAGGCCCGGGCCCGGTCCTGGTCGATGTTCAGGTAGACCACCTTGCTGGGCTCTTCCCAATCCAGGTGCACGTTGACCACATGGGGGTTCTCTCGCACCTTGGCCGCTACCTTGCGCGCCAGGGCGCGGACTTCCTCGATGTGCTCGCCGGTGACCCGGAACTGCACCGGGTAGCCCACGGGCGGCCCGTTCTCCAGGCGCGTGACCCGCGAGCGCAGCGCCGGGAACTGCTCGTTGAGGGTTTCGATCAACCAGCCGCGCAGCTCTTCACGCTCCTCGATGCTCTTGGCCAGCACCACGAACTGGGCAAAGCTGGTGGCCGGCAGTTGCTGGTCCAGCGGCAGGTAGAACCGCGGCGAACCGGTGCCCACGTAGGCCACGTAGTTGTCGATGCCCGCATGCTCCTTGAGCAGGGCTTCCAGGCGCTTGACCTCATCGGCGGTGTTGCTCAGGGACGCGCCTTCCGCCAGCTTCAGGTCGACCATCAGTTCCAGGCGACCCGAGGCCGGGAAGAACTGCTGGGGAACGAAACGGAACAGCATCACCGAGCCTACGAACAGCAGGATGGTCAGGACGATCACCGTCTTGCGCCGCTCCACGCACCAGCCCACTACCCGCCGGACCCGCTGGTAGAAGGGTGTACCGTGGGGATTGGATTCGGCGCCGTGCTTGGCGGCGTGGATCTTCGCCAGGTCCGGCAGCAGTTTTTCCCCCAGGTACGGCACGAACACCACGGCTGCAATCCACGAGGCCACCAGGGCAATGGTCACCACCTGGAAGATCGAACGGGTGTATTCGCCCGTGCCGGACTGGGCCGTGGCGATCGGCAGGAAGCCCGCCGCAGTGATCAGGGTGCCGGTGAGCATGGGGAAGGCGGTACTGGTCCAGGCGAAGCTGGCGGCCTTGATCCGGTCGAAGCCCTGCTCCATCTTGATCGCCATCATCTCTACCGCAATGATCGCGTCGTCCACCAGCAAGCCCAGGGCCAGCACCAGCGCCCCCAGGGAAATCTTGTGCAGGCCGATCCCCAGGTAGTACATGGTGGCGAAGGTCATCGCCAGCACCAGGGGAATCGCCAGGGCCACCACCATCCCGGTCCGCACTCCCAGGGAGAAGAAACTCACCAGCAGCACGATGATCAGGGCCTCGGCCAGCACCCGGACGAACTCGCCCACCCCAGTCTTCACCGCCGCCGGCTGGTCGGACACCTTGCGCAGTTCCATCCCCGCCGGCAGGCTTTTCTGCAGGCGCGAGAACTCGCCTTCCAGGGCCTTGCCCAGCACCAGGATGTCACCCCCCTCCTTCATCGCCACAGCCAGGCCGATGGCGTCTTCACCCATGAAGCGCATGCGCGGCGCGGGCGGATCGTTGAAACCACGACGCACGTCCGCCACATCACCGATGCGGAAGGTACGACCGGCGACGCGGATCGGGAAATTGCGGATCTGCTCCACGGTCTGGAAATTGCCCGACACCCGCAGTTGCACCCGCTCGCTCGGAGTCTCGAAGAACCCGGCGGTGGACACTGCGTTCTGTTCTTCCAGGGCCTGCTGCACCGCCGCCAGGGGCAGGCCCAGGGTCGCCAGCTTGACGTTGGACAGCTCGATCCAGATTTTCTCGTCCTGCAGGCCCAGCAGGTCGACCTTGCCCACGTCCTTGACCCGTTGCAGCTGGATCTGGATGCGGTCGGCGTAGTCCTTGAGTACCGCGTAGTCGAAGCCCTGCCCGGTCAACGCATAGATATTGCCGAAGGTGGTGCCGAACTCATCGTTGAAGAACGGCCCCTGGATACCGGGCGGCAGGGTCTGCCGGATATCGCTGATCTTCTTGCGTACCTGGTACCACAGCTCGGGAACCTCGTTGGAGTGCATCGAGTCCCGGGCGATGAAGGTCACCTGGGACTCCCCCGGCCGCGAGAAGGACACGATGCGGTCGTACTCGCCCGTCTCCATCAGCTTCTTTTCAATGCGCTCGGTGACCTGGCGCGAGACTTCCTGGGCCGTGGCCCCGGGCCAGTTGGTGCGGATCACCATGGCCTTGAAGGTGAAAGGCGGATCCTCGCTCTGCCCCAGCTTGGTGTAGGACAGCGCACCGACAATGGCCAGCAGCAGCATCAGGAACAGAACGATCTGGCGATTGCGCAACGCCCAGGCGGAAAGGTTGAAACCCATCGGGGATTACTCCTTGGCCGCCAGATTGACCACGCGGTTGGAGCGATCCACCGGGCGCACCTGCAAGCCCTCATGGAGCACATGCACCCCCGCGGCCACCACCCAATCGCTGGCGCTCAGCCCTTCCAGCACCGGCACGCTCTTCTCGCCGAAGGCGCCGACCCGCACCGGGGTCTTGTGCAGGGTATTGTTGGCATCCACCCGCCAGACATAAGTCGCCCCGCCTTCCGCGGACAACGCCGACAGCGGCACCGACAGCGGCACCGCATCGCCGCTCTGGATGAACACCCGAGCACTCTGGCCCAGCTCGGCGGGAACCTTGCCGGCAGTGAAGGCAATACGCGCGGCGAAGGTCCGGGACTTGGGATCGGCAGCAGGCGACAGCTCGCGGATGCGCCCGTCGAAACGCTGGCCCGGCTGGGTCC
The DNA here is from genome assembly GCF_024810175.1 of Pseudomonas sp. BIGb0176. Lineage (NCBI taxonomy): Bacteria > Pseudomonadati > Pseudomonadota > Gammaproteobacteria > Pseudomonadales > Pseudomonadaceae > Pseudomonas > Pseudomonas sp. BIGb0176. The sequence goes on from NZ_JANUEC010000002.1 coordinate 1,042,727, forward strand.
AGAGCTCCACCGATACCGGCTGGCCGACCTTGAAGCGGCCGTAGTTCTGCTCGGGGAAGCTGATCAGCACCTCACGCTCGCCATCGGTGGCCAGGGTGAAGACCGTCTGCCCGGCCGCCACCACCTGCCCCACTTCCACCGCACGCTTGGCCACCACGCCGTCCTGCGGCGCGCGCAGCACCGCGTAGCCGGCCTGGTTGTTGGCCACATCGAACTCGGCCTTGATCTGCTTCAGGCGCGCTTCGCCGGAACGGTAGAGGTTCTCGGCGTTGTCGTATTGGGAATGGCTGACCATCTGCCGCTCCAGCAGGGTCTTGTAGCGATCACGCTCGGCGCGCACCAGGTTGAGGTTGGCGCTGGCTGCAGTGACCTGGGCCCGGGTGGCTTCAAGTTGCAGGCGCACGTCCTGCGGGTCGAGCTCCGCCAGGGGCTGGTTGGCCTTGACCCGCTCGCCCTCCTCCACCAGCCGTCGGCTGACCTTGCCGCCGATACGGAATGCCAGGTCCGGCTCATAGCGGGCGCGCACCTCGCCCGGGTAGCTGTCCGAAGCTCTTGCCGAAGGCTCTGGCTGGACCACCATGGCCGGCCGGATGCCAATTTGAACGGGCTCTTCGTGCCCACAAGCAGACAGAAAAAAAGCCAGGCTGACTGGCAAGGCATAGCGGAACATGGCGGCGACCTTTCGCTAATGGTGCTTGGAATATTTATACTGGCCGGTATGTTATTAATAGCAAACTCACCAGTCCAGTATTAACAGCGAAAAAATGTCCGACAATATTTCCGCAAACGTTGGGCCAGGCAGGCCCAAGGATCTGGCCAAGCGCCAGGCCATTCTCGAAGCAGCCAAAGTCCTGTTCTTGAGCAATGGCTACGCCAGTACCAGCATGGATGCGGTCGCCGCTGAGGCCGGGGTTTCAAAGCTCACGGTCTACAGCCATTTCAATGACAAGGAGACCTTGTTCACCGCCGCTGTGGTGGCCAAGTGCGAAGAACAGCTGCCCACGCTGATCTACGAACTGACCCCCGAAACGCCGGTGGAGAATGTCCTGCTGAACATCGCCCGGGGCTTTCACCATCTGATCAACAGCGACGAGTCGGTGAACCTGCACCGCCTGATCATGACGCTGGGCAGCCAGGACCCCAAGCTCTCGCAGATCTTCATCGAGGCCGGTCCCGAACGGGTGCTGCAGGGCATGGAGCGGCTGCTGGCGAAGATCAATCAGCTGGGCACCCTGCGCATCGACAAGCCGCGCAACGCCGCCGAGCACTTTTTCTGCATACTCAAGGGCGGGGCGAATTTCCGCCTGCTCTACGGCTGCGGCGAACCCTTGAGGGGCGCCGCCGCAGAGGAGCATGTGCAGGAAGTGGTGGCGCTGTTCATCCGCGCCTACCGGCCGTAGAAACCGGCAGGTGCAGGAGCTGGCTGATGTAGGAGCGGGCTTGCCAGCGAAGCGGACTGAAGACCGCCTTCGCCGGCAAGCTGGCTGCTACAGGGGGCTCAGGCCTTGAGGGCCTTCTTCGGGTAGATGTCGTAGCGGCTGGATTTGCCCTCCAGTCCATGGCTGGGCTTGGGCCCTTCGATGCACGGCGCCTTGCGCGGACGCTTGACCACCACCCGGTGGCTGGCCAGGGCCAGGGCCGCGGCGAGCAGGGCCGGGGCGTCGTTGTCATCGCCCACCAGTGGCCGGAACAAGCGCATTTCCTTCTTCACCAGGGCACTTTTCTCCCGATGGGGAAACATCGGGTCGAGGTAGATCACCTGGGGCGGTTCACCCTGCCAGTTGCGCATCAGCTCGATGGAATTGCCCTTGAGCAGGTGCATGCGGGCCACGATAGGCCCTACCTCGGCGTCCTGCGCAGCGCGGGCCAGGCCGTCTTCCAATAGCGCACCAATCAATGGCTGGCGCTCGATCAGGCTCATCTCGCAACCCAGGGTCGCCAGCACGAAGCCATCCTTGCCCAGACCGGCCGTGGCATCCAGCACCCGTGGTCGCACGCCCTGGGCCACGCCCACCGCCTTGGCGATCATCTGCCCGCTGCCGCCGCCGTACAGCCGCCGATGGGCTGCACCACCCTCGACGAAATCCACCCGTACCGGCCCGGGCGCGTCCGGTCCCAATTGCTGCAACTGCAGGCCCTGTTCACCCACTTGCAAGGCGAACTCGGCCTCATCGACCTGCAGCGCCAGCCCCAGGCGCTCGGCCCATTGCTCGGCCGCTGGGGCGAATCCGGCGCCCAGGGCCTCGACTTTGATGCGGCAGGCTGCGGGTTGCTCATTCATCTGAAAACACACTCAAAAAATTAATGATCGGCAAAAACTGCCGATAACAGGACTATCGGCCATTTTGCCAGAGCTCAAGCGTCGACCGAGAGCAATGTCAGACATTCAACGCACATCGATAGGTTATATCTCGCCCCACGGCGACTATGGCCTGCGCAACTCCCAGGCACTGAGCGGCGTCAGCCATCTGTGGCAGGACTTCTTTGCCCAGGCCCTGGCCGAGCAACGGGGTGAAGGTGCGAGCGTTGAATCGGTACCGGCGGTGGCCATCGATGGCCCGGTTGAACCGGCTGGCGGCAGCGATGTGCTGGCGCAGATCGTCAATCAGCGTCATTGCGACGTGCAAGACACCGAGGTCCGCCCGCCGGAGCCGCTGTTCCTGCCTATCGCCGAGTTTGAAATGGACCTGCTGGATAAACCCGCCCCACCCTTCCCGCCAGAAGAGATCGTGGCCCAACAGCGCCAGCAGGATTTCGAAAGTGGCTGGGTACGCCCGATCGTGCTCAACGCCGGCCAGCCGATTCCTGCTCCAGGCCCTGCGCCGGAGCCCCGCCCACTGCACCTGCCGATCGCCGAATTCGAACTGGACCTGCTGGACAAACCCGCCGAGCCGTTCCCGCCTCAGGAACTCATCGAGCAACAGCGGGCGATGGACTTCGATATCGGCTGGGCCCGCCCGCTGATCCTGCAGAACCTACGCATCGCCGCCTGAGCCCAGCCTCAGCGACACACCCACCAAGGCCCTACATCCAGATGAAAGTGGTTGCGATGGGCATTGTTGTAGTCCGGCCCCAGCACCACGTTGAACGCGTCACAGGCGCCATCCCGGGCCAGGCGCAGAAATCGGCCTTCATTGCTGTCCTTGGGCCAATCCCGGAGCACGCTGATGCTGCGCCCATCCCCCAGGCGAAAGCCGGCGATGTCCAGGGCATTGGCACTGGCATGCTGGCTGCGGGCACCGCTCTCGCGGCTGTACATGTTGCGGCAGGCGAAACTGCCCAGGTGATCGACTCGCGCCACCCGCTGGCCGTACACCGCCTGCGCGGCCGACTGCAGGCCGTGGCGCTCATACAGGGCAAAGGCCACCGCCAGCGGGCAACTGGCAAGAAAGCTGCTGCTCAGGGCCACGTCGCCACCCTGTACACGCAGGGTATTGCTCAATGGGCAAGCGACGTCCGTGCGGCTGTCGAGCTGGCGGCTGGTACGCAAACCCGAGCCCGCCAGCACCTGGTCGCACAGTTGCGGGTCATCCCGCAGCCGCGCCAGCTTGAAACGGGTCAACAGGTTGGGCTTGGCCCGCACGTCCAGCGGCGCCCAGGGATTCCAACTGTCCGCGACGGGCAACCAGCCCAGGCGAACACCGATCAACAACAGGGCGCCCAGCAACAACAAGGCGCCCAGGACTTTCACTACCCGCACAGACACTCCCGTTTCACGGCTGCTTGAACATTTGATTGATCTGCCCGAACGGCATCGCCCGGTCGGCAAAATCGAAACGCCCGTGGCTATGGATATCTAGCGCAGCCCGGTAGAAGGCTCCGTAAGCGGCCCGCGCCAGGGCCGAACCGACACTGATGCGCTTGACGCCCAGCTCCGCCAGTTGCGCCACGCTGAGGTTGAGGCCTCCCGACATCAGCACGTTCACTGGCTTGGGCGCCACCGCTCGCACCACCTGCTGGATATCCTCGGCACTGCCCAGGGCCGGGGCATAGAGCACATCGGCACCGGCCTCGGCAAAAGCCTGCAAGCGGCGAATGGTGTCTGCCAGATCATCACGCCCGTGCAGCAGGTTTTCCGCCCGGGCGGTCAGGGTAAAGGGAAAGGGCAGACTGCGAACGGCCGCCACGCAGGCCTCGATGCGTTCCACCGCCAGCTGGAAATCGTAGATCGGCTGCTCGGCATGGCCCGTGGCGTCCTCGATCGAAGCACCGACCACACCGCTGGCCGCCGCAAGAAGCAGCGCCTGGGCACAGCCTTCGGGGCTGTCGGAAAACCCGTTTTCCAGGTCCGCCGCCACCGGCAGGCTGCTGGCGCCGACGATGCTGCGCACGTTGTCCAGCGTGTCCTCCAGGCTGAGTGCACCTTCGGCATCCGGGCGCCCCAGGGAAAAGGCATAGCCGGCGCTGGTGGTGGCCAGGGCCTCGAAGCCGAGGCTGGCGAGCATCTTCGCCGAACCGGCATCCCAGGGGTTGGGAATGACGAAGGCTCCGGCACGTTCATGCAGGGCCCTGAAGGCAGTGGCTCGAAGGGTTTGCGCGTCCATTGGCTCGCTCCTGAAGAAGGCCGTGAAGGCGCTTCAGAGCAAGCCGAGTTGCTCCGCAGCGGGCTCTCTGTATAACTCAGGCAATGCGGGCAAGCCAGGCAAACGTTGCATCAGCCGGGCGTGAAAACGCCGCGCCAGTTCGGCCGCCAGACGGTTGTCCGAAGTGTGCAGGAACACGTAGGGCGTACGCCCTTCTTCGATCCAGCCGGCGACCTTGTCGATCCAGGGTTCAAGGAAAGGATCGTTGGCCTCAAGCTCCGGATGACCGATGAAGCGCACCTGGGGAAACTGGGTGAAGGCTGCGGGGCGCGGTGGCACCTTGGGCTTTTTCGACTGCGCATGCAGCACCGCAGGAGCGGTCGACGTGCAACTGAACAGGGCCCGCGGGTCGAGGCAGATGCGTTCCACGCCACGCTCGCGCAGCAGCCGGTTGAGCATGCGCTCGGCATCGCCCTTGGTGAAGAACTCCGGGTGCCGCACTTCCACCGCCAGCGGCCGCTCCAGGCCATCGATGAACCCGGCCAGTTCCGCCAGACGCTGGGGCGCGAAGCTGGCCGGCAATTGCAGCCACAGCGGCGACACCCGCTCACCCAGGGGGCTGAGCAGCTGGATAAAGGACTCAGCGGCGCTCAACTGCTCGCGCAGGTCGCCGCCGTGACTGATGTCACCGGGGAACTTGGCGGTAAAGCGAAAGTGCTCGGGCATGATCTCGGCCCAGCGCTGCACGGTTCCGGGCGCCGGCCGTGCATAGAAGGTGGTATTGCCTTCGACGGCGTTGAAGACCTGGCAATACAGGCCGAGGAAATCATTGGGCCGGGCGTCTTCCGGGTACAGGTACTCACGCCAGGCGTTTTCGCTCCAGGAAGGACAACCGAGGAAATAAGGCAGCATCAGATATGCAGGTCGAGACCCACCACTTCCATATCCCAATCGACAAAGCCGGCGGTGGTCAGGTAGCTGGCCAGGGCGTTGGCCACGCTCTTTTTCATCGCCCGCTGGAAGATCATGTCCTGGGGGCGGGCGGGAAGATTGCCGGTACGTGGGGAAGAAGCCTGGGAACGGCTCTGGGTCGAAGGCTCGGGCTGCACTTCAATGGCGTCGGCATCGTCCAGGGACTCGTCTACCAGCGCACGGCCTTTGCGAGGCTTGCGCTTGATGGGGTAGGACTGAGAGGAGATGCCGTCTATACGCATACAGAAAAGCCCGGGGTCGATGATGGCAATTTAGCGGCACCGCTTCGACTTAGCAAATGCCCAAGTGATAACTAGAACACAGAAAAGCCAAAAGGTTTAAAACCGGGCAGGTTCAGGCTGAAAAAACGGACGATTGGCGGGCGTATGCGGGAGTTATCCGCATAACCGTGCACATTTGTTCTGGGTTCAACGGGCCTTGGGAGTAGCGACCTTGTCCCGCAGATAGACAGGTTGGGCCTGGTCGGCAACGATCGCCTCGCCGCGCTCCCAGGCAAATTGCGCCAGGGTCAGCAGGTCGACCGCATGCGGCAGCATGCCGGCGTCCTGGCCGCTGAGTTCGACGGCAATGCGCTCGCCATACCCCCAACCGGTGCCCGCACCGAACCAGTCGCCGCTGGAACCTTCGGGCAGGGCCGCGACTTCCGGCGGCAATACCGCTTCCGCGCCCACCAGGCGCATCTCGCCGGCAACTTCCTGGTAGCAGCCCCAATAGACTTCATCCATGCGCGCATCGATGGCCGAAGCCACCTGGGTCGCGCCATGCTCGCGCAGAGCCCGCTGGGCCAGCACCGCCAGGTTGGATACCGGCAGCACCGGGCGCTCCAGAGCAAAGGCCAGGCCCTGCACCACGCCGATGGCGATGCGCACCCCGGTGAAGGCACCCGGCCCACGGCCAAAGGCAATGGCCTCGACCTGTTGCAAGGTCACCCCGGCATTGGCCAGCAGCTCCTGGATCATCGGCAACAGCTTCTGCGCATGCAGGCGCGGGATCACCTCGTAATGGCTCGTGACCTTGCCGTCATGCAGCAAAGCAACGGAGCAAGCTTCAGTCGCGGTGTCCAGGGCCAGCAAGGTGCTCATTCGGGGTTCCATAGGCATTGAAAAAAGTGACGCATTATAAACAGCAACGGCCCGCAAGCGGGCCGTTCAACGATCAAACGCTCAGGCAACTCAGCTCAGGGCTTCGAGTACCTTGCCGGTGATCACTTCCACCGAACCGACGCCAGGGATATGGCTGTACTTAGGCTTGCCCTGGGTGGCAGCCAGTTGCTGGTAGAACTCCACCAGCGGCTTGGTCTGCGAGTGGTAGACCGACAGGCGATGACGCACGGTTTCCTCGGTGTCGTCCTTGCGCTGCACCAGGTCTTCACCGGTGATGTCATCCTTGCCGGCGATCTTCGGCGGGTTGTAGACGGTGTGGTAGACCCGGCCCGAAGCCTCGTGCACACGGCGACCGGCGATGCGCTGGACGATCTCTTCGTCGTCGACGGCGATTTCCACCACGTTGTCCAGCTCGACACCGGCCTTCACCAGCGCTTCGGCCTGGGGAATGGTGCGCGGGAAGCCGTCGAACAGGAAGCCATTGGCGCAGTCGGCCTGGCTGATGCGTTCCTTGACCAGGTTGATGATCAGGTCATCGGACACCAGGCCACCGCTGTCCATCACGCTCTTGGCCTTCAGGCCCAGCTCGGTGCCGGCCTTGACCGCAGCACGCAGCATGTCACCGGTGGAGATCTGTGGAATACCGAACTTTTCGGTGATGAACTTTGCCTGAGTACCTTTACCGGCCCCGGGAGCTCCCAGCAGAATTACGCGCATCGATGTGCTCCTCAATTTTTTATTTAGAAACGCTCGGATTCGCCTCGTGGGGCCAATCTCAAAAATGGGGGTGTGGCCGCCCAAACGGCCAAAGGCTGATCAAGATACACAGCCGACACAGCGCACACAAGCAGTCGAAAGTCGGAGGAACCCGGCCCTTTTGTGCCCCATTGGCCGGGTAGAACAAGTCGCAACCCGACAACAAAGTGTCGCCAGATGAACCAGAACGACACCTCGCAATTGCCTTGATCGGGGCTGCCGCGCAGCTGGCCGGCAGCCCTCTCGCACCTCAGCCGGTATTGCGCAAGCCAGCGGCGATACCGGCCACGGAGACCAGCAACGCCTGTTCCACGGGGCTTCCTTGCGGCGCCTGCTGCTTGCGCGAGCGCGCCAGGAGCTCGGCCTGCAACAGATGCAGCGGGTCGAGGTAGGTGTTGCGCAGGCGGATGAACTCCAGGGTATCGGGGCTGTGCGCCAGCAGTTGCGACTGCCCGGTCAGGCCCAGGACCACCGCGCAAGCCTGCGACAATAGGTCGCGTAAATGCTCGCCCAACGGCAACAGTTCGGCCTCCACCAGGCGCTCGTCATAGGAGCGGGCGATATCCGCGTCGGCCTTGGCCAGCACCATCTCCAGCATGTCGATGCGGGTGCGGAAAAACGGCCATTGCTCACGCATCTGCCCCAGCAGGTCACCCTCGCCACGGGCCAGGGCCTTGCTCAAGGCCGCTTCCCAGCCGAGCCAGGCGGGCAACATCAGGCGGGTCTGGGTCCAGCCGAAGATCCAGGGGATCGCCCGCAGGCTCTCGATGCCCCCGGCACGGCGCTTGGCCGGGCGGCTGCCCAGCGGCAGGCGGCCCAGCTCCTGTTCCGGAGTGGACTGGCGGAAGTACTCGACGAACTGCGGATTGTCCCGCACCACCTCGCGGTAGGCCCGGACGCCATCGCTGGCCAGCTCGTCCATCAGGTGACGCCAGGCCGGCTGCGGTGGCGGCGGCGGCAACAGGGTCGCCTCCAGTACCGCGGCCAGATAGAGGTTGAGGTTCTGCTCGGCGATGTCCGGCAGGCCGAATTTGAAGCGGATCATTTCCCCTTGCTCGGTGGTGCGGAAACGCCCCGCCACCGAACCCGGCGGCTGCGACAGAATGGCCGCGTGGGCCGGGCCGCCGCCACGCCCAACGGTGCCACCGCGGCCGTGGAACAGCAGCAGTTCCACCTGTTGCTCGCGGCAGATGTCCACCAGCCGCTCCTGGGCCCGGTACTGGGCCCAGGCCGCAGCCGTGGTGCCGGCATCCTTGGCCGAGTCGGAGTAGCCGATCATCACTTCCTGCGGCCCTTGCAGGCGCGAACGATAGCCCGGCATGTGCAGCAGTTTTTCCATCACCGGGCCGGCGTTGTCCAGGTCCGCCAGGGTCTCGAACAGAGGCACCACGCGCATCGGCCGCAGCACACCGGATTCCTTGAGCAGCAACTGCACCGCCAGCACATCGGAGGCCGCGCCGGCCATGGAAATCACATAGGAACCCAGGGACGCCGCTGGCGCACCAGCGATTTCGCGGCAGGTGGCGAGCACTTCGGCGGTGTCCGCCGAGGGCTTGAAATAGCCTGGCAACAACGGCCGACGGCTGCTCAGTTCGCGCATCAGGAAGGTGATGCGATCCTCCTCGCTCCAGTCCTCGTAACGCCCCAGGCCCAGGTAATCGGTGATTTCGGTCATGGCCGAGGTATGCCGGCTGGAATCCTGGCGTACATCCAGGCGCACCAGGAACAGACCGAAGGTCACTGCCCGGCGCAGACAGTCGAGCAGCGGCCCGTCGGCAATCACTCCCATGCCGCACTCGTGCAACGACTGGTAGCACAGCTGCAGCGGCTCCAGCAGGTCACGGTTGTTGTGCAACACCTCGGCGCCCGCCGGCACCGCCGCGCTGAGCGCCGCGTGGGCCCAGTTGCGGGTGGCCCGCAGGCGTTCACGCAATTGCTTGAGCAGCGCCCGATAAGGCTCGGCGCTATCTCCGGCCCTGGCCAGGAGCGCCGGGCTGGCCTGCTGCATGGACAGCTCGGCCGCCAGGTGGTCGATGTCCCGCAGGTACAGGTCGGCGGCCATCCAGCGCGCCAGCAGCAGCACTTCGCGGGTTACCGCAGCGGTGACATTGGGGTTGCCATCACGGTCGCCGCCCATCCACGACGCAAAGCGGATCGGCGCCGACTCCAGCGGCAGGTGCAGCCCGGTGGCCTCGAACAAGGCCTTGTCGGCCTTGCGCAGGTAATTGGGGATCGCCTGCCACAGCGAATGCTCGATCACCGCAAAGCCCCACTTGGCTTCATCCACCGGAGTGGGTCGGGTCCGACGGATTTCCTCGGTGTGCCAGGCCTCGGCGATCAAGCGTTGCAGGCGCTCCTGGATCTGCCCGCGCTCGGCGCTGGTGAGGTCACGGTGGTCCTGGGCCGCCAGTTGCCCGGCAATCGCATCGTATTTCTGGATCAGGGTGCGGCGCGCCACTTCGGTGGGGTGAGCGGTCAGCACCAGCTCGATTTCCAGGCGCCCCAGTTGCCGGGCCAGAGCATCGGCGCTGTGCCCTTCGGCGCGCAGGCGAGCCAGCAGCTCCGGCAGCACCCGAGCCTCGAAGGGTGCCGGCTGCGACTCGTCGCGGCGGTGGATCAACTGATACTGCTCGGCGATGTTCGCCAGGTTGAGGAACTGGTTGAAGGCCCTGGCCACCGGCAGCAGTTCGTCCTCGCTCAACTGGTCGAGGCTGGCGCTCAGCTCGGCCCCCGGCGAGCCCCGGCGATCGGCCTTGGCGCCTTTGCGAATCTGCTCGATCTTGTCGAGGAAAGCCTCCCCGTACTGGTCGCGAATGGTATTGCCCAGCAGTTCCCCCAAGAGGTGAACGTCTTCGCGCAAGCGCGCATCAATATCGGTCATCGAGGTGTTCTCCAGCGGACTCAAGGCGGCACGGAAGGCTCAAGAGTGCCGCCTGCACACCTCGCTTAGCAAGCGTGGGGCAAAGCGCACCAAACCTTCGGCGATGCAGCTAGTCTCAAGCATAGGCCGCACGAGGGCCGCCTACCGGCCCCGGCCGGTCCACTCAACCCAGCCTGCCACGAGCAGGTGTTCATTGAGGTCATCATGAAAATCCGTGAACTTGCGCAACACTGGGAAGAAAACGCCAAGGGTCGCCTGACCCGGACCGGCTACCGGATTCACCTGGATGTGGAAGCCGCCGCACGCCTGGCCGCCCTTTCCGAGATGTACCCCAAACGCCAGACCGAAGAACTGCTCGGCGAACTCATCGGCGCCGCCCTGGAAGAGCTGGAGGCGAGCTTCCCCTACATCCAGGGCCAGCACGTCGTGGCCACCGATGAAGAGGGCGATCCACTGTACGAGGATGTGGGACCCACCCCTCGTTTCCTGGCATTGTCGCGCCAGCATCTGCACCTGCTGGCGAGCCAGTCCGACAAGCCCAAGCACTGAACTTCCACACTCCCGCGCACACCTGACAATCATCCTTCCCGGCCCTGCAAAGGGTCGGGGATACCCCTGCGCACGGCAAAAGTTCCCGATCTAGAGCCCTGTCCGATGCGTCAGATTTTTTTCCGGCCAATCGCCATCTTTCTCTGAACTATTCAAAAAAGCCTCGGGTCACACCCATTAGCCATCACTGGAACGGCCGTTTCAAATTTTGCCATCAGCGCTCGTCGTCACTGAAGCGTCACGGCGCCAGAACCAGGATGGATTTTGATGTTTTCCAGGAGTTACCCAATGGAGTTGAAGACCATGAAGATCAGCACTGCCAAATCCTCGTTCACCTCTCTGCGCGGGCTGAAGCTGGCCGCGCTGGCCCTCGGTAGCAGCATGGTTCTGGCCGGTTGTGCCGGGAACCCGCCCACCGAGCAGTACGCGGTCACGCAATCTGCGGTCAATAGCGCAGTGAGCGCAGGCGGTACCGAATTTGCTGCCGTGGAAATGAAGTCGGCGCAGGACAAGCTCAAGCAAGCCGAGATTGCCATGCACGACAAGAAGTACGACGAAGCCCGCCGCCTGGCTGAACAAGCCGAGTGGGACGCCCGCGTAGCAGAGCGCAAGGCCCAGGCCGCCAAGGCCGAGCAGGCGCTCAAAGACTCGCAGAAAGGCGTTCAGGAACTGCGTCAGGAAGGCATGCGTAGCGTGCAATAAGAAGCCGCCGCCGATTCCCACGTACTCGTATTTGATTGAAAGGACGAACCATTATGCGCAAACAATTGATGATCCCAGCCCTGTTGGCCATGAGCGTAGCCCTGGCGGCCTGCTCCACCCCGCCTAACGCCAACCTGGAAAACGCCCGCACCAACTTCTCCGCCCTGCAGGCCAACCCGCAGGCCAGCAAGGTCGCCGCCCTGGAAACCAAGGACGCCGCCGACTGGATGGACAAGGCCGACAAGGCCTACCTGAACAAGGACGACGAGAAGAAGGTCGACCAACTGGCCTACCTGACCAACCAGCGGGTCGAAGTGGCCAAGGAAACCATTGCCCTGCGCACCGCCGAAGCCAAGCTCAAGGACGCCGGCGACCAGCGCGCCCGCGCCATCCTCGATGCCCGCGACGCGCAGATCAAGCAACTGCAGGACAGCCTCAACGCCAAGCAGACCGACCGCGGCACCCTGGTGACCTTCGGTGACGTGCTGTTCGCCACCAACAAGTCCGACCTGAAATCCAGCGGCCTGGTGAACATCAACAAGCTGGCGCAATTCCTCCAGCAGAACCCCGATCGCAAGGTGATCGTCGAAGGCTACACCGACAGCACCGGCAGCGATTCCTACAACCAGTCGCTGTCCGAGCGCCGTGCCGGCTCGGTGCAGATGGCTCTGATCCGCATGGGTATCGACCCGGCGCGCATCGTCAGCCAGGGTTATGGCAAGGAATATCCGGTGGCCGATAACGGCAGTGTTTCCGGCCGCGCCATGAACCGTCGCGTGGAAGTCACCATCTCCAACGACAACCAGCCGGTAGCACCACGTTCGTCGGTCAGCCGCAACTGATCGGGCACCCTGCCTATATAGGCAGGTAAGATAAAACGCCGCCGACCTCTTCAGGTCGGCGGCGTTTTTTTATGCCGTTATCCATGTAGGAGCCGGCTTGCCGGCGAACAGATCACTGCTCCAGTTGCGGGGTTTCCTGCCCCATGCAGCGCACGGCCTGCTTCTTCTTGTTCACCAGCACCCCGGTCAGGCCTTTCTGCTGGGTGTCGAACAGCACCAGTACACCGTCGATGCATTGGGCCACTTCATCGGCCGGTTGCAGGGAGATCTTGTAGTCCTCGCCGGGCACGGTCTTGAGCATGGTGAAGTCGCTGAGCAGCAATGCATCCTCCGGTTTGGCGAAGTGCAGGTAGCCGTAGTACCACAGGCTGCCCACGGTGACGATGATGCTGCAGATACCGGTGATGATCATGGGAATGGCGTTGCGTTCTTCACTCATTGCGGACTCTCTGGAGGTTCAACTGCTGAATTCGGGGGCGTCGGGTAATTGGGGATCTCCCCCAGGCGGCGCAACCCGTCGAAATGCTGCGGATCATCGAGGTAGCGCAGCATCACGCGGCGCCAGGTCGGATCGGCAAAGGTTTGCACATGGCCGCCGCGGGTCAGTTGCAGGACCCTGGGCGGGGGCGCAGCTTGATACACACGGATGCCATTGGAAAGGGGCACGATGGGATCGTCGATGCTGTGGTAGATCAGTTTCGGTACCCCGGTCAGGCGCGGCATCGAGTGAATCGCGCTGTCGGTGTCCGGCACCAGCCACGACAACGGCACCTGCAACGGCCAGGTCAGCCAGGAAGTGCTCAGGGCATAGCGCCCGACATCGCGATAACTGGCCGGTACGCCATCGAGGACGATGGCCTTGAGCTGGGCCTGACGTTCGGGGTGCTGTACCAGGTAGTGGATGGCCAGGGCGCCGCCCAGGCTTTGCCCCAGCACGATCAATGGCTTGCCCTGCACTTCGGGTGCCTGGTCCAGCCACTTGAACGCGGCATCCAGATCCTGATAGATCGCCGGCAGGCTCGGTGCACCTTCGGACAGGCCATAACCGCGATAGTCCACCAGCAGCACCTGATAGCCCTGCTCCGGCAGCCACCAACTACCCCCCAGGTGCCAGGCCAGATTGCCGCCGTTGCCATGCAGGTGCAGCACCGTGCCCTTGACCGCCACTCCGGGTTTGGCCGGCAGCCACCAGCCGTGCAGCTTGAGGCCATCGGCGGTGGTCAGGGTCACGTCACGGTATTCAAGCCTGGCCCGCTCAGGGGTGAAAGGCAGCCCGGGTTCGGGATAGAACAGCAACGAACTGCAGCCCTGCAGGCCCAGCAGCAGGGCAAATACCGCGCAATACTTCAGTAGCCGGCTCATCCGCAGCCCCCTGGCCTGTACCCGGATGGGCGCTGAAGGCTCTGCGGGCCTTGTCGCAGCCTGTGCCAGTGGCTACAGCTGTCTGTGGATACGTCCATGTGCGCCCCCCCGGCAGAAGTCAAAGAATGTTGGAGTAGTCCGCCTCGATCCGGTCCAGGCTCAGATGGTTGAGGAAGTTGGAGAAACACATCCAGGCCGACAGCGCGTTCATGTCGCGAAACTGTTCGGGCAGGTACTTGGGTGCCACCACCAGCCCTTCGTCCACCAGCTGGCGCAGGGTGCGCATGTCCTCGAGGGTGGTCTTGCCGCAGAACAGCAGCGGCACCTGCTCCAGCTTGCCCTTGCGCACAGCCAGCTGAATGTAGTTGTAAACCATGATGAAGCCCTTGAGGTAGGACAAGTCTTTGGTAAACGGCAGCCCCGTGGGCACCGACCCGCGGAACACCCGGCTGGCATTGCCGTAGCTCTCGGCCATCTCGAAGCCCTGCTCGCGGAAGAACTCGAACACCTGCAGGAAGTCCGCGCCCTCCTCCACCATATGGATGGCCCGGGTGCGGTTGGTCAGCTTGCGCAAGCGGCTGGGGTAAGAGGCAAAGGTGATGATCTCCATCAGGATCGCCAGCCCCTCCTGGGTCACTGTGGACGAGGGCGGGCCCTTGGCCAGGAAGGTGCAGATCGGCTGGTTGAGGCCGTTCAGGGTGGTGCCCACGTGCACCAGCCCCTCATGGACTTCCAGGGCTCGCACGTCACGGTTGTTGAACATCGCATCGCTGCGGATCTTGATGTAGTCGGCGCCCGCCGCGGCGTCGGCAACGATACCGTCGGACTCGAACACCCGGATGGTTTCCTCCGCCTCGCCGAACACCTTGTTCAGGCGGCTCTGCAGCAGGCTCACGGCATCCTTGGCACTCAGGGTCTTGGGTTCGTCCTTGAGATCGCCCCGACCGTCGATGTTGTTCAGGTAATCGGACATCATCAGCCCCAGGTCCGCCAGGGTCGGGTCGCCGGCATGGAAGGCATCGGATGCGGCGCCGTACAGCTCCTGCGAGATCAGGCCGAAGTCGCCGGTACCCCGTGCTTCGAGCATGCGCACCACCATGCGGTATTCCTTGCACATGCGGCGCATGATCTGCCCCACCGGGTTGAACTGGCCCAGTTGGCGGGTGATGTCGCGCTCGATGTTCTGGAATTCCAGCTTCACTGCGCCAGAATCGAAAGACAGTGGCCGCCCCTCGTAATAGGCGCGGTCCACCGCCGGCATTTCCTTGCCCTTGGCCTTGAGAAAGCCTTTGCGGACGTTCTCGTCCCACTTCACCGCATCCAGCACGCGGATCGGTGTCTGGGCCAGCACTATGCGATCGGACAAGGTGCGTATCGTCTGCTGGTAATCGTCCACCAAAAGCTCCTATTGAATGGGTCTGTAGCGCGGGGTCACTTGCCCACGCGCTTGAAGCGCGCCGCCTCGACGAACAAGTCGGAATTGGCGGGGTCGTCAAGGTAGGCGAAGACCTCGGGCAAGGGGCTGCTGATCAGCACGCCATCGCCTTCGGCCGTGGCCATGGGCTCACCGTTCAAGGCCTTTTGACCCAGGGCCTGGCGAATCTGTTCCAGGTCCAGGGTGTAAAGCACCAGTTCGTGCCTTGCCGTCAACTCGAAGCCGGCAATGCTGTAGTGCCCGCCAAAGGCCTGGGGCACCGCCGCCGACAGGTACCAGCGGTTGCCATGCCGGGAAACGGTGAAATCATAGGTGTCTCGCGGGCGCGCCGTGCCGCCTGGGTAACTCGAGGCACGGTAGCGGTTGGCGCCGATCTGGCTGAGCTGGATGTTCAGCGGCTCGCCCCAGGCATTCTTGCTGGCCCACTTGCCCAGCAATTGGGCAGGCGCCGCCTGCGCAGCCGGCAGCGGCTCCTTGAAGGCCACCAGGCAACCGCTGAGCAGCAGGAACGACAGGGCAATCAGGACGCGCCAGGCTTGCATGCAACTCTCCCATGAACACCAGAATCACTGTAGTCGCTGGCGCGGGCCACGACCGCCAGGCCGCAGCCGGCAAGCCAGGCCGGGCGGCTCAGACCGAAGCCAGAACCAGGTGCATGTAGCGCGTGAGGATGCCGAGCATCTCTTCTTCCACCAGCGGCTCGGCGCCGTTGAGCAGGCCCTGATATTCCATCCGGCCGATTATCGACGTCAATACCTTGGCATCCTGCTGCGGCTCCCGCGAGCCCAGGACCTGGAAAAACTGGCAAGTGCCGTGCAGCAGGATCTGCTGGTGCGAGCGCACCAGCTGCGCCAGGCGCGGGTTGAGCAAGGCTTCCTGGCGGAAGGCCTGTTCGGCCATCAAGTGTTCACGACGGGTATTCAACTGGCGCCGTACGTAATCGGCGGTCATACGCGCGATATCGTCGGCCAGTTGCGAGCGCGAGGCGGCGCTGCCGTCGCCATAGGCGACCATTTCCCGCAGCAGCCCCTCGTTGCTGGCCCACAGCTTGGCCATGAACGCCGCGCTGCGCTCCACGTACTGGGCAAAGGTATCGGTGAGCAGGTCATCGATATCCTTGAAGTAATAGGTGGTGGCCGACAAGGGCACACCGGCTTCGGCGGCCACCGCACGATGGCGCACGGCCCGCACGCCGTCACGCACGACAATGCGCATGGCGGCATCGAGAATATCCTGTCTACGCTGCTCACTGCCTTGGCGGCTGGCCTTGCGGCCCTGGTACTGAACACTTTCAGCCACCGCAGTGGCGATGCCAGCTGCACCTTCTTGAGCAATTGCGCGGTTCACGACAGGTATTCCCTCTTAAAAATCACACAGAATTAGAAGCGGTACGTCAGTTCCAACCAGACAATAAAAAGCCGCCTGATAAAGGCGGCTGATTATTCAGAGCACTTAAGCTTGCGGCCGCATGTGCGGGAACAGGATCACGTCGCGAATCGACGGCGAGTTGGTCAGCAACATCACCAGGCGGTCGATACCGATGCCCTCGCCGGCGGTGGGCGGCATGCCGTATTCCAGGGCACGGACGAAGTCGGCGTCGTAGTGCATGGCTTCGTCATCACCGGCGTCCTTGTCCGCCACCTGGGCCATGAAGCGCTCTGCCTGGTCTTCCGCGTCGTTCAACTCGGAGTAGGCGTTGGCGATTTCGCGACCACCAATGAACAGCTCGAAACGGTCGGTGACGTTGGGGTTATCGTCGTTGCGACGGGCCAGCGGCGACACTTCGAACGGGTACTGGGTAATGAAGTGCGGCTGCTCCAGCTTGTGCTCCACCAGTTCCTCGAAAATCATCACCTGCAACTTGCCCAGGCCTTCGAAGCCCAGCACCTTGGCACCGGCCTTCTTGGCGATGGCGCGAGCCTTGTCGATGTCGTTCAGGTCATCAGCGGTCAGTTCGGGGTTGTACTTGAGGATCGAGTCGAACACCGACAGGCGCGCGAACGGCTCGCCGAAGTGGAACACCTTGTCGCCGTACGGCACGTCGGTGCTGCCCAGGACCAACTGCGCCAGTTCGCGGAACAGTTCTTCGGTCAGGTCCATGTTGTCTTCGTAGTCGGCGTAAGCCTGGTAGAACTCCAACATGGTGAATTCAGGGTTGTGACGGGTCGAAACGCCTTCGTTACGGAAGTTGCGGTTGATCTCGAACACTTTCTCGAAACCGCCAACCACCAGGCGCTTCAGATACAGCTCAGGGGCGATACGCAGGAACATTTCCATGTCCAGCGCGTTGTGGTGGGTTTCGAACGGCTTGGCCGCCGCGCCGCCAGGGATGGTCTGCAGCATCGGCGTTTCGACTTCGAGGAAGTCGCGCTTCATCAGGAAGCTGCGGATGTGGGCGATCACTTGCGAACGCACGCGGAAAGTCTGGCGTACTTCTTCGTTGACGATCAGGTCGACGTAGCGCTGACGGTAGCGCTGCTCGGTGTCGGTCAGGCCGTGGTGCTTGTCCGGCAGCGGGCGCAGCGACTTGGTCAGCAGGCGCACATTGGTCATTTCAACGTACAGGTCACCCTTGCCGGAACGGGCCAGAGTGCCTTCGGCAGCGATGATGTCGCCCATGTCCCAGGTCTTGACGGAGGCCAGGGTTTCTTCGGACAGGGTTTTACGGTTGACGTAGACCTGAATGCGACCGGTCATGTCCTGGATCACCATGAACGAGCCACGGTTGAGCATGATGCGACCGGCAACCTTGACCGGGATTGCAGCCTCTGCGAGCTCTTCCTTGGTCTTGTCCGCGTATTTCTTCTGCAGATCTTCGCAGTAGTTTTCGCGGCGGAAGTCGTTCGGGAAGGCATTGCCCTTGGCGCGCTCGGCAGCAAGCTTTTCCTTGCGCAGGGCGATCAGGGAGTTTTCTTCCTGTTGCAGGGCTTGCGGGTCGAGTTGTTGGTCGCTCATGTCTTTTGAAATTCCATCACAGGTTCATTGCCCCCAGGCCTTCGGCCTGGAGATCGCCGGCAAGCCGGCTCCTACGGGATCGCACCGTGTCAGCCGATCCCGTATTGCAGTATTACAAGCCCGATTTCAGGCTGGCTTCCAGGTATTCGTCGATGTCGCCGTCGAGTACCTTGTCGCAGTCGCTGCGTTCGATGTTGGTGCGCAGATCCTTGATCCGCGACGCATCGAGCACGTAGGAGCGGATCTGGTGACCCCAGCCGATGTCCGACTTGGTGTCTTCCAGCGCTTGCGACGCGGCGTTGCGCTTCTGCATTTCCTGCTCGTACAACTTGGCCCGCAGCATTTTCATGGCGGTGTCCTTGTTGGCGTGCTGGGAACGTTCGTTCTGGCAGCTGACCACGGTGTTGGTCGGTACGTGGGTGATACGTACGGCCGAGTCGGTGGTGTTTACGTGCTGACCACCGGCACCGGAGGAACGATAGGTGTCGATCCGCAGGTCTGCCGGGTTGATTTCGATTTCCACCTTGTCGTCGATCTCGGGCGAGACGAAAACGGCGGAAAACGAGGTGTGGCGACGGTTGCCGGAGTCGAACGGGCTCTTGCGCACCAGACGGTGCACGCCGATCTCGGTGCGCAGCCAGCCAAAGGCGTATTCGCCCTTGATGTGCACGGTCGCACCTTTGATACCGGCGACTTCACCGGCCGACAGTTCCATGATGGTCGCGTCGAAACCGCGTTTGTCGGCCCAGCGCAGGTACATGCGCAGCAGGATGTTGGCCCAGTCCTGGGCCTCGGTGCCGCCGGAGCCGGCCTGGATGTCCAGGTAGGCGTTGTTCGGGTCCATTTCGTGGCTGAACATGCGGCGGAATTCGAGCTTGGCGAGGTTTTCCTCGAGACGGGCCAGCTCGGCGACGACATCGCCCACCGCGCCTTCGTCCTCTTCCTCGACCGCCATGTCCAGCAGATCGCGGCAATCGGCCAGGCCGCCGTTCAGTTCGTCCAGGGTCTCGACGATCTGTGCCAGCGCTGCGCGCTCGCGGCCCAGTTCCTGGGCGTATTCGGGTTTGTTCCAGACACTCGGATCTTCAAGCTCGCGATTGACCTCGGTCAGACGCTCATGCTTTTGATCGTAGTCAAAGATACCCCCGAATAGTTTCGGAGCGCTCGGACAGGTCCTTGATGGTGTTCAGGATCGGGTTGATTTCCATGGGGGGCGGCACTCGTTGGCGAACTTTTGAAAGCCGGAGATTATAACGGAATCACTGATTCACGGCAGCCCGCTTAGCGGCTTTAAGCGCAATTAGACCCGCTAATTTAAGCGCCAGGACCTATACAATCCGAGCGTGAATGCCACTTCTCGCACTCGATTGCCAGCAGAACCAGGAAACAGGCCGCCATGGAGAGAACCCTCAGCGACTCGCAAATCCGCTACATCAAGGCCCGCGAGCGTCGCAATCTCAGGGGAGCACAGGCATTCATATGCCTGTTCCTGAGCCTGTTCGTGCTGATCCTGCTGCAAGGGGTCTGGCTGTTGATCTCCCCACAGCTGGCCTGCGCCCTGCTGGTGCCGTGGGCGATCTTCCTGTGGTGGTGGGTCTTGCATCGTCTGAAAGGCCAGCAAAGCGAGGTGGCAGCCCGGACCCAGTGGCTGCAAGGTCAATTCAGCGCCACCTGGGTCTCCAGCCACAGAAATGGCCACTTCAGCTACAGCTTCGGTGACTACCCCATCGCCGCCTGCTGCCGGCTGAACAACCTCTTCAACGAGAAAAGGCTCGACCTGCACACCCGATACAGGGTCGAAGCCGCCCTTCTCACCTGCTCGCAAACCACAAGCCACAGCTACTACCTGTTCGGCGACACCCTGGTGCCCGTCACTCGGGCCCCGGAGACCGACGAGCAGCCTGGAAGCTGAGGCGGTTACTCGATCCCGACCTGGTTGCGACCGTTGTTCTTGGCCAGGTACAGCCCCTTGTCCGCCGCCGAAATCAACTGCCGGCAATGGCTGTTGGGCTGCGGCGTTACGGTGGAAAGACCGATGCTGATGGTCAGGCTCGCGCCCTCCACCGGCGCGATATGGGGGATTTTCAAGGCTTCCACCGTCTGGCGCAGCTTCTCGGCCACCAATCGCGCCCCGCCCGGCGAGGTATTGGGCAGCACCAGCACGAACTCTTCGCCGCCGTAGCGGGCCGGCAGGTCGGAAGGCCGGCTGCTGGCCTCGCGAATCGCCGTGGCCACCTTGCGCAGGGCTTCGTCGCCCTCCAGGTGGCCGAAGGTGTCGTTGTAGGTCTTGAAGTAGTCGACGTCGATCATCAACAGCGACAGCTGGCTCTGTTCACGCATCGCCCGCCGCCACTCCAGCTCCAGGTACTCATCGAAATGCCGGCGGTTGGACAGCCCGGTCAGGCCGTCGGAGTTCATCAGCCGTTGCAGCACCAGGTTGGTGTCCAGCAGTTGCTGCTGGCTGACCCGCAGGGCGCGGTAAGCCGCGTCACGCTGCAACAGGGTCATGTAGGAACGGGAGTGATAGCGAATGCGCGCCACCAGCTCGATGTTGTCCGGCAGCTTGACCAGGTAGTCGTTGGCCCCGGCGGCAAAGGCCGCGCTCTTGATCAGCGGGTCTTCCTTGGTGGAGAGAACGATGATCGGGATGTTCTGGGTCGCCGGGTGGTTGCGGTACTCGCGCACCAGGGTCAGGCCGTCCAGGCCCGGCATCACCAGGTCCTGGAGAATCACCGTGGGCTTGATGCGGATCGCCTGGGCAATGGCCTGGTGCGGATCGGCGCAGAAGTGGAAATCGATGTTTTCCTCGTTCGCCAACCCACGCCGCACCGCTTCGCCGATCATGGCCTGGTCGTCCACCAGCAACACCATGGCGGCATTTTCGTCGGTCTTGAATTCGTCGAGCTGTAAGTCATTCATGGGTTGTCACCTGAATTGCTACCTGGCCAGGACAGCTGCGTTTATCAGTCATTTGGCAAATATCTCCAGCAAACGTGGAGCAATCTTGTCCAGCGGGCGAATCTCTGAGGCGGCGCCGATGGCAGCGGCCGCCTTGGGCATGCCATACACCGCACTGCTGTTCTGGTCCTGGGCGATGGTCAGATAACCCTGATCACGCATCAGCTTCAAGCCCTGGGCGCCGTCACGGCCCATGCCGGTCAGCAGCACCCCCACCGCATCGCCATTCCAGAAACTGGCAACGCTCTCGAAAAACACATCGATGGAGGGCCGGTAGATCTCGTTCACCGGCTCGGCGGTATAGGCCAGGGTGCCGTTCTTCAATAGACGGATATGATGGTTGGTGCCCGCCAGCAGGACCTTGCCGCTTTGCGGCGGCTCGCCTTCCCGGGCCAGGCGCACCTCCAGGCCGGAGGCACTGCTGAGCCATTCGGCCATGCCTGCGGCAAACACCTGATCAACGTGCTGGACCAGCACGATGGCGGCGGCAAAGTCCTTTGGCAAGCCCTTGAGCAACACTTCCAGAGCCGCCGGCCCACCCGCGGAGGAGCCAATGGCCACCAGGCTCTGGCGTGGCGCACCGCTGCGCAGTGGCTGGGGCGCGGAACGCACCCGGCTGCCGCGCTGGCCGATCAGCCAACCGATATTGAGGATCTTGCGCAACAGTGGCGCCGCCGCTTCCTGGGCATTGCCCGCGCCCAGGGCCGGGGTGTCCACCACATCCAGCGCGCCGTGGCCCATGGCTTCGAACACCCGGTGCACATTCTGCTGGCGATCGACGGTGACGATCACGATGGCGCACGGCGACTCGGCCATGATCCGCCGCGTGGCCTCGACGCCATCCATCACCGGCATGATCAGGTCCATGAGAATCAGGTCCGGGGTCAGTTCGGCACAGTACTTCACAGCTTCCGCACCATTGGTGGCGACCCACACCACCTCGTGGCTGGGGTCGAAGGCCAGGGCACGGCGCAGGGCCTCCACGGCCATGGGCATGTCATTGACTATCGCTATCTTCATGCCCGCGCTCCTCCAATCAGTTCCACCACTGCATCCAGCAGGGCGTCGTCATGGAAACTGGCTTTGGCTAGATAATAGTCGGCACCGGCATCCAGTCCACGGCGCCGGTCTTCCTCACGGTCCTTGTAGGACACCACCATCACCGGCAGGGACTGCAGGCGATTGTCACGACGCAAGAGTGTGACCAATTCAATTCCATCCATTCGCGGCATGTCGATGTCGGTGATCAACAGGTCGAAGCTTTCCGAACGCAAGGCATTCCAGCCATCCATGCCATCCACTGCCACCGCCACGTCGTAACCGCGGTTGATCAGCAGCTTGCGTTGCAATTCACGCACCGTCAGCGAATCGTCCACCACCAGAATACGCTTGCGCGCGGCCTGTGCGTGCTGCTGATGGTTGCGCGCAATGCGCTCCAGACGCCCGGTATTGAGCAGTTTGTCCACCGAGCGCAGCATGTCCTCGACATCCACGATCAGCGCCACCCGGCCGTCATCGAGCAGGGCTCCGGCGGAGATGTCCTGAATCTTGCCCAGGCGGTCGTCCAGCGGCAGCACTACCAGGGTGCGCTCGCCGATGAAACGCTCCACGGCGATCCCGTACACCGCATCGCGCTCGCGGATCACCACCACTTTCAGAGTTGGCGCGCTTTCCTGGGTTGCCGGCCGCTGCAGCAACTGGCTGGCGGCGACCAGGCCGACATGCCGGCCTTCGTGCCAGAAATGCTGGCGCCCTTCCACCTGGACGATGGCCTCGGGCTCCAGGTCGCACATGCGTTCGATATGGGCCAGCGGGAAGGCGTAGGCCTCGTCGCCGACCTCCACCACCAGGCTGCGTACCACCGACAGGGTCAGCGGCACCTCCAGGTGGAAACGGCTGCCCTGGCCAGTGTCCTGTTCCAGCACCACCGCCCCGCGCAGCTGACGCACCATGTGCTGCACCGCATCCAGGCCGACGCCGCGACCGGAGACCTCGGTGACCTTGTCCCGCAGGCTGAAGCCCGGCAGGAACAGGAAGGTCAGCAACTCTTCCTCACTGAGCTGGGCCGCGGTCTGCGCCGGCGACAACTGGCGCTCGACAATACTCTGGCGCAAACGCTCCAGATCGACCCCATTGCCGTCGTCACTGAGTTCCAGCACCAGCAGACCGGCCTGGTGGGATGCCCGCAGGCGAATCACCCCTTCCGCCGGCTTGCCCGCCAGCAGGCGCTGCTCCGGCAGTTCGATGCCGTGATCGACAGCGTTGCGCAGCAAATGGGTCAGCGGCGCTTCGAGTTTCTCCAGCACATCGCGGTCGACCTGGGTCTTCTCCCCCTCGATCTCCAGGCGTACCTGCTTGCCCAGGCTGCGACCCAGGTCGCGAACCATGCGCACCTGGCCGGTAAGTACGTCGGCAAAGGGCCGCATGCGGCAGGCCAGCGCGGTGTCGTAGAGCACCTGGGCGCGCTGGCTGGCCTGCCAGCCGAATTCGTCGAGCTCGGCGGTTTTCTCCGCCAGCAACTGCTGGGATTCGGCCAGCAGGCGCCGCGCATCCGCCAGGGCCTCCTGAGCCTCCAGGCTCAAGGCATGTTCCTTGAGGTGCAGGTTGAGGTTTTCCAGGGCGGTCAGGCTGTTGCTCTGGATCCGCCGCAGGCGCTGCAAGGTGGCCAGGTAGGGCTTGAGCCGCTGGGTTTCCACCAGGGATTTGCTCGACAGGTCCAGCAGGCTGTTGAGACGTTCGGCCGTGACCCGCAGCACCCGCTCGCCGCCTTCGGTCATGCGCTTGCCCGGGCGAGCGGGCTCATGGGCGGGTTCGCTGGCAGCCAGCAGCACGGGCTCGGCCTCGGGCTCGCCCAGGAACGCTCCATGGGCTTGCACCGGGGCTTGCGGTTGTGCGATTGGCAGCTCCGGTACTGGCGGTTCCGGCATTTGCGCCGCCGGCATCGCGGCCCCTGGGGTCAACAGGCGCTCCATCAGGGCCACGTACAACGGGATGTCCGCGGCGACCAGCTCCGCACCGCCCGGGGTGGCGATGCGCATCAGCAGGTCGGTGCCCTGCAGCAGGGCATCGATATGCTCGGGCTGCAGGTACAGCCGCCCTTCCTGGGCGCTCACCAGGCAGTCTTCCATTACGTGGGCAACGCTGACCCCGGCATCGACCCCGACAATCCGCGCCGCGCCCTTGAGGGAATGGGCTGCGCGCATGCAGGCTTCCAACTGGTCGGCCTGGGTCGGGTTGCGCTCCAGGGCCAGCAGCCCGGTGCTGAGCACCTGGGTCTGGGCTTCGGCTTCCAGGCTGAACAGCTCCAGCAGCGAGGCGTCGCGCATCTGATCGGGGGTCATGTCAGGCTCCGGGTCACGGCCGCGAGCAATTGCTCTTCGTCCAGCAGGCGCAGGCTGCGCCCCTGCCATTGCAACACGCCACGGGTGTACTTGGCATTGGCCTGCTCGCCGGAGGCCGAGGCGCCGTTGAGGATGCGCTCGTCGATGGCGTGGATGCCGTGCACTTCGTCCACCGGCACCACCACCGGGCCTCCGGCGGCGCCGATGATCAGCATGCGCGGCATCACCCGTCCTCCCGCCGGCGCGGCCGGGGAAGGATCCAGCCCCAGAAGCTCGGTCAGCGACAGGCAGGCCACCAGCGCCCCGCGGACATTGGCCACCCCCAGCAGGGCGCGCGAACGCTGGTGCGGCAAGGAATGAATCGCCTGCTGCGGTGCCACTTCCAGCAGGCAGCGGGTCGGCAGGCCCAGCCACTCTTCGCCGAGGCGGAACATCAGCAGCGAGCGAGTGACCACATCGCTGTCGGCCTCCAGCACCACCGAATGCTCGCGGTCCTCCTGGCGCAACGAATAGCGGTCCAGCAGGCGGGTGGCGGCGGCCGAATACACCGAGCAGTTGCGGCAATGAATGTGCTCGGCCAGCAACGGGCAGGACTTGTCGCCATGGATACCGATGCGGTTCCAGCAATCATCAATGGCCTGCGCATCTTCACGGGTGACGTCCAATGAATAGGGATGGCTCATCGTTTCAACTCACTGTCGGCAGAGCGAACGCTGCGGGCCGCGCGCTCCTGCAATCGTTGGGCCCCGGCCACATCACCCTGGGAAGCCAGCAGCGCGCCCAAGTGCGCCAGGGCTTCGGGGTGCTGGGGCGCCAGGTACAGGGCCTTGCGGTAGTAACCCTGGGCTTCCATGGCGTTGCCGGCCACATCGCTGAGCAGGCCCAGCCAGTAGAACACCTGGGCCACCGGCTCGTGCTGCTGCAAATAACGCTCGCAGGCGGCACGGGCCTCGGCGCTCTTGCCCTCGTTGGCCAGGGCGGCAATGGTGGCCAGCAGGCTGGCGGCATCGCTTTCCATCAGCGCGCCGTCGCTCAACGGCGCCGCTACCGGGCGCCTGGCGAACGGCCGTGGGCGCGGCGCCGGGGGCACCACGCTGCGCACGGGAACCGGCAGCGGCAAGGGTTGCGGCACCACCACCGGGGCCGGCTCGGGCTCATGGTGGCGGCTGAAGGCGAAGGACTGCGGGATGCCGATGGAGCGCATGCCCAGGCGGCCCAGGAGGCTGCCTTCGGCGGGGCCGATGAACAGCACGCCCTCTTCATGGGTCAGGCGCTTGAGCACCTCGAACACCTGGCGCTGGGTCGGCTGGTCAAAATAGATCAGCAGGTTGCGGCAGAACACGAAATCGAAGGCCGGTTCACTGGCCAGCAAGCCCGGATCCAGGACATTGCCCACCTGCAACCGCACCTGCTCACGAACCCGCTCGCTCAGGCGATAACGCTCGCCTTCTTCAGGGTTGAAGTGCCGCTCGCGAAACTCGATGGGTTGGCCACGAAAGGAATTCTTGCCGTACAGCGCAGCCTTGGCCCGCTCCACCGACAACGGGCTGACGTCCAGGCCGTCGACCTTGAACTGATGCGGCGCCAGGCCGCCATCGAGCAGGGCCATGGCGATGGAATAGGGCTCCTCGCCGGTGGAGCACGGCAGGCTCAACAGGCGCAGGGCCCGCATGCCCTTGATCTGCGCCAGCCGCGCCTTGGCCAGCTTGACCAGGGTAGCGAAGGATTCCGGATAGCGGAAAAACCAGGTTTCCGGAACGATCACCGCTTCGATCAGGGCCTGCTGCTCATCCCGCGAGCCTTGCAGTTTCTGCCAGTACTCATCGCTGCTGCGGGCATACAGGGCATTGCAGCGCTGGCGTACCGCGCGCTCGATGATCGCCGGCCCCACGGAGGCGACATCCAGGCCGATACGTTCCTTGAGGAAATCGAAAAATCGTTGCTCCTCGCTCATCGAGGCTCCTCAAGCGATGCCGGATCCAGGGGCACGGCGGGAAACAGCAGCTCACGCACCTTGAGGGGCAGCAGGTCGTCGACCCGCACCCATTGCAGCAGGCCCTGGGCGTCTTCGCGCACCGGCCCCAGGTATGGCGCCTGGCAGTTGTCCAGGCCATAGGGCTGGAACTGCGCCGGGTCGCAGCGCAGGGTGTCGTTGGCCTGTTCCAGCAACAGCCCGAGAATCCGCGCCGGCTGCCCGGCATCGCCACGGTAGTGCACCAGCACCAGCCGGGTACTGGTGCGCAACTGCGCCGGGCGGCCGAAGGTCAGCTCGCACAGGTCGATGACTGGCACCACCACGCCGCGATAGGCAAACACCCCGGCCACCCAGGACGGCGCCTGGGCAATGGGCTTGAGCTGCAGGCGCGGCAACACCTCCACCACATCCACGGCCTGCAGCGCATAGCGCTCCTGGCCGATGCGGAACACCAGGAACAGAGCATTCTTGGCACCAGTTGCGCCGTTGCGCTTGTGCGCGAGCTCATCCATCAGACTTTGAAACGCGAAACGCCGCTGCGCAGCCCCACCGCCACCTGGCTCAGCTCGTCAATGGCAAAGCTGGCCTGGCGCAGGGACTCGACGGTCTGGCTGCTGGCATCCCCCAGTTGCACCAGGGCATGGTTGATCTGCTCGGCACCCGTGGCCTGGGCCTGCATGCCCTCATTGACCATCAACACCCGCGGAGCCAAGGCCTGGACCTGATGGATGATCTGCGACAGCTGTTCACCCACCTGCTGCACCTCGGCCATGCCGCGGCGCACCTCCTCGGAAAACTTGTCCATGCCCATGACCCCCGCCGACACCGCCGACTGGATCTCACGGACCATCTGCTCGATGTCATAGGTGGCCACTGCGGTCTGATCCGCCAGGCGCCGCACTTCAGTGGCGACCACGGCAAAACCACGGCCGTACTCGCCGGCCTTCTCGGCCTCGATGGCGGCGTTGAGCGACAGCAGGTTGGTCTGGTCGGCGACCTTGACGATGGTCACCACCACCTGGTTGATGTTGCCGGCCTTCTCGTTGAGGATCGCCAGCTTGGCGTTCACCAGGTCTGCCGCGCCCATCACCGAGTGCATGGTGTCTTCCATGCGCGCCAGGCCCTGCTGGCCGGAGCCGGCAAGCACCGAGGCCTGGTCGGCGGCGCTGGACACTTCAGTCATGGTGCGCACCAGGTCCCGGGAGGTCGCGGCGATCTCCCGCGAGGTGGCGCCGATTTCCGTGGTGGTGGCGGCCGTCTCGGTGGCGGTGGCCTGTTGCTGCTTGGAGGTGGCGGCGATCTCGGTCACCGAGGTGGTGACCTGCACCGAGGAGCGCTGGGCCTGGGACACCAGGGCGGTGAGCTCGGTCATCATGTCGTTGAAGCCGGTTTCCACGGCGCCGAACTCGTCCTTGCGGTCCAGGTTCAGGCGGCCGCTCAGGTCACCGGTGCGCATGATTTCCAGAATGCTCACGATGCGGTTCATCGGCGCCATGATTGCGCGCATCAGCAGCAGGCCGCAGAGCCCGGCAGCCAGCACCGCCAGCAGCAACGACACGCCCATGCTGACCTTGGCCGCGGCCACTGCATCGTCGATGGCGGCGGTGGCGGAGTCGGCCACGGCCTTGTTTTCGCTGATGATGTCGTTGAGTTTCATCCGCCCGGCGGTCCAGGCCGGGGTCAGTTGCTCATTGAACAGGCGGATTGCCTCGGCCTCCTGGCGACGCTGGTGCAGATCGAGCACGGCGGCCTGGATGCGGTTGAACTCTTGAAGATCCTTCTCGAAGGCATCGAACTCGCTCTGGTCCTCGCGGCTGTTGATGGTCTGCTTGTAATTGGTCATCTGGGTCTGCAGGCGTTCTTCGAAGGCCTTGAAGTCCGCCTTGTCCTCGGCGCTGATGTCCTGATTCTGCTTGAGGCCGATGATTTCCTGGGTCTGCAGGTAGGTGTCGACCCAGGCGCTGCGGATCATCGAACTGAAATAGACCCCGGGCACCGCGTCATTGCGCATGCGCTCTTCACCGGATTCGATCTTCAACAGCCGCGAGTACGAGACGACGACCATCAACAGCATGATGGCGATAATCACCGCAAAGCTCGCCAAAATGCGTTGGCGCAACGTCCAGTTCTTCACAGTCAGTCCTCGAGGCCATTCAAAAATGTGGGGAGTATAGCCGAGGACGATGCAGGTTTTATGGGTGGTTTAGCACCACGGTTGGCACTTTCGATAAATTTGTGCACCCGCTCTGGATGGCGGCTCAGCGGCGGTTTTATCACCCCAGCCAAGGCAATTCGGCAAATCCATCCGGCAGAACCGCCATCCGTGGCGAACGGCACTCCCAGCGCCGCTTCAGAGATTGTTCTGGCGCACCTGGTTCTCCAGTTCGGCCTTGAGCCCCGGCGCCAGTTGCAACTGGCGCGCCAGCTCGTCCAGGTAGGCTTTTTCCATGAAGTGCTCTTCATCCACCAGCATCACGCTGGCCAGGTACATTTCCGCGGCCATTTCCGGCGTGCTCGCGGCCCGGGCGACATCCGCCGGGTCCAGGGGCTTGTTCAGTTCACTGTGCAGCCACTGCTGCAATTGCGGGTCGTTGTCCAGCTTGCGGAACTCGCCCTCGATCAGCGCCCGCTCGCGCTCGTCCACATGGCCGTCGGCCTTGGCCGCAGCCACCAGCGCCTTGAGGATCGCCTGGCTGTGCAATTCCACCTGCTGCGCCGGCAGGCGGTCCAGGGTCTGGGGTTCGTTGCGCGGCGCGGCGCCCTGCTGCGCCTGCCAGTTGCCGTAGGCTTTGTAGGCCAGCACGCCGAGGGCCGCGAGACCGCCGTAGGTCAGGGCCTTGCCGCCGTACTTGCGGGCCTTCTTGTTGCCCAGCAGCAGGCCCATGGCCCCGGCTGCCAAGGCACCGCCACCGGCGCCGGAAAGCAGCCCACCGAGGCCGCCGGACTGGCCACCGAGCAAGCCGCCGAGGCCGCCCTGGGAGCCCTTGCCGTGCTCCGCCGGCGCTGCGCCTGCCTTGTTCTGCAGCATTTCCTGGCCGGACCTGAGTAATTGATCGAGCAATCCACGGGTGTTCATCTGCTGCCTCCGGAAAATAGGTGTCATGTCGACACATAAGGCTGTAAGCCTAGAGAGAAGTGCCCGGGTCGATGCGGCGATAGTGCTTCTGAATGTTGCTTTGCCCGGCCTGGAACACCGGCGTCGCCCCACTGGATTGGCGCCCCGAGTTACGGCACTATCCGCCTCCTGAAAAGCACCGGCGCCACTGCCCGGGCTCACCCCATACCTTCCGGCAGCAAGGATGCGCCCATGCCCCGTGACAACCCCGCCACCGCCTGCGAGTGCCGCCCATGAGCCTGGACGCTGCCAGCCGTTATCAGGTGACGCGAATCCTCACCGGCCTGGTGCCCCATTGCCTGCCACCGCTGCTGTTCTACTACGCCCATGTCTGGGGCATACCGGTGTACCGCAGCCACTTCGGCGCTCTCGCCAAGGGCTTCGGTCTGGGGATGATGGTGGAACTGCTGCTGCAACTGCTGATCGTCGTCAGCTTCCTGCAGGTCTTGGTGCCCCAGCTCAAGGTCAAGCTGGTCCTGATTGGCACCCTGGCGCTGTTCACCGCCTGGGCAATGTTTCCCGACCATCCGATACGCGGCTACGTCTACTGCTTCCTGATGACCGTGCCGCCATTGCTGGCGATCTGGCTGGCGCAGGGTCTGTGCCGGCTGTGCCTGCCCAGGGAGCAGTTGCATGCCCAGTAGAAACACCCCAATTGCGCGCTTCTGGCTGGCGCTTGTACTGCTGATCATTGGCCGCCCCTGCCTGGCCATGAGCCTGGAGCAGCAGTTCGCCGGGCTTGCCGACTGCTCCATGGAAAACGTCTACCTGGACGCCAGCGACCACCAGCCCCGGGGCGCGTACTTCAGCGAACGCCAACTGCAGCCCTGCGAGCTGGACGAAGCCGCCCGCTATTGCGTCGACGACCAGTACCACGGCCTGGCAGTCAGCGCGGTGATGATTCCCTATCGCGGGCCGTTCTCGGTCCACGCCCTGTATCTCAAGGACAGTGTCGACAGCGTGCGCCAGCACCTGGGAACCGCCTTCTTCGGTGATGGCCGGGAACGCCCGCTGCTCACCGAAGACCGCCATACTCCCGGCAGCTCGGTGCTGTATTGCGACCCGCAAAGCCAATGAGCCTGCTTGCCCACATGCCTGTTCTGTATCGCCCCCGGATGACCCTGCCGATGCCCACCCCCCGTCGCTGTTTGCACCTGATCGCCCTGAGCCTGATGCTCGGTGCCGCCGCCCAGGCCGCCGCCGCACCTGCCTGCCCGTCCAGCGACCTGAAGGTCTTTGCCCAGGCCTTTGCCAGCAGCCCGGAACTGCAGCAGGCATTCACTGCCGTGCCACTGGTCGAGCAACGGCCGATCACTGACGAGCGCGGCCGGGAAGTCACCGCGCGCTACAAGCTCACGGGCGACACCCACCACCTGCTGACCCGGCTCGCCCCCAAGGCCCAGGCCGAAGCTGGCCTGCAGACCTTCTGGGAGGGCAATACCCTGGTGGTCAACGATCCCCTGGGCGATGTGGTGCAAGCCTTCGTCTTTGAACAGGGTGCCTGCTGGCAACTGGTGCGCGTCGAGCAATGGTCCATGGACGAATTGCTCACACACAACGCCCCCGCAGGCGAAAGCGCCCTGCAGCGACAGATGCGCAAGGCTGACCTGTTCCTGGGCTACGGCGGACGCGAGCAGTACCCGCTGACCGCGTACTTCTTCGAGCTCGGGCAACGCATCCTGCTCGATGCCGCCCGCCACGGCTCACCCAAGGCCGCGGTGCAGGCGGTCAGCCTCGGCTACTCGGGCATGGCCCCGGCGCTCAAGCCGGGGGAGCCGGAAGAACTGCTGCTGCCCTACGCCAAGACCGATGCCGAGGCGGCGCTGATGCTGTCCATGTACTACTGCGACCCAGTCGGCGATGGCTCGATCACCCAATGCCAGCAGCCGCGCAAGTCCGAAGAGCTGGTGCTGCGCACCGCCAGGGAACTGGATTCAGGCAGCGCCTTCTACTACCTGGGCAGTGGCTATGCCGATGGCCAGTGGGGCGTCACCGACAGACCCAGGGCCCTGGCCTGTCACCAGGAAGCACTCAAGCGCGGTGACCTGCATAGCCTCTGGCCGCTGACCTGGTGGAGCAAAAAGAATGAGATGCCGGCCAGCGGCGCCCAGTGCCTGGAACCTTCAGCGCCCGCCCAGGCGGGAAGCTGAGCCCGCATCTTGACGCTTTTTAACAAAATCCCCATAGCTGCGCCCCGGCCTGATCGGGTTAATTGAGCCTCTGGCTCGATCCACCCCGGAGGTCCGTTCCATGCGCTGTACCCCGCTTTCACCACCGCTGTTGCCGGTACCCCGCAGATGACGGCCTCCGGAGCGACGCAAGCAGCGCGCCTGGAGCAGGTGGACGCCCTGCGCGGTTTCGCCCTGCTGGGCATCCTGGCGGTGAATATCTGGTCCTTCGCCGATCCGTACTACGCCTCGTCGGTGAGCAACCCGGGCTACGCCAGTAGCCTTGACCACCTGGTTCGCTGGCTGGTGTCGGTGTTCTTCGAGACCAAGTTCTACCTGCTGTTCTCGTTCCTGTTCGGCTATAGCTTCACCTTGCAGATGACCTCCGCCGAACGCTCGGGGGAGCGCTTCGTGCCGCGCATGTTGCGCCGGCAACTGGCCTTGCTGGTGATCGGCCTGATCCACGGCGCCCTGCTGTTCTATGGCGAAATTCTCTCGCTGTACGCCGTGCTGGGGCTGGTCCTGCTGATGCTGCGCGGCTTGTCGGTCCGCTGGGCGGCGGCCCTGGCCGCACTGTTGATCAGCGGCACGGCGGCGCTGTTCCTGCTGTTCGGCATCACCCTGCTGGAGGCCGGCCTCTACACCGGCGCCGCCGATGGCGGGCCGGTACTCAAAGACCTGGCCCTGAGCGGCAGCGCCCTGCAAACCCTGGCCTACAACGCCTCGCACCTGCTGGAAACCGCCTCGGCGCTGTGGCTGCTGCAGGGCCCCTGCACCCTGGCAATGTTCCTGCTGGGCTATGTGGCGGGGCGCAACAAGCTGCTGGTGGCGCCCTACGCCTTCGAACCGCACCTGGCACGGCTGCTGAGGATCAGCCTGCCGCTGGGCCTGGGTGGCGCCCTGCTCTACGGCTACTGGGCGGCCTATGCGCCTGGCGGCGGCCTGGAAGTGCTCGGCTACGGCATCAGCCAACTGACCGCACCACTGCTCTCGGCCAGCTACGCCATGCTGCTGCTCAAGGCCTTCGGCTCGGCCCCGGGCCAACGCCTGTGCCGACGGCTGGCGCCTCTGGGGCGCATGTCCCTGAGCAACTACCTGCTGCAATCGCTGATTCTGGGGCTGCTGTTCACCGGCTACGGGCTGGGGCTGGTCAACCAGTTGCCGCCGCTGTGGATTGTGCTGCTGGTGGTTGCCATCTACCTGCTGCAGATGCAGCTCAGCACCCTGTGGTTGCGCAGCCACCAGTACGGCCCCTGCGAGTGGCTGCTGCGGGCCGTGACCATCGCGGCCTGGCCAAGCTGGCGCAAGCGCCTGGCGGCCTAGGCCAGGCGCAGGTACAGGTGGATGTCCTCGGGCTCGATGCGCAGCAGTTCCGGGTCAGGCGTGGCCAGCAGTTCGCAGCCCAGGCTCCTGTAGAAATCCACCGTATGCCGCGACGGCGTGGCCGACACATACAAGCCCTGCCCCCCCAGGACCAGGGCCTGCTCCCGGGCCAGGGCAAACAACTGCCGGCCCAGGCCAAGGCCGCGATAGGCCTGGCTCACATGGAGGAATTTCAACTGCCGCAGATCCAGCCCGGCACAGGCGATCGGCAGGCAATCCACCACCACCGCGGCCACCAGCGCCGGGCCGTCGAACACCCCGTACAGCCAACCGCCACGCCGGTAACACTGCTGCAAGATCAGCGCATCATGCTCGGCCTCGCCCTCCGGCCAGCCCTGCACCACTTCATGCTGGGCGTAGCAGCTCAATTGCCCATTGCACAGGCGGTAGAACTCATCGATGACCTCGGCGCGGTCGATCCATTTGAGCAAGGGGATATCGTCTTCGCCGAGCAAGCGCGGGTGCAGCATGGGAGCAGTTCCTAAAGGGGATCGGGCGGTTACCAATGGACACAAGCTAATCATTTTTCTGCCCCTGGCGAACCGTTTATTCTATCCGGCGTCTGTTTATAGTCCGTTGCGTTTGGCCGATGGCATGACCGAACCACCCCTCGCGATCCCCCCACGCAGCCAGGAACGGCTTGGGATCTTTCTCTGATCAAGGTTCAACCATGCACCGCAGGAATCTCCTCAAAGCCTCCATGGCCCTGGCGGCCTATACCGGCCTCTCGGCCAGCGGCCTGCTGGCCGCCCGCGCCTGGGCCGGCGCCGCTGATGGCCAGGCCCAGGCGTTCGATTTCGAGCAGCTCAAGGCCCAGGCCAAGCAACTTGCCGCCAGCCAGTACGTGGACACCAAGCAGGTGTTGCCGCCCACCCTGGCGAAGATGACCCCGCAGAACTTCAACGCCATCCAGTACGACAGCAAGCACTCGCTGTGGAACGAGTTGAACGGGCAGTTGGACGTGCAGTTCTTCCACGTCGGGATGGGCTTCAAGCAGCCGGTGCGCATGCACAGTGTCGACCCCAAGACCCGCCAGGCGCGGGAGGTGCACTTCCGTCCGCCACTGTTCAACTACCAGAACACCAGCGTCGACACCGCCCAGCTCAAGGGCGACCTGGGCTTTGCCGGGTTCAAGCTGTTCAAGGCCCCGGAACTGGACAAGCACGACGTGGTGTCCTTCCTTGGTGCCAGCTACTTCCGCGCAGTGGACGCCACCGGCCAGTACGGCCTCTCGGCCCGTGGCCTGGCCATCGACACCTACGCCAAGCGCCGCGAGGAATTCCCCGACTTCACCCAGTTCTGGTTCGAGACCCCGGACAAGGACAGCACCCGCTTCGTGGTCTACGCCCTGCTGGACTCGCCGAGCGCTACCGGTGCCTACCGTTTCGACATCGACTGCCAGGCCGAACGCGTGGTGATGGACGTCGACGCCCACATCAATGCCCGCACCGCCATCGAACAACTGGGCATTGCACCGATGACCAGCATGTTCAGCTGCGGCACCCATGAACGGCGCATGTGCGACACCATCCACCCGCAGATCCACGACTCCGACCGCCTGGCCATGTGGCGCGGCAACGGCGAGTGGATCTGCCGCCCGCTGAACAACCCGGCGAACCTGCAATTCAACGCTTTCGCCGACAAGGACCCGAAAGGCTTCGGCCTGGTACAGACCGACCACGAGTTCGCCAGCTACCAGGACACCGTGGACTGGTACAGCCGCCGCCCGAGCCTGTGGGTCGAGCCCACCACTGCCTGGGGCGAAGGCAGCATCGACCTGCTGGAAATCCCCACCACCGGCGAAACCCTGGACAACATCGTGGCCTTCTGGACCCCGAAAAAACCGGTGGCCGCCGGGGACTCGCTGAACTACGGCTACAAACTCTACTGGAGCGCCCTGCCGCCCGTGGGCACGCCCCTGGCGCGAGTACACGCCACCCGCTCCGGCATGGGCGGTTTCGTCGAAGGCTGGGCCCCGGGCGAGCATTACCCGGAAGTCTGGGCGCGGCGCTTTGCCGTGGACTTCACCGGCGGCGGCCTCGACCGCCTGCCAGCGGGCACCGGCATCGAGCCGGTGGTCACCGCGTCTAACGGCGAGGTCAAGGACTTCAACGTGCTGGTGCTGGACGAGATCAAGGGCTACCGCATCACCTTCGACTGGTTCCCCACCAACGACAGCGTCGAACCGGTGGAGCTGCGGCTGTTCATCCGCACCAACGACCGAACCCTGAGCGAGACCTGGCTGTACCAGTACTTCCCGCCGGCGCCGGACAAACGCAAATACCCGTGACCCGCTGACAGCCCCGGCCCGCCCTACGGGCCTCTTCGCCGGCAAGCCGGCTCCTACAGATCGGCGGCGTCCGTGTAGGAGCCGGCTTGGCCGCGAAGGCGGCCTGACGCCAGACACAAAAAAACCGGCCCACAGAGGCCGGTTTTTTTACGCCTGAACGAGCTTAATCCCGCAGGTCCGACTCATGAATCGGCTGGTCCCTGTGGGTCGCCCGCTGGTACTGCGCCGGCCAGATCGCCTTGCGCCCGCCCAGGTCATCGTCGGCATGCAGCGGCCAGTAAGGATCACGCAGCAGCTCACGGGCGAGAAAGATGATGTCCGCCTGACAGGTACGCAAAATATGCTCCGCCTGGGCCGGTTCGGTGATCATCCCCACGGTCCCGGTGGCAATCCCCGACTCCTTGCGCACTCGCTCGGCAAAGCGCGTCTGATAACCCGGCCCGGTGGGAATCTCGGCATTGGCCGCGGTACCGCCGGACGACACATCGATCAAATCCACCCCCAGGTCCTTGAGCCGCCGCGCCAGCTCCACGGTTTCATCCGGGTTCCAACCGTCCTCCACCCAGTCGGTGGCCGACACCCGCACGAACAGCGGCAGTTCTTCAGGCCATACCGCCCGCACCGCTTCGGTCACCTGCAACACCAGGCGAATGCGGTTTTCGAACGAACCACCGTATTGATCCTGGCGCTGGTTGCTCAGGGGCGAGAGGAACTGATGCAGCAGGTAGCCATGGGCAGCATGCACTTCCACCACCTTGAAACCGGCCACCAGGGCGCGCTTGGCGGCCTCGACGAAGGCCTGGATGATCTCGCCGATCTGCCCTTCATCGAGCTGGGTCGGCGGTGTGTGCTGCGGGTCGAAGGCAATCCGCGAGGGCCCCACCGGCACCCAGCCGCCGTCCTCGGGCTTGACGCTGCCGGACTTGCCCAGCCAAGGCCGATGAGTACTGGCCTTGCGCCCGGCATGAGCCAGCTGGATACCCGCCACCGCGCCCTGGGCGGTGATGAAACGGGTGATGCGCTGCAAGGGTTCGATCTGCGCGTCGTTCCACAGGCCCAGGTCCTGGGCGGTGATCCGGCCTTCGGCGGTAACCGCCGTGGCCTCGGTGAAGATCAACCCGGCGCCGCCGACGGCACGGCTGCCCAGGTGCACCAGGTGCCAGTCGTTGGCCAACCCGTCCACCGACGAGTACTGGCACATGGGCGACACGGCGATGCGGTTGAGAAGGGTCAGTTGACGCAAGGTATAGGGTTCAAGCAGCAGACTCATGGGGCACCTCTCGGTCAATGGTCAGGCTCCAGGGTTCTGTTTGAACGGTCGACGAGTGACTGCGAAGTGAAGCGCCCGCCCCCGCGGGTAGAAGAATGACAAAAGGTCACAAGGCCAATCAGACAGTGCTTAGAGACTAGTCGACAACACTGCCGCTGGCAGGGTTCCTGATGGGTGCAGGGGTAAAAACTTGCCCCCGGGCCCAAGCGCTAGCCGCTGCGGCGGGGCAGCGGCTAGCAGAGCGTCAGATTGCAGGCCCCCTGCGATTGCCATCGAGCAAGGCTTCCACCACGCCGCGGGCCATCTCCACCGAATGCACCAGCGACCAGATCAGGCCACGCTCGATGCCGCTGGCGTGCTCGGTGATTTCATCGGACACCTCCTCGGCGGCCTTGAGCAGCATGGACACATGAATCAGCGCTTCTTCGGCACTGATACCGGGGCGCACAGTGAAGGGGTTATCAGGCCCTGCAGGGCCGGCCACGGTGGGTTGCAGAGTCGCGATCAACGAGCCGTTTACGCAAGTATTGGCCAGTGCATGGCGCACAGCTTCATTGGCCAGATCGTGGTCTGGATTACGACGGGAAGAAGGATGGAGAACCGGCGGATCGGGGACGATCTTTTTCATGGTGCAGCTCCTTGGAATGGAGCCACCACCCAACGCTGCTAAACGTAAGGGTGGCAGCTGTACGCGGGTTAGCAGACCGGTCCAAGGAACCCGGCGCACCCAAAGGGCGCCCCACGCACAGCCGCCATAACAGAACACAGCAGGCAGGAAAGCCAACTGGGCTCGCGGCAACATTCACGTGTCTTGGTAACAGGCTGCTAAACCCGATCACTGAAAATTCAGTGACGATCCGAGCCTAGTGAGCCGAATACCCAGCCGCAAGCGCCCGAGAGTGTCTCGGAAACCCCTTACAAAAGAAAGAGACATGCCGCCGCCGCGCTTTCCCAAAGTCTGGCAAAACCACCCACATCACTTACTGCCAATCAGTTAAGGACAAGCACTGTACTTGCTCCCGCTGGGCCGGGCTGGCGTACCAGCGCAAAGCGGCCCCAAAAATGGGACTGCTACGCAGTCCAGCGGGAGCAAGCTCCCTCGCCACAAGTGATTTTTCGCTCACTCCAGCGTTGAGCTGATCGGCAGTACCCGCCTCAACGCGGTTCGATATGAGCAATCATCAACTGCACGGTTTCCTGGCCACGGAACTCGTTGAGGTCGAGCTTGTAGGCCAGCTCCACCCAGCGGATGGTCGGGTTGGGCCAGACTTCGCGGTCGATGCCGAAGGCAATGCCGTCCAGCTTCAGTGAGCCGCATTCGCTGCGCAGCACCACTTTCAGGTGGCGTTCGCCAACGATGCGCTGCTCCACCAGTTCGAACACGCCATGGAACATCGGCTCGGGGAAATGCTGGCCCCAGGGCCCGGCATGGCGCAGGGCGCGGGCCAGTTCCAGGTGGAACTCTTCCACGGCCAGGGTGCCGTCCGACAGCAGGCGCCCGGTGAGGTCTTCTTCGCGCAGCTGGCGCCGCACTTCTTCGTCGAAGGCCTCGGCAAAGGCCGGGAAGTTCTGTTCCGGCAGCGACAGCCCGGCGGCCATGGCGTGGCCGCCGAACTTGCTGATCAGTTGCGGATGGCGCGCGGCCACGGCGTCCAGGGCGTCGCGGATATGAAAGCCCGGCACCGAACGCGCCGAGCCCTTGAGCATGCCGTCACCGGCATCGGCAAAGGCGATGGTCGGCCGGTGGTAACGCTCTTTCAGGCGCGAGGCGAGAATCCCGATCACCCCCTGGTGCCAGTCGGCGTCGAACAGGCACAGGCCGAACGGCATCGACTCCACCGGCAGTTCCTTGAGCTGGGCCAACGCTTCGCGCTGCATGCCCTGCTCGATGGATTTGCGGTCCTGGTTCAGTTCGTCGAGCTGGGCGGCCATGGCCCGAGCGGCGGAAACGTCGTCGCTGAGCAGGCACTCGATACCCAGGCTCATGTCGTCCAGGCGCCCGGCGGCGTTGAGCCGCGGGCCGAGGATAAAGCCCAGGTCGGTGGAGGTGATGCGCGAATGATCACGCTTGGCCACTTCGAGAATCGCCTTGAGCCCCGGCCGTGCGCGACCGGCGCGAATCCGCTCCAGGCCCTGGTGCACCAGGATGCGGTTGTTGGCGTCCAGGGGCACCACGTCCGCCACGCTGCCCAGGGCCACCAGGTCCAGCAGCTCGCCGATGTTCGGCTGCGGCTGGGTTTCATAGCGCCCCAGGCTGCGCAAACGGGCGCGCAGGGCCATCAGCACGTAGAAGATCACCCCGACCCCGGCCAGGGCCTTGCTCGGAAACTCGCAGCCCGGCTGGTTGGGGTTGACGATGGCGTCCGCCGCCGGCAGTTCATGGCCGGGCAAGTGGTGGTCGGTGACCAGCACTTGCAAGCCTGCTGCCTTGGCCGCCGCCACGCCCTCGACACTGGAGATGCCGTTGTCCACGGTAATCAAAAGCTGCGGCTCGCGCTGCAGGGCCACGGCAACGATTTCCGGGGTCAGGCCGTAGCCGTATTCGAAACGGTTGGGCACCAGATAATCGACATGGGCCGCGCCCAGCAGGCGCAGGCCCAGCAAGCCCACGGTGCTGGCGGTGGCGCCGTCGGCGTCGAAGTCGCCGACGATGAGGATGCGCTGGCGCTGGTCCAGGGCGGTCACCAGTAGGTCCACCGCGGCGTCGATGCCCTTGAGCTGCTGATACGGGATCAGCCGCGCCAGGCTCTTGTCCAGCTCCTCCACCGACTGCACGCCACGGGCGGCATAAAGGCGGGTCAGCAGTGGCGGCAGATCGCCGAGAAAGGGCAGGACGGCGGGCAACTCACGGGGTTCGATACGCATGGGCTAACAGCAACTTCTCTGGGGGGACGGTGGATCGTTCAGGTGCGGAGCGGGCGATCAGCCGCGCTCGCCCAGCAGCCATTCCAGCTGCACTTCGTGCTGGCCGCGATCATCGGTGACGAAGATCGTGCCTTCGCTGATCATCACGTCCCACTTGATGACCCGCGGCATGTCCTTGGCCAGGGTCTCGAGGACGTCCTGGGGCACGCCGGCGATGTTGAGGTTCTTCAGGTTCTTCACCGCGTCCAGCACCCGGGTCTGCCAGACCCGCAGGCTGCCGTAGGCCAGCAGGCTGGTGCGCTCGGTGCGGCGCGAGCACCAGGTCAGGCGATCGGCGTCCGGCTGGCCGACTTCGATCCAGTGCAGGACGCGGTCATCCAGGCTCTTTTCCCACAGGGCGGGTTCATCCACGTCCGACAGACCCCGACCGAACGACAGGTGCTCGTTGTACCAGAAGGCGTAGGCCAGCAGCCGCACGGTCATGCGCTCTTCGGTTTCCGAAGGGTGACGGGCGATGGTCTGCTTGACGCTTTCGTAGACCCCGCGGTCGAGGTCGGTCAGGTTCAGTTCGAATTTGTAGGTGGTGGACGGCTGGGCCATGTGCGGGCTTCTTGAATGTGCGAAAAGGCGGCAAGTCTAACCCGAAACCCGCCGCCCTGCCCGACCGCTGACCGGCCACTCGGACCCTGGACGACATCCGCTGAAATGCATTGCCTGGGTAAAGTCGGTTGCCAGCCCGTAACCATGGCTTTATAACCCCGCGCAAACCGGCTGGCGCGCACCGCGCCAGAGCCGCTGTGCAATAGAAAAGGACGTCCATGACCCTCTTTGTCACCCTGCTCGTCATCGTGCTGCTGTTCATCGCACTGATCCTGTACTTGCGCCAGAAATCCGCCGACCAGCAGCAGTACCTGGAACAGACCGGCAACCTCACCGCCCAGATCAATCAGACCCTGCTGATGAGCAAGGCCGAGCCGCAGCTGGCCCTAGAACTGGCGCTGCAACTGCCGGAGGGCGAAGCGCAGCAGTTGGCCCTGCAACTGGTGGCCAGCGAGCTCTATGTAGCTGGGCACAAGGCCCAGGCCACGGCGATCTACCAGCAACTGTCGCCTCACGCTCGGGAATACGTGCTCAATACCCTGATTGAAACGCTGCTCGACAGCCAGGATACCCAGGCCTGCCTGGAGCTCCTGGAGCACTGGGGCGAATCCCTGCCCAGTTGGCCGCTGCTGCAGGTGCCAATCCTCCAGGCCCGCGGTGAACAGGCGCGCGCCCTGGCGCTGATCGGCGAGCTCGGCGACCCGAAAAACCCTGCGGCCCATGAACGCCAGAGCATCGGCAATTTGCTGATGCTGTCGCGCCTGCAATTTCAGGCGGGCATGCAAGACGCCGCGCTGATCAGCCTCGAACAGGCCTGGGCGAGCTTCCAGCAACCCGGGCAGGAGCGCTATCACACTGTGCTGCGCAGCCTGTTCGACGCGTTCGCCACCCAGGGGCATGCCGAGCGGATTCTGGCCCACTCGGCCGAACTGCCGGCCGAGGAACAGGTGCAGGCGCTGATCGCCCTGTTCGATGCCGGCAATCTGGAGCCGGCCTTCAGCTTGCTGGCCGACAACGGCACCCTCTACTCCTCGACCTACAGCGACCTGATGGACTCGGCCCTGAAACGCCAGCCCATCGAAACCGCCCTGCGCCTGCTGGACCTGAGCCCCGAGATGCACCAGCACAGCCTGCTGCTGCAACTGCTCAACCATCTGGCGGCCCAGGGTCAGACCGCCGAAGCCGAGGCCCTGCTGCTGCAGCGAGCCAGCCACGAGTCGCAGCGTCCGGGGCTGATGCTCAACCTCTGCGATGAGTTGCACCAGGCGCAGCCGCAATGGACCACAGCCCTGCTGGCCCAGGCCCTGCAACTGATCGACGGCTACAAGAATGAACATGAGTTCTACAACAGCTTGCGCATGCAGGCCCTGCAAACCCAGCTACTGATGCAAAGCCACCTGCCAGCTCATCGCCGGGACAGCTGGCTGGTGCGCAGCAGCATCGAGGAAATGCACCGCCTGCGCCAGCAGATGCCCGGTGACGAGCAATTGCTGCACCTGTGCGACCAGGCCAAGCTGCTGCACGCCCTGGACCAGACCGCCCAAGCCAGGTCCCTGCTGGAGCAGGCGGTGCAGCTACTGGATGGCGAGCCGCTGCCGGATGTGGATGAGATGGACGCGCGCTTCTACCTGGAAGACATCGCCAGCGCCTACCTGAGCATCGACGAGGCGCAACAGGCCCAGGCCCTGCAGGACCGGCTCAACGCCGAGGATTCGGGCAGTCGCATCCTGGAAGAGGAACTGCTGCTCAACCATATCCAGCATCAGCGTTACGCCCAGGCCATCGAGGGCCTGAACCTGGGCATCCTGCTCAGTGACAAGAAGCCCCTGTCGCTGCTGTACCAGGCCCTGGAAGACCTGCAGCAGCGTGCCCCCGAACGTGCCGGCGAGCTGAAACAGCAGCTGATGGCGCGCATCGCCAACGGCCAGATCTGGCTCAGTTCCCAGACCAACTGACGCCCCCCCGGTTGCGCGCCCTTGGCGGGGCGCGTCACCGGCCAACAGCCGCACCCGAGGAAGATTCATCATGGAAGTACTTGTCATCCTGCTGCTGATTACCGGCGTGATAACGCTGCTGGTGGTCTATGCCAACAAGCGCAGCGCCGGCAATGACCTGGGCATCACCCTGGACGAGGCGGCGCAGATCAATCGCGCGGCGCACCTGAGCGCCATCGAACCGCAAGTGGGCCTGCAACTGGCCCAACGCCTGACGGGTAAAGCCCGGCAACTGGGGCTGTTCCAGATGCCCGCAGCGCTGTACCGGCAGGGGCACCCGGAACAGGCCCTGGAAGTACTGGCCGAGCTGGATGAAACCTACCAGCCCATGGCACTGAACCAGTTGCTCGAAACCCTGCTCGACAACGACGGCCCGCAGGCTGTGCTGGGCTTGCTGGAGCGCCTGCATCAACCCCTGCCGTCAGCGCCCTTGCTGCGCATCCCGCTGCTGCTGGCCAAGGGTGAACACGAGCAGGCCCGCGCCTTGCTGGTGACCTTCGGCGTCAACCAGCTGAGCCCGGACTCCCCCGGCGAGCACCGGCAGTTGGCTGCCCTGCAACGCAGCTTGGGCCTGGCCGACGAGGCTGCCATCAGCATCGGCCTGGCCTGGCAACTGCTGCTCAAACAGCCGGTCAACGAACTGGACCCACACGAGATAGAGCAGACCCTGCGCGAGTACCGTGCCCAGGGGCAAGATGCGCAGTTCCCGGCCATGGCTGCGCAATTGCCCGGATCGGCTCGGATCATCGTCGTGACCCTGCTCATGGAAACCGGGGAATTCGAGGCCGGGTTCGAACTGCTGGCGCAGGCCCTCGAGCCCGAGGACTACTTCGGCTACCCGCCGCTGCTCAAGCTGATACTGGACGCCAACCGCCCGGATCTGGCTCCACGGCTGATCGCCCAGATGCCGGAAAGCTACGCCAGCGATCTACTGCTGAGCCTGTTGAACTGGCATGTCGGGCGCAACGAAATGGCCAAGGCCGAGGCGGCCCTGCAGGCCTGCGCCGTTTCGCCCTCGCAGCGTATCTGGTGCCTGGTCTGCCTGTGGGGCAGCTACGTCGAGGAACACTCGCAATGGTGCGCCCATCTGCTGGAGCAAGCCTTGCTGACCCTGGAAACCCTGCGTGGCGATGAGCAATGGCCATGGTTGCGCCTGCTGATCCTGGAAACCCAACTGCGGGTGCAGGCCGACCTGCCGCGCCTGCGCCGCGACAGCTGGCTGATCCGCAACAATCTGGAGGAAATGGCGCGCCTCAACACCCAGCTCGAATACGCCGATCGACCGATGAAACTGGCCTTGCAGGCCAAGCTGCTGCACGACCTGGAGCAGACCCGGCAAGCCGGTGAACTGCTGGACCAGGCGGTGCAAGCCCTCGACGACAGTCAGAATGCGCCTCTGGATCCAGCGGAAAAAAACTTCTTCCTGGAACAGCTGGCGCTGAGCTACGTCTACATCGACGACCAGGCAAAGGCTGTCGAACTGAAAGCTCGCCTGGAGCAGCAGGCGGCCTACACCCACCAGTTGAGCCAGGCCATGGTGCTCAAGCACATCCACGAGCAACGCTTCGACGAGGCGATTGCCGGGCTGGAACCGGGCAACCTGTTTATCGGCGAAAACCCGGTGCAACAGTTGCACCTGGCCCTGGAAACCCTGCGCCAGAGCGCCCCGGAAAAAGCCCAAGGGCTGTGCCAGAAGTTGATCGACCACCTGGCCGCCGAGAGCGCCTGGGGCCAGCCGAACGCCGCCTGAGGCCGCGTCAAGGCCCGCCGCTGCACGCCTTAACGCGGCGCGTAGCGGCTCCAGAGTTCGTTGAACTCCTTGAGGTAACTGGCCACCAGTTGCGGATGGTCGATCACCAGCAGGTTTTCCTCATTGCCGGTGGTGGCGCTGCGGGTCCAGTTGAAGCTGCCGTTGAGCAGGGTCCGGCCATCGAACACGGCGAACTTGTGGTGCATGTGGAACGGCGTGTCGTCGATCCGCACCGGCACCCCGGCCTCGCGCAGCGCGGCGATATCGCTGCCGACATCGAACTGCTTTTCACTGTCGCTGATCACCCGTACGGCCACGCCGCGCTGGTGGCAGGCGCGAATTTCGTCGCTCAGTTGATCGTCGGAAATGGTGAACACGCAGATATCCACCGAGATCCGGGCCTGGCGGCACAGGTCGCGGATCTTGCGCCGGCAGTCTTCGCCGGGGCTGAAGTGGGCGCTGGCCATGTCCCGGACCGGGGCGCTGTTGGCGTCCAGGGTCTTGATCACTTGTTCCAGCCACTTCAACGCCGGCAGCACATTGACGCTGTCCGCCAGCGCCAGCTCGCGCACCAGGTCAAAGGCACGGTTACGCATGTAGCGCACCTGGTCCTGGCCCAGTTCGCTGCCCAGCTGGCGCAGCTCGTCCCGCTCTTCGTTGCTCAGTTTCAGGTCCAGCACGCTGTCGCGCAGTTGCTGGTCCAGGTGGGCAAAATCCATGTCGTGATCCTTGGCTGTTCGCCGGCAAGCCGGCTCCTACGGTTGGGAGTCCTTGAGGGTCGGAACCTCGCCGTTACTGAGCATCTGGCTCAGTTCGTCGAGGCGCGTGGCAATGTCGCCGATGCGCTGGTGGCTGTGCAGGTCGACATCGATCTTCTTGTGCATGACCTTGAGCAGCGGCAGGAAACTCTGCTCCAGGTGCTCGGAGAGGTTCTCCAGCACTTCACGCATGCCTTGCTGCGGCGCGGGCCGGGCCAGGCCGCGCACACCTTCCACCAGATCGTTGAGCTGCGCCACGACGCGGGTACCGACATCGCTGTCGCTGCCGCCCATGGAACGGTTGCGCACGAAGTCGCGCTTGATCTGGGTCCAGCGCTCGCTCTGCTCCGGGGTCTGGTTGCCCCGCAGTTCGGCGAGCTTGAGCAGGTTCTCTTCGGCGCCGGTGGTCAGCA
Organism: Pseudomonas sp. BIGb0176; assembly: GCF_024810175.1. NCBI lineage: Bacteria > Pseudomonadati > Pseudomonadota > Gammaproteobacteria > Pseudomonadales > Pseudomonadaceae > Pseudomonas > Pseudomonas sp. BIGb0176. Next base: position 1,087,708 of record NZ_JANUEC010000002.1, read on the forward strand.
GCTGGGATTCGCCCTGGTAGTGGTCGGCCAAGAGTTGCAGGAGCTCGGCATCGTTCATCACCGCCGAGATCTTCTCGGCCATCTTGTTCATGTTGCGGTAGCTGCCCTGCAACTTGAACGGCGGCTCGCTGCGGTACTGGTCGGCCTGGGCGGCGCTGGCGATGTACTGCTGGTTGACCCGCAGCACCACGTCGCGCACCTGCATCAGGCGTTGCAGGGTGGTGGTGATCTCGTTGATCTCGGCACCGCTGTAGCTGTGGCTCAGCTCGTTGCTGGAGAAGGCCTTGCCCTCGGCCTTGGCGACGAAGCGGTAGACGTCCGCCATGTCGCGGGTGGCCAGTGGCGCCAGCACCGGGTTGGAGGTCAGGCCGTTCTCGATGTAGCTCAGGGCGAAGGCGTCCTGCATGCCCCCCAGGGTGTCGCCGAGGTTATAGATGTCGGCCCGGTTGGCCAGCATGTCGGGGATCTTGAACACTTCGCCGGACTCGGTGTACGGGTTGCCCGACATCACCACGCAGAACTTCTTGCCGCGCATGTCGTAGGTCTTGGTGCGGCCTTTCCACACGCCTTCGATGCGCCGGGTGCCGTCGCACAGCGAGATGAACTTCTGCAGGAATTCCGGGTGGGTGTGCTGGATGTCGTCGACATAGAGCATCACGTTGTTGCCCATCTCCAGGGCCAGGTTGAGCTTCTCCAGCTCCTGGCGCGAAGTGGCGTCCGGCGCCTGGGCCGGGTCCAGGGAACGGACCTGGTGCCCCAGGGCCGGGCCGTTGATCTTCATGAAGATCAGGCCCAGGCGGTGGGCCACGTACTCCATCAGGGTGGTCTTGCCGTAGCCCGGTGGCGAAATCAGCATCAACAGGCCCATCAGGTCGGTGCGCTTGTTCTCGCCCACGGTGCCCATCTGCTTGGCCAGGTTGTCGCCGATAAAGCCCAGGTACACATCGTTGATCAGCTTGTTGCGCACGAACGAGCTCAGCGGCCGCGGCTTGAATTCGCTCAGGCGCAGGGCCGAGCGTTCGCGGCTGATGATGCCCTGGCGCAGGCTCTGGTAACGCTGCAGGCCAGGCAGGAATTGTTCGCGGTGAGCCCGCAGGCGAGCGAAGAAGCCGTCCACGGTGAGGGACAGGCTGCGCTCCTGGATGCGCGGGTGTTCGCCCATCAGGTTGTCGACCTTGAACCGCAGATCGACTTCGGTGATGCGCTTGGCAAAGTCTTCCCGCAGCAGCGACAGGGCCACCGCCTCGGGCACGTAGTCGGCCCACTCGACGAACTCGCCCTCGGCGCACAGGGCCGAGAGCCAGTTCTCGGTCAGCGCCCACTGCGCAGCGGGCCGCTCCACCAGCCGCGCCAGGGCCTGCTGGTAGTCGTCCCACATCCGCGCGCCTTGCAGGCGCAGGGTCAGGGCTTCCTGCAGTTGCTTGGCGTATTTGCTGAAGGTGAATTCGATGCGTTCTGCGGCCAGTTCCTGAACCAGGTACTCGGCAGCCTCGGGCAACAGCTCGGCGGCCAGGGTGAAGGCGTGCTGCTGATGCCAGTCACCCAGCGCCACGAGGATTTCCTCCTGCAATTGCAGCAAGCCTTCACGACGCCCGAACAGTTGCTGGATATGCCGGCTGGTACGGGCACGTTCCACCCATTGCCGAGGTTGCGGCTGTTCCTGCTGGCGATCCCAGTAGAGGCAGGCAAAGGCACGGGCCGCCGCGCCGAAACGCAGCAGGCCGGCGCTGTCGCGCAGGGGCAGCAGCTGCAGGAGGATCGCTGCGGCGTCGTGGTCGTGGATGCCCTTCTCGTAGCCTTCCTTGTAGCGCGGCGCGGCAAAGTCGCGGATCACCCGCGCCAGTTCTTCAGGGTGCGCCAGCAAGGGTTTCAGGCTTTCCAGGCTCAGGCCTTCCTCGCCGCGGTCGGCAGCGTCCAGCACCTGCCCGGCCAGGTATTCGGCGCGGTACAACTGGGCCGATTCCGACTCCAGGGCTACCTGCCAGAAGTCCCGCAGGGCCTCCAGCTCGGGGTCGCGCAGGGGTTCGAGGAAATCCGTGCCGGTGAGGTGCAGGTGCAGCTCATCGCCCCGGGGCATCAGGGTCAGGTCCAGCTCCTGGGTGTTGACGCTGAAGCGGTGGCGCGGCCCCAGCTTGATGACGTTGCCGCCCTCTTCGAACAGCTCGGTCTTGTCGCGCAGGGCACGCACGGCTTGGTCCCGGGCGCCTTTGAGGCGCGACTCGACATCGTCGGCCTTGACGCTGTCCTTGAGCTCGCGCAGGCGCTCGGCCAGCTCCCGCAGCTTGAGGATCAGCGGGTCGGCGGCGAAGAACGCATTGAGCTCTTCGGCCTGGGTGAACTTGGCGGTGCGCCGACCGAGGCTGTCGAGAATCCGCCGCGCGGCATCCAGCAGGCCCTGGGCCTTGCGCTGGCGCTCGTCGAGCAGCGATTGCTTGTGGGCCTCGAAGGTTTCCAGCAACTCCTCGCGCTTGCCGAGGATGTCGCCGAGGAACTGTTCGTGATCGCCAAAGCGACTCTCCAGCTCCTCAAGCTGTACCAGCAAGCGCGACAGTTGCTCATCGCAACGCTCGGGGTCCTGGGCCTGGGCCAGGGCGTTGGTGATGCCCTGGCTGAAGAGTTTGAACTGGGCGCCGAACTGGGCCACGGTCTCGGTCGAACCCAGGGCCTTGCGCCGTTGTTCGGCGCGGGCCTTGGCCTGGTTCAGGCGGGCGTAGATCTGCGAGATGGATTCGATGATCCGGGTGCGCTGGGTGGCGTCGTCGATCTGCAACGAGGCCATCAGGCTCGACAGCATGTCCAGGTCCCCGGCCATGGCTTGCAGGGCGCCCAGGGGCTCGCTGAGCTGGGCCACGGTTTCGGCTTTCTGCGCCTGGGCGTCCAGGGTTTCGAGCTGGGTGACGAAGGGTTGCAGGGCCTGCTCGCTGGCAAGGAAGGTCGCGGTGCCGGCGGCAGTGCGTTCCTGGGCCTTGAGCAGCTCGGCTTCCATGGCGTCGATGCGCGCCACGTCGATGTAGCGGTAGTCGCGAATGGTCAGCAGCAGGCCGCGCTGGGTGGTGATGCCGTTCAGCGCATCGACGAAGCTCTGCACCTGGTCCCAGCTGTCCACCAGCAGGCTGTCCAGCAGGGCTTTCTGCTTGGCCTCCGCGGCCACCATGGCCTGGTCCGACTGGCGGCGGATGCTTTCGACCTTCTCGTATTCGTCCAGCACCAGCTCCGACGTGGACGCCACTTCCCGCAGCAGCGGGGCCAGGCCGTCCAGCTCGTCGCTGCCCAGCCAGTGGTACACATCGAACAGCCGACGGGTGTTCTGGCACAGCAGCGAATAGCGCTGCACCGACACCGCCGGGGTATCGATCTCGCGGCACAGGTCGTAGAGGTCGGAAACGCTGCGCACCAGTTCGGCATTGCCGATGCGTCCGAGAAAACCGCTGCGGGTCGGCTGCCGCGCGGCGTACTCCTCGGTGAAGAACGGTGTCTGCCAGACCTGCATCGGATGGACCCGGGTCGGCTCGTCGCCCTCGGCGGCGAAGATCACCATGCGCCCGTCTTCCAGGCGCGCGTAACCGTGGCCGAACAGCGGGTTCTGCAACTGGCGGTTGATCATGTTGTAGGTCAGCAGCACCGAGCGGCCCTGCTCCGGGTGGTAGAAGATGTACTGCACATCTTCACCGTTGGGCGAGCGCACCGAGCGCTTGAAGCGCATGCCTTCCATGGACTGTTCGAAGGTCTTGTACTCGCCGCTCTGCAGGTAATAGCCGCCGGGGAAGATGATCCCGTGGTCTTCCGGCAGCTGCACGCAGGCCAGGCCGATGGCGTCGATGCGCTCCACCTGGCGAGTCAGGCTGTTGAACACCAGATAGCGCCACTGCTCTTCGCGGTACGGCAGAACCTTGAGCAGGATCAGGCTGCCCAGGCGGGCGAATTCGATCTGCGAGTCGTCCAGGGACTGGGTCTTGTCCAGCACCTCTTCACGGTAGATGCCCAGACCCGACTCGGTGTTGTTCTCGACCTTGATGGTCAGGTCGCCGCCGATGGTTTCGACGAACACCGTGTCGAGGATGTTCAGGTGCGGGAAGCGGCCTTCGACCACCATCTCGCGGGTGGCCTTCTTCCATTCGAAGTCGAAGGGCGCCGGCAGGGCGATATCTCGCTCGCCGCGATTGTCGATGTAACGGACGTCCCGTCCGTCCACCGAGATCGACCAACGGAACACCCGCACATCGGTGACGCGCTCGCCGATCTGGAAACTCGCCAGCAACTTGCCGTCACGGATCGCCAGTTGCAGCAGGCGGGTGTTCTTGTAATAGGTGTAGAGCTCGTTGAAATCGTTGAGGAAGCCCTGGGCCGCCAAAAAACTGCCTTCCAGGGGCACGGGCTCGGCTTCGTAGCCTTCGCCCTCTTCCACCAGGCGGTAGAGGGAAAACACGTCGGCGACGCTGGTTTCCTTCTTCAGGCCGATAAAGACGTTGTAGCCAAACAACAGGCAGTCGCCGACCTGGACGATGTCCCGGGCGATGCAGTTGTTCTCGGTACGGATGCGCACCCGCCCGACCACTTCCATGCGGCTGTTGCCGAACTCGTCGAGACGCCTCTGGTTGAGGTCGTCAGTGGTGGCCCGCAGGCGCTGGCCCTGGTCCAGCAGGCGCTTTTGCAGCACCTCATAGGCGCCGCCTTCGGCGACGGCCTTATCCAATACGTCCTGTGGGGGAGTTGCGACTTGAGCGTCCGACATCGTGGCCTTCCTGGATCTACGGCGGTGTGCAAAAAAGCGGGCTCCTCAAACCTGGAGCCCTGCACCTGAAACCAGCCAGCTGAAACCCGCCGCCTGACACCTGCCCTGCAGCCGTGGATAAAAACGGTGGCTACAGGATTAGGTGAGGGCTGGTGAATCAGCTGTGGTCAGGCATTTCAGGCTTCGGCAGACGGAGCGTCGGCCTTGCGCGTAACGGCAGCGGCGGCCAGCTCAGCGGCTACGGCCGGAGCGCCCTTGCCATTGAGCAGGCGTGCCAGGACGTCCTGGACCACCGGGCTCTTGCCCACCACGCCCTCGATGGCCTTGCCCACCGACAGTGACTTGGCGAAGGAGTTGAAGAAGTCGCCTTCGCCACCAACGATCTCGATCTTGGCCTTGCTGAGGGCGGCGGACAGCACTTCGGCCTGGTCCTTGGCGATTTCCTTGTTGGCGGCGATGGCGGCCATCGCTTCCTCGAAGTTCTTCTCCAATTGCATGCGGAACTCTTCGTGCTGACGTGCGCTGTCGCTGAGGGAGTCCAGGGCACCGAACTTCTTGCCCAGGCCTTCGGCTTCGGCGTTCAGGCGCTGCAGCAGCACTTCGGCTTCGGCCGAACCCAGGTCCTTGGTGGCCTTGGCCTTGGCCGCGCCCAGTTGCTCTTCGCCACGGGCCTGAGCCCCGAGCTTCTCTTCCATGACCTTGGCTTCTGCCAGGCCGTCCTTCTCTTTGGCAGCCGCCTGGGCTTCCATGATGCGGGCGTCGGCCAGGCCTTTTTCCTGCTCGCCGCGGGCTTCGGCAATCAACTGCTCGGTGCGTACGCGGGCTTGAGCCAGGCCTTCCTTTTCCTGGGCCGCTGCGGTGATTTCCAGCACCCGGGCATCGGCCAGGCCAGGCGCGGCGCGCTCGGCTTCCAGGCCTTCGGCCAGGCGTTTCTTGGCTTCGGCCTGCTTGGCCGCGGCTTCCAGTTCGGCCTGGGCCAGGTTGTTGATTTCCACGGCCTTGTGCTTGGAACGGGTCTCGTCGGCTTCGGCCTGCTTCACCTGGCGCACCAGGTCCTGCTCGGCTTCGGCCTGGGCCTGGATCACCACCACTTGCTTGGCGCGCTCGGCTTCGGAGACTTCGCGCACTTCCTTGATCCGCTCTTCCTCCTGGGCCACGGTCTTCTCCACCGCTACCCGCTCACGGATCACGGTGGCGATGTTCTTGCGCTGTTCTTCCAGAGCCTTTTCTTTCTCGATGCGTTGCAGTTCCACTTCACGCTCGCGGGCCACCACTTCCAGGTCCTTGGCGCGGGTGACTTTCTCGACTTCGATGACCACCGCACGCTGGCGGTTCTGCTGGGCCACTTCGACTTCGCGCTGATGGTTCTCGGTGCGCACGTCGATTTCCTGCTGGGACTGAATGCGTGCCTGTTCGGCCTTCAGGCGCTCTTCTTCCTTGACCTTGGCGGTCTCGGCTTCCTCGCGGGCACGGATGGTTTCGATCTCGCGCTTCTGCCGGGCTTCGGCATCGGCCTGCTGGCGTTCGAGGGACAGCGAGGCTTCGCGGGTCTCGACGTTCTTCTTCTGGATCGCCAGTTCCTGGTTGCGCTCCAGTTCGTTGGTGATGACGTTCTGCGCCGCGGTCAGCTCGGTGATCTTGCGGATACCCTCGGCGTCGAGAATGTTGCTCGGGTCCAGGGAGTGCTTGGCGGTCTGCTCCAGGTAGTCGATGGCCACGTCTTCCAGCACATAGCCGTTGAGGTCGTTGCCGATGATCTCGATGATGCGGTCGCGGAAGTCCTGGCGGTTCTCGAACAGCTGGACGAAATCGAACTGCTTGCCCACGGTTTTCAGCGCTTCGGAGAACTTGGCGTTGAACAGTTCGTTGACCGCGGCGCGGTCGGAGGCACGGTCGACACCGATGGCCTTGGCCACCTTGAGCACGTCTTCCTGGGTTTCATTGACCCGCAGGTAGAAGGCCACGGTGATGTCGGCGCGCATGTTGTCGCGGCAGATCAGCCCGTCCTTGGCCCGACGGTCGACTTCCAGGGTGATCAGCGAGATGCGCATGAACTCCTTGAGGTGGATGACCGGGTACACCAGGGCACCGGTGAAATGCACCTTGGGGGTCGAGGACATGTCGTTGACAATCAACGCTGTGCCTTGGGGAACCTTGATATAGAAGGCCTTGAACAGGGCCAACAGGCCGAAGACCACCAGGACGACGAGGCCGATCCCGAGCAGGATGGGCAGCAGCGACGGTAAATTCATGCAATCAATCTCCTTTGATTCTTGAGGAAGCCCGGGCTCAGAGGCCGCGAAACTCGTCCTCTGTAATGACCCGATAGGCGTGTTGCGCCTCCAGATACTCCAGTAACACGACGCGATCGCCGCGTTTGAAAGCTCGTGCCTCATCGGCACGCACACGCAGGATCAGGCCCGCGCCGCCGTCCTCGAGCACGGCTTCGCCATGTTCCAGGGTGACTCTGCCGCTGCGTACCACAGCCGTCTGCCCCAGCACCGACTTGCTGCTGGTGGCCTCCATCTTGAGAAACAGCGGGCGCAGCGGACGACAGATCGTCGCGCTGATGGGCGCTGCCAGGAACAGTGCGAACACCGCCAGCAACAGGCCCAGGGGATAGCGCAGCCAACCCAGGGGCAGGTGGCTGAGCACGTAGAGTTCGGCGAAATAGGTCAGGAACCAGCTGAAGAACATCAGCAGGGTCAGCACCAGGGTGACCGGCACCCCGTTGAGTTTGAACTTGATCAGCAGCCCGGCCAGGCCTTCGCCGGCGTGGGCACTGTCGAGCAGCGAGTCGGCCTCGAAGTCCAGCAGGTCGACTTCAAGCATGCCCATGGCCACCACGGCCCAGTAGATCACGGCCAGGCAGAGCATGAAGCTGAACAGCACTGTGGGGAACGACAACACTGTCTGCAGGAAGATTTCCATTGCTTTCCTATCCCTGAAAAAGCCGGGCAAGGCCAGGCGGCCCCGCCCCTACAACACAACGGTGAATCAGGACTTGCTACGGTCCTTGAGGCGCGCCAGCACGCTGTCGGCGCTGGTGCTGCCGGCAACGATCCCGGCTTCACGCAACTTGGCATCCAGGGCATCGTCCGGGCTGCTGGTATTGGCCAGCTCGGCCGCGGCGTCCATCTTTGCCGCGCGCTCGGCCTGCTTCTGCTTGATCCGCTCCAGGGACTCCACGGCGGTGTGCAGCTTGCTCTGGGAGCCGCCATAGCGCTGGGCCACGGCCTGCTGGGCCTTCTGCACGCTTTCGGTGGCCTTGACGGTATCCACCTGTTGTTTCAAATGCTTGATGTTGCCCTCGGCCTGGGTCACGGCCTTGCGCAACTGCGCGACGCTGGCGGCAAAACCATCGGCCTGCTCACGCTCCACGGCCAGGTCATTTTCCAGGTTGGCGATCTTTTGCGCCACTTCCTGGGCAAGGGCTTCGTTGCCCGCTTCCAGGGCCTTGAGGGCGTAGCTTTCATACTCGGCGATCTTGGCCGCGCTGCCGTTGGCGCGCTCGGCGGCGAGTTTCTGCCGGGCCATGATCTCGGCCAGGGCTTCCTTGGACTTGCGCAGTTCCTGATCGGCGTCGCGGATCTCCTGATCGAGAATCCTCAGCGCCTGGCTGTCCACCAGGGCCTCGCCCGCCTCATTGGCACCACCGCGCAGCGCGGTGAGCAGCTTGCTCCATACGTTCATGTGCATTCCTCCAGGTCAGGCCTGAGCCTTCAGGTAGCCTTCGTAGGCCTCGGTTGCCCTGATCACGTTGCTGGCCAGGGTTTCGATCTCGTAGAGCACGTTGGAGAGAATCGAGGTTGCGCTCAGGGCGCCGTACATCATGTAGTGGCGCTCACCGCCAAAACGGGTTTCCAGGCCGATGCTCGACAGCGGGAACAACTGGCGGCTGAGCAACACTTCCTCGTTGAACGCGGCCACATCGGTCACTTCACTTTGCGGCCACAGCAGCGCCTCCACCAGGATCTGCTCGCCGGACAGGGCCACGAACAACGGCAGGTCGCCGTATTCGCGCATGGTCACGTGCAAGCTCGGCTCCGCACCCTCCAGCAGTTCAACGCTGGCTTCGCCACTGCTGAACAACTCGGTGGCTACCAGGGCCTGGCACAGCGATCGGGCATTCCAGATCTGCGGCATGCTCATTTCTCCATCCTTTTCCACAGGAGCCAGCCCTTCTGAGGGCTGACGCAGTTTGCGTTCAACCGCCAGCAACGCCTGGGCGTTCTCCGGCAGTATCCAGACTTCCTTTTTCACCAAGCCCTGATCACGCAGGCGCTGGCGGAATAAACGTTGGTAATGGGCTGAGGATTTGTTTTCCATGGCGCAGAGACTAAAACATCACATGTAAGGTTTTCAATTCATCACATGTAAAATTTACAGGCGACATTTGTAACAAGAAATATCAGGAAGATCGCTCGGCAAACAGCCGCAAGGCATCCATCGCTGCATAGACCCTTTTACAGCTTTCGCAACCGCTCTTTTTTCAAGCGGCGTCATTAAACCCTGCCGCCCAATAGAATGAGAAGCACAATAATCCTTGGCCCGGGCGGGAAATAATCGGCAAAGGCAGGCGTCAGGCGCTGCCTTAATGGCGACCAATGGTCTAGGCTAGGCGGATTTTCCTGCCCAGCGGATGCCCCATGACCAGCCTCAGCAAGCCCCTCGCCGGATTGAAAGTGATAGAACTCGGCACCCTGATCGCCGGCCCTTTCGCCTCGCGCATCTGCGCCGAGTTCGGTGCCGAGGTGATCAAGGTCGAGTCACCCGATGGCGGCGATCCGCTGCGCAAGTGGCGCAAGCTGTATGAAGGCACCTCGCTGTGGTGGTTCGTCCAGGCACGTAACAAGAAGTCCCTGACCCTGAACCTCAAGCACCCGGAAGGCCTGGCGGTGCTCAAGCAACTGCTGGGTGAAGCGGACATCCTGATCGAGAACTTTCGCCCCGGCGTGCTGGAAAAACTCGGCCTGGGGTGGGACGTGCTGCACGCCCTCAACCCCAAACTGGTGATGGTGCGGCTATCGGGCTTTGGCCAGACCGGGCCGATGAAGGACCAACCGGGCTTCGGCGCGGTGGGCGAATCCATGGGCGGCCTGCGCTACATCACCGGTTTCGAGGACCGCCCACCGGTGCGCACCGGAATTTCCATCGGCGACTCCATCGCTGCCCTGTGGGGGGTGATCGGCGCGCTGATGGCGCTGCGTCACCGCGAGGTCAACGGCGGCCAGGGGCAGGTGGTGGACGTGGCGCTGTACGAGGCGATCTTCGCCATGATGGAAAGCATGGTTCCGGAGTTCGATGTATTCGGCTTCATCCGCGAACGCAGTGGCAACATCATGCCCGGCATCACCCCTTCGTCGATCCACACCAGTGCCGACGGCAAGCACGTGCAGATCGGCGCCAACGGCGATGCGATCTTCAAGCGCTTCATGCTCCTGATCGGCCGTGAGGACCTGGCCAATGACCCGGCCCTGGCCAGCAACGACGGGCGCGACACCCGCCGCGACGAACTCTATGGGGTGATCGACCGCTGGGTGGCGTCCCTGCCCCTGGAGCAGGTGCTGGAGCAGTTGAACCAGGCCGAAGTCCCGGCGAGCCGGATCTTCAGCGCCGAGGACATGTTCCACGACCCGCAATTCCTCGCCCGGGAAATGTTCCTCCAGGCCAGGCTGCCGGACGGCAAGGCCTTCAAGATGCCCGGCATCGTGCCAAAGCTCTCGCAGACTCCGGGCTCGGCCGACTGGGTCGGCCCCGAGCTCGGCGAACATTCCAGCGAAGTTCTGGCCGGCCTGGGCTACAGCAGCGAGCAGATCCAGGACCTGCGCAACTCTGGGGCAATCTAAGCTGAAACAGCCGTCTCACACTGCCCCCCCGCAACGGGCCCAGCGACGCCCGAGGCCAGGCCTTGGCCGGTTGACGATGGCGCTCGCGACCTGCCTGCTGTGGCTGCCCTGCGCCCCCGGCCACGCCGGCGAAATGCTCACCTGGCTGCTGCGCGACCTGCCGCCGCTGAATATTTTCGAGGGCCAGCAAAAAGGTCGAGGAGTGGTCGACCTGCTGATGCCGCAATTGATTGCCAGCCTGCCGGAGTACCAGCACGAACTGGTACGGGTCAATCGCGCCCGGGGCATGCAGATGTTGCGCGACCCCAGCTTCACCTGTGATCCGGCGCTGATCTGGAACAAGGAGCGTGCGCAATGGGTGGCCTTTTCCATCACCAGCTTTCGAGTGCTGAGCAATGGCCTGGCGATCCGCCGTGCCGACCGTGAACAGATCGCGCACTTCATCCATGACGGCAAGGTCGACCTGCATGGCCTGCTCGACAGCGGCAAGGAACTGATCGGGGTGGTGGCAGAGCGCAGCTACGGGCAACAGCTCGACAACCTGCTGCAGCAGGTTGCTCCGCAGCAGATCCGCGCCCACTACGGCAACGACGCCCTGGGCAGCCTGCTGCAGATGCAGCGCCTGGGGCGCCTGCAACTGCTGTTGGGCTACTGGCCGGAAATCCGCTACCAGGCCGTGCAGCAGGGCATGGACCCGCAGGATCTGGAGTTCTACCCGGTCGAAGGCACCAGCAAGTATCAGGAAATCCACGTCGGCTGCTCCGATACCCCGCAGGGCCGCAAAGCCATCACCCGGATCAACCAGGCCCTGCTCAAGCTGCGCGAGGAGCGACTGGTGGAGTTGTATGCCGCCTGGCTGGACCCCGGAATGCGCGATGAATACCGCGCCGATGCCCGGGCCTACTTCCAGGACTTGAAGGACCACTGACAAACGCCGGGCAAAAAGAAACCCCGAGAAGTGGGGAGACGACTCGGGGTTAAACGTGGTCTTTGCAGACCCGTACCAGCAGGCCACAAGCACCGGAGCACAATGCCTGATCCTGCTGATACTGAGTCTGACTGACGGGCCTGGCGGAAGGTTCCGTAAAATTTCAGATCAATTGCGCCGGGCGAACGCCTTGTCTTCGGCGGCATGGCGCAGGGCGGCGATCACGCAGGGTTCGAGCCGGCCTTCGGCGATCAGCACATCACGGTGCAGGCCGTCCACCACATCAGTGAGCAGGCGCTTGTCAGTGAGCTGGGCCCGATTGACCTCACGCTCCACCACGATGGCGCCGGCAGCATTCTTCAAGGTCACCAGGCATTCGCCCCGAGCCCCGCAAGGCGTCAGAGCAACCTGGTAAGGGCTCAGGGCCTCACTCAATAAAAGACTGATACTTTCCATCTAGATCACCACTCAATAGCTCGAATTAAAGGTTCGAAAACAAAAATGCCGGTAGCTTTCTGACATTCAAGTGACCATCGCTCAGAGAAGAAAGTTCGCCACACCTACTGCTGCCGACCTGAGTCAATCGAGCATGCACGGGTAATATGACAGCTGAAAAACGGCCGACCAGGCGCAAACAACGCCGCCTTTGCATTGGAGCTCAGCTTTGAAAGCAACGACGAACAACAAATTGCGCATCATCCTTGCCGACGACCACCCGATCTTCCTCATTGGCCTGCGCGCCGTCCTGGAACAGGACGACAGCCTGGCCATCGTCGGCGAGGCCAGCTCGCCCTCCGCCCTGGCGCAACTGATGCAGGAGATCGAATGCGATGTGCTGGTGACGGATTTCATGATGCCAGCCGAACAGCAGAACGACGGCCTGCGCCTGATCGAACAGCTGCGCCGCCGCCACCCCGACCTGCCCATCGTGGTGGTGACCATGCTCAACCACCCCGGGCTGTTCCGCTCGATCCTCGATCTGGGAGTAACGGGCCTGCTGAGCAAGGCCAGCCTGGCGGACGAGCTGCCGACCGCCATCGCCCGGGCGCGGCAACACAAGCCCTACATCGCCCAGGCCATCAAGCAGGCCCTGAGCCTGGCCGGCGAAGTGGGGCCGGACCGCCTGGTTTCCAGCGATCAGTTGTCGCCGCGGGAGCTGGAAGTGATCCGCCTGTTGGCCGCTGGCCATGCGGTCGGGGAAATTGCCGCGCAACTCAACCGCAGCAAGCAGACCGTCAGTGCGCAGAAGGTCAGTGCCATGCGCAAGCTCGGCCTGTCCAGCGAAGCCGCGCTGTACATCTACGTGCAGGAGCACGGGCTGTCCTAGGCACACAGGCCCTCAGCGCCAGCCCCCTCAGCACCCCGGTCCAGCGCCTGCGCCAGCCACTGGCGCATCTGGGCAGCGCTCATCGGCCCGGCCAGGAAGCAGCCCTGCAGATGGGCCGCCCCCAGGGCCTTGGCCGCCTTATAGTCGGCCTCGCTCTCGATCCCGGCCACCACCACTCCCAGGGACATGCGCCGGGCCATGTTCATCGCCCCACCGACCAGGGCCACCTTGCGCTCGTCGGCCGCCATGCCCGCCACGAACACCGGGGGAATCTTCAACTCGGTAAAGGGCAGTTCCAACAAGCGCTGCAGGCTGGTGCCGCCGATGCCGAAGTCGCCGATGGACAATTTGCAGCCGATCATCCGCAGGCGCAGCAGCGCCTCCACATGGGCGGTATCGGTCTGTAGCCGGGTGGTGTCGATGATTTCCAGGGTCAGCAGCCGGGCGGGCACTTCGAAACGCCTGAGCAAGGCCTCCAGCTGACGGGGAAACAGCGGCCGTTCAAGGATGCCGATGGGAATGTTCACTGCCACCGGCAACGAATGGCCCATCACCAGCTTCACCCCAGCCGCCAGCTCCAGGGCCTGTTCCAGCATGTGCCAGGTAAAGATCTCCTGCAGGCCGGCGAACTCGATCAATGGCAGAAACTCCCCGGGCATCAGCAGCCCGCGCTCGGGGTGCTGCCAGCGGGCCAGGGCCTCGACCCCCTGGAGCTCGCCGTGGGGCTGGATGACCGGCTGGAAATGCGCCACGCCGTGGCCCAGGATAGCCGCCAGCCCTTCCTCCTGGGTGACGCTGTCGAGGGAAAACGGCTCCAGCCCGAGCAAGTCCCGCAGCAACGCCTGGTCCGGCGCCGGCGCCCCCTGCCTGGAGTGCTGCTGGTAGGCCGTGAGCAAGTCGCCGATCACCGTCACCGAGGCCGGCTTGGGCAGGCAGCCCAGCACTTTCAGGCCCAGCTCCCGGGCCATGCCGGCCGCCCCCTCCAGCACATCCTCTTCAGCATCGCTGAGGATGATCAGCGCCCTGGCCCGCTCCTGGCGGGCCAGGTCACGGATCAACTCCAGCCCGTCGGCCTGCTCCAGGTACAGGTCGCAGATGGCGATATCCACCGGCCCCTTGCTGTCCAGCGAACGCCGCGCGGCCTCGACACTCTCGGCGGTCAGCACATTGAACACGCCATTGGCGTTGAGCATCTGGTGCAGGGCCATCAATTGGAACGAGTTATCTTCGAGAATCAGCACTTTAAGCGAATGCATGGGGCAACCTCCGGTACGACGTGCGTGGCAAGTATCCACAACGAGCCGGCAGGTTAATCAGACAATTCCTACACACACATAGGACAAGTCTTAATCATCCAGGACAGCCTGGATATCACTGCGCAAGCTGGCGATGACCTCCAGCAACAATGGCCAATGACGATCGATGGCCTCGTCCTGCCGCCCCTTGACCAGCCCCTCGAGCTCGATACAGGCCCTGGCCAGGGGCAGGGCATCGATCAGGCAGCACACGCCCTTGAGCCGATGCAGGGTACCCCCTAGGCGTTCCCGGTCGCGGTCCTGGTGCGCCGCTTCCAGCGCCTGCTGCTCCTCGGCGAGGTTGCGCAACAACTCGTGCAGCATGCGTTGCAGCACCTGGTCGTCGGCCTGGGTCATGCTGCGCAAGGTCTGGATGTTGAAGGATGGCGGCGGCAGGAAGCGCGCCAGGGCCTGGGCCAACTGATCCAGGGTTACCGGCTTGACCAGCAGTTGATCCATTCCGGCCTCCTCGCAGCGCTCGCGTTCGTCTTCAAAGGCATTGGCGGTGCAGCCGATCACCGGACAACGCCCGCGCCCTTCCTGTGCCTCGGCCTGGCGTATCGCCTCGGCCAGGGCGTAGCCGCTCATGTCCGGCATGTTGCAGTCAGTCATCACCACGTCGAAGGTGCCGCCACGCCATTGCTGCAACGCCTCCCGGGCATTGTCACAGGCCACCACCCGGTGCCCGAGGAACATCAGTTGCTGGCACAGGACCATGCGGTTGGCGCTCAAGTCATCCACCACCAGCACCTCCATGCTCCGGCTCGGCGGACGTTCCTGCGTCGACGCCGGCACAGACTCGAAATCGTCACTGACCCGCTCCAGGTACAACTCCAGCGACACCACGGTACCGACCCCAGGCTCGCTGAGCAGGTGAATCCGCCCGCCCATCAGTTCCACCAGTTGCCGGCAGATACTCAACCCCAGCCCGGTGCCGCCGTAGGCCGACGAGGTCATGGCATCGGCCTGGACAAAGGGCGTGAACAGCTTGGCCTGCTGCTCGGCGCTGATACCGCGGCCGGTGTCCGCAACGCTGATGCGCAGGCACTCAAGGCCGGACTCGTCAGGCTGGCACTCTACCGTCATCCGCACCTCGCCCTGGGCGGTGAATTTCAGCGCGTTGCTCAACAGGTTGTGCACTACCTGGCGCAGGCGCGCCGGGTCGAACAGATAACGGCCCTTGGCCCGCTCACTGAACACCAGCTGCAACTGCACGCCCTGGTTGCGCGCCGTGACCTCGAACAACTGCCGGATACTCTCGAAAAACGGCTTGAGGGCGGTGACCTGGGGCACCAGGTGCATATACCCGGCCTCGATCTTGGCCAGGTCCAGGCTATCGCCCATCAGGCCGATCAATTCCTGGGCAGACTGGTAAGCCACCCGCAGGGCTTCGGAAAAGGGCACGCCGCGCAGCCGCGCCTGCTCTTTCTCCAGCTCCAGCAGGCCAAGGATGGCGGTCATCGGTGTGCGGATCTCGTGGCTCATGGTGGACAGGAAAGCCGTCTTCGCCGCGTTGGCCTGATCGGCCGCCTGGCGTGCCTCCACCAGTTGGTTCTCCAGGCGCTTGCGCTCGGTGATGTCGATCCAGCCGCCCAGCAAGCCCTGCAACTGCCCTTCTGCACTGTAGAAGGGCACCGCCCACTGATAGACATCGATAGGGCCATCCCTGGACTCCACCTGTCGGTCGGCGAACACCGACTCACCGGAGGCCAGCAACTGCATGAACTCACCATGCAACTGCTGGGCGGTGGCCGGCGGCAGGATGTCCAGTTCGGTCAGTTGCCGCCCCTGGATCTGCGCCAGGCTGGTGCCCAATTGCTGTTCATAACTCTTGTTGCAGGTCATCAAACGCCCCTGCAGGTCGCGCACGAAAATCGGGTTGGGAATACCGTCGAGCAAAGCCCGCTTGAACACCAGTTGATCATTGAGCCGCTGTTCGGCCAGCAATCGCTGCTGGATCTGGCGCTTGAGGCGACTGTTCCAGGCCAGGGAAATCAGGCCGAACAGCAGTGCTGTGGCAATCGCCCAATACACCCAGTTCGGCACGCGCTGCCAGGCAGGCACCGGCACTGGCGTAGCCCCCAGCCATTTCAAGCGCAGAGCGCTGAGCTCCGCTACCGGCAAGGCTTCCAGTGCCTTGTTGAGAATGCTCAGCAGCTCGGGCTGGTCCTTGCGCACGGAAAACTCGTCGGC
Organism: Pseudomonas sp. BIGb0176; assembly: GCF_024810175.1. Taxonomy (NCBI): domain Bacteria; kingdom Pseudomonadati; phylum Pseudomonadota; class Gammaproteobacteria; order Pseudomonadales; family Pseudomonadaceae; genus Pseudomonas; species Pseudomonas sp. BIGb0176. The sequence goes on from NZ_JANUEC010000002.1 coordinate 1,104,032, forward strand.
CGACCAGGTGCCCTCGACACTGCGCCCTACCATCACCCCGGTCTCGGCCGGCCCCAGGGCTTGCACCTCGCTCTGGATAGTCGCCATGGCCTCGCCATTGCTGACCAGGGCCCGGGCCTCTTCATAGCTGGCAACGCTGCGCAGGCGAATGTCCGGGTAGTTGCGCCGGATAAAGCTCTCCAGGGTGTGCCGGGCCGGAAGCACCAGCACCTCCCCCGCCATCTGCTTCAGGCTGCTCAGGCGCCGGTCCTCGGGACGCACCACGAACACCCAGGCCGCGCCGCCGAAGGCATGGGAGAAGTTCAGGAACAACCGCCGGTCATCGCTGGCCGTGAGGGTGGTGTTCATCTGCGCCTCCCCGCTTTCCAGCAGTTCCAGAGTCTGGGCAGTAGTCTGGCTTTCCTTCTGCACGAAATGCAGCCCGGTCATGCGCGAGATACGGTTGAGCAGGTCGATATTGAGGCCGGTCCACTGGCCTTCCTTGTCCTTGAACACATGGGGCGGGTATTGCTGGGAGGCCACCACCACATGCTGGTGCTGGAGGATCCAGGCCTGTTCCTGGGCGCTGAGCTCGATCGGCTCAGCGAAGTTGCTCGCCCCAAGGCCAGTGGTCCAGCGAGCCTGGATTTCCCGGCGTATGGATTCATCGATGCTTTGCAGGGCCTTTTCCAGCAACTGCGCCAGCAGCACATTGCTGTCGCGGGTGGCGAAGGCGAAGCCGGTGGGCGGCAGGCGGCTTTCCACGTGGATCTGCAACCCCAGGTAGGGACGCAGGGCCTTGTAGGCGCGAACGATCACCTCGTTGCCGATGAAGGCGTCGGCATCCCCCTGCTTCACCGCTTCCAGGCCGCTGTAGAGGTTCGGTGAAAGCATGATCTGGCTGTCGGGATAGGCCGCATGGACCTGGGCGGCATTGGCGTAGCCGTCCAGCAGCACCACCTTCTTGCCCGCCAGGTCGTCACTGGGCTGCGGCTCGTCCCGACGCACCACGACCACCGCCAGGTCCGGCATGTAGTCACTGGTAAAACGCAGCCCCGGCGCTCCGCGCTCATAGCCGTTGGCACTGGTCAGCACATCGATGGTGCCGTTGCGCAGCGCTTCCACCGCCTGCTCGCGCTCGGAAAAGCCCAGGACCTCCATGGACGTCCCCAGGCGCTCGCCCACCAGGCTCAGGTAATCGGCGCTGATGCCCTGGTAACGGTTACGGTCGCGAGTGATGTCGATGGGCTGGTAGTCATCGATGGAAATCCCCACCCTTAGGGTCCGGTGGCTTTTCAGCCATCGCTGCTCGGCGGGAGCCAGGGGCAAGGGGTCGAGATCGACGAAGGCCGGCACCAACTTGAAAGACAGGTTCTGAGCGGCGTAGGCAGGTGCCGCCCAAGCGAATATTGCACAGACCAGCACAGGCCCGCACAGCCAGCGCTGGACGGGCAGTTTCCGATAGGTTCGACGGCGAATCATCCGGGCCTCCCGGCGTCTTGCGAGCCACACTCATGCCACTGGGGCAAGAAAAAACAAAGCCCGTCAGAAGACGGGCTTGTTAGTCGGCAAAGCCAATGAATCAGAGCGGCTTGCCACGATTGCCGTGCTGGCTGACAAAAGCCTGCACCGCTTTCAGGTCGTTGGCCAGGACCGTGCAGCGCTCTTCACGCTGGAACAGGTCGGACAGATGCGCCGGCAGCTCCAGAGCCTTGCCGACACCGGCCTTTTCCACCGCATCCGGGAACTTGACCGGGTGCGCGGTGCCCAGGACCACCATGGGTGTATCCAGGCTGCGCCGGCATTCACGGGCGGCCTTGACCCCGATCGCGGTGTGCGGGTCCAGCACTTCGCCGGTCTGGGCGAAGACTTCGGCGATGGTTTCGCAGGTCTGCTCGTCGTTCACCGCCAGGGAGTCGAACAGCTTGCGCGCTTCGGTCCAGCGATCCTGTTCGACGCTGAAACCGCCGCCCTGCTTGAAGCTGTCCATCAAAGCCGCCAGGGCCGCGCCGTTGCGACCGTGCAGGTCGAACAGCAGACGCTCGAAGTTCGACGAGACCATGATGTCCATGGACGGCGACAGGGTCGCGTGCAGGGTTTCCTTGACGTACTGATTGCCGCTCATGAAGCGGTGCAGGATGTCGTTGCGGTTGGTGGCGACGATCAGTTGGCTGATCGGCAGGCCCATGTTGCGCGCCAGGTAACCGGCGAAGATGTCGCCGAAGTTGCCGGTGGGCACCGAGAACGCGATGGAACGTGCCGGGCCGCCCAACTGCAGGGCCGCGTGGAAGTAGTAGACGATCTGGGCCATGATCCGCGCCCAGTTGATCGAGTTCACCGCCACCAGGCGAGTGCCCTTGAGGAAGCCCTGGTCGGCGAAGCTGGCCTTGACCATTTCCTGGCAGTCGTCGAAGTTGCCTTCGATGGCGATGTTGTGGATGTTCTCGCCGAGGATGGTGGTCATCTGCCGGCGCTGCACTTCCGATACACGGTTGTGCGGATGCAGGATGAAGATGTCGACGTTGTCGCAACGCTTGCAGCCTTCGATGGCCGCCGAGCCGGTGTCACCGGAGGTGGCACCGATGATCACCACGCGCTCGCCGCGCTTCTCCAGCACGTAGTCCAGCAGGCGACCCAGCAGCTGCAGGGCGAAGTCCTTGAATGCCAGGGTCGGGCCATGGAACAGCTCCAGCACCCACTCGTTGCCGTTGAGCTGGCGCAGCGGCGCAATGGCGTTGTGGGAGAAGGCGCCGTAGGTTTCTTCAAGGATCTTCTTGAAATCGGCGTCCGGAATGCTGCCGGTGACGAACGGGCGCATGACCCGGAACGCCAGCTCGTGATACGGCAGGCCAGCCCAGGAAGCGATTTCTTCCTGAGTGAAACGCGGCAGGTTCTCTGGCACATAGAGACCGCCGTCGCTGGCCAGACCTGCCAGCAGCACATCTTCGAAATTCAGGGCCGGTGCCTGGCCACGAGTACTGATATAGCGCATGGGGACAAACCTTCGGTTTGAGCCTCAAGCCGCAAACTTCAAGCCTCAAGTCAAAGCCGATCAGCTTCTGACTTGGCGCTTGCCGCTTGCCACTTGCGGCTGCTTCATTAATTCAAATGTTCGACGCGGATACGCACCACCGGGCCAACGACGCCCTGCAGGGCCTCCAGGGCGGTGATCGCATCGTTGATGTGCTGCTCCAGAACACGGTGGGTCAGCAGGATCATCGGCACCAGGCCGTCCTGCTCTTCCACTTCCTTCTGCATGATCGATTCGATGTTGATGCCGCGCTCCGAGAGGATGCTCGCCACCTGGGCCAGTACGCCCGGGTGATCCTTGGCCTGGATGCGCAGGTAGTAGGCGCTCTCGCAGGACTCGATCGGCAGGATCGGATGATCCGACAGCGAGTCAGGCTGGAACGCCAGGTGCGGCACGCGGTTTTCCGGGTCGCTGGTCATGGCGCGAACCACGTCCACCAGGTCGGCCACCACCGAGGAAGCGGTCGGCTCCATGCCCGCGCCGGCGCCGTAGAACAGGGTCGAACCGGCGGCATCGCCATTGACCATGACCGCGTTCATCACACCGTTGACGTTGGCGATCAGGCGATCGGCCGGAATCAGGGTCGGGTGCACCCGCAGCTCGATACCGGCCTCGGTGCGGCGCGCCACACCCAGGTGCTTGATGCGGTAGCCCAGGGCCTCGGCGTAGTTCACGTCGGCGGTGGTGAGCTTGGTGATGCCTTCGGTGTAGGCCTTGTCGAACTGCAGCGGGATACCAAAGGCAATGGAGGCCAGGATGGTCAGCTTGTGCGCGGCATCGATGCCTTCGACGTCGAAGGTCGGATCGGCTTCGGCGTAGCCCAGGGCCTGCGCTTCGGCCAGCACGTCTTCAAAGGTGCGGCCCTTCTCGCGCATTTCCGAGAGGATGAAGTTGCCGGTGCCGTTGATGATCCCCGCCAGCCAGTTGATACGGTTGGCCGACAGGCCTTCGCGGATCGCCTTGATCACCGGGATGCCACCGGCCACGGCGGCTTCGAAGGCCACGATCACGCCCTTCTCCTGGGCCTTGGCGAAGATTTCGTTGCCGTGCACGGCGATCAGCGCCTTGTTCGCGGTGACCACGTGCTTGCCGTTCTCGATGGCCTTGAGCACCAGGTCACGGGCCACGGTGTAGCCGCCCACCAGCTCGATGACGATATCGATTTCAGGGTTGGTGGCCACGGCGAAGACATCGTTGGTAATCGCAATACCGGTCGTTTGGAACTGCGGCTTTGGCGTACGGGTAGCAATCTGCGCTACTTCGATTCCACGCCCGGCACGGCGGGCAATCTCCTCGGCGTTGCGCTGAAGTACGTTTAGGGTACCGCCACCGACAGTACCCAGCCCACAGATGCCTACTTTGACCGGATTCACTCTGAACTCCCCATAAAACGGCCGACTCTAGGCCGGCCGTGGAATACAGCCGCAAACTGCGCGGCTCTCTATTAATGGCCCGCCGGCTTGGCCGGCGGGCCATGATCGTCAAAGGCTAGCGTGACGATGCAGGATTATTTCGCACCCAGGGCCAGTTTGGCGATCTGCGGTGCCGGCTGGTAGCCGGGAATCACCTGGCCATCAGCCAGAACGATGGCCGGGGTGCCGTTGACGCCGATCGACTGGCCCAGGGCGAATTGCTTGGACACCGGGTTGGCGCACTTGGCGGCCTTGATTTCCTTGCCGTCGACCATCTTGTCCATCGCGGCTTTCTTGTCCGCCGAGCACCAGACCGCCTGCAGCTGTTCGTCACCCGGCGAGCCCAGGCCCTGGCGCGGGAACGCCACGTAGCGCACTTCCACACCCAGCTTGTTCAGCTCGGGCACTTCGGCGTGCAGCTTGTGGCAGTACGGGCAGGTGGTGTCGGTGAACACGGTGATGTGGGTCTTGGTCTCGCCAATGGCTGGATAGACCACAGTTTCCGCGACCGGAATGCCGTTGATCAACTTGGAAATGCCCAGGCGCTCGGTTTTTTCGGTGAGGTTGACCGGCTTGCCATCCTTGAGCTGGAACAGGTAGCCCTGGACCACGAACTGGCCGTCGGCGCTGGCGTACAGCACACGGCTGCCCTTGAGCTTGACTTCGTACAGGCCACCCATGGGGCTGGCGGTAATGCTTTCCACAGGCGTTTCGAGCTGCAGGGTCTCGAGGCTCTTGCGGATGGCTTTCTCGGCACTGTCATCGGCCATGGCAAAAGTGCTGAGCAGCGCCAGGGAGGCGGCGGCAAAAATCTGGGTCAAGCGCATGGGAACTCCTGAAGGCGGGCAAATGGGCCACTCGCAGCGATCACCATGGCAACCGCTCGCAAACAGCCGTTTTGCAAACCGGCAAAGCCTATCACATCTGTTTGCCGGCACCGACTACGGGCGACGCAAAGCGCGGCCCGGAAGGCAAATCAACCGCGCGGATGGTGCTTGGCGTGCAGATCCTGCAGCCGGGCGCGGGCCACATGGGTATAGATCTGGGTGGTGGACAGGTCGCTATGGCCCAACAGCATCTGCACCACTCGCAGGTCGGCGCCGTGATTGAGCAGATGGGTAGCGAAGGCATGGCGCAAGGTGTGGGGCGACAGCGCCTTGCCGATCCCGGCGACCTTGGCCTGGTGCTTGATCCGATGCCAGAAGGTCTGGCGAGTCATCTGCTCGCCACGCAGGCTGGGGAACAGCACGTCGCTGGGACGCCCGCCCAGCAGCTCGGCACGGGCATCACGCATGTAGCGCTCGACCCAGACAATCGCCTCCTCGCCCATGGGCACCAGGCGCTCCTTGCTGCCCTTGCCCATGACCCGCAGCACGCCCTGGCGCAGGTTGACCTGCTCCAGGGTCAGGCTGATCAGCTCGGTAACCCGCAGGCCGCAGGCATAGAGCACTTCGAGCATGGCCCGGTCGCGCTGGCCGATGGCCTCGCTCAGGTCCGGCGCGGCCAGCAGCGCTTCCACATCCGCCTCCGACAGCGACTTGGGCAACGGACGCCCCAGTTGCGGCATGTCGATCTGCAAGGTTGGATCGATTTCAATCAGCTTTTCCCGCAGCAGATAGCGATAGAAACCACGCACGCCCGAGAGGAATCGCGCTGTCGAGCGGGGCTTGTAGGCTTGCTCCACGCGCCAGGCCAGGTGATCGAGGATCAGCTCGCGCCCGGCCCGCGGCAACTCCAGCCCCTGCTCCTGCAACCAGCCGTTGAACAACGCCAGGTCACTGCGATAGGCGTCGCGCGTGTTGTCGGACAGGCCTTTCTCCAACCACAGGGCGTCGAGAAAACGGTCGATCAGGGGGTGGTCGATGGCAGGCATAAAGACTCGAAAGGCGCGGCCCAGAGGCCAGGCGTAAAAAAATAGTGAACTGCGCGCAGGGTCGCTAGTCTTTCATAGCCAGCCATTTTCAGGAACAGGGTGCATTGATGAGTGAACAACAGATTCTGCTGGCCTTCGGCGGCATCGGCGTGGCCGCGCTGGGCTGCCAGTGGCTGGCCTGGAGGCTGAAACTGCCGGCCATTCTCTTTCTGTTGCTCAGCGGCATTCTGGCCGGGCCGATACTGGGCTGGCTCGACCCGCAGGAGATGTTCGGCCCGCTGCTGATGCCCCTGGTTTCGCTGGCGGTGGCGCTGATCCTGTTCGAAGGCAGCCTGACCCTGCACCTCTCCGAGTGGCGCGAGATCGGCAGTGTGGTGCACCGCCTGGTGACCATCGGCGCGCTGTCCACCTGGGCCGTGATCACCCTGGCCACCCACTGGCTGCTGGGCTTCGACTGGATGCTGGCCCTGCTGTTCGGCACCCTGACCCTGGTCACCGGACCGACGGTGATCGTGCCCATGCTGCGGGTAGTGCGGCCCAAGGCTTCGATCGCCAATATCCTGCGCTGGGAAGGCATCGTCATCGACCCTATCGGCGCCCTGCTGGCGGTGGTGGTCTACAGCTTCATCATCGCCAGCGCCGAGGGCGCCGGTCTGAGCCAGAGCCTGCTGACCTTTGGCGGGGTGATTCTGTGCGGCAGCCTGTTCGGCATCGCCGGCGGCTGGGTCCTGGGCAGCATCATGCGTCGCCAGTGGCTGCCGGAATACCTGCACAACCTGGCAACCCTGGCGGCAGTGCTGGGAATCTTCATCGCGTCCAACCAGGTGATGCACGAATCCGGGCTGCTGGCGGTGACCCTGATGGGCATGTGGATGGCCAACATGAAGGGCGTGGATGTGCGGCACATCCTGCACTTCAAGGAAAACCTCAGCGTGCTGCTGATTTCCGGGCTGTTCATCCTGCTGGCGGCACGCCTGGACCTCAAGGCGCTGATTGCCCTGGGCCCGCTGGTGCTGATCCTGCTGCTGGTGATCCAGTTCATCGCCCGGCCACTGAACGTGCTGCTGTCCACGGCCGGTTCCAACCTCAACTGGCGTGAACGCGCCTTGCTGGCGTGGATTGCCCCACGGGGGATTGTTGCAGCAGCGGTGTCGGCGATCTTCGCCATCCGCCTGGATGAAGCCGGTCATGAGGGGGCATTGCTGCTGGTGCCACTGACCTTTGCCGTGATCATCGGCACCGTGGTCCTGCAAAGCGCCACGGCTCGCCCCCTGGCGCGCCTGTTGAAAGTCGCCGAGCCGGCGCCCAGCGGCTTTCTCATCGTCGGCGCCAACGGCCCGGCACGGACCCTTGGCAAAGCCTTGCAGCAACTGGGCAGCCGGGTGCTGTTGACCGACTCCAGCTGGGAAAACATTCGCGCGGCGCGCATGGAAGGGCTGCCCACCTATTTCGGCAACCCGGCCTCGCAGCACGCCGATGCCCATCTGGACCTGGTGGGCCTGGGCCACTTGCTTGCACTCTCGCCCTCAGGAGAGCTGAACACCCTGGCCGCCATGCGCTTTCGCCACGACTTCGGCCACCAGCGCCTGTTCGCCCTGGCCAACAGCCAGGAAAGCCGGCGCACCGACAAGCACCGGGCCAGCCACGAACACCGCGGCCAGTTGCTGGGCAGCGAGGCCTTGACCTACACCAAGCTGGCCAGCCTGCTGGGCCAGGGCGCGGAGCTGTACAGCACCAACCTGACCGAAGCCTTTGGCTGGAACGATTACCAGGCCCTGCACGGCGAACGCGCCACTCTGCTGTTTGCCCGCGACAGTAGCGGCTGGGTGCATGTCGTCACCCCAGACAGCAGCCTCAAGCCGGCGGCAGGCTGGACGCTGCTGGCCCTGATCCAGCCCGAGTCCCTGTAACGCTAACTGGTTTGCCAGCGAAGAGGCCCGATGGCTTATTCGCCGGCACGCCGGCTCCTACGTCGCAAACCCTGGAAGCACCGGCACCGGGCGCTTGTCATCGTCGATGGCGACAAAGCTGAACAAGCCATGGATGGCCTTTTCCCGACCATCACAGCTCATGCTCTCTACAAACACCTCGACTTCGACCTTGAGGCTGGTGTTACCCACCTTCACCACTCGCCCCACCAATTCGACGATCGAACCTGCGGCAATCGGATGGTTGAAATCAATGCGGTCGGTGGACACCGTCACCAACGGCAGCCGGCAGAAACGGGTCGCGGCGATAAACGAAACCTCGTCCATCCAGGCCAGGGCAGTGCCGCCGAACAGGGTGTTGTGATGATTGGTGGTGGACGGGAATACCGCCTTGGTCACGCGGGTCACCGAGAGTTCGGTACGGCGCTGGATTTCTTGCTCACGAAGGGTCATCGGACTACTGCCTGAATGGATGGATCCGCGCACGGGCACGCTGCGGGCATGGAACGCCCATGAGCACTGCAGGGCAGCGACCCAAGGCTTGATGGGAATAATCGGGGGCGGCCTGCCTGTGGATAGAACCAGGCCAGGATTGCCGGGAGGATGCGACGCACCCTGGGCGTCCGTGCAGGCTGCACGGATCGGGCGATCACACTTTATTGGGCCGGCGAGTATATCGCCGCCCGGCAGGGGTCGAAAGAACCCGCCAGGGGCCAAAGGCCACAACCGGCGATAAAAAATGCGATTATCCGCGCACTGAAAAAGGAGACCCGCCGCCATGGATGCCCCGCTCGCGCCTTCGCTCATCGCGCACCTGCAACAACGCCTGAACACCGACCGCGTGGATCATCCGAACTTCATCGGCCCGCCGCCCGACATCAGCCCATTGACGCCCGCTCAATTGGGCAGCCTGTGGCCGGCCATCCGCCGGGCCCTGCGCGACCATGCCAACCCGGCGGCGCAGCAACTGGCGACCGCGATCGTGCAGCAGGCCACGCAACTGGAGCTGAGCCCGGCCCTCGATCAAACCACCCTGCTGGAGGCGCTGCGCAGTTGCGTGAACTGGCAGGAAGCGCTGGAACAACTGGCCTGTTTCAGCGGAACACCGAGCCCCGCCTTGACCGAGGAACTGCGCAGGATCCTTGCGGAACCGGGCCCACAGTGGGCGCTGTACTACCACCAGGCGTACGTGCTGGCGCAATGGGTGGATGAAGAAACCCGCACGGCGCTGCGGCGCTGTGTGGAACAACACTACGCCGATGCGCCCTACGCCCGGCAGGAGTTCGAACTGCTTGGGCAACTGGAGCCTCGCTCACGGCAGGCCCTGGCCGGCAGCGAGTACTGGACCGGCCATCATCACCTGAGCGCCGATCCGGCCAGGGTACTGATGGATGACGCGGCGTACGTCGAATTCTCACAGCAGATCCTCAGTACCGCAGCCCAGCGCCTGGACGCCATCCACAGCGGCGCCACGCCCTATGTGGCCGATGGCGCCTTTACCACCGATGACACTCCGGTGATCGCCCGCGCCGCGCGGGTCGCCCTGCTGCGCGATGCCTCCTGGCTGCCGCCACTGATGGACATTTTGCTGCCCAAGGCCTGCGTCGCCCCGACCCAGGCCAAGACTGCGCCGTCGCAGTCCCTGGCCATTGCCCTGGGGCATTGCATCGAGCAGGTACCAACCCCGGAAAGCGTGCAGGCACTGCGCAGCGCCCTGGGCCTGGTGCGCCATGCCAGCATCCAGAAAAAACTCGCCCGCAACCTCAAACCTGCCGAACGCGGCCTGGCCCAACGCCCCGAGATAGCCCTGCGCCTGGCCCCCACCAGCACGCCCGGCAAGGCCCAGCACGGGCTTCTGGCCAGTTGCCTGGAATCCGGGCTGTGGCAAGCCTTTGAGTTGTCTTTCAGCGACTGGCGAGCGCAACTGGCGGACTCCGCCGTGGGCTCGCCCTTTGCCCGCTCACTGGTTTGGGTTGCCCATTGCACAGATGGCCAACGCCGCAGCTTCCTGCTGGACGCCAATGCTCAAGCGCTAGACTCCCGGGGCCAACCGCTGAGCCTGGATGCCGGGTGCAGGATTTCGCTATGGCACCCGCTGTCAGCCAACGCCGCAGAGCGCCACGCCTGGCAGGCCCTGATCAGCGAACGCCGGATCAAACAACCGCTGCGCCAAGTGTTTCGCGAGTACTACCTGCCCTCTCAGCAAGAGCTGGAAAGCCACACCTGCCAGGCATTCGCCGGATACAGCCTGTCCATCCGCCCCCTGATCGGCCTGGCCCGCCGCGAAGGCTGGAAGATCGACAGGGACAGCGGCCTGAGCCGGAACCTGGGGGATATCCGGGTGAGCTTTGCGGTGGACGCTGCACTCTATCCGGGGCTGCAGGGGCACTGCCTGTCCGGCAGCGCAAGCTTCGCTCGGCGCACCGATAAACACTGGCAGCCGATGCTGCTGCAGGATGTGCCGCCGCAGGTGTTTTCAGAAGCCTGCCGGGCCATCGACCTGCTGGTGAACGTCAGCAGTTTCGCCATCGAAGAGCTGGCACAGAGCGCCAGCGGCCAGCCCCTGCCGCAAATGCCGGCCGCCAGGCGCGAGCAACGCCTGAACCTGCTGGCCGGGCACAACCTCACCCAGATGGCTCTGATGCGCCAGCACGTGCTGGGCAGGGCTTTCGCCCCACTTATCGAGCAGGGGGTGTTGTCGATGGAGGGGCGCCATGCCCGCATCGGCGACCATGCGGTGCATCTGGTCACCGGGCGCGTGACACGCGATGGCGAACCCGTGGAGATGGCCCTGGCGGCGCAAAGCGGCAAATTGACCGCCGTGCCCTGGCTGCCTTATGACGAGGTACTGCTGGAACGGATCGCCAACACGGTCTGTGCCCTGCTGAACCGCTCCGGGCATTAAATGACAGGCAACAAAAAAGCAGCCCGTAGGCTGCTTTTTTCTGCATCGGAAGCTGGACTTAAGCCAGTTTTTCCTTGATGCGAGCTGCTTTACCCGACAGGTCGCGCAGGTAGTACAGCTTGGCTTTACGCACGTCACCGCGACGCTTGACAGCCATGCTGTCGATCTGCGGGCTGTAGGTCTGGAAAGTACGCTCTACGCCAACGCCGTTGGAGATTTTACGTACGGTGAACGCGCTGTTCACACCGCGGTTGCGCTTGGCGATAACTACGCCTTCGAACGCCTGCAGACGGGAACGATCACCTTCCTTCACTTTCACCTGAACGACAATGGTGTCGCCCGGGGCAAAGGCTGGGATCTCTTTGGTCATCTGCTCTGCTTCGAGTGCAAGGATGATTTTGTTGGTCATGCTGTGCTCCTAAGGTAAATCGTCGGATCTACCATCGATACGTTGTTAACTATCGTCCCGCTCGCGGAGATATTCCTCGAGCAGCTTCTTCTCTTCTCCAGAAAGCGAGCGGCTTTCCAGAAGATCGGCGCGTCGTTCATAGGTCCGACCAAGGGACTGCTGTAAACGCCAACGCCGGATGTGTGCGTGGTTGCCACTTAGCAACACGTCGGGAACACGCTGATCCGCATACACCTCCGGTCGGGTGTAGTGCGGGCAATCCAGCAGACCGTCCGTGAAGGAATCTTCCTCCGCGGAATCCACATGCCCTAAAGCTCCGGGCAGCAGTCGCGTAACCGCATCAATCAGGACCATCGCCGGCAGCTCGCCACCGGAGAGTACATAGTCGCCAATCGACCACTCTTCATCGACATGAGCATCAATAAAACGCTCGTCAATGCCTTCATAACGACCAGCAATCAGGATCAATGCATCCTCATTCGCCAACTCGCGCACCGCCGACTGATTCAGTTGGCGGCCTTGGGGCGACAGGTAGATCACCTTCGCGCCCTCCCCGGCTGCGTTTCTGGCCTGAACCAGTGCATCTTCCAGGGGCTTGATCTTCATCACCATGCCCGGACCACCGCCAAACGGGCGATCGTCCACAGTGTGATGTCGATCCGTGGTGTAGTCTCGCGGATTCCAACAGGTCAGCTGCAACAGCCCCTGTTTCACCGCGCGGCTGGTTATGCCGTACTCGCTGATGGCGGAGAACATCTCGGGAAACAAACTGATCACTTCTACGCGCAAGTTAGCCACACTTAGAAGTCCGCATCCCATTCCACCTTCATCTCGCCCGCGGCCAGGTCGACGGCCAACACGCATTGCTCGGTATAGGGCAACAGGCGTTCGCGATCATCCAGGCTGCCAGCGCAAGGCTTGACCACCATTACATCGTTCGAGCCGGTCTCCAGCAGGTGATCGATCTTCCCGAGCAGTTGCCCGAGGCCGTCGATAACCTTGAGACCTTGCAGCTGGTACCAGTAGTACTCGCCGTCGGTCAGTTCAGGGAACAGGCTGCGCGGCACGCAGATCTCGTAACCGGCCAGAAGACGAGCTTCCTCGCGATCATCAAGACCCTTGAGCTTTGCGACCAGGAACTTGTCGTTCCCGCGTCCGCTGACCAGCTCAACCTGCTTCACGCTACCTTCGCGCTTGAGCGTCCAGGTTTTGTAGTCCAACAGGTTTTTAATCGGATCAGTAAAGGAAAAGACCTTCACTTCGCCGCGAACGCCATGAACAGAGTAGATTTTGCCGATAACGATCAAATCATCAGCAGGAGCTGGCGTCGCGTTCATAGGGTTCAGGCTGCAGCCTTAGCCGATTCCTTCAGCAACTGAGCAACACGCTCAGAAGGCTGTGCACCAACGCTCAGCCAGTAGGCTACGCGCTCTTGGTTCACGGACAGGCGGACTTCTTGACCACGAGCGATCGGGTTGAAGAAGCCAACTTGTTCTTTGTGCGAACCGTCGCGTGGGTTGCGGCTGTCGGTCACGGTCAAGTGGTAAAACGGGCGCTTTTTGGAGCCGCCAAGGGCAAGACGGATTGTTAGCATGTGAACATCGTTCCTGTAGTCGGTGCTGCAAATCTAAATGCACAGCGGGCATGGGTGCCCGAAAGGCCGCATATTCTAAGGAATATCCGGACTTTTGCAAATGACTTTTTCCGGCGCCCGTCGGCTGCCATTCAGATTTGCCATGGAGCTGCCGCAAGCGACAGCGGGTGAGCGCACCCCAATCGAGGGTTTGCCCGGGATTCCACGTCCCCGTGGAAAAAGCGCCGGCATGACGGCCGGCGCGGATTCTTCAGATCTTCGGCATGCCGCCGCCGGGCAACATACCGCCCATGCCGCGCATCATCTTGGCCATACCGCCCTTGGCGGAGAACTTCTTCATCATCTTCTGCATCTGCTTGTGCTGCTTGATCAAGCGACCGATGTCCTGCACCTGGGTGCCGGAACCCAGGGCGATCCGGCGCTTGCGCGAACCGCTGATCAGCTCGGGGTCGCGGCGCTCGGCCGGGGTCATGGAGTTGATGATGGCTTCCATCTGCTTGAACTGCTTCTCTGCCGCGCCCTGGGCATTGCCCATCTGCGCCAGGTTCACGCCACCGATGTTCGGCAGCTTGTCCATCAGGCCGCCGAGACCGCCCATGTTCTTCATCTGCTGCAACTGATCGCGGAAGTCTTCGAGGTCGAAGCCCTTGCCCTTCTTCAGTTTTTTAGCAAGCTTGTCGGCCTTGTCCTTGTCGAGGGTCGCTTCAGCCTGTTCGATCAGGCTGAGCACGTCGCCCATGCCGAGGATGCGCGAAGCGATGCGCTCAGGGTGGAACGGTTCCAGGGCTTCGCTCTTCTCGCCCATACCGATGAACTTGATCGGCTTGCCGGTAATGGCCCGCACCGACAGCGCGGCACCACCACGGGCATCGCCGTCGACCTTGGTCAGGATCACACCGGTCAGCGGCAGCGCGTCGCCAAAGGCCTTGGCGGTGTTGGCGGCGTCCTGACCGGTCATGGCGTCGACCACGAACAGGGTTTCCACCGGCTTGATGGCCGCGTGCAGCGCCTGGATCTCGTCCATCATCTCGCTGTCGATGTGCAGGCGACCGGCGGTGTCGACAATCACGACATCGATGAACTTGAGCTTCGCTTCCTTAATAGCCGCTTCGGCGATAGCTACCGGCTTCTGGCTCAGGTCCGATGGGAAGAAGGTCACGCCAATATCATTGGCCAGGGTTTCCAGCTGCTTGATAGCCGCCGGACGGTAGACGTCCGCGGAGACCACCATCACGCTCTTTTTCTTGCGCTCTTTAAGGAAGCGCGCAAGCTTGCCGGCGGTGGTGGTCTTACCCGCACCCTGCAGACCGGCCATCAGCACCACGGCCGGTGGCACTGCGCTGAGGTTCAAATCTTCGTTGGCCGCGCCCATCAGGCTTTCCAGCTCGGCCTGGACGATCTTCACAAAAGCCTGGCCCGGCGTCAGGCTGCGGGACACTTCGGTGCCGACCGCACGCTCCTTCACGGAGTTGACGAAGTCCTTGACCACCGGCAACGCAACGTCGGCTTCGAGCAGCGCCATGCGCACTTCGCGCAGGGTGTCTTTGATGTTGTCCTCGGTCAGCTTGGCCTTGCCGGTGACATGGCGCAGCGTCTGCGAGAGACGGTCGGTTAGGTTTTCAAACATGCTCGATCCTTTCAGGCCCAAGGTAGACCGGGGGTAATGGCGGCCCAGAGCGTAATAAACAGGTGCTCGATGAGCCTGCGGCGTGGGCAGGTCGCGGATTATAGCGAAGACTGTGCGTGGCGGACACCTCGCCGTCTGCTTGCCTGGTCTTTCAGGGCTCTGGGTTCTATGCCAAACTCAGCGACTTTCGGGCCTGCCTAACAGGATTTATGCTCCCCTTGTCACCCAGTTTGCTACCCACCCTCGCCGCCGCCGTCCTTTATGCCGCTGCGACCTTCTACCAAGGCTCCCGCCTGGCCACAGGCGCCAAGGCGAACAAGCGCCTGCTGGTTACGCTCGGCATCCTGGCCTTGCTGGCCCATGCCGCCAGCCTGCTGACCCACTTGCTGACTCCGGTCGGCCTGGGCCTGGACTTCTTCAGCGCCGCCAGCCTGATTGCCGCTGCAGTCATCGCCCTGACCCTGCTGGCCTGCTGGCGCATCCCGGTGGAAAACCTGCTGGTACTGCTGTTCCCGCTCGGCGCCCTGACCGCGCTACTGGCGCAATTCGTCCCCACCGGCACAGTGCCGGTGATCGATGAGGAACCCGGGATCCTCGCCCACATCCTGTTGTCGATCCTGGCCTACGGCATGTTCACCATCGCGGTGTTCCAGGCCTTGTTGCTGCTGGTGCAGGACCATCAGCTGAAGAACAAGCACCCGTCCGGGCTGATCAGGAACTTCCCGCCGCTGCAAACCATGGAAAGCCTGCTGTTCGGTTTTCTCTGGGCCGGCTGGACCCTGCTGTCGCTGTCGCTGATCTCCGGCTGGCTGTTCGTCGAGAACCTGTTCGCCCAGCACCTGGTGCACAAGACACTGCTGGCCTGTTTGGCCTGGGTAGTGTTCAGCGTGCTGCTATGGGGCCGCAATCGCCTCGGCTGGCGCGGGCACAAGGCAATTCGCTGGACCCTGGCAGGTTTCTGCCTGCTGATGCTGGCCTACTTTGGCAGCAAGCTGGTTCGTGAATACATCCTGCACATCTGACGACCGGCCATGACCGACTCCCTGCCCACCGGGCCCATGCTCGCGGTAATCGCCCTGCTCATCGTCTGGTCGGGCCTGTTCACCGCTATCGATGCCGCCCAGCAGCACCTGCTGACCCTGCGCGGCAACTCGCGCAATGGCGACAAGTCCCAGGCACGCCTGGCCTTCCCCAAGGAAAGCCTGATCCTGTGCAATACCCTGTGCCGGGTCCTGGCGGTGATCATCAGCACCCTGCTGGCGCTGTTCTACTGGGCGGAAAATGGCCCCTGGCTGGCCTGCCTGATCAGCACCTGCGCCCTGCTGGTGCTGGCCGAATACCTGCCGCGAGCCCTGGCCGTGCGCTACCCGGAAGGTACCTTGGGCTTTGGCAACAGCCTGCTGCTCATTCCGATGAAAATCGTCTATCCCCTGGCCTGGCTGCTCGACACCCTCAGCCAGTTGCTGCTGCGCCCGTTTGCCCGCAAGGCCAGCGCGGTCAAGCACAGTGACGACGACCCGGCGCTGCTGGACGACGAGCCCACGCCACAGGAGCCACATGCCCTGTCCGGCATCCACGCCCTGGACAACATCACCGTCAATGACATCCTGGTGCCCCGCAGCGAAGTGGACGGCATCAACCTGGACGACCCGATCGAGGACATCATCGCCCAACTGCGCCTGAACCGACGCACACGGCTGCCGGTGTTCCACAGCGATATCAACCAGGTCGAAGCGGTGCTCAACACCCGACAGATCCGTCACCTGCTGCCGGACGCCAGCCTGACCAAGGAGGCCCTGCTGGCGGCCTGCCACGAGCCCTACTTCGTCCCGGAAAGCACCCCGTTGCAGTTGCAACTGCTCAACTTCCACAAACAGCAACGGCGCCTGGGCATGGTGGTGGACGAATACGGCGAAGTGCTGGGCATCGTCACCCTGGAAGATATCCTCGAAGAAATCGTCGGCGAGTTCGAAAGCGAGCACAGCCTGGACAACCCGCACATCCACCCCCAGGCCGATGGCCGCTATGTGGTGGAAGGTGCGGCATCGATCCGCGAGCTGAACAAGAGCCTGGGTTGGCACCTGCCCAGCGACGGTCCCAAGACCCTCAACGGCCTGGTCACCGAAGCCTTGGAAACCATCCCCGACAGCGCGGTGTGCCTGAAAATCGGCCGCTACCGCCTGGAAATCCTCGAAACCGAGGAAAACCGCGTCAGCCGCGTACTGATCTGGCACACCAGCAGCGTCCCCGCCCGCATCTGATCGCCTGCCGCCGCAGCCAATGGCGCCCCTGAAGGTCGAAAACCGTCTCGCCAGCCCGGCAGCCGCCAAGCCCCTTGTTGAATCGTTAGCCGCCTTTCTATAATCGATCCGCTTACCCAAGCCCTGTGCAGACCCGCGTGCTACCCGCACCCAGCGCAAATCTGCCGATAACCAGCCCTTCTGTTCGACGTCACTCCCATCCCGAGGGACGACCGCGCCAAACCCACATCCCTGGGTGCTCGACCATAATAATTCGCTCCACCGGAGCACAGACTGTCAGGGATAACCGCATGACGACCAGCACCGCCTACAGCGCCACCACGCCTGCCCAACCGAGCAATTCCGCCTCGCGGGTGGCCACTGCCAGCTTTATCGGCACCGCCATCGAGTTCTACGACTTTTACGTCTACGCCACCGCCGCCGCACTGGTGATAGGCCCGGTATTCTTTCCCCAGACCTCCGGCACCGCCCAGATGCTCTCGGCGTTCCTGACCTTCGGCATCGCCTTCCTTGCCCGCCCCTTGGGCTCGGCACTGTTCGGCCACTTCGGCGACCGTATCGGACGCAAGTCGACCCTGGTTGCCTCGCTGCTGCTGATGGGCGTGTGCACCACCCTGATCGGCGTACTGCCAGGCTACGCCAGCATCGGCGCCTGGGCGCCCATCCTGCTTTGCGTGCTGCGCTTCGGCCAGGGCCTGGGGCTGGGTGGCGAATGGGGCGGCGCCGCGCTGCTGGCCACGGAGAACGCACCGGAAGGCAAGCGCGCCTGGTTCGGCATGTTCCCGCAGTTGGGCCCCTCCATCGGTTTTCTCGCTGCCAACGGCCTGTTCCTGGCCCTGGCCATGGGCCTGGATGACGAACAGTTCCGCTCCTGGGGCTGGCGCATTCCCTTCCTGCTCAGCGCCGCCCTGGTGATGGTGGGCCTGTACGTGCGCCTGAAGCTGCACGAAACCCCGGTCTTTGCCAACGCCGTGGCACGCCAGGAACGGGTGAAGATGCCACTGGTGGAACTCTTCAGCCAGTACTGGCTGCCGGTACTGCTGGGCGCCGCGTCGATGGTGGTGTGCTACGCCCTGTTCTACATCTCTACGGTGTTTTCCCTGAGCTACGGCGTCGCTACCCTGGGTTACAGCCGGGAAACCTTCCTCGGCCTGCTGTGCTTCGCCGTATTGTTCATGGCCGCGGCCACGCCTCTGTCGGCCTGGGCCAGCGACCGCTTCGGGCGCAAGCCGGTGCTGATTGTCGGCGGCGTGCTGGCGATTCTGTCCGGCTTCACCATGGAACCCCTGCTGACCCAGGGTTCCACCGCCGGCGTGGCGCTGTTCCTGTGCATCGAACTGTTCCTGATGGGGGTGACCTTCGCCCCGATGGGCGCCCTGCTGCCGGAACTGTTTCCGACCCACGTGCGTTATACCGGCGCTTCGGCGGCGTACAACCTGGGGGGCATCGTCGGGGCTTCGGCCGCGCCGTTCTTTGCCCAGAAACTGGTAGCGATGGGCGGTTTGAGCTGGGTTGGGGGGTATGTTTCAGGGGCGGCGATCCTGAGCCTGATCGCGGTGCTGTGCCTGAAGGAAACGCGCAATAACGATTTGAATCGGGTCGCTTGAGCGACCGCTTCACGAGCAAGCTCGCTCCTACAGGTTCAATCCGGACGCTGTAGGAGCGAGCTTGCTCGCGATGCTTTTTACAGCTCGACCACCACCGCTTGCGCAGCGCGGGTCGCCTTGGCCCGGGCGGCTTCGATCGACTCGTCACGCGCCAGGGCTACGCCCATGCGGCGCTGGCCATTGACTTCCGGCTTGCCGAACAGGCGCAGCGCAGTGTCCGGCTCGCTCAGGGCGGCACCGAGGTTGGCGAAGGCGGTCTGGGTGGATGTGCCTTCTACCAGGATCACCGCCGAAGCCGAAGGGCCGAACTGGCGGATCAGCGGAATCGGCAAGCCGAGAATGGCCCGCGCATGCAGGGCGAACTGGGACAGGTCCTGGGAAATCAGGGTCACCAGGCCAGTGTCGTGTGGGCGCGGCGAAACTTCGCTGAACCACACCTGGTCGCCCTTGATGAACAGTTCCACGCCAAACAGGCCGCGGCCCCCCAGGGCCTCGGTGACTGCCTTGGCCACCCGCTCGGATTCGGCCAGGGCTTTGGGACTCATGGCCTGAGGCTGCCAGGATTCCTGGTAGTCGCCCTTTTCCTGACGATGGCCGACCGGCGCGCAGAAGGTGGTGCCGCCCACATGACGCACGGTCAACAGGGTGATTTCGTAGTCGAAGTCGATAAAGCCTTCGATGATCACCCGGCCCTTGCCGGCACGGCCGCCTTCCTGGGCGTAGTCCCAGGCTTTCTGCACGTCGTCGACGCTGCGCAGCAGGCTCTGGCCCTTGCCCGAGGAACTCATCACCGGCTTGACCACGCACGGGAAGCCCAGGTCTTGCACGGCCTTGGAATAGTCTTCGAAGGTGTCGGCGAAATGGTACGGCGAGGTCGGCAGGTCCAGCTCTTCAGCGGCCAGGCGCCGGATGCCTTCGCGGTTCATGGTCAAGGAGGTGGCCCGGGCGGTGGGGATCACGGTGAAGCCCTCGGCTTCCAGTTCCACCAGGGTCGCGGTGGCGATGGCTTCGATTTCCGGCACGATGAAGTGCGGCTTCTCGGCTTCGATCACGGCCCGCAGCGCCGCGCCATCAAGCATGTTGATCACGTGGCTGCGATGAGCCACCTGCATCGCCGGAGCGTTGGCGTAGCGGTCCACCGCAATCACCTCGACACCCAGGCGTTGCAGCTCGATCACCACCTCCTTGCCCAACTCACCACAGCCACAAAGCAAGACGCGGGTCGCGGTTGGCGACAGTGGAGTTCCGATACGAGTCATCTGAAGGTCCTCAAAGGAGCGGATCATCGAGGGCCGAGCGCCAGGCGGGCGACCCATGGGGAGCGGCATTTTACATGAAGCGCGGGCTTTGGCTCAGCCGGCGCACGCCGCTTTGCGCAAACGCCAGGCCATGGCCAGCCAGACCACGGTAACACCGGCGAACTTCGAACCCAGGGCGGTCAGGATCACCCCAGGGGTCAAGGCATCGATCATGCCGAAGAAGATGAAGGTATCCAGGGGAATGCTCAGGGCCGAGCTGATCCATAGACGATCATGCAAGGGCCGCTTGGTGATACTGAACACCAGCCAGTCGATGCATTCCGAGACGGCGAATGCCGTGGCGCTGGCCAGGGCGATGGTCGGATCGGAGGTCACATAGGACAGCACCAGGGCCGCCAGCATCGCGACGATGGCGCCGTGGCCGAAACGAGTCTGCACCATGTCCCGCAGGACAAACACCAACCCGCCCCAGGCCGACCAGATGATGTCCAGATGCGGGGCAGACGAAAAGGCGTAGTTGATCAGCACGACACTGCTGATATAGGCGATCAGGAAGAACATGGGGGCGAAGGGTACCTGTCAGGAAGGTGCACAGGTTACTGCAGGCCCGGGGCTGGGCCAAGAAGCCCTTTCGCCAGCACGCTGGCACCTGCACAAGATTGCAGGAGCCGGCTTGCTGGCGAAACGAGCGGATCAACTTGCCGAGCTGGAGCCGATCATCCACAGCAAGCCGCTGGACTTGGCCCGCTCATGGCACAGGGCCAGGACCGCACGCCGCTCGGCGTTGTCCATGCGGCTCCAGCGGGTGATCTCGTCCACCGTGCGCTGGCAACCGGTGCAGATATCCTGCTCGTCCAGGGCACAGATGCTCACGCAGGGCGAAGCGACGGGTCTTTCAGGGGCTGTCATTGTTCTTGCTCAACCAGGTCTCGGGCATAACGCTGGGCATTATGAACGTAGTGCGCGGCGCTGGCTTCGAGCATTTTCTTCTGCGGCTCGGTCAACTCCCGTACCACCTTGCCTGGCGAGCCCATGACCAGCGAACCGTCGGGGATTTCCTTGCCCTCGCCGATCAGCGAGTTGGCGCCGATGATGCAGTTCTTGCCGATCTTCGCGCCATTGAGGATCACCGCGTTGATGCCGATCAGGCTGTAGTCGCCCACGGTGCAGCCGTGCAGCATGGCATTGTGGCCGATGGTCACGCCGGTACCGATGGTCAGGGGAAAGCCCATGTCGGTGTGCATCACCGTGCCATCCTGGACGTTGCTGTGCTTGCCGATCAGGATCAGTTCGTTGTCCCCGCGCAGCACGGCGTTGAACCAGACGCTGGCTCCCTCCTCCAATTTGACCTTGCCCACCAGCGTGGCATTCGGGGCAACCCAGCTCTGTGGATGGGTCTCGACTCGGGCGTCGCCCAGGCGGTATTTCATCTTATTGTCCTCATGGCTCAGGCAGCCGCGGGTTTATGCCATGCGAAGTGATGGCTTCAGGTATCGATATAGTTTTTCGGCGGGCGATGCAGGCTGATTCCGGCGTCGTACAACAGGTTGACCAGCTCGACGATCATGATCGCGGTCAGGCCCCAGATCTTGTACTCGCCAAAGCGGTAGCTGGGGACGTACCAGCTGCGCCCCTGGTAATCGATGCGATGGGTATGTTCACGGGGGTCCTGGCGAAAGAACTCCAGGGGCACGCTGAAAACGGCGGCGATCTCGGCGTCATTGGCCTGGTATTCGACATAGTCGGGAATCACCCCGACGTAAGGCGTGACCTTGATTCCGTGCAGGGAAATCAGCGGGCTCAAAGGCCCGATGACCTCCACCAGCCCCGGCGGCAGGCCGATTTCCTCCTTGGCCTCGCGCAGCGCGGTAAAGATCAGGTCCGGATCTTCCGGATCGCGTCGGCCACCAGGGAAAGCCACCTCGCCGCCATGGGTCGACAGCCCGCTGGCACGCAAGGTCAATACCAGTTCCGGTTCTTCGCTGCGGGTGATGGGCACCAGCACCGCAGCCTCGGGAAAACGTCGGTCGGTCTCCAGCGTACGCGGCGTGTAGTGGCTTACCCGATGAAGTAGCTCGTCCAGCATGAGGCATCTCGATCTGTTGGCTACCGTGCATCATGCACCAATCCAATCTTCGGCCCAACCCCCGCCCCCGGGCATGTCGCTTAACGACAACTTGCCGACAACGGGGCTGGCGCGCCAAGATAGCCCCAGCCTTTTCGGATACCCCACATGAAATTTTGCAGCCAGTGCGGCAACCCGGTGACCCAGCGCATTCCCGAAGGCGATTCGCGCCTGCGCTATGTCTGCGACCACTGCCAGACCATCCATTACCAGAACCCCAATATCGTCGCCGGCTGCCTTGCCACCTGGGAGGGCAAGGTGCTGCTGTGCCGTCGCGCCATCGAGCCGCGCCTGGGCTACTGGACCCTGCCCGCAGGCTTCATGGAAAACGGCGAGACCATCGAACAGGCGGCCATTCGCGAAACCTACGAGGAGGCCTGCGCCCGGGTGCGCGGCCTGAGCATCTACACCCTGATCGACGTGCCGCACATCAGCCAGGTGCATGTGTTCTTTCGCGCGGAGCTCGCCGACCTGGACTTTGCCGCCGGCCCCGAGAGCCTGGAAGTGCAGTTGTTCGACGAAGCCGATATCCCTTGGTCCGAGCTGGCTTTCCGCACCGTCGGCCGTACCTTAGAATGCTTCTTCGCTGACCGGCGGGCCGCAGCCTTTGAAGTGCGCTCCGAATCCATTCCGCCGCTCTCTCAGCCTGCCATCAGTTAAACAATAAAACGTGCACGGGATCTGTGTGCGCCTGGGGATATCGTGTCAATGCGCTGGTTGCTTGCCCTGCTGTGCTGTTCCGTCGTTGCTGTGTGCCAGGCCTCCACCGTGGAAACCCTGGACGGCAAGGTCATCGAAAAGGTCCTGGTGCTCAAGTCCGCCCATCAACTGCAACTGATCAACGGTGGCAAGCCACTGAAGACCTACCGCATATCCCTGGGCAAGAAACCCAAGGGTCCCAAGCTCATGGAGGGCGACAAGCGCACCCCTGAAGGCCTCTACTGGCTCGACTGGCGCAAGACCAGCGACCGCTACAACCTGGCCATGCACATCTCCTATCCGAACATCACCGATGCCGCCCGCTCGCGGCGCGAAGGGGTGGACCCGGGCGGCATGATCATGATCCACGGCACCCCGGACACCGAAGAATTCCCGGAGCAGTATTTCCACACCCTGGACTGGACAGACGGGTGCATCGCCATGCGCAACGTCGACATGCGCGAGGTCTGGGGCCTGGTCAAGGACGGCACCATGATCGAGATCCGCCCTTAATTTCCCTTCCGCAAAAAATATTTTTACCCCCGCCAGCTCTTCCACTGCGCCCATACCACTTGGCGACCCGCAAGGGGTCGCCACTCGACGCCATGGCGATGGCAGTCAGACCTGCCTAATACCACTTTAATCATTTACCCTTCAAAGCACCCCGAAAACGCTGGATTTACGCCACCTTCAGCAGACCAGTGGCGTTGACATGGTATCTAAGTGGTATTAGTTTTTCGGCACTACCGGGCGACAACAACCTAATAACCGCATCGGAAAACCTACAGATGAATCACCTCCTGGCCCTGCGCCCCGACGACTCCCAACCCACTCCGCTGTACCTGCAACTGGCTCGCAACCTGGAAGCGGCAATCCATGCCGGCCAGTGGAAAGCCGAGCAGGCACTGCCGTCGGAACGCAACCTCAGCGAATTGCTGGGGATCTCCCGGGTCACCGCGCGCAAGGCCCTGGAAGTGCTCTTCGAACAGGGCTTGATCCGCCGCAGCCAGGGCTCGGGGACCTTCATCACCCCGCGCCTGGAGCAACCGCTGTCGCGGCTCTCCGGCTTCAGCGAAATGCTGCGCCTGAAGGGTTTCGTGCCCGGCTCCCAATGGCTGGAACGCACCCTCACCCCGCCCACCCATGAAGAACTGATCCGCCTCGGCCTGTCGCCCAACGACAAGGTGGCGCGGCTCAAGCGCCTGCGCAAAGCCGATGACACAGTGATGGCCATCGAGATGAGCACCCTGCCGGCCAGCATCATCGCCCAGCCGGAAGCGGTCGGGGATTCGCTCTATGAATACCTCGATGGCATCGGCAAGCCCGTGGTGCGGGCGCTGCAGCACATCCAGGCGATCAATGCCTCGGACGAATTCGCCGCCCTGGTGGGCATCGCCCCCGGCACCGCCATGTTGCTGATGACCCGGGTCGGCTACCTGGAAGACAACACGCCGATCGAGGTCACCGACACCTACTGCCGCAACGACTACTACGACTTCGTCGCTGAACTGCGACGCTGAACCCGCTTCCGGAGCCAGAGAAACGCCATGTCCGAAGACAATATCCTCACGCCCCAAGGCTGGGTCCGCGGCCGTCTGCTGCATCAGGACGGCAAGGTGATCGCCATCGAAGGCAGCCCCTGCAATCCGGCGGACAACGACCTGCCCTACCTGCTGCCCGGCTTTATCGACCTGCATGTGCACGGCGGCGGCGGCAAGGACATCATGCAAGGCCGCGATGCCTTCCAGACCATCACCCGCACCCATCTGCGCTTCGGCACCACCTCGTTGCTGGCCACCACCATGACGGCCCCCAGCGAGGAAATCCGCCAGGTCCTGGAGCAACTGGGCAGCTATGCCGAACAGCGCCCCAAAGGCTGCGCCCGAGTGCTCGGCGTGCACCTGGAAGGCCCCTACATCAACCCCGGCAAACTTGGCGCCCAGCCCAACTTCGCCCACACCGCACTGCTGGCGGAAGTGGAGCAGTACCTGGCGCTGGCGCCGATCCGCGTGATCACCATCGCCCCGGAAGTCGCCGGCCACGACGGCCTGATCCGCGAACTCAGCGCCCGCGGCGTGCGCATGCAGATCGGCCACACCCTGGGCAGCTACGAGGAAGGCGTGGCGGCCCTCGCCGCTGGCGCCACCAGTTTCACCCACCTGTACAACGCCATGAGCCCGCTGCATCACCGCGAGCCGGGGATCGTCGGCGCGGCCCTGGCCCACGCCCAGTACGCCGAGCTGATCCCGGACCTGCTGCACGTGCACCCCGGTGCCATGCGCGTGGCCCTGCGCTCGATCCCATGCCTGTACTGCGTTACCGACTCCACCGCAGCTGCCGGCATGCCCGACGGTGAATACAAGCTGGGCAGCCACACCGTGACCAAGTGCCTGGGTGGTGTGCGCCTGGCCGACGGCACGCTGGCCGGCAGCACCCTGACCATGGACCAGGCCCTGCGCAATCTGGTGAAGATCGGCCTGCCCCTGGCCGAAGCCTCGCAGCGCCTGTCGCAATTTCCCGCCGACTACCTCGGCATCCCTGAACGCGGCCGCCTGCAACCTGGCAGCTGGGCCGACAGCGTGCGCCTGGACCGGGCACTCACACTGACCGCCGTCATGGTCGAAGGAGAAGACATTGACTTCAAAAATGCTTGAAGAGGCGCTGTCCTCGCACCTGGCCGCGAGCAACCAGTTGCAGCACCTGGACCCGGCGCTGATCGAGGTCGCCGGCCGCCTGCGCCGCCAGCCGCCACAAGTGGCAATGACCGTGGCCCGGGGCAGCTCCGACCACGCCGCCAGCTACTTCGCCTACCTGACCATGCAGCAAGTGGGTATTCCCGTGGCCTCGCTGCCGATGTCGGTGGTGACCATGCAGCAGGCGCCCCTGCGGGTCAGCGGCCAGGCGGTGTTCGCCTTTTCGCAATCGGGGCAAAGCCCGGACCTGGTAAACAGCGTGCGCCTGCTGCGCAAGCGCGGGGCCCTCAGCGTGGCCATGGTCAACGCGGAAAACAGCCCGCTGGAAGCGGCCAGCGAATTCTTCCTGCCATTGCACGCCGGCGCCGAGCAGAGCGTGGCCGCCACCAAGAGCTTTATTGCCACCCTCAGTGCCAGCGCGCGACTGATCGGCCACTGGAATGATGACGGACGCTTGCTCGAAGCCGGCCTGGCCCTGCCCGAAGGCCTGCGCCAGGCCGCGACCCAGGATTGGAGCCTGGCCGTCAATGCGCTGCGCGATTGCCAGCGCCTGATGGTGATCGGCCGTGGGGCGGGATTCGCCATTGCCCAGGAAGCCGCGCTCAAGCTCAAGGAAACCTCGGCCATCCAGGCCGAAGCCTTCAGCAGTGCCGAAGTCCGCCACGGCCCCATGGCGCTGATCGACCACGACTATCCGCTGCTGGTGTTCGCCCCCCGCGGCGCCGAGCAGGGCGGCCTGCTGAGCCTGGCCGCCGACATGCGCCAGCGCGGCGCCAAGGTGCTGCTGGCCGCTCCGGACGACATCGGTGAACGGGACCTGACCCTGAGTCGTGCCGAACACCCGGCACTCGACCCGATCCTGGCGATCCAGAGTTTCTACGTCATGGCCGCCGGCCTCGCCCAAGCCCGCAGCATGGACCCCGACCAACCGCGCCACCTGAGCAAAGTGACCCGCACTCACTAAGCCCCATCGCCAACGAGTACTGCGCCATGCACAACAACAATAACGAACTGACGCTCGGTGCCCCGTTAAGCGGGCCAGTGCTAGCACTACGCAGCGTGCCCGACCCGGTGTTCGCCAGCGGTGCCATGGGCGACGGCATCGCCATCGATCCCCTCAACGACACCCTGCATGCGCCCTGCGCCGGCCAGGTGATCCAGGTCGCACGTACCGGGCACGCAATCACCCTGCGCGCCGCCAATGGGGCCGAACTGCTGCTGCACCTGGGCCTGGACACTGTCGAACTGCAGGGCGAGGGGTTTGCCCTGCTGGTGAAGGAAGGCCAGCAGGTGCGTGCCGGCCAGCCCTTGATGCGGGTTGATCTGGACCACGTGGCACAGCATTGCCGAAGCCTGATCAGCCTGCTGATCCTGACCAATGGCGAGGGTTTCGACCTGCGCCCGCTGACCCTGTCGACAGTCCAGGTGGGCGAGCCATTGCTGCACATCAGCCGGCGCGCCAACGCGGGCCCGCAGCCGCTGGCGCAAGAGCAATCCGGGCAGCAGGCCAGCGCCCGGATCAAGGTCGCCCATCGCGGCGGCCTGCATGCCCGCCCCGCCGCCCTGGTGCGCCAGACCGCCCTGAGCTTCAACAGCCATTCGCAGTTGATCTTCAAGGACAAGAGCGCCCCCTGCACCAGCCTGATTGCCCTGATGAGCCTGGGCATCGGTGAACAGGAAGAAGTGCTGGTCAGTTGCCAGGGCGACGATTGCCAGGATGCCCTGCAGGCGGTGCTGCAGACCCTCGGCACCGCGATGGCCGCAGATGCCCATGGCGAAACCCCGGTACCGGCCCCGGCCGCCCAAGGCCCCGTGGAAGACGGCGTGCTGCCGGGCGTCTGCGCCGCGCCGGGCCTGGTGTGCGGACCCCTGGTGCGGCTTAACGCCATGGTCTTGGCGGAGGATCATGGCCAGCATGCACCCGAGCCTCAACGGCAAGCATTGAGCACCGCACTGAACCAGGTGCGCGGGGAAATCCGCCACACCCTGGAGCAGGCTCAACAACGCCGCGACCAGCAGGAACAGGACATCTTCAGCGCCCACCTGGCGCTGCTCGAAGACCCGACCCTGCTGGACGCCGCCGAAGCCTCCATTGCCCAGGGCCGCGCCGCCACCCATGCCTGGAGCGCGGCGATTACCGAGCAATGCCAGATCCTGCAGCAACTGGGCAGTACGCTGCTGGCTGAACGCGCCAACGACCTGCGGGACCTGCAGCAGCGCGTTCTGCGCGCCCTGCTGGGGGAGGCCTGGCACTACGATCTGCCAGCCGGGGCGATCGTTGCCGCCGAGGAGTTGACCCCTTCCGACCTTCTGCAACTCAGCGCCCAGGGCGTGGCCGGGTTGTGCATGGCCGCCGGCGGTGCCACTTCCCACGTGGCGATCCTCGCCCGGGGCAAAGGCCTGCCTTGCCTGGTGGCCCTGGGCCCGCAAGTGCTGCGCATCGACAGTGGCCGCCAGGTGGTGCTGGATGCCAACGGCGGGCGCCTGGAACTGGAGCCCGACCCGCAGCGCATCGCACAGGTGCAACGGGCCGGTGAAACCCAGCGCCAGCGCCATGCGCTGCAACAGCAAAAAGCCCATGAGCCCGCCCTGACCCAGGACGGCCAGCAGATCGAGGTGGCGGCCAATGTGGCGTCCAGCGATGAAGCCCGAGACGCCCACCAGGGTGGCGCCGACGGCGTCGGCCTGCTGCGCACCGAGTTTCTCTTCGTTGACCGCCAGACCGCCCCGGATCAAGAAGAACAGCGCCAGGCCTATCAGGCAGTGCTCAACGCCATGGGCGACAAGCCGGTGATCATTCGCACCATCGACGTCGGCGGCGACAAACAGCTGGATTACCTGCCCCTGCCGGTGGAAGCCAACCCGGTACTTGGGCTGCGCGGCATCCGCCTGGCCCAGGCGCGCCCTGAACTGCTGGACCAACAACTGCGGGCGCTGCTCCAGGTCAGCCCCGTGCAACGCTGCCGGGTGATGCTGCCGATGGTCACCGAAG
Organism: Pseudomonas sp. BIGb0176; assembly: GCF_024810175.1. NCBI lineage: Bacteria > Pseudomonadati > Pseudomonadota > Gammaproteobacteria > Pseudomonadales > Pseudomonadaceae > Pseudomonas > Pseudomonas sp. BIGb0176. The sequence continues at coordinate 1,132,426 of NZ_JANUEC010000002.1, forward strand.
TCGCCGAGCTGCTGCACATTCGCCAGCGCCTGGACCTGTTCGCTGCCGAACTGGGCCTGAGCCAGCGCCCGGAACTGGGGGTCATGATCGAAGTCCCCGCCGCCGCCCTGATGGCCGAGCAACTGGCCGAACACGCCGACTTCCTGTCCATCGGCACCAACGACCTCTCCCAGTACACCCTGGCCATGGACCGTGACCACGCCGGGCTGGCGGCACGGGTCGACGCCCTGCACCCCGCCCTGCTGCGGCTGATCGCCCAGACCTGCGCCGGCGCCCAGCGCCATGGTCGCTGGGTCGGGGTCTGTGGCGCCCTGGCCTCCGATCCCCTGGCCACACCAGTACTCATTGGCCTGGGCGTCAGCGAGCTGTCGGTCAGCCCCCCACAGGTGGGCGAGATCAAGGACCGGGTGCGCCAGCTGGACGCCAGCCAGTGCCGCCAGCTCAGCCAACCGCTGCTCAACCTGCCCGGTGCCGCCACAGTCCGTCAGGCCTGCGAACGGCTTTGGCCTCTGCACTCATAACAAGAATTCCAGGAGAGACGCCATGTACCAGTATTTCATCGAGGGCCTGCAACGCCTCGGCCGGGCGCTGATGCTGCCCATCGCTATCTTGCCCATCGCCGGTCTGCTGCTGCGCCTGGGCGACACCGACCTGCTGAACATCGCGATCATCCACGATGCCGGGCAGTCGATCTTCGGCAACCTGGCGCTGATCTTCGCCATCGGTATCGCCGTCGGCTTTGCCAAGGACAACAATGGCACCGCCGGGCTGGCCGGGGCCATTGGCTACCTGGTAATGATCTCGACCCTCAAGGTGCTGGACGCCAGCATCAACATGGGCATGCTCGCCGGGATCATCAGCGGGCTGATGGCCGGCGCGCTGTACAACCGCTTCAAGGACATCAAGCTGCCGGAGTACCTGGCGTTCTTCGGCGGCCGGCGCTTCGTGCCCATCGCCACCGGTTTCACCGCCGTGGGCCTGGGGGTGGTGTTCGGCCTGATCTGGCCGCCGATCCAGCACGGCATCAACAGCTTCGGCCAGTTGCTGCTGGAGAGCGGCAGCTTCGGCGCCTTTGTCTTCGGCGTGTTCAACCGGCTGCTGATCGTCACCGGCCTGCACCACATCCTCAACAACATGGCCTGGTTCATCTTCGGCAGCTTCACCGACCCGAGCACCGGCGCCGTGGTCACCGGCGACCTGACCCGCTACTTTGCCGGCGACCCCAAGGGCGGCCAGTTCATGACCGGGATGTTCCCGATGATGCTGTTCGGCCTGCCCGCCGCCTGCCTGGCGATGTACCGCAACACACCGCCGGAACGGCGCAAGGTAATGGGCGGGATCTTCCTGTCCATGGCCCTGACATCCTTCCTGACCGGGGTCACCGAACCGATCGAATTCGCCTTCATGTTCCTTGCCCCCCTGCTGTACCTGGTGCATGCCCTGCTCACCGGGCTGGCCATGGCCCTGACCAACCTGCTGAACATCCACCTGGGTTTTACCTTTTCCGGCGGCGCCATCGACATGGCCCTGGGCTGGGGCCGCTCCACCAACGGCTGGAAGGTGTTTCCGGTGGGCCTGCTGTACGCGGTGGTGTACTACCTGGTGTTCGATTTCTGCATCCGTCGCTTCAACCTCAAGACCCCGGGCCGTGAAGACAGCCCCTCCAGCGAAAAGACTGAACTGAGCGTCGATCAGCGCGCCGCGGCCTACATCAAGGCCCTGGGTGGCGCCGGCAACCTGCTTACCGTCGGTGCCTGCACTACGCGCCTGCGCCTGGAACTGGCAGACCGCAACCTGGCTTCGGACAGCGAGCTCAAGGCTCTGGGCGCCATGGCCGTGGTGCGCCCCGGCAAGGGCGGCAGCTTGCAGGTGGTGGTGGGGCCGCTGGCAGACAGCATCGCCGACGAGATCCGCCTGGCGTCACCCGTTTCGGCCAGGGCTGCGGTGGCACAGGCGCCTGTTGAAGAAACCCCGCAGGTCGACATTTCCATCCACGAAGCCCAGCAGTGGCTCAACGCCCTCGGCGGTCGGGACAATCTGGTGCAGATGGACTGTGTGGCCCTGACCCGGTTGCGAGTGCGAGTGAACAATAGCCGCAGCCTGTCGGAGCCGGCGCTCAAGGGGCTGGGCTGCCAGGGCATGCGGCGCATGGAAGGGGACGTCTGGCACGTGCTGATTGGCGAAAAGGCCGGGGGCTTGCAGGTGGCGCTGACGGGCTTGCTGCACCAAGAGGTCGGCGCAGGTGCTTGAAGGCACTTTCGCCGGCAAGCCGGCTCCTACAAGGCTCCTGTAGGAGCCGGCTGGCCGGCGAAGGCCCACAAAAAAGCCCGCTGACCGTTGCCGGTTCAGCGGGCTTTGTGTCTGTGGATAACCTCAGAACGCTTCGAGGCGCCAGACTTCATAAGCCGGCGTTTCGTAGGGATGGCTCTGCTTGAGGGCCAGTACCACGTCGCGAATCAGTTCGTCGGCCACCACCAGCTCGACCTTCCACTCCTCCACCCGCTCCACCTGGCCGGTCTGCCCGAGAAACGGCTGGCTGCCGTCCAACGGGCGAAACTGGCCCTGGCCAAGCACCTGCCAGGCGCACTGGTCATAGGCGCCGATGCGTCCGCCGCCCGCGGCGAACACAGCGCTCTTGACCGACTCCACATGGCTGGGGGGCACGAAGAAGCTGAGCTTGTACATCAGCCTCAGTTCACCCAGACCCGAGCGTTACGGAACATGCGCATCCACGCCCCATCTTCGTTCCACTCATCCGGGCGCCAGGAGTTCTGCACGGCACGGAACACCCGCTCAGGGTGCGGCATCATGATGGTGACGCGACCGTCGCGGCTGGTGAGACCGGTGATCCCGCGCGGCGAACCGTTGGGGTTGGCCGGGTAACGCTCGGTAACCTTGCCGTGGTTGTCGACGAAACGCAGGGCCACGCAACCGGACAGGTCGGCTTCCAGCAATGCCTCTTCGCTTTCGAACTCCGCATGGCCTTCACCGTGGGCGATGGCGATCGGCATCCGCGAACCGGCCATGCCCTGCAGGAAGATCGAGTTCGACTCCTGCACCTGGACCATGGCCACCCGCGCTTCGAACTGCTCGGAGCGGTTGCGCACGAAGTGCGGCCAGAACTCGCTGCCCGGGATCAGCTCGTGCAGGTTGGACATCATCTGGCAACCGTTGCACACACCCAGGGTGAAGCTGTCGGTACGTTCGAAGAAGCCCTGGAAGGCATCCCGCGCACGGCTGTTGAACAGCGCCGACTTGGCCCAGCCTTCACCAGCGCCCAGTACGTCGCCGTAGGAGAAGCCACCGCAGGCAACCATGCCCTTGAAGTCGTTGAGGTCGACACGACCGGCGAGGATATCGCTCATGTGCACGTCGATGGCGTTGAAGCCGGCGCGGTCAAAGGCCGCTGCCATTTCCACCTGGCCGTTGACGCCCTGCTCACGCAGTACCGCCACCTGTGGACGCACGCCTTTCTTGATGTAAGGCGCGGCGATGTCCTGGTTGACGTCGAAGCCCAGCTTGACGCTCAGGCCCGGGTTGTCTTCTTCCAGTACCACGTCGAATTCCTGCTCGGCGCAGTCGGCGTTGTCCCGCAGGCGCTGGATCTGGTAGCTGGTTTCTGCCCACTGACGCTGCAGCAGGCGACGCTGGCCGGTGAACACGCTTTCGCCGTTGTAGGAGATGCTCACTTCACCGTTGTTGATCGGCTGGCCGATCACGGCCACGCAATCGCCCAGGCCGGCGGCGCTGAACTGGGCCAGCACGTCCGGAGTAGCGTCCTGGCGCACCTGGATCACCGCACCCAGCTCTTCGTTGAACAGGATGGCGGCGATTTCGGCGGTGTTTTCCGCCACGGCGTCGAGGCTCAGGTTCAGGCCGCAATGGCCGGCGAAGGCCATTTCCACGGCGCTGACCAGCAGGCCGCCATCGGAACGGTCGTGGTAGGCCAGCAGGTGACCGTCGGCGTTGAGGCCCTGGATCACCGCGAAGAAGGCCTTGAGGTCTTCCGCATCATCCACGTCCGGTGCCTGGCTGCCGAGCTTGCCGTGGGTCTGGGCGAGGATCGAGGCGCCCATGCGGTTCTGCCCGCGACCGAGGTCGATCAGGATCAGGTCGGTGGTGCCCTTGTCCATGCGCAGTTGCGGGGTCAGGGTCTGGCGAATGTCCGCTACGGGTGCGAAGCCAGTGACGATCAGCGACAGCGGCGAGGTGACGCTCTTGTCCACGCCCTCTTCGTTCCAGCGGGTGGCCATGGACATGGAGTCCTTGCCCACCGGGATGGTGATGCCCAGCTCAGGGCACAGCTCCATGCCCACTGCCTTGACGGTGTCGTACAGACGCGCGTCTTCGCCCGGGTGGCCGGCAGCGGACATCCAGTTGGCGGAGAGCTTGATGTCGCTGATCTTGTTGATGCGCGAGGCCGCGATGTTGGTCAGGGTCTCGCCGATCGCCATGCGGCCGGACGCCGGGGCATCCAGCAGGGCCAGCGGCGTGCGCTCGCCCATGGCCATGGCCTCACCGGTGTAGACGTCGAAGCTGGTGGCGGTCACGGCCACGTCGGCCACCGGCACCTGCCATGGGCCGACCATCTGGTCGCGGGCCACGAGGCCGGTGATGGTGCGGTCGCCGATGGTGATCAGGAAGCTCTTGCTGGCCACGGCCGGGTGGTGCAGGACGCGCTCGATGCTCTCGGCGATATCCAGGGTGCTTGGATCGAAATCGTCACCCAACTCGTTTTCCCGTACGGCCGAACGGTGCATGCGCGGGGCCTTGCCCAGCAGCACTTCCAGCGGCATGTCCACCGGGCTGTTGCCGAAGTGGCTGTCGGTCACGGTCAACTGTGGCTCGGCAGTGGCTTCGCCGACCACCGCGAACGGGCAGCGCTCACGCTCGCAGATGGCCTTGAAACGTTCGAAATCCGCAGCGCCTACCGCCAGGACATAACGCTCCTGGGATTCGTTGGACCAGATTTCGTGCGGGGCCATGCCCGGCTCGTCGTTGGGGATGTTGCGCAGTTCGAAGCGACCGCCACGGCCGCCATCGTTGACCAGTTCCGGGAAGGCGTTGGACAGGCCACCAGCCCCGACGTCGTGGATGAAGCTGATGGGGTTGTTGTCCCCCAGTTGCCAGCAACGGTCGATGACTTCCTGGCAACGGCGTTCCATCTCAGGGTTTTCACGCTGTACCGAAGCGAAATCCAGGTCCGCCGAGCTGGTGCCGGTGGCCATGGAGGAAGCGGCGCCGCCGCCCAGGCCGATGAGCATCGCCGGGCCGCCGAGCACGATCAGCTTGGAGCCGACGGTGATCTCGCCTTTCTGCACGTGCTCGTCACGGATGTTGCCCATGCCGCCTGCCAGCATGATCGGCTTGTGGTAACCGCGAACTTCATCGCCACGAGGCGTGGTAATGGATTGCTCGAAGGTGCGGAAATAACCGGTCAGGGCCGGACGGCCGAATTCGTTGTTGAACGCCGCGCCGCCCAGTGGGCCTTCGATCATGATGTCGAGGGCGGTGACGATGCGCTCAGGCTTGCCGTACGGCACTTCCCACGGCTGTTCGAAGCCCGGGATCTGCAGGTTGGACACGGTGAAACCGGTGAGGCCGGCCTTGGGCTTGGCGCCGCGCCCGGTGGCGCCTTCGTCGCGGATTTCGCCGCCGGAACCGGTGGAGGCCCCCGGGAACGGCGCGATGGCGGTCGGGTGGTTGTGGGTCTCGACCTTCATCAGGATGTGCACCGGCTCCTGCACCGCACCGTACTGGCGGGTCTCAGGGTTCGGATAGAAACGCCCGGCAACCGAACCGACGATGACCGCAGCGTTGTCCTTATAGGCGGAGAGCACACCTTCGCTGTGCATCTGATAGGTGTTCTTGATCATGCCGAACAGGCTTTTTTCCTGGCTCTGGCCGTCGATATCCCAACTGGCGTTGAAGATCTTGTGGCGGCAGTGCTCGGAGTTGGCCTGGGCGAACATCATCAGTTCGATGTCGTGGGGATTACGCTTGAGGCCCTGGAAGGCGTTCATCAGGTAATCGATTTCGTCTTCGGCCAGGGCCAGGCCCAGCTCGCTATTGGCCTGCTCCAGCGCAGCACGGCCACCGCCGAGGATGTCGATGGCGGTCAGCGGCTTGGGTTCGGCGTGGCTGAACAGGCCGGCGGCCTGTTCCAGGTTGGCCACCACGATCTGGGTCATGCGGTCGTGCAGGGCGTCGGCAATCAGTTGGGCCTCGGCCTCGCTGAACTCACCAGCCACATAGAAGGCGATGCCGCGCTCCAGGCGCTGGATCTTCGCCAAGCCACAGTTGCGGGCGATGTCGCTGGCCTTGCTCGACCACGGCGAAATGGTGCCGAAACGTGGCAGGACCAGGAACAGACGGCCGGTCGGCTCTTGTACCGGAACGCTGGGGCCGTACTTCAGAAGGCGCGCAAGCACCTGCTGTTCGTCGCCGGTCAGGACGCCGGTGACTTCGGCGAAGTGAGCGAATTCAGCATACAAGCCACTGACAGCCGGTACTTTCTGGCTCAGTTGCTCAAGGAGTTTGCTGTGGCGAAAGGCAGAAAGGGCAGGAGCGCCGCGCAGGATCAACATCTTCGGGACAGCCTCGGGAAGGGGGTGTGCTTTGAGGCCGTGCATTCTAACGTAAACCGCTGGCATCGGCACTCGAAACGCAACCCCCGGGCGCCTCCGGACGTCGGCCCGGGGCCAGCCCCCTATAACAAAGCCTCATCAGGGTCATTGCCGGTGGTTATTTTAAACGTCACATTCAGCGCCCAGGCCCCATTCCTGAGGCCTTCAGCCCGGCTCGACCATCGCTAGCAGACAAGCCCTTCGCTGTCGAGATATGGCGGCCGTTATCCTTTGCGTATACTGCGCCAATGTTTTCCCCTATGGCTTTACGTCCGCGCTGCGCCAAGTGGCTCATCGTTACCGGACTCTTCCTGATGCTCGGCGCCTGTGTTGAGAAACCCAGCACGCTCGAGCGCGTAAAGGAGGATGGTGTGCTGCGGGTGGTCACCCGTAACAGCCCTGCCACCTACTTTCAGGATCGCAACGGTGAAACCGGCTTCGAATACGAGCTGGTGAAACGCTTTGCCGACGATCTGGGGGTGGAGCTCAAGATCGAGACCGCCGACAACCTCGACGACCTATTCGACCAGCTGGGCCAGCCCAAGGGCCCGGTACTGGCCGCCGCCGGCCTGGTGAGCAGCGAGCAGCGCAAGCAGCAGGTGCGGTTCTCCCACCCCTATCTGGAAGTCACGCCCCAGGTCATCTATCGCAATGGCCGTTCCCGCCCCACCACCGCGCAAGACCTGGTGGGCAAGCACATCATGGTGCTCAAGGGCAGCACCCACGCCGAACAACTGGCGGAACTCAAGCTCAAGTACCCCGGCATCGAATACGAAGAGTCGGACGCCGTGGAAGTGGTGGACCTGCTGCGCATGGTGGACGAAGGGCAGATCGACCTGACCCTGGTGGACTCCAACGAACTGGCGATGAACCAGGTCTACTTCCCCAATGTGCGAGTGGCCTTTGACCTGGGCGACGCCCGCAGCCAGAGCTGGGCCGTGGCCGCAGGCGACGACAACAGCCTGCTCAACGAGATCAACAGTTTCCTCGACAAGGTCGAGAAGAACGGCACCCTGCAACGCCTGAAGGACCGCTACTACGGCCATGTGGACGTGCTCGGCTATGTCGGCGCCTACACCTTTGCCCAGCACCTGCAGCAACGCCTGCCCAAGTACGAGAAGCACTTCAAGGCGTCGGCCAAGCAGGAAAAGCTCGACTGGCGCCTGCTGGCGGCGGTGGGCTATCAGGAATCGATGTGGCAGGCCGAGGTCACCTCCAAGACCGGGGTGCGCGGGCTGATGATGCTGACCCAGAACACCGCCCAGGCCATGGGCGTTTCCAACCGCCTGGACCCCAAGCAGAGCATCAGCGGCGGGGCCAAGTACCTGGCCTATATCAAGGAACAGCTGGACGACAAGATCGAGGAACCGGACCGCACCTGGTTCGCCCTGGCCGCCTATAACGTCGGCACCGGCCACCTGGACGATGCGCGCAAGCTGGCCGAGAAAGAGGGCCTGAACCCGAACAAGTGGCTGGATGTGAAGAAGATGCTGCCGCGCCTGTCGCAAAAGCAGTGGTACAGCAAGACCCGCTACGGCTATGCCCGGGGCGGCGAGCCTGTGCATTTCGTCGCCAACATCCGTCGCTACTACGACATTCTCACCTGGGTGACCCAGCCGCAGCTGGAAGGCGACCAGGTCGCCGAAGGCAACCTGCACGTACCCGGGGTCAACAAGACCAAGCCGCCGGAAGAGAATCCGCCGCTTTAAAAGCATTCGCCGGCCAGCCGGCTCCTACGCAGGTTGTACAGGAGCCGGCTGGCCGGCGAAGGCGATTCAGGCCTTGGCCGCAGCCGCCAGGATCAAGGCCTTCATCTCAGCCACCGCACCTTTGAAACCGACAAACAGAGCGTGTGCCACCAGGGCATGGCCGATGTTCAGCTCGTTGATGCCCTTGATCGCCGCCACCGCCTCGACGTTGTGGTAATGCAGGCCATGGCCGGCGTTGACGATCAGCCCCTGGGCCAGGCCAACAGCAACGCCGTCGACGATACGTTGCAGCTCCTCGGCCACTTCACTGGGCGTCTGGGCATCGGCATAACGCCCGGTGTGCAACTCGATGGCCGGCGCGCCGACCCGCTTGGAGGCCTCGATCTGGCGATCGTCGGCGTCGATGAAAAGGGACACTTCGGAACCGATTTTCGACAGCCGCTCTACCGCCGCCTTGATCCGCGCCTCCTGCCCCGCCACATCCAGGCCGCCTTCGGTGGTGAGCTCCTGGCGGGTTTCCGGCACCAGGCAGATGTGTGCCGGACGGATACGCTCGGCAAAAGCCATCATCTCTTCGGTGACGCCCATTTCGAAGTTCATGCGGGTCTGCAGCACATCCTTGAGCAGCAGCACGTCGCGCTCCTGGATATGCCGGCGATCTTCGCGCAGGTGCACGGTGATGCCGTCGGCGCCCGCCTCTTCCGCGTCCAGCGCTGCCTTGACCGGGTCCGGGTAACGGGTGCCCCGTGCCTGGCGCAGGGTGGCAACGTGGTCGATGTTCACGCCAAGAAGAATGCGATTGCTGGTGGTCACGGAAGCGCTCCTGAATAAATGAAGATTCGGCGCACAGCATACGGGGAGACTAAGGCTTGCGAAACAACTCGCGACTGACCAGGGGCCGGCCGCCCAGGTGCACCGCCAGGGCCTGGCGCATCAGGCGCTTGGCCGCCGACAGCGCGCCGGGAGCGCTCCAGTCGGCATCGGCCATGGCCAGCAACTCGGTGCCGTTGAACAACCCCGGCTGCAGCAGGAACACCTGCTCCAGCCCGGCATCCACCTGTAAGCGGTACAGGCCGTCGGCAGCAATGGGCGCGCCATGGATGTCGCTGTCCAGGGCAAAGCCGTAGCCCAGGTCATCCAGCAGGCGCCACTCGAAGGCCCGCAGCAGAGGCTCCAGGGGACGGCCTTCGGCCAGGGCCAGCAGCGTGGCAGCGTAGTGGTCGAATACCGCGGGATGGGGATCTTCCGCCGGCAGCAGGCGAATCAACAGCTCGTTCAGATAGAGGCCGCTGAACAACGCCTCGCCATTGAGCCAGGCGGCAATGCCGGCACTTTCCATGCGCCCGACGTTCTTCAGTTCGCCACGGCCGCGAAACTCGACCTCCAGGGGAACGAAGGGCCGCGCCAGGGTCCCGGCCTTGCCCCGGGCATTGCGCAGCACCGCTCGCAGGCGACCTTGGGGGGTAAGAAAATCCACCAGGGCACTGCTTTCGCGGTAGGCGCGGCTGTGCAGGACGTAGGCGAGTTGGCCGACTGGGGCGTTGCTGGACATGGTTGCGAGGGATCTCAGGGGAAGAGAGGGAACCGGGTCCGGAGAAGGGGTTGCAGCTGTACGCCGGCAAGCCAGCTCCTACAGGAAGGTGCAGGAGCCGGCTTGCCGGCGAAGTGCATCAGAGGTCGCCGTAGCCCAGCGAGCGCAGGGCGCGTTCGTCGTCGGACCAGCCGCCCTTGACCTTGACCCAGAGGTTGAGCATGACCTTGGAATCGAACAGCAGCTCCATGTCCTTGCGCGCCTCCATGCCGATGCGCTTGATCCGCTCACCCTTGTCGCCAATGATGATTTTCTTCTGGCCGTCGCGCTCGACGAGGATCAAGGCATGGATATGCAGGGTCTTGCCCTGCTGCTTGAACTCTTCGATTTCCACGGTGATCTGGTAGGGCAGCTCGGCACCGAGCTGGCGCATGATCTTTTCCCGCACCAGTTCGGCGGCGAGGAAGCGGCTGCTGCGGTCGGTGATCTGGTCTTCCGGGAAGAAGTGGTCGTTCTCCGGCAGGTGCTTGGCGATCAGGCCTTCCAGGGCTTCGAGGTTGTGGCCCTGCTGGGCGGAGACCGGCACGATCTCGGCGTTCGGCAGTTGCTCCTGCAGCCAGGTCAGGTGCGGCATCAGCTCGGCCTTGTCCTCGATGCGATCGGTCTTGTTGATCGCCAGGATTACCGGGCCCTGCACGTACTGCACACGCTCCAGCACCAGTTGGTCTTCGTCGGTCCACTTGGTGCGATCGACCACGAAGATCACCACGTCGACGTCTTTCAACGCCGCCGAAGCGGTCTTGTTCATGTAGCGGTTCAGCGCCTTCTCGTTGCTCTTGTGCATACCGGGGGTATCGACGTAGATCGCCTGGATGGCGCCTTCGGTCTTGATCCCGAGCATGTTGTGACGAGTGGTCTGGGGCTTGCGCGAGGTGATCGCCAGCTTCTGACCGAGGATGTGGTTGAGCAGCGTCGACTTGCCCACGTTGGGGCGGCCGACGATGGCGACATAGCCACAGCGTGTTGCAGTTGAATCAGTCATGGCCATTCTCCACGCCCAGGGCAATCAGTGCTGCGGCGGCCGCTACCTGTTCGGCAATACGGCGGCTCACACCCTGACCTCGGCTTTTTTCATTCAATAAGGTGACTTCACATTCAACGAAGAATGTCCGGCAATGCGGTTCGCCCTGGATATCCACCACTTCGTAACGTGGCAATTCGCAGGCGCGGGACTGGAGGAACTCCTGCAGCCGGGTCTTGGGGTCCTTGTTGGTGTCCACCAGGGTCAGGCTCTCGAACTCCGAGGCCAGCCAGGACAGCACGCGGTCACGGGCAGTCTCCATGCCGGCGTCCAGGTAGATCGCACCAATCAGGGCCTCCAGGGCATCGGCAAGGATCGACTCACGACGGAAACCGCCGCTCTTCAATTCGCCGGAGCCCAGGCGCAGGTACTCGCCCAGGTCGAAACCACGGGCCAGCACCGCCAGTGTTTCACCTTTTACCAGACGCGCGCGCAAACGCGACAGCTGGCCTTCGCGGGCCTGGGGAAAGCGCTCGAACAGCGCCTCGCCGGCAACGAAGTTGAGAATGGCGTCACCGAGAAACTCCAGGCGTTCGTTGTTGCGCCCGGCAAAGCTGCGGTGAGTGAGGGCCAGCAGCATCAGCTCCTGGTCCTTGAAGGAATAACCGAGCTGACGCTCGAGACGGCTCAAAGAAACGCTCACGGTTTACCCACGCTGGTTTCGTTGCCGAAACTCGCCATCCCAGGGGCCGCGCACGAGGTGCGGGTGGCAATTAACGCTGTGTTCAAATTTACATCCTGAATATCGTTGACTGCATGCTTCTGGCGATAAGGCTGTTACGGGTCGCCCAAGGGCAAGGCCGTTTTATACAAGAGCCAGAAAAGCATTCGGCGCTGTGTTCAACAGCGCCGCGTGTGATTACTTGATCAGGCCAACCCGCGAGAAATTCGGCAGGTGGCTGAGTTTCGGTTCGGGCCAGCTCATCCAGACTGCGAAGGCCTTGCCGACGATATTCTTGTCGGGAACCATGCCCAGCAGGTCCTTGGGAATACTTGGATCGTCCCAGTAGCGACTGTCGTTAGAGTTGTCGCGGTTGTCGCCCATCATGAAGTAGTGCCCGGCCGGCACCACCCAGCGACCGTCCGGGGTTGCCCGGTAACGGCTCATTTCCTTGCGGATCAAGTGCTCGGCGGCGCCCAGTTTTTCCTTGTACAGCTCGGCGCTGCCCAAGGTGCCGGGTTCAGCCCCCACCAGTTGCTCCGCCACCGGCTGACCGTTGACGAACAGGTGCTTGTCGCTGGTGTAGCGCACTTCATCACCCGGCAGGCCGACCACACGCTTGATGTAGTTGACGTTCGGATCGCTTGGGTAGCGGAACACCATCACATCGCCGCGCTGCGGATCACCGACTTCGATGACCTTCTTGTCGATCACCGGCAAGCGGATCCCGTAGGAAAACTTGTTCACCAGGATGAAGTCGCCCACATCCAGGGTCGGCTTCATCGAGCCCGATGGAATTTGGAACGGCTCCACCAGGAACGAACGCAGCACCAGGACGATGAACAGCACCGGAAAGAACGACTTGCCGTATTCAACCAGCAGCGGCTCTTTGCTCAGCTTCTCGACCACCACCCCGTCCGGCTGGCTGACGCTGCCCTGATAGTTGGCAATGGCGGCACGCCGGCGCGGTGCCAGGAACACCAGGTCGAGCAACGCCAAGAGACCGCAAACGAAGACAGCGATGACCAGCAACAGCGGGAAATTTAGTGACATAGGACCTAACTATCCAACCTGAGCACGGCAAGGAAGGCTTCTTGTGGAATTTCCACGTTGCCCACTTGCTTCATGCGTTTCTTACCGGCCTTCTGCTTTTCCAACAGCTTGCGCTTACGGCTAACGTCGCCGCCGTAGCATTTGGCCAGTACGTTCTTTCTGAGCGCCTTGACGGTTGTCCGCGCCACAATCTGCCCGCCAATGGCGGCCTGGATTGCCACGTCAAACATCTGCCGAGGAATCAGTTCTTTCATCTTTTCGGTCAGCGCACGCCCTTTGTAGTGGGCGTTGTCACGGTGCACGATCAACGCCAGGGCGTCGACCTTCTCACCGTTGATCAGCACATCCAGTTTCACCAGATTAGCCGACTGGTAACGATCGAAATGGTAATCCAGCGAAGCATAGCCGCGGCTGGTGGATTTCAGGCGGTCGAAGAAGTCCAGGACCACTTCGTTCATCGGCAGATCGTAGGTCACCTGGACCTGGCTGCCGAGGAACAGCATGTCGTGCTGCACGCCGCGCTTCTCGATGCACAGGGTTATGACGTTGCCCAGGTGCTCTTGCGGCACAAGAATATTGGCCCGCACGATCGGCTCGCGCATGTCTTCGATCGCCGACAGATCCGGAAGCTTGGACGGGTTGTCGACGTAGATCGTTTCACCGTTCTTCAGTTGCAGCTCGAAGATTACCGTCGGTGCGGTGGTGATCAGGTCCAGGTCGTACTCGCGCTCCAGGCGCTCCTGGATGATCTCCATGTGCAGCATGCCGAGGAACCCGCAGCGGAAGCCGAAGCCCAGGGCGTCGGAGCTTTCCGGGGTGTACTGCAGGGAAGAGTCGTTGAGGGTGAGCTTCTGCAGGGCTTCGCGGAAATCCTCGAAGTCGTCGGAGCTGACCGGGAACAGGCCGGCGTAGACCTGGGGCTGGATGCGCTTGAAACCCGGCAGCACTTCAACGTCCGGGGTCGAGCTCAGGGTCAGGGTGTCACCCACGGGCGCGCCGTGAATGTCCTTGATGCCCGCGATGATGAAGCCCACTTCACCGGCCTTGAGGTCGGTGGTGGCGGTGTGTTTCGGGTTGAATACACCAACGCTGTCCACCAGGTGGATCTTGCCGGTGGATTTCACCAGGATCTTGTCGCCCTTCTTCACCCGGCCATGACGTACACGTACCAGGGACACGACGCCCAGGTAGTTGTCGAACCAGGAGTCGATGATCAGGGCTTGCAGCGGGTCTTCGATGTTGCCGGTCGGTGCCGGAATGGTGGTCACCAGGCGCTCGAGCACCTCGTCCACGCCCAGGCCGGTCTTGGCGCTGCAGGTCACGGCGTCGGTGGCATCGATACCGATGATCTTCTCGATCTCTTCCTTGACCCGCTCAGGATCGGCCTGTGGCAGGTCGATCTTGTTCAGCACCGGCATCACTTCCAGGCCTTGCTCGATGGCGGTGTAGCAGTTGGCAACCGACTGGGCTTCGACGCCCTGGCCGGCGTCCACCACCAGCAATGCACCTTCACAGGCCGCCAGGGAACGGCTGACTTCGTAGGTGAAGTCCACGTGGCCCGGGGTGTCAATGAAGTTCAGCTGGTAGGTAATGCCGTCGCGGGCCTTGTAATAGAGGGTGACGCTGTGGGCCTTGATGGTGATCCCGCGCTCACGCTCAAGGTCCATGGAATCCAGAACCTGGGCTTCCATTTCGCGCTCGGCCAGGCCGCCGCACATCTGGATGAAGCGATCGGCCAGAGTCGACTTGCCATGGTCAATGTGGGCGATGATGGAGAAATTGCGGATATGACTCAAATCACTCACGGATGAACACTCAAAAAGGCTGCAGGCATGGCCCGCCGAAAAATAGCCGGGAATTGTACCTGATACTCGGCACAAGCGTCACGCTCGCCTGTCAGCGTTTGTCAAATGCAAAAACGCCCCGATCCAAGGACCGGGGCGTTACGTCAAGACCCTGGCAAAGCCGCGGAATCAGCCGGCCCGGCGCAACAGCCAGACGCCCGCCACCGCGCAGATACCCGCAGGCACCAGCACCGCGAACAGCGGCGAAAAGCCAAATACCAGGCTCGAAGGGCCCAGCAGATCCTGGGCGATGCGGAAGGTGAAACCCACCAGTACGCCGGTGAATACCCGCTGACCCAGGGTCACCGAACGCAGCGGACCGAAAATGAAGGAAATGGCCATCAATACCAGCGCCGCCGTCACCAGCGGCTGCAGGACCTTGACCCAGAACGCCAGCCAGTAGCGACCGTTATTCAGGCCCTGGTCGGCCAAGTAGTGGATGTAGCCCCACAGGCCGCTGATGGACAGGGATTCCGGCGCCATCACCACAGTGCTCAGCAGTTGCGGGCTCAAGGCCACATCCCAACGTTCGCCGGGCACGCTGATGACTTCGGTATGACCGTCGCGGAAGTAGGTGGTGGTGACATCCGTCAGCTGCCAGTAGTCCTCGTGGAAACGGGCCTGGCGGGCAAAACTCGACGACAGCATGTGGCGCTGGTCATCGAAGTGGTAGCGGGTCACGCCATAGAGCAGGCCATTGGGCTGCACTGCGTTGATATGGATGAATTCATCGCCCTGGCGGTGCCACAGGCCGTGCTTGGAACTCTGGGCATCGCCGGAACCCTGGGCCAGGGCCCGACTGGCCTGGGCCTGGGTCTCGGTGGCCGGCGCTACGTATTCGCCCACCAGCACGCCCACCAGCATCAGCACCAGCATGGGTTTCATGACCGCCCAGACAATACGGCCCACCGATACACCGGCCGCGCGCATGATGGTCAACTCGCTGTTACTGGCCAGGCTGCCAAGGCCGATCAGGCAGCCGATCAGGCCTGCCATCGGCAGCATTTCATAGACCCGACGCGGCGCAGTGAGGGCCACGTAGCTCATTACATCCACCACGGTATACGTTTCGTTGACAGCCCCCATCTCATCGATGAAGGCAAACAGCGAGGCCAGCCCGAGGATGATCCCCAGGACCGCCAGGATAGCCATGAACACACTGCTACCGATGTAGCGATCGAGCTTAACCACGAGCCATCTCCTTCACGCTGCGACGACTCGCCATTTTCAAGCGCATCGGCTCCCAATACATCAGGCCGAGGCCGATCAACAGAAACAGTAGGTGCACCCACCACAGCCCCAGGGCCGGGGAAATCTTGCCCTTCTCCAGTGCACCGCGCACGGCGATCAGGATGGTCAGGTAAGCCATGTACAGCAGGATCGCCGGGATCAGCTTGAGGAAGCGGCCCTGGCGCGGGTTCACCCGGGACAACGGCACCGCCATCAGTGTCACGATGAACACCAGCAATGGCAGGGACAGGCGCCATTGCAGCTCGGCACGGGCTCGCAGGTCATCCTTGCCGATCAGGTCAGCGGTGGGCATGGCATCGCGATCGGTGACTTCGTCGCTGACGTCCGGACGCTCCAGCAAAACACCGTAGGTGTCGTACTTGATCACCCGGTAGTTGGCCTCGCCCGGGTTGCCGTCATAGCGATAGCCGTTTTCCAGGATCAGGTAGCGATTGCCGTCGGGGCGAATGTCCTGATGGCCCTTCTCGGCCACCAGCACCGAAATGCCCTCGTCCTTTTTCTGCTGGCCCAGGCGCTTCTCGGAAATGAACACGCCGCCCAGGTTGGTTCGGTCTTCGGACAACTGCTCGGTGTAGGTGACCCGGGTACCGTCGTTGAGCGCCTGGAAGCGCCCCGCCACCAGCGTGTCGAACTCGGTCAGGGCATCCTGCTTGTTCAGCAACAGCTGGAACTGGTTGGCACCCTGGGGCGCCAGGCTCAGGCTCAGCCAGGCCACCAGCAGGGCCACCAGGGCCGCCGGGATCATGGTTATGCCCAACAGGCGCTGCTGGCTCATGCCGGTGGCCGACAGCACGGTCATCTCGCTTTCGAGATAGAGCCGGCCGTAAGCCAGGAGAATGCCGAGGAACAGCCCCAGGGGCAGGATCAGTTGCAAGAAGCCCGGCAGGCGAAAACCCATGATCAGGAACAGCGAGCCCGGATCCAGGGCCCCCGAGGCGGCTTGCGCGAGGAACTTGACGAAGCGCCCGCTCATGATGATGACCAGCAATACCGCGCTCACGGCACTCAGGGTCAGCAGGATTTCGCGGGACAGATAACGAAAGACGATCAAACCAGACACTCCAGGGTTGTCAGGCTAAGGCGGCCGAACAAGCAAACGTATCGAGCCGGCCCCAGACGCGGGGCCGCCGAAAAAAGATGGCGCATTATCCTGTGATTGCGCGCGCCTGTCACGGAGGATGCTCACCCAGCGCTCTAATGCGCCGAAACTGGCCCATGCGAGGGTTGTCAGCCGCGACCGGCGAGGTTCAAACTGGCGGCTTTGTCGTCGGCAGCATGCGGCGTCTTCTTCTATATAGATAAGCTCGGCGCAGGACAGCCTCCTGCGCTCTTTGACCATTTATTCAGGGACCCAGACATGGAACTGGTTGTAAAAAGCGTTAGCCCGGAAACGTTGAAGACTGCCACCCTGGTGGTCGCCGTCGGCGAAGGCCGCAAACTCGGCAGCGTTGCCAAGCAACTCGACGAACTCAGCGGCGGCGCCATCAGCGCCGTACTCAAGCGCGGCGACCTGGCCGGCAAGGTCGGCCAGAGCCTGCTGCTGCACGGCGTGGCCAAGCTCAAGGCCGAGCGGGTGCTGCTGGTAGGCACCGGCAAGGACGGCGAACTGGGCGACCGCCCGTTCCGCAAGATCATCAGCGGCGTGCTCACCACCCTCAAGGGCCTGGGCGGCAGCGACGCCGTGCTGGCGCTGGATGAAGTCGTGGTCAAGGGCCGCGACAGCTACGGCAAGACCCGCCTGCTGGCGGAAACCCTGGTGGACGGTGGTTATGTCTTCGACCGCTACAAGAGCCAGAAGGCAGAGCCCCGCGCCCTGAAGAAAATCACCCTGCTGACCATCAAGGCCGCCGAAGCCGAAGTCCAGCGCGGCGTAACCCATGCCCAGGCCATCGCCAACGGCATGGCCTTTACCCGCGACCTGGGCAACCTGCCGCCGAACGTCTGCCACCCGACCTTCCTCGGCGAACAGGCCAAGGCCCTGGGCAAGGAGTTCAAGGGCCTGAAGGTCGAGGTCCTCGACGAGAAGAAGATCAAGGAACTGGGCATGGGCTCGTTCTATGCCGTGGGCCAGGGCAGCGACCAGCCGCCACGCCTGATCGTCATGCAGTACAACGGCGACAAGAAGTCCGAGAAGCCGTTCGCCCTGGTGGGCAAGGGCATCACTTTCGACACCGGCGGTATCAGCCTCAAGCCGGGCGCCGGCATGGATGAAATGAAGTACGACATGGGCGGCGCCGCCAGTGTGTTCGGCACCCTGCGCGCCGTGCTGGAGCTGAAGCTGCCGATCAACCTGGTGTGCATCCTGGCCTGCGCCGAGAACATGCCCAGCGGTGGCGCCGCGCGCCCTGGCGACATCGTCACCACCATGAGCGGGCAGACCGTGGAGATCCTCAACACCGACGCCGAAGGCCGCCTGGTGCTGTGCGATGCCCTGACCTACTCCGAGCGCTTCAAGCCACAGGCCGTGATCGATATTGCCACCCTCACCGGTGCCTGCGTGGTCGCCCTGGGCGCCCATACTTCGGGCCTGCTGGGCAACAACGACGAACTGATCGGCCAACTGCTCAGCGCCGGCCAGCAAGCCGACGACCGCGCCTGGCAACTGCCGTTGTTCGACGAGTACCAGGAGCAACTGGACAGCCCGTTCGCCGACATCGCCAACATCGGCGGGCCGAAGGCCGGCACCATCACCGCCGCCTGCTTCCTCTCGCGCTTCACCAAGAACCTCAACTGGGCGCACCTGGACATCGCCGGCACTGCCTGGACCAGCGGTGGCAAGGACAAGGGCGCCACTGGCCGTCCGGTCCCCCTGCTGACCCAATACCTGCTGGACCGCGCCAAAGCCTGAAAACCATGACCGCAGGGGGCGCCGCATGAAGGCGGCGCCCTCCTCGGCTCAGGAAGCCCAATGACCAAAGTCGACTTCTATATTCTTCCCAGCGCGGACCCTGCGGCGCGCCTGGATTTTGCCTGCAAGCTCACCGACAAGGCCTGGCGCATGGGCCACCGCATCTACCTGCATTGCAGCGATGCAGAGCAACGGGACGAGCTCGATGCCCGCCTGTGGCGCTTCAAGGGCGAAACCTTCGTCCCCCACGGCCCGGCGGAAAGCGAACCCGAAAGCCTGATCGTCCTCGGCCTCGGCCAGGACCCCGGCCCCCACAATGACCTGCTGGTGAACCTGGACCTGAAAGTGCCGGCCTTCGCCCCGCGTTTTGCCCGGATTGCCGAGGTGGTGGTAGAAGACCCCGCTATTCGTCAGGCGGCCCGCGAGAGTTTCCGTTTCTATCGCGAACAGGGCTATCCTCTGCAAGATCACCGTTTACAGCGACTCTGAGCACCCGATGGACACTCCCAATCCGCTGCAAAAGCCCGCGCACCTGCTGGATGACCTCGAGTCGATCCGTAAACTGCTCGGCGATGAAAACCTGCAACCGCCACTGCTGACCGAGACCGTCAGCAGCGAAGTACAGATTCCCCTGCTGTTCGACATGGTGGGCAACCAGCAGCCGGCCGCTGCCCAAGCCGCCCCTGCTGCACCTGCCAAGGCGCAACCCGCGCCAGCCGCCGCACCCGCACCGGCTCAAGCGGCGACACCCGCTCCAGTACCTGCTGCGGCGGCCCCCGTCGCCAAGCCTGCCCCCGCCAGCAACAACGCCGATGCCTTGCTGCACCTGGACAGCGAACTGCGCGCCGCCGCACAACTGATCATGCAGGACGTGATCGACGACTTCGCGCCGCATATCGAAACCGAGATCAAGCGTCGCCTCGACGCCCGCCTGGAACGCCTGCTCGCAGCGGCCACCAGCGGCAAACCATAAGCCACACGCAAAAGCCGGGCCGGGCCATCTTGTCGCTTGCCGCAGGTGGCTTGCTGCCGCCCCCCTCCGCTATACTTCCCGGCTTTTCCTGAATAAATGCCAATAGGGTCCCGCCGCGCATGGATAAGACCTACCAGCCGCACGCCATTGAAACTTCCTGGTACCAGACCTGGGAGTCCGAGAACTACTTCGCCCCGCAAGGCGCGGGCGACTCCTACACCATCATGATCCCGCCGCCGAACGTCACCGGCAGCCTGCACATGGGCCACGGCTTCAACAACGCGATCATGGACGCCCTGATCCGTTTCCGCCGCATGCAGGGTCGCAACACCCTGTGGCAGCCGGGCACCGACCACGCCGGCATCGCCACGCAAATGCTAGTGGAGCGCCAGATCGAAGCCCAGGGCCAGAATCGCCATGACCTGGGCCGGGAAAAATTCCTCGAAAAAGTCTGGGAATGGAAGGATCAGTCCGGGGGCAACATCAGCCGCCAGATCCGCCGCCTGGGCTCCTCCGTGGACTGGAGCCGCGAGCGCTTCACCATGGACGACGGCCTCTCGGAAGCGGTGAAGGAAGCCTTCGTGCGCTTGCACGAAGACGGCCTGATCTACCGCGGCAAGCGCCTGGTGAACTGGGATACCAAGCTGCACACGGCGATTTCCGACCTCGAAGTGGAAAACCACGACGAGAAGGGTTTCCTGTGGAACCTCAAGTACCCGCTGGCCGACGGCGCCAAGACAGCCGAAGGCAACGACTACCTGATCGTCGCCACCACCCGTCCGGAAACCATGCTCGGTGACTCCGCCGTTGCGGTGAACCCTGAAGACGAGCGCTACAAGGCCCTGATCGGCAAATTCGTCGAGCTGCCCCTGGTGGGCCGCCGCATCCCGATCATCGCCGACGATTACTGCGACCCCGAATTCGGCACCGGCTGCGTGAAGATCACCCCGGCCCACGACTTCAACGACTATGAAGTCGGCAAGCGCCACAACCTGCCGCTGCTCAACATCTTCGACAAGAACGCCGCCGTACTGCCGGCCTGCCAAGTGTTCAACCTGGACGGCAGCCTGAACGACAGCGTCGACGGCAAGATCCCGGCCGAGTACGTGGGCCTGGACCGCTTCGAAGCACGCAAGCAGATCGTTGCCGCGTTCGACGCCGCCGGCCTGCTGGTGAGCGTCGACGATCACGCGCTGAAAGTGCCGAAGGGCGACCGTTCCGGCACCGTCATCGAGCCGTGGCTGACCGACCAGTGGTATGTCTCCACCAAGCCGCTGGCAGAACCTGCCATCGCCGCCGTGGAAGACGGCCGCATCGCCTTCGTGCCCAAGCAGTACGAGAACATGTATTTCTCCTGGATGCGTGACATCCAGGACTGGTGCATCAGCCGCCAGCTGTGGTGGGGACACCGCATTCCGGCCTGGTACGACGAGTCGGGCAAAGTCTATGTCGGCCGCGACGAAGCGGAAGTACGGGCCAAGCACAACCTCGGCCCGGACGTTGCCCTGCAGCAGGACAACGACGTGCTCGACACCTGGTTCAGTTCGGGCCTGTGGACCTTCTCCACCCTGGGCTGGCCGGAGCAGACCGACTTCCTCAAGACCTTCCACCCCACCGACGTGCTGGTCACCGGCTTCGACATCATTTTCTTCTGGGTCGCCCGGATGATCATGCTCACCATGCACCTGGTGAAGAACGAAGACGGCACGCCGCAGGTTCCGTTCAAGACCGTGTACGTGCACGGCCTGGTCCGCGACGGCCAGGGCCAGAAGATGTCCAAGTCCAAGGGCAACGTCCTCGACCCGCTGGACATCATCGACGGTATCGACCTGGAAACCCTGGTGCAGAAGCGCACCACCGGCCTGATGCAGCCCAAACTGCAGAAAGCCATCGAGAAGCAGACCCGCGCCGAATTCGCCGACGGCATCGCCAGCTACGGCACCGACGCCCTGCGCTTCACCTTCTGCTCCCTGGCCACCACTGGTCGCGACATCAAGTTCGACATGGGCCGCGTCGAGGGTTACCGCAACTTCTGCAACAAGATCTGGAACGCCGCGCGCTACGTGCTGGACAAGGGCGAGGACTGCGGCCAGAACGGCGAAGCTTACGAGCTGTCCCTGGCGGACCGCTGGATCATCTCGCAGCTGCAGCGCACTGAAGCCGAAGTCACCCGCCAACTCGACCAGTTCCGTTTCGACCTGGCCGCCCAGGCCCTGTACGAGTTCATCTGGAACCAGTACTGCGACTGGTACCTGGAGCTGTCCAAGCCCGTGCTGTGGGACGAGAACTCGCCGGTTGAGCGCCAGCGCGGCACCCGTCGCACCCTGGTACGGGTACTGGAAGTGGCGCTGCGCCTGGCGCATCCGTTCATGCCGTTCATCACCGAGGAAATCTGGCAGCGCCTGGCGCCGTTGGCAGGCAGCACCGGCAAGACCATCATGCTGCAACCTTGGCCGGTGGCTAACGAAACCCGCATCGACCAAGGCGCCGAGGACGACATCGAATGGCTCAAGGGCCTGATGCTCGGCACGCGCAACATTCGCGCGGAAATGAACATCGGCCCGGGCAAGCCCCTGGCCCTGTTCCTGAAGAACGTCAGCGCCGAAGACCAGCGTCGCCTGACCGAGAACGAAGCCTTGCTGAAGAAGCTGGCCCGTCTCGAATCCATCACCGTACTGGCTGCCGGCGACGAAGCGCCGCTGTCCGCCACGGCGCTGGTGGGCGAGATGGAAGTGCTGGTGCCGATGGCCGGCCTGATCGACAAGGGCGCCGAACTGGCGCGCCTGGACAAGGAAATCCAGCGCCTGCAAGGCGAAGTGCAACGCGTGGGCGGCAAGCTGTCCAACCCGTCCTTCGTCGACAAGGCCCCGGCCGAAGTGATCGAGAAGGAACGCGCCAAACTGGCCGAGGCCGAACAGGCCCTGGGCAAGCTGGCGGAGCAGCACGCACGGATCTCCAGCCTGTAACGGCGATTCGCGCAGTGTGAAAAAGGGAGGCCCGCAAAGGCCTCCCTTTTTTATTGGCGGCAGATCGCTTTCGCTGGCAAGCCAGCTCCTAGCGTTACGCGGTGGTTTGCCAGGAGCCGGCTTGCCGGCGGCGAAGCCTCCCGCCCCAACGCCGCAAGATATGGGACAATGCCCGCCACTTTGAACCACCCCGAATCGATCCCCCATGACCGCCCCCAGCACACCCAAGCCTTCGCGCAAAAAGCCCAAGCCTGCCTCCCCAGCCAAAGCCGCCACGCCCCGGGAAAAGGCCAGCCTGCATCCGCGCAATCGTCACCAGGGGCGTTACGACTTCCCGCAACTGATCAAGAGCACCCCGGAGTTGGGGCAGTTCGTGATCCTCAATCCCTATGGCAAGGAAAGCATCGACTTTGCCGACCCGGCCGCCGTGCGGGTATTCAACCGGGCCCTGCTCAAGGCCTTCTACGGCATTGCCCACTGGGACATTCCGGCGGACTTCCTCTGCCCACCAGTGCCCGGTCGCGCTGACTATGTGCACTTCCTCGCCGATCTGCTGGCCAGCCACAACCAGGGTGAAGTCCCTCGTGGCGCGGCCGTGCGGGTCCTGGATGTCGGGGTCGGCGCCAACTGCATCTACCCCCTGATCGGCTACAGCGACTACCGCTGGCAGTTCCTCGGCTCGGACATCGACAGCACCGCCCTGGCCGCGGCCAAGGCAATTGTCCAGGCCAACGGCTTGAACAAGGCCATCAGCCTGCGCCAGCAGGGCAATCCCAAGCAGATCCTCACCGGCCTGCTGGACAGCACCGAGCGTTTCGACCTGACGATGTGCAACCCGCCCTTCCATGCCTCCCTGGACGAAGCCACCCGCGGCAGCCAGCGTAAATGGCGGGCCCTGGGCAAGGCCGACCCCAAGCGCAAATTGCCGGTGCTGAATTTCGGCGGGCAGGCCCGGGAGCTCTGGTGCGAAGGCGGCGAGATCCGCTTTGTCAGCCAGTTGATCAGTGAAAGCGCCAGCGTCGGCCAACAGGTACTGTGGTTCAGCACCCTGGTGTCGAAGGCCTCTAACCTGCCGGCGATTGAAAGCGCGCTGAAAAAGGCCGGAGCCCTGGAAAGCCAGGTGGTGGAAATGTCCCAGGGGCAGAAACAGAGCCGCTTCGTCGCCTGGACCTTCAAGGACAAGGCACAGCAACAGGCCTGGAGCCAGGAACGCTGGATGAGGAAGAACTAAAGAGGCGGGGGATTCAAGGACGATTCACCTTGCGTGAATCGGTGTTACACAAACCGTGCCCGGAAGACTTCTGAGCACGGTTTCACTGCAAGTATTACTTGTTAACAGCGTCGGTCAGGCCTTTAGCCACAACCAGCTTGATAACTTTCTTGGCAGCGATTTCGATGGCAGCGCCAGTCGATGGGTTACGGCCAGTACGGGCAGGACGCTCGGTCACTTTCAGTTTGCCGATACCTGGCAGAGTGATTTCGCCGCCATTTTCCAATTGATCAGCAACGATCTGAGCCAGTTGGTCCAGGGCGTTACGCGCGGTGGTTTTCGGCGCGTCGATAGCTTCAGCGATATCAGCGATCAGTTGGTCTTTAGTAATAGCCATTGTGGTGTTCCTTCCCTATCAAATTCATTTGGATTGCAGAGTGCAGTGTCAGCCATCGAGCCAGATCTTGTGAATCTGGCACCCCGGTTACAACCACGACAGATCGGGGTTATAGATACCGAAATCAGGGTTTGGTTCGACCCGACAAATGCTGAATGCACGCTTAACGCTGAGACATCGCGTAAGACGGGGCAAAACTAGCACACAGACGGGGAAATATCCGCCTCTACCTAGCCATTTGGTCAGCTTTATTGCTCTAAATCGGTAAAAAAATGCATAAGCCTTACCGAGGAGCCGTTCATCACCCGGCAAACCGCGCCAAAACCAGCGGGTGCGGTACACTGGGTACTTTTTCGGGGAGCCCGCCCTCCCCCTTCAATCAGCCGAGAAGCCCATGCCGATCCGTCATTGCATCGTCCACCTGATCGACAAAAAACCCGACGGCAGCCCAGCAGTCCTGCACGCCCGCGATTCCGAACTGGCAGAGTCCGCGGCCATCGAGAACATGCTCGCCGACCTCAATGAAAGCTATAACGCCAAACAGGGCAAAGCCTGGGGCCTGTTCCACCCCGAGTCCGGTGCGTTCCCCTTCAGCGGCTGGCTGAAGGAGTACCTGGAAGGCGGCCAGGACTTCACCGCGTTCAGCCGGGTGGCGGTGGAGCATCTGCAGAAGCTGATGGAAGAGTCCAACCTGTCGGTGGGCGGCCACGTACTGTTCGCCCACTACCAGCAAGGCATGACCGACTACCTGGCGATCGCCCTGCTGCACCACAGTGAGGGCGTGGCGGTGACCGACCAGCTGGACGTGACGCCGTCCCGTCACCTGGACCTGGGCCAACTGCATCTGGCGGCGCGGATCAACATCTCCGAATGGCAGAACAACAAGCAGTCCAAGCAGTACATCTCCTTTATCAAGGGCAAGAACGGCAAGAAGGTCTCGGAGTATTTCCGCGACTTCATCGGCTGCCAGGAAGGCGTCGACGGCCCGGGCGAGACCCGCACCCTGCTCAAGGCCTTCAGCGACTTCGTGGAAAGCGAGGACCTGCCGGAAGACTCGGCCCGGGAGAAGACCAAGACCCTGGTGGACTACGCCAGCAGCCAGGCCAAGCTCGGCGAACCCATGGGCCTGGAAGAACTCTCGGAACTGATCGACGAGGATCGCCCCAAGGCCTTCTACGATCACATCCGCAACAAGGACTACGGGCTGTCGCCGGAGATCCCCGCGGACAAGCGCACCCTGAACCAGTTCCGCCGCTTCACCGGTCGCGCCGAGGGCCTGTCCATCAGTTTCGAGGCCCATCTGCTGGGTTCGAAGATCGAGTACGACGAAGAAGCCGGGACCCTGATCATCAAGGGCCTGCCAACCCAGCTGACCGACCAGCTCAAGCGCCGTAACTGATGCTCCAGGGGGTATTGAAGAAGTTCCTGCTGATCCTGCTGGTGGTGGTGACCTACCAGCACTGGGGCAAGATCGAACGGCTGTTCAACCCTTCGGCAATGGTCAGCGAAGAGACCCGCGAGCATGCCCGGGTGGTGCTGTACGCCACCGACTGGTGCGGCTACTGCAAGGCCACCCGGCGCTTTCTCGATCAGAAGGGCATTCCCTTCCGGGAATTCGACATCGAGAAAGACGCCGCGGCACGCCAGGCCTACACCGCCCTGGGCGGTGCCGGGATTCCGATCCTGGACGTGAATGGCACCCTGATCCGCACCTACGACCCCGACGCAATCATGGCCGCGCTGAAGCCCTAAGTGCCGTTTCGCTTGCCAGCGAAGGCGGCGGCCGCTCGTTCGTCGAACCTGGGAACGCCTTCGCAGGCAAGCCAGCTCCTGCAGATATGCATCACTGGGCCTGGATGCGAAAGCCCAGCCGTGGGAAGTGCACGTGGACCACTCCGGCACGTGGATCTTCACGGCGCAGGATCAGCTCTTCAGTACCGGCGAACAGCAACTCGCCCGCCACCGGGTCGACACCGTAGTCAGTCGCGGCAATCACCACCTGCTGGCCCGCCTTGAAGCCGTTGGGGTCGACGAACTGTTCATCTGGCAGCGCCGCCGGGGTGGCACTGCGCGAGACCTCGAGGGCCTCTTCGGCGCTCATTTCGGTGAAGGAGCCATGCCCGAAACCCAGGACCCGCGCCAGCCAGCCAGCAACCGCCGGGTAGTCGTCCACCAGCGGCGCGGTCACCGGCGTGCCCTTGAGGAACCACAGCGGGTGAGCCAGGGCAATATCGGCAATCGACGGTTGGCCAAACAGGAAGTCCCCGGGCTCGCGCTGCAACTGCTGCTCCAGGCGCGCCATGAGGGTCGGCCACTGATGCTTGGCCACCTCCAGAGGCAGCCGGCTGGCGCTGCCGCCACTGAACAGCCCGGCACGGTCGGCCATGAAGGCCTTGACCGCTTCCGGCGGCAGCTTGCCGAAACGCACGGCTGCGGATTCAGGCTGGAATACCAGGGTCACCGCGTGCTGGAACACTACCGAATCGACCCAGGCGGCGAAGGCCGCACTGATCATTTCCTGGCCTTCGGGAAACAGCGCAGGCGAGGATTTTTCCTGCTCCAGGCGGCGCGCGATCAAGGCCGTGTCGCAATAGATATCCGCGCCGACCTGCAACACCGGGGTCTTGCGATAGCCACCGGTCAGGGCGGTCAGGTCGGGCTTGGGCATCACCGGGGAAATCTTCACCGAGCGCCAGGACAGACCCTTGAAACCCAGCAGCAAGCGGGCTTTTTCCGCAAAGGGAGAGGTCGGGTAATGGTGGAGAATCAACTCTGACATGCTGGGGTCCGCCGGAAGAGGGAGAGCGCTGAGCTTAGCGCGCAATCCGTGGACGGCCTACAGATCCGGCTGATGAGAACCTATCAGTCAGATTGATGCCGCGGAGGTGGCCGAAGCCACCAGGCATTCCTTGGCACTCTTCCTGAGCTTCTTGATCAGCCGCTCCTGGCGCAAGGCTTCGCCCTTGTCCCGGCAAGCCTCGGTATAGACCAGCGCCACCGCCGGGCTGGAGAGAAAGAAACGCGCGCCCTTGCCGCTCTGGTGCTTGGCGAAGCGCTTCACCGGGTCGTCGCTGATACCGCAGTACAGGGCACCGTTGGCCGCCCGCACCAGATACACGAACCAGGGCTTGGCGTCAGTGGCAGGCTGCGCCGTTTCGGCACTGGAGGATGAAAGAGGGCTGGTCACAAAAGGTATCGAGGCCTGTGGATAACAAGCCGCGATCTTAGCAGAGGATGGCTTTCAGCGACCGCTCTGGAAGGCCTTGAGCCCCTTGCGCGCCTGGGCTCGAACAGCATTCTTGAGCAGCGGCGTCCAGCCCAGCAGCAGGCCCTTGGTGCCCAGGGCCTGGCGCGCCCAACGCCACATGTCGAACTGATCGTGATGCTCGCAGATCTTGCCGTCGCGAAACACGAACCGGGCCTGGATATCGTTGATCACCGTATTGCCGGTCTGGCTGAACAGGTAGGTGGCAACCCAGTGCGCGCCGCCGGAATTCGAGTCGGCACGCACCTGATCGAAAGTCAGGGAAAAGTCCTTGGCACGGGAGGTGAGCATGCGCCACATATCGCCGGCATCACGCCCGCGCAACTCGCCGAACGCCGGGTCACTGAACAGCACATCCTCGGTGTAGCAGGCGCTCATGGCCTCGGCATCCAGGCGCTGGAAAGCCTGATAGAACTCGGTGATCAGGGCGCGATGGGCATCACTCATGAACGGACTCCGAAAGGGCAAGGGGGATGCAGCACAATAATCCGCAACCCCGGCGAACACTATCGGCATTTACCGGGCAAATAGTGCAAGCAAGGCCCGTCAGATTCTCTCGCTCTGCACCTGCACATGCAGCGAACGACCGGCGCCCAGCCCGGCAATGATCGCACCGCAGCCCAACACCGCGAAAATCCAGCCCACAGCGTTCCAGCCCCCGGTCCAGTCGTGCACCAGGCCCACCGCAAACGGCCCCATGGAAGCCAGGGTGTAGCCGATGCCCTGGGCCATGCTCGACAGGTTGGCCGCCACATGGGGGTCCCGGGAGCGCAGCACGATCAGGGTCAGGGCCAGGCTGAAGGTGCCACCCTGCCCCAGGCCCAGCAGGACCGCCCAGCCCCACAGGCCCTCGATGGGCGCGTACAGGCAACCGAACAGGCCGCCCAGGGTCATCAGCATGACAATCACGATGGCCAGGCGCTGGTCCTTGCCCCGGGTCGCCAGCCAGGGCGCCGCCAGAGAACTGGCCAATTGCACGATCACCGAACCGGACAGCACCAGCCCGGCCTGGGTCGGGGTCAGCCCACGGCCGATCAGGATCGACGGCAACCAGCCAAACACGATGTATGCCAGGGAGGATTGCAGGCCCATGTACAGGGTTACCTGCCAGGCCAGGCGGTCCCGCAACAGGCCGCGCACGCGAAAGGCCACATGGTGAGCACCGTGCTTGTGCCCCACCTGAGGCAACCAGAACAGGGCCGCCACCAGCGCCGGCACCACCCAGAAGCCCAGCCCCATGGCCCAACTGCCCCCGAAATGCTGGCTCAGAGGCACCGTGGCCCCCGCCGCCATCGCCGCGCCCAGGCACAGGGCCATGGTGTAGACCCCGGTCATGGTGCCCGCGTGCCGGGCGAAGTCACGCTTGACGATACCCGGCAGCAGCACCCCGATCACGCCGATGCTGGCGCCGGCCAGGATGCTCCCGGCAAACACTCCGACCTCACCGAAGGAACTGCGCAGCACAATGCCCAGGGCCAGGGTCATGAGGATGCCCAGCACCACCCGCTCGGCGCCGAAGCGCCGGGCCAGCAGCGGCGCCAAAGGCGCGAACAGCCCCAGGCACAGCACCGGCAAGGTAGTCAGCAGCCCGGCCTTGGCGGCCGAGAGCCCCAGGTGCTGCGACACATCACTGAGCAGTGGCGCCATGCTCGACAGCGCCGGACGCAGGTTCAGCGCCACCAGGATCAGCCCCAGCAGCAACAGCCAGGGGCGCTGCAGAGGCGGTGGAGCCTGCTGCACCTCCTCATCATCAGCCTCGGCGTCGATCAGCAGCTCTTCGAGCTCGGCGGAACACCGAGGCGAGGACGGGGTTTTCGCAGGTACCGTTTGATTGGACATGGAGGTCTCGGACTCAGGATTCGTTGATCAGCTGGCGGGAAATGTTCTTGGCTCGTTCGGGGTCGCGTTGCTCGATGGCATCCAGCAGGTGCTGGTGCCGATCGAAGACTTCCTGACGCCTGGGGGTCACGGTCAGGGTCTGGCGCAACTGGACGCCGACCACGCTGGAGAAATAGCGATACAGCTGGCTGAGGGTCGGGTTGTGGGCGGCGTCCACCAGGCGCTGGTGAAACACCAGGTCGCAGGCGATGTAGCTTTCCAGGTCGCCATGAAAGTGCCCGCCGCTGACGGCCAGCGCATCGCTCAGGGCGTGCAGGTCCTCGTCGGTGCGGCGCAGGGCGGCCAGGCCGACGGCCTCAACTTCCAGAATGTGGCGGGTTTCCCGGGCCTGCTCCAGGGAGCACTGGGACAGTGCCTGGAGCATGTCCAAGGGATCGGCCACCGCCCGCAGGTAACTGCCGTCACCCTGGCGGATCTCGATCAGCCCGGAAAACGCCAGTACCCGCAGGGCCTCGCGCACCGTGTTGCGGCTGATGCCCAGCTCACTGGCCAGTTCCGGTTCGGTGGGCAGGCGCTGGCCCACGACCCAGGCGCCATTGGTGATGCGCAGGCGCAGTTGCTCCAGGGCCTGGTCGACCAGGGAACGTTTGATCAGGGGGGATATTTCGCTCATTGAACTCACTCTTTCATCCAATCATCGGACGAATTGCCTGGCATGGTATTCAGACCTTTCCCAGAGTTCAACGTTTTAGGCTGGAGCAGGCACTTTCGCCATTTCAGCCAGGCCTTGACAAAAAACCCTATAAGGGTAATTTCGAGTCAGCCTCAAGGGTGTCTCATGGAAAAGAAAACACCTCATTACGACCTGTCGCTGATCAAGGCACAGGTCGTTCGGCAAGGGGCACAAGCCTTCACTCGAAGCGCGTTGCTCTGCGGCAAGGAACTCGGATTATCCTTGGCGGCCATGCAACGAGTGATAGCCGGACTCCAGGGCAGCATGTTCTACAAATCGATGACCACCTATCACGATCACCGGGTGTGGCAGGACGTGTATTACACCGGCATCGATAACCGGACGCTCTACATCAAGATCACCCAGCGCCCCGGCATAGGGCCTCCAGTGATCTCCTTCAAGGAGGCACAAGCATGAAACGACAACAGTGCTACAGCTGCGGCGCTCCCACCGGCATGCTGGCGTTCGAGCAGCGCAGCGAGCTCATCGACTACCGGCACCTGCAGCGTCACCTCCATGGCCTGGCGGGTTGGGAATGCCAGGAATGCGGTGAAATCGAATTCGACGCACCGAGCGCAGAACGTTACGCCGCCGCGGGCGACCAATTGCTGGAGGAGTACCGGCAGAGCGTCGCCGCCGACATGAAGCGCATCCGCCGCAAGCTGCACCTTTCCCAGAAAGAAGCGGTCAGGCTGCTGTCGGGTGGCGGGCACAATGCCTTTTCCCGTTACGAGCGCGGCGAAGTCGGCGCGCCCCAGCCGCTGTACATGCTGATGCGCCTGCTGGATCGCCACCCGCAGTTGATGAAGGACGTACTGGAGCTCAGCGAACCGCAACTGGCGCCCTCAGCCTTGAGCGACCAACCCGAACCACAGCTCGGCGCTGCCGGCCGTTGAACGCCGGGCAAAAATAAACCCGGAGCTAGTCCGGGTTTATCGTCAGCGCAGGCCCCGCTGCAGCATCAATGCAGGATCTGGCTCAGGAACAGCTTGGTACGGTCGTTCTGCGGGTTGTCGAAGAAATCGTTGGGCGCCGCCTGCTCGACGATCTCGCCCTTGTCCATGAAGATCACCCGGTTGGCCACGGTGCGGGCAAAGCCCATTTCGTGGGTCACGCAGAGCATGGTCATGCCGTCTTCGGCCAGGCCGATCATGGTGTCCAGCACCTCCTTGACCATCTCCGGGTCGAGGGCCGAGGTGGGCTCGTCAAAGAGCATGATCTTGGGCTTCATGCACAACGCCCGGGCAATCGCCACCCGTTGCTGCTGGCCACCGGAGAGCTGGCCAGGGTACTTGTTGGCCTGCTCCGGAATGCGCACTCGCTCCAGGTAATGCATGGCGATTTCCTCGGCCTTGCGCTTGGGCATCTTGCGTACCCACATCGGCGCCAACGTGCAGTTCTGCAAAATGGTCAGGTGCGGGAACAGGTTGAAGTGCTGGAACACCATGCCCACTTCCCGGCGAATGGCCTCGATCTGCTTGAGGTCGTTGGTCAGCTCCACGCCGTCCACCACGATGCGCCCCTGCTGGTGTTCTTCCAGGCGGTTGAGGCAGCGGATGGTGGTGGATTTGCCCGACCCCGAAGGCCCGCACAGGACAATGCGCTCGCCTTGGCGGACGTTGAGGTTGATGTCCTTCAACACGTGGAACTGGCCGTACCACTTGTTCACACCCTGCATCTGAATAATGCCTTCAGGGCCCACAGGCTTTTTGCTCGCTTGACTCATGGAGATACTCCTAACGCTTGTGGCCTGTGTCCAACTTACGCTCCAGGTGCATGGAGTAGCGGGACATACCAAAACAGAAAATCCAGAACACCAGGGCCGCGAAGACATAGCCTTCGGTGGCCATGCCCAGCCATTTGGGGTCGGCGGCGGCTTGCTTGACGCTGTTGAGCAGGTCGAACAGGCCGATGATGATCACCAGGCTGGTGTCCTTGAACAGGGCGATGAAGGTGTTGACGATGCCGGGAATCACCAGCTTCAGGGCCTGGGGCAGAATCACCAGGCCCATGGCGCGCCAGTAGCCCAGGCCCATGGCCGCAGCCGCTTCGTACTGGCCCTTGGGAATGGCCTGCAAGCCGCCCCGCACCACCTCGGCCACATAGGCCGACTGGAACAGGATCACCCCGATCAGCGCACGCAACAGCTTGTCGAAGTTCATGCCTTCGGGCAGGAACAGCGGCAGCATCACCGAGGACATGAACAGCACGGTGATCAGCGGCACGCCGCGCCAGAACTCGATGAAGGTCACGCAGACCACGCGGATCGCCGGCAGGTTGGAGCGCCTTCCCAATGCCAGCAGGATTCCCAGCGGCAGTGCCCCGGCGATGCCCACGGTGGCAATCACCAGGGTCAGCATCAGGCCACCCCACTGGCTGGTGGCCACCGTGCTCAGGCCCAGGTAACCGCCGTGCAACAGGCTGTAGGCAATGATCGGGTAACCCACCAGGAAGCACAGCCCGTAGATCGCCTTGCGCGGGAAGCGCGAGATGAACAACGGTGCGGCACCGATCACCGCCAGCCACACGCTCAGGTCCACTCGCCAGCGCAGTTCCACCGGGTAGTAGCCGTACATGAACTGGCCGAAGCGCTGCTGGATGAACACCCAGCAGGCGCCGCCCCTGGTGCAGTCGGCGCGAGAGGTACCGACCCAGTTGGCGTCGAGAATCGCCCAATGCAGCAGCGGCGGCACCACCAGGTAGATCAGGTAGAAGGCAAACAGGGTCAACAGGGTATTGAGCCAGTTGGAGAACATGTTGGCGCGCATCCACGCCAGCACGCCGATACTGCGGCTGGGCGGCGGCATATCGGGCTTGAAGGTATGAGTCGTCATGGGCGCTTCCTCACCGCTCGATCAGCGCAATGCGCTTGTTGTACCAGTTCATCAGCAGGGAAATGCTGATGCTGATCGCCAGGTATACGCTCATGGTGATGGCAATGACTTCAATGGCCTGGCCGGTCTGGTTGAGCACCGTGCCGGCGAACAGCGAAACCATTTCCGGGTAGCCGATACCCGCGGCCAGGGAAGAGTTCTTCGCCAGGTTCAGGTATTGGCTGGTCAGCGGCGGAATGATCACCCGCAGGGCCTGGGGAATGATCACCTTGCGCAGGGTCGGGCCGTTGCGCAGCCCCAGGGAGCGGGCCGCCTCGGTCTGGCCGTGGCTCACCGACTTGATCCCGGACCGCACGATCTCGGCGATGAACGCCGCGGTGTAGACAGTCAGGGCCAGGGTCAGGGCCAGCAGCTCGGGAATCAGTACCCAGCCGCCGACGAAATTGAACCCCGCCAGCTTCGGCATCTCCCAGTGCACCGGCGAGCCGAAGATCAGCGTGCACAACGCGGGAATCACCAACAGCAGGCCCAGGCCGCTCCAGAACTTGTGAAAAGGCACGCCGGTGGCCTCAAAGCGCCGGTTGGCCCAGCGGCACATCAGCGCGATGGCGCCGATGGCCAGGACCAGGCTTGCGACAAACGCCCAGAAACCGGGGGCCATCTGCGCCGCCGGCATGTTCAGGCCGCGGCTGCTGACAAAGAACATATCGCCAAAGTTGTGGCTGTTGCGCGGCCCCGGCATGGTCAGGAATACCGCGAAGTACCAGAACAGGATCTGCAGCAGCGGCGGAATGTTGCGGAACACTTCCACATACACCGTCGCCAGCTTGCTGATGATCCAGTTCGGCGATAGCCGCGCCACACCGATGATGAACCCCAGCAGGGTCGCGAGGATCACCCCGATAAAGGTCACCAGCAGGGTGTTGAGCAGGCCGATGACGAACACCCGGGCATAACTGTCCGCTTCGGTGTAGGCAATCAGGTGTTGCGCGATGCCGAACCCGGCGCTGCGCTCGAGAAAGTCGAAACCCGAGGTGATCCCTCGGTGCTGGAGGTTGGTTTGCGTGTTGTCGAACAGAAACCAGCCCAGCGAAACCACCGCCACCAGGGTGATGATCTGGAACAGCCAGGCGCGCACACGGGGATCGCTGAGGCTGAGCCTCTGCTTGGGTGCGCCGATTGTATTTTGCATGAAGTGCCCCAGAAATAATGGAACAGAACATCACCCGGCGGTTGGCCCGCCGGGTGATAGAACCATCAGCGCACAGGTGGTGCGTATTGGATGCCGCCGTTGTTCCACAGCGCGTTCAGGCCGCGGTCGATGGCCAGTGGCGTGCTCTTGCCGAGGTTTTTCTCGAACACTTCACCGTAGTTACCTACTTGCTTGACGATCTGCACCACCCAGTCCTTCGGCAGTTTCAGGTCTTTGCCGTATTCACCGTCCGCGCCCAGCAGACGTGCAACATCAGGGTTCTTGGTGGATTTGGCTTCAGCCTCGACGTTCTTCGAGGTGACGCCCGCCTCTTCGGCGTTGAGCATGGCGAACAGGGTCCACTTGACGATGCTGAACCACTCTTCGTCGCCCTTGCGCACCACCGGGCCCAGGGGCTCCTTGGAGATGGTTTCCGGCAGAACGACATAGTCGGTAGGGGTTGCCAGCTTGCTGCGCTGTGCGTAGAGCTGGGATTTGTCGGAGGTCAGTACGTCGCAACGCCCGGACTCCAGGGACTTGGCGCTTTCGTCAGAGGTATCGAAAGTGATCGGGGTGTATTTCAGACCATTGCCGCGGAAGTAGTCCGACACGTTCAGTTCGGTAGTAGTACCGGCTTGAATACAGATAGTCGCACCGTCCAGCTCTTTGGCACTTTTTACGCCCAGCTTTTTGTTCACCAGGAAACCGATGCCGTCGTAATAGGTGACGCCGGCGAACACCAGGCCCATGCCCGCATCGCGGGAACTGGTCCAGGTGGTGTTGCGCGACAGCACGTCGATCTCGCCGGACTGCAGCGCAGTGAAGCGCTCCTTGGCGTTCAACTGGCTGAACTTGACCTTGGTCGCATCGCCGAACACCGCAGCCGCCACCGCGCGGCAGACGTCGGCATCGATGCCGAGGATCTTGCCGGTGGCATCCGGTACCGAGAAGCCCGGCAAACCGTCACTGACGCCGCATTGCACGAATCCTTTCTTCTGTACTGCATCGAGGGTTGCACCCGCCTGTGCGAAACCGCTCATACCCAGCACCGTTGCTGCCGTGACGGCAGCCAGGGTGGATTTCAACATCTTCATTCAAACCTCCAATTTTGCTCTTGTTGTGTCGGAGCTTGAGTCCTGCCGCACCCTCATGAGGCGCTGTTGACCCGTGTCGGCTTTTTTATGGGGTCAAGCGGCGTAAGACCTTAGCTATGAGTCTAGTAGGAGAAATCCACGTAATAGGGGGCCTACATCTCACCAATCGGCCGAACGGGCTGTAGCCCTTCGCAGTTCGCAAAGCCCGTAGCGGCCAGTGGCGAACCTTCATCAGAGGAGGCTGGCTATCCCATCGCCTGCGGTAGCCTGTTAGTGTTACCGCCGGCGGACAGGGCTTTCACCTGGACTCCTCTTTCTGAGCCATAGCAAAGCCCGTACCACAGTCCCGGCTAAAGCGTTTCAGCCAGTGGTCAACAGTAAAACGTTCAACCGTGCGACATCTTCTTCACCGATCAACCGGGCGCGCCCTTCACTCACGCACTCAATCAGCGCGCACGCACACAAATGGAGCAGCCATGACCGAGCCCTTGATTCTTCAGCCCAGCAAGCCCGCAGATGCCTGTGTGATCTGGCTTCACGGCCTGGGAGCGGACCGTTACGACTTCCTGCCGGTAGCCGAGATGCTGCAGGAAACCCTGCTGAGCACGCGCTTCGTATTGCCCCAGGCGCCGACCCGGGCAGTGACCATCAATGGCGGATATGCCATGCCCAGCTGGTACGACATTCTGGCCATGAACCCGGCCCGCGCCATCAGCCGTGAACAGCTCGAGGAATCGTCTGACGAGGTCATCAGACTGATCGAAGAACAACGCACCAGCGGAATAGACGCATCGCGAATTTTCCTCGCCGGTTTCTCCCAGGGTGGCGCCGTTGTACTGCACACCGCCTTCCTCAAATGGCAGGGTCCATTGGGTGGCGTACTTGCCCTGTCCACCTATGCCCCGACCTTCAGCGATGAACTGCAACTATCGGCCAGCCAACAGCGGATTCCGGTGCTTTGCCTGCACGGCCAGTACGACGAAGTGGTACAGAACGCCATGGGCCGTACCGCTTATGAGTACCTGAAGCAGCATGGTGTCACCGTGACATGGCAGGAATACCCAATGGAACACGAGGTGTTACCAGAGGAAATCCGCGACATCGGCACCTGGCTGAGCGAGCGCTTGCGCTAGAAAATCCGCGCGCCGTGCCCCCGGCGAGCAACAGACTACGCCGCGCCCGCTTCTTGCATTACACTGGCCGGCGTACATTCCTTAACCAATTGATGAGATGACCGTGCTCAAAGCACTCAAGAAAATCTTCGGTAAAAGCGAGGCTGAGCCGCTCGCGCCAAGCCCCAGTGCCCCCTCCCCCAGTTCCAGCAGCCGTCATGACGGCCGTCAGCCGGAACGGAGCGCACCCGCTACCGCAGCTAAAAAAGAACCGGTGAACACACCGGCCACCCCTTCCGCTCCCAAAGCCCCACGCCAAGAGAAGCCCAAGGCCGAGCAACCCAAAGCTGAGCAGCCGCGTCGCCCGCGCGCGCCGAAACCGCCGGTCAGCACCTGGAAACTCGAAGACTTCGTGGTCGAACCCCAGGAAGGCAAGACCCGCTTCCACGACTTCAAGCTCGCTCCGGAACTGATGCACGCCATCCAGGACCTGGGCTTTCCCTATTGCACGCCAATCCAGGCCCAGGTGCTGGGCTATACCCTGGCGGGCAAGGACGCCATCGGCCGGGCCCAGACCGGTACCGGCAAGACCGCCGCATTCCTGGTGTCGATCATCACCCAGCTGCTGCAGACCCCGCCGCCCAAGGAGCGCTACATGGGCGAACCACGGGCGCTGATCATCGCTCCGACCCGGGAGCTGGTGGTACAGATCGCCAAGGACGCCGCGGCGCTGACCAAGTACACCGGCCTCAACGTCATGACCTTCGTTGGCGGCATGGATTTCGACAAGCAGCTCAAGCACCTGGAAGCGCGCCACTGCGACATCCTGGTCGCCACCCCGGGCCGCCTGCTGGACTTCAACCAGCGCGGCGACGTGCACCTGGACATGGTCGAAGTCATGGTGCTGGACGAAGCCGACCGCATGCTCGACATGGGCTTCATCCCGCAGGTACGGCAGATCATTCGCCAGACACCCCCCAAGAGCGAGCGCCAGACCCTGCTGTTCTCCGCCACCTTCACCGAAGACGTGATGAACCTGGCCAAGCAATGGACCACCGACCCGGCCATCGTCGAGATCGAAGCCGAGAACGTCGCCAACGCCAACGTCGAACAGCACATCTATGCCGTGGCCGGCGCCGACAAGTACAAGCTGCTGTACAACCTGGTCACCGACAACGGCTGGGAACGGGTGATGGTCTTCGCCAACCGCAAGGATGAAGTGCGACGCATCGAGGAACGCCTGGTACGCGATGGGGTGAACGCCGCCCAGCTGTCCGGCGACGTGCCGCAGCACAAGCGGATCAAGACCCTGGAAGGCTTCCGCGAAGGCAAGATCCGGGTCCTGGTGGCCACCGACGTGGCCGGCCGCGGCATCCACATCGACGGCATCAGCCACGTGATCAACTTCACCCTGCCGGAAGTGCCGGACGACTACGTGCACCGCATCGGCCGGACCGGTCGCGCCGGTGCCGACGGCGTATCCATCAGCTTCGCCGGCGAAGACGACTCCTACCAGCTGCCATCGATCGAAGCCCTGCTGGGCCGCAAGATCAGCTGCGAGATGCCGCCCGCCGAACTGCTGCGCCCGGTGGAGCGCAAGCGCCCGCAAGCCTGACGGCCGGCGCTCCCGCGGCGCCCCGGCAACCTGGAGAAACGCAGCCCGACCACAGGCTGCGTTTTTTTTCGCCTGGATATTGCCCATCAAAACTAAAAGTCCATAATAGACAAATTAGTTTAAATCCAGGAAGCCCTTGCATGTCCAGCACGCCTTACGTGATTGCCCGCCCCGAGGCCCGTCAATTGCTCGAACGCATCGACGTGCCGCAGATCCTGCGCAAACTGTTCCGCGACCTGGCTGCCGGGCTCGCCGTGCAACCGGCGCAGCAACTGGTGGAGTTTCCCCAGGGGGCCGGCGACTTCATCAATTACCTGGGGGTGCTGGCCGAAGACCGGGTGTACGGGGTCAAGACCTCGCCCTACATCGTCCGTACCGAAGGTGCGCTGGTTACCGCCTGGACGTTGCTGATGTCCATGGACAGCGGCCAGCCGTTGCTGCTGTGCGACGCCGCCGAACTGACCACCGCCCGTACCGCGGCCACCACAGCGGTCGCGGTCGACGCCCTGGCGCCCCCCACAACCCGGCACCTGGCGATCATCGGTAGCGGCGCGGTGGCCCAGGCGCACTTGCGCTATGTGCAGGACCTGCGCCCCTGGCAGAGCATCCGCCTCTACTCCCCGAGCCTGGCGAACAAGCCCGCCGCGGAGCTTGCCCGCCTGCAAGCCCTCGACCCGCGCCTGCAACTGGTGGCCCGGCTTGAGGACGCCACCGAGGGCGCCGATGTGATCATGCTCTGCACCTCGTCCGCCGGCCCCGTGCTGGATCCGAGCAGCCTCGGCAAGCCGGCGCTGATCACCTCCATCAGCACCAATGCGCCACGGGCCCACGAAGTGCCGCCCGCGGCCCTGGCACAGATGCAGGTCTACTGCGACTACCGGCGCACCACACCGGGCTGCGCCGGTGAAATGCTGATCGCCGAAGAACAGCACGGCTGGGACAGTGCGGCGATTCTCGGCGACCTGCCGGAGCTGCTCAGCGAACAGGCCCCGCTCCCGGATGCCGAACGCCCGGTGTTCTTCCGTTCCATCGGCCTGGGCCTGGAAGACATCGCCCTGGCCAATGCCCTGTACCACCTGCGGCGCCCGCAGTAACCACTGCTGCTCGCCCCTATTGCGGAGCTTCGAATGATCCAGGCAGATTTCATCATCATTGGCGGCGGTATCGCCGGAGCGTCCACCGGCTACTGGCTGTCGCCCCATGGCCGGGTGGTTGTGCTGGAACGTGAATCCCATCCCGCCTATCACTCCACCGGCCGCTCCGCGGCGCTCTATACAGCCGCCTACGGCACCGCCCAGGTGCGCGCCCTGACCCTGGCCAGCCGGGCTTTCTTCGACCACCCGCCGCAGGGTTTCTGCGAGCACCCGCTGCTGACCCCGCGGGGTGAAATGACCGTGGACTTCAACGGTGATCCGGCCGAGCTGAACAACCAGTACCTGAGCGCCAGGGCCACGGTGCCGGAGATGCAACTGCTGAGCGCCGACGAAGCCTGCGCGCGCCTGCCGATCCTGCGCCGGGAAAAGGTCCATGGCGCGCTCTACGACCCCAGCGCCAGCGATATCGACACCGACGCCCTGCACCAGGGCTACCTGCGGGGCATCCGCCGCAACCAGGGCCAGGTCTGCACCGACCATGAAGTGCTGGGGATCGAGCGCGACAGCCAAGGGCAGTGGCAGGTGCGAACGGCCGCTCAGGCGTTCAGTGCGCCGGTGTTGATCAATGCCGCCGGGGCCTGGGCCGACCACATCGGCACAATGGCCGGAGCCCGCGCCCTGGGCCTGCAGCCCAAGCGCCGCGCGGCTTTCATCTTCGCCGCCGCCGAAGGCCTGGACTTTCACCACTGGCCAATGCTGGTGAGCCTGGATGAATCCTTCTACATGAAGCCCGACGCCGGCATGTTCCTCGGCTCACCGGCCAATGCCGATCCGGTTGAACCCCACGATGTGCAACCCGAAGAACTGGACATTGCCCTGGGTATCCACCAG
Organism: Pseudomonas sp. BIGb0176; assembly: GCF_024810175.1. Lineage (NCBI taxonomy): Bacteria > Pseudomonadati > Pseudomonadota > Gammaproteobacteria > Pseudomonadales > Pseudomonadaceae > Pseudomonas > Pseudomonas sp. BIGb0176. The sequence continues at coordinate 1,172,245 of NZ_JANUEC010000002.1, forward strand.
ATCGAAGAAGCCACCACCCTGAGCATCCGTCGTCCGACCCGGACCTGGGCCGGGCTGCGCAGCTTTGTCAGCGACGGCGATCTGCTGGCCGGTTTCGACCTGCAGGTTCCGGGGCTGTTCTGGGTTGCAGGCCAGGGCGGCTACGGTATCCAGACCTCGCCGGCCATGGGCCAGGCCAGCGCCGCCCTGGTGCGAGGTGCCCCCTTGCCGGAACACCTGACCCGCTTCGGCCTCACGCCTGCCATGCTCTCCCCGGCCCGCCTCGACCGAACCACCGGTTGAGGCGCCCCCAACGATTGCGGCACACTCCCAGCGCCCGCTGCCGGCGGGCGCTGAAGCTGCCTGGAGTACGACCATGACCTCACCTGCAAAGGACCCTGCCCTGGACAATTTCCGGGCGATTGCCGATGCCATTGCCACCCTGTTCTTCCCCCATGCCGAGGTGGTGCTCCACGACCTGCGTACACAGAAGATCGACTACATCGCCAACAACCTGTCCAAACGCGAAGTGGGCGACGACGCAGCCCTGGAAGACCTGCTCAGCGGCGACCGCGACGAACGCAACATCGGCCCCTATGAAAAACTCAACTGGGACGGACAGAAGATCCGCAGCCTCAGCAGCGTGCTGCGCGACAGCCAAGGCCAGCCCCAGGCGGTGCTGTGCATCAACCTGAACATCTCGCTGTTCGAAAACGCCAAGGCGGCGCTGGACCTGTTTCTGTCGCCGAGCAAACTGATTCCCCAGCCCGACTCGCTGTTTCGCGATGACTGGCAGGAGCGGATCAACACCTTCCTGCACAACTGGCTGCGCGAGCGCCAGCTGGGGCTGAACCTGCTGACCCGCGATCACAAGCGCGAACTGGTGCTGGCGCTGCACGCCGAGGGCGCCTTCAAGGGCAAGAGCGCCTCCAACTACGTGGCCAACGTGCTGAACATGGGCCGGGCGACGGTGTACAAGCACCTGAAGGAATTGAAGGGACAATAAAGGTTCACGAGCAAGCTCGCTCCTACGCGGAATTGCACAACACCTGTAGGAGCGAGCTCGCTCGCGAAGGCGTCCTCAAGAACGCCACAATGTCTCAATCCCCATAGATATCCGACTTGAAGTACTTGGCCTGGATCTTCTGATATTCACCATTGGCCCGAATATCATCGATGGCCCTGTTCAACTCGCCCACCAGTTCACTGTTGCCCTTGCGCACGGCAATCCCGGCGCCCTCGCCGACGTACTTCGGATCTTTGAGCTCAGGCCCGACAAAGGCGTAGTCGGCCCCCCGGGGCATCGACAGAAAGTCGGCCAGCGGAATGCTGTCGGCAAAGATCGCGTCCAGGCGCCCGGCCGCCAGGTCCATGTAGATCTCTTCGTTGTTGCTGTAGCGCACCACCTTGATGCCCTTGGGCTCGAACACCTCCGTGGCATAGCGGTCGGTGGTGGTGGAGCGCTGCACGCCCACGGTCTTGCCCTTGAGGCTGGCGTACTGGTCGTCCACCTCGGCGCCCTTCTTCATCACCAGGCGCGACGACGTGAAGTAGTACTTGTGGGTGAAATCCACGGATTTGCGGCGCTCGGCGGTAATGGTCATGGAGGACAGCGCAGCGTCGATCTTCTTCACCTTCAGCGAAGGAATCAGGCCGTCGAACTCGCCCTCGATCCACTCGCACTTGACCTGCATCTGCGCGCACAGGGCATTGCCGATGTCGTAGTCGAAACCACCGATCTTGCCCTCGGCGGTCTTGAAGGCAAATGGCGGGTACGCCGCCTCGATGCCCAGGCGCAGGGTCTTTTCGGCCGCGAACAGGCTGCTGCACGCCAACAGGCTCAAGGCCAGGCCACTGATCAGGGGGAGTTTTTTCATGTTCGTTCTCTCGCGGGTTGTTGTTGGTTTGGCAAGACAGAAGGAAGAGGAGAAACAGGCGACGCTTTATTTGTACTTGTTAATCCATACTGGACTTTTACGTACATATCGTCAACGACGCGCGCAACGACTTATCCCCAGCGGTCGGCGGGAACAGTCGCAGTCGATTGCAGGTTGGATTGCGGCGGGCTCAGGCGCCGCCGGCAAGTATCAGGGGATCAGTCTTTCCAGCGCGCGGCCGCCGCGTGATCACTGTCGCGGCCTTCCACCCAGCGCGGGCCGTCGGCGGTGTTTTCCTTTTTCCAGAACGGCGCCCGGGTCTTCAGGTAATCCATGACAAAGACACAGGCATCGAACGCAGCCTGGCGATGGGCACTGGCCGCGCCGACAAACACAATGGGCTCGCCCGGCTCCAGGGCGCCGATGCGGTGCAGGACTTCCAGTTGCAACAGCGGCCAGCGCTGCTCGGCTTCGGCGGCGATCTTGCCCAGGGCCTTTTCGGTCATGCCCGGGTAGTGTTCAAGAAACATGCCGTGGACATCCTGCCCATCATTGAAATCGCGCACGTAGCCGACAAAACTGACCACCGCACCCACCCCGGTATCCGCGGCGTGCATGGCGTTGACTTCAGCCCCGGGATCGAACGCTGCTGACTGCACTCGAATCGCCATCTCAACCTCCGGTCACCGTGGGGAAAAACGCCACTTCGTCGCCGTCTTCCAGGGGTTCGTCCAGCTGGCACAGCTCTTCATTGCGGGCGCACATCAGGTTCTGCTCGGCCAATACCTCGGCCCCGTCCCGGGACAGCAACGCCTGGCGCACATCCTCGACCTGCTGGAACACGCCTTCGATCTCCAGCCCGTCAATGCCCAGGGCCTCGCGGTAGCGAGCGAAAAACTTCACCGAGATCTTCATGCCTGATCCGCCTGGTAATGGCCGCTCTTGCCGCCGAGCTTCTCCAGCACCCGAACACTGTCGATGGTCATGCCCCGGTCCACCGCCTTGCACATGTCATAGATGGTCAGCGCGGCGACGCTGGCGGCGGTCAGCGCCTCCATTTCCACCCCGGTCTGCCCCGATAGCTTGCAACGCGCAACGATGTGCACGCAGTCCTCGCCTTCGGCACTGAGCTCGACCTTGACACTGGTAAGCATCAACGGATGGCACAGGGGGATCAGGTCACTGGTTTTCTTTGCCGCCTGGATCCCGGCGATGCGCGCCACGGCGAATACATCGCCCTTGGGGTGACCGCCGCTGACGATCATCTGCAGGGTTTGCGGGAGCATGCGCACCCGCGCTTCGGCCACCGCCTCGCGAAAGGTCACGGCCTTGTCGGTGACGTCGACCATATTGGCGCGCCCCTGGGAATCGAGATGAGTCAGCACGGCGTTACTCCTGATCTGGTGGCGGCGATTGTAAACCCGCGGGTCAGTTTTCCGCACCCTGCAGCCCCGCCCCCCGGGGGAAAACAATCCTGCCCGAGATGGTCAGCCGGCCTGTCTGGCCCAGGGTCCCAGAGGACGATCAGCGTGGCGAATACCCAGCATAAGAACAAAGAATTGGCGCCATTATATTAATAAAAGTACAACTTCCCGGAAAAAGGAAACGAAAAAACATGGCATTTCTAATATCAATCCTCCTAAGCCTCCTGGCCGGTTTCGCAGTACCACTACAAGCAGGAACCAATTCAAGACTTGGACACCTATTAGGCCATCCACTATGGGCCACCGGGGTATCACTACTTGTCAGCCTACTGGCACTTATTGCTGTAATAATCTTTATTAAAGTTCCTCGCCCCAACTTCGCAGCCGCTCAGGAAGGCCCCTGGTGGATCTGGATGGGCGGGATTGCCGGTGTGTTCTACATCACCGTCGCCCTGCTGATGGCGCCACGCCTAGGGGCCCTCAACTTCATCATGACAGTGATTGTCGGACAACTGATCATTTCCTTGCTCATCGACTATTTCGGTTTGGTCGGTCTTCCACGCCAAACAATAAGCATGCAAAAACTCATTGGCGTACTAGTCGTCATTGGTGGATTCATCATTACCACTCGCGGCTAGCCATAAGAACAACGCAACAACCGATAACAACCAGAAACAACCTGCCCAACTATTTCCTCATCGGAAAGTTAATAACACTCAGCCGACCAGATAGGTGAACAATGACCAGTCAAGCTGCAACTTATGACTCCATCGGTGAACGCTTTGAAGACTTTACCGACACCGCCTCGCAACGCTCGGTAGAAACCGAAACCTTCTTCCATATGGTGGGAGCCATCCAAGGCAAATCCGTCCTGGACCTGGCCTGCGGCTTCGGCTACTTCGGCCGCGAGCTTTACCACCAGGGCGCCAGCAAGGTGGTCGGGGTGGATATTTCCTCATCGATGATCGAACTGGCACGCAAGGAATCGGCGCGCAACCAGGAGGCCATCGAGTATCACGTCGCCAACGTCTGCGAAATGGGCGTACTGGGGCACTTCGACCGCGTCACTGCGGCCTGGCTGTTCAACTACGCGCAATCACCACAAGAGCTGGAAAAGATGTTCAAGGTGGTGGCCAGGAACATGGTCCCCGGCGGCAAACTCATCGCCTACACCGTGGACCCGGGCTTCGAGCTGCAACGCGGCAACTTCACCAAGTACGGCGTCCACGTACTCAGCGAAGAAGCCCATGCCGGTGGCTTCCGCCATCACGCCGAGTTCGTTACCCAACCGCCCAGCGCCTTCACCTTCCACCGCTGGAGCCGCGACACCTACGAGCAGGCCATCCTCAAGGCAGGCTTCTCCAAGCTGCAGTGGCAGAAGCCAATCATCTCCGTCGCCAATCGTGCCAAGCATCCCGTCGGCTACTGGGACGATTTCGAGCGCAACTGCCTGCAAACCGGGCTGATCTGCACCCTGTGACCGCCCCTCTCCCCTCAACCAGATGCAGGACAAGAAGTACTATGAATTCCAAGGGTTTTGCTCACTGGCCAGTGTTCGACGGCCCCCTGACAGCCGAAATGACCGACAGGCAATTGATGGGCCTCGCGGAACACTTTCAGCCAGGCATCGAGCTTTCGCTGCCCCTGGCGGTCTGGCGGCAGTTGTCCGACAAATCGGCGGAGCAGTTGGCCCTGGGGGTGGAAAACCCTGACGCTCCTCTGTCATGGCGTCTGGCCTCGGCACGGCTGCTGGCACAGACCATGGACCCACGCCTGGATGTACTCAACCCGCCGATGATCACCATCGAAGGCGGCCAGGTCGAGATCGGCCTGGAGGAGTCGGCCATCGACCAGGTGCTGCAGCACATGCAGGGCCTGGGGCTGGACCGCAGCTGGATCGAGAAGGAGGCCCCGCGCCACCAGGTGGAGCTCAAGCCCTACGCCATTGGCAAGTACCCGGTAACCAACCTGGAATACCGGGCATTCCTGGAGGATTCGCAGTACCCCGCCATCCCCGGCAACTGGCTTTTCGGCCAGTTCCCCAGCGAACGTGCCAACCATCCGGTCTATGGCCTGAGCGCCGGCGATGCCGACGTCTACTGCCAGTGGCTGGCGGCCCGTACCGGTCGCTCGTTCCGCCTGCCCAGCGAAGCGGAATGGGAGTTTGCCGCCGCCGGCCATGAAAACCTCGAATACCCCTGGGGCGACCAGTTTCTGCCCCTGCACGCCAACACCGCGGAAATGGGCCTGTTCGCCACCACCCCGGTAGGTGCCCTGCCCGAGGGCGCATCGCCCTTCGGCTGCATGGACATGGCCGGAAACGTCGAAGAATACGTGGCCGATGACTACGCCCCCTACCCCGGCGGCAATGCCGTCATCGACGACCTGGTGACCGTGGTCGGCACCCACCGGATTGCCCGCGGCGGCAGCTTCACACGCTTTCGCGACTTGACCCGCAACTGCCGTCGACACGGCAAATACCCCAGGGAGATCTACGTGATGGGCTTCAGGCTCGCCGAGAGCCTCTGACCCGGCATTTCTACTTTTGCAACCAAACAATTACACGTTCAACGTCAAAGAACGGAAGGGATTTCCATGAACACACTCAGCATCAGAAACCAGGTCGACATCCCCCTGAACGACTCGCCCACCCCCGGCACTTTCTACAGTTTCAGCGGCCTGGAAGCGGCCCATGAACACATCCTGATCAAGCTGGGCCCCGCCAGCGAACACAGCCCCCTGGTGCGCATTCATTCCGAATGCCTGACCGGCGATGTCTTCAACTCCCAGCGCTGCGATTGCGGCCCGCAACTGAGCGAGTCCATCTCGCGCATGCAGGAAGAAGGCGGCTACCTCATCTACCTGCGCCAGGAAGGCCGGGGCATCGGCCTGTACGCCAAGCTGGATGCCTACCGCCTGCAAGACGGCGGCATGGACACCTTCGAAGCCAACAGCCACTTGAACTTCCCCGAGGACGGCCGGGACTTCTCCATGGCCGCCAGGATGCTCAAGGCCCTGGGCGTGCAGCACTGCCGCCTGATCACCAACAACCCGGACAAGGTCCAGGCCCTGAAGGACAACGGCATCATCGTGGACAGCACCATCCCCACCGGGGTCTTCCTCACCCGGCACAACAGCCACTACCTGCAAGCCAAGAAAGACAAGAAGCACCACCTCATCGATCTCATCAAATAGAAGAACCTGCCTCCCCCGGAGCCCGCGGGCCGGGGGACGGCTGCCCGTCATCCGCCAACGCATTATTAAGGACAATAATCATGAGACATTTCGGGCCCATCAGCGGCATCGCCACGTTCAAGGACACCTACGTCGCCACCGCCGGCTACGACAACCAGGTGATCCTCTGGGATGCCAGGACCCGGACCCCGATCCAGCGGGTCCTTCACGATCATCTGGCCAACCAGTGCGCATTCAACGCCGCCGGCACGCTGCTGGTAAGCGCCAGCAGCGACTACACCGCGCGGGTCTGGGAAGTGCCGTCCCTGCGCCTGAAGACCGTGCTCATCGGCCATGACGACGACATCGAGATGGCCGCCTTCTCCCCGGACGGCCAGACCATCGCCACCTGCTCCCGGGACCACAGCATCCGCCTATTCAACCTCAGCGGCCAGACCCTGCGGATCCTCCACGGCCACACCGCCGACGTGATCTCGGTGTGCTGGTCGGCCGATGGCCAGACCCTGGTGTCGAGCAGCGATGACGGTTCGATCCGGCGCTGGGATGCCAATACCGGGCAACAGCTGGAAACCATCGACCTGGGCGGCGTGGAAACCGACACCGTGGCCCTGTCCCGCGAGGGCATCATTTTCGCCGGCGACGACGAAGGCAAGATCTCCATCATCAGCCCCCGCGGCACCCTGCTGCAGCCCGCCCACAGCGCCGGGATCAAGCGCATCATCTGGGACGACAGCCAGCGCCTGCTGATCAGCCTCAGCTACGACCGCTCGGTCATGCTCTGGCACCTCAAGCAGGACGGCACCCTGGTCAAGACCGCGGAAACCTCCCTGCCGAGCATCATCTGGCCACGCAGTTGCGCGCTGCTGGGCAGCCATCGCATCGCCTTCGTCACCTTCGGCTCGCGCTATGCCACCTGGGATTTCGCCACCCAGACCTGGGACCTCAGCGGCATCGAACCGGCGGTCAGCCTCAACGCCGTGGCGGTGGTCGGCGAAGACGTCTACAGCATCGGCGACGCCGGCATCCTGCATATCAACGGCCAACCCAGCATCAAGGCCGGCAGCCTGTGCAACTTCCTCCTGCCCTTTGGCGACAGTGTGTTGACCGGCGGCCAGATGGGCACGGTGTTCGACGCCCGCACCGGCGCCACCCTGTACCAGCACCGCTCGCCCCTGAACTGCGGCACCACCTTCATCAAGGACGGTGCCTTGCACGCAGCCATCGGCACCTACACCGGCGAAGCGCTGATCTTCTGCCTGGACCAGCAGCAGCCGCGCTTCGTCACCCAGGTGCGCATGCATGAGAACGCCATCAAAGGCATCGCCGCCGATGAAACCTACATTTTCAGCGTGTGCGCCACCGCAGCCGCGGCCTTCTTCCGGATTGCCGACTTCGGCCTGGAAACCTACCTGGACAAGGCCCACGAGCGGATCTCCAACGGCTGCACGCAGATCCAGGGCGGCTTCGCCAGCATCGGTCGCGACCTGAAACTGCGCCTGTGGCGCGATGGTGCCAGCGAGGTGTTCGACACGCCCCACAGCCACTCGATCAAGTGCATCGCCATCTCCCGGGACCGCTCGATGATCGCCACCGGCAGCTACGGCGGCACCGTGGCCGTCTTCGATCTGAAAAAGCGCGTCTGGGCCAGCGTGGAGAAACCCACCGCCAGCGGCATTTCCTGCCTGATCCATGACGCCAGCGGCGAAGGTTTCCTGGCCAGCGCCTACGACGGCCGGATCTACCCGATCACGCCCCCGGCCGCTGTCCAGTCGGCGCGCCCATGACCTACTTCAGCGAAGTCGACTTCCAGCACATGCAGCACGCCCTGTCCCTGGCAGAACGGGGCAGCCACTCCACCTGGCCCAATCCGCGGGTAGGTTGCGTGATCGCCCATGGCTCGCAAGTGGTCGGCGAAGGCTGGCATCGGCGGGCCGGCGGGCCCCACGCCGAGGTGTTCGCCCTGCGCCAGGCCGGTGGCCTGGCGCGGGGTGCCACCGCCTACGTGACCATGGAACCCTGCAGCCATGTCGGACGCACCGGTGCCTGCCATCAGGCCCTGATCGACAGCGGCGTGCACAGCGTGGTGGTGGCCCATCAGGACCCGTTCGAACAGGTCAACGGCCAGGGCATCGCCCAACTGCGTAACGCCGGAATCGAGGTGCGGGTCGGCCTGCTGGAATCGGCGGCCCAGGAGTTGAACCGCGGCTTTCTGTCCACGGTGCGGCGCCAGCGGCCCTGGGTGCAACTGAAAATGGGCATGAGCCTGGACGGGCGCACGGCCCTGGACAATGGGCGCTCGAAGTGGATCACCAGCACCCGGGCCCGGGCCGACGTGCAGTATTGGCGGGCCCGCAGCTCGGCGATCCTCACCGGCAGCGGTACCGTCCTGGCGGACGACCCACTGCTCACGGTACGCCAGCTGTCCTCCCCGGAGGCCCTGGCGCCAGTACGTGTGGTGCTCGACAGCCAGGGCCGGGTGCCCGCCACGGCGCGGGTGTTCAACGACCAGGCGCCGAGCCTGCACGTGGTGCACCGGGAGTGCCCGCTGGCCAGCAGCGACAGCGAGCAGGTCATGGCGCTGCCCGGGGACGACCAGGGCCTGCACCTTGAGCAGTTGCTGCACAACCTCAGCCAGCGCGGCCTGCACGACCTGCTGGTGGAAGCCGGCCCGACACTGGCCGGCAACCTGCTCAAGGCGCATCTGGTGGATGAGTTGCTGTTGTACGTGGCTCCGCGCCTGCTGGGGGATCTGGCCCGGCCGCTGGTGCACCTGCCGTGCTTCGACCGCCTGGAGGAGGCCCTGGACTTTGCCCTGTATGACGTCAGCCAGCTGGGGCCGGACCTGCGTCTGCGCCTGCGGCCGGCTCAGCCGCCGAGCGCGCTATGAGCGACCACCTGCTTGACCTGCTCACGCAACCAGACATGGGCCGGTTCATTGTCGAAACGCTGATGCCAGATCTGCACGAAGGGAAACGGCGGAATCGGCAACGGCGGTCGCAGCTGGATCAGGTCCTGGTTAAGCAGCGCTTCGTCCAGGGTGCGAGTGGCCACCGTGAGAATCAGGTCGGTGTTGTGAATCATGCTGGGGGCAGTGCGCCAATGGGGCACGCTCACGGCTATCCGCCGCTGCAGCCCTTCGTCGCGCAGCAGGCTGTCCACCTCGCCGTTGGCGCTGCCATCCATCGACACCAGGATGTGTGGCCGGGCCAGGTAGCTGTCCAGGTCCAGCGTGCCGTCGGCCGGCAATGTGCGTCGATCGAGGAGGCAGGAGAAGGTTTCCTCGAACAGTACCTCGGTGGAAATGTCGCCGGACAGGTTGGGAAACACCCCCAGGGCCAGGTCGATCTTGCCCTGGGAAACCTGCTCGAACATTCCGTGCCGGGTGTCCTGGGTCACCACCAAGGTGGTGTTCGGCGCATCGCGGCGCAAGCGCACCATCAGGTTGGGCAGCACCAGCGCGGCGCCGTAGTCGGACATCGCCAGGGTGAAGATGCGCTGGGAACTGGCGGGGTCGAAGTCGATGGACTTGCCGAACAGGGTTTCGATCTGGCCGAGGATTTCCCGCAGCGGCTGCTGGATGTTCTGGGCCAGGGAACTGAGCACCAGTTCGCTGCCCCGGCGAATCAGGATCGGGTCATCCAGCAACCCGCGCAACTTGCTCAACGAGTGGCTGATGGCCGGCTGGCTCAAGTGCAGGCGCAAGGCCGTGCGGGTGACATGTTTTTCTGTCAGCAGGGCATCAAGCACCACCAGCAGGTTCAAATCGATATTGCGCAGTAAGACCGTGACCATCCTGTCATTTCCAACTCAGGGAGCAAGGTCCCAAAAGGAGCAACACATGCTGCAACTCAAACGAATTATTGAAACAGCCCTTTATGTGAACGATCTCGACATCGCGAAAGAATTCTACGCAAAAACCTTCCAGCTGGAAGTCATGGTCGAGAGTGATGTCCTCGTGGCGCTGAACATCGGCGGCCAGAATACCCTGTTGCTGTTCAAGCGGGGCGCCTCGCTGCACACCAAATACCTCAGCGGCGGCGAGATCCCGCCCCACGATGCCAGCGGGCGGATCCATGTGTGCTTTGCCATCGACAAGCAGGACCTGCCCGGCTGGAAGGAACGCCTGGCCCACTCCGGCATTCCCCTGGAAGGTCGTACCGAATGGCCCAAGGGCGGCTCCAGCATCTATTTCCGCGACCCGGATGAAAACCTCGTCGAGCTGCTCACCCCCGGTTGCTGGCCGATCTACTGAAACTGCAACTGACGTCAAGGAGTGAATGTCATGGTGTCCGTCGGTGTAACCAAGCCCCCCTCCCTGCGCGCATGGCTGGCGCTGATCGCGGCGCTGCTGACCGTCGGCCTGCTGGCCGGGTGGCTGTGGCACGGGGCCCGGCCCGGCCCACAGGCCTATGCACAGGCACCGGTCAAGGTCGCCGTGGCCACGGCCAGTACCCTGCCCTTCCCGAACTACCTGGAAGCCATCGGCGAACTGGAGGCGATCCAGCAAGTCAGCGTGCCGGCGGAAATCGGCGGGCGCATCGTCAACCTGCCGATCCAGTCAGGGCAGCGGGTCGAACGCGGCCAGGTCCTGGTCCAGCTCAACGACGCGCCCCAGCGCGGCAACCTGGTGCGCCTGCAAGGGGAAATGGAAAACGCCCGGATCCGCCTCGAACGCTCGCGGCGCCTGGTGTCGGTCAACGCCACCTCCAGGGAAGCCTTCGACAATGCCCAGACCGAGCTGTCCACCGCCAAGGGCGCCTTGCAGGCGCTGACCGCGGAAATCGAGCAGCGCACCATCCGCGCGCCCTTTGCCGGCACCCTGGGCATTCGCAAGGTGCACCTTGGGCAATACGTGAACCCCGGGGACGTGCTGATCAACCTGATTGGCGACAAGGGCCTGTACGTCAACTTCAGCGTGCCCGAGCAGGCGCTGGCCCAGGTCACGCCGGGGGCGACCCTGGAAGTGCTTCTCGACGCCCTGCCCGGGCAGGTGCTCAGCGCCAAAGTGAGCGCTGTCGATCCGTTTCTCGATCGCACCCGCACCCTGAGCATCCAGGCACGCTTGCAAGACCCGCCAGCCAGCGCCCTGCCCCATATGTTCGCCCGTGTGCGGCTGGCCCAGCCGCTGCCCAGCGGCACCTTGAGCGTGCCGGAAACCGCGGTGACCTATAACGCCTACGGCGAAGAGTTGTTCGTGGTCCAGCCGGCCAAGGATGCCCAGGGCGCGCCGACGGTGCAGCGGGTATCGGTGAAAACCGGCGCGCGGCATGCCGGCCGGGTGGTGATCGACAGCGGCCTGGCGCCGGGCGCGCAAGTGGTGACGTCCGGGCAGATCAAGCTCAGTGACGGCGCCCCGATCGAACCGCAGCAGCACAGCGTGCTCAGCGATGCCGGCGGCAGTGCGACAACCCTGGCCGCGGGAGAAGAGCCGTGAAGTTCACCGATCTGTTTGTCCGCCGCCCGGTGCTGGCGCTGGTGGTCAGCCTGCTGATCCTGCTGGCGGGGCTCAAGGCCTACAGCAACCTGCCGGTGCGCCAGTACCCGTTGCTGGAAAGCTCGGTGATCAGCGTCACCACCGACTACCCCGGGGCGCCGGCTGAGCTTATGCAGGGCTTTGTCACCCAGCCGATCAACCAGTCCCTGGCCTCGGTGGAGGGGGTGGACTACGTCAGCTCGTCCTCGGTCCAGGGGCGCAGCCTGATCACCCTGCGCATGGCCCTCAACCAGGATTCGTCGAAGACCCTGAGCGAGGTGATCGCCAAGGTCAACCAGGTTAAGTACCGCCTGCCCGAGCAGGCCTACGACCCGGTGATCGAGCGTTCCGCCGGGGACGCCACCGCCGTGGCCTATGTCGGTTTCGCCAGCCGCTCGCTGTCCGCCTCGGCGCTGAGCGACTACCTCAGCCGAGTGGTACAGCCGCTGTTTTCCAGCATCGAGGGCGTGGCCAAGGTCGAGACCTTCGGCGGCCAGCGCCTGGCCATGCGCCTGTGGCTGGACCCGCAGCGCATGGCCGGCCACGGCGTCAGCGCGGCCCAGGTGGAACAGGCGATCCGCGCCAACAACTTCCAGGCCGCCCCCGGGCAGATCAAGGGCCAGTACGTGATCTCGTCGATCCAGGTCAACACCGACCTGAGCAACCTCGACGAGTTTCGCGACATGGTCATCAGCAACCGTGGCGACCACCTCCTGCGCCTGCGGGACATCGCCCGGGTCGAGCTGGGCTCGGCGTCCTATGAAACCAGTGCGCTGATGGACAGCAAGCCGGCGGTGCACCTGGGCCTGTATGCCACGCCCAAGGGCAACCCGCTGCTGATCGTCGCCGACATCAAGCGCCTGCTGCCGGAGATCCAGAAGACCCTGCCGCCGGGAGTGGAGGTGGCCCTGGCGTTCGAGACCGCCCACTTCATCCAGGCCTCGATCATCGAGGTCATCGAAACCCTGATCGAAGCCATCCTGATCGTGGTGGCGATCATCTACCTGTGCCTGGGCTCGGCCCGCAGCGTGCTGATCCCGGTGGTCAGCATTCCGCTGTCGATGGTCGGCGCACTGGCGCTGATGCACCTGTTCGGCTTCAGCATCAACCTGCTGACTCTGCTGGCCATGGTCCTGGCCATCGGCCTGGTGGTGGACGATGCCATCGTGGTCATGGAGAACATCCACCGCCACCTCAAGGAGGGTCGCACGCCGTTGCAGGCGGCCTTTGTCGGGGCCCGCGAAATCGCCTCGCCGGTGATAGCCATGACCATCACCCTGGCTGCGGTGTACATGCCCATCGGCCTGATGAACGGGCTGACCGGCGCGCTGTTCAAGGAGTTCGCCCTGACCCTGGCCGGCGCGGTGCTGATCTCCGGGGTAGTGGCCCTGACCCTGACCCCGGTGATGTGCGCCACGCTGCTGCCGGCGGGGCAGCAGGAAGGTCGCATGAGCCGCTGGGCCGAGCAGTTCTTCCACTGGCTGGCACGTCTCTACCAGCACGGCCTGGTGCGTTCCCTGCGCTGGCGCGGCGCGGTCCTGGCGTTTGCCGCCCTGGTGCTGCTCAGCCTGCCGTGGCTCTACGGCCACGCCAGCAAGGAGCTGGCGCCCAACGAAGACCAGGGCAACCTGCTGCTGGCGATCAAGTCGCCGCAGCACGCCAACCTGGACTATGTCGAGCGCTATGCCTACCAGCTGGACGCGATCCTCCAGGGCCTGCCGGAAACCGTCAGCACCTGGATCATCAATGGCAGCGACGGCGTGGCCGCCAGTTTCGCCGGGGTCAACTTCAGCGAGTGGTCGCAACGCCAGCGCAGCGCGGCCAGCATCCAGCAGCAGTTGCAGCAGGAGGTCGATGCGGTCGAGGGCAACTCGATCTTCGTCTTCCAGTTGCCGCCGCTGCCGGCCTCCACCGGCGGCCTGCCGGTGCAACTGGTGATCCGCAGCACCGAGGACTACCGCTCGCTGTTCCAGGCCATGGAGGAGATCAAGCAGCAGGCCCGGGCCAGCGGCCTGTTCGCGGTGGTGGACAGCGACCTGGAGTTCAACAACCCGGTGACCGAGGTGCGCATCGATCGCAGCAAGGCCAACAGCCTGGGCATCCGCATGCAGGACATCGGCACCACCCTGGCGGTGCTGATCGGCGAGAACTACACCAACCGCTTCGCCCTGCAGGGCCGCTCCTACGACGTGATTCCCCAGAGCGCCGCGGCCCAGCGCCTGACACCCCAGGCCCTCAACGGCTTCTACGTGGAGACCGACAGCGGCACCCAGGTGCCGTTGTCCACCGTGGTCAGCCTGCATGACAGCATCCAGCCCAACAAGCTCAAGCAGTTCAACCAGCAGAATGCCGCGACCTTTCAGGGCATCCCCGCCCCGGGGGTCAGCCTGGGCCAGGCGGTGGCCTTCCTGCAGCAGCAAAGCCAGGCCCTGCCCGCCAGTTTCAGCCATGACTGGCAGGCCGATTCGCGGCAGTTCATCCACGAAGGCAATGCCCTGCTGCTGACTTTCCTGTTCGCCCTCATCGTGATCTACATGGTGCTGGCCGCGCAGTACGAAAGCCTGAGCGACCCGCTGATCATCCTGATCACCGTGCCGCTGTCGATCTGTGGCGCGCTGATTCCCCTGGCGCTGGGGCTGGCGACCATCAATATCTACACGCAGATCGGCCTGGTGACCCTGATCGGCCTCATCAGCAAGCACGGCATCCTGATGGTGGAGTTCGCCAATGAACTGCGCGCGGCCCTGGGCTGCACTGCGGCCCAGGCGATTATCCGCGCGGCACGGATCCGCCTGCGGCCGATCCTCATGACCACCGCCGCCATGGTGGTGGGGCTGGTACCGCTGCTGTTTTCTTCCGGCGCCGGCGCCAGCAGCCGTTTCGGCCTGGGGCTGGTGATCGTCATCGGCATGCTGGTGGGCACCCTGTTCACCCTGTTCGTGCTGCCGTCGATCTACAGCCTGATGGCACGCGCCCACAGTCGTTCCAGCGAGTTGGAGGAACTGCAGCAACTGGCCTGAGCCTGCGCCAGAAGTGCAACGGGCGGCCCAAGGGCCGCCCGTTGTGTTCCAGGGTGAGGTTACAAGTGGCTTTCGGCGTATTCCGCCAGGATCGAGCGCGGCACCCCTTGCAGGGTGATGTGCACGCCGTTGGGGAAGTCCTTGAAACGTTCGGTGAGGTAGGTCAGGCCAGAGCTGGTGGCCGACAGGTAGGGGGTATCGATCTGTGCCAGGTTGCCCAGGCACACCACTTTGGAACCGGCGCCGGCACGGGTGATGATGGTCTTCATCTGGTGCGGGGTAAGGTTCTGGCATTCGTCGATCAGGATCAGGCTCTGCTGGAAGCTGCGGCCGCGGATGTAGTTCAGGGATTTGAACTGCAACGGCACCTTGCTGAGGATGTAGTCGACGCTGCCGTGGGTGTTCTCGTCATCCATGTGCAGGGCTTCGAGGTTGTCGGTGATGGCGCCCAGCCAGGGTTCCATCTTCTCCGCCTCGGTGCCGGGCAGGAAGCCGATCTCCTGGTCCAGCCCCTGCACGCTGCGGGTGGCGATGATGCGCCGGTAGCGCTTGCTGACCATGGTCTGCTCGATAGCGGCGGCCAGGGCCAGGATGGTCTTGCCCGAGCCCGCGGCGCCGGACAGGTTGACCAGGTGGATATCCGGATCGAGCAGCGCGTACAGCGCCAGGCCCTGGTAGATGTCCCGCGGTTTCAGGCCCCAGGCCTCCTGGTGCAACAGGGGCTCCTGATGCAGGTCGAGGATCAGCAGCACATCGGCGCGGATTTCCTTGATCCAGCCGACAAAGCCCTGTTCGTCGATGATGAATTCATTGATGTGCACCGCCGGCAGGTTGTCGATCAACTGCACCTGGTGCCAGGTACGGCCATGGTCCTGGCGGGTTTCCACCTTGCTTACGCGGTCCCAGAACGAGCCGCTCATGTTGTGGAAACCATTGGGCAGCAGGGAAACATCGTCCACCAGCTGGTCGGTGCTGTAGTCCTCGGCGGCGATCCCGCAGGCCCGCGCCTTGAGGCGCATGTTGATGTCTTTGGTCACCAGCACCACGGGCAGGTCCTTGTTGCGCGCGTGCAGGTCGATCAGCTGGTTGATGATGATGTTGTCGTTGAGGTTGTCCGGCAACAGGCTGGTGGGCTCGTTGCGCTTGCTCATGAGGATCGACAGCAAGCCCTTGGGCCCACTCTTGCCACGCTGGATCGGTACGCCCAGCTCGACGTCCTCGGGTGAGGCTTCACCCAGGGTCTTGTCGATCAGGCGGATGGCCTGGCGGCATTCGGCGGCCACGCTGTGATGCCCGCTCTTGAGCTTGTCCAGCTCTTCGAGGACGGTCATGGGGATGGCGACGTGGTGTTCTTCGAAATTCAGTAAGGCGTTTGGATCGTGAATCAATACATTGGTATCGAGTACATAAAGGATTGGCTGGTTGGAAGAAGAGCTACGTCCGTGGTCATCCATACTCGGTCACCTTATGTGGGAGCCAGTCGACGCAATACCATGGGGTATCGCGCCTCGAAGGGCCACCGAATTCACCCGCGGGGGTTCAGGTGACCTGCACACACAAGGAGTCTTGGGAGACGCCACCTGTGTCGCAGGTTTCGGCGGTCTGAGTTCGTAATACTCCAAAAGCCGTGACAGGAAAAAGCACTTTGACGCTTTTTTGATGTTTATTTTGCAGAGTGACGAATAGCCCTTGGCGAGTGGCCCGGGCACCGTTAAAGTCGGAAGTCCGCCTGCCTCGAAATCCCGCTATTTTTCCCCTCTTCAGCCGCCTTTTCTCCCTGTTTGCGCAGGCTGTTTCGTTTCAGCGAAATGCATCCTGGCAGTCTTCCCAACCGATGCCGCTCTGCGCGGTCTGGGCCAGCAACCAGGGCAGGCTGCTCTTGACCCCATCCTGCTTGGCATTGAAGGCGATCACCCCGCGTCGCCACAGCAGCATCAAGGTCAACACTCTTTGCCCGCTGTCCTCGGCCTTGAGCTTGCCGGCGCCGTCCTGGGCGTCGATGTCCCATAGCGCCACCTGCATGCCCTGGGCATTGAAGAAGCCCTGGGCGTCGGCGCGACGCTGGCCATAGGGCGGGCGGAACAGCGGCACGTAGTTTTCCGGCAGCTTGCTTTTCACCAGGTCGGCACTGCGCTGGATCGAGTACTGCCAGTCCTGCCAATGGCTGTGGGAACGGAATTCCCACCCCTGGACCCCAACGCACTGCCGGGAATACAGGGATTGCAGGCTGGCCACCGACGCCTTGTCGAGACGGTTCTGGATATCGTTGCCAAGAACGAAGAAGGTGCCGCTGAGGTTGGCCTTGCGCAGGTAGTTGGTGAGCCAGGGCGTGTTGTCCGGCGCCAGGTTGGCGGCGCTGTCGAAGGTCAGCAGAAACAGCCGGTCATTGAGCTCGTCGCCATTGCGCTCGTAGTCGCCAAAGCGCAGCACTTCGCTGCTGGTCTGCGGTGACAGCGCGGCCTTGCGCAGCAATTCGTCCAGGTACTGCTCGTGGAAGGTCCGGCTCGGCTCGCCCCAGCGCGCGTAGTAGGAGTCCTGCGCCAGATGGAACTTGCCGGCCTGCTTGCGCAACTGCTGCATGTTTTCCACCAGGTAACAGAAGGACGCGTCCTGGTCGCAGCTCTGCTGGGCGAAGTTGTAGTTATCCAGCAGGCGCTGCCACAGATGTTCGCGCAGCTCAGAGATCGCCTCCATGTTGATCATCCGCAGGCCCAGGCGCTGCTTCATCGAGGCCTCGTCCCAGGCTTCGCTGATCAGCAAGGCGCGAGCGAAGGAGAGGATCTCGGCCCGCGAGGCGACGTCGAACAGGGTCGGATTGTCGAGCTTTTCCGGCCAGGTGCTGCGGTCCAGGGTCGCCACATCATTGGGCGCTGCCAGCACGCTGAAACTCAGAAGCCAGGCCGAGAAGAGAAACGCGATACGCAAAAGGGATGCCTCCAGAACAAAACCCGCGCCGCACTATAGCCGATCTGTGCCAGGAATCAGGGCCCCTTCGCCGGCAAGCCGGCTCCTACAGGCTCGTGCGGGAGCCGGCTTGCCGGCGAACCGCGATCAGCGGTCATGACTATCGCCATCATAGGTGGAGTCCGGGCGCCCGAGCCCCTAGAATCCCCCGACGCCAAAAGGAGACGACCCCATGCTGATGGTGATTTCACCCGCCAAGACCCTCGATTACGAAACACCGCCGGTTACCCAGCGCTTCACCCAGCCGCAATACCTCGACCACTCCCAGGAACTGATCCAGCAACTGCGGGAACTGACCCCGGCGCAGATCAGCGAGCTGATGCACGTATCCGACAAGATCGGCGGGCTCAACGCCGCGCGCTTCGGTAGCTGGACCCCGGCCTTCACTCCAGACAACGCCAAGCAGGCGCTGCTGGCGTTCAAGGGCGACGTCTATACCGGGCTCAACGCCGAAACCCTCAGCGAGGCGGATTTCGACTACGCCCAGCAACACCTGCGCATGCTTTCCGGCCTGTACGGCCTGCTGCGCCCCCTGGACCTGATGCAGCCCTATCGCCTGGAAATGGGCACCAAGCTGGCCAACGCCCGGGGCAAGGACCTGTACGCCTTCTGGGGCACCCGCATCAGCGAATGGCTCAACGAGGCTCTGGCCGAGCAAGGTGACGACCTGCTGCTGAACCTGGCTTCCAACGAGTACTTCTCGGCGGTCAAGCGCACGGCCCTGAACGCGCGGATCATCAATACCGAGTTCAAGGACCTGAAGAACGGCCAGTACAAGATCATCAGTTTCTATGCCAAGAAAGCCCGTGGCCTGATGAGCCGCTTCGTCATCCAGGAGCGCATCAACGACCCCGCCGAGCTCAAGCAATTCGACGTCCAGGGCTACCGCTTCAGCGCGGAGCAGTCCAAAGCCGACAACCTGGTATTCCTGCGCGACCACGCACCGGAATAAAGCGTTCCCCTGCCGCGCTCGCTTCCAACCGGCGAGCGCGCCAGAATGTGATCATCCGCACATTCCCCGCCTTTAATAAGCCAATTTTCTGGCGCCATAGAACTTTCAGCGTTTTGCCTAACTTTTATTTCACTCGACAGCGCTGATTTTTTTCAGTAGTGGCACCACTTTTTTTATTCGGTAGTGGCACAAAAATATCCCCTCGCTTCAACTCCCCATAACTAAAGGCCCAAACCGTTAGTGCTATCAGTTTGAGAGCAGTGCCATCTTTCTCAATATTTCAAGAAATTTCGAAAAACAGGATGAGCGGGCAGGAACTATGCCTTCAGACACCGCTCATACCACCGGTAACGATTCTCAACGAGGTTGTAGGAGATGACTTACATGGGCTCACGAGGAACTAATCAAGTTGCAACATTGATTTGACCAACGAGTCACAAACTTGAACTAAAGGGTAAACAAACGGAGATAAGGCACCTCAACTATCCCCTAACGAGCCAAGGAACAGCTGGCCTTCAAGGCCCCCGAAAACAACTGGAGAGCCCGTACTGCGTGGCATCCAGCCATCCACAGGAACGCGGATGGTTTTTCTCGAGGGACCTGCAGCAGGAGCCGCCGGCAACATTCAAGGGCAAGTCAAAACAACATGGATCGGTTGCGCACAACTTGAGTGCATTTATTTAGTCACTCGGAACTTAGTCTGCCTGCACACGGCACTACAGCGTACTTCGCTGGACTTCCGAGTGCGCAACAACAGCTGGCAAACATTAACTCCGGCCATCTAATGGCGTGAATAACACAGAGGTAAATGCGATGCGCATCAGCATATTTGGTTTGGGTTACGTCGGTGCAGTATGTGCCGGTTGCCTGTCCGCACGGGGCCATGAAGTGGTTGGCGTAGATATCTCCAAAGACAAGATCGACCTGATCAACGCCGGCAAGTCGCCGATCGTCGAACCGGGCCTGGGCGAACTTCTGGCGCAAGGAATCCAGACCGCTCGTCTGCGTGGCACCACCAACTTCGCCGAGGCCATTCGCGATACCGACCTGTCGATGATCTGCGTCGGTACCCCGAGCAAGAAGAACGGCGACCTGGAACTGGACTACATCGAATCGGTGTGCCGCGAGATCGGTTTCGTCCTGCGTGACAAGGCCACCCGCCACACCATCGTGGTGCGCAGCACCGTGCTGCCGGGCACCGTGAAGAACGTGGTGATCCCGATCCTCGAAGACTGCTCGGGCAAGAAGGCCGGGGTGGATTTCGGCGTCGCGGTGAACCCCGAGTTCCTGCGTGAAAGCACCGCGATCAAGGACTACGACTTCCCGCCCATGACCGTGATCGGCCAGTTCGACCAGGCCTCCGGTGATGTGCTGCAAGCGCTGTACGAAGAGCTCGATGCACCGATCATCCGCAAGGACATCGAAGTCGCCGAGATGATCAAGTACACCTGCAACGTCTGGCACGCCACCAAGGTCACCTTTGCCAACGAGATCGGCAACATCGCCAAGGCGGTGGGCGTGGACGGCCGTGAAGTGATGGACGTGGTCTGCCAGGACAAGACCCTCAACCTGTCCCAGTACTACATGCGCCCGGGCTTCGCCTTCGGCGGCTCGTGCCTGCCCAAGGACGTGCGCGCCCTGACCTACCGCGCCGGCTCCCTGGACATTGAGGCGCCCCTGCTCAACTCGCTGATGCGCAGCAATGAATCCCAGGTGCAGAACGCCTTCGACATCGTTTCCAGCCATGACAAGCGCAAGGTCGCCCTGCTGGGCCTGAGCTTCAAGGCCGGCACCGACGACCTGCGCGAGAGCCCGCTGGTGGAACTGGCGGAAATGCTCATCGGCAAGGGCTTCGACCTGAGCATCTACGACAGCAACGTCGAGTACGCCCGGGTTCACGGCGCCAACAAGGACTACATCGAGTCGAAGATCCCCCACGTTTCGTCCCTGCTCAACTCGGACTTCGACGCGGTAATCGGCAACTCCGACGTGATCATTCTCGGCAACCGCGACGAGAAGTTCCGCGCCCTGGCCGAAGACGTGCCCCACGGCAAGCAGGTCATCGACCTGGTGGGCTTCATGTCCAAGGCTACCTGCAGCAAAGGCCGTACCGAAGGGATCTGCTGGTAAGGGTTCGCCAGCCAGCCGGCTCCTACCCCATCCCCGTAGGAGCTGGCTGGCCAGCGATCTGGCCCTCCCAGATCTCCATGCCTGCCTTAACCCCCCTCGGGCCACCCCACAGGCTCGCCCGAGACCTTGATGGACGCAGATTATGCACAGGCTAAAGCACGGCCTGCTTCAGGCCGCCGGTTGGCTGTTCTACTCGAGTTTGCTGATGGGCATGGCCTTGTTGCTGCCCGCCTCGACCTTCGACTCACAGTCCAAGGACTTCATTTTCCTGATTGGCGCCGTGGGCATCTGGCGCTACTCGATGGGTGCCACGCACTTCGTGCGCGGCATGCTGTTTCTCTACGTGGTCTACCCGCACCTGCGGCGCAAGGTGCGCAAGCTCGGCAGCGCGGCGGACCCGTCCCATGTGTACCTGATGGTCACCAGCTTCCGGATCGACGCGCTGACCACCGCCCAGGTCTACGGCTCGGTCATCCGTGAAGCCATCGACTGCGGCTTCCCCACCACCGTGGTCTGCTCGATCGTGGAAATGTCCGACGAGCTGCTGGTGAAAAGCCTGTGGGCGCGGATGAACCCGCCGGAGCGGGTCAAGCTGGACTTCGTGCGCATCCCCGGCACCGGCAAGCGTGATGGCCTGGCCTTCGGCTTTCGTGCCATCTCCCGCCACCTGCCGGACAGCCGCGCCGTGGTAGCGGTGATCGACGGTGACACCGTGCTCGGCGAAGGCGTGGTACGCAAGACCGTGCCCTGGTTCCAGCTGTTCGGCAATGTCGGCGGCCTGACCACCAACGAATTCTGCGAAGTGCGCGGCGGCTACATCATGAGCGAATGGCACAAGCTGCGCTTCGCCCAGCGCCACATCAACATGTGCTCCATGGCCCTGTCCAAGCGCGTGCTGACCATGACCGGGCGCATGTCGGTGTTCCGCGCCACCGTGGTCACCGACCCGGACTTCATCGCCGACGTGGAAAGCGACTCCCTGCAGCACTGGCGCCTGGGCCGCTTCAAGTTCCTTACCGGCGACGACAAGTCCAGCTGGTTCAGCCTGATGCGCCTGGGCTACGACACCTTCTACGTGCCTGACGCGGCAATCAACACCGTGGAGCACCCGCCGGAGAAGAGCTTCATCAAGGCCAGCCGCAAGCTGATGTTCCGCTGGTACGGCAACAACCTGCGGCAGAACTCCCGGGCCCTCGGCCTGGGCATGAAACGCCTGGGGCTGTTCACCAGCGTGGTGCTGTTCGACCAGCGCGTGTCGATGTGGACCTCGCTGCTGGGCCTGACCGTGGCGATCATCGCCAGCTTCAAGTACGGCACCGCCTTCATCCTGGCCTACCTGCTGTGGATCGGCATTACCCGCCTGATCCTGACCCTGCTGCTGTCCTGCTCGGGGCACCGCATCGGCCCGGCCTACCCCTTGATTCTCTATTACAACCAGATCGTCGGCGCGCTGGTGAAGATCTACGTGTTCTTCCGCCTCGACCAGCAATCCTGGACCCGCCAGGACACCAAGCTGACCCGCGACCTGGCCAGTTTTCAACGTTGGTTCAACACCTGGTCGTCTCGGACCATGACCTTCTCGGCCGGCAGCGTGTTCGTCGCTGTCCTGCTGCTGATGGTCTGAACCGCCTTGCCTGAATTAACTAGGAAATCGACTCTATGAACACCGCCGTGAACGTCAATGTAGTGCATGAATCCGAAGCCCAACGCCAGCACGCCCGGGTCAAGATCCCGGCCAAGCTGCGCTTCTTCGGAACCGAGGCCAAGCCTCTTGAAGTGCGGGTCCACGACCTCTCCGCCGGCGGCCTGAGCTTCAACGCCGGGCAGCAGATGCTGACCGTGGGCGAAGTGCACAAGGGCCGCCTGCAATTTGTCATCGACAACCTCGGCCTGGCCATGGACGTCGAGCTGCAGGTCCGCTCCTTCGATCGCCAGAGCGGCCGGGTCGGTTGCCAGTTCCAGAACCTCGAACCCCAGGACATCTCCACCCTGCGCCACCTGATCACCTCGCACCTGGCCGGCGACATCGTCAGCATGGGCGACGTGCTCGCCACCCTGCAGCGCGACAACTTCACCAAGGCGCGCAAGAACAAGGACAGCGGCAGCGGCATGACTCCGCTGGGGCGCCTGCGGGCGGTGACCTTCAGCGCCGGGATCTTCATCGTCGGCCTTGCCGCCTTCGGTTTCATCCTCAAGTCGGTGTACGGCATGTACTTCGTCAGCCACGCCGAGGCCGGCCTGGTCAACGTTCCGGGGATGAACGTCACCATGCCGCGCGACGGCACCGTGCAGAGCCTGGTGCAGACCGATGGCAGCGTCGCCAAAGGCGCGCCCCTGGCCAGCTTCAGCACCAGCATGCTGGACGTGCTCAAGGGCCACCTGGACGAAAACCAGCTGCAACCGGCCAAGGTCGAGGAACTGTTCGGCAAGCAGATGACCGGCACCCTGACCTCCCCCTGCGACTGCACCGTGGCCCAGCAACTGGTGGCCGACGGGCAGTACGCCAGCAAGGGCGACGTGATCTTCCAGCTGGTGCCGCGCAATAGCCTGGCCAATGTCGAGGCGCGGTTCTCCTACCGCCAGTTCGGCGACGTGCGCCCGGGCACCAAGGTCAACTTCCAGATCGCCGGCGAGGATGAAGTGCGCACCGGCACCATCGTCAGCAGCGCCAGCCTCAACAGCAACGACCTGTCCTCCGACATCCGCGTACAGATCAAGCCCGACGCGCCCCTGAGCAGCGCCTTCGCCGGCCGCCCGGTGGAAGTCAGCAGCGACCGCGGCCCGTCGATGAACTGGCTGATCGACAAAGCCATGGCTGCGGGTCTGTAACCATGAGAGTGCCTACCCAGCTCCCTGTAGCCGCTGCCGCAGGCTGCGCCCGGCCGCGCAGCGGACGCCATCCGGCCGACTCGATGCTCCCCGACAACCAGCACGAGCGCTTCGCGCTCGATCGCAGCCTGCGGCAGCGGCTACAGGGTTCGGTGTTGCCTTTGGTCGCGGCGCTGGCCCTGGCCGGTTGCGCCGGCCTGCCGGACCAGCGCCTGGCCAACGAGGCCCTGAAGCGCGGCGACACCGCCCTGGCCCAGCAGAACTACCGCCAACTGGCAGACCTGGGCTACAGCGAAGCGCAAGTGGGCCTGGCCGACATTCAGGTGGAAAGCCGCGACCCGGCGCAGATCAAGCAGGCCGAGGCCACCTACCGCGCCGCAGCCGACACCTCGCCCCGTGCCCAGGCGCGCCTGGGGCGCCTGCTGGTGGCCAAGCCCGGCTCCAGCGAGGCCGAGCAGCACGAAGCCGAAGGCCTGCTGAAGAAAGCCTTTGCCAATGGCGAAGGCAACACCCTGATCCCCCTGGCGATGCTGTACCTGCAATACCCCCACAGCTTCCCCAACGTCGACGCCCAGCAGCAGATCAGCCAATGGCGCGCCGCCGGCTATCCGGAAGCCGGTCTGGCCCAGGTCCTGCTGTACCGCACCCAGGGCACCTACGACCAGCACCTGGACCAGGTGGAAAGCATCTGCAAGGCCGCCCTCGACAGCACCGACATCTGCTACGTCGAGCTGGCCACCGTCTACCAGAAACGCGGCCAGCCAGAACAGCAGGCCGAGCTGATCAAGCGACTGCAGGCCGGCTACAGCCGTGGCAGCGTCAGTGCCCAGCGAGTCGACAGCGTGGCCCGGGTACTGGGCGATGCCAGTCTTGGCAAGCCGGATGAAAAGACCGCCCAGGCCCTGCTGGAACAGGTCGCCCCCGGCTACCCGGCCTCCTGGGTCAGCCTGGCGCAACTGCTCTACGACTTCCCCGAGCTGGGTGACGTCGACAAGATGATGGAATACCTGGAGAACGGCCGCGCCGCCGACCAGCCCCGGGCCGAACTGCTGCTGGGAAAGCTCTACTACGAAGGCAAGTGGGTGCCGGCGGACGCCAAGGTGGCCGAGGCGCACTTCCAGAAAGCCGTGGGCCGCGAAGTCGCCGCCGACTACTACCTGGGGCAGATCTACCGCCGTGGCTACCTGGGCCAGGTGTACCCGCAAAAAGCCCTGGACCACCTGCTGACGGCTGCCCGCAACGGCCAGAACAGCGCCGACTTCGCCATTGCCCAGCTGTTTTCCCAGGGCCGCGGCACCGCGCCCAACCCGGTCAACGCCTACGTCTTCAGCCAGTTGGCCAAGGCCCAGGACACCCCACAGGCCAACGAACTGGCCCAGCAGCTGGATCAACAACTGCCCCCCGGCCAGCGCGCCGAAGCCCAGCGCCTGCTGCAACAGGAGCAGGCGGCGCGCGGTGCCCTGACCCAGAACACGCTGCAACTGCACGCGCTGCAGGAAGAAGACGGCGAGGAATCCCTATGAAGTCCATCCCATTCAACACCACCCCTGTAGCCGCTGCCGCAGGCTGCGACCAAGCGCGAAGCGCTCGCCACGCCTGCCCTCGCGAATCGCGGCCGCTGCGCGACCGGGCACACCCCGCCGCCACCACCACAGGCAAGCGCTTGTGCCTGTCGAAACTGGGCATGGCCCTGGGTTTTGCCATGATCTGGTCCAACCCGACCCTGGCGGCCATCACCGACACCAAGAACTTCGGCCTGGAAGTGAAGATCACCGGCCAGTCCGAGGACGATCGCGACCTGGGCACCCAGGGCGGTGGCGACGTCAACGGCATCGGCCTCGACCTGCGGCCCTGGGTCTATGGCGAAAGCGGCAACTGGAGCGCCTACGCCATGGGCCAGGCAGTGACCGCAAGCGACGTGATCGAAACCGACACCCTGCAACAGTCCGGCGACGACGCCAGCCAGCAGTCCAGCAACGATGACCGCAAGACCAAGAAGAACTACCTGGCCATGCGCGAGTTCTGGGTCGGCTACAGCGGCTTCACCGCCTACCCCGGCGAGCAGTTGAAGTTCGGCCGCCAGCGCCTGCGCAACGATGACGGGCAATGGCGAGACACCAACATCGAGGCGCTGAACTGGACCTTCGACACCACCCTGCTGCGGGCCAACCTGGGGGCCGCCGAGCGCTTCAGTGAATACCGCACCGACCTCAAGGAGCTGGCGCCCAAGGACAAGGACCGCCTGCACCTGTACGCCGACGCCGCCTACCAGTGGACGCCCGGCCAGTGGGTGGGCATCCGCGCCCACCATACCCACGACGACGGCAAGCTCGACTATGCCCAGCCCGGCGTGGCCAGCGACCCGCTGGACAAGAAGGAAAACGGCGACCTGACCTGGCTCGGCCTGGAAGCCAACAGCGACGCCTTTAACTGGCGCAACACCAATACCGTCAACTACTGGGCCAACCTCACCGGCATGCGCGGCGACCGCGATACGGTCAACCCGCTGAACGCCGATGGCAGCCGCCCGACCCAAGCCAAGCGCGGGGACAACCTCAACGGCTGGGCCACCGACCTGGGCGTGCGCCTGCGCCTTGACCCGAACTGGCAAGTGGGCGCGGCCTATGCCCGGGCCAGCGCCGAGTACGAACAGAACGGCCTGCAAAGCAACCGCTCCAACTACACCGGTACTCGCTCCCGGGTGCACCGCTTCGGCGAAGCCTTCCGGGGCGAAATGAACAACACCCAGAGCGCCACCCTGTTCGGTTCCTGGCAACTGCGCGAGGACTACGACGCCAGCCTGGTCTACCACAAGTTCTGGCGTGTGGACGGCAACAAACCGGTGGGCAGCAACGGCATCAACGCAGTGGACAACAACTACGACGACACCACCGGCGCCCTGCTCAGCAGCACCTCGCTGCCGCTCATGGATGGCAAGAAGGACCTCGGCCAGGAGATGGACCTGGTGGTCACCAAGTACTTCAAGCAAGGCCTGTTGCCCGCGGCCCTGAGCCAGTCGATCGATGAACCTTCGGCCCTGGTGCGTTTGCGCGGTGGCGTGTTCAAGCCCGGCGACGCCTACGGCAAAGAGGTCGACTCCTACATGCACCGCGCCTTTATCGACGTGATCTGGCGCTTCTGATGCAAGCCGCTAAAGGAGTGCCCGACATGCCTACTCAAACTCTCCAGAGCCCGTTGTCCAGAGGCTCCCTGAGCCTCCTGGCCGGCGCCCTGCTGCTGGCCAGCAGCAGCGCCTTCGCCACTGCCGAGACGGCCAAGGCGCCGATCATCGCCAAGGAGCTGCAACAGGCCAAGACCTACACCGTCAGCAGTGCTCCCACCGAGCCCCTGGCCCTGGCCAAGCCGACCCTGCCCGACCTCTCCGGCTACACCGCCGAGGCGGCCGCGGCGAAGATCGTGCGCAGCAAGCCGGGCAAGATCAGCGTGCGCCGGATGATGCAGGAAGACGCCCTGAAGGACTTTATCGGCGGTGACAACAAGATGGCCGAATGGGTGGTGCGCCAGCACGGCATACCCCAGGCGATCTTCATCGACGACGGCTACGTCAACCTCAAGGAACTGGTGGGCAAGCTGCCCAAGCAGTACATCAGCGAAACCGCGCCCGGGGTCTACCTGGCCCGCCTGCCCATCGTCGTCGGCCGCCACGGCATCCTGGAAATCGACAAACAGACCCAGGAGCTGCGCCTGTCCCAGGAAGGCGGCTCGTTCCTGGTCAACGATGGCCAGCTGTTCGTGCGCGACACCAAGGTCACGGGCTGGCGCGAGAAGGACAACGGCCCGGCGACCTTCCGCTCGCCCAAGGAATTCCGCCCGTTCCTGCTGGCCTGGGGCGGCACCGAGACTTACATCGTCAACAGCACGATGGCCAGCTTCGGCTACGCCAACTCCAAGTCCTACGGGGTGAGTATTTCCCAGTACACGCCGAACATGGCCAAGGTGCTCAAGCGCCCCGAGCCCACCGGCTGGATCGTCGGCTCGACGTTCTCGGACATGTGGTACGGCTTCTACTGCTACGAGACCCGGGACTTCGTGCTCAAGGGCAACACCTACAAGGACAACATCGTCTACGGCATCGACCCCCACGACCGTTCCCATGGCCTGATCATTGCCGACAACACCGTCCACGGCACCAAGAAGAAGCACGGCATCATCATTTCCCGGGAAGTGAACGACAGCTTCATCTTCAACAACCGCAGCTACGACAACCACCTCTCCGGGCTGGTGATCGACCGTAACAGCGTCAACAACCTGATCGCCTACAACGAGATCTACCGCAACCACACCGACGGCATCACCCTCTACGAGAGTGCCGACAACCTGATCTACGGCAACAAGGTGATCAGCAACCGCCGCCACGGCATCCGCATTCGCAACAGCGTGAACATCCGCCTGTACGAAAACATCGCCATGGCCAACGGCCTGACCGGGGTCTACGGCCACATCAAGGACCTTTCCGACACCGACCGCGACATCAAGCTCGACCCGTTCGACGCCCAGGTCTCGCTGATCGTGGTCGGCGGCGAGCTGGCCGCCAACGGCAGCGGGCCGATGTCCATCGACTCCCCCTTGAGCGTGGAGCTGTACCGGGTCTCCATGCTGGCGCCGACCAAAAGCAGCGGCATCAGCTTCTCCGGGGTCCTGGGCGAGCGCCAGGATGAAATTCTCGACCTGCTGGTGCGCCAGCAGAAAGCCGTGTTGATCGACCCCGTCGAACGCCAGACCGAATTGCGGGATTGAGGATGACTTTCATGCACCCACACTGGATCAAACTCCTGGGCCTGTCGGCCCTGACCGCGGGGATTCTCGCCGCCAGCGCCGGCGCCCGTGCCGACGAAACCAGCGCCACGAGCGCCGCGCCGAACTTCAAGGCCGAGCCGTGCTGCAACCTGTGCCCGGCCGCCCACGACGCAAAGAACTACGTGACCCGCTACCAGCAGAACTTCACCACCCTGGTGCAAGCCCAGGGCGACTGGCTGTTCCGTACCCAGGAAGATTTGCGCACCGAGTTCAACACCACTCCCGAAGGCTACCGCCGCCTCAAGCAGTTGCACGAAGCCTTCAAGAGCAAGGGCGTGGAACTGGTGGTGGTCTATCAGCCGACCCGCGGCCTGGTGAACCGCAACAAGCTCAACCCGGCGGAGAAAGCCCGTTTCGACTATGACAAGGCGCTGAGCAACTACAAGGCCATGCTCGGGCGCTTCGCGCAGATGGGCTACGTGGTGCCGGACCTCTCGCCGCTGACCAACGAACAACTGCCCGATACCCTGCCGGCCCACGACTTCTACTTCCGCGGCGACCAGCACTGGACCCCTTATGGCGCCCAGCGCACGGCGAAGATCGTCGCCGACAAGGTCAAGCAGTTGCCGGCCTTTGCCGACATTCCACGGCGTGAATTCGAAACCCACAAGTCCGGGCGCATGGGCAAGACCGGCACCCTGCACAACATGGCCGGCCAGTTGTGCGGCACCAGCTACGCCATCCAGTACATGGACCAGTTCACCACCGAGCCCAAGGGCGAGGCTGGCGACGGCGACCTGTTCGGCGACTCCGGCAACCCGCAGATCACCCTCGTGGGCACCAGCCACAGTGGCAAGAACTACAACTTCGCCGGCTTCCTGGAAGAGGCCATCGGTGCCGACATCCTCAACGTCGCCTTCCCCGGCGGCGGCCTGGAAGGCTCGATGCTGCAGTACCTGGGCAGCGACGAGTTCCAGAAGAGCCCGCCGAAGATCCTCATCTGGGAATTCTCGCCGCTGTACCGCCTGGACCAGGAAACCATCTACCGGCAGATGATGGCCCTGCTGGACAACGGCTGCGAGGGCAAGGACGCGCAGATGACCGGCAGCACCACCCTCAAGCCCGGCAAGAACGAATTGCTGGTCAACAGCAAGAACATGGACCTGCGCAACAGCGGTCATCAGGTCGACATCCGCTTCGCCGACACCTCGGTGAAAACCCTGCAAGCCACCCTCTGGTACATGAACGGGCGCCACGAGGACATCAAGATCGAAAAACCGGAAACATCCGACACCGACGGGCGCTTCGCCTTCGAACTGCGCACCGACGAAGACTGGGCCTCGCAGAACCTGCTGGCGGTCGAGATCCAGGGCCCGGAAGCGGGCACTGCGGGGCAGAAGGTCGAAGCGAAAATTTGCAAACGCAACGTATTCCCGAGCGCCGAGCAACGCACCGCGCAGATCGGGCAATGAGGTTACCTATGCAAAGCACAGACTTGAAACGCTTGTTGATACCCAGCCTGCTGGGGCTGGCCATCGTCACCGGCAGCGCCCAGGCCGCCGCGCCGCTGCGCCCGCCCCAGGGCTATTACGCCCCGGTGGACAAGTTCAAGAGCGGCGACAACAGCGAGGGCTGCGACGCCATGCCGGCGCCCTACACCGGCGCCCTGCAGTTTCGCAGCAAGTACGAAGGCTCGGACAAGGCCCGGGCGACCCTCAACGTGCAGTCCGAACAGGCCTTTCGTGACACCACCGCGGACATCACCAAGATCGAGCGCGGCACCAGCAAGCGGGTCATGCAGTTCATGCGCGACGGCCGTCCTGAACAGCTGGACTGCACCCTCGCCTGGCTCAGCGCCTGGGCCCAGGCCGATGCGCTGATGTCCAAGGACTTCAACCACACCGGCAAGTCCATGCGCAAATGGGCCCTGGGCAGCATGGCCTCGGCCTACCTGCGACTGAAGTTCTCCGACTCCCACCCCCTGGCCACCCACCAGGAACAGGCACAGAAGATCGAGGCCTGGTTCAGCAAGATGGCCGACCAGGTGGTCAGCGACTGGGACAACCTGCCCCTGGACAAGACCAACAACCACTCCTACTGGGCCGCCTGGTCGGTGATGGCCACCGCCGTGGCCACCAACCGCCGCGACCTGTTCGACTGGGCGGTCAAGGAATACAAGGTCGGCGCCAACCAGGTCGATGCCGACGGCTTCTTGCCCAACGAACTCAAGCGCCAGCAGCGGGCCCTGGCCTACCACAACTACGCCCTGCCGCCGCTGGCAATGATCGCCAGCTTCGCCCAGGTCAACGGCGTCGACCTGCGCCAGGAGAACAACAGCGCCCTCAAGCGCCTGGGCGAGCGGGTGCTGGCCGGGGTCAAGGATCCGGACACCTTCGAGAAGAAGAACGGCAAGCAGCAGGACATGACCGACCTCAAGGTCGACTCGAAATTCGCCTGGCTGGAACCCTACTGCAGCCTCTACACCTGCGCTCCGGAGACATTGGAGCGCAAGCACAAGATGCAGCCGTTCAAGACTTTCCGCCTAGGTGGCGACCTGACCAAGGTCTACGACCCGGCCCATGAAAAGGGCTCCTGATTCGAATCGTTGGAACGTCCCCCTGTAGGCGCTGGCTTGCCAGCGAAGAGGCCCTCAAGAGCGCCTTCGCCGGCAAGCCGGCTCCTACAGGGGGCGCGCTGCACGCAGTACCGCTTCCCCGGTTTTTCACGGGGGGGTTTGGGGGGGCTCCGGCCTCTGACTATTGGTTAAACATGGAGAGATCGGGATGGTTTTCTCATCCAATGTGTTCCTGTTCCTGTTCCTGCCGATCTTTCTCGGCTTGTACTACTTGAGCGGGCAACGCTATCGCAACTTGCTGCTGCTGATCGCCAGCTATGTGTTCTATGCCTGGTGGCGCGTGGACTTCCTGGCGCTGTTCGCCGGGGTCACCCTGTGGAACTACTGGATCGGCCTGAAAGTCGGCGCCGCCGGTGTCAGGACCAAACCCGCCCAGCGCTGGCTGCTGCTGGGGGTGGCTGTGGACCTGTGCATCCTCGGCTACTTCAAGTACGCCAACTTCGGCGTCGACAGCATCAACGCCATCATGACCTCCATGGGGCTTGAGCCGTTCATCCTGACCCACGTGCTGCTGCCGATCGGCATCTCGTTCTACATCTTCGAGTCCATCAGCTACATCATCGACGTCTACCGCGGCGACACCCCGGCCACCCGCAACCTGATCGACTTCGCGGCGTTCGTGGCGATCTTCCCGCACCTGATCGCCGGCCCCGTGCTGCGCTTTCGTGACCTGGCGGACCAGTTCAACAACCGCACCCACACCCTGGACAAGTTCTCCGAAGGCTGCACCCGCTTCATGCAGGGCTTCATCAAGAAAGTGTTCATCGCCGACACCCTGGCGGTGGTCGCCGACCATTGCTTCGCCCTGCACAACCCCACCACGGGCGATGCCTGGCTCGGCGCCCTGGCCTACACCGCGCAGCTGTACTTCGACTTCTCCGGCTACAGCGACATGGCCATCGGCCTGGGCTTGATGATGGGTTTTCGCTTCATGGAAAACTTCAAGCAGCCCTACATCAGCCAGTCGATCACCGAGTTCTGGCGGCGCTGGCACATCAGCCTGTCCACCTGGCTGCGGGACTACCTGTACATCACCCTGGGCGGCAACCGCAAAGGCACCCTGATCACCTACCGCAACCTGTTCCTGACCATGCTCCTGGGCGGCCTGTGGCATGGCGCCAACTTCACCTACATCGTCTGGGGCGCCTGGCACGGCATGTGGCTGGCCATCGAAAAGGCCCTGGGCATCAACACCACGCCGCGCAGCCTGAACCCGGTGCGCTGGGCCCTGACCTTCCTGCTGGTGGTGATGGGCTGGGTGATCTTCCGCGCCGAGAACCTGCACGTAGCAGGCCGCATGTACGGCGCGATGTTCAGCTTTGGCGACTGGTCGCTGTCGGAACTCAACCGCGCCAGCCTCACCGGCCTGCAAGTGGCGACCCTGATCCTGGCCTACGCCACCCTGGCGTTCTTCGGCCTGCGTGACCTGTACCGCAACCCGGCGCCGGTCAAGGCCAAGCCCGAGGTCACTACCGCCGCCGACGGCCCGGCCAGCGCCCAGCCCGGCCTGATCAAGGCGGTCCCCGGGGACAACCCCGGCAGCATTCACCAGCCGGGCTACATCGTCGGCACCGAGGCCCAGGTGCAGCCGGCCTACTGGACTGCCGACTGGTCGCGCTACGCCATGCGCGCCCTGGTGCTGCTGCTGTTCATTGCCTCGATTCTCAAACTCTCGGCGCAAAGCTTCTCGCCGTTCCTTTACTTCCAGTTCTGAGGGATCTGCCCATGACCCGCTCATTACGTGTGTTCTACATCGCCCTGTTCCTGCTGACCCTGCTGGTGCTGGGGGTGTGGTCGGCGCGCAGC
Source organism: Pseudomonas sp. BIGb0176 (assembly GCF_024810175.1). NCBI lineage: Bacteria > Pseudomonadati > Pseudomonadota > Gammaproteobacteria > Pseudomonadales > Pseudomonadaceae > Pseudomonas > Pseudomonas sp. BIGb0176. Next base: position 1,205,287 of record NZ_JANUEC010000002.1, read on the forward strand.
TTCTTCGGTTTCAGTACCAACAACGACGCCACCGTGCTCAACGGGCGCTGGGCCAAGGCGGTGGAAACCCACTACGACGACCAGTTTCCGATCAAGCGCCTGGGCACTAACCTCTGGGCCGCCCTGGACTTCAAGCTGTTCAACGAAGGGCGCCCGGGGGTGGTGCTGGGCCGTGACCAGTGGCTGTACAGCGATGAAGAGTTCAACCCCGTAGTCAACGAGGAGCTCAACCTGCAGGGCAACTACGCCCTGGTAGAAGGCGTGCGCCAGACCCTCAAGGAGCACGGAGTGAAGCTGGTGATGGCGATCGTTCCGGCCAAGGTGCGCCTGTACCCGGAACACATGGACGAAGTGCGCCCGGCGCGCATCCACGCCAACCTCTATCAGGACTTCCACGCCCGGGTCGCTGCCGACAAGATCCTTGCCCCCGACCTGCTGGGCCCCCTGCAACAGGCCAAGCAACAGGGCCAGCAAGTGTTCCTGCGCACCGACACCCACTGGACCCCCGCCGGCGCCGAGATCGTCGCCCGCCAACTGGCCCTGACCATCGCCGCCAAGACCCCGCTCAGCGGTCAGCCACAGCGCTTCGTCACCGAGACCGAAGAGACCGTGGAACACAAGGGCGACCTGCGCCGTTTCCTGCCCCTGGACCCGCTGTTCGAAAACCTGATGCCGGCCGAAGAGCCCCTGCAAAAGCGCGTGACCCGGGCCAGCGATGAACAGCCGGCCGCCGACGACGCGCTGTTCGCCGACCGCGAAGTGCCGGTGACCCTGGTGGGCACCAGCTACAGCGCCAACCCCAGCTGGAACTTCGTCGGCGCCCTGAAACAGGCCCTGCACAGCGACGTGCTGAGCTACGCCGAAGACGGCCACGGCCCGATCCTGCCGATGCTCAGCTACCTGAAAAGCGACGACTTCAAGAACAACCCGCCCCAGGTGCTGATCTGGGAATTCCCTGAACGCTATCTGCCTGTGAACAACGAAATCGGCGACGCCGACCCGCAGTGGGTCGCAGAGCTCAAGCAAGCCGGTGCTCGCCAACAGAACGTAGCTGTACTCAACAAATCCGAGACGCCCGACCGGGCGCAAAACTGAAAAGAGGTAACACTCATGACTTTCACTACTACTCCTCGTCGTCTCGCTGCCAAATCCCTGAAAGCTGCCGTATTGGCCGCGGGCCTGGGCCTGCTATCAGCTCCGGTATTCGCCGGTGGCGATGCCGCCCTGTACGGCCCCACCGCGCCCAAGGGCTCGACCTTCGTGCGCCTGTACAACGCCAGCAACAGCGAAGTCAGCGCCACGGTGGGCAGCACCAACGTCAATGACGTCGCGCCCCTGGCCAGCAGCGACTTCAGCTTCATGCCCGGCGGCGACTACACCGCCAAGGTGGGCAGCCAGAGCGTACCGGTGAAACTGGCCGCCGATCACTATTACACCCTGGTCAACAACGCCAGCGGCCAGCCGCAGTTGATCGAAGAACCGCCGTTCAAGAACAAGCAGAAATCCCTGGTGCGGGTGCAGAACCTCAGCGACCAGGCCCTGACCCTGAAGACCGCCGACGGCAAGACCGATGTGGTCAAGGCCGTGGCCGCCAAGGGCCGCGGCGAGCGCGAAATCAACCCGGTGAAGGTCAGCTTCGCCCTGTATGACGGCGAGAAAAAGGTCAGCGACCTCAAGCCCGTGGCCCTGGAGCGCGGCGAAGCAGCGGTGCTCTACGTCACCGGCAACGGCAGCAACCTGTCGCCGGTCTGGGTCAAGCGCCCGGTTTCCACCCGCTAATGAATTTCCGGAAGGCTGCTCCCCGCCTCTCGTAGGAGCTGGCTTGCCAGCGAAGGCGTCCTCACGGGCCCCTTCGCCGGCAAGCCGGCTCCTACAGAAGGTGGGCAGCGCATCCGGGCACGCAACAAAAACAAGAGTGAAACGACAGAACGCAGTAGCTCTAACCCATACGATGTTTGAAGGAGTAACAACATGATTCCGGTGATCTTGTCAGGTGGTAGCGGCTCACGTCTTTGGCCGCTTTCGCGCAAGCAATTCCCCAAGCAGTTCCTCGCCCTGACCGGCGAACACACTTTGTTCCAGCAGACCCTGGAGCGCCTGGTGTTCGAAGGCATGGATACCCCCATCGTGGTCTGCAACAAGGACCACCGCTTTATCGTCAACGAGCAACTGGCGGCCCGTAAGCTCGAATCCCAGCGCATCCTCATGGAGCCCTTCGGCCGCAACACCGCCCCGGCCGTGGCCCTGACCGCGATGATGCTGGTCAACGAAGGCCGTGACGAGCTGATGCTGGTACTGCCCGCCGACCACGTCCTGGACGACCAGAAAGCCCTGCAACGGGCCCTGGCCCTGGCCACCGTGGCCGCCGAGCGTGGCGAAATGGTGCTGTTCGGCGTCCCGGCAACCAAGCCGGAAACCGGCTACGGCTACATCAAGTCCACCAACGATGCGCTGCTCCCGGAGGGGGTCAGCCGGGTCTCGCACTTCGTCGAAAAGCCCGACGAAAAACGCGCCACCGAGTTTGTCCAGGCTGGCGGCTATTTCTGGAACAGCGGCATGTTCCTGTTCCGCGCCAGCCGCTTCCTCGAAGAGCTGAAGAAACACGACCCGGACATCTACGACACCTGCCTCTTGACCCTGGAGCGCAGCCAGCAGGACCCGGACACCGTGAGCATCGACGAAGCCACCTTCGCCTGCTGCCCGGACAACTCCATCGACTACGCGGTGATGGAGAAGACCCAGCGCGCCTGCGTGGTGCCCCTGACCGCTGGCTGGAGCGATGTCGGCTGCTGGTCGTCGCTGTGGGACGTGCATGAAAAAGACGCCAACGGCAACGTCAGCAAAGGCGATGTGGTGATCCAGGACAGCAAGAACTGCATGATCCACGGCAACGGCAAGCTGGTATCGGTGATCGGCCTGGAAAACATCGTCGTGGTGGAAACCAAGGACGCCATGATGATCGCCCACAAGGACAAGGTCCAAGGGGTGAAACAGATGGTCAACACCCTCAACGAACAGGGCCGCAGCGAAACCCAGAACCACTGCGAGGTCTACCGCCCGTGGGGCTCCTACGACTCGGTGGACATGGGCGGGCGTTTCCAGGTCAAGCACATCTCGGTCAAGCCGGGGGCCTGCCTGTCGCTGCAGATGCACCACCACCGCGCCGAACACTGGATCGTGGTCAGCGGCACCGCCGAAGTCACCTGTGACGAGAACGTGTTCCTGCTCACCGAGAACCAGTCCACCTACATCCCGATTGCCTCGGTGCACCGCCTGCGCAACCCGGGCAAGATCCCGCTGGAGATCATCGAAGTGCAATCGGGCAGCTACCTGGGCGAAGACGATATCGAGCGGTTTGAAGATATCTACGGCCGCTCCACCCCGGTGGAACGTGGCGTCTCGGTGAAGACCATCGCCCAGTAACAGCGACAGGCTTCAAGCGGCAAGCTGCGAGCAAAAGCAGAGCGCCGTTATCAGCGAGTCCTTTCAACCCCCTTCCAGGCGCCTGCGTCCCCTATCCGCAGGCGGTTGGACAGGGGGATTTTTTTTGTAGCCGCTGCCGCAGGCTGCGAAAAGGGCCGAAGGACCTTCAGCGGTCTTGAGCCCCCTGCGCCCGCTGCGCGGTCGTTCGCAGCCTGCGGCAGCGGCTACAAGGAGCTGACCTGTGTATCGTTGCTAGATCCATTTCAGCCCTGGTCGCGGCGCTAAAGATTGGCATGAACATCTTCAAGCGTTTCAAAGATCTCCTGCCCATCGGCCTGCAGAATACCCAGTTCGGCAAACAGCGTTTTCCAATTGCCCAGCGCCTCCAGCGTCTGGTCGATGTAGTCATCCGGTTTGAGAAACTTGTAGTCCGCGCACAAGCGCCTGATTGCCTTGCGGGACGGACGCCCCTGGCCGTCGAACGCGGTGGTGTGCTCGCCCATGCCGGTGGAGAAGGTCAGGTCATAGGCGGGTGCGAGAACCCACTGCCCCTCCAGGCCGCCCTGCCCCTCTTCGTAGAGAAAAGCGAAGTTCTTCGCGTGATCGTCGTAGTTGTGCGCCAGGCCGTTGAACACCATGAGCCGGGCCATTTTCTCCACTTCCTTGGCGCTCTTGGTCAGCGCAAAGGTCAGGCGCAGCAAGTCCTTGTAGTCCAGGCCTGGAACTCTGAAGTCCGCATGCAGAATCCCGGCAGCGGTCATCATGTGGACTTTCTCGTTGTGCTGGCGATCAAAGCGCCGGGAGGCAAAGAAGCGCTCGTTCCATCCCTGCTCCGAGGGCACGGTGATCAGCTCGCAATGGGCCATATCGACCCCGGCGGCACGGGCCATGCGGGCGTAGGCATACTCAATCGCGCCCATGGACCAGGGTTCCTGCAGGGCCCTGAATTTCACGATCCAGTGCGCGTAGCCCTCCGGCAAGGGTTCAAAGGCCGAAACCACATGGGACAGGTCCGGCGAAAGGGCAACGGCTGCCTTGGGCCTGGCGCCACCTGGCGAGCCACCGGCAATCCGCAGTGCCTTCAGGACTTCAACCGTTTCCCCCACCTGGACCTGGACCGAAGCCTGGTACAGCAGTGAAAGGCTGATGGGTTCGCGCTGCACTTTTTCCGCCATGGGGTAGTACTCCAAGGCGCCCATCCCACGGTTGCCAATGTAGGCAAGCCGATCGAGTTGAGTCAGGCCATTGGCGACCCGCGCCCCATACTCCGCCGTGAAAAAACGCTTCATCAGCAGCAAGCCCCAACCATCGGGAAGGGAATCGGCGAAGGCTCCATGAATGCCCAGGAACACTTGGCTATCGGGTTGCTGCGGCTTCTCGTCGAAGGTCAGTTGCGGCGACAGATTGAAGCCCCGGCTCAACCAGTCCCTGGCGTAGGTGAAGTAGCAGCCCTGGCGATTCCAGCTCAGTACCCCCACCTGCCGCCCATGCATGAAGACGCCCAATTCCTCGATCGGCTGGTATTTCCTGGTGCCTCGTCCAGTCATCGGGTGCCCCTCTGGCGTTTTGAGTTTTGCAGCTCAAACAGCGTGTTTGGCGCAGGTGGCTTGAACAACCTGAGCAGCGGATCGAGCTCATCCAAAGCCGCCGCAATCAGCACCATCGACTCAAGGGAGATGGCCCCCTGCAGCTCGAAACGCTTGATGGTCGAGGCAGGCACCCCGGATTTTTCGGCCAGGGTTTTGCGCGACAGGTTTTTTGACAACCTGAGGGCCTGTGCGTTTTTTCCGATCTCGGCCGTGATCTCGGACGGGGTGTACATGAAACGAGTAAGGGACATGACGCTGCGTCTGCCTCCGGCCTGTTGATTACTTCGTCAAACTATGGACAACATAGGGTCCATTATAGTTAAAAAATGCGAATAACAGACCTTATATTGCCCACAATAATTTTGCGTCCAGAACATTGGGCTAAAACACGCCCTGGACACCCTCCATCGCCAACCCCACCTACGCTTAGGTAGGATGTCCCCTCCTTTTCCCCGAGGCTCGCGTCATGTTCATCGGCGTTCTGCTGGTCATCACCTGGCTGATCCTGCTTCTGCGCTACCCCGCCAAAGCCCTTCCCGTGTCCCTGGCTGCCGCTTTCGGCCTGGCCCTGGTGGCCTGCTGGGTGGTCTGGCTGGACAACCGCGAAGCCCAGCAACTGGCGCGCCTGGAGTTGCGCCTGAGCTACGCCCCGGAGCACTGCCCCGCCGACCGTCCATTGCAGGTCAAGCTGAACAACGGCAACAAGGTGCCCCTGGTGGAATTGCGCTGGCGGGTCGCCGCCTATGCCCCGGGGGATACGGTCAACCTCGCCGACAACCAGTACAGTGCCCCGCGCTACCGTGGCCCCGGCGAGTTGCAGGCCGGCGCCAACTGGCAGGACTGCTTGCCCCTGCCGCCGCTGCGCCCCGGCTATCGCCCGCAAACCCTGGAGTTTCGCGCCGAGCGTTTACAGGGTAGTTTCTCCGACTGATTCACCCCCTCCCTCACCCAGCACAAGGACCGCGCCATGCCCGTAGCGTTGATCACCGGTTGTTCCAGCGGCATCGGCCGCGCCCTGGCGGACACCTTCAAGGGCGCCGGTTTCACCGTGCTCGCCACCGCCCGCAAGGCCGAGGACGTCTCTGCCCTGCAAGCGGCCGGTTTCAAGGCCGTGCAACTGGACGTCAATGACGGCCCGGCCCTGGGCGCCCTGGGCGAGGAGATCAACCAGCAGTACGGCGGCCTCGATGTGCTGATCAACAACGCCGGCTACGGCGCCATGGGCCCGCTGCTCGATGGCGGCGTGGAAGCGATGCAACGTCAGTTCGAAACCAATGTGTTCTCGGTGGTCGGGGTGACACGGGCGATGTTCCCGGTGCTGCGCCGCAGCCGCGGCCTGGTGGTGAACATCGGCAGTGTGTCCGGGGTGCTGGTGACGCCTTTTGCCGGTGCCTACTGCGCCTCGAAAGCCGCAGTGCACGCCTTGAGCGATGCCCTGCGCATGGAACTCTCGCCGTTCGGCATCCGCGTCATGGAAGTGCAGCCCGGGGCCATTGCTTCGAGCTTCGCCAAGAATGCCGGGCATGAAGCCGAACAGCTGCTCAACGAACAATCGCCCTGGTGGCCGCTGCGCGAGGGCATCCGCTCCCGGGCCAAGGCCTCCCAGGACAAGCCGACCCCGGCCAGCGAATTCGCCGCCGGCTTGCTCAAGGCGGTGCAGCAGGACAATCCGCCACGCCTGGTACGGCTGGGCAATGGCAGCCGCGCCCTGCCGCTGCTGGCCAACCTGCTGCCCAAGGGTCTGCTGGAGAAGGGACTGATGAAGCGCTTCGGCCTGAGCGCCAGGCTCTGATCCCCACGCACGCAAGCCATCCAGGGTGTACCACGTGCCTCCCGTAGGAGCCGGCTTGCCGGCGAAGAGGCCCGCGAGCCGAGTGCCAATCTTGCGACCACCTTCGCTGGCAAGCCAGCTCCTACAGCGGTGGCGCAGTGCGCCTTTGTTCATTCGCCAATCAAGGATCTGCCCCATTGAAATATCGTAGTGCGCTGACGTTGACCCTGTTCGCCTTGCTGCTGGGCTGCCATGCCTCGTCACCGGACGAAAAACTCAATGCCACCCTGCCGGAGCTGAGCCTGGAACAGATCCTGCCCAAGGTCGAGGCCAACCCGTACTGCTCGCCGGAGATGGACAGCGAACGGCTGGTCGGCCTCGGCATCCGCCTGATGAATGAGGACGAGGTGCTGCATGGCGCAAGCCGTACCTTGCTGGCGAGCAAGGCCATACAAATGGCCCGCGGCTGCCTGATCATGGCCGCCCCCCGCGACACCATGAGCCTGTGCATCCTGGGCGGGATTGTCGGCTCCAGGCAGAAGGACTATGACAAAAGCGAAGCCTTCAACTACATCGCCTACGCCGCCCAGCACAATGAATCCTGCGCGGAAGCGGGCCTGTACGACATCTACAACCTTGGCAAGCTGGACCAGCCGGCGAACAAGGCATTGGCCATGGCCTGGCTGGAACGCGCCGCTCGGCACGGCGACGAGGACTCGCAACAGGAGATGCTGCGCAGCAGCGAACAGGACAATTTGCCACTGGCCTACGCCTGGGCCCGAACCCTCGATGACGCCCAAAGGCTCGAAGCGCTGAAACGCAAGATGAGCCCTCAGCAGATGGCCGAAGGCGAGCAGCACTACACCCGGCTGCTCAGCCAGCTCCCCTCCAAACAGGATCTTGAGCAGGCGCTGCGCCAGAACGTCATCCTCCTGGGCACAGGGGATATCTACTACGACTACCCGGAAGTGTTCGCGGGCATGTCCGCTGAGCAACAGCATGCTTTCGTCGCCCAGTTGGTGGACATGCAGGACCGCTACCCGAAGTTCCACACCCGCGGCCAGCTGGTGGCCTACGCCTTGATTTCCCGCCTGGTGCAAAGCACCGGGCCGGCCGTGGACCTGTGGCAAGACCCGGCGCTGCAGGCCGTGCTGGAGGACGATGACCTGAGCGTGGAAGATGCCGTGGCCAAGGCCAAAACCATCCTGGCCAAGCGCAAGCAATAACGGGAGCGGCTGGCGCAACTGCTTTTGCAGCCGCAGCCAGACAGCTGCTGCGGTTTCGGTTGTGCGTCCTCTCAAACCCAGTAGAATCCGCGGTCTTGAGCGCCCGCGCTCAAGCAGCATGGAATCGCTGGCGCCGACACCCAAGCACGGAACTGCTCACGCTCCCCTCCTTTGCCGTCCCTGCCTGATTTCATGCGCGTCTTTTTTCATTCGCCGATCAGGGAATATCCATTGAAATTGTTCAACGTGCTGCCACTGGCCTTGGCTGTCTTGCTGGCGGCTTGCGCCTCCACGCCTGCGCAAAACACCGAACCGAAAGTCCCCGAACTCAATGACACCCTGCCCAAGCTGACGCTGGACAGCGTCTTGCCCAAGGTCAGCGCCAACGAGTACTGCAACCCGGCCATGGACGCGGATGTGCTGTACGGCGCCGGTTACAAGCTGAACGAGATCGAGGACTACGCGAACGCCAAGAGCTGCTTCGCCATGGCCGCGCCGCACTACACCCGGGCCTTCTGCTATCTGTCCACCACCACCGATCAGGAAACGGACAAGCCCAAGGCTGAGCGCGACCGCGAGTCCTTCAACTACATCGCCTACTCGGCGTCACAGAACGATTGGTGCGCCGAGTACGGCATGTACGCCACCTACTGGTTCGGCGACAAGGACATCCCCAAGGACCGGGACCTGGCCCTGCGCTGGCTGGAGCGCTCGGCGCTGCACGGCAACCCGGAACCGCAGCAGAGCCTGGCCGACGCCGCCGAAGAGTCCGGCGACCTGGTAAAGGCCTACGCCTGGTTGAAGGTTATCGACAACACCGAAGACACCAGCCAGTTGGATGCCCTGAAAGGCAAGATGAGCCCAGAGCAACTGGCCGCAGGCGAACAGCACTTTGGCGAGCTGAAGGCGCGGGTGACCAGCAAGCAGGTGATGTACGACGAGGCGCGGGATGAAGAAGTGGCGATTTTCTCGGCCGAGATCCATTTCGATCTCCCCGACCTGTTCCAGGGCATGACCACGGCCGAGCGCCAGGCCTTCGTCAAGGCGGCCATCGCCAAGGCCCGGGACAGCGGCCAGTTCAAGCTGCATTACGCGGTGACCCAGTACATCATCGTCTCGCGCCTGGCCCAGCAGCGTTACCCCGGTGTCGACGTGCTGCAGAACCCGAAGCTGGTGGCCACCATCAACAACGTCAACGACGGCCTGGAAGCTGCGGCGAAGAAGTCCCAGGCGATCATGGACAAAAGCTACAAATAACCGCCCCCTGTAGGAGCCGGCTTGCCGGCGAAGAGGCCCGCGAGCCTTGCATCGCCCCTGCCGGCGAAGAGGCCCGCGAGCCTTGCATCGCCCATGCCGGCGCCTTCGCTGGCAAGCCAGCTCCTACATAGGGTGGCGCCTACAAAGGCTCGGGGTTGACGATGACGGTGCAGGTGATGCCGGCCGCCAGCATGACGCCTTCAGGCACTTCATCGATATGGATGCGCACCGGTACGCGCTGGGCCAGGCGCACCCAGTTGAAGGTCGGGTTGACGTCGGCGATCAGTTCGCGGCTTTCCGGGTTGTCGCGGTCGTAGATGCCCCGGGAAATGCTTTCCACATGGCCCTTGAGCACTTCGCCGCTCATCAGTTGCATGTCGGCCTTATCCCCGACGCGCACGTGGGGCAGCTTGGTTTCCTCGAAGAAGCCGTAGACCCAGAACGAGTTCATGTCGACCACCGCCATCTTCGCCTCGCCGATGCGTGCGTAGTCGCCACGGTGCACGTTGAGGTTGGTGACGTAGCCATCCACCGCCGCCCGCACCTGGGTGCGCGCAAGGTTGAGTTGCGCCGCTTCCAGCTGGGCCTGGGCGTGCTGGTAGTCGGCCAGGGCCGAGTCGGCGATGTTGCCGGCGTCGTCGCGGTTTTCCTTGGAGATCACCAGGTTGTCCATGTCGGCGCGACGCCGGGCGTTGACCTTGCGCATCTCCCAGGTGGCCTTCTTCGACGCCACCAGCGCTTGCGCCTGCTTGACCGCGATCTGGTAGTGCTCGGGGTCGATCTGCATCAGCAGATCGCCCTTGCGCACCAGCTGGTTGTCCTTGACCGGCACGTCCACCACTTCGCCGGTGACATCGGCGGCGACGTTGATGATGTCCGCGCGCACCCGGCCGTCACGGGTCCAGGGGGTGTACATGTAGTGCTCCCACAGGGTACGGCCGATCCACAGGGCCAGGGCCAGCACGAGCAGGGTGGCGAGCAGGCTGAAAAACTTTTTCATTGCGGGGGTCTCAACGGTAGACAGTGAGCGCCATGGCGCCGAACAGACAGCAGAACAGGCTCAGGCGCAGCAGCGCCGGGTGCCAGAAGAAGCGATACAGGTCATAGCCGGAAATGAACCGGTCCAGGGCCCAGGCCAGGGCCGCGGCGATGAAGAACATCAGGGTCATGGTGGGCATGTAAACGCCGTGGAAGGCGATTTCACGAGGCATGGTCAAGTCCTTGGGGTGCAGGCGCCGTTGGCTTGGCCACGGCATAGGCCGCCAGCGGCGATTGCGGGTCGAGCAATGAAGTACGGATGAAGTGCAGGTAGCTCTTGACCCGGCGCAGGGCCGAGGTGTCGAAGTGCGGGGCAAAGGGCTCGTCGGTGGCCTGGACCCGGCTGATGGCGTGGTCCACGGCGATCAGGCCGCGCTCCAGGTTGCTCTGGCTGGGCTGCAGGAACAGCCGCACCAGGGAGCGGCCCATGACCCGGATCGCCTGGCGCCAGGGCTGGGATTCGGCATAGGCCGGGTGCACCGGGAGGATCGCCTGCTCCTTGCGCAGCTCGATGATGGCGTGGCCGACTTCCAGCACCACGAACATCCAGCGCAACAGCTCGCTCTGCACCTTGGGCTGGCCCACCGCCAGGCCATAGGCCTGGTGCAGCAGGTCGCGGGTACGGCTCTCGAAGCTCGACGCCAGGCCCTTGAGCTTGCCGCTGATGGCGTACACCACCTGGCCGCGCAGGTCCTGCTCCAGGCGCCGCCACAGCCAGCGGCTGTTGGGCGGCAGGATGATCGCCCCGGCCGCGGCGCAGACCAGCATGCCCATGACCATGGCGATGTAGTCGTTGATGAAGGTGTAGGGGTTGTAAATGGTCAGGTTGTCCGGCACCGAACCGGTGCTGAAGAAGATCAGCAAACCCAGGCCGACCCCGGCGTACTTGGGCCTGGACGCAAGGAACGAACCGAGCACGATCACCGGCGCCAGCATCAGGCACAGCAGCGGGAAGCCGTCGATCCAGGGGAACACGAAGAACATTTCGACGAAGCCCACCAGGGCGCCGATGAAAGTCCCGCAGGCCATCTGGAACGCCATGCGCTTGGGGTTCGGCGTAGCCGCCGAGAGGCCGATGGTGGCGGCGGCGATCAGGGTCATGGTGGCGCCGCTGGGCCAGGCCGTGGCCACCCAGTAGCTGCCCAGCACCACCAGCACGAAGGCCGCGCGGATGCCCGAGGCGGCGCAGGCCAGCCAGTTGGTCTGCGGGGTGTAGGGCTCGTCCCAGCGCTCGCGCTCGTGGCTGTGGTCGGCCAGGGACGCGTGGGTCTGGGCGTAGCTGTGCATCTCGTCGACAAAGCGGTAGAGCAGCTCGTAGGCGGTGTGGAAATCCAGCTGCTCGGCGTCGCTCGGGCCGCTCTCCTGGAAGGCCGTGCGCAGGCTGCGCACCCGCGCCGGCAGCTCGGCCTTGTAGGCCGCCAGGGCCGTGGCCAGGCGCGCCGCATCGGGGCTGGTCAGGGCACGGCCGGAGAAGCCGTCCAGCAGTTCCGCCAGGTCCTGCAGGCCGGGCTTGATCGCCGCCACCACGTGATCGGCGCCGCTGCTGCGCAGGCGTTCGAGCAACTGGTGCAGGGCGTTGAAGCGCGTGGTGATGCCCATGAACTCGCTGTTCAGGCGGCTCAGGCGGCCGTTGCGCCGACGCATGTGCGGGTCTTCGAACACGGTGACGCTGCGCAGCCCTTCCAGGCCCACGGCCTCGGCGATGAAGCGCACGTTGCTGCTTTCGAAGCTGTCGCGCTGGCTGCGCCCGCGCAGGCCGTCGGTAACGAACAGGGCGAACACCCCGAAGCGCTGGTACAGGGCGTTGCGCATGGCGGCGCTGGCGGTCTGTGGCAGGATCGCGGCGCTGACCAGGGTGGAGCAGAGAATCCCCAGGGAGATCTCCAGTACCCGCCACACCGCCGCCATGAAGGCCCCTTCCGGATGGGCCAGGGCCGGCAGGCCGACCATGGCCGCGGTGTAGCCGGCGAGGACGAAACCATAGGCGCGAAAGTTGCGGTAGCGCGCCGCGCCGGCCGAGCAGATGCCGACCCAGATCGCCAGCGAGCCGAGGAACAGCTCGGTGTTCTGGGCGAACAGGGCGATCAGCGCCACCATCACCGCCGAGCCGGCCAGGGTGCCGAGAAAGCGGTAGAAGCTCTTGGCGAACACCTGGCCGCTCTGCGGCTGCATGACGATGAACACGGTGATCATCGCCGTGCGCGGTTGCGGCAACTCCAGGCGCATGGCCAGCCACAGGGTGAGGAACGCGGCGGCCAGGACCTTGAAGATATAGACCCAGGTCACGCCGTCGCTGCGCGCCCAGTCGAAGAAACCCCGGCGCCATTCAAGGGAGTACAGCCAGCGCAAAGGTGCGGGCAAGGAAGTCATGGGTGCCTGCTTCAATGGTCGAACACGGCCAGGGCCGCGGGGGTCTTGGGTGCCTCAAGGCGGTCTTGCGCGGGAACGTCGCGGCCGGCTTCAAGCCCGCCGCCCAGGGCCGTGACCAGGTCCGCCTGGACCGTCAGGCGTGCGGCCTGCACCTGCTGCTGCACCTGCTGCTGATGGAACAGCAGGCTCTGGGCGTTGAGCACATTCAGGTAGTCGGTCAGGCCGCGCTGGAAGGCCACGGTGGCGATGTCGTAGGTCTTCTGCGCAGCGGCCACCGACTCGGCGGCGAAGGCTTGCTGCTTGTCCATGGACTCGCGGCGGATCAACTGGTCGGAGATGCTTTTCAGTGCATCCACCAGGGTCTGGTTGTACCTGGCCACGGCCATGTCGTAGCCGGCCGAGGCTTCACCCAGCTCCGAGCGCAGGCGCCCGCCGTCGAAGATCGGCAGGCTGATGGCCGGGCCGACGTTGTAGTTGAGCTTCTTGCCGGTGAGGAACTCCAGGGCCCCACCGCCGGTGGCCATGAAGCCGATGCTGCCCACCAGGTCGACGTTGGGGTAGAAGCCGGCGTGAGCCACATCGATACCGCGAGCCTGGGCCGCCACTTGCCAGCGGCTGGCGACCACGTCCGGGCGCTGCCCCAGCAGTTCGGCGGGCAGGGCCGAGGGCAGTTTCAGCGCGGCGCCCAGGGACAGGCTTGGCCGCTGCAACTGCGCGCCCTCCCCCGGGCCCTTGCCGGCCAGGGCCGCCAGCTGGTTGCGGGTCAGGGCGATTTCTTCGTCCAGGGCGTCCAGCTGGCGATGGGTTTCCGGCAGCGGCGCCTCGGCCTGGCTGACTTCGAAATGGGTGCCGATGCCGCCGTCCAGGCGCCGTTGCGCCAGTTCGAGGATCTGTTGCTGCTGCTTGAGGGTGGCCGCGACGATATCGCGCTGGGCGAAGTGCAGGGACAGCTGGATATAGCTGCGCACCACATTGTTCACCAGTTCCAGCTGGGCCTGACGGGCTTCGGCCACGCTCATGTGGGCCAGGTCCACGGCACGCTCGGTGCTGTTGCTTTCCCGGCCCCAGAGGTCCAGGGCATAACTGAAACCCAGGGCGGCGTTGTTGTCCCAGGTGGTGCTGTTGGACAGGGCGCCGGGGCCGTAGAACTGATCGGTGGGCCAGTTGTGGCGCTTGAGGGTGGCGTCACCCTTGATCTGCAGCGACTCGGCCGACTCGGCGATGCCGGCCAGGGCCTTGGCCTGGCGGACCCGGGCGGCGGCCATGGCCAGGCTCGGGCTGCCTTGCACCGCAAGGCTGATCCAGCGGTCCAGTTGCGGGTCGCCATAGGCCTGCCACCACTGGGCGCTGGGCCAGTGGGCGTCCTGCGCGGCGCTCTTTATCGCCTCATCCGTGGCCAATGTATTAGCGGGAAGTGTCTTGCCCTGTGGGGCAATGCCTCCGGTTCCGATGCAGCCGCTGATTGCTAACGATAAAGCCCAAACACTGAGGGTCTTGAACCCTCTGCTGATGCGACGCGGCACTGCTGCGAATTCCTGAGATCGGGGGGGAGTATTTCTCTCGTAGGAGCTGGCTTGCCGGCGCAGCGATACGCCTGCTACACCGCGTTGCGCGGATCGCCGGCCTGCCGGCTCCTAGGGATCGGCGCAATTCTAGGGGGCGGTCGTTGCGGCGATAAGCTGGGATTCCTGTGAATCTTTGTTACCGTAAACGCGATAATCCCTTGGTCGTATCCCTGTACGCCTGTAAAAACAGAAACTTCGTGTCACAATTTGCAATCTCCCTTGAGAGCACCCCATGGACACCTTGCAAAACATGCGCGCCTTCAGTTGTGTTGCCGAAGCCGGTAGTTTCACGGCCGCCGCGGTGCAGCTGGACACCACCACCGCCAACGTCTCGCGCGCCGTCTCCAATCTAGAGGCGCACCTGCAAACCCGCCTGCTCAACCGCACGACTCGCCGCATCGCCCTGACCGAGGCCGGCAAGCGCTACCTGCTGCGCTGCGAGCAGATCCTGGCCTATGTCGAAGAAGCCGAGGCCGAGGCCAGCGACGCCCACGCCCGCCCCGCCGGGCAGTTGAAAGTGCACACCATGACCGGCATCGGCCAGCACTTCGTGATCGACGCCATCGCCCGCTACCGCAAGACCCACCCGGACGTGACCTTCGACCTGACCATGGCCAACCGTGTGCCGGACCTCCTGGACGAGGGCTACGACGTGTCCATCGTCCTGGCCCGGGAGCTGCCGGATTCGGGGTTCGTCTCCCAGCGCCTGGGGATGACCTACAGCATCGTCTGCGCCTCGCCGGCCTATGTGAAAGCCAACGGCTGCCCGCAAAAGCCCAGCGATCTGCTGAACCATGCCTGCCTGCGCCTGGTGAGCCCGGTGATTCCCCTGGAGAAGTGGACCTTCGACGGCCCGGAAGGCCAGGAAATGGTCACCATCAACAGCTCGCCGTTCCTGGTGAACTCCGCCGATGCCATGAAGACTGCGATCATCAGCGGCATGGGGGTCGGGGTGTTGCCGGTATACGCGGCTATAGAGGGTTTGCGCACCGGCACCCTGGTACGGGTGATGCCCAAGTACCGCTCCCAGGAGCTGAACCTGTACGCCATCTACCCGTCGCGCCAGTACCTGGACGCCAAGATCAAGACCTGGGTCGAATACCTGCGCGGCTCTCTGCCGGAGATCCTCACCGCGCACCAGACGGAACTGGCGGCCTATGAACTGAGCGGCAGCCTGACCGGCGCACGCCTGGCCACCTGACCACGGGGCTCCCCACCCAGACCACCGACCCACCTGTAGGAGCCGGCTTGCCGGCGAAGAAGCCCGCACATCCTGTGCAAACCTGGATGCCGCCTTCGCTGGCAAGCCAGCTCCTACACATGCAGGCTCGTGGCGGGGTGCTTTGGTGGCGGCGGCAAAAATGTTAGCTTGCTTGGCATTCTCCCCGCCTGACGAGCCTTCGCGCGATGAAAAAGACTGTACTTGCCTTCAGCCGCATCACCCCCGAGATGACCGAACGCCTGCAACAGGATTTCGAGGTCATAGTGCCCAACCCCAAGCACGGGGACATCGCCGCGCAATTCAATGAAGCCCTGCCCCAGGCCCACGGCCTGATCGGTGTCGGCCGCAAGCTGGGCCGTGCGCAGCTGGAAAACGCCGCGCGCCTGGAAGTGGTGTCGAGCATCTCGGTGGGCTACGACAACTACGACCTGGCCTACTTCAACGAACGCGGGCTGATGCTCACCAACACCCCGGACGTGCTCACCGAAAGCACCGCCGACCTGGCCTTCGCCCTGCTCATGAGCAGCGCCCGCCGAGTGGCCGAGCTGGACGCCTGGACCAAGGCCGGGCAATGGCAGGCCAGCGTCGGCCCGGCGCTGTTCGGCTGCGATGTGCACGGCAAGACCCTGGGCATCGTCGGCATGGGCAACATTGGCGCGGCCATCGCCCGCCGTGGGCGCCTGGGCTTCGGCATGCCGATCCTCTACAGCGGCAACAGCCGCAAGGCGGCCCTGGAGCAGGAATTGGGGGCGCAGTATCGCAGCCTGGAGCAACTGCTGGCGGAGGCGGATTTCGTCTGCCTGGTGGTGCCGTTGAGCGAAAAGACCAAGCACCTGATCAGCCACCGCGAACTGGCGCTGATGAAGCCCAGTGCAATCCTGGTGAACATTTCCCGCGGGCCGGTGGTGGATGAACCGGCGCTGATCGAAGCCTTGCAGAAGGGCCAGATCCGTGGCGCCGGCCTGGATGTGTACGAGAAGGAACCGCTGGCGGAGTCGCCGCTGTTCCAGCTGAAGAACGCAGTGACCTTGCCGCACATTGGCTCGGCCACCCATGAAACCCGCGACGCCATGGCCGCGCGCGCCATGAGCAACCTGCGCAGTGCCCTGCTGGGTGAGCGGCCGCAGGACCTGGTCAACCCGCAGGTGTGGAAGGGCTGACCACCCACGGCCTATCCCCCCTGTAGCCGCTGCCTAGCCTGCGAGGCTGCGAAAAGGTCCGCAGGACCTTCAGCGATAGCCCGGCAGAATCAGGTCGCCCGGTTTTGCGACGGCTGCGCCGCCGTTCGCAGCCTCGCAAGCTCGGCAGCGGCTACAGAGGCAGGCACAGCCTTGGGTTTGCGGAACACCAGGACGTTGCCCAGCATCACCAGCACCAGCCCGGCCAGGGCCGGGGCGGTCCATTGGTAGCCTTCGACAAAGGCCGACACGTTCAACGCCACTACCGGGAACAGCACGGTGCAGTAAGCCGCGCGCTCCGGGCCCATGCGCCCCACCAGGGTCAGGTAGGCGGTAAAGCCGATGACCGAGCCCGGAATCACCAGGTACAGCAGTGAGCCGATGTAGCGGGTGCTCCATTCCACATCGAAGGCGATGCCCTGGAACAGGCAATACACCGCCAGCATCGTCGCGCCGTAGGCCATGCCCCAGGCATTGGTGGTCAACGGCTTGAGCCCGGCTTTTTGCTGCAGGCTGGACAGCATGTTGCCCGCCGAGAAGCACAAGGTGCCCAGCAGGGCCAAGCCCAGGCCCAGCAGGGTTTGCGGGCTGGCACTGTGGCCCACCAGCTCCGGCCAGAACAGCAGCCCCAGCCCCAGCAGCCCCAGGCCGCCGCCCAGCAGCACGTTGCGAGCGATCTTCTGGCCGAAGAACACCCGCGCATTCAGGGCGTTCCACAGGGTCGCGGTGGAAAACACCACCGCTACCAGGCCACTGGGAATCCACTGGCTGGCGTGCAAAAAGCACATGAAGTTGATGCAGAACAGGCACAGGCCCTGGGCCACGCAGATCAGGTGACCACGACGGTTCATCGGCTGCAGCTTGCGGCTGAGCAGCAACAGGACGAACAGCACCAGGGCCGCCAGGGCGAAGCGATAGACGATGGACACCGGAATCGCCACCACCCCCAGTTGCAGTTTCAGGGCGATCCAGGTGGTGCCCCAGATCAGCACGGTCAACAGGTACAGCGATAGGTTCATGGCGCGACTCCTTTGTCAGGAGTGCAGTGTCACGCCCCGCCAGCCTTGCGCGCTTGCACAAACTTGCGCTTTTTATCCGCCCGGGGCTGGCAGCCCACGGGCTACGGAGTAGCATGCAGAACACCGGCAGCCCCACCCATGTTGACGCCCCACCATGCACGCACTGGATACCCTGCAAGTCTTCCAAGCCCTGAACCGCTCGCCCAATGCTCGCCTGGAGCACAGCGCCGAGCTCGGTGACGGCTTGTCCGCAGCCTTGTGGAGCAACCATCACGACGCCCAGGAGTACGAGGCCCCCAGCCATCACACCCTGTCCTGCTACCTGGCCGGCGGCACCGGGACCTTCCGCCGCGACCAGCCGGGCAGCAAGGGCGGCCCGGGCAAGTTGTGCATCCTGCCCGCCGAGCACCAGTCGGCCTGGGTGATCAACGGTGATATTCGCCTGGCCCATCTGTACTTCAGCCCGGAGCAGTTCGCCCTGGGCTGCGTCACCCTGCTGGATCGCGAGCCCCGGGAACTGCAACTGCGCGAAAGCACCTTTCTCGACGACCCCGAGCAGACCCAGCGCTTTGCGCAGTTGGTCCGCCTGAACTGGGACGAACCCGGCGAGCGCCTGCTGACCAGCAGCCTGGCCCACGAGATGCTCAGCCATGCCCTGCTCAATCAAGTGGGCCAGCGCCAGGGGGCCCGGCTCAAGGGCGGGCTGGCCGCACACCAGCGACGGCTGCTGGTGGACTACATCGACAGCCAGTTGGACGCGCCCCTGAGCCTGGGCCAGCTGGCGGGGTTGTGCGCCCTCTCCGAATACCACTTCGCCCGCATGTTCCGTGCAAGCTTCGGCCTGCCGCCCCACCAATACCTGCTAGCCCGACGCCTGAGCCGGGCCCGGCACCTGCTGCGCACCACCGCCCAGCCCCTGGGCGAGATTGCACTGGCCTGTGGTTTTGCCAGTGCCAGCCACTTCAGCAATCGCTTCCGGCACGCCCTGGGGGGCACGCCGGGAGACTACCGCCTGGCGTTCCTGCGCTGAGGCCAGGGTTACCCAAAACCCGCCTCTGCATGCTCCTTCTTATGCCAAAGCCCAGGCTGACACGCCTGAGTCAGTGAACGGTTAAAGTTCCTTACTTTAATAAGACAATTCTTACAAGCCAATTAAAAACCCCCTACATATCTCTCTCAGAAAGATCACGCCCGGCAAGTTCTTATATGACACTCAAGAACATAATCAGGTAATTATTTTAATATTTTATTTACCACTTCATTCATGGAGCTGATGGTTATTGTTTAAGCCCAGTTTCAACTTAGTCTTCGAACCCTGAGTGCCAGGCATTCCATAAATATCCACCCCCCTCACAGGAGCCAATTACCTGAAATACCCGGCAGACTCTTGCCCACAACAATTGACACACAACTTTCACCACACCCCTGAGGCAATCCAACCTTCAACCATTGGATCCTTGAATAAACCAGCAACAACTAAGCCGTTAATCGCCTTACTCCAAAACAACAAAAACAGAGGACGATGAAATGCTTTCACAAAGTTTGCCACGGCAATGGGTCAGACACTCGCCCCTGCTGTGTGCCTCGATACTGGCCATTCCGGTAAAAGCCGAACTGCTCGAGGACAGCAGCGCACGCCTGGAACTGCGCAACTACTACTTCAATCGGGACTACCGCGAAGGCACTGCCCCTACCCGTGAAGAATGGGCGCAAGGTTTCCTCTTGCGCCTGGATTCGGGGTTCACCGAAGGCCGCCTCGGCGTCGGTGCCGACGCCATCGGCATGCTCGGGATCAAGCTGGATTCCGCTCCTGGCCGGACCGGCACCGGGCTGTTGAAGGTGGCACGCAATGGCCGGGCAGAGGATGACTATTCGAAACTGGCCCTGGCCGGCAAGCTCAAGACCAGCAAGACCCTGTTCAAGTTCGGAACCCTGGTACCGCCGGTACTGCCGACACTGAGACCCAATGACGGCCGCCTGTTTGCGCAGATGTTCGAAGGCGGGCTGCTGACCTCCAATGAAATCGAAGACCTGGAGTTTACCGCCGGGCGTCTGAGCCGGGTCCTGCAGCGCAACGCCACGCAGTACACACCGCTGACCCTGAGCCCCTTGAACCGGCGCTTCGAGAAGCTGGGGGCCACCGCGGAACACTTCGACATGGCGGGCCTCGACTATCGGTTCCACAAGCAATGGCTGGCTCGCGTGCATGTCGCCCAGCTGCAGGATATCTACCGCCAGCAGGTCTTCACCCTGGTCAACAAGAGCCCCTGGGGAGCGGGGACGTTCAGCAGCGATCTGCGCTTCAGCCTGATGAACGACTACGGCAATGCCAAAGGCGGCAAGATCGACAACCGCGCCCTGCAGGGGTTGCTCGGCTATGCCTATAAAGGCCATAGCCTTGGCCTGACTTATCAGCGAATGTTGGGGGACACCGGTTATGCCAACATCCTGGGTACCGATGCCAACTTGATCAACTTATCCGTACTGGGTGACTTCGCCAATGCCAAGGAGCGCTCCTGGGCACTTCGTTATGGCTATGACTTTGCCAACCTGGGCTTGCCGGGCCTGACCATCAATAGCCGCTATATATCCGGCAGCCATGCCGAGATAACCGGCAGCCAAAGAATTGGTAAGTCATGGGAGCTGGATAATGAATTGCGTTATGTCGTGCAACAAGGCCCGCTGAAGAACTTAAGTGTACGCCTGCGCAGTGCGCTCTATCGCTCCAACTACGCCAAGAACTTCATTCGCGACACTGATGATACGCGACTGATGTTCAACTACACCTGGAATATCAAGTAACCAGACCACCAGAACCGATGTAACGGATCAAATGCCTAGAGGACTATCTCCATGCAACGTCTATTATCGAAAAGTTTGGCCAGCCTGTTGTTTTTAAGCCTGTTCAACCCGGTCGCGGCGAAACAGCCCCTGCAAGCGCAAAGCGTCCCGGAGTTCCGACCGGGTTACTTGATCGGTTATCTGAAACAGCAGGATCTGCCCGACAGTCTGTCGCTGTTGCCGCCCCCTCCTGCGGTGGGGACCCCAGCCTTCGCTCTGGACCAGAGCATGGCCGAGAAAAACCAGGCCTTGCGGGGCAGCAAACGCTGGGAGTTGGCCGTCAGCGATGCCAACCTGAAGTTCCCTGCCGCCGCGCAGACATTCTCCTGTGCCCTGAATGCCCCGATCAGCGAACAGCTGACACCTACGCTGTACAGAGTCCTGCGGCGGACCCTGGCCGACGCCGGGCTGGCCACCTACAGCGCAAAGAAGCGCTACCAGCGCACCCGGCCCTTCGTCTACAACCAGCAACCCAGCTGCACCCCGGAAGACGAGGCGAAACTGGCCGCAGATGGTTCCTACCCATCGGGCCACAGCGCAATCGGCTGGGCCTGGGCGCTGTTGCTGAGCGAACTGTCCCCCGAGCACGGCAATGCGCTCTGGGCCCGCGGCCGGGCCTACTCGCAAAGCCGCATGGTGTGCAACGTGCACTGGTACAGCGATATCCGTGAAGGCCGTGAAATAGGCGCGACCACCGTGGCACGCTTGCACGCCGACCCGACCTTCCAGGCCGATTTCGCCGTCGCCCGGCAAGAGTTGCTGGCCGTTCGGGCCCAGGGCCTGACCGCCGGCGCTGACTGTGCAGCGCAAGCGCAGGCCCTGGCACTTGACGCCGACTAGGGTGCCAGGGTGAGGACCTTGAAGGTATTGGCATGAAACAGCGGGTCCGGCTTGGGTTCGGCCGGGCTCGCGGCCGGTTGGGTGAAGTCCATTGCCGCCAGGTAGACCCGCCGGGTACGCGGGTCGAACGCCATGTTGTAGGCCATGGGCTGGGTGCTGACGCTACCCAGGAGCTGGTAGCGGTCGGCATCGAGCTGGGCGACGACGCTGAGGTTGGCGTCCACCCCGCTGGCGATCAGCAAGCGCTGGGCCTGCGGGTCGTAGGCCAGGGCGTTGACGTCCCGGGTAATCGGCAGGCTGGCCTTCAGCGCACCGTTGTCGCGGTCGAGCACCAGCAGCACTGGCCGCTCACCACGGCAAGCGACGAACAACCGCCCCCGTTGTTCATCCTGGGCCAGGGCACTGGGCCGCGGGCAGTCGGGATACTGCCAGCGGTCCAGGACCTTGAAGCTGCTGGAGGACAACCGCGCGACGATGCCCTCATCGCGCATCGGCAGGAAGAAACTGCCATCGCCCTTGAGCAGCAACGGGTCGATCTTCTTCACCGCCAGCTCATGGGCGGCGGTGATGCGCTCTTCTTTGGGATCGAAGACGAACAGGGTGGAACGATCGGCCCGGCGCCCGCTGACAATGATCACCTGTCCGGTGCGCGGCTCGTACACCGCGCTGTTGAGGTTGCTCTGGGTCACGGTGATGCGCTTGAGCGGCTTGAATGTGGATAACTCCACCACCCCCAGGCTGCCGTCGGTGTTGAGCACCAGCAGGCGGTCCAGCTCCGGTACCAACACCACACCATTGGCGCCCCGGGACTGTTCGAGGGTGCGCACCGGGCGCTGCCTGTCCACATCGAACACGCTCAGGCCGTTTTCCCGGCGGGCCAGGAACAGGTAGGGCCGCGTCGGGTCCAGGGCGATGAAGCCCCAACTGCTGCCGGAACCCGGCAGCTGCACTTGCTGTTCGCGGTGGTACAGGCGCTCATCCGCCGGCGCGGCCGCCTGGGCCATGCCACAGAACGCCAGGAGCACACTCAGGGCCAGGGCTTTCATCAGAACTCCAGGGTGCTGGAGAGCGACACTTGGCGAGCATCCCCCAGGGACACGAAGTACTTGCTCACCGAGGAGGTGTAGTAGGTCTTGTCGAACAGGTTCTTCACGTTGAGCTGAAACTTGACCTTCTGCCCTTCGACCTTGGTGTCGTAGGTGGCGAAGGCATCGGCCACGGTGTAGCCCGGCAGGTCGAAGCTGTTGGGCGCATCCCCGGCGCGCTCACCGACATAACGGGCACCGGCGCCGACCCGCAGGCGGTCGCCGCCGATCAGGCTGCCGAAGTCGTAGACCGCCGACAGCGAGCCGGTGTTCTTGGCCACGTTCTGCAGTTGCTTGCCCTTGTACTGGGTGTCCTTGGTCACTTCGGCGTCGGTGTAGGCGTAGCTGCCGATCAGGCTCCACTGGTCGGTGAGCTGCCCGGTCAGGTCCAGCTCCAGGCCCTGGGAATGCACTTCACCGGCCACGCTGGTGACAGTCTCGGAGGCCGTGGCGGTGGTCACCAGCACGTTGCGCTTGGTGATGTCGAACAACGCCGCACTGGCGGTGATGCGCCCTGGAATGTCGAGCTTGGCCCCCAGTTCCCAGGACTTGGCTTCTTCCGGTGCGATGGAGCCGTCCAGCACCACGCTGCCGCCGGCCAGCTGGGCAATGCTGGAGTTGGGTTTGAACGACTCGGTGTAGCTGCCGTAGAACGACAGCTGGTCGGTGTAGCGGTACACCAGGCCAGCGCGGGGCACGAACTTCTGCCCGTTGCTGTCGGTATTGGCGTGGAACGGCCGGCCCTTGCCCGCGTACTGGTCGTATTCCTGGAAACGCCCGCCGCCCACCAGGATCCACTGGTCGGTGAGGTGGATGGCATCCTGGAAGAACAGCGAGTCACTGCGCAGCAGGTCGGTCTGGTCGCTGTCCGGGGCGCTGACGTTGGTTCCCGCCACTTGCTGGCCATACACCGGGTTGAGGTAGTTGAAACTGGTGTTCTTGCCGCGGATCAGGTCGGCGCGGTAGATCTTGCGGTACTCGTCGTCCAGGCCGAACACCAGGTCATGCTGCATGCCGCCCAGTTGCACCTTGCCTTCCAGGCTGACGGTGGCATAGCGGTCGGTGGTCAGGGCATTCTTGGTGCCGTCCATGGTCCGGGTCAGGGTGCCGTTGGCGTTCACCGCGGTCAGGCGCACCTGGCTGGCGTCGTAGGTTTCACGGTTCCAGCTGTAGCCGAAGTGGGCCTTCCAGTCGTCGCTGAGCTCGTGATCGACCTCGAAACGATACAGGTCCGAACGCCCTTCCATGTTGTTGAACGGCTCGTCCAGGCGCCGGGTGGCCGGGATGTCCAGCGGGTGGTTGGTCTTGGGGTCGATGGCCGTGCCGCGGTCGAACGGGGTCAGGAATTCGCGATGCTCATAGGCCAGCAGCACCTTGGTGCGCTCGCCGTACCAGGCCAGGGACGGCGCCACCAGGGATTCGCGGTGGGTGCCGAAGTTGCGCCAGTAGTCTTCGTCTTCGTGGTCCACGACCAGCCGGTAGGCCAGCCCGGAATCCCCCAGCGGCCCGGTGGTGTCCAGGCTGCCGCCGCTGCCGTTCTTGCCCGAGCCGTAGGTCGAGCCGCGCACGGTCAGGGCCGTGGACTGCTGCAACTCGGGTTTCTTGCTGACGATGTTGATCACCCCGCCCGGGTCCTGGATGCCATAGAGCAGGGACGACGGGCCCTTGATCACTTCCACGCGCTCGGCCGTGGCGTTCAGGGCACGGCCCTGCACCACCGGCATGCTGTCGCGCATGATCGAGCCGTTGCGGTTGTCGCCGAAGCCGCGCAGCAGCACCGCGTCCTGAGTGCCGCCCAGGGTGTTGGTCTGGGTGATGCCACTGACGTTCTTCAGGGCGTCATCCAGGTTGCGCGGGGTCTGGTCGCGCAGTACCTGGGCCGGGATCACGTTGATGATCTGCGGGATTTCCTGGTTCAGCGCCTGGGAGCGGGCCACCGAGGTGGTGGCCGGCGGCTGGTAGCTGGTGCTTTCGTCGACGCCCTGGGTGGTGATGCTGGAAGTCCCCAGGTTCAGCCCGGCACCTTGGGGCAGGGGTTCGAGAACCAGGGTATGGGCGTCGCTGCGGCGATAGGTGAAACCGGAATTGCCCAAGAGACGCTGCAAGGCCTGCTCGGCACTGAGCTGGCCGGTGACGGCCGGGGCCTTGAGGTTGTAGGGCGCCTCGTCGGTGTAGACCACGCTGATCCCGGTGACCCGGGTGAAATCGCTCAGGGCCTGGGGTAGCGGCTTGGCCGCGATGGCGAAGTTGAACAGCGCACTGTGCTGCTCGCTGCCGGCCTGGGCCGCCAATGCCACGCTCAGGGGCAGCAGGGCCAACCCCGAAACCACCAGCGCCGAAGCGCCGAACCACCGTTTGACCGAACCGTTTACCGCCGAATTTGCCCTGGACTTCATGCTGGAGACTCGTGTGTAAAAGCACCGTGAATGCGAATTAGTCGCACTTTCAAGCACTACACGTATGTCGCAGGCAAAGACCTCAGCATTTTTTTGAAAATATTTTCAGGGCGGCGAAAACGCCCCCGCCCGATGCATCCCCTGTAGCCAGTGCCGCAGGCTGCGATCGGGCTGGGCGGCACTCTGACGAAGCGATCGAGGCGCTCGTGAGGCCGCAGGAGGTTTGACGGGAGACCGTCAAGCAAGGTCCTGCGGACCTTTTCGCAGCCTCGCAGGCTCGGCAGCGGCTACAGCGCTCGTTACAGGGATCGCTGGATGCGCCCGGCACTGGTGCTGGAACCCACGGGCTTGCCCTGCTGGTCCATGTCCTTGAGGTAGTGCAGCATCGCCTCCAGGTCGCTGACCCCCAGGTCGCTGCGGTTCAGGCCGCTCTTGAACAGGCTGAAGCGGTCGCCGCCATCGGCCAGGAAGCCGTTCATCACCAGCCGGTAGTTCGCGCCGGCCTGCAGCGGCTTGCCGTTGAGGCGCACGCTGCCGGGGACGACACGGCTGTCCGGCGGGCGCTTGGGGTCCCAGCGATAGGTGAAGCCCTGGGACACTTGCAGGATGTTGGCATCGTCCGCGCCCTTCCATTGCTGGTTGAGCACCTGTTCGATCTGCCGGCCCGTGAGGTCGAAAGCGATCAGGTTGTTGTTGAACGGCTGCAAGGTCGCCAGTTGCCCGTAGTTGACCCGGGTCTGCCCGGGCTCCAGGGCCAGGTCGCTGCGAATGCCGCCGGTGTTCATGAAGGCGATCTGTGCGCCATTGGCCCGGCCGCCGGCCAGATGCGCGTCGGCAATCAGGTCACCGATGGGCATTTCCCCGGCCGCGTCGGCCCGCCGGGCAATCGGCGAGGCGGCAATCGCCCCCACCGGCTTGAGCAGCACCTGGTTGCTACGGGCCTCGACCTCCTGTTGCAACTGCGCCAGGGCCGGGTCCTGTGGATAACGGGCCGGATCAGCCAGCAGGTTGAGGGCCTGGATGCTCGCCACCCGGTGCTGGCCCGGGGTCACTTGCAGGGTCAGGTGGGTCAGCAGGTGGCCGTAGGAATTGCCCTGGGTCACCAGCAGCGGCCCGACCTTGCACAGGTAGCCCTGGTGCGAGTGGGCGCTGATCAGCACGTCCACCGCCGGGTCCAGGCGCTTGGCCACATCGACGATATCGCCGCCGAGCTGCGAGCAGTCCTGCTTGTCGAACGGCTCGGGGGTCGAGCCGCCCTGGTGCACCACGGCGACGATGGCGTTGACACCCTGGGCATTGAGTTCGGGGATCAGCTTGTTGATGGATTCGGCTTCGTCGGCCACCTGCAAACCGCGCATGCCCTTGGCGCTGACCACCGAGGCCACGTCCCGCAGCACCGCACCGACAAAGGCCACCTTGACCCCGCGCACCTCTTCGATGCGGTAGGCCGGCAGCAACGGCTTGCCGGTGTCGCTGTCCAGCAGGTTGGCCGCCAGGTAGGGGAAGCCGCTGCCGGGGTAGTTCGGGCGGAACTGGCAGGCCTTGTCCGGCCGCGACGACTGGCAGCCGCCATTGAGCTGGCGCAGGAACTCGGCCTTGCCGTTGTCCAGTTCGTGATTGCCGATGGCGCTGAGTTTCATGCCCATCTGGCGCAGGGCGTCCAGGGTCGGCTCGTCGGCCCACATGGCCGACAGCGGCGGGCTGCCGCCCACCAGGTCGCCGGCGCCGATGAACAGCAGTTGCGGGTCCTGCTGGCGCAGTTGGGCAAGCATGCCGCCCAGGGTAGCGATGCCGCCGGCCGCAAGCTTGCGCACGCCGCCCGGGGCCTGGGGGTCCTTGTAGCTGAAGGGGTTGGCTTGCAGGTAGCCGTGCAGATCGTTGATGGCGACGATGTTCACCGCCACTGGTTGCGGCGGTTCAGACAGCGAGCTGCAACCGGCCAGGGTGACCAGGGCCAGGGTCAGTGCACCCAGCATCCGGGGCATGGGACGAAGACGGGACATGGATAGAGTCCTTGGCAAATCGGCAAAAAAAGACCGCTGGTGATCAGCCGGCGCAGCCCCCTGAACAACAGGGGCCCCAGCGTCGATCACCAGCGGCTACAGAGGGCAACTCATCAGGCGGTTTGCAGGCCGCCATGCACCGCTGGTGCGGCCGTTGGAGCTTTCAGCGCGGTGCCCATGCCGGCGCGCAGCAGGAGGATCTTCAGGTGGTCGGTGATGCGCTCGACCCGGTCCTGGAAGTGGTTGTGGAAGATCATGCTGCCCAGGGCGATGGCGATACCCAGGGCCGTGGCGTAGAGCGCGGTGCCGATGCCCTTGGACACTTCGCCCGGATCGCTGACGCCGGTCTCGGCCAAGGCCTTGAAGGTGTCGATGATCCCCAGGATGGTGCCCAAGAGGCCCAGCAAGGGCGCGGCGGTGACCACGGTTTCCAGCAGCCACAGACCGTGCATCAGCTTGCTGCGGGTGGCGATGTAGATCGACTCGCTGAGGTCTTCCAGGTCCTTGTGGCTGGCCAGTCCCTGCTTGTGGGCAAACAGCTCGGCGACCATTTCCAGGGGCAGGCTGTTGCGCTCACGCAGTTCGGCGGGCAGGTCGTCGACGCTGTGCATCTTCGGGTTGAGCACGGTCTCCAGTTTCTTCGCCTGGCGCAGGCTGAAGCTGAAGTAGATGCCCCGCTCCACCGCGATGAAGGCGGCAATCGCGGCAGCGCCGTACATGGTGTAGAAGGTGATGTCGTGCAGCAGATTCATGTCCATCGTCATTTCCTCTTGTGCCTGAATCGAATCAGAACGCAGCTTCCAGGGAGACCATCGCGGTGCGTTCTTCACCCACGTTGTAATAGGCGGTGCTTGGCGCCAGGCCATTGGTCCTTACCGAGTTGAAAGACACGGTGCGTACCGACGCCAGGTATTCCTTGTCGAACACGTTGAGCATCGAGAAGCGCAGGGTCGCGGACTTCAGCACCTTCTTGTCCACCGGCAGGTGGATACCGGCATTGAGGTCGAACACGGTGCGTCCGGAGATCTTCTCGTCGTTGGTCAGGTCGCCGTAGAAGGCGCCGACGTACTTGCCCACCACGTTGCCGTAGTAGAGCGAATCGTCGTAGCCCAGGCTCAGGTTGAACATGTTTTCCGGAACGTTGGTCAGCTGTTTGCCGGCCGTCGGCAGCAGCACGTTCTTGTTAGTCAGGTCATCCATCTGCTCGGACTTGGTGTAGGTGTACGAGGCGTAGTAGTTGAAGTTGTGTGGCAAGCGGCCGCTCCACTCCAGCTCCAGGCCACGGTTCTTCACTTCGCCGACGTTGGCCACGACGTAGTCGCCATTGAGGTCGGTGGTGGAGATCTGCCGGTCCTTGAAGGTGATGTAGAACAGGGTCGCGCTCAGGGCCATGTTCTCCTCGCTGTAGCGCCAGCCCAGTTCCTGGTTCCAGCTCAGCTCGGGTTTCAGGCTGATGGAATCACCCTTGTTGTACAGCACGTAGTTGGGCGGCGTGCGCATGTTGCGGGTGACGTTGTAGAACGCCTGGTTGTTCGGGTCCACCTGGTACTTGGCGTTGAAGCTGGGCAGGAACTCGTGGTACTTGGCGTCGCGTTTTTCCGGCTTGTCGGTGAGGCTGCCCAGGTTGTTGCCATCGCGCTCCACGTACTGGTAGGCCAGGGCTCCGGTGAGGGTCAGGTCCGGGGTCGCCTGCCAGGTGTCCTGCACCCAGAGTTTCTGCGCCGGGGTCACGGTGTACTGGTGGCGGCCCTGGACCGTCGCGCCATTGCGGTCCACCAGTTGGTCGGAGCCGTTGTAGTCGCCCCAGACGTTTTCCGGAGCGCCGTTGCCCTTGATGCCGATGAAGGGCTGGGTCTGGCGCTGGCGGGCGCGCTCGTACCAGTAGCCGACGTCCAGGCTGTGCTCTTCGTTGAGGTCCCACTTGAGCTTGGTGGTCATGCCGGGGCGCCAGGTCTCGGTCCACGAAGGCCGGTAGTAGGTGCCGCTGGGCAGCCCGCTCAGGTCATAGTTGCCGGCCCGGCTGGAGGTGCTGGACAAGGTGGTGGCGGTCTGGCCGCTGAAGCTGCCGCCGTTGGACCAGACGTAGTACGGGTTGAAGGTCAGGCTCAGGTCGTCGCGCAGCTGGAAGCGCTGGGTCACCGAGGCGGTCACGCTTTCGAAGGGGTTGCGGTTGAGCTTGTAGGACTGTGACACGCTGCCGTTCTTGAACACGGTGCTTTCCGAGTAGTCCAGGCGCCGGCCCTGGGTCTGGAACTGGGACTTGCTGACGCTGTTGTAGTTGTAGTTTTCCTGCAGGTTGTATTTGACGATGGCGTTGGTGGAGTTGCCGTTGCCGTCTTCGAACAGGGTGTTCCACTCGATCTTGTCGGCCCGCAAGGTGCCCTTGCCCTTCCACTTGTCACCTTCGGTATGGGACGCCGAGACCCAGGTCTTGAAGCCCCCCAGCTCGCCGGTGTTGAGGCGGGCAAAGGATTTGCGCAGGTTGTTGGAACCCACAGACTGCTTGACGAACACCCCGAAGTCCTTGGTCGGGCGCACGGTCACCAGGCCGATGTTGCCACCGCTGGAACCGATGTGCGGGCCGTCGGCTTCGGACGAACCCTGGGTGACGAAGACTTCACTGAAGTTCTCCGGGTCGCCCATCAGGTTCGGGTAGATGCTGTAGTCGCCCGAGTCGTTGATCGGGAAACCGTCGGCGGAGAGCCCGACCTGGTCGGAGTTCATCCCGCGCATGGTGAAGTTGGTGCCGCTCAGGCCCGAGGCGTCGGTGCTGGAAACGTTGATCCCCGGGGTGTACTTGAGCTTGTCCACAGCGTTGGCGGTGGGGGCCATCTGATCCATGGCCTCCTTGGTCACGGTGGAGCGGCCCTTGGCGCTTTCTTCCTTGATCATGTGGCCGTTGCCCAGGGTCTGTTTACCGGCAACGTTCACCGAACCTACGTCCACGGTATCGTCGGCCAAAACCAGTGGCGCAAAACTGCCCAGGCCCGATGCCAGAAGCAGGGCATAAAGTTTATTGATCTTCACGGGTCAATCCCTTGCTTACAACTTTCGTTAATAGGTGATGGGTTTATTCCACGTTGTAACTAAAGGTCGCGGTAAAACGTTGCTTGTTCTTGCCGGAGAACGCGTCCGAGGGAAACGGCGAAACTTTCTCCACGCGGCGCAAACTGGTTTGCGCCGCGCGATTGAGCAACATGTTCGGCGCCTTGTTTTCGATGCCACTGTCGAGCACGTTGCCGGCCCGATCGACTTCCAGCCAGATCACCACATCGCCCTGGGGACGTTGCAGCGAGGCCTCGCGGCCGCTGGGGTATTGCTTGTGCTTTTCCAGTTCCTTGCGCAAAGCGGCGGTGTACAGACTTTCCTTGATTGCACTGCTGGGCGCCGCGGGCGCGGTGGCCGGAGCAGGTACGGGAGCCGGTGCGGCCACCGGTTTCGGCGCAGCGGCCACTGCGGGCTGCGGCGCGGTGGGGGCGTTCTGGGCCACGGCCGGGGCCGGCTTGGGTGGCGCAGGCTTGGCCACCATGGGCTTGGGCACCGGCGGCTTGGGCTTGACCACCGGCTTGGGTTTCGGCGGCTCGATCACCAGCGGTTCTTCCTCCGGCACCACCTGCGGCGGCTCGGGCTCGATGGGCAACGGCTCAGGCGGTGGCGGTGGTGGCTCGGCCGCCGCCAGCAGTTCGGCGGCATCGACCAGGGCGATTTCCACGGTGCTTTCGTCATACACCGGCTTGATCTGCAACTGCTGCAACTGGCTGGTATAGATCACCAGCAACAACAGGCCAGCCGGCAGCAGGCACGCAAGCAACTTGCGAGTTCTATAGAGGCTGAACATGGCGTCAGGACTTGCGTGTAGCGATGGAGACGGAAGAGAAGCCATTGCCCTTGAGCAAGTCCATCACCGAAACCAGGCGTTTAACTTCCACGCCCTGATCGCTGTTGATAATGATCACCAACTTTTCACTGCTGTCGTTCAACACTTTGAGTTGCGCCAGCAATGCACTTTCATCCAGGTCCTGGCCATCGAGTTGCAGGCGCTCTTGCAGGCCCAGGGTAATCACTGCCTTGTTTTGCGGCTTCAACTGTTGCGCGGTACTGGCGACCGGCAACTGCGTCTTGATCCCTACGGCCGGGATCACGTTGAGGCTGATGAGTACGAAGAACACCAGCAGAAACATCATCACATCGATCATCGGAATGATCTCGATATGAGCTTTTTTCTTTTTAGCTACATCCCAGCTGCGCATCGTCTTGCTCCCGCTTCAGCCATCCCTCCCTTGTGAGAGCTGAATCACAACCCTCGCCGATCCTGACCATGTGCTCAGGAATGCGCAGATCATCCCCGTCTGATGTAACGGTTTGGTGACAGAACGGAGTGATAACGATGAATGTTCGGGAGCTCTGGGACGCGGTTCTCAGCGCAGGACGATGAATCTCCCGAGAACCCGATGCTGCTGGAAGCCGAGCACCGCCTGCAGTGAATCGAGGACCGCCTGCGGGTCCTTGCTGGAGAAACTGCCACTGATGCGCCGCGCCGCCAGTTCATCGTTGAGCAGCAGGATACGCCCGGGGAAATAGCGCCGCAGGTCGTCCACCACCTCGGCCAGAGGCGCGTGGTAATAGTTCAGCCAGCCCTGGCGCCAGGCCAGTTGCGCCTCACTGTCGACAGCGTGCAGCGGGGCCGCAACGCCATGTCCGTAGGCCACTTGCTGCCCGGCGCCGAGCACCTGCTGCGCCGCGCCCTTGACCGGCGTGACCCCCACCCGGCCGGACAGCACCGTGACCTGGGCCCCGCCCGGCTGCAGGCGCACTTCGAACTGGGTGCCCAGCACCCGCGCCTCCCCCTCTTGCGCGTCCACCACAAAGGGCTCGCCGGTGTGGCTGACGCTGAAGAAACCGGCGCCGCGACGCAGCTGCACATGCCGCTCGCCGCGGCTGAAATCCACGGCAATGGCGCTGTCGGCATCCAGGGTCACCTGGCTCTGGTCGGCCAGGGTCAGGGTGCGCACCTGGCCCGGCGCGGAAACGTAGTCGGCCCCCAGGTCATCGACCCAGCGCCCGGGCTGCCAGCCGGCGCCCAGGGCCACCGCCAGCAATACACTGGCGGCCAGCGCCAGCCCCGCCGACCAGCGCCGCCGGGCCCGGCCCCTGGCAGCATCCATGGAACGCAGCAGGCCGTGCAGGGCAAAGGCGTCTTCATCGGCCAGGGTGCGCGCCGGCTGCTCGCTCAGCTCCCACACCACCTGGGCCTGGGCATAGGCCTCGATATGCGCGGGGTCGGCCTGCAACCACTGGCTGAAGGTGGCCTGATCGCCACTGCTGGGCTGATCGTGGAGCAGGCTCAGCCAGGCCAGCGCGGCCTGCTCCTGAGCGGGCGTCGGGCAGATACTCGTGCGGTGGTTCACGGTGCATTCCTTGGCGTGCGCGTGCCCGGGGCTTCCCGCAGGCTGGCCTTGCAGGCTTCGAGGGCGCGCATCATATGTTTTTCCACGGCGCTTTGGGACAAGCCCATGGCCTTGGCGATCTCGGCGTACTTGCGCCCGTGGATGCGGTTGAGCAGGAAGATCTGCCGGGTGCGCTGCGGCAGGCTGCGCAGGGCCGCTTCGACATGCCGCAGGTCGTTGCCGGCTTCCAGCGCCGCCTGGGGCTCGCTGCCCTGGTTGTCCTGCTGCTCTGGCAGCCAGCCTTCATTGACCCGCACTCGCGCGCCCTCGCTGCGCAGGTGGTCGATGGCGATATTGCCGGCGCAACGCAGCAAGTAGGTGCTGAGTTCCTCGACCTGCACCAGGGGCCGGCGCCAGAAGCGCAGGAACAGGTCCTGCACCAGGTCGGCGGCGGTAGCCCGGCAACCGACCCGGCGGCTGACCAGGGCCTCCATCTGCGAACGCTGGGAGAGGAACACCTGGAGAAAATGCGCACGGCTGCCCTGCGGATCAGGGTGATCCCCCTCGGCAGGCTCCGGTGGCAGGGTGCTCATCATCGTCGGTCCGCTCAGAAGTGGGCCAGGGCCGCGACCGGGCTGGCCAGCAGGCTGGCCCCCGCCATCGTCAGCACCAGGCGCGGCCGATAGGGCAACAGCAGCACCAGCAGCAAGGCGCTGAACATCAGCACCGCGCACCACTGCACCAGCCCCAGGCTCCAGCCGGTGCCCTGCACTGCTGCTGCCAGCGACAGGCCCAGCAGCATCCAGCCGCCCAGACGCAGGCCGTGGCGGCGCAGGGCCGAAGGCTTGTGCCCGAGCAGCTCGCCGTGATGCCGGTCCAGGGACAGGCACAGGCCGGTAAAGCCGGCATAACAGAGCAACAGCACCAGGAGCATTCAATTCACCTCGGTTTCAGGAGCCGGCGGGCGTTGCCGGGGCACCCGGGGCGTGGCTGTGGCGGCGGCCCCCGCGCGATGCAGCTTGCGCGCCGCCCAGGCCAGGAACAGGCCACTGCCCAGGCACGCCAGGTCGAAGCTCGCCATGGCCCAGTCGCCCCGGACCATGAAGCCATCCATCAGGCTCGGGCTGGTGAGCACGCTGAGTACCGGCACCCCGGCGAACAGCAAGGCGCCAAGGCCCAGTTGTTCAACCCAGGCGCGACGGCCAGGGCGGACGCAGGCGTGCAACAGGCTCAGGCCCCAGGCCCAGAAGAAGCTGTTGACCTCCCAGTCGGCACGTTCGGCGAAGCCTGCGGGCAACAGGCGGTTGGCCCAGAAGAACGCCGCCACCGCCAGCAGCAGCCCAGCCATGCTGGCGATGTTCAACACTTCCACCAGGCGCAGTTCGAAAGGCTGGGCGGCACTCTTGGCATGCTTGAGCTGGCGCTTGCCCAGCCAGATCACCAGCCCGGTGCCGATCATCGCGGTGCTGGCCAGCCCACAGAGGAAGTACAGCCAGCGCAACACCGGCCCGGCGAAGCGACCCATGTGCAAGCCATAGAAGCTGCCGCCGATGGCCAGCGGCAGGGATTGCTCGGCAGAGGCCTGCAACGGCTGGCCGGTCACGCCGTTGAACGCCACTTGACTGCCGAAATCCCGGGCCACCCGGTCGGCTTCATGGCGAAACACCTGCACCGAGGCATTCAGGTCCCCCGGGTAACTGACTACCAGGCGCTGCGCATGGCCGCCCGACCAACGTTCCCGGGCCTGCTTCAGCATGGGTTCGAGGGGGGCCAGCGGGGCACTCTGCCCGGCGGCCGAGGCAGCGGCAGCAGCGGGCCGCAAGTCCTCGAAGAAGGCATCGGAATCCCCTTTGTAGGCCACCAGGATGCTCGCCGGCATGACCATGTACATGAAGATCACCAGGCTGCTGTAGGTGATCATCAGGTGAAACGGCAGCACCAGCACGCCCACCGCGTTGTGCCCGTCGAGCCAGGTGCGCTGGCCCTTGCGCGGGCGGAAGGTGAAGAAGTCCTTGAAGATTTTCTTGTGGGTAATGATGCCGCTGATCAGCGCCACGAACATCACCATGGCTGCCATCGTCGACAGCCATCGGCCCCAGGGATAGGGCATCTGCAGCTGGAAGTGGAAGCGGTAGAAGAACTCGCCGCCGCGGGTGTCGCGCACCTGCACTTCGCTGCCGGTGGCCGGGTCCAGCAGTTTCTCGGTGAAGGCACCGCGCTCGCCGGGTTTGCCGGGCGCCTGCCAGCCCACCGACAGGCTCGGCTGGCGGGCATCGGGCAGGCCGATGAACCAGCGTTGCGCACCCTGGGCATGGCGTTCCAGGTAGCGTTGGGCCAGCCCCAGGCTGGCATCGGCGTTCAGGACCCGGGCCGGCGCCTCCGGCTGCATCCAGTGGGTGATCTCATCCTTGAAGTAGGACAGGGTCCCGGTGAGGAAGATCGCAAACAGCAACCAGCCGAACAGCAGCCCGCTCCAGGTGTGCAGCCAGGCCATGGACTGGCGAAATCCTTCCTTCATAGCAGGGCCACCCAGTAGGCGCTGCCGGCGACCAGCGCCAGCACCAGGCTCGGCAGCAACAAGCCCAGCCAGGCCTGCCAGGCACTGCGACAGGCAAAGCACCAGAGCACTGCCACCAGATAGGACAGGAAGGACGTCATCATTCCGCTGACCACGGCATCGGCCCTGGGCAGGGGCAGCAGCAAGGTCAGGCAGACACTGCCCAGCGCCGCCAGCAGATAGCCCCCCAGCACCGCGGCGAATACCCGCGAAGCCACCGCCAGACGATAGGAAGCGGAAAGACCGCCAGCCTTGCTTTTCATGTTTCGACCTTGACGCGAGGGGAGGTCCGGCACAGCACACAGGCGGCCGGGGGAAGTAGGCGGGCCAGTTTAATGATAAATATTCTCATATGCAAAAAGCAGCGACGAACCCGATGCAAACCCGTCGGTCCGGCCTGATTGCCGAATGCCATGTCGCCCCACTACAATGCGAACAGTTCTTGTTCTCTTATGCGCGATCTCGGTGCAGGAGCGTCCGGCTTGTCCCACACCGCTACCGTCGAAGGCCTCTACCAGGCCCATCACAGCTGGTTGAACACCTGGTTGCGGCGCCGGCTCGGCTGCCCCCACAGCGCCGCAGACCTGGCCCAGGACACCTTCATCCGGGTACTCAGCGCCCGGGAAACACCGGCCCTGATCGAGCCCCGGGCGTTTCTCACCACCATCGCCAAGCGCGTGCTGTTCAACCACTACCGGCGCCAGGACCTGGAGCGGGCCTATCAGGAAACCCTGGCGCAGATGCCTGAACAGGTGGCGCCCTCCGAGGAAGAGCGGGCCATCATCCTGCAAACCCTGATGGATCTGGACAGCCTGCTCGACGGCCTGCCGCGGCCGGTCAAGCGAGCCTTTCTGCTGTGCCAGCTGGACGGCCTGACCTACGGCGAAATCGCCCGGGAGCTGAATATCTCCATCGCCACGGTCAAACGCCACCTGAACAAAGCGGCGATGCGCTGCTACTTCGCCCTGTGAGTGCCTCGATGAACCCACACCTCAATGGCCAGCCCGATTTCAGCAACCAGGTGGCCGAACAGGCCGTGCACTGGTTGATCGAAATGCAGGGCGGGCCCTTGAGCCCGCGCCAGCAACAGGCCTGGCAGCAATGGCACGATGCCCACAGCGAACATCAGCGGGCCTGGGAGCATATCCAGCGCGTCAACCAGCGCCTGCGTGGCCTGTCTTCGCCCCTGGCCCACGCCGCCCTGAACGCGCCGAAATCCGCCAGCCGGCGCCAGGCACTGAAGCTGCTGCTGATTCTCGGCGCCGGCTCGGCCGCCGCCTGGGGCCTGCACGAACACAACCCGCTGCCGCCACTGCTGGCGGATTACCGCAGCCCCCTGGGGCAGCGGCGCAAACTGCAACTGAGCGACGGCAGCCAATTGCAGCTCAATACCAGCAGCGCGGTGGATGTGCGCTTTGATGGCCAGCAACGGCTGATCCGCCTGCTGGAAGGCGAGATCATGCTCACCAGTGCCCAGGATGCCCGGCCGCTGCGGGTGCAGACCGCACAAGGGCAGGTAAGCCCGCAAGGCGCGCGGCTGAACCTGCGCCAATTCAAGGACTACACCCAACTGGCGGTGTTCTCCGGAACCGTCGGCGTGACGCCCCTGGACTACGCCACAACCCCGCCCCAGGTGGCGGCCGGGCAGCAACTGAATTTCACCGGCAACAGCTGGCAAGCTCCCCGGGCCCTGGATGCCGGCAGCGGCGCCTGGAGCGAAGGCATGCTGGTGGCAGCGCACATGCGCCTGGCGGACTTTCTCGACGAACTGGGGCGCTACCGCCGCGGCCAGCTCAACTGTGATGCGCAGGTGGCGGACCTGCTGATTTCCGGCAGCTACCCCCTGGATGACAGCGAGCGGATTCTCGACCTGCTGGAGATCAGCCTGCCGGTCAAGGTACGTCGCTTCACCCGCTATTGGGTCACCGTCCAGGCCCGCGCCTGACGGCACTCTGTCGCCGCTGCCGCGGGCTGCAACCGGCTCCGCAGGGGACGCGCCCTTGACCCGGGCCGCACCCAAGCCCCCGCAAACCAATCGCCGCCCGCCCCGGCACCGAAAAAAAACCACCGCCCATGAGCCGTTTCCCCAGGTTCAAGTGACAGAGAAGGAAAGCCACCTTGATTCCCCCTTCTCAGGACCCACCTTCATGACCGAGCAACCCACCTGCCTCACGCCTCTGGCCCGTACCCTGCGCCACTTGCTGCTGGGGGCCAGCCTGAGCCTGGCCAGCCTGCCCCTGGTCCAGGCCGCCGAGGCCCAGAGTTATCACATCGCCCCGACCTCGCTGGAAAACGCCCTGAACCAGTTCGGCCGGCAAGCCGGAGTGCTGATCTCTTTCGGCTCACACGTCACCAGTGGCGTGCAAAGCCGTGGCCTGCAAGGCCAGTACAGCCCGCAGGAAGGCCTGAACGTTCTGCTGCAAGGCACCGGCCTGCAAGCCCGGGCCGAGGGCAGCAATGCCTTCAGCCTGCAACCGGCCAGCCCCGAGGCCGCTGCGCAGCCGCTGCACCTGGGCGCCTCCAGCGTGGTCGGCGACTGGCTCGGCGATGCCCAGCAAAGCGATGTGTTCGAGCACCCAGGGGCCCGGGACGTGATCCGTCGCGAGGAGTTCGAACGCCAGGGCGCCACCCAGGCGCGGGACGTGCTCAATCGGATTCCCGGGGTCAACGCACCGGACAACAACGGCACCGGCAGCCACGACATGGCGCTGAACTTCGGCATCCGCGGCCTCAATCCGCGCCTGGCCTCGCGCTCCACGGTGCTGATGGACGGCATCCCGGTACCCTTCGCTCCCTACGGTCAGCCGCAACTTTCGTTTGCCCCCATCAGCATGGGCAACATGGATGCCGTGGACGTGGTGCGCGGTGGTGGCGCGGTGCGCTATGGCCCGCAGAACGTCGGCGGCATCGTCAACTTCGTGACCCGGGCAATTCCCGACGCGCCGACGGTCAAGGGCGGCTTCCAGACCGAAACCAGCCCCTCCTCCAGCCATGACGGCTTCAAGACCACCGGCAACCTGCTGGCCGGTGGCACCGCCGACAACGGCCTGGGCGGCGCCCTGCTGTACTCCGGCACCCGCGGCGGCGACTGGCGCGAACACAGCGACACGCAGATCGACGACCTGATCCTCAAGGGCAAGTACCAGCTCGATGAAGCCAACAGTTTCAATGCCATGGCCCAGTACTACGAAGGTGAGGCGGACATGCCCGGCGGCCTGAACGTGGCGGACTACAAGGCCGACCCGTACCAGTCGACCCGCCCCTACGACAAGTTCTGGGGCCGGCGCACGATGTTCAACGTCGGCTACCGCTACCAGGAAGATCGCCGCGAATTCACCGTCAACAGCTTCTTCACCAAGACCCTGCGCAGCGGTTACCTGGACCAGGGCAGCTTCCTTTCCCTGTCGCCTCGCGAATACTGGGTACGCGGCCTGGAAACCCGTTTCGCCCAAGGCTTCGACCTGGGGGACAGCAGCCACGAAGTGGGCGTCGGCTACCGCTACATCAACGAGGCCGGTCATGAACTGCGCTATCGCACGCCGCTGACCGCCAACCAGCAACTGCCCACCAGCAACAGCCGCAATGACCGCGACACCCGTGGCGGCACCGAAGCCCATGCGTTCTTCGTCGACGACCGGATCGATATCGGCAAGTGGACCCTGACCCCGGGCATCCGCTACGAGATGATCGAGTCGCAGCAGAGCAACAACCTCACCCACGTCAAATACAAGGGTGACTACAACACCGCGCTGCCGGCGCTGAATGTGATGTACCACCTCAACGAGAGCTGGAACCTCTACGCCAACACCGAAGGTTCCTTCGGCAGCGTGCAATACAGCCAGATGCCCAACCGCGTGGCCAGTGGCGAGGTCAAGCCGGAGAAAGCCCGCACCTGGGAACTGGGCACCCGCTATGACGACGGCACCCTGCGGGCGGAGATCGGCGCTTTCCTGATCAACTTCGACAACCAGTACGACAGCAACCAGACCAATGACACAGTGATCGCCCGGGGCGAGACTCGCCACCAGGGTATCGAGAGCAGCGTCAGCTACGCCCTGGATGGCCTGGCCCCGGCGCTGGCGGGCTTCGATGTCTACGCCACCTACGCCTATGTCGATGCCACCATTCGCGAAGACGGCCCGAACAAGGGCAACCGCGTGCCCTTCTCTTCCAAGCACAAGGGCACCCTGGGGGTGAGCTACACCGAAGGCCCGTGGAAGCTCAACCTCGACAGCAGCTACCAGAGCAGCCAGTTTGCCGACAATGCCAACACCCGTGCCGAAAGCGCCGATGGCAGCACCGGGCGCATCCCCGGCTACATGCTGTTCAGCACCCGCGCCGGGTATGACTTCGGCCCGCAACTGTCGGACCTGAACGTGGCGGTGGGGGTGAAGAACATCTTCAACCACCAGTACTTCACCCGTTCCTTCGACGACAACAACAAGGGCAAGTACGTAGGCGAGCCCCGCACGCTCTATGTGCAGACCTCCGTGGCGTTCTGATTAATTTTCCCCACAAAGCAAAACGGGCCTGCAATGCAGGCCCGTCCGGTTGGGGGGTGAAACTCGGCCGTCAGCTATTGAGCGCGGCCTGTTGGTTCTCCAGGAATTCTTCTTCGAGCAGGGCATCTGCCTCGCTGCCATCGGCTGTGGGCACCGCTGCCGCACGTTTGCCGCGCAATTTGCCGAACATGTGCTCCAGGGCACTTTCCAACTTGACGGTGGCGCCGTCGAGGGCCTGCTCCAGGGTGTCGGCCTTGTGGGTCACGGAAACCGGTTGGTGACCTTTCGGACGGGCTTCCAGCTGGCAGCGCATATCGTCCGGACCCGACTTGCCGCCGTTCTCGTCCCGCAGGTGGACCACTACCCGGGTCAGGTCTTCTTCGTAGCGTTCGAGCGTGCTTTCAACGGTGCTGCGCACCCACTCCTCCATCCGAAGGCTGCTTTGAATATGGTTATCGCTATGGACTTGGATTTGCATAGTTCTTCCCTTATTTCAGCTTGCTCGTAAGAGGGTCAAGGCAATGCGTATGAACCTGCATTTCGTGACCTCTTGATTACACAATTAGGCACGGCGACGAACATTTCAACCCCTTAAAAAAGATAAATATTCATACGCAAATAAAGCCGGACAAACCGCAGAGGCGCTGTTAAGGTCGGGAGTTAGCCCGCCCCATGCGTCAGTCAAAACCGCTCACAGCTGCCCCTCGCCCAGAGGGTGCAAGCCGCGAAAGATCTCCGCTTCCTCCACCAGCCAGTCATGCACCGCGCGTACGCCCGGATGGCTCAGTGCGCCCGGCGCATAGAGCAGCACGTAGCGTTTGTGGTTGGGCACCGCCAGGCCGAAAGGCACGATCAGGGTGCCACGCTCCAGTTCGTCATTGAGCAGGGTGCGCCGGGCAATCGCCACGCCCATGCCGGCAATCGCCGCCTCGATGGTCAAGTGGTTGCGATTGAAGGTATGGCCACGACGCACGTCCGCGCCCTCGAAGCCGATGGCATTGAGGTAGAACTCCCATTCGGCGTATTCATAGCTGCCGCGCCAGGCGGTGATGTCGTGCAGCAATGGAAAATGCGCCAGGTCCGCCGGACCGTGCAACGGCGGACGGCCCCGCAGCAGACTCGGCGCGCAGACCGGGAAAATCTGCTCATCCAGCAACGCGGTGGACTGCAAGCCGGGGTAGCTGCCGTCGTTCAGGTCGATGGCCAGGTCGAAGTCGCCCTCGTGCAGGGCCACGCTGCTGTCTTCGGCCACCAGCCGCAGCTGGATCTCCGGATAACGCTGCTGCAGGCGCGGCAGGCGCGGAGTCAGCCACTTGCCGAGAAACGACGGGATCGAGCGCAAGCGCAAGGTCCCCCCGATCATCCCCGCATCCAGGCGCCGCAGTTCCGCGTCGATGCTGCCGTAGGCCTCGCTCACCGTCAGCGCCAGCCGCTGGCCTTCGGCGCTCAGCTCCACCCCCCGGGGCCGCCGGTGAAACAGGCGAAAACCCAGGCGTTCCTCCAATTGGCGGATCTGCTGGCTGACCGCCCCTGGCGTGATGTGCAGCTCTTCGGCACAACGGGTGAAAGACAGGTGCCGCGCGGCACAGGAAAACACATGCAGCCAGACATAGGTCTGGGCATGAAATTGTCGGCTCATCGTTTAGCCCTGCTAAAGGATCTCTTAGGAAGTTTCGTTGGTCAGTGCTGACCGAGGCGGGCAGTATCGCCGACATTGCGCTTGGCCTACAAAAAATGGCAGCGATCCACCTTCCATTGCTTGTAAGGCTTTAGCATGGCTATCAGTGTTTTCGATCTCTTCAAAGTCGGTATCGGCCCCTCCAGCTCCCACACCGTGGGCCCGATGCGCGCCGCCGCCACCTTCGCCCAGGCGCTGTTCGAGCAAGGCCTGCAAGACCAGGTACAGCGGGTACAGATCCGCCTCTACGGTTCGCTGTCCGCCACCGGCGTTGGCCATGCCACCGACCGCGCCAGCGTCATGGGGCTGATGGGCGAATGGCCAGACAGCATCGACCCCACCAGCATCAACCCACGCATCCAGCAGCTGCGCGACAGCGGCCAGCTGCTGCTGGGCGGGCGCAGCCACATCGCCTTTGACTGGCAGCAGGACCTGCTTCTGCTGGACGAAAGCCTGCCCTACCACCCCAACGCCATGTCCCTGAGCGCTTTTGGCGAGCACGGCACGCTGCTGGAGCAGACCTACTACTCGGTAGGCGGCGGCTTCATCGTCGAGGCGGCCCAGGTCGAGGCTGGTGCCGAAACCACCGCCGGCGTCCAACTGCCTTACGACTTCAACAGCGCCGCCGAGCTGCTGGCCCTGTGCAAGACCCACCAGCTGCGGGTCGGCGAGCTGATGCTGGCCAACGAACGGGCCTGGCGCAGCGACGCCGAGATCCGCAGCGGCCTGCTGCACATCTGGTCGGTGATGCGCGAATGCGTGGCACAGGGCCTGCGCCACGAGGGCATCCTGCCCGGCGGCCTCGACGTGCCGCGGCGCGCCGCCAAGCTGCACCGCAGCCTGCTGGAAATCGGCAAGCCGAATGTCATCACCTCGACCCTCTCGGCCATGGAGTGGGTCAACCTCTATGCCCTGGCCGTGAACGAGGAAAACGCCGCCGGCGGGCGCATGGTCACCGCGCCCACCAACGGCGCGGCGGGGATCATCCCGGCGGTGCTGCACTACTACATGAAGTTCAACCCGCAGGCCTGTGACGACGACATCCTCAACTTTTTCCTCGGTGCCGCCGCCGTGGGCATCCTGTGCAAGAAGAACGCCTCCATCTCCGGCGCCGAAGTCGGCTGCCAGGGCGAAGTGGGCTCGGCCTGCGCCATGGCCGCCGCCGGGCTGGCGGAAATCCTCGGGGCGACCCCGGAGCAACTGTGCAATGCCGCGGAAATCGGCCTGGAGCATAACCTCGGCCTGACCTGCGACCCCGTAGGCGGGCTGGTGCAGGTGCCCTGCATCGAACGCAACGCGATTGCCGCGGTGAAGGCGATCAACGCCACCCAGATGGCCCTGCGCGGCGACGGCAAGCACTTCATCTCCCTGGACCGGGTGATCCGCACCATGCGCGATACCGGCGCCGACATGCATGACAAATACAAAGAGACTTCACGGGGCGGCCTGGCGGTGAGCTGGGTGGAATGCTGAGGAGCCTTCCCTGACCGTCCGCACTACGTGAGCCCGAGCAAAAATAATAACGAGGCGATAACGATGACCGATGTACCGACACCTGCTGCCCAAACCCCTGCTGTAGCCACACCCCGCGACACCACCAGCGCCCGCCAGGGCTGGAGCAAGCACGACACCACCTGGATGCTCGGCCTGTATGGCACCGCCATCGGCGCCGGCACCCTGTTCCTGCCGATCAACGCCGGGGTTGGGGGCTTCTGGCCGCTGATCGTGCTGGCGCTGCTGGCCTTCCCCATGACCTTCTTCGCCCACCGCGGCCTGACCCGCTTCGTTCTTTCCGGGCGCTCCGGAGACATCACCGAAGTGGTCGAGGAGCATTTCGGGGTCGGCGCCGGCAAGCTCATCACCCTGCTCTACTTCTTTGCCATCTTCCCGATCCTGCTGGTGTACAGCGTGGCGCTGACCAACACCCTGAGCAGTTTCATGGAACACCAGTTGCACATGACTCCACCGCCGCGGGCGCTGCTGTCGATGCTGCTGATCCTCGGCCTGATGGCCATCGTGCGCTGCGGCCAAGGCGTGATCGTGCGGGCCATGAGCCTGCTGGTCTACCCGTTCGTCGCTGCGTTGCTGCTACTGGCCCTGAGCCTGATCCCCAACTGGAACGGCGCGTTCTTCGCCTCGGCCGGCGAAGGCATGCCCCTGCCGCTGTTCTTCAAGACCCTGTGGCTGGCGATCCCGGTGATGGTGTTTTCCTTCAACCATTCGCCGATCATCTCGGCCTTCGCCCTGGATCAGAAGCGCCATTACGGCCCGCAGGCCGAAGCCAAGAGCAGCGGTATCCTGGCCACGGCCCACGGCATGATGGTGCTGACAGTGATGTTCTTCTGCTTCAGTTGCGTGCTGGCCCTGTCGCCGGCGGACCTGGTAGCGGCCAAGGAGCAGAACATCTCGATCCTGTCCTACCTGGCCAACCACTTCCAGACCCCGGTGATTGCCTATGCCGCCCCGCTGATCGCCCTGGTGGCCATTACCAAGTCGTTCCTGGGCCACTACATCGGCGCCAGCGAAGGCTTCCAGGGCCTGATCGTGAAAAACCTGCGGGGGCGCTCGCTGTCCTCCAGCAGCCTGGAAAAGATCACCGCGCTGTTCATGATCCTCACGTGCTGGGCCGTGGCCACCTTCAACCCGAGCATCCTGCACATCATCGAGACCATGGGCGGACCGGTAATCGCCTGCCTGCTGTTCCTGATGCCGATGTATGCGATCCGGCGGGTGCCTTCACTGCGCCAGTATTCGGGCCAGTTGTCGAACCTGTTCGTGGTGCTGATCGGGCTGGTCGCACTGTCTGCGATCATTTATTCAGTCGTGCCCTGAATCGGGCCGGGATAAAAAAAGCGGACCTCATGGTCCGCTTTTTTGTCCCCGTATTCATTGCCCGGCGCGTTTCCCGGCATGTCCCTTGCTTTGTCCCGGGGGAGGAATACGGACGTTGGCCACCCTCGGCGAACGACTGGCCAGTGGTCCGGAATCGCGAACTAATTCCGCGCCCTGCCGGTCAATGACTGCACGATCCAATCAGGCGGTGACGCATCATGGACAACCCTTTTCAACTGATTACCGACACCTTCACCCCGCAATACCAGGTCAACCTGAGCATCCAGGGCCTGGACGGCAGCATCATGCTGACCTTGTCCGAAGGTGGCCGGGTGGTGGCCAAGCGCATGATCAGCGCGGCCCAGCGCAATGATCCGCAGCGCATCAAGCGCCTGGTGCAAAGCATTCAGTTTGGTATCGCCATCGAGCAGGGCCACAGTGCCGTGGCCATTCTCGAAGCCATGACCAACGGCGACAGCCTGGGCCTGCCGCCGCCCACCGGCCAGAAGCTCGCGCCGCCGGCCCTGAGGTTCTAGAGCTCGCCCTTCTCCACTTCCGGGTGTTCGCCGGAGCCCGCGCCGATCTTGCGCTGCGGATGCTCGATCTTCACCGAAGGGAACTGCGACGAGGCGTAGCGCACCACCAGGATGGCGAAGGCCAGCAACAGGATGCCGCCGCACAGGTAGATGATGCCCAGGTCCGGCGGGTTGTGGTGCGAGACGTTGGAGATCAGCAACCGGGTCAGCGCGGTGATCGCCACGTAGATCAGGAAACGCACCGGCATGTGGTTGGTCTTGAAGTAGATGCCGACCATCGCCCCCAATTCCAGGTAGATGAACAGCAGCAGGATGTCATCGATCTTGATGTGGCCCACCTCGATCATCTGCAGGAACTCCATCACCGCCGCCCAGGCGGTCACCGCACCGATGGCGAACAGCGCCAGGTAGTGGAACGACTCGACGAACAGGTTGCCCAGGGATTCGGCCAGCTGGTGGACGTTCTGCCGCAGGTTCTCGGCCCAATTGATTTTCACGATGGTTTTTCCTTAGGTCGTTTCGACCGGATGATGCGGATTGGACGTGACGGTTGTTCTGCATGCAGAAAAAAGGC
This sequence comes from Pseudomonas sp. BIGb0176, assembly GCF_024810175.1. Classification (NCBI taxonomy): domain Bacteria; kingdom Pseudomonadati; phylum Pseudomonadota; class Gammaproteobacteria; order Pseudomonadales; family Pseudomonadaceae; genus Pseudomonas; species Pseudomonas sp. BIGb0176. The sequence continues at coordinate 1,250,176 of NZ_JANUEC010000002.1, forward strand.
CAGGAGCCTTCAATGAGATGGTGGCCGCCGGCAACGAGGCACGGCCTGGTAACAATCGGCCCGGGAAAAAAATTGCGTCTACATTAAAAAGCCACTATCCAAGGGAAAAGGTTTCGCCTATTCTCTCGACCTGTATATAGATACAGTGTTTATACAGACCCATTATCGTGAAGGCATGTGAGGTGGTGAATGGCCGTCGAAGTGGTATACCGCAGCAGCCGAGATCTGGAGCGCTTGTTCATGGATAAAGCCGAAGCTGACCGTCATGACAAAATGCTCGAACTGGCTGAATTGCTCGCTGAAGTGTTGCACAAAGCCGTGCCGTCGCTGAGCGAACAGCAGGTGGAAGAAGCCGGGATCTACATGGCGAAGAACCGCGATGTGTTCGCCAAGGCGTTCAAGAGCCAGCCGGACGCGTTGTCCGAGTTGCTCAGTGCCCCCGCTCCCGTAGTGGAGGCTGTGGCAGAGCCGCAACCTGTTGAAGCCGAGGCGCCAGCCAAACCGGCGAAAGCGGCCAAGGCCGCAAAATAGGCTTTACGCGAATTGAATAAGCCCTGTGCCCCTGGCACAGGGCTTTTTTCATGCCTGCGAAGGCAAGAGTGGCACTTGTGCGGTGGCCGGTTGAAGCGCTGTCGCCCCTGGCGGATCAGGCAATTCGATAGCGTTGCGATGCAGCAGGGAAGTGATCTTGCCCAGGAAGGCCAGGGGCATCTCAGTCGAGTCGCCATACAGGTCAACCATTCCCACCTCAACTGCGCTGTCAACGATGCAGGAGAACGCCTCGACCTCTTCAGGCGCTATCAAGGCGACAAGCTCCTGGGGCCAATCATCTCCGCGACCATTGAGTGCCAGCAGCGCCCCGGCTCTCTCCCACGCCAGTAGATCGCCCTTTGGCGGGTAGCCCTCAAGGTGCTTTATCAACTCATCGATGGACGGGTGAGCAATGCCTTTTCGTTCGCAGTAAACCGCCAGGCATGCCGCTGCGTACAACTGCAGTTGCCTGATGGAGCAGCCAATCAATGGTGGGGCCATATCTGGCGCTGTCATTGCGCGACGTCCCAGACCCTGGAGCCTGCGGAACAAAAACCTGATGCGATATCCATGGCTTCCAGAATTCGGTCCTCCAGCTCTTCTGATGCGCCAGGACGGAGTGATGCCAGATGCTTGTATACGGCCTCTGCGCAAAAGCCCTTGTCCCGGTATGCCACAAGAACATCACGAACCGCCTGAATGTCCGCCCCCGCCCGCAACAGGCAGGACAACTGCTCATCCAGCCCGGTCTCCAGCGCTTCACGCATCGTCGATACATTCCTTGTCAGTGGGCACTTCGCAGCCGGATGGTACACAGAGCCTGGCCAAGGGTTAAGGCAAGAATGCCTAGCGGTACAGCACCCGTTCCGCCAGTTCATCGGCCACTCGCGCCGGGGAGCGCTTTTCGGCCTGGGCGTGGGCGAAGATTTCCGTCAGCCGCTGGCTGATCTTCGACAGGTGGGCGGTGATGACCGGCAGTTCCGTGTTGCGGTGCTTGAGGGACACATAGATCAGCCCCCCGGAATTGATCACGTAGTCCGGCGCATAGAGAATCCCGCGGCGCTCCAGTTGATCGGCCACCTGCAGGTTGGTCAGTTGATTGTTGGCCGAACCCGCCACCGCCGAGCAGCGCAGTTGCGCCACGCTGAGGCTGTTGAGCACCGCCCCCAGGCCGCAGGGTGCGAGGATGTCGCAAGGGGTGCTGAGCAGAGAATCGTTGGCGATGGGATGGGCGCCCAGTTGCTCCATGGCCAGTTGCACCTTGCCGGCATCGATATCGCTGACCAGCAACTCCGCCCCGGCAGCGTGCAACTGCTCGGCCAGGGCATAGCCGACATTGCCCAGCCCCTGGATCGCCACCCGCAGGCCTTCCAGGTTGTCGCTGCCCAGGCGCGCCATGGCGGTGCTGCGAATGCCGGCGAACACTCCCATGGCAGCATGGGGGGCCGGGTCGCCCGCGGCACTGGTGCTGGTGACGTAACGGGTCTGCTGGGCGATGCAGTCCATGTCGGCCACCGAGGTGCCGCTGTCGATGGCGGTGATGTAGCGCCCGTCCAGTTGCTCGACGCATCGGCCAAAGGCTTCGAACAGGGCGGCGCGGCTTTCCACATGGGCGGGGCGGATGATCACGGCGGTACCGCCCCCCTGGGGCAGGCCGGCCAGGGCGGCCTTGTAGCTCATGCCCTGGGCCAGGCGCGCGGCATCCGTCACGGCACTGCTGTCGTCGGGGTAGGCGAGGTAACGACAGCCGCCCAGGGCGGGCCCCAGGCGGCTGTCGTGGATGGCGATCACTGCCTTCAACCCGGTACAGGGGTCGACGCTGAGGTGCAGCGATTCAAGGCGGGTGCTGTGCATGAGAGCGAACATCGACGGGCTCCCGAATCACTTCTTGTAGACGCCAGTATAGGCTTGCGCCTGGAATTTGCTGCGCCGCGCAGGAATAAGCCCCGGGGTTTTGCAGGCTTTGGGAAATAACCTGCTACCACGCATTTCAACACTGGACGAAGCTTCGTCACGAGGCTAAAACGAGGCATCCGTCGGAGATCGAGATGAACCCGCGCCAAGCTTTTTTCGCCTGTCTGCACCGCTCGCCACCCGCCCTGCTGGAAGCTGCCCTGTGGATTGCCGCCGAGCATGATCCCCAGGTGGTGCCCGGCCTGTTGCTGGAGGAGTTCAAGCAACTGCAGCAGCAAGTGGGCAGCAGCCTGCCGACGCTGCCGGCGAACGAGCTTGGCCAACCGCTGTTGCGCCGGCTCAACGACCTGGGTTTCCAACAGGACGAACACCTGCCCCTGCGGCCCCAGGCGGCGCTGATGGACAAGGTCCTGGAGCGTCGGCGCGGCCAGCCCCTGGCCCTGGCCCTGATCGCTCTGGAACTGGCGCAGCGGCTGCAGGTGCCGCTGGCGGGGGTGAACTTTCCCGGGCACTTCCTGCTGCGGGTGCCCGGTGCCGACCACCTGCTGGACCCGTGCGGCGGGCGCCGGCTGTACCCCAACGATTGCCGGGAACTGCTGCAACGCCAGTACGGCGCCCATATCAAGCTCAGCGCCGAGCACCTGGCCAGCGCCGAACCGCTGCAGATGTTCCAGCGCCTGTCACGCAACCTGCGCCAGTTGCACCTGTCCTACGACGACCACCTGGGGGCCCTGATCAATGCCGAACGGGTCCTGGAAATCGGCAACGGCAGCGCCGCCGACTACCTGGCCCGGGCCAGCCTCTACCAGCGCCTGGAATGCCCGAATGCCGAACGCTTCGACCTGGAGCACGCCCTGCTGCTCAGCGACGACCCGATCCAGCGCCTGCGCCTGACCGAACGCCTGGGGCACCTGCCGCCCAACACCATCGTGCACTGACCCCCCCGCTGTTTCGCGCCTGCCGTGCAAGAAGGCCCGCCGCCCTGCTGCAAGGATGAAAAAGCATGAACAGCGCCGAACGCTTCCTCCAGGATTTCCACCAGCGCCACCCCGGCACCACGCCACCGGCCTTCGCCGGGCTGAGCCTGGCAGGGCGTGGTTCCTCCTACGACATACTGGCAACCACCCTCAAGGCCCTGCCACCCGAGGCGCGGGTGCTGGACCTGGGTTGCGGCGACGGTTTCCTGCTCGACCTGCTGGCCAGGCACCACCCCACGGCACGGTTGCTCGGGGTCGACATGAGCGCCACCGAATTACAGGCGGCCCATGTGCGCCTGGCGGGCCGGGGCCTGCTGCTGGAGGAGCGGGCGCAAGCCCTTTCCCTCGCCAGCGCCAGCGTCGACGCGGTGCTTTCCCACCTGGCGCTGATGCTCATGAGCGATATCGAGCAGGTGCTGCAGGAGGTTCATCGAGTACTGGTCCCCGGCGGCCAACTGTCAGCGGTGGTCGGCCGGGAATTTCTCCTCGGGGAACTGGGCCAGCACTACCTGCAGGTGTTCCGCGCCGCCGCCCGACGCGACCACCTGGCGCACCTGCCCCTGGTGGACCCACGGGCGCAGTCGGAGGATGGCTGGCGGCAACTGCTGGGCCGGCACTTCACCGCGCTGCACTTCGAAGACCTGGACCTGCCCTGGACGCCAACCTTCGAGGAACTCTGGGTTGCCCTCGGCGACACCTACGACCTGGATCGCCTGAGCCCTGCCAACCGCGCCAGGATGAAGCAGGAACTGCACGACGCCACCCGGCACTTGCAATGCGCCGACGGCACCCTGCCCACCGGCTGGGGGCTGTTGCTGATACAGGCCAGGGCCGCATGACAGCAGCGCCCGGGCTCTGGCAGGATGGGCGGCTAACCCCAGGGAACGGACACAGCATGCTCATCAGAAAAGCCCACGGCGCCGACGCACAACGGGTCTTCGACATTCGCAACCAGGCCATCAACCAGCAGTGCGCCGGCCACTACCCCGAAGCGGACCTCCAGGTCTGGACGGCTGGCGAACTGAGCGACTACTTCATCGAAGTGGTGGAAAACACCGGCCATGTCGCGGTCATCGACAATCAGGTGACCGCCAGCGGCATGCTCGACCTGGAGACCGGGCAGGTCGACGCGGTGTTCGTCGACCCGGCCTACATGGGACGCGGCATCGGCCGCAAGATGATGGAGTACCTCGAAGAGCGGGCGCTGGAGGCCCAGTTGCCCCACCTGATCCTGGATTCGACCCTCAACGCCGCCGACTTCTATCGCCGCTGCGGCTTCGTCGGTGAGCGCATCGCCCAGTACCAGTCGCCCCGGGGCCTGACCCTGGCCTGCGTGCCGATGATCAAGCACCTGGCACGCTGAACCCCCCTGCCCCTCAGGACTTGAGCGGCGCCTGCCGTTGCGCGGCCGGCCCCGCCTCACCCGAGGCCGACGCCAGGGGCGAACGCACCTGGATGATCAACAACGCCGCAAGCAGGGCCGGAATCGCGCAGAAGAAGAAAATCTGCTGCACCGGAATATGCATCGCCAGCAGCATGCTGCCGAACAGCGGACCGAGGATCGAACCGAAACGCCCCACGCCCAAAGCCCAGCCGGTGCCGGTGGCGCGCACCTGGGCCGGGTAGAAGTTGCTGGCGAAGGCATTCAGGGTCAACTGGCCACCGATGATGCAGAAGCCCGCGGCAAACACGAACACCACCAGGTAGCGCGGGTTGTCGTGGTTCAACCCCAGTAGCACGGTGCACAGTGCGGCGGCGCTGAGCACCGCGGCCAGCAGGCGCACCTTGCGTTTCAGGCGGTCGGCGAACCAGGCCATGCAGATCGCGCCGAGGGTGCCGGCGAAGAGGAACATCGAAGTCACCAGGTTGGCCTGCTTCAGGGCCAGGCCACTCTCCAGCAGCAGCGTCGGCAACCAGCTGATCATGAAATACAGCAGGATCAGGCTGACGAAAAAGGTCGCCCAGATCAGCAAGGTCGGCCGTGCATAGCCGTGGCGGAACAGCTCCAGCACCGTGAGCTTGCTGTCCACCTGCTCACCGCTGTTGAGCACTGCGGCCGGCGGTTGCCAGTCCGGGAGCATCTGTGCGGTGACCTTGCGCAGCCGCGCATAGGGCGGCGCGTCCCGCAGCAGGCGCGGCAGCGATTCGGGCAGGCGCCAGAGCAGGAAAGGAAACAGCAGCAGCGGCGTGATGCCGCCGGCGAGGAACACCGCTTCCCAGCCAAAGCGATCGATGAAGCCGGCGGCAACGAAACCACCCGCCGCGCCGCCAAAGGAGAAACCGCAGGCGGCCAGGGTCACCATCAGGGTGCGCAGGCGCGGCGGCGAATATTCGGACATCAGCGCCATCGCGCTGGGCATCGCCCCGCCCATGCCGATGCCACAGATAAAACGGGCGGCCATCAGGCTTTCAAGGGAATTGGCGAACACCATCAGCACCGTCAGGCTGGCGTAGATCAGCACGCAAACGAGCAGGATCCGGCGCACGCCAAAACGGTCCGCCAGGGGCGTCACCGCCAGGGACCCCAGGGTCAGGCCCAGCAGGTTGGCGCTGAACACCGGGCCGAAGGCGGCCTTCTCCAGCCCCCAGTCCTGGGCCAGGGCCGGCACCACATAGCCCAAGACCTGGGCGTCGTAGCCATCGGTGACCAGCAGCAAGGCGAGAAGCAACAAGAGCAACCACTGGTAGCGGGACACCGGGCGGGCGTCGAGCGCAGCACGAAAGCTGGCAATCTGATTTTGCATCGCAAGGTACCTGTTCGGTTTTTTATGGTTATGGGCAGCAGTGTTGCGCAGGTCACAGGCGGTGACCGCTCAGGCCCCGTTGCGGGGCCTGGATGATGCGGATGCCACGCTGCCCCGGATACCGGGCAGCGTGCAGGTTCAGGCTGGCGTATCCGGCTGGTTGGCCGGGTGCGCGGCCTGGAACGCCGGGTGCTCGGCGGCCAGGGCCGCGACCCGGAGGATCCGCGGATAAGCGTCCAGGGACACCTTGAAACGCTCGGCCGCATACAGCTGGGGAATCAGGAACACATCGGCCAGCCCCGGCTCATCGCCAAAACAGAAGCCCTGGTCGCCGATCAGTTGCTCCAGGGCCGCCAGCCCCTGGCTGATCCAGTGGTCGATCCACACCAGCAGTTGCGCTTCCTCATGACCCCATTCCCGTAGCAGGTTCTGGGTGCTGGAGTTGTGCAGCGGATGAATGTCGCAGCCGATGATCGCGGCAACCGCCCGTTCCCGGGCGCGGCTGACCAGGTCCGTGGACAGCAGCGGCACCTGTGGATAACGCTCCTCCAGGTACTCGATGATTGCCAGCGACTGGATCAGCAGGTCGCCGTCATCGGTCCGCAGGGCCGGCACCCGGCCCTGCGGGTTGATCTCCAGGTACTCCGGCTGGCGATTCGCACCGCCCTTGGGCACCAGCAGATTGACCGGTATGGCCTGGAACTCCAGGCCCTTGAGGGCCAGAGCGATGCGCACCCGGTAGGACGCAGTGGAGCGGTAGTAGGTATAGAGCTGCATGGGGGCTCTCCCTTAACGTGCCGGCTGGACCGTGCCACGGCATTCGCCGAAACCGATGGAGGCGAAACCCTCACGGCTGCAACGCCCGCGCAGGATGATTTCATCGCCGTCCTCGAGGAACTTGCGCACCTCGCCGGACGCCAGTTCGATGGGTTTCTTGCCGCCTTCGGTGATCTCCAGCAGGCTGCCGAACTGGCCGCTCTCTGGGCCGGACAAGGTGCCCGAACCGAACAGGTCGCCGGCCTGCAACTGGCAGCCGTTGACGCTGTGGTGCGCAACCATCTGCGCCACGGTCCAGTACATGTACCGGGTGTTGCTCAGGGTCAGGCGGTGTGCCGGCAGGCCCTGCTCGCGCATGGTGCGGGTGGTCAGCAGCACTTCCAGTTCGATGTCGAAGCCACCGGCGGCCTGGTCGCGCTTGTCCAGCAGGTACGGCAGCGGTTGCGGGTCGCCTTCAGGGCGCGGGGCCTGGGCCTGGCGGAACGGCTCCAGGGCCTCGGCGGTCACCACCCAGGGCGAAATACTGGTGATGAAGCTTTTCGACAGGAACGGGCCCAGCGGCTGGTATTCCCAGGCCTGGATATCCCGCGCCGACCAGTCATTGAGCAGGCAGAACCCGGCGATGTGTTCGGCGGCGTCGCCAATGGCGATGGGCTCGCCCATCTCGTTGCCCTGGCCGATCCAGATGCCCAGCTCCAGTTCGTAGTCCAGGCGCGCGCAGGGGCCGAAGGTCGGTTCGGACTGCCCGGCCGGCAGGGTCTGGCCCTTGGGCCGGCGCACGTCGGCACCGGAAGTACGGATAGTGGATGCGCGACCGTGGTAGCCGATCGGCACGTACTTGTAGTTGGGCAGCAGCGGGTTGTCGGGGCGGAACAGCTTGCCGACGTTCTGCGCGTGTTCGATGCCCACATAGAAGTCGGTGTAATCGTTGATCTTGGCCGGCAGGTGCATCTGGCAGTCCGCGGCCAGGGGCAGCAGTTTCGCCCCCTGGGCCTCGATCTTGCCGCGCAGGCTGCTGCCTTCGCCGAGCAGTTCCAGCAGGCGTTCGCGCAAGGCGACCCGGGCCGGGCGGCCGAGTTCGAAGAACGCATTCAGCTGGCCGCCACGGGCCGCCTGCACCGCAGCCTGGGCCTGGCCTTCGAACAGCCCGGCATCCAGCGCCGCTTCCAGGTCGAAAATCTGTTCGCCAATGGCGACCCCGCTGCGGGGCGCCGAACCCTGGGTGCTGAAGACGCCCAGGGGCAGGTTCTGCAACGGGAAGTCGGGGTGACCGTTGGCGGACTCGACCCAGCTACGGGTGATGGTGGGCAAGGTCATGGGTTATCTCCGATTCGGGTTGAAGGTGACGGGCAGCGAGGCCCAGCAAGCATCGTAGTCGTTCTGCAGCTCTGGGCACTCCAGGGCGAACTGGCTCGGGCGCAGCACCTGGCTGGTCTCGAACATGAAGGCCATGGTGTTGTCGATCTTGGCCGGCTGCAACTGGGCGTTTATCGCCTTGGTGCAGGTCTCGCCGTCCGGGCCGTGGGCGCTCATGCAACTGTGCAGCGACGCGCCGCCGGGCAGGAAGCCTTCGGCCTTGGCATCGTAGGCACCCTGGATCAGGCCCATGAACTCGTTCATCAGGTTGCGGTGGAACCACGGTGGACGGAAGGTGTTCTCGGCCACCATCCAGCGTGGCGGGAAGATCACGAAGTCCAGGTTGGCCAGGCCCGGCACGCTGGTGGGCGAGGTCAATACGGTGAAGATCGACGGGTCCGGGTGGTCGAAGCTGACGGTGCCAATGGTGTTGAAACGACGCAGGTCGTATTTGTACGGCACGTTGTTGCCGTGCCAGGCCACCACGTTCAGTGGCGAATGGTCGAGCTCGCAGCCCCAGAGCTCGCCGAGGTACTTCTGGACGAGCGTGGTGGGCTGGCGCAGGTCTTCGTAATGAGCCACCGGGGCCAGGAAATCCCGGGGGTTGGCCAGGCCGTTGCTGCCAATCGGCCCAAGGTCCGGCAGGCGCAGCGGCGCACCGTGGTTCTCGGCGACGTAGCCACGGGCTTGCGGGTCCAGCAGTTCGATGCGGAATTTCAGCCCGCGAGGCAGCACGGCGATTTCCAATGGCTCCAGGTCCAGCATGCCCAGTTCGGTGACGATGCGCAGGCGACCCAGCTCCGGCACCAGCAGCAGCTCGCCATCGGCATTGAAGAACACCCGCTCCATCGAGCGGTTGGCACGGTAGTGATAGACGCTGATACCCGCCGGCTTCTGCGCCGCCGAGTTGGCCACCATCGCCACCAGGCCGTCGATGAAATCGGTGGGCTCGCTTGGAATCTGCAGGGGGCTCCAGCGCAGTCGGTTGGGGGTGACCTCACCCAGGGGGCCGCCTGCCAGCTGGCGCGCAAGCTTGGCGAAAGCCGGGTGTTTGGCCGAGGGCTGGATGCGGTACATCCAGGTACGCCGGGCTTCGCTGCGGGTCATGGTGAAGGCGGTGCCGGAAAACAGTTCGGCGTACAGGCCATAAGGGGCTTTTTGCGGGGAGTTCTGGCCGACGGGCAGCGCCCCTGGCAGGGCCTCGCTGGCAAATTCGTTGCCGAAGCCCGATTGGTAGCTGAGGGCCGACGCCGAAGAATCGAGGTTCATGGAGCCTCCTGGAAGTTGGAGTAGGCAGGGGCCCACCACTCCCTCACAAGAGCTATCGGCACGCCTGGGTTATTTTTATCGTAATCCAATTACGCATAACGTAATTTGATTGCCCAGGAGCGTCAAGCTATAAAGACCGCCACTTGTCACGGGACCCCAATGCCTCCATGGAAAAGCCGCGCAGCATCAGCGACAGCACCGGTAAACAGAAAGTCCGCTCGGCCGAGGTCGGTACCGACATCCTCAAGGCCCTGGCCGAACTGTCGCCGGCCACTTCCCTTTCGCGCCTGGCCGAACATGTGCAGATGCCGGCAAGCAAGGTGCATCGCTACCTGCAGGCCTTGATTGCCAGCGGCTTTGCCGAACAGAACAGCGCCACCAATCACTACGGCCTGGGCCGCGAAGCCCTGCGGGTAGGCCTGGCCGCCCTGGGCAGCATGGACGTACTGAAAGTCGCGACCCTGCCCCTGGCGGAACTGCGGGACGAATTGAACGAAACCTGCTTCCTTGCGGTGTGGGGCAACCAGGGCGCGACGGTGGTGCATATCGAACCGGCGGTGCGGGCGGTGACCGTGGTCACTCAACTGGGCTCGGTGCTGCCACTGCTCAGTTCATCCACCGGGCTGGTGTTCAACGCCTACCTGCCACAGCGCGAAACCCTCGACCTGCGCCAGCAGGAACTGGCAACCGGCAGCCCCCACGCCCTGGCCGACAAGCAGGTGCACGATGCCCTGGCCGAGCAGATTCGCCAGCGCGGGCTGCACCATGTCCACGGTTTGCTGATGCCCGGTGTCGATGCCCTGTCGGCGCCGGTGTTCGATGCCACCGGCAAGATCGCCGCGGTGCTGACCGTGGTAGGGCCGACGTCGCTGTTCCACGCCGATGAACATGGGCCCGCAGCCCAACGTCTGCTGGCGGCCAGCTCTGCAGTGAGCTGGCGCATGGGTTATCAGCCGCAATAACCGCTAGCGCTCAACTCATCAGCCCCAGGGCCTGGGCCTTGGCTACCGCCTGGGTACGCCGCTCCACCCCCAGTTTGCTGTGAATCCGGCGCCCGTGGGTCTTCACGGTATGCAGGGAAATGAACAATTGCTCGGCGATCTGCTGGTTTGAACAGCCCTGAGCGATCAGTTGCAGCACTTGCAGTTCCCGCAGGCTGAGCAGGCTTTCGCGGTTTTCCAGGGGGCCTGCCGATGATGGCGTCTGCAGCGCTTCCCCCGCAGCCAGCAAGAGTGGTTGCCGCAGGCGCAGTTCGTGCAGTGCCTGCGGCAGGTTGCATCGCTGCACCAGTGCCTGCCCCGCCTGCAATGCTTCCTGCGCCAGCGCCGGGTTGCCTTGCAGGTGGGCGACCTCGGCCAGGGCCAGTTGCACCTCGGCCTCCAACCCCTGCATGCCGTGGCGTTGGGCCCGGGCCAGCAGCCCCTGCAAGGTAGCGATCGGCGCCTGGGCCCGCCCCAGGTGCACCTCGGCCAGCACCAGCAGGTATTCGATCCCCGGAATCAACTCCAGGGTGGCCGGTGGCGCCTGTAGCGCCTGGGGGCCGCGAAAGTGCCGGAGCAAGCGGCTCAAGGCCTCCTGAGCCAGCTCCGGTCGCCCCTGTTGCAGCCAGAGCTGGCTGCTGACCTGCAACAGCACGCCCCGGTACACCGTGTCGGGAATCTGCCGCTGCTGCATCAGCCGCTCCGCATCCCGCAGGCGCACGAAGGCCTGGGCATAATCACCCTGGTTGGCCGCCAGTTGGGCCTGGCCGAGGAAACCATACAAGGCACGCTTGTCGTGGCTCAGCAGGCAATCCTCGAGGCCGCTGCGAAAGTAGCCGGCCGCCTGCTCTGCATGCCCCTGGCGCAAGGCCAGGCGACCGAGACGCAGGGCGATGCGACCGAGCAGCGGGGTCGCCCGCAGCGCCTGCATCGACAAGCGCTCACAGACCTGCTCCAGCAGGCTCTGGGCCCGATGCGGCGCGCCCCTTTGCTCCAGCAACTGGGCATGGTCCAGTTCCAGCAGGCCTTCGAACAGCTGGGCATCCTGGGCCCGGGCCAGGCACAGGGCTTCACGATTGAGGGCCTGGGCCACATCCAGCTCCGCACCCAGCAGGGCCTGCTGGGTCAGCCCCGACAGGCACAGCAGGCGGGTGGTCCAGGCGCTGTCCGCCAGCTCATCCAGGGCCTCGATAAAATGCTGCCGCGCCGCCGTCATCCGCCCGCTCAGGTGCAGCAGCCAGCCCTGCTGTGCCTGCCAGCGGGCCAGCAACTGACGCTGCTGAGCTGCGGAGGGCTGGGGGGCGAACCGGGCCATCTGCGCCATGCACTGCCCCGCCTGCTCGAAGCGCCCGGCAAACAGCATGGCCGCAACCAGCAGCCCCACCAGGTGCGGCGACACCAGCAAGAGTTCGCCACCGTGGCGCTCATGCAGTTGCAGCAACAGCAGCGCATTGTCCTGCTGGAACAGGAACTCGAAACTGAAATGCTCCAGCAGGCTGACCGCGACTTCATACTCTTCGGCCCGCAGCGCCTGCTCAAAGGCCGACTGCCAATCCTCCTGGGCAATGAACCACTGGCAGGCCCGGCGATGCCAGGAGCGCCCGCCCGGCCAGGCCTCGTCGCGCATCAGCCGGGCCAGCGGCGGAAACACCTGGAGCCAGTCGCCGCCACCGTCCCAGGGTTCGATGAAGCAGGCCATGTCCTGCAAGGTCCGCAGGTACTGGGCCCCCTCCCCGACGCCGAACAGATGCTCGCACAGCTCGGCGTTGAAACGTGGCAGGTGCGCCAGTACTTGCCAGACTTGCGCCAGCTCCGCCGGCAGCACGCTGAACAGCTCGTGCTCCAGGTACTCCAGCAAGGTATTGGGGCGCCCCGGCTTGCAGGGCTGAATCGTCAGCTCGCTGCCTTCCAGCAAGGCAATGCGCACCCCGGCGCACCAGCCGCCACTGCGTTGCAGAATGCGACTGGCGGTCTGCGCACACAGGGGTTGCGGCAGCCGTTGCAGCAGTTGCTCGATCTCGATCTGGCTGAATGCCAGTGCCGGGCCGTCCAGCTCGAACAACTGATCGTCCAGCAGCAGGCGTGGCCAGTTGCACAGGGGCCGGCGACGGCAACCCAGCCACCAGGTCAACTGCGGGTTGTCCAGGCTCAGCAGGCGATCGAGCAGCAGGTCCAGGTCCGCAGCCGCGACCCGGCAATAGTCATCGATGAAGATCCAGGCCGGCGCCTGCAGGTGCGCCAGGTGCTGCAGCACCGTGGCTTCGTCATCGCGTTCCAGCCCCAGGGCCTGGGCCAGGGCAGCGCACAGCCCCTGCGGGCTATGCCGCCCGCCGGACAACGGCAACCAGCTCACCCGGCAGGTCTCTGGTGCCTGTTGCAGGCACTCAGCCAGCAGCGCCGTCTTGCCGCTGCCGGCAGGCGCGCAAAGCAGCTTGACCCGCGCACCGGAGGCCAGCAACGGCGCGCTCAGGCGGCTGCGGGAAAAATGATGGGAGGACAAACGGGGCATGAACCCGGGACGCTCTGGACAACGAGTCATGGCGGTCATTGCGGCGTGCCTTTTTATAGTTTTAGCCAGCGTAGCCCCACCCTAGCCCCGACCTCCCGGCCAGTTGAAGAAGTATTCAGCAGGCTGATCAGCCCCCATAAAAAAACCGACCAGGCAGTCGGATAACTGCCAGTCAAGAGGAACGCAGTATTGCCGCGACTGTGGCGAGCAAGCTCGCTTGCCAGGACTGGCCGCCCTAAAAAACCGCACGCCCCAAGAGCGTGCGGCTCGACCATTACTCCACTGCAACCCAAGAGGCGCCTAGCGCACTCCGCTGGCGCGCAGGGCCGCCGGGGTGTAGTCGGCCGCCTTGGCGGCAAAGCCGAACTCCAGGCTGTGCTTCTCTTCGTTCTTCATGCCCAGGGCCAGGTAACGGCCGGCGTTCAGGTCATACAGGGCCTCCAGGGTGTAGGCCGGTACCTGGTGGTCGTAGTAGTACTGCGCATGACCTTCGGCTACCCGCCACAGTTGGCCGCGTCCGTCATAGTGGTCGACCAGGGCCACCTGCCAGCTGTCCTCGTCGATGTACATGTGCCGAGTGGCGTAGATGTGCCGCTGGTTGGGCTTGACCGTGCCCACCACTTCCCACACCCGGTGCAGTTCATAGCGGGTCAGATCCTGGTTGATGTGCCCGGCCTTGACGATGTCGTCGTACTTGAGGCTCGGGGAATCCAGCTTGTAGCTGTTGTAGGGGATGTACATCTCCTTCTTGCCCACCAGCTTCCAGTCGTAACGGTCGGGAGCACCGGAGAACATGTCGAAGTTGTCCGAGGTGCGCAGGCCGTCGGCGGCGGTGCCCGGGCCGTCGTAGGCCACTTGCGGGGCGCGGCGCACGCGACGCTGGCCCGCGTTGTAGATCCATGCCGAACGCGGTTCCTTGACCTGGTCCAGGGTCTCGTGGACCAGCAGCACGTTGCCCGCCAGCCGCGCCGGGGCGGTCACCGACTGCTTGAAGAAGTTCTGCACGTTGGCCGCCTTGGCCGGGTCCAGGTCCGGGATCAGTTGCGGCGCCGCCACCTCTTCCTCGAAACGGATCGAGGTGTAGCTGCCGTTGGTCTGCGGGGTGACCTGGGTGACGATGCGCTTCTGGTTGCCGCCGTGATAACGGGTCAGGTGGTTCCACAGCACCTCGATGCCGTTCTTCGGAATCGGGAAGGCGTAGTAACGGTTGCCGGTAAAGTTGGCCAGGCCGTTGCCGTCGTTGGTAGTGGTCACGCTCAAGGCGCTGCGCTTGGCCGACTCGTAGATCTCGGGTGGCAGGCCGACGCTGCGGTGAGTGGGGTAGACCGGGATCCGGTAGCTGTCCGGGTAGCGCTTGAACATCGCCACCTGGCCGTCCGAAAGCTTGTCCTTGTATTTGTCCACCGTCGCCGCGGTGATGATGAACAGCGGTTTTTCATTGGCGAACGGGTCGGCGAGAAAGCCCTTGCTGTCCACCGCCCCGGCATTCTTGGGAATGCCTCCGGTCCAGGCCGGGATCGAGCCGTCGGCATTACCGGCTTTTTCCGCACCCACCGGGGTCAGGCTGGTTCCCAGCTTGGCGGCTTCTTCCGGGCTCACGGCGGCCATCAGGTTGGCCGCCCACAACCCCAGTGCCAGGGCGCTGCATTGCAGAATCATCTTGCGCATTCAAATGCTCCTTCTTGTGCCGGTTCAGAAGTTCACGCCAAAGCTCAACGCGAGGAAGTCCCGGTCGGTCAGGGTGTTGTAGCGCCCGCCAAAAAAGTCGGTGTAGCTGAGGCTGGCGGTGTAGGTGTTGCGGTAGTCGGCATCCACGCCAACGCTCAGGGCCTTGGCGCCCTGGTTGAACAGGCCGTTGGGCCCGTAGCCGTTGACGTCATGGGACCAGGAAAGGTTGGGCTTGAAGTTGATGCCGGCGATCACGTTGCTGTAGTCGAGGATGGCCCGGGCGCGATAGCCCCAGGAGGTGGCCGTGACGAAACCGTCGGTGTCGCCCCCATAGCCGTATTGGCCGTACACCGAGTCCCGGCCGTAGCGCAGCTTGCTCTTGTCTTCCAGGCCTCCGACGTGGACCACTGCCGCCTCGCCCACCAGGGTCAGGCGGTCGGCCCCCAGCACCTGATCGAAGAACTGGGTCATGGAACTCTGGATCTGAGTGATTTCCTTGCGCCGGTAGCCGGTGTTGTCAGCCCCCATGGCGGTCTTGATCGGCGACGCCGCGCCCCCGGAAATAGGGTTGAGCAGGGCCAGGGTCAGGTCGTTGGTGTTGACCTGCACCGGCGCGTTGGGCCGATAGCTGATCTCGCCGGTCCAGGCGGTGCCGGTGGGCAGGGTGGTGGAGAAACTGGCGCCATACAGGCGGATGTCTTCCGGGTATTCGAGGTAGTACTGGCCACGGCCAAGCATCACGCTTTGCACCAGGCCACTGCCAGAACCCGGAACGATGCCGTTGGCGACGCCGGCAATGGCGCCCAGGGTCGCCGCGCTGACATTGGCCGTGGTGGTACTCACCACCGGGCTGCGGGAGTGGTAGTTCATGAAGTACAGGCCGTACTCGGTGTCATCGCCGAGCCAGCGCAGGGCGGCGCCCCACTGCCCGGAGTCGCGGGCATCACGATCACCGCCGCGGGGCAGGATCACCCCTTCGCGGGTCACCTGGAAGCCCTGGCCGAAGGCCGCCGCCACCGGCTGCAACGGCGCGATGGCCGGGCTGCCGACGGTGTAGCCGGTGGTGCAGCCATCGGCCACCACGTCGTTGCCGAAGAAGGTGCCGCAGTTGTCCACCACGGTCTGGTCCCACTCCAGCTGATAGAAGCCTTCCACGGTCAGCTGGTTGGTCAGGCCCTGGGACGCGAACAGCATGTTCACCGGTACCAGGCCTTCCTTGATTTCGGCGCCGGGGCGGCGAAAGGCCGAGACATCCACAGGGTTGATGCTGTTGATGGAGTTGCCGATGAAGGTGCTCTCGCCCCAGCTGACCACCTGCTTGCCGGCACGCACGGTACCCGGCAGGTCGGCAATGGAATAGTTGTGGTAGACGAAGGCATCGAGGATCTGCGCCCCCGAGGACTTGGCGCCCTCCTTGCGGTTGTGGTCGCTGATGGGCTTGAACTCGCGGTCTTCGTCCTTGAGCTCGAAGTCGTACCAGTACTTGCCGCGAACGAAGACCCCGGTGTCGCCGTACTTGAGTTCCAGGTCATGCAGGCCCTTGAAGATCTTCGAGAAGGTTTCGCCCTTCTTGAAGTTCAGGCGGCCATCGTCGCCAGTGGACGACTGGGCGGTACCGCCATTGACCGTTCCGACGAAGGCGCGGTCGGCATTGCGCATGCCCCAGCTGGCACCAACCGATAGCGACGAGTCGAACTGCCCTTCGATTTCCCCGATGTTGAACGACACCGCCTGCGCCTGGGCGCAGCAGCCCAGCGCCACCGCGACGGCCAGCGCCTGCGGTTTGAAGATGGCGCGCATTGTTATTCTTGTCATGCGTCTTCCCCGGTGAGTGACAGGAGGCCTCACCCTACTGCCGGGGTAGCACGGTCGATAAGCGCACCAAGGAGGTATTCGCGCTGTCACTCGAAGGAATTAGTGCCCTTGCCATCACGGCCGTTCAAGGGGTTATCCAGCGGCTGGATGCAGGCTTATCAGGGGCGTCGATGCAGGGGGATGACCGGGGCGAAAAAACGCTCAGACTGTTGCTCAGGCTGTAACAGTCCTTGTCCTGAATCGCTATTTTTCCGTACCCGGCCAGGGCTTATTCTTCACTCGCAGTCACGGCAAACAACCGCTTGCCACTGACCTTGCAAGTACCGGGCACGAACTGTTCCCGGGAATGATTTCCAGCCGCTTGAAGGCGTGTGATTCAAGCTGCTGCCCCTGGTTCACCGACGTTGATTTTGTAGCTCCTTGATCTAACGTCTTGCTTCGGCCGCTGCTCTTGCAGCGGCCTTTTTTATGCCTGGAACACCAGAGGAAAGTGGCAACTACGCCGCGTCGTCCTCGCTCTCGTCGTAATGAAACTTGTGCAGCAGACGGTGCGCCACTGGGGACAGGATCAAGCCCAGGGTGGCAGCGAAGACCAAGTTGGTATAAAGCCCGTAGCTGGCAAAAAACAGTTTGCCACCAGGGGTTTGCGGCATGTTGATGGGGCCGATGCCGCCGAGGATCATGGCCGCGTCATACAAGGCGTCATGGAAGGAAATGTCTTGTTCGAAGTACAGCAGGCCGCTGATACCCAGCAGCACCGAGAAGATGATCAGCGCCAGCACCACCAGCCCATGCATGCATAAACGGCGGATGAACAGCAGCCGCGACAATACCGGCTGATCCTTTGACTCATACATATGCAGCACTCCCTGTTCGTTCGCGGACCGTCGAGCATAGTGACGAACGCTGCAGGAGTAAAACCGCCGGGGCCAGGGCCCGGCGGGGTGATGCATCCAGTGCTGAAAACCCGGCGCACTTAGCGCCAGAAGCCGGCCCCTATCATCCTGGCGCAGGCGATAGGGGATGGACAAAGGGGCGCTTCAGAGGGCGTACTTTTGCAGATTCTGCATCATCTCCTTCAATGCCTCGATATTGTCCTTGGGGTGCGCCGCGCCCTCGAAGTCGCAGATCTGCTGCCAGTGGGCCGCCACGTCTTCCGGGGAAAAGCCCTGGCGAGGATCGAAGCCGGCGCCCAGGCTGCGCTCCCAGCGCACCTTGCCGATCCAGCCGCCGCCCACTTCGAACAGGCCGGAGGTTTCCTGGCACTGCTCGCTGCCCAGGTACACCACCAGCGGGCTGACCAGTTCGGGCTTGAGCTGCTCGAACACCTGGGGCGGAATCAGCCCCTCGGTCATCCGCGTACCGCCGGTGGGCGCGATGGCGTTGACCAGGATGTTGTTCTTGCGCCCTTCGATGGCCAGGGTCCGGGTCAGGCCGTACAGGCCGAGCTTGGCCATGCCGTAGTTGGACTGGCCGAAGTTGCCATAGATGCCCGAGGTGGAAGCGGTGAAGATCACCCGCCCATACCCCTGGTCGCGCAGGTGTGGCCAGGCGGCGCGGGTGACCTTGTAGGCCCCCTCGACATGCACCCGATACACCAGGTCCCAATCGGCGTCCTCCATCTTGTGGAAGGTCTTGTCCCGCAGGATCCCCGCGTTGTTGACCACCACATCGACCCGACCAAACACATCCAGGGCGTTCTGCACGATCTTTTCACCGTCGGTGACCGAGTCATGGCTGGCTTCGGCGATACCGCCGGCCTCGCGGATCTGCGCCACCACGCGGTCGGCGGCCGAAGCGCTGGCGCCTTCGCCCTGGGCCGAGCCGCCGAGGTCGTTGACCAGCACCTTGGCGCCGTGCCGGGCGAACAGCAGTGCATGGGCCCGGCCCAGGCCACCGCCGGCCCCGGTGACGATCACCACTTTATCTTCCAAGCGCACAGACTCACTCATACCGAACTCCAGCAGGGCCAATGGACAATGCTTCGAGTGTCAGGCAGCCAGCCTTTGGTCACAATAAAAACGTTTTGACCTGAATGGTGCGCAATAAGGCAGCGGGATAATCGCCTTGCCCGCTCAAGGCCGCGGGGTTCAGGAACACGCCAACCGTGATGATGGCGACAGCAGATTGTCGCGAAACTCCAGGTAATGCTTGAGCACCGCCAGGGGCGCTTCGATCTGCGGGTAATGCCCGATGCTCGGCAGCAGCACCGTGTCGGCCCGTGGGATCAATTGCCGATAGCGCTCCACCATGTGTGCCCCGGAAATCGGGTCCAGGGCACCATCGATCACCCGCAGGGGCACCTCGCCGCGCTGCATGGCACTGACCCAACGTTCACGCCGGGCCCGGCGTTCAGGGATGTAGCCGATCAGCTTGTGCAGGATTCGCGGGCCATCGTTGCTCTGCACCAGGCTCCAGAAATCATCCAGCACCGACTCGCTGGGGCGGTTCTGGGGGCCGAATATCTGCCGGAAACTCTTGGCCAGGCCCTGGCGGCTGAACGTTCTCCCGAGCATCCAGCCCAGCGGGCTGAGCAGCAGCTTCTGGGTCAGCACCGGGCGATGGGTTTCCGGGAACAGGCCGCCGTTGAGAAACACGCAACTGGCGATATCGATCCGCTCTTCGTAGTGCCGGGCCAGCAACTCCTGGGCAACGCTGTCGCCGTAGTCGTGGGCCAGCAGATGCACCGGCTCGGCGATACCCAGATGGGCCAGCAGCGCCTGCTGCAGGTCAGCCTGCTCCAGCAGGCTGTAGTCATGCTCCAGGGGCTTGGCCGAATCACCGAAGCCCAGCATATCGCAGGCGATCACCTGATGATGCCGGGCCAGGGGCTGCCACAGGTAGTGCCAGTCCCAGCTGGCGGTGGGAAAGCCATGGATCAGCAGCAGCGGCTCGCCCTGCCCGGCCACCCAGTAACGGATGCGCTGGCCGCGAAAGAGCAGGTCATGTCCGCGTGTACGCCACACGCACAGCGGGATCTCGGCAATAGGCATCAGAGTGTGTAACCCGGGTCGAGTTGATCGAGTTTGCGCAGCAGGGCCGGCCAGGCCAGAGCGCCGCCCATGCCCTGAGCGCTGCGGGTGACACCAGCGATCATCGCCCTGGCCCCGGCCAGGATCGGCGCAGGGATGGCAATCAGCTCGGCGCCGCCGTTCTGCGCCAGCACCTGGATCTCGCAGGCGCGCTGGAAGGTGAACATCATCAGGAAGGTGTCGGCGATGGTCGCGCCGCAGGTGAGCAGGCCATGGTTGTGCAGCATCAGGAAACTGTTGTCCCCCAGGTCGGCCTGCAGCCGGACCTTCTCCTCGGGGTTCAGGGCCACACCTTCATAGGGGTGGTAACCCAGGCTCGACAACACGAACAGCGACTGCTGGCTGATGGGCAACACGCCCTGCTTCTGCGCCGACACCGCAACCCCGGCCGCGGTATGGGTGTGCAGCACGCAAACCACATCGTGACGCACCGCATGCACCGCGCTGTGAATGGTGTAGCCCGCCGGGTTGATCTCGTAGGGGCTGTCCATCAGCTTGTTGCCGGCCTGGTCGACCTTCACCAGGCTCGACGCGGTGATCTCGTGGAACATCAGGCCAAACGGGTTGATCAGGAAATCTTCGGTGCCCGGCACCTTGGCGGATATGTGGGTGAAAATCAGGTCGTCCCAGCCATGCATCGCCACCAGGCGATAGCAGGCGGCCAGGTCCACGCGGGTTTGCCACTCGATGGCGCTGACCTGGTTTTTTACACTCGGTGTCGATTGAACGGGGGCTAGGCTCACGGCAAGGACCTCGGTGATGGTTCTTATAGAAAGAGGACCTCCAGAGTCTAGACAGCTCACGCCGCTGGCGGAGTTGCATTGGCAGCCAGCTTGATGGCCGTGCGGGTCAGCCGGGAATCAGGCCCTGGCCCGGGGCTTGCGCGTCAAAGCAACGACGCCAGCAAAGGGGCGGCGAACAGGTTCAGAAGCCCAGTCAGGACCATCACCAGCCCTGCCACCGAACCTTCTTCGCCCCCCACCTCATGGGCCCGGCTGACCCCTGCACCATGGGCCCCGACGCCAAACAGGGCGCCGCGGGCCAGGGCGCTGCGCAGCGGCAGCCAGCGCAGCAGCACACCGCCGAGCATGGCCCCGAACACCCCGGTGAACATCACGAATACCGCGGTCAGCTCGGGTACGCCGCCCAAGTCATGGGCCAGGGGCATGGCGAACGGCGTGGTGATGGAGCGCGGCACCAGGGACAGGGTCACCGAGCTGTCCAGGGCCAGGGCCTTGGCCAGGCCGAACGAGCTGCCAATGGAAGCCGCGCTGCCCGCCAGCATGCCCAGCAGCAATGCCGACCAGTGGCGCATCAGCAGTTGCCGCTGCTGCCAGATGGGAATGGCGAAGGCCACGGTCACCGGCCCCAGTACCAGCATCAGCCAGTGGGTATTGGCGGCGTATTCGGCGTAGGCGGTGTGCAGCGGCACGGCGACCGCCAGCAGCAGGGCCGGCACCAGAATCAGCGGCGACAGCAGGTAGCGCCCGGTGCGCCGATAGATCCAGCGGCTGAACAGGTAGGCGCCCAGGGTCAGGGCCAGCCAGAACACCGGCATGGCTTCAAGCTTCATGGCGCATCCTCCAGCGGCACACCAGTTCCACGGTCAAGGCTGTCACCAGCATCACCAGCAGGGTGCTGACGCCTATTACCAGCAGAATCCGCCAGCCGTCCTGGCGCAGCAGGCCGCCGTAGTCCAGCAGGCTCATCAGTGCGGGAATGAAGAACAGCAGCATCTCGGCCATCAACAGGCCGGCCCCCAGCTGCAGGGCCGCCGGCTTGACCCAGCCCAGGGCGAAGGCCAGCAGCAACAGCGCAAGGCCCATGACCCCGCCAGGAATCGGCCAGGGCAGCCAGCTGGCCAGTTGGCAGCCGAGAAAATAGATGGCCAGCAGCACCGCCAGTTCAAGAATCAGGCGGCCCAGGCGTTTGCAGGTGGAAATGTTCATGGTGGTTCGGTCCTCTCAGGGGCTTATTTTATGAAAAGCCCCATCATTACCGAAGCGAATTGTTAGACTGGAAGCCATTCCAATCTGGAATCAACGCCATGGATTTCAAACAACTGCGCAGCTTTGTCGAGGTGATCCGCCAGGGCGGCTTCACCCAGGCGGCCAGGACCCTGCACATCAGCCAGTCGGCGGTCAGCAAGCAGATCGCCCAGCTGGAACAGAGCCTCGGCACGCCCTTGCTGGAGCGCCAGGGTTCGCATATCCACCTCACCGCCGCCGGCAACGTGGTGCTGCAACGGGCCGAAGGCATGTTGCGCCTGCGCCACGAACTGCTCAGCGAACTGGACGACCTGAGCCAGCTGGCACGGGGGGAACTGCGCCTGGGGCTGCCGCTGCTAGGCAGTGACGCGCTGTTCGCCAGCCGTTTTGCCGAATACCGCCGGCGCTATCCGAATATCCAGGTGCAGTTGCTCGAAGGCGGCAGCCTGAATGTCGAACAGGCGGTGCGCAACGGCGAACTGGAACTGGGGGGCAGCCTGACCCCCAAGGACCCGGCGTTCGCCTACCAGCCCTTCTGCGATGAACCGCTGGATGCCTTGCTGCCCGCCGATCACCCCTTGGCGATGAACGCCCAGGTACGCCTGGAAGAACTGGCGGACACACCGTTCCTCCTGTACCAGCGCAGTTTCGTGCTCAACGACCGGCTGTTGCAGGCCTGCCAGCAGGTGGGTTTCACCCCCAGGGAAGGCGGGCGCAGCGGCCAGGCGGATTTCCTGGCGGCGCTGGTGGCCGCCGGCCAGGGCGTGGTGCTGTTGCCCAGTGTGGTGGCCCGTGGCCTGGTGCGGCCTGGGGTGGTGCGCCTGACCTTGAAGGCGCCGGACTACCTGCGATGGGATATCGCCTTCATCTGGCGCCAGGGCGCTTATCTGTCCAAGGCAGCGCAAGCCTGGCTGGCGCTGCTGCGGGAACAGCCGGTCAGCCCCGCAGGGCGCTGATCAGTTCGGCCAGCCAGGGCTCGGCGTCGGTTTCCGGGGTCACGCTCTCGCTGGCGTCCAGGCGCAGCATGGGCAGCACTTCCTGCACGCCCAGCTCGGCGAACAGCTCGCGCATCTGCTCGCCACCGCCACAGAAGGTATCGCCGTAGCTGGAATCCCCCAGGCCGATGACCGCTCCGGGCAACCCGCGCCAGGCGGCGGGCAACTGATCGCGAATACTCGAATACAGCGGCAGCAGGTTGTCCGGCAACTCGCCCATGCCGGTGGTGGAGGTCACGGCCAGAAACGCCTGCGGGGCGAAGGCCTGAAGCTCGGCCAGAGTGGCGCGCGGGTTGTGCCAGGCCTCGAAACCTGCGGTGTTGAGGAGTTTGGCTGCATGCCGGGCGACTTCTTCAGCCGTGCCGTACACCGAGCCGGAAAGGATGGCGACTTTCATCAATCTGATCCTGAAGCTGACTAAAAGGCTGGGATATTAACAGCTACGGAGTAAAATCCCGCCTGTGCCGCCACCTCTGCTGCAAAGCGCTGGTGGACAGCGGGCCAGCCTCTCTTACACTCCAGCACTTGCTGATCGAAAGCGGAACTTCAGGATGATCAACGCTCATCTGCTGCAACGGATGATCAACGCCTCCAACGACGGGATTGTGGTCGCCGAGCAGGAAGGCGAAGACAACATCGTGATCTATGTGAACCCGGCCTTCGAGCGGCTGACCGGCTACAGCGCCGACGAAGTGCTGTACCAGGATTGCCGCTTCCTGCAATCCGGGGACCGTGACCAGCCAGGCCTGGAAGTGATCCGCCAGGCCCTGCGACAAGGCCGGCCGTGCCGCGAGGTACTGCGCAACTACCGCAAGGACGGCAGTCACTTCTGGAATGAGCTGTCGATCACCCCGGTATTCAATGACAGTGATCAGCTGACCTATTTCATCGGCGTGCAGAAAGACGTCAGCGTCCAGGTCAAGGCCCAGCAACGCTTGCTCCAGCTGGAGCAGCAACTGGCCGAAGTGCAAGCTGAACTGGCCGCCCTCAAGGCGACCAGCGGCCACTAATAAATCGCGGAATTCGTGGTCGTAGGGATATTCCCCGCCGATCTGTCCTCCACCCTCCGAGCAACATCATGCAGCGTGACGCCCTCCTCACCCAGGATGAACTGGACTTCATCCAGACCATGCAGCACAACCCGCAGCTCAATGTGCGTGATACCACGTCGAGCCTGATGGTCAATGGCGGCGCGCAGATCCGTGACCTGCTGACGCGCCTGGCGGCCAATGAAAAGGTCACCATCCAGGCCCGTTTCGACAACCAGCAGATGACCTTCCCGCTGCAGCTGGTGGAAGACGAATTCCATGCCCTGCACCTGCGGCTGGGGGTGCCGAGCATCTTCGAGGATGGGCCCATGGTGCGCCCCTGGCGCCTGGCCCTGGAGCAGCCGGTGGCCCTGGAAAATGCCAGGGGCCAGCCTGGCCGCCTGTGGGTTCGGGAGGTCTCGTTCAAGGGGATATTGGTGGAGATCCGCAACGGTACCCGGCCGCCGCGGCAGTTCGCCCAGTGGTTCAGCCCCTCGGGCTATGAACGGATTGCCCTGCACGGGCGCTTCGAGCGCCAGACCGAAGCCGGTTTCTACGCCTACCGCCTGGATCAGAGCGACCTGGAGGAAACCGAGCGCCTGCGCCAGTTCATCCTCCAGCAGCACCGCCACAGCCATCCGGCACTGCACGCCTGAAGGCTAGCGCCTCAAAGAAACCCGCGCAGGCGCTGCTGCATCAAGCGCCCCTCGTTACCCAGGCAAGCCACCGGCGAACCGACCAGGCTGTCCTGAGCCAGGTCCGCCGCGTCCCCGGCCAGCAGCAATGGGCAATCCAGGGTCAGTGCCAGGCGCTTGAGGCGCTTGGGCAACTCGGCCGAGGGTGCGTGATTGGAAAACACCACCAGGGCTACCGGCGCGACCTTTTCGCAGACCAGGGTCAGTTCCTCCAGCGGCACACCCGCGCCTAGAAGGCGCACACCGATCGGGTCCTGCCCGAGCATCAGCGCCGCCACCAACAGCTCCAGTTCGCGGCATTGCTCATTGAGCGCCGTCAGCAGCAGATAGCGGCTCTGGGTGGCGCGTTGCAACAGCAGGCGCTGGGTAATCCGCGCCCGCAGGAAGCCATCCAGGAACAGCCATTCGCTGGTCTGGCCAAAAGCCTCGCGCGCCAGCAGTAACTGCTTCCAGAACGGCAGGAAGATGTCCTGGAACACCACCGGCAAGGCATAGCTGGAGAAGATCTGCCCGTAGAGGCGCTCAAGCTGCTCCTCATCGAACGCGCTGACCGCCAGCTTCAATTGATCGCGCCACTGGCCGTATTCGCCCTGCAAGCCGCCATCCACCGGAGCCTTGAGCTGGGCCTGGGCAGCCCGGCCCTTGGCCAGGATCTTGCCCACTTTGCTCACCGCCACGCCGCGTTCGATCCAGCCGAGAATCTCACGCACCGCCTCAACATCGTGCATGGAGTACAGGCGATGCCCACTTTCGGTGCGTGTCGGCTGAATCAGACCGTAGCGTCGTTCCCAGGCCCTCAGGGTCACCGGGTTGATTCCGGTCAGGCGCGCCACCTCACGGATCGGAAACAACTCGTCCTGACGAACGGCTTCGGGGGCGTGAGGGACGGAGGCAAGTTCAGTCATGACGGGCATCTGGGAAGAAAACACCGGAAAACAAAGTGGCGACCATTCTACTCCCCTCAGGTGGCGATGCTTCAAGCACGAGAAAAACCGACCGCCGTCATTGGTGCCTGGGCAGTAATCAGGAATAATCCTTGCTTGCTTCAGGCGCGGCCCGCCACCCCGGTGCCTCGTCAAGCGACTGCCTTACCCAGGCAGCGCATTGGTTTTACGGAGATACATAATGTCTACCTCACCCGTCACCCTGATGGTTGCCCGGCGCGTTGCCGACGGCCGTTACCAGGACCTGATCGCCTGGCTGCGCGAAGGCGAACAACTGGCCACCGACTTTCCCGGCTACCTGGGTTCCGGCGTTCTTGCGCCGCCCCCCAACGATGACGAATTCCAGATCATCTTCCGCTTCGCCGACGAATCCACCCTGCATACCTGGGAACACTCCGCCTCGCGTACGGCCTGGCTGGCCCGGGGCAGCGACCTGTTCGCCCACCCTTCGGAGCACCGGGTCAGCGGTATCGACGGCTGGTTCGGCGCCGCCGGCCATCGCCCGCCGCGCTGGAAGCAGGCCGTGGCCATCTGGCTGGCATTCTTCCCGGTGTCGCTGCTGTTCAACTTTGTCCTGGGCCCGTTGCTCGGCGACCTGAGCCTGCTGCCTCGGGTATTTGTCAGCACCCTGGCCCTGACCCCGCTGATGGTCTATTTCTTCATTCCGCTGTCCACCCGGCTGCTGGCCAACTGGCTCAACAGCACACCGGCCCGACCGCTGCCGGCCACCCCCTCGACGCAGAATCCGTGATTCGCCGGCAAGCCGGCTCCTACCACACCTCGCGCAATATTTGCGCCTACCGTAGAAGCTGGCTTGCCAACGAAAAAACCCCGCAAGATCGCATTCGCCGGCAAGCCCGTTGCCTGCAGGCACAGGGCCTTCCCTCGCTGGTATAGTTTTCCCACTACCCGCGACGCGAGCCCTTCATGAACACCTCTCCTGCCCCGATCCTGATCACCGGCGCCAGCCAGCGAGTCGGCCTGCATTGCGCCCTGCGCCTGCTCCAAGACGGGCAGCCGGTGATCGTCACCTACCGCAGCCAGCGCCCGGGCCTTGAGGCCCTGCGGGAAAAGGGCGCGACCCTGCTGTTCGCCGATCTCTCCAGCGAAGCCGGGATCCTGGCCCTGATCACCGAGCTGAAAAACCGTACCCAGAGCCTGCGGGCCATCGTCCACAACGCCTCGGAATGGCTGGAGGAGAGCCCTGGCGACGAAGCAGCGGCCTTTGCCCGGATGTTCGGCGTGCACATGCTGGCGCCCTACCTGATCAACCTGCATTGCGCCGAGTTGCTGCAGCGCTCGAGCCCGGCAGACATCATCCACATCAGCGACGACGTGACCCGCAAGGGCAGCAGCAAGCACATCGCCTACTGCGCCAGCAAAGCCGGCCTGGACAGCCTGACCCTGTCCTTCGCAGCGAAATACGCCCCGACAATCAAGGTCAACGGCATTGCCCCGGCCCTGCTATTGTTCAACCCCGACGACGACGCGGCGTACCGCGCCAAGACCCTGGCCAAATCCGCGCTGGGCATCGAACCCGGCAGCGAAGTGATTTACCAGAGCCTGCGCTATCTGCTGGACAACCCCTATGTCACCGGCACCACCCTGACCGTCAACGGCGGGCGGCACCTCAAGTAAGCCGGCCCCTGTGAGGACCTTGCATGACCCTTTCCCTGCCCCAGCACTATCGCGAGATCCTCAAGGACCTGGGCGAAGACCCCGAGCGCGAAGGCCTGCTCGATACCCCCAAGCGCGCGGCCAAGGCCATGCAGTACCTGTGTCACGGCTACGGCCAGTCGCTGGAGGACATCGTCAACGGCGCGCTGTTTGCTTCCGACAGCGATGAAATGGTGATAGTCGCCGACATCGAGCTGTATTCCCTGTGCGAACATCACCTGCTGCCCTTCATCGGCAAGGCCCATGTGGCTTATATTCCTACCGGCAAGGTCCTGGGGCTGTCGAAGATCGCGCGGATCGTCGACATGTTCGCCAGGCGCCTGCAGATCCAGGAAAATCTCACTCGGGAAATCGCCGACGCGGTACAGAGCGTGACTCAGGCCGCCGGCGTCGCGGTGGTGATCGAGGCCAAGCACATGTGCATGATGATGCGCGGCGTCGAGAAACAGAATTCCACCATGCACACCTCGGTGATGCTCGGCGCCTTCCGCGATTCGAGCACCACTCGCCAGGAATTCCTGCAATTGATTGGACGGAGCAAGTAGCAATGCCACAACTTCAGCCAGGAATGGCTCGTATCCGAGTCAAGGACCTGCTCCTGCGGACCTACATCGGAATCAACGAGGAAGAGATCCTCAACAAGCAGGATGTGCTGATCAACCTGACCATCCTCTACGCGGCCCAGGACGCGGTGCGGGACAACGACATCGACCACGCACTG
Organism: Pseudomonas sp. BIGb0176; assembly: GCF_024810175.1. Taxonomy (NCBI): domain Bacteria; kingdom Pseudomonadati; phylum Pseudomonadota; class Gammaproteobacteria; order Pseudomonadales; family Pseudomonadaceae; genus Pseudomonas; species Pseudomonas sp. BIGb0176. The sequence goes on from NZ_JANUEC010000002.1 coordinate 1,277,796, forward strand.
AACTACCGCACCATCACCAAGGCGATCATTGCCCATGTCGAGGGCAACCGCTTTGCCCTGCTGGAGCGCCTGACCCAGGAGCTGCTGGACCTGGTGATGAGCAACGCCTCGGTGCAGTACGCCGAAGTCGAAGTCGACAAACCCCACGCCCTGCGTTTTGCCGAGTCGGTGTCCATCACTCTCGCGGCCAGCCGCGCCAGCGCCTAGAAAACTGCCACAAGTGGCAAGTGCCCGCCTGGGCGCTTGCCCCTGTCCCGGAGAAACCCCATGACTGAACAACAACGCCTGGAACTGGAAGCCGCGGCCTTTCGCCGCCTGGTGGCCCACCTGGACAGCCGCAAGGACGTACAGAACATCGACCTGATGAACCTCGCCGGGTTCTGCCGCAACTGCCTCTCCAAGTGGTACAAGGCCGAGGCCGACGAACGCCAGATCGAGGTCAGCCTCGATGACGCTCGTGAAGTGGTGTATGGCATGCCCTACGCCGAATGGAAAAATCTCTACCAGAAAGAAGCCAGCGCCGAGCAGCAAGCGGCGTTCGCCAAAGGAAAACCCCAATGACTGACCTGAACACCCTGCGCGCCAGCCTGAACAGCGGTGAACACGCTTTTGCCGACACCCTGGCCTTTGTCGCCGCCGGCTATGACTACCAGCCCCAGGCCTTCAACAACGGCGGCGTGGAAAACGCCGCCGGGCAGAACGAAGGTTCGTGCAAGACCTTGGGCCTGGCCCTGCTGGAAGGCCTGAGCGACGAAGAGGCCCTGCTGGCCTTCGGCGAACACTACCGCTCGGTACTGGCCACCCCCGAAGGCACTGACCACGGCAATATCCGCGCCCTGATCGTTCACGGCCTGGCCGGGGTCAAGTTCTCCGCCCAGCCGCTGACCCGCCGCTGATCCGCATTCTGTAGGAGCTGGCTCGCCAGCGAAGGCGTCAGCACAGCGGCGCAAGGCTCGAGGGCCTGTTCGCCGGCAAGCCGGCTGCTACCGTGCAACACCCATAAAAAAACCGGCTTGCGCCGGTTTTTTTTATGGGTGGCAAATCAGAACGAAGCGTTCTGCAGGCCGTCCAGGTAACGCTCGGTGTCCAGTGCCGCCATGCAACCGGCGCCGGCCGAGGTGATGGCCTGGCGGTAAACGTGGTCGGCCACGTCGCCGGCAGCAAAGATGCCCTCGACGCTGGTGGCGGTGGCATTGCCGTCACGGCCGCCCTGCACGACCAGGTAACCGTCCTTGAGGGTCAGCTGGCCTTCGAACAGCGAGGTATTCGGGGTGTGGCCGATGGCGATGAACACGCCGTCGACCTTCAGCTCGTCGAAGCTGCCGTCGTTGTTCTTCAGGCGGGCACCGGTCACGCCCATGTTGTCACCCAGGACTTCGTCCAGGTTGGCATTGAGCTTGAGGATGATCTTGCCTTCGGCCACCCGGGCGTTGAGCTTGTCGATCAGGATCTTCTCGGCGCGGAAGGTTTCGCGACGGTGGATCAGGGTCACGGTGCTGGCGATGTTGGCCAGGTACAGCGCTTCTTCAACAGCGGTGTTACCGCCACCGACCACTGCCACCGGCTTGTTGCGATAGAAGAAGCCGTCGCAGGTGGCACAGGCGGAAACACCCTTGCCCATGAACGCTTCTTCCGAAGGCAGGCCCAGGTAGCGAGCGCTGGCACCGGTGGCGATGATCAGGGCGTCGCAGGTGTAGGTCGCGCTGTCACCGGTCAGGGTGTAGGGCTTGGCTGCGAAGTCCACGGCATTGATGTGATCGAAGACGATTTCAGTCTCGAAACGCTCGGCGTGCTCGCGCATCCGCTCCATCAGGGCCGGGCCGGTCAGGCCGTGCACGTCACCGGGCCAGTTGTCGACTTCGGTAGTGGTGGTCAGCTGGCCACCGGCCTGCATGCCGGTGATCAGCAGCGGCTTCAGGTTGGCACGGGCGGCATAGACGGCGGCGCTGTAACCGGCAGGGCCGGAACCGAGAATAATCACACGCGAATGGCGTACTTCAGACATGACTCACTCCTATCGACCGGCCCGGCTAGCCTGGCGCGGAACGCCGGATTGCCGGCTGGAATAAAAAAGGACGGCGAAACCTTGGGGAAGGCTTGAACTCGTCCGTCCAAAAAATAATGGGTGAAGCGTATAGAGGGGGCGAAGATTAAGGAAATACGGTTTAACAATCCAGCTCATAGGCGGTCTCTATCCTCAGCAGGCCCCTTTGAAAGGGTCTTTGTTACCGTTGATGTCGACCTGTTCACGGTGCTTTCGCCCCCTGCGCAAAGCCGGTAAGGTCGGCGCGTTTTCCAACTGCTCGGAGCACTCTATGCCCGCCCCCGTACTGTCCGGCCCGCAATACCTGCGTGAGGGCCTGAAGCTGGTCCTCAGTCCCGGCCTGCGCCTGTTCGTGCTACTGCCCCTGGTGATCAACCTGGTGCTGTTCGTCGGATTGATCTATTTCGCCGGCCACCAGTTCAGCCTGTGGATCGACACCTTGATGCCGACCCTGCCGCAATGGCTGAGCTTTCTGAGCTACATCCTCTGGCCGCTGTTCATGGTGCTGGTGGTGTTGATGGTGTTTTTCACCTTCACCATGCTGGCCAACATCATCGCCGCCCCATTCAACGGCTTTCTATCGGAAAAAGTCGAAACTGTGGTCCGTGGCACCGATGATTTCCCGCCCTTCAGCTGGGGCGAACTGATCGCCATGATCCCCCGCACCCTGTCCCGGGAAATGCGCAAGCTCGGCTACTTCCTGCCCCGGGCCATCGGCCTGTTCATCCTGTCGCTGATCCCGGTGGTCAACCTGATCGCCGCGCCGCTGTGGCTGCTGTTCGGCGTCTGGATGATGGCCATACAATACATCGACTACCCGGCGGACAACCACAAGATGAGCTGGCAGGACATGCTCGCCTGGCTGCGCCAGAAGCGCTGGCAGAGCCTGGGCTTTGGCGGCATCGTCTACCTCGCGCTGATGATCCCGTTCGTCAATATCCTGATGATGCCGGCCGCCGTGGCCGGGGCGACGCTGTTCTGGGTCCGTGAGCGCGGGCTGGAGAAGCTGCCGGCCAAATAAGGCCGGAGCGTCATCAATCCATCATCCAGACGTCACAATGACGACATGGCCTCAGTCGACACTGAGGCCATGACGACAGCTCTGCACATCACCCTCATCACGGAAACCTTCCCACCGGAAATCAATGGCGTGGCCAATACCCTTGGCCGCTTGTGTGATGGCCTGCGTGCCCGTGGGCATCAGGTGGAGCTGGTACGTCCGCGCCAGGGCTGTGATCAGAGCCGCCCCAGCGACGAGGCCCTGCTGCTGTGCCGCGGCTGGCCGCTACCGGGCTACCCGGGGCTGCAATGGGGCCAGTCGTCGATGCACAAACTGCTGCGGCGCTGGAAACGCCAACGCCCGGACGTGCTCTACATCGCCACCGAGGGGCCGCTGGGGCTGTCTGCGCTGCGGGCCGCCAAGCGCCTGGGAATCTCCGTGGTCAGCGGCTTTCACACCAACTTCCAGCAGTACTCCAGCCAATATGGCCTGGGTTTGCTGACCCGCCTGCTGACCCACTATCTGCGCTGGTTCCACAACCGCTCGCAACTGACCCTGGTACCCAGCGCCAGCCAGCACCTGGAGCTGGAGCGCCGGCATTTCGAACGCCTGGCCCTGCTGTCCCGGGGCGTCGACAGCCAGCTGTTCCACCCGGCCAAGCGGCTCGATACGCTGCGGGCCGACTGGGGCCTGGGCGCCGATGACCTGGCGGTGATCCACGTTGGGCGCCTGGCGCAGGAGAAGAACCTGGGCCTGCTCAAGCGCTGCTTCGAACGCCTGCAGGCGACTTATCCACAGCGCAGGATGAAGCTGATCGTGGTGGGTGACGGCCCGCAACGTGGGGCTCTGGAAAAAAGCCTGCCCGAGGCCCTGTTCTGTGGCAGCCAGCGGGGCGAAGCCCTGGCCGCCCACTACGCCTGCGGGGATCTGTTCCTGTTTCCCAGCCTCACCGAAACCTTCGGCAACGTGGTGCTGGAGGCTCTGGCCTCGGGGCTCGCGGTGGTGGCCTACGATCAGGCTGCCGCAGCCCAGCATATCCGCCATGGCTACAACGGCGTGCTGGCCATGCCCGGCGACGAAAGCGCCTTCTGCGACGCTGCCAGCTGGCTGCTGGAAGAACCGGAAACCTTGCGCCGGGTACGCCTCAACGCCCGCCAGCATGCCAGCCGCCAGGGCTGGGCCGCGGTTATCGAGCAGTTTGAAGATCGCCTGCGCAGTGCCTGCGAGCACGGGCCGGCCGAGGATTACGAAGGGCTTATCGAAGCGACGGTCAAACCCCGCAGCGCCGTGGAGACACTCGGCACGGCAAGGGGGCTGCCCCCCTCGCCGCCCGGAGCCGGCAGTTAAACCAGGGTCGTCAGCGCGTCACGGCTGAACGGCAGGATGTCCTGCTCGCGACCTTCACGGACTTTCTGCGCCCAATCCGGATCCACCAGCAGTGCACGGCCCACGGCCACCAGATCGAACTCGTCGTTGTTCAGACGCTGCAGCAGGTTTTCCAGGCTGGCCGGCTGCGCCACCTTGTCGGTGTTGACCATGAACTGCAGGAACTCGCCGTCCAGGCCGACGCTGCCCACGGTGATGGTGGGCTTGCCGGTGAGTTTGCGAGTCCAGCCCGCCAGGTTGAGGTCGGAACCTTCGAACTCAGGCTCCCAGAAGCGGCGGGTCGAGCAGTGGAAGATATCCACACCGGCATCCGCCAGCGGCTTGAGGAAGGCCTCCAGAGCTTCCGGGGTCTGCACCAGGCGCGCGCTGTAGTCCTGTTGCTTCCACTGGGAAAAACGCAGGATGATCGGGAAATCCGGACCGACGGCAGCCCGTACGGCCTGGATCAGCTCAATGGCGAAGCGCGAGCGCTGGGCCAGGTCGCCACCGTATTCATCGGTACGCTGGTTGGTGCCTTCCCAGAAGAACTGGTCCACCAGGTAACCATGGGCGCCATGGATCTCCACGCCGTCCATGCCGATGCTCTGGGCATCCTTGGCGGCCTGGGCGAAGGCTGCGATCACCTCCTGGATGTCCTGGTGGGTCATGCCGTGCACCAGCACCTTGCCGTCCTTGAGCTTCTCGGTCGGGCCGTAGCCGGGCACGCTGGCGTCCGGCTCGGTGCCCAGGCGCCGCACATTCCCCACATGCCAGAGTTGCGGGACGATCTTGCCGCCTTCGGCGTGGACCGCATCCACCACCTTCTTCCAGCCGGCCAGGGCCGCCTCGCCATGGAACTGCGGCACATTGGGGTAACCATTGGCAGCCTGGTGACCCACCGTGGCGCCCTCGGTAATGATCAGGCCGACACCCGCAGCAGCGCGGCGGCGGTAATACTCGATGACCTTGGAGTTGGGCACGCCACCGGGGGAAAACGACCGGGTCATTGGTGCCATCACCACGCGGGTCGGCAGTTCCAGCGCGCCGAGTTGAAAGGGTTTGAACAAGGCTTGAACAGGCATGCTGCGCTCCGAGAAAAAGGCTTGAGTCGATATTCGACGCACAAGACTGCGCCGGGTACCGGCCCCGGCGCACTTATGATGAGGATAATATTCCCCCCTCAATGCGCTGCACAGCATTATTGATTTGAGTGATTTAGATGCAAAAACGCCGCATTGAAGCGGCGTTAAACAAGGGCCCGGCGCGGGTTCAGCTCAAGGCTTTTTCAATCGCCTGGATCACTGTCGGATCATCGGGAGCGGTACGCGGCGAGAAACGCGCCAGTACCCGACCGTCCTTGCCCAATAGGAATTTCTCGAAGTTCCAGGTGATGTCCCCGGGAAACTCGGCGCCTTCGCCCGCCAGCAGGCGGTACAGCTGATGGCGCTCGGGACCGTTCACGTCCAGTTTGCTGCTCAAGGGAAAGGTCACCCCGTAGTTGAGGCTGCAAAATTCCTGGATCTCCTGCTCGGTGCCCGGTTCCTGCCCGGCGAACTGGTTGCAAGGCAACCCCAGCACGCTGAATCCCTGGGCCTTGTATTGCTGGTAGAGATTCTCCAGCGCCGCATATTGTGGTGTCAGACCACATTTGGAGGCGACGTTGACCACCAGCACGACGTGCCCCTTGAAGGGCGCGAGCGGCAGCTCCTGACCATCCAGGGCTTTCAATTTAAGGTCGTGAAAAGCACTCATGACGAACTCCAAATTCCTGTGTTCTTACAGAAAACAGCCTCTCGACAGTACAGCCAAAAGCCGCGGACTAAAAAGGCGCCCTCGGGCGCCTCTCCAGTAAGCTTGAGCTTAGCGCAGAAAATCAGTGGTGATGGCCACCTTCGCCATGGACGTGACCATGAGCGATTTCTTCCTGGCTGGCGTCACGGATGGCAACGATCTTGACCTGGAAATTCAGGCGCTGACCGGCCAGCGGGTGGTTGCCGTCGACGGTAACGTCGTCGCCGTCCAGGTCACGGATGGTCACGATCTGCATCTGGCCGTCCGGAGCGGAAGCGTGGAACTGCATGCCCACTTCCAGTTCGTCGACGCCTTCGAACATGCTGCGGCTCAGGGTGCTGACCAATTCGGCAGCGTATTCGCCGTAGGCATCTTCAGGTTCTACGGAGACTTTCAGTTCGTCACCAACTTGCTTGCCTTCCAGGGCCTTTTCCAGACCAGGAATGATGTTACCTGCGCCTTGCAGGTAAACCAGCGGGGCGCCGCCGGCAGAGCTGTCGATGACCTCACCAGCGTCGTTGGTGAGGGTATAGTCGATGGAGACAGCCTTATTGGCGGCGATCAGCATGGGGCGGGACCTTTTGCATAAGAATGAAGAACGTCCAAGTTTAGCGAAGCAATCGCTCGAAAGCGAACGGAACCCGGACCAACGGAACGTGAAAAATCACTCGACAATCTGCGGTTTTCATCAGGATGAAGAAGGCCATTGGGTGGCTGAACTGTCCTGCGGGCATACCCAGCACCTGCGCCACCAACCGCCCTGGCAGTCCCGGGCCTGGGTCCTGGAGCCGCAGTTGCGAGCCAAAAAAATAGGCCAGCGCTTTGCCTGCGGCTGGTGTGCTCAAGCCCCGGATAACGATAACCTTAGCGCCTGACTTCAGGCAGACGGCCAAAGACCGGCGCCTTTGCCATGCACCTTCTGAGAATTCGCATGCAAACTTTTTTCATCGCGCCCACCGATTTTGGAGTGGGTCTGACCTCCATCAGCCTCGGGCTGGTGCGTACGCTGGAACGGGCTGGCCTCAAGGTCGGCTTCTTCAAACCCATAGCCCAACCTCACCCCGGTGACACCGGCCCCGAGCGTTCCACCGAACTGGTGGCGCGCACCCATGGCCTGAAACCGCCACAACCCCTGGGCCTGGCCCATGTAGAGCGGATGCTCGGCGACGGCCAGCTGGATGAGTTGCTGGAAGAAATCATCACCCTCTACCAGCAGGCAGCCATCGGCAAGGATGTATTGATCGTCGAAGGCATGGTGCCGACCCGCAGTGCCAGCTACGCCGCCCGGGTCAACCTGCACCTGGCAAAAAGCCTGGATGCCGAGGTGATCCTGGTATCCGCCCCGGAAAACGAAGTGCTCACCGAGCTGTCCGGACGGGTCGAGTTGCAAGCGCAGCTGTTCGGCGGCCCGCGGGACCCGAAAGTGCTGGGGGTGATCCTCAACAAGGTGCGCACCGACGAAAGCATGGAGGCGTTTTCCGCGCGCTTGAAGGAACATTCGCCCTTGCTGCGCAGCGGCGACTTCCGCCTGCTGGGGTGCATCCCCTTCCAGCCGGAGCTCAATGCCCCGCGTACCCGGGACGTGGCCGACCTAATGGGCGCCCAGGTGCTCAACGCCGGCGACTACGAAAGCCGGCGCATGACCAAGATCATCATTTGCGCCCGCACCATGCGCAACACCGTGGAACTGCTCAAGCCCGGCGTGCTGGTGGTGACCCCGGGCGACCGTGACGACATCATCCTCGCCGTGAGCCTGGCGGCCATCAACGGTGTGCCCCTGGCCGGCCTGCTGCTGACCAGCGACACCCTGCCCGACCCGCGGATCATGGAGCTCTGCCGGGGCGCCCTGAACGCCGGCCTGCCAGTGCTTTCGGTGAGCACCGGATCCTACGACACCGCCAACCAGCTCAATGGCCTGAACAAGGAAATTCCCATCGATGACCGCGAGCGCGCGGAAATCATCACCGACTTCGTCGCCAGTCACCTGGACGCCAACTGGCTGCACCAGCGCTGCGGCACCCCACGGGAAATGCGCCTGTCACCTGCGGTGTTCCGCTACCAGTTGATCCAGCGCGCCCAGCAGGCCAACAAGCGTATCGTCCTGCCCGAAGGCAGCGAGCCGCTGACCGTGCAGGCCGCCGCCATCTGCCAGGCCCGGGGCATCGCCCGCTGCGTGCTGCTGGCCAAGCCCGAGGACGTGCACGCGGTGGCCCGGGCCCAGGGCATCGAACTGCCCGAAGGCCTGGAGATTCTCGACCCGGACCTGATTCGCCAACGCTATGTGGAGCCCATGGTGGCCCTGCGCAAGAGCAAGAGCCTCAACGCTCCCATGGCCGAGCAGCAGCTGGAAGATCCGGTGGTGATCGGCACGGTGATGCTGGCCCTGGATGAAGTCGATGGCCTGGTTTCCGGGGTCATCCACTCCACTGCCAACACCATCCGCCCGGCCCTGCAGTTGATCAAGACCGCGCCGGGCTGCAGCCTGGTGTCCTCGGTATTCTTCATGCTGTTCCCCGAGGAAGTGCTGGTGTATGGCGACTGCGTGATGAACCCGCACCCCAGCGCCAGCGAGCTGGCGGAAATCGCCCTGCAGAGCGCCGACTCGGCAGCCGCCTTCGGTATCACCCCGCGCGTGGCGATGATCAGCTACTCCAGCGGCGACTCGGCCAGCGGCGAGGAAGTGGAGAAAGTTCGCGAGGCCACCCTGCTGGCTCACGAAGCCCAGCGTTCGCTGCTGATCGACGGGCCGTTGCAATACGACGCCGCGGCCAACGAAAACGTCGCCCGGCAACTGGCCCCCAACAGCCAGGTCGCGGGCAAGGCCACGGTCTTCGTGTTCCCTGACCTCAACACCGGCAACACCACCCACAAGGCGGTGCAACGCAGCGCCGATTGCGTGAGCCTGGGGCCGATGCTGCAAGGCCTGCGCAAACCGGTGAACGACCTGCCCCGGGGCGCCCAGGTGGACGACATCGTCTACACCATCGCCCTTACCGCGATTCAAGCCGCCAACCGACCTATGGATGTCTAAATGCTGGAATTCCTACCTGCCGTGGTACGCGGAGTCATCGCCTCGCTCCTGTTGGCGCTGAACACCATCCTGCTGTGCTCGTTCCTGTTCTGCGTGGCGTTGGTCAAGGCCCTGCCCTTCGCTCTCACCCAGCGCTTGAGCCTGTGGCTGATGAACCACACCCACGAAGCCTGGATCAGCAACAACAAGGCCTGGATGCAGTTGGTATGCCGTACCCGTTGGCACGTACAGGGCCTGGAAGGCCTGGATTACCAGCACTCCTACCTGGTCACCAGCAACCACCAGAGCTGGGTCGACATCATGGTCCTGCAGTACGTGCTCAACCGGCGTATCCGCCCCCTGAAGTTCTTCCTCAAGCAGGAGCTGATCTGGGTGCCGGTGATTGGTCTGGCCTGGTGGGCCCTGGGCTTTCCGTTCATGAAGCGCTACTCCAAGGCGTACCTGGAGAAGCACCCGGAAAAGAAAGGCAAGGACCTGGAAACCACGCGCAAGACCTGTGCGAAGTTTCGCAACAACCCGGTGGGCATCTTCAACTTCGTCGAGGGCACGCGCTTTACCGACGCCAAGCACGCCCAGCAGCAATCGCCGTTCCGCTACCTGCTCAAGCCCAAGGCCGGCGGCATCGCCTTTGTCCTGGATGCCATGGGCGAGCAACTGCAGTCGATCATCGATGTGACCATCCACTACCCGGCGGGCCGCCCCGGTTTCTGGGACCTGCTGTGCGGCAGGGTCAAGGATGTGGTGGTGCGTTTCGAAGAGGTGCAGATCCCGGCGCAGTTCCTTGGCAAGAACTACGAGCAGGACACGGCCTATCGCCAGGAATTCCAGGGCTGGATCAACCAGCAGTGGCTGGACAAGGATGCGCTGCTCGAAACGCTGCATCGGGAGTATCCGGCAAGACCCTGAGGGCCTTTTCGCTGGCAAGCCAGCTCCTGCGGTCCTGCACCCTACTTACCGGCGAACGCTATCTGAAGCGCACAAAAAAGCCCGCAGCCGATCACTCGGCTGCGGGCTTTTTGCTATGGCTTAGATCGCGCCCCGGCTGCGCAACAGGTCCAGCACCTGCTTGACGCTTTCTTCCAGCGACAGCGACTGGGTGTCGATCACCAGATCGGCATTGAGCGGCACGTCATAGGGGAAGGACTCGCCCGGGATGTTATCCCCGCCGGCCGCGTACAGGCCCTGCGGATCACGCTCGGCGCACACCGCAGGAGATGCCTGGACGTAGACCGTCAGCAGACGCTCCTTGCCGATCAGGTCCTTGGCCTGCTCGCGCCCTTCGGCACTCGGTGCCACGAACGCCGCCAGGGTCAGCAGCCCGGCTTCGTTGAACTGACGGGCCACATGGGCCGCGCGCCGCCAGTTCTCGGTACGCCCGGCACGGTCCTGGGGCAGGCCCTTGTTCAGGTCATGCCGCAGGTTCTGGCCATCGAGCACATACACCGCGCGCCCCATGTCGAACAGCTTGCGCTCGACCGCGTAGGCCAGGGTGCTCTTGCCCGCACCCGACAGGCCGCTGAACAGCACGGTAGCCGGTTGCTGGCCGAAACGCTGGGCACGCTCTTCGGTGGCTACATGAGCCAGCTTGCCGTGTTGGGTGACGCTGCCATGGGCCACCGGCTGGGCGATGATCATGCCGGCGCCGACGGTGCCGTTGGTCAAGCGGTCGATGACGATGAAAGCACCGGTGGTGCGATTGCTTTCGTAACCATCCAGGGCAATCGGCGCGTCGAGGCTGATCTTGACCTTGCCGATCTCGTTCAGTTGCAGCGCGCTGGCCGCGCCCTCTTCCAGGGTGTTCACATCGACCTTGTGATGGATGCTGGCAATCGAGCCCGGCACATAGCTGGTGGCGCGCTTGATGTCGTACTTCTTGCCCGGCAGCATCGGCTCTTCGGCCATCCATACCAGCATGGCTTCGAAGCTGTCGGTGACCGGCGGCACGTTGTCGGCATGCACCAGCAGGTCGCCGCGGGAGATATCGATTTCATCTTCCATGGTCAGGGTCACGGCCTGACCCGGGCCGGCCTGCTCCAGTTCACCTTCGAAGGTGACGATGGACTTGACCCGGCTGCTCTTGCCAGACGGCAATACGACGATCTCGTCGCCCTTGTGCACGATGCCGCTGGCCAGGGTGCCGGCAAAACCACGGAAGTTCAGGTTCGGACGGTTGACATACTGCACCGGGAAACGCAGGTCGGTGAAGTTGCGGTCGCCGGCCACTTCCACGGTCTCGAGGATTTCCATCAGCGACTGGCCGGTGTACCAGGGCGAGCGCTCGCTCTTGTTCACCACGTTGTCGCCCTTGAGCGCCGACATCGGCACGAAGTGCAGGCTGGTGGGCTGCAGCTTCAGGCCCTTGGCGAACTTCAGGTAGTCGGCCTTGATCGATTCGAACACGCCCTCATCGAAGTCCTTGAGGTCCATCTTGTTGATGGCCACGACGATGTGCTTGATGCCCAGCAGGGAGGCGATGAAGCTGTGGCGACGGGTCTGGGTCTGCACGCCGTAGCGGGCGTCCACCAGGATGATCGCCAGGTCACAGGTGGATGCACCGGTGGCCATGTTGCGGGTGTACTGCTCATGGCCGGGGGTGTCGGCGATGATGAACTTGCGCTTGGCGGTGGAGAAATAGCGGTAGGCGACATCGATGGTGATGCCCTGCTCACGCTCGGCCTGCAGGCCGTCGACCAGCAACGCCAGGTCGATGTCGTCACCGGTGGTGCCGACCTTCTTCGAGTCCCGGGTGATGGCTTCCAGATGGTCTTCGTAGATCATCTTCGAGTCGTGCAGCAGGCGCCCGATCAGGGTGCTCTTGCCGTCGTCGACGTTACCGCAGGTCAAAAAGCGCAGCAGCTCCTTGCGTTCGTGCTGGCCCAGGTACGCGAGGATGTCCTCGCTGATCAAATCAGATTGATGCGACATGACAGCCCCTTAGAAATAACCTTGACGTTTCTTGTCTTCCATTGAGCCGGCGCCATCGTGGTCGATGACCCGGCCCTGGCGCTCGGAAGTTCGCGTCAGGAGCATTTCCTGGATGATGTCCGTCAGGCTCTCGGCCTCGGACTCCACCGCGCCCGTCAACGGGTAGCAGCCAAGGGTACGGAAACGTACTTTCTTTTTGACGATGCGGGCTTTCTCTTCATCGGACAGATGCTCGAGGATGCGCTCGTCATCGATCATGATCAGGGTGCCGTTCTTCTCGATCACTTCACGCTCGGCGGCGAAGTACAGCGGCACGATCGGGATGCCTTCGAGGTAGATGTACTGCCAGATGTCCAGCTCGGTCCAGTTGGACAGCGGGAACACACGGATCGACTCGCCCTTGTTGACCTTGCCGTTGTAGACGTTCCACAGCTCGGGGCGCTGGTTCTTCGGGTCCCAGCGGTGCTTGCTGTCGCGGAACGAGTAGACGCGCTCCTTGGCGCGGGACTTCTCTTCATCGCGGCGGGCACCGCCGAACGCGGCGTCGAAACCATGTTTGTCCAGAGCCTGCTTGAGGCCCTCGGTCTTCATGATGTCGGTGTGCTTGGCACTGCCGTGGGTGAAAGGGTTGATGCCCTGGGCCACGCCATCCGGGTTGACGTGGGTGATCAGGTCCAGGCCCAGCTCTTCGACCATGCGGTCGCGGAACTTGTACATTTCCTGGAATTTCCACTGGGTATCGACGTGCATCACCGGGAACGGCAGCTTGCCGGGGAAGAACGCCTTGCGAGCCAGATGCAACATCACGGCGGAGTCTTTACCGATGGAGTACAGCATCACCGGGTTGTCGAACTCGGCGGCCACCTCGCGGATGATGTGGATGCTTTCCGCCTCCAGCTGTTTCAGATGCGTCAGTTTGTCGACCATGGCTACTCACGAAAGCTTTCTTATGGACGGCCATCGGGCCGTGTTCGAGCGGGGCATGCTAGCACAGCGACCTGCTTCTAATCAGGGAGCCAACTAGAACGAAACGGTATATGAATATACCGCTCCGTTAGGCCCCAAGCGCCACTCTGCGGGAGCTGGCTTGCCAGCACAGGCGCTTTCGGGCGCACCTTCGGGCTGACCGGCAAGCCGGCTCCTGCCGGGGGTCAGATGGGGTTGGGGCAATCGATGAACAGGTGCTCCAGGGCAAAGCGCCGGGCCAGGTAGTCACCCAGGGCCTGGACGCCATAACGCTCGGTGGCGTGATGGCCGGCGGCAATGAAGCTGATGTCGTTTTCCCGGGCACTGTGGAAGGTCTGCTCCGAGGCTTCGCCACTGAGGTACAGGTCGACGCCGGCCTGCACCGCCTGGTCGATGTAGCCCTGGCCGCCACCGGTGCACCAGCCGACCCGACGGATCATCTCGCGGCCTTCGATCAGCAGCGGCTCTCGCCCCATTGCCTCTTGCACCCGGCGGGCAAAGTCCCGCGCGGTCATCGGCTCGCCGAGGGAACCCACCAGGCCGACGACCTTGGGGTTTTCCGGGTCCAGCGGGCCTTCCACGGTGATGTCCAGCTGACGGGCCAGTTGCACGTTGTTGCCCACTTCCGGGTGCAGGTCCAGGGGCAGGTGATAGGCCAGCAGGCTGATGTCGTGCTTGAGCAGGGTTTTCAGCCTACGCTGCTTCATGCCGGTGATGCAGGGGTTCTCGCCCTTCCAGAAGTAGCCGTGATGCACCAGCACCAGGTCGGCCTTGGCCTCCACCGCAGCGTCCAGCAACGCCTGGCTGGCGGTCACGCCACTGACGATGCGCATCACCTGCGGGCGCCCTTCGACCTGCAGGCCATTGGGGCAGTAGTCGGCAATACGTGAACTGCCCAGGTAGCGGTCCGCTTCTTCCACCAGTGTGCTCAGGGCAACGGCCATAAAAGACTCCTAAATATCCCGTTCAGAGGCACGCGCGGCCTCGTATAATGCGCGACATTATGGGCCGTGCGCAGCCCTTCGTAACCACCCAGGACTTGCTCAATGCTCAAGGCTCTGCGTTTTTTTGGCTGGCCGCTACTGGCCGGCGTGCTTATCGCGTTGTTGATTATCCAGCGCTACCCGCAATGGGTGGGCCTGCCCAGCCTGGACGTCAACCTGCAGCAAGCGCCGCAAACCGCCCGCACTCGACTGGGGCCGGTGTCCTACGCCGATGCCGTAGTGATCGCAGCGCCCGCAGTGGTCAACCTGTATACCGCCAAGGTCGTCAACAAGGTTGTCTATCCACCGTTCGAAGACCCGAAACTGCGGCGCTTCTTCGGCGACAACCTGCCCAAGCAGCAGCGCATGGAATCGAGCCTGGGCTCGGGGGTGATCATGAGCCCCGAAGGCTACCTGCTCACCAACAACCATGTGACCTCCGGTGCCGAGCAGATCGTGGTGGCCCTCAAGGACGGCCGCGAGACCCTGGCCCGGGTAATCGGCAGCGATCCGGAAACCGACCTGGCGGTGCTCAAGATCGACTTGAAGAACCTGCCTTCGATCACCGTCGGCCGTTCGGAAAACGTCCGCGTCGGCGACGTCGCGCTGGCCATCGGCAACCCGTTCGGGGTCGGCCAGACCGTGACCATGGGCATCATCAGTGCCACCGGGCGCAACCAGCTGGGCCTGAACAACTACGAAGACTTCATCCAGACCGACGCCGCGATCAACCCGGGCAACTCCGGTGGCGCCCTGGTGGACGCCAACGGCAACCTGACCGGGATCAACACTGCGATCTTCTCCAGGTCCGGCGGCTCCCAGGGCATCGGTTTTGCGATCCCGATCAAGCTGGCCATGGAAGTGATGAAGTCGATCATCGAGCACGGCCAGGTCATCCGCGGCTGGCTGGGGATCGAAGTGCAACCCTTGACCCAGGAGCTGGCAGAGTCCTTCGGCCTGGCCGGGCGCCCGGGAATCGTGGTGGCGGGGATCTTCCGCGACGGCCCGGCGCAGAAAGCCGGGATGCAACTGGGTGACGTGATCCTCAGTATCGATGGCGAACCTGCCGGCGACGGCCGGCGTTCGATGAACCAGGTGGCGCGGATCAAACCGACGGACAAAGTCTCGATCCTGGTCATGCGCAACGGCAAGGAACTCAAGCTGACGGCAGAAATCGGCCTGCGACCACCGCCCGCGCCCGTCAAAGAAGAAGAGTGAAGCTGGGCCCGGCCATGCCGGCCTAACAGCATACATTCTCATTAGTCATGTTATATTGTTTCAATATCGCTATTGGAACAGCCCCATGACGTCCCGAAGAATCCTCCCCTTGGCAGGCCTGACCCTGGGCCTGCTGGCAGATCCGCTGCTGGCCAAAGAACCTGAGCCGCTGGAACTTGAAACCACCCGTATCAGCACTGAATACGAATCCGCCACGGGCCCGGTCAAGGGCTACCGGGCCACACGCTCGGCCAGCGCGACGAAGACCGATACGGCGATCCGCGACATTCCCCAATCCATCAGCGTGATCCCCGCCAGCGTGCTCAAGGACCTGGGCAGCAACAACGTCGAACGCGCCCTGGAGTTTGCCGGCGGGGTTTCCAAGCAGAACAACTTCGGCGGGCTGACCCTGTATGAATACAGCGTGCGCGGCTTCACCACCTCGGAGTTCTACAAGGACGGCTTCAGCGCCAACCGCGGCTACCCCAGCACCCCGGACGCCGCCACTGTCGAGCGCATCGAAGTGCTCAAGGGGCCGGCCGCCAGCCTCTACGGCCGTGGCGACCCCGGCGGCACGGTGAATATCGTCACCAAGAAACCTCAGCCCGAAACCTTCGCGACCTTGCAGACCAGCGCTGGCAGCTGGGACCGCTACCGCACCGCCCTGGACCTCAACACCCCGCTGGATGCCCAGGGCAACCTGCTGTCCCGGGTCAACCTGGCCGTGGAGGACAACCACAGCTTTCGCGACCACGTGGACAGCCGCCGGGTGTTCGTCGCGCCCTCCTTCAGCTGGCAGTTGAACCCGGACACCAGCCTGCTGCTGGAAAGCGAATGGGTGCGCCACAGCTCGACCTTCGACCGCGGCATCGTGGCCCCGAACAATCGCTGGAGCGGCGTCTCCCGCTCGACCTTCCTCGGCGAACCCGATGACGGCAACATCGACAACCATAACAACATGCTCCAGGCCACCCTGGAACACCACCTCAATGACAGCTGGAAACTGCGTCTGGCCAGCCACTACAAGGAGGGCAAGCTCTGGGGCTTCGCCTCCGAAACCCGACCGCTGAACGCCGACCGGCACACGGTCAACCGGCGCTACCGCGAGCGGGACAACAACTGGCATGACAGCATCACCCAGCTGGAACTGCGCGGCCTGTTCGACCTCGGCAGTTGGCAGCATGAACTGCTGATCGGCAGCGAATACGAGAACTACCGCAAGAACGAGCGGGTCACCAGCATTGCCGGCGGCGCCTATGCCATCGATATCTACGACCCGATCTACGGTCAGGCCAAGCCCAACGGCAAACGCTCTGGCACGGACTTTTTCGAGCATGTCGAAAGCCAGGCCCTCAACCTGCAGGACCAGATCATCTTCACTGACCGCCTGCGAGGCATGGTCGGCGCCCGCTTTGAACACTTCGAGCAAAAGATCGACGACCACACCACCGGCAAGCGCAGCCGCCAGAACCACGATGCCCTGACCCAGCGCGCCGGCCTGCTCTACCAACTGACCCCGCAGGTGGGGCTGTTCGCCAACGCCTCCACCTCGTTCAAGCCCAACAATGGGCTGGATGCGGGCGGCAAGACCTTCAAGCCCGAAGAAGGCGTCGGCTATGAAGTGGGGATCAAGAGCGAGCTGTTCGACGAGCGCTTGAGCGCCACCCTCGCCGCCTTCCATATCGACAAGGAAAACGTCCTGGCCCTGGACCCCGGCACCGACTCCAGCCGCGCCATGGGCAAGGCCCGCAGCCAGGGCTTCGACCTGCAGTTCAGCGGCCAGTTGACCGACGCGGTGCGCGTGATAGGCGCCTATGCGCTGATTGATGCGCAAGTCACCAAGGGCGACCCGGCAATCCCCGCCGGCAGCCGCATTCTCGGCGTGGCCAGGCACAGCGCCAGCCTGCTGGGGGTCTATGAATTCCAGGACGGCCGGCTCAAGGGCTCGGACATCGGCGCAGCCATGACCTATGTCGGCGACCGCTCGGGCGAGGCCGGAGGCCGCTTCGAGCTGCCCGCCTACCGCACCCTGGACCTGCTGGCCCACTACAAGGCCAGCGACAACCTGACCCTGGGCCTGAACCTGAACAACCTGTTCGACGAGAAGTACTACGAACGCTCCTACAGCAACTACTGGGTCAATCCCGGCGAACCGCGCAATTTCACCCTCAGCCTCACACTCAACCTGTAGAAGAGAGCCGCCATGCACAGCCTCAAATCCATCGCCCTGCTGGGCCTGCTCGCCACACTGGGCGCCACCCAGGCCTCGGCCCACGGCCTGTGGACCGAACAACGACGCGGCAATGTCGAAGTGATCTACGGCCACGGCGCCGAAGACGACGCCTTCAAGGCCAAGAAAATCAGCGGTGCCTGGGCCTATGACGGCGCGGCCAGAATGATTCCGGTGACCGTGCAACGCCTGGCGGACCACGCACGCCTGCAACCGCTCAAACCGCCGGCGGTACTGGCCGTGGCACTGGACAACGGCCCCTGGTCGCAAACCGCGGACAAGCGCTGGGTCAACCAGGGTCGCAGCAAGGTCCCGGGGGCCATCGCCTCGACTCACACCTACAAGTACAGCCTGGCGATCTATCAACCGGGAGCGAAGCTGCCCAAGCTGGAACAGCTCAAGCTGGTGATCCTGCCGGAAGTCGACCCGCTGACCGTCGGCCCGGGCAAGAACCTGCCGGTGCGGGTGCTGCTGGATGGGCAGCCCGTGGCCGGGGTGAAGTTGATTGGCGATTACCGCAATGCACCGAGCACCCTGAGCACCGAGACCGATGCCCAGGGACGCGCCCAAGTGCTGGTGAGGAACGAAGGCTTGAACGTGATTGCCGCAGAGCTGGAGGTAGCGCTCAAGGACAACCCGGATGTGGCCTCACGCGGCCTGTTCAGCTCCCTGACCTTCCTCGGCGAGCCGCACCACGAATAAAGGTACGGCCACCTCGGAAGCCAGGCGCCTGGACTACAGCTCGCCCAGGCCGTCGATCAGCGCCTGGTTCTGTTCCTGTGTGCCGATGCTGATCCGCAGGAACTGAGCGATCCGCTGCTGCTTGAAGTGGCGCACTATCACCCCTTGCTCGCGCAGCTTGGCCGCCAGGCCGGCTGCGTCGTGCCGCGGGTGGCGGGCAAAGATGAAGTTGGCCGCCGACGGCAGCACTTCGAAGCCCTTGGCCTGTAACTGCGCCACCACCCATTCGCGACTGTCTATCACCTGCTGACAGGTCTTGGCGAAGTACTCGCGGTCCTCGAAGGCCGCCGCCGCTCCGACGATCGCCAGGCGATCCAGCGGGTAGGAGTTGAAGCTGTTCTTGACCCGCTCCAGAGCCTCGATCAGATCCGGGTGCCCTACCGCCAGGCCCACTCGCAAGCCGGCCAGGGAGCGCGACTTGGACAGGGTCTGGGTCACCAGCAGGTTCGGGTAGCGATCCACCAGGCTGATGGCGGTCTGGCCGCCGAAGTCGATGTAGGCCTCATCCACCACCACCACGGAGTCCGGGCTGGCCTTGAGGATCTGCTCCACCGCATCCAGGGCCAACAGGCAGCCGGTGGGCGCATTCGGGTTGGGGAAGATGATCCCGCCGTTGGGCCTGGCGTAGTCGGCCACGCGGATCTGGAAATGCTCGTCCAGCGGCACCGCTTCGTGCTCGATGCCGTACAGGCCGCAATACACCGGGTAGAAGCTGTAGCTGATGTCCGGGAACAGCAGCGGTTTTTCCTGCTGCAGCAGGCCATGGAAAATGTGCGCCAGGACTTCGTCGGAACCGTTGCCGAGGAACACCTGGTTACCCTGCACCCCGTAGTAACTGGCCACCGCCTGCTTGAGCAGGTCACTGTTGGGGTCCGGATACAGGCGCAGGTTATCGTTGAGTTCGGCCTGCATCGCCGCCAGGGCCCTGGGCGACGGGCCATAGGGGTTTTCATTGGTGTTGAGCTTGACCAGCTTGGTCAGCTTGGGTTGTTCGCCCGGCACGTAGGGCACCAGGTTCTTGACGAACGGACTCCAGAATTTGCTCATGTTCATTGCCCCTGATCTTGGTCGTCGACGATGCGGTATTCGGCACTGCGGGCGTGGGCGGTCAGCGACTCGCCACGGGCCAGCACCGAGGCGGTGCGGCCCAGTTCAGAGGCACCCTGCTCGGAGCAGAAGATGATCGACGAACGTTTCTGGAAGTCATACACCCCCAGCGGCGACGAGAAACGCGCGGTGCCGGAAGTCGGCAGCACGTGGTTCGGCCCGGCGCAGTAATCCCCCAGCGCTTCGCTGGTGTGGCGGCCCATGAAGATCGCCCCGGCGTGGCGGATCTGCGGCAGCCAGGCTTGCGGGTCGGCCACGGACAGCTCCAGGTGCTCGGGGGCAATGCGGTTGGCCACTTCAATGGCTTGCTGCATGTCGCGGACCTTGATCAGGGCTCCACGGCCATTGATCGAGGTGTTGATGATTTCCGCGCGCTCCATGGTTGGCAGCAGCTTGGCGATGCTCGCCGCGACTTTATCCAGGAACTCGGCATCCGGGCTGACCAGGATCGCCTGGGCGTCTTCGTCGTGCTCGGCCTGGGAGAACAGGTCCATGGCGATCCAGTCCGGGTCGGTCTGGCCGTCGCAGACCACCAGGATTTCCGACGGGCCGGCGATCATGTCGATGCCGACCTGGCCGAACACATGGCGCTTGGCGGTGGCCACATAGATGTTGCCCGGGCCGACAACCTTGTCCACCTGGGGCACGCTTTCGGTGCCGTAGGCCAGCGCGGCCACGGCCTGGGCGCCGCCGATGGTGAACACCCGATCGACCCCGGCGATGCAGGCGGCAGCCAGTACCAGTTCGTTGACCTCGCCACGCGGGGTCGGCACCACCATCACCACCTCGGTAACGCCCGCCACCTTGGCCGGAATCGCGTTCATCAGCACCGACGACGGGTAGGACGCCTTGCCCCCCGGTACGTACAGCCCGGCGCGGTCCAGCGGCGTGACCTTCTGGCCCAGCACCGTGCCGTCGGCCTCGGTGTAGGTCCAGGAGTCCTGTTTCTGCTTCTCGTGGTAGCTGCGCACCCGCGCCGCGGCCTTTTCCAGGGCTTCGCGCTGGGCCACGGTGATCCGGGTCAGCGCCAGTTCCAGGCGCTCGCGCGGCAGGATCAGGTCTGCCATGGAAGCTACTTGCAAGCCGTCGAAACGCTGGGTGAACTCCACCAGCGCCGCATCGCCGCGCTCGCGCACGGCCTTGATGATGTCCAGCACCCGCTGATTGACCGAATCGTCAGAGACACTTTCCCAGCTCAGCAGATGATCCAGATGACGGGCGAAATCCGGGTCGGCAGCGTTGAGTCGGCGAATTGCAGTCGGAGCGGTCATAGCGAAGGCCTCAATGATTGGCGAATGCACAAAAGGGCAAGCTTGGATTTGCAAAGCTCAGGCGCCGCAAGACTACCAAGCCATCCGCGTGGGCACCTGAGCATTCTGGCTATGACGCGGATAGATGGGCGCGGCTCAAGGCCACGCATGTGAATCAGCCGCGGTGTCGCGATTCCACTGCCTTGCGCAGGGTGTCGATCAACGCCTGGATACGGGCGTGCTGCATCTTCATCGATGCCTTGTTGACCACCAGGCGGGAGCTGATGGTCGCAATCAGTTCCTGGGGTTCCAGGCCGTTGGCCCGCAGGGTGTTGCCGGTGTCGACCACGTCAATGATCTTGTCGGCCAGGCCGATCAGCGGCGCCAGCTCCATGGAACCGTAGAGCTTGATGATGTCCACCTGACGACCCTGCTCGGCGTAGTAGCGCTTGGCTACGTTGACGAACTTGGTGGCCACGCGCAGGCGGCCCTTGGGTTCTGCGGCGCCAATGGCACCGGCAGTCATCAGCTTGCACTGGGCAATCTGCAGGTCCAGTGGCTCATACAGGCCTTGGCCGGTGTATTCCATCAGGACGTCCTTGCCGGCCACCCCGAGGTCGGCAGCGCCATGCTCGACATAGGTCGGCACGTCAGTGGCACGCACGATCAACAGGCGGACATCGTCCTGGGTCGTGGGGATGATCAGTTTGCGGCTCTTGTCCGGATTCTCGGTTGGCACGATGCCCGCTTCAGCCAGAAGCGGCAGCGTGTCGTCGAGGATACGGCCCTTGGACAGTGCGATGGTCAACATGAGTAACGTAAGTCCTTATGCGGCGACTGATGCCCGGACGCAAACGGCGCCAGACATGCGTCGAGCCTGAAGACAGGCTCGACGTGGAACAGATTCGGCAGTGGGCACCTCCCTGTGCCCGTCATGCAACTAGCCCGGTACGCGGCGGATCTTGGCGCCGAGCATCTGCAGCTTCTCTTCGATGCACTCGTAACCACGGTCGATGTGGTAGATGCGATCGATCAGGGTGTCGCCTTCGGCCATCAGCGCCGAGATCACCAGGCTGGCCGAAGCCCGCAGGTCGGTAGCCATGACAGGCGCGCCCTTGAGGATTTCGGTACCGGTAACGATGGCGGTGTTGCCTTCGACCTGGATCTTGGCGCCCATGCGGTGCAGCTCATAGACGTGCATGAAGCGGTTTTCGAAGATGGTCTCGATCACCGCGCCAGTACCTTCGGCAATCGCGTTCAGGGAAATGAACTGCGCCTGCATGTCGGTGGGGAACGCCGGGTACGGAGCGGTACGCACGTTGACCGCCTTGGGGCGCTTGCCGTGCATGTTGAGCTCGATCCAGTCGCTACCGGTGGTGACTTCAGCGCCGGCTTCCTTGAGCTTTTCCAGAACGGCTTCAAGGATGGTGGGATCGGTGTCCTTGACCTTGACGCGGCCGCCGGTGACGGCTGCAGCCACCAGGTAGGTGCCGGTTTCGATACGGTCAGGCATCACTTTGTAGATCGCCGAATGCAGGCGCTCTACGCCATCGATGGTGATGGTGTCGGTGCCGGCGCCGGAAATCTTCGCGCCCATGGCGATCAGGAAGTTCGCCAGGTCCACGACTTCTGGTTCGCGAGCGGCGTTCTGCAGCACGCTGCGGCCACGGGCCAGGGCTGCAGCCATCATGATGTTCTCGGTACCGGTCACGCTCACGGTATCGAAGAAGAAATTCGCGCCGCGCAGGCCACCCTCAGGCGCCTTGGCCTTGATGTAGCCGCCTTCGACGTCGATCACCGCGCCCATGGCTTCCAGGCCGCGGATGTGCAGGTCCACCGGACGCGAGCCGATGGCGCAACCGCCAGGCAGGGCCACTTCGGCTTCGCCGAAACGGGCAACCATCGGGCCCAGTACCAGGATCGAGGCGCGCATGGTTTTCACCAGCTCGTAGGGTGCCACCAGGGTCTTGATGGTACGCGGGTCGATTTCGACGCTGAGCTTCTCGTCGATCACCGGCTCGATGCCCATGCGACCGAACAGCTCGATCATGGTGGTAATGTCGTGCAGGTGCGGCAGGTTGGCCACGGTGACCGGGCCATCGCACAGCAGGGTTGCCGCCAGAATCGGCAGCGCGGAGTTCTTGGCCCCGGAAATGCGGATCTCGCCATCAAGGCGAACGCCGCCGGTAATAATCAATTTATCCATAACAGTCTCGACGCCCTTGGGCTCAGGTGCGCTCGGCCCAGGCCGCGCGGCTGAAAAATTTCATGGTGATCGCGTGGATGCTGCCATCGGCAATCCATGGATTCAAATGGGCATAGATGCTCTGCTGACGCTTCACCGGGCTCAAGGCCGACAGTTCGTCGCTAATCACGTTCAGCTGAAAGTTGCAGCCTTCGCCCTCAACTTCTACCTGAGCTCCGGGCAGCTTTCCCTCAAGAAAGCTCTTCACTTCGTTGGCCTGCATGCTCAACCTCAATCGGCGCCCTGTGCGCGCGGGTCGGACATCATACAAAAAAGCCCCGCGCCTGCGAACCCCGCATAGCAGGACTCTGACGGGGGGCTTCTATATAGAGATGTGGGTTATTGGGGATGGGCGAAGATTTCGGTGACTCCGGAGACCTCGGCGATCTCGCGCATGTCCTCGGGCAGCGCACGAACGCTCACCGCCTTGCCCAGTGCCTGGCCATCACGCATGAAGGCCAGCAGCAGCGCGAGTCCGACGCTGGAGGACTTCTCCACCGCCGAGCAATCGAGCACCAGCGCCGGTGCCTGGCTCGACTTGATCAGCGCCTGGCCCTGCTTGCGCAGGCCCGGGCCGCTGCGGTAATCCAGCACGCCGCTGATCAACAGTTCCCCGGCATCACCGAGGCGCACGGCCGATTCACTCATTGCGCAGCCTTTTGTGCAGCGTCTTCGGTCACTTCCTTGGCCTTGGCCACCTCACCGGCCCAGCCGTCGATGGTCTTGTCCAGGTTGTTGCCATTGCGCTGCATCGCGTCGGCGAACTGATCACGGAACAGCTTGCCGATATTGATGCCGTTGATGATCACGTTACGCACTTTCCACTCGTCGTTGATCTTTTCCAGGGTGTAGGACACTGGGTAGATCGCGCCGTTGTTGCCCTTGACCTGCATATCGACGCTGGTGCGGGTGCCGCTTTCATCCTTGGCCGGAGAAACCGTGATGCCCTGGTTGTTGTACTCCAGCAAGGCATTGCCATAGAACTGCATCAGGCTGCGCTTGAAATTTTCCTGGAAGCGCACCATCTGCTCCGGCGTAGCCTTGCGCGAATACTTGACGGTCATGATGCTGCGGGAAATGCCGTCGGCATCCACCACAGGACCGACGATGCTGTTCAAGGCATTGTAGAAGTCGTTCGGGCTTTGCTTGTACTTCTCTTTATTGGCCGCCAGGTCAGCGAGCAGACGGGTGGTCGTGTCCTGCACCAGATCATGCGCGGAAGGCGTGCTTGCCGCGTTGGCCAGCAACGGCAGAGCCGCCAGCAGCACCAACAGGCCACGTCGCAAGATAGAGATCATCGAAAAACTCCTCATTTGGCGTCTTTGCTAACGGTATTGAGCAGGAATTTACCGATCAGGTCCTCCAATACCAGCGACGACTGGGTGTCGTGGATGGTTCCACCATCCTTGAGCAAGGCTTCTTCCCCGCCCACGCTGATACCGATGTATTTCTCACCCAACAGGCCAGCAGTCAGGATAGATGCAGTGGAGTCAGTCGGCAGATTATCCACGCGCTTTTCCAATTGCATCGTTACCCGGCCAGTGAAGCTGTCACGGTCCAGATCGATCGCCGTGACCTTGCCGATGGTTACGCCGGCCATGGTCACTTTGGCTCTGACCGTCAAACCGGCGATATTGTCGAAGTAGGCGTAAAGTTTATAAGTATCGGTGCTCGCGGTTGGAGACAAGCCACTGACTCGCAGGGCAAGCAACAGCAAAGCCAGGATGCCGGCCAGCAGGAAAAGGCCGACACCGATTTCCAGGGTGCGGTTTTGCATCAGAAATCTCCAAACATCAAGGCGGTCAGAATAAAGTCCAAGCCGAGTACGGCCAACGAGGCATACACCACGGTCTTGGTAGTGGCACGGCTGATCCCCTCTGAAGTGGGCTCACAGTCATAGCCTTGGAAAACGGCGATCCAGGTCACTACAAACGCAAAAACAATACTTTTGATCACACCGTTGAGCACGTCACCACTGAAGGTCACGCTGTTCTGCATGTTCGCCCAGTAGGAGCCGTCGTAGACTCCCAGCCAGTCGACAGCGACCCACGAACCGCCCCAGATGCCCACCACGCTGAAAATCATCGCCAGCAATGGCAGGGAAATGAAGCCAGCCCACAGGCGCGGCGCAATGATGTACTTGAGCGGGTCGACACCGATCATCTCCAGGCTGGAGAGCTGCTCGGTGGACTTCATGTTGCCGATTTCCGCGGTCAGCGCCGAACCGGCACGCCCGGCGAACAGCAGCGCAGTCACTACCGGCCCCAGCTCCCGCAACAGGGTCAGGGCCACCATCTGCCCCACCGCCTGCTCCGAACCGTAGCTGGAAAGGATATTGAAGCCCTGCAGCGCCAGCACCATGCCGATGAAGATCCCGGACACGACAATGATCACCAGGGACATCACGCCCACTGAGTGCAGTTGCTTGACCAGCAGGCCAAAGCTGCCGCCGATGCCACCGCGGCCCAGCAGCGCATGGAACAGGAACAGCGTGGAACGCCCCAGTACCGCCAGGACATCGATGCCTGAGCGACCGAAGAGGCGAACCCTCTCGATTAGCGATATTTTGCGCATCAGCGCTTCCCCAGAAGATCTGCGCGGTAGTCCGTCGCTGGAAAGTGAAACGGCACCGGGCCGTCGGGATCGCCCTTCATGAACTGACGGATACGCGGATTATCGGAGTCCATCAGCTCTTCGGGAGTTCCCTGGCCCAACACCTGGCCATCGCCCACTACATAGAGGTAGTCGGCAATGCTCGCGGTTTCCGCCAGGTCGTGGGAAACCAGGATGCTGGTGATGCCCAGGGCATCGTTGAGCAGCCGGATCAGGCGCACCAGAACGCCCATGGCAATGGGGTCCTGGCCCACGAAAGGCTCGTCGTACATGAGGATCTGCGGATCCAGGGCAATCGCCCGGGCCAGGGCGACCCGGCGCTTCATGCCGCCGGACAGCTCGTCGGGCATCAGGTCGACCGCGCCGCGCAAGCCCACCGCCTGCAACTTGAGCAGGACGATGTCACGAATCATTTCGTCCGGCAGTTGGGTGTGCACCCGCAGCGGAAAGGCCACGTTCTCGAACACGTCCAGGTCGGTGAACAGTGCGCCGCTCTGGAACAGCACGCCCATCTGCTTGCGCGCGTCGAACAGATCGCTGCGCGAAAGGCTCGGCAGATTCTGGCCATTGACCCACACTTCGCCGCTGCTGGGCCGCAACTGCATGCCCATCAAGCGCAACAGGGTGGTCTTCCCACAGCCGGAAGGCCCCATGATGCCGGTGACCTTGCCCCGCGGAATACGGATATCCACGTTATTGAAAATGCTGCGCGTACCGCGCTTGAAGGACAGTCCCTTCAGCTCGACCGCGTAGGCGTTATCGGCACTCATCTAAACTCCTTGCGATGCAGCCTATCACTCGGACGCTTGGCTCCCTGCCGGGAGTACATGCCCCTGGGCAGGCCGAACTGGCGGCGAACTATATCACTGCTGATACGGAGCCCCCAAGGCCGACGCCACCCCCGTTCAGGTCGACGACAGGCAAAAACCAGACTTTCCTCGCGCCCGGTAGACAAAGCCTGACGAACTTGCGTGAGGGATTTGTTCATTACCGCTATAATCGCCGCCTTTTCATCGGGCTATACGATTTCAGACATGAGCCAATCCAGCGACCTGATTCAATCAGCACAACGCACCATCCGCCTCGAACTACAGGCAGTAGAAGGCTTGCTGCCCCATATCGACGCAGATTTCGTACGCGCTTGCGAGATGATTCTGGCCAGCAAAGGCCGCGTAGTGGTGGTCGGCATGGGCAAGTCCGGGCACGTCGGCAACAAGATTGCCGCCACCCTGGCCAGCACCGGGACCACGGCCTTCTTCGTCCATCCTGCCGAAGCCAGCCATGGCGACATGGGCATGATTACCCGCGATGACGTGATCCTGGCCCTCTCCAACTCCGGCTCCACCAACGAAATCGTCACCCTGCTGCCCCTGATCAAGCGTCTGGGCATCCAGTTGATCAGCCTCACCGGCAACCCCGAGTCGCCGCTGGCCAAGGCGGCTGACGTCAACCTCAACGTCCACGTCGAGCACGAAGCCTGCCCGCTGAACCTGGCACCGACCTCCTCGACCACCGCCGCCCTGGTCATGGGCGACGCCCTGGCCGTGGCGCTGCTGGAAGCTCGCGGCTTCACTGCCGAGGACTTTGCCTTCTCCCACCCGGGTGGTGCCCTGGGCCGTCGCCTGCTGCTCAAGGTGGAGAACGTCATGCACGAAGGCAGCGATCTGCCCCAGGTGCAACGCGGCACCCTGCTCAAGGACGCGCTCATGGAAATGACCCGCAAGGGCCTGGGCATGACCGTGATCCTGGAGGCCGACGGCCGCCTGGCCGGGATCTTCACCGACGGCGACCTGCGTCGCACCCTGGATCGGGCCATCGATATACACCATGCCACCATCGATTCGGTGATGACCCCTCATGGCAAGACCGCACGTGCCGACATGCTGGCCGCCGAAGCCCTGAAAATCATGGAAGACCACAAGATCAGCGCCCTGGTGGTGGTGGACAAGGAAGACCGGCCGATCGGCGCCTTGAACATGCACGACCTGCTGCGCGCGGGAGTGATGTGATGAGTGCCGACCTGCTGCAACGCGGTAAAAACATCAAGCTGGCGGTATTCGATGTCGACGGCGTGCTGACTGACGGGCGCCTGTACTTCCTCGAAGACGGCAGCGAGTTCAAGACCTTCAACACCCTGGACGGCCAGGGCATCAAGATGCTCATGGCGGCCGGCGTGCAGACGGCGATCATCAGCGGGCGCAAGACCCCGGTGGTAGAGCGCCGAGCCAAGAACCTGGGGATTCCCCACCTGTACCAGGGCCGCGAAGACAAGCTGGTGGTATTGGACGAGCTTCTTGGCCAACTGGGCCTAAGCTATGAACAGGTCGCCTATCTGGGCGACGATTTGCCCGACCTGCCGGTGATCCGCCGCGTGGGGCTGGGCATGGCGGTGGCCAATGCCGCAGCGTTTGTCCGCGAACACGCCCACGGCGTCACGGTGGCCCGCGGCGGCGAAGGTGCCGCCCGCGAGTTCTGCGAACTGATCCTGCGTGCCCAGGACCGCCTTGAAGCAGCCAATGCCGCTTACTTATAGAGCCTTCCCATGCTGAGCAAAAAGATTCGCAACATCCTGATCTTCGGGACCATCGCCCTGCTGTTCGCAGCGGTCGGTTACTGGAACATCAGCCCGGAACGCTTCCTCGACAAGCCGGTGGCCCAGGTCGACGAAAGCGCCATTGACTACTACGTGATCAACGCCCGCAGCGTGCAGTACCTGCCCGACGGCAAACTGCAGTACGAAATGACCTCGGACAAGGTCGAGCACGTCAAGGCCAGCGAAGTGACCCTGCTGACCAAGCCGGACCTGCAGATGTACCGTGGCACCACGTTCCCCTGGCATGTCCAGAGCGAACGCGGCGAGGTCAACCCGGACGGCACCGAGGTCGAGCTGATCGATTCGGTACGGGTTTCCCGCACCGACGAGCACAACCGCAACCTGCTGATCACCACAACCCGCATGACAGTATTCCCGCAGAAGCAATATGCGCAGACCGAGCAAGCCGTTAGAATCGACGGCGCCGGCGGCGTGACTACGGCCAAGGGAATGAAAGCGTATTTGAAAGACGGCAGGATGAACCTGCTATCGAACGTAAGAGGACAGTATGAGGCTCGTTAAAACCCTCCCTATTTTGCTCAGTCTGGGCGCAGCACTGGGAAGCGTGAGCGCCTGGGCTCTGCCGAACGATAGCCAACAGCCGATCCGCATCCAGGCCGACGACGCCCAGCTGGACGACAAGAACGGCGTGGCCACCTACAAGGGCGATGTCATCATCACCCAGGGCTCGATGAAGATCACCGGTAACACCGTGACCATCACCCGGTCCAAGACCGGTGAAATCGACGTGGTGACCTCGGTGGGCAACCTCGCCTACTTCGAGCAACTGCAGAAGCAGACCGACCCGAAACCGGTCCAGGCCTACGCCGTGACCATCCAGTACCATGCCCAGCAGAACCGCATCGTGCTGATCGACAAGGCCAAGGTCATCAACGACGGTAATACCACCGAAGGCGAGAAGATCGTCTACGACACCGTCAAGCAGGTTGCCAACGCCGGTCGCGCCAATGGCAGCTCGGTTACCGCGCCGCGTCCGCGGATCGACATGGTCATCCAGCCGAAAAAGAAAACCGACGAGCAAAAGGCCCAGTAATGGCAACTCTGAAAGCTCAGCACCTGGCCAAGAGCTACAAGAGCCGCCAGGTCGTGCGTGATGTCAGCCTGTCCATCGACAGCGGTCAGATCGTCGGCCTGCTCGGCCCCAACGGCGCCGGCAAGACCACCTGCTTCTACATGATCGTCGGCCTGGTCCAGGCCGATCAGGGCCGCGTCCTGATCGACGACCTGGATGTCAGCCACCAACCGATGCACGGCCGCGCACGCGCCGGTATCGGCTACCTGCCCCAGGAAGCCTCGATCTTTCGCAAGCTGTCGGTGGCCGACAACATCATGGCCATCCTCGAGACCCGCAAGGAGCTCGACAAGGCCGGCCGTCGCCAGGAACTGGAAAGCCTGCTGCAGGAATTCCACATCAACCACATCCGCGACAACCTCGGCATGAGCCTGTCCGGTGGTGAGCGGCGCCGCGTGGAGATCGCCCGGGCCCTGGCCACCGCGCCCAAGTTCATCCTGCTGGACGAACCCTTCGCCGGTGTCGACCCGATCTCGGTGGGCGATATCAAGCAGATCATCCACCACCTCAAGGCCAAGGGCATCGGGGTGCTGATTACCGACCACAACGTCCGGGAAACCCTGGACATCTGCGAGACCGCCTACATCGTCAACGACGGGCAACTGATCGCCGAAGGCGACTCCGAGACCATCCTGGCCAACGAACTGGTCAAGGAAGTCTATCTGGGCCATGAGTTCCGCCTGTAAGGGCTGATGTGTTGGGCTGGACGCCAGGGCGCCGGGAACAATAAAACCCTACAAACTTTATTGTTACAGCGCTCTAGGCAAACACTTCAGTTTCAGGCATATAATTTGCTTATGTTTGGCGCTCCGGCGCCCTGTAGTGGATGGCGCATGTGCGCCGGCAAATAAGGTGTTAAGCCCCTGCCATGAAACCATCGCTAGTCCTTAGAATGGGCCAGCAGCTGACGATGACACCGCAGCTGCAACAGGCCATCCGCCTGCTCCAATTGTCGACCCTGGACCTGCAACAGGAAATCCAGGAAGCCCTGGAGTCCAACCCGATGCTCGAACGCCAGGAAGAAGGCGACGACTTCGACAACAGCGACCCCCTGGCCGACAACACCGAGTCCAAACCCAATACCGAGATCCAGGAGCCCTCCTACCAGGAAACCGCCCCCACGGTGGACAGCCTCGAGGACGGTGAGTGGAACGAGCGCATCCCCAACGAACTGCCGGTCGACACCGCCTGGGAAGACGTCTACCAGACCAGCGCCAGCAGCCTGCCCAGCAGCGATGACGACGAGTGGGACTTCACCACCCGCACTTCCGCGGGCGAGAGCCTGCAGAGCCACCTGCTCTGGCAACTGAACCTGGCGCCGATGTCGGACACCGACCGCCTGATTGCCGTGACCCTGATCGACTGCATCAACAATCAGGGCTACCTGGACGAAACCCTCGAGGAGATCCTCGAAGCCTTCGATCCGGAACTGGACATCGAACTGGACGAGATAGAAGCCGTCCTGCACCGCATCCAGCAATTCGAACCCGCGGGCATCGGTGCCCGCAACCTGGGCGAGTGCCTGTTGCTGCAACTGCGCCAGTTGCCGGCGAAAACGCCCTGGCTGGGCGAGGCCCAGCGCCTGGTCAGTGACTACATCGACCTCCTGGGCAGCCGCGACTACAGCCAGCTGATGCGGCGCATGAAGCTCAAGGAAGATGAGTTGCGCCAGGTCATCGAGCTGGTGCAGAGCCTCAACCCCCGTCCCGGTTCGCAGATCGAATCCAGCGAAGCCGAATACGTGGTCCCGGACGTCATAGTGCGCAAGGACAACGAACGCTGGCTGGTGGAACTGAACCAGGAATCCGTGCCGCGCCTGCGGGTCAACGCCCAGTACGCCGGTTTTGTACGCCGCGCCGACACCAGCGCCGACAACACCTTCATGCGCAACCAGTTGCAGGAAGCCCGCTGGTTCATCAAGAGCCTGCAAAGCCGCAATGAAACCCTGATGAAGGTCGCCACCCAGATCGTCGAGCACCAGCGCGGCTTTCTCGAATATGGCGATGAAGCGATGAAGCCGCTGGTTCTGCACGATATCGCCGAGGCGGTGGGCATGCACGAATCGACGATTTCCCGGGTGACCACGCAAAAATTCATGCATACCCCACGGGGCATATATGAGCTGAAATACTTTTTCTCCAGCCACGTCAGCACTTCGGAAGGCGGTGAATGCTCGTCCACGGCGATCCGCGCGATCATCAAAAAATTGGTGGCCGCGGAAAATCAGAAAAAGCCGTTGAGTGACAGCAAGATCGCTGGTTTACTGGAGGCACAAGGCATTCAGGTAGCCCGTCGTACCGTCGCCAAGTACCGCGAATCCCTTGGGATCGCGCCTTCCAGCGAACGTAAGCGGTTGATGTAGCCGCAGGGCTGGCCACAGCGTTTCAGAGTGTGTTTGAAAAGGGCCTGGTGTCGTTTTCAAACGTAGTCTAGGTGGCAGGCAACCCAGCCTGCCGCGTTATGCACTGGCAACGAAGGAGAAGCTGTATGCAAGTCAACATCAGTGGACACCAACTCGAAGTGACTGAACCCCTGCGCGTCTACATCGGCGAAAAACTCGACCGGCTGGAGAGGCACTTCGACAAGATTACCAATGTGCAGGTCACCATGGCTGTCGAGAAGCTGAAGCAGAAAATCGAAGCCACCCTGCACATCCACGGTGGGGAGGTCGTTGCCAACGCAGAACATGACGATATGTATGCCGCAATCGACCTGCTCACGGACAAGCTTGACCGCCAACTGAAAAAGCATAAGGAAAAGCAACTCCACCTTCTCCAAGGCACGGGTCGCTAACACTCCCCTCCCATGATCCGACTTGAAAGCATCCTGACCCCCGGCCGTTCCCTGGTGAACGTGCCGGGCGGCAGTAAAAAACGCGCCCTCGAACAAATTGCCAACCTGATCAGCCGTGAAGTGCCTGATCTGGAGATGCAGGATGTCTTCGAGAGCCTGATTGCCCGTGAAAAACTCGGTTCCACCGGTTTTGGCAACGGCATCGCCATTCCCCACTGCCGCCTCAAAGGCTGCGAGTCGCCCATCAGTGCGCTGATGCACCTGGACGCTCCGATCGATTTCGACGCCATTGATGGCGCACCGGTCGACCTGCTGTTCGTCCTGCTGGTTCCGGAAGCCGCGACCGATGCACACCTGGAACTGCTCCGGCAGATCGCCAGCATGCTCGATCGCAAGGAAGTCCGTGACCGGCTGCGCAGCGCCACCAGCAACGAAGCCTTGTATCAGGTCGTTCTGGACGAGCAAAACGGTCAGTAATCATGCGTTTGATCATCGTCAGCGGCCGCTCCGGCTCAGGTAAAAGCACCGCCCTCGATGTTCTCGAGGACCACGGCTACTACTGCATCGACAACCTGCCAGCCGGCTTGCTGCCGGAACTGGCTGAACGTGCGTTGATCCACACCGAACTGGCGCAACCGCTGGTGGCGGTGTCCATCGATGCCCGCAACCTGCCCAGTCATCTGTCGCGCTTCCCCGAATTGCTGGAAGAAGTGCGCAGCCGGCATATCCAGTGCGATGTGCTGTACCTGGATGCCGACGAAGAGACCCTGCTCAAGCGCTTCTCCGAGACCCGTCGGCGCCACCCGCTGAGCAGCGCCAACCGCTCCCTGGCCGAAGCCATCCACGATGAAACCCAACTGCTGGGGCCGATCGTCGACCTAGCCGATCTCAAGGTCAACACCACCAACCTGAACCTTTACCAGCTGCGCGACACCATCAAGCTGCGACTGTTGAACCAGCCGGAACCCGGTACCGCGTTCCTGGTGGAGTCCTTCGGCTTCAAGCGCGGCATGCCGGTAGATGCAGACCTGGTGTTCGACGTGCGCTGCCTGCCCAACCCGTATTGGAAGCCCGAGTTGCGCGCCCAATCAGGCCTGGATGCGCCCGTGGCCGAGTATCTGGCGGCGCAACCCGATGTCGAGGAAATGTTCCAGGACATCTCCAGCTACCTGCTCAAATGGCTGCCACGCTTTGCCGCCAGCAACCGCGCCTATGTGACCATCGCCATCGGCTGCACCGGCGGGCACCACCGCTCCGTGTACCTGACCGAGCGCCTGGGCCAGGTCCTGCAAAAATCCCTGAAGAACGTCCAGGTTCGCCACCGCGACCTTAGCTGAAAGGATCTACCCCGCGATGCCAGCTCTGGAAATCGAGATCATCAATAAACTGGGCCTGCATGCCCGTGCCTCGGCCAAGTTCGTCGGCGTGGCCGGGCAGTTTCCCTGCCAGATCCGCGCCGGCAGGACCCCGGACTCCATGGTCGACGGCAAAAGCATCATGGCCATGATGATGCTGGCCGCCGGCAAGGGCACCAGGATCCACCTGAAGACCGAAGGCGAGCAGGAACAGGAAGCGATGGATGCGCTGGTGGCACTGATCAACAACTTCTTCGACGAAGGCGAGTAGGCCCGGGCGGGCCCCTCACCATACGGCTCTCAGGCGAGTGCCGTATCCATGACCATCATCAGGCAGAAACCGATACACAGGCCAAGGCTGGCAAGCTTGTCATGGCCATTGCGACGCGACTCCGGAATCACTTCATGAGTGACCACCAGCAGCATCGCCCCCGCCGCCAGGGCCAGGCCCAAGGGCAGCAATACCTGCGCCAGGCTCACCAGCCAGGCGCAGAGCAAGGCAAAGACCGGTTCCACCAGACCTGAAGCCGCACCAATCAGGAATGCCTTGACCCGCGACATCCCCGCCCCCGCCAATACCAGGGCAATCACCAGGCCTTCCGGCACATCCTGCAGGGCAATGCCCATGGCCAGGCTGT
Source organism: Pseudomonas sp. BIGb0176 (assembly GCF_024810175.1). Lineage (NCBI taxonomy): Bacteria > Pseudomonadati > Pseudomonadota > Gammaproteobacteria > Pseudomonadales > Pseudomonadaceae > Pseudomonas > Pseudomonas sp. BIGb0176. Next base: position 1,311,777 of record NZ_JANUEC010000002.1, read on the forward strand.
CCGCATCCGGCATGCCGCCTCCGGCCGACACCCCCACCGCCATCCCTTCAGGAATGTTGTGGGCAATGATGGCGAAGACGAACAGCCAGATACGCGGGGCAATCACCGGATGCTCTGGCGTACCCACCAGCACCTCCGGGCTGCCCCCCGAGACCTTGAGATCCACCAGGAACAGGCCAAAGGCCCCGAGCATGATGCCGGCGCAGATCAGGCCGCTGGAGCCCCAGGCAGACAAGCCCAGGTCCTGGGCCGCAGCGATGCCGGGGACGATCAGCGAAAATGCCGTGGCCGCCAGCATCACTCCGGCACCAAAACCCAGCAGGGTGTCGCTCACCGCCACCGGCATCCGCCGGATCACCAGCACCGGGACCGCCCCCAGCGCCGTGCCCAGCGCGCAGATCGAACCGCCCTGCAAGGCGCGCAGCAAGCGCGGCTCCAGGTTCAGCCAGCTCAACCCTTGAGCCACCAGCAACGCCGTGCCCGCCAACAGCAACAGCGAACCGAAGGCATAACGAAACATTCGCCCGCTGCTGATTGCCAGTGTTTCAGTGCCCATAGTCGGCCTTAGATCTTGTTTTGATGGAAAGGTATCAAGCCATCGCGGCCTGGTAGCGCTGAGCGACTTCCGGCCAGTTGATGACGTTGTAGAAGGCGTTGATGTATTCCGGGCGGCGGTTCTGGTAGCGCAGGTAGTAGGCGTGCTCCCACACATCCAGACCGAGGATCGGCGTATTGCCGTTCATCAGCGGGCTGTCCTGGTTACCGCTGCTTTCCACCACCAGTTTCTTCTCCGGTGTCACGCTGAGCCAGGCCCAGCCACTGCCGAAACGGGTGAGTGCGGCCTTGGTGAACGCTTCCTTGAAGCTCTCGAAACCACCCAGTTGCTGCTCGATGGCTTGCCCCAGGGCGCCTTGGGGATGACCGCCACCGGCGGGTGTCATCACCGCCCAGAACAGCGAATGGTTGGCATGCCCGCCACCCTGGTTGATCACCGCAGCACGCAGTTTTTCCGGCAGTTGCTGAACGCTGGCTACCAGCTTTTCCACCTCCCACCCTGCCCATTCGGTCCCCTCGACGGCGGCGTTGAGGTTGTTGATGTAGGTCTGGTGATGCTTGGTGTAGTGGATTTCCATGGTTTGCGCATCGATGTGCGGTTCCAGGGCGTCGTAGGCGTAAGGCAGTGCAGGCAAGGTAAAGGACATATCAATGGGCTCCGTAAGAGGGGCTGTCTGGTTGCGGGCTGTCGGCTGACAGGCCCGCGACGTTGCTGTCCAGCAAACGGTGAGTGCGCGGGTATTCGCCGTGATCACCGATGAAATTCAGCAGTTCGACGTAGGTCTTGCTGCTTTGGCGCAAGGCCGCTTCCCGCAGGGCTGTGGGCAAGCGGCTGTCCTGCATGGTCTGCAGCAACCGCTGATGGATGGCGCAGAGGTATTCCGCGCTCTCCTCCGGCTGATTGAGGCGCAGGTGCAGGTCTGCCAGGTTGTGATGGGAAATCACACAGGCCGCCACCGCTTCGTCGGCATCCGACCAGCGCTCGAACAGCACCTGGGCCAGGGCCAGCGCCTGCAGGTAGAACTCGCGAGCATCCACCAGTTCGCCCTGCATAAAGAGGCGATTGGCCCTTTCGATCGTGCGTTTCCAGTGCTCCATGGTGAGCCTCCAAAGCGGTGTCGGTGGGTTACACGCCGCCGGCAGTGAGCTTTTCCGGGTCCAGCAGGACCTCCAGCTGGCTGCGTGGCAGATCGGTATGTTCAAGGGCCACGTCGATCACCGGGCGCCCCTGCTTGTAGGCGGTCTTGGCGATCTCCGCAGCCTTCTGATAGCCGATGATCGGGTTCAGCGCCGTGACCAGGATCGGGTTGCGCGACAGCGCTTCCTTGAGCTTGGGTTCGTTGACCTTGAAGCTGGCGATGGCCTTGTCCGCCAGCAGGCGGCTGGAGTTGGCCAGCAACTCGATGCTGCTCAGCAGGTTCTGGGCAATGATCGGCAGCATCACGTTGAGCTCGAAGTTGCCCGATTGCCCGGCCACAGTGATGGTGCTGTCGTTGCCGATGACCTGGGCGGCGACCATCGCGGTGGCTTCAGGAATCACCGGGTTGACCTTGCCGGGCATGATCGACGAACCGGGCTGCAAACCTTCCAGCTCGATCTCGCCGAGCCCGGCCAGCGGGCCGGAGTTCATCCAGCGCAGGTCGTTGGCGATCTTCATCAACGACACCGCGGTAGCCTTGAGCTGGCCGGATACCGTCACCGCAGTGTCCTGGGAGCCGATCAGGGCGAAGAGGTTCTTGCCCGGGGTGAATTGCACCTGGGTCAGCTTGCTCAACTGCTGGCTGAAACGCGCAGCGAACTCGGGATGCGCATTGATTCCGGTACCCACAGCGGTACCGCCCTGAGCCAGGGATTGCAGGCTCGGCAGCAGATCCTGCAGGTGGCTGATATTGGCCTTGAGTTGCTGCGCCCAGCCCTCCAGCACCTGGCTCATGCGCACCGGCATCGCGTCCATCAGGTGAGTGCGGCCGGTCTTGATGAAGGGGTGCACCTGTACCGCCTTGCGCTCGATGACCTCCACCAGATGCACCAGGGCCGGCAGCAGTTGCTCATGCAGGGTCAGCGCGGCGCTGACATGAATGGTGGTAGGGATGATGTCGTTGCTGCTCTGGCCGCAGTTGACATGGTCATTGGGGTTGACCGGTTCACCCAGCAGGCGGCTGGCCAGGGTTGCCAGTACTTCATTGGCGTTCATGTTGGAACTGGTGCCAGAGCCGGTCTGGAAAATGTCCACCGGGAAGTGCTGCATGAAATCACCTTCCAGCAGACCCTGGGCGGCATCGACGATGGCCTTGCCCTGGGCTTCGCTGATCTGCCCCAGTTCGACGTTGGCCTTGGCCGCAGCCGCCTTGGCCAGGATCAGCGCACGGATGAAGGCTGCCGGCATGCGTTGCCCGCTGATGGGGAAGTTGTCCACCGCACGCTGGGTCTGTGCGCCGTACAGGGCCAGTTCCGGTACCTGCAGTTCGCCCATGCTGTCGCGTTCGATACGGGTATTACTCATCGGGAAATCCTTGCACCAGTTCTATCAGGGGAATGGAAGGCAGCAGCGAGCAGGTCGCCAACTGCCAGGCGTGGCTCTGCCAGCGCTTGAGCCGGCAATTGCACAAAGACAACCGCTCCATGTCGCGCAACGGCCGCCAGGCCTGGTCCAGGCACTGGCTGCGCCAATGCCAGGGCAGCGCTGTATCGGTTGCGGTATCGATCAATAAACGGAAGGAAGTTTCAGCGACGGTCCAGGCCGACATCGCGGTACAGCAGGCCAGGTAGCGGCCTTCGGCGAGGTAATGCTCGATCAGACGGGGTTCGTCCGGTTCCAGTGCGCAACGGATCTGGCGGCTCATCCAGCGCCAGCTTTCGAGGTAAGGCTGCTCGTGCAAGGCAGAACTCATGACCTGGGCTCATCGAATAATGATTTTCATTATTAAATGATATTGAGAATCAAATCAATCTGGCTTGTATGATTTTTGTCCAACTCTTATAGGGCCCGCCTTGCCGGCGAATGAGCCCTTGAGCCTGGTGCCGGATGTCAGGACGCTTTCGCTGGCAAGCCAGCTCCTACAAAAATGGCGGCCATAAAAAACGCGCCACCTCGGGGAGGTGGCGCGTTGGGGGTGAAGCTGGGCGCGGTCAGCTGCCGGCGACGGTCATGCGTTCGATCAGCACCGAGCCGGTGCGGATGTTGCTACGCAGCTCCAGGTCGTTACCCACTGCGAGGATCTGCTTGAACATGTCCCGCAGGTTGCCGGCAATGGTCACTTCCTGCACCGCGAACTGAATCTCGCCGTTCTCGACCCAGAAACCCGCCGCACCGCGGGAGTAGTCCCCGGTGACCATGTTCAGGCCATGGCCCATCAGCTCGGTCACCAGCAGGCCACGGCCCATGCGCCGCAGCAGCGCGGCCTGGTCTTCGTCGCCATGGGTGACGAACAGGTTGTGCACGCCACCGGCGTTGGCAGTGCTCGGCATGCCCAGCTTGCGTCCGGAATAGGTGCCCAGTACATAGGACACCAGCTCACCGTCCTGGATGAACGGCTTGGCGTAGGTGGCCAGGCCATCGCCGTCGAAAGCCGAACTGCCCATGGCGCGCATCAGGTGCGGGCGCTCATCGATGGTCATCCACTGCGGAAACAGTTGTTGACCCAGGGCGCCTTCGAGGAAGGACGACTTGCGGTACAGGTTGCCACCGGAAATCGCCCCGAGAAAACTGCCGAACAGGCCACCGGCCAGTTCTGCGGAAAACAGCACCGGCACCTCACAGGTCGGCACTGGACGGGCACCTAGCCGGCTGGCCGCGCGCTGGGCGGCACGCTGGCCAATGCTCACCGGGTCGGCCAGCAACTGGCCCTGGCGATTGACGTCGTACCAGTAGTCGCGCTGCATCTGGCCATCCGCCTCGGCAATCATCACGCAGCTCAGGCTGTGGCGGGTGGACGCATAACCACCAATGAAGCCGTGGCTGTTGCCATACACCCGACAGCCCTGGTGGGTGCTGAGGGTGGTGCCGTCGGCATTCTTGATCCGGCTGTCGGCAGCAAAGGCCGCAGCCTCACAGGTCAGAGCCTGCTCGATGGCTTGTTCGGGAGTGATGTCCCAGGCGTGGAACAGGTCGAAGTCCTGCAGGTCCTTGGCCATCAAGGCCGCGTCGGCAAGGCCCGAGGCTTCGTCTTCGGAGGTGTGCTTGGCAATCGCCAGGGCCGCCGCCACGGTTTCGCGAATGGCCTCGGGGCCGCTGGCAGACGTACTGGCCGAACCCTTGCGCTGGCCCAGGTAGAGGGTGATGCCAAAGCCCTGGTCGCGGTTGAACTCGACGGTTTCCACTTCCCGCTGGCGCACCGAAGTCGACAGCCCCTGCTCCAGGGACACCGCCACTTCACAGGCGCTGGCCCCCTGGCGCTTGGCCTCGGCGATGATCTGCTCGACTTGCTCCTGCAGGGCCGGCAAAGCCTGTGGGCCGACGCTTTGTGCTGCACTCATGCTGTTCTCCACTCAAATTCTGCTTTCGATTAAGGCCGGCGAGCGACCGGGCCGGACAAGCGGCCCTCGACTGGTTATCATGGCGGCGTTTCTTTGCGGACTGCCACCATGGTTGATTCTTACGACGACTCCCTCGATGGGGAGAAAAGCAAATCCCAGGTCAAACGCGAGCTGCATGCTCTGGTTGATCTCGGCGAGCGCCTTACCACTCTCAAGCCCGACTTGCTGAACAAACTGCCCCTGACCGACGCCTTGCGCCGGGCCCTGGCGGATGCCCCCAAGCACGTCGCCCATATCGCCCGAAAGCGCCACCTGCAGTTCATCGGCAAGCTGATGCGGGACCAGGACACCGACGCGATTCTGCAACTGCTTGACCAACTCGATGCCTCCACCCGGCAGTACAATGAACGCTTCCATAACCTGGAGCGTTGGCGCGACCGCCTGATCGGCGGCGGCGATGACGTGCTGGAAAAGTTCGTCGGCGAATACCCGGACGCCGATCGCCAGCAACTGCGCTCCCTGATCCGTCAGGCCCAGCATGAGCTGGCGCATAACAAGGCACCGGCCTCAAGCCGTAAAATCTTCAAGTACATCCGCGAGCTGGACGAGACTCAACGCGGCCTGCGCTGAGCCTTGCCACGGGTGAGCTGCCCTGCAGCTCACCCGACGCCCTCCCTCCTTATGCCCCAGTGCCACCCACGGTGATCGCATCGATCTTCAGGGTCGGCTGGCCGACGCCCACTGGCACCGATTGCCCATCCTTGCCGCAGGTGCCGACGCCACTGTCCAGGGACAGGTCATTACCCACCATCGATACCCGGCTCATGGCTTCCGGACCGTTGCCGATCAAGGTCGCGCCCTTGACCGGGGCGGTGATCTTGCCGTCCTCGATCAGGTAGGCCTCACTGGTGGAGAACACGAACTTGCCGCTGGTGATATCCACCTGGCCGCCACCGAGGTTGGCGCAATAGATGCCCTTCTTCACCGAAGCGATGATTTCCGCCGGATCGCTTTCGCCACCCAGCATGTAGGTGTTGGTCATGCGCGGCATCGGCAGGTGCGCATAAGACTCGCGGCGACCGTTGCCGGTGCGGGCCACGCCCATCAGCCGGGCATTGAGCTTGTCCTGCATGTAGCCCTTGAGCACGCCGTTCTCGATCAGCGTGGTGCATTCGGTGGGGGTGCCTTCGTCGTCCACGCTCAGGGAACCACGGCGCCCGGCCAGGGTGCCGTCGTCGACGATGGTGCAGAGCTTGGAAGCCACCATTTCGCCCATGCGCCCGCTATAGGCCGAACTGCCCTTGCGGTTGAAGTCGCCCTCCAGGCCGTGGCCCACGGCTTCGTGCAGCAGCACTCCGGACCAGCCGGAGCCCAGCACCACCGGCAGGGTTCCGGCCGGCGCCGGAATGGCTTCCAGATTGACCAGCGCCTGGCGCAGGGCTTCACGGGCATAGCCCATGGCCCGATCTTCGCTGAGGAAATAGCGGTAGTCGGTACGCCCGCCGCCGCCATGGCCACCGCGCTCGCGGCGACCGTTCTGCTCGACGATGACGCTGACGTTGAAACGCACCAGCGGCCGCACGTCCGCCGCCAGGCCGCCATCGGTAGAGGCCACCAGGATCCGCTCCCAGACCCCGGCCATGCTCACGCTGACCTGCTGGATGCGCGGATCCAGGGCGCGGGTTGCGGCGTCAACGCGCTTGAGCAGCTCGACCTTCTCGGCCCGGCTGATGACTTCCAGGGGGTTGTCCGGCGCATACAGCTGCGCCACGTCCTGGGTCGAGAACGCCTGCACGGTACCGTTTTGCCCGGCCCGGGAAATCGAGCGCGCCGCCCGGGCGGCGAGGCCCAGGGCCTCCAGGGTGATGGCATTGCTGTAGGCGAAGCCGGTCTTCTCACCGGATTGCGCACGCACCCCAACCCCCTGGTCGAGGTTGAAACTGCCTTCCTTGACGATTCCGTCTTCCAGGGACCAGGACTCGGAAATCTGCCCCTGGAAATACAGATCGGCGGCATCGATGCCCGGGCCGGCCAGATCCCCCAGCACGCCTTGCAAGCTTTCGATGGTCACGCCGCCCGGGGCTAGTAGATGTTCACTGACAGAGGACAACAACCCGCTCATATGTTTTGGCCTTAAATTCGTCGTACTTATGCAAGCCGTTGCACGCCTTGCGAGAAAATGCGCCGGTGACTGAACACCGGCATCCGCGCCCGGATGGACGCCTGTTCGCTGCTGTCGCGCTCGGCCAGCAGCACGCCTTGACCTTGATCCTGTTGCGCCACTATCCGCCCCCAGGGGTCGACGATCGCCGCATGGCCGTAGGTTTCCCGCGGGCCGGGATGCACGCCGCCCTGGGCCGCCGCCAGCACGTAGCACTGGGTCTCGATGGCACGGGCGCGAATCAGCACCTCCCAATGGGCCGCACCGGTGACCGCGGTAAACGCCGAAGGCGCGGTGATCAACTCGGCGCCAGCGGCGCGCAACTCGCTGTACAGCTCGGGAAAGCGCAGGTCATAACAGACTGTAAGGCCGACCCTTCCCACCGGCGTATCCGCCACCACCACCCGGTCTCCATGAGCATAGTCATCGGATTCACGGTAGCGTCCGCGATTGTCCGCCACATCGACATCGAACAGGTGCAGCTTGTCGTAGCGCGCCACGAACTGCCCCTGGTCATCCACCAGCAACGAACAGGCATTGGACTTGGCCTCGGGCTGATCGACGGGGGGCAACGGCAAGGTGCCGGCCACTATCCATAACCTGAGGTCGCGGGCGGCCTGTTTCAACCATGGCAGGATCGGACCTTCGCCCAGCGCTTCGGCGCGACCAATGGCCGCCATGTCGCGGCGCCCCATGGCGGCGAAGTTTTCCGGCAGGACGGCCAGCTTTGCACCGCCGGCAGCAGCCTGTTCGAGCAGGCTCCGAGCCTGCTGCAGATTGGCCAGGACATCGCTCTGGCTGACCATTTGAATCACCGCAAGAGACATGGCGAACTCCTTGTAGGGTAGGCGGCCATGCTACTCCATAGGCGCGAATCGAGGATTCTCAAAACGGTTTGTCGAAGGTGATTTTCGGCTCTTTCCATGGGCCTTTGACGTTGTATTTGACGCTGGCGAAGCGCGCCACGCGGTCACCGATCAGCTTGTCGATCAGGAACAACGCCCCGCCCACCGCCGGCGCACCGACAATCAGCGCGGCAATCGGCAGGTTGTTGGTCACCGGCAGGGTCACCAGCAGCTTGGCGTCGACCTGGTCGGCCACCATGTCCAGGGTGCCATTGAGCTCCAGGTTGCTCGACGGCCCGGTCAGGGTGATCGGCTCGCGAGTGACGTAAACGCCATTGCTCGCCGCCAGCACGCCCCGGACCCGGTCATAGCTCAGGCCCTTGCCGAACAGGTCGGAGAAGTCCAGGCGCAGGCGACGACCGATGGAGTTGAAGTTGAGCAGGCCGAACACCCGCAAGGCCTGGGCCCCGCCCTCGACTTCGACGAACTGGCCCTTGCGCAGGGTAGCGTCCAGGCTGCCGGAGAAGCGCTTCAAGCCCACCCAGGCCGGCGAGCCCGGCCAACGGCCATCGACGTCCAGGTGAAAATCTTCACTGGTCACGGTCGGGGCGAAGCCCCAGCCCTTGAGCACGTCCGCCAGGTTCTTGCCGCCAATGCGGCCCCGGTACCAACTGTTGCTGGCACCGGCCTGGCCTTCCCAGCCGCCCTCGCCCTGCAACTGCATGCCCTTGAGGCCCAGGTCCAGGCCATTGAAGACCATGCCCCTGGACGTCGGCCGCACCTTGAGCGCCCAGCGGCCGATCAGGTCCTGGCCCTGGAACAGCTGGGCAATGGAAATATCCAGGGGCGGAACGCTCTTGGGATCCACCGAGGCCAGGGGGTCGGGCGCATTTTCATCGGCCTGCGCTGCCGGATCGGCAGCCGGCAGGCGCACGTACGCCATGTCGATGGCCATCGGCGCCGCCTTGGCATCGGGAATCCCGACCTTGCCTTTGGCCTGCTGGCTGTCGATCTGCAACTCCCAGGCAGCGGGCTTGCGCGCCAGCAACAGGTTGACCTGGTCCAGGGTGGTGCCGAAGGCACTGAGCTTGCCAACCTTGAAGTCCGCACTGCTGAGCAACTGTTTGGCGCTGCCTCCCGGGTCCTGCCCGGCGTAGCGATCCACCAGGGCTTTCCAGGGTTCCACATCCAGCTCGGAGAGAATCCCTCGTATCCGCAGCCCTTTACCCGGCGGCAGCAAGGCCGCGCCATCGCCGAGGAACAGCTCGCCCCGACCCTCGGCGAGCTTGCCGCTGGGCGCCGCAAAGGTGAAGTCGGCCAGTTCGCCGTAGTTGAACCAGTAGCGCCGCTCGGCCCCTTGCAGAGTCATGCGAAATACACTGTTGCGCCCGGTGCTGGCCGCCATGCCGAACGGCGCCGGCAGGTCCACCGCTACGCCCTTGAGACTGGAACTGACCATCAACTGGCTGTCGGCTCCGTCCAGGTTCAGTTGCAACTGGTAGGGCACCTCGCCGGACACCGGCAACGGCTGGCCGACTTGCAACCAGTCGGTAAGTTTCTTGACCGCAACCTGGCCCTTGGCAACCACTCGAGTGTTGGGTTTGCCCGGCTTGCCATCGGCGAAGATCTGCGCCGTGACCGGCCGCTCGAACGCCTGGGCACTGATGCCCTCGCCACTCAGGCCCTTGGCACTATCGAAGCGGAAATCGCCCTTGAGTTGGGTCAGTTCCAGCTCAGGCTCACTGAGCTTGAGGCGCGCCTTGTCGGTCTTGAACGCCACCACGATCTTCGGCTCCTGGCCCTTGACCAGGGGAATATCCAGATCCAGCTTGCCTTGCAGCTCGCCCTCACCATGCCAGCCGGCAAAGGTCGAGCCGGTGCCGATCGGCGCTTCCTGGAGAATTTTCACGCCATCGCCCAGGCCACCGGCAAAGGCGCCATCGATGTACATGTGGCTGTCCTGCCCGTTGGCAGCATGGGGAATGTTGACGAAGACATCCCGCACCTTGGTGTCCAGCAACTGGCCTTTGCTGGCGACGATGCGCACGCCGCTGTCTTCGATGAACACATCGCCGCTGACCTTGGTCAGGTGCGGCCAGCCCGGCTGGAACGCCAGCTCGGTGTCATGCACCTTGAAGAACAGGCTGATGCTGCGGGCGGCCTCGACGGCGTCATGGTTGAGCGAACCCTGGTACTGGAAGAAGCCCTGGTCCACCGCGCCCTTGAGGATCGCCGTGCGCAGCCATTCATCCACACCGGCGTTGAGCACCTGGGGCAGGTACTTGGCGGTGTAGCGCCCATCGCCGTCCACCAGGCCGACTCGCAGGTCCATGTAGTCTTCCTGGCTGTGGTCGAAATGCAGGCGGATCAGGAAGTCGCCGGCGATCTTGCCCTCTTCGCCCAGCACCTTCAGGTAGGGGGCAATCAGGGTGAAGCCTTCCTTGTCGAGCTTCCAGGTCAGGGTGGCGTTGGCCTGGATGTACTGCCAGGGCTTGGCGAAGATCGGGTACAGGTGCAGGGAGAAATCCTTGCTGTCCATGCGCAGCTCGCCCTTGCCCAGGTCGCCGCTGATGCTGCCGCTGACATTTCGCGCTGCCGGAGCACCGTGATAGGCGTCGAAGCCAACCCGGTCGAGGTTCGCGGCGAAGCTCAGGCGCTGGTCGCCACTGTTCTGGGGACGATAGTCGAGCAGCACGTTGCGCAGGCCGCCAGTGACTTTCAGTCGGTCGATGGCCGTGGCCAGGCCTTCCGGCAAGGGGGCCAGGGCATCGAGGATCGGGGTGATCGGCTTCAGGTCCAGGCGGTCGGCCTGCACATGCCAGAGTTCTTCCTGCTGCTCGGTCGCGTTGCGCTGCTGCACCTGCACACGGGATTCCCAGCGGGTCTCGCCGAGGTTCAGCGCCAGGGAGTCAAGCTGCACCTGCAGGCCCTGCTCGTCACGCTGGAAGTAGGCATTCAACGCCAGGTTGCTCAGGGACACCGGCGTGCGCTCGGCATAGGCCCCGGTGAATTGCGGGGCATTCAAGCGCAGCGTGGCATTTTGCACCCCACCCTTGGCCCACTTCAGCCACAGCTCGCCACCCGCTTTGAGCTCGGAGAGTTTCCACTCCCGGGTCAGCCGGGCCGGCACCCAACGCGACCAGTCGCTTTGCGGCAGGCTCAGGTACAAGTCGGCCTGGGCATCGCGCCAGGCCTCGGCCCGCATCCTGGTCCGCAGGTTCATTGCCAGGGGCTGGCCGTCCGGCAGCGTCAGGCGCAGGTCCAGGCGCTGGCGGCTGGTACCGCTGCGCAGATTGAGCCCGACGTAGGTCAGGGCCACGGGCTGGTGGTCCAGAGGCTGCAAGGTGACCTGGCTGTCCAGCAGCGACAGCTCGGCAACCTGTTGCAGGCGGCCCAGCAACTGCTGGGGGTCCATCGGCTGGTCCTGTTGCACCGGCAGGCCTTCAAGCTGCCACTGGCCGTCCGCGCCCTCTTTCAGGCTCAGGCTCAGGCCGCTGAGCTCCAGGCGGCCGATCCGCAGGTCACGGGCCAGCAGGCTGCCGAGCATATCCGGCGCCACGCTCACCTGATCCAGGCGCAGCGCATTGGCGCCCTCGCCCACCTGCACGTCGTGGGCCAGCAGGATCGGCGACAAGCCGCTCCAGCGCCCCTCCAGGCTACCGATATGCACCGGCAAGCCCACGGCCTGCTGCACCTTGGCCTCGACCTCGGGCTGGTATTCGGCCACCAGCGGGGTCAGTTCCCGGCCCAGACTGACATACAAGGCAGTCGCCACCAGCGCCAGCGCACAGAAGCCAAGCCCCCAGCGAATCAGCGTGGTGAACAGGCGCATCAGCCGCTCCATTTCAGTTGGCTCCCAGGGTAAAAGTCATGCAAAAAGCTGAAGCCAGCCATTTCCACGGATGTAGAACACGCGGAATCAGAGCAGCACCACGTCGTATTGTTCCTGGGAATACATGGTTTCGACCTGGAACCTGATGGTCCGGCCGATAAAACCCTCCAGCTCCGCCACGTTGCCCGACTCTTCGTCCAGCAGCCGGTCGACCACCTTCTGATTGGCCAGCACCCGATACCCTTCTGCCTGATAAGCCCGGGCCTCGCGGAGGATTTCTCGGAATATTTCGTAACAGACGGTTTCCGGGGTTTTCAACTTGCCCCGCCCCTGGCAACTGCTGCAAGGCTCGCACAGCACCTGCTCCAGGCTCTCGCGGGTACGCTTGCGAGTCATCTGCACCAGGCCCAGCTCGGTGATGCCGATGATGTTGGTCTTGGCGTGGTCACGCTCCAGCTGCTTTTCCAGGGTGCGCAATACCTGGCGCTGGTGCTCTTCATCTTCCATGTCGATGAAGTCGATGATGATGATCCCGCCCAGGTTGCGCAGGCGCAGTTGCCGGGCAATGGCGGTGGCCGCCTCGAGGTTGGTCTTGAAGATGGTTTCCTCAAGGTTGCGATGACCGACGAAGGCCCCGGTGTTGACGTCGATGGTGGTCATGGCTTCCGCCGGGTCTACCACCAGGTAGCCTCCGGACTTGAGCGGCACCTTGCGCTCCAGGGCTTTCTGGATTTCGTCCTCGACGCCGTACAGGTCGAAGATCGGCCGCTCGCCGGGGTAGTGCTCCAGGCGGTCGGCGATTTCCGGCATCAGTTCGGCCACGAACACCGTGGTCTTCTGGAAGGTTTCCCGGGAGTCGATGCGGATCTTCTCGATCTTCGGGCTCACCAGGTCGCGCAGGGTGCGCAGAGCCAGGCCCAGGTCCTCGTAGATCACATTGGGCGCGCCGATGGTCTTGATCTGCGCGCCGATCTGGTCCCAGAGCCGGCGCAGGTAACGGATGTCCATCATGATCTCATCGGCCCCGGCGCCTTCGGCGGCGGTGCGCAGGATAAAACCACCGGCCTCCTTGATGCCTTCCTGGGCCACGCAATCACTGACGACCTGCTTCAGGCGCTCACGCTCGGCTTCGTCCTCGATCTTCAGCGAGATACCGACATGGGCGGTACGCGGCATGTACACCAGATAGCGGGAAGGGATCGACAACTGAGTGGTCAGGCGCGCGCCCTTGGAACCGATGGGGTCCTTGGTGACTTGCACCACCAGGCTCTGCCCTTCGTGCACCAGAGCGCTGATGCTCTCTACCGCCGTGCCTTCGCGGGTGGAAATTTCCGAGGCGTGGATAAACGCCGCCCGGTCCAGGCCGATGTCGACGAAGGCCGCCTGCATGCCCGGCAAGACCCGCACCACCTTGCCCTTGTAGATGTTGCCGACGATCCCCCGGCGCTGGGTGCGCTCGACGTGAACCTCTTGCAGCACTCCGTTTTCGACCACCGCCACGCGTGATTCCATCGGCGTGATGTTGATCAGAATCTCTTCACTCATGGCAGTGTCTCGTTCAGGCGTGTTCATAGAGGGCCGCAGCAATCGGGTACGGCGCTTTAGCGCACTGGAAGGTTTTGCCAACAGGGTATGCCGAAATGCCCGAGCAGTTCTGCGGTTTCGCACACCGGCAAGCCGACCACCGCGGAATAACTGCCATTGAGGCCGGCGACGAACACCGCTGCCAGTCCCTGGATAGCATAGCCACCGGCTTTGTCGCAGGGCTCGCCGCTGGCCCAGTAGAGCGCGGCCTCTGCAGGCGAGATCGGGCGAAAACGTACCAGGCTGCGCACCACTCGCGACTCGCAGCGTTCACCGTCAAGCAGGGCAATGGCGGTGAACACTTCATGCTCACGCCCCGAAAGCGCCATGAGCATCTGCAACGCATCAGCCTGATCCAGCGGTTTGCCGAGAATCCGCCCATCGAGCACCACCGCGGTGTCGGCCCCCAGCACACAGGCCGGGGCCTGGGATTCACTGCTGGTGATCAGCCCGCGCCCCGCCGCAGCCTTGCCTCGGGCCAGGCGCTCGACGTAGGCGGCAGGTGACTCATCGGCTAGCGGGGTTTCATCGATGTCCGCACTGATGGCGGTGAACGGCACGCCGATCTGCGTCAGCAACTCACGCCGACGAGGCGAACCGGAAGCGAGGTAAAGCGGATTCATCAAGACATCTCCCTGTCGAGGTGCGGGCCAATGCCTGACCGAATTAATTGATTTTGAAACGTCGACGCAAGCCGCGCAGGCCGAAGCTGACCCAGGGCCACAACAAGGCACTGACCAGGGCCGGCAGCACCAGGGCCAGGGTCGGCTGGCGGTTGCCGGTCAGGGCGCTGAGCCAGAGTTGCACCAACTGCGCCAGGCCGAAGATCACCAGGATCACCAGGCTCTGCTGCCACATCGGGAACATCCGCAGGCGCTGTTGCAGAGACAGTACAAGGAAGGTGATCAGCGTCAGGATCAGGGCATTCTGCCCCAGCAGCGTGCCATAGAGCACATCCTCTGCCAGCCCCAGGCACCAGGCAGTGACCATGCCGACCTTGTGCGGCAGGGCCAGCGCCCAGAACGCCAGCAACAGCGCCAGCCACAGCGGACGCAGGATCTCCATGAACTGCGGCAAGGGCGAGACGCTCAGCAGCAGCCCGATAAGGAAGGTCAACCAGACGATCCAGCCATTTCGCGAATAGGTGCTACCCGCCATTATTCTCTTCCTCCGGTGGTGGCCGGTGCTGCTGCCGGTGGTTTGGCAGCGGCCGGTTTCACCACAGGTTTATGGACCGGCTTGGCCGGAGCGTGAGCCGCGGGTTTGGCCGGGGTCGCCGGCGCAGCAGGAGTCGCAGTGGCGGGCGCAGCCCCGGCGTTTGCCGCCGCGGCCGGCTTGGGCACGGTGGCCGGGACCACTGGCGCGGCGCTGGCGCCCTGCTGGTCCTGGGCTTCCTGGGCCTGGGCGGCGTCGTTGGCACGCTCTTCGGCGGTACGCGGATCGCTGAATACCAGCAGCAGGTAGCGGCTGCGATTCAGCGCAGCGGTGGGTACCGCCCGCACAATGGCGAACGGCTGGCCGGAGTCGTGGATCACTTCCTTGACCGTGGCCACCGGGTAGCCGGCGGGGAAACGCTGGCCCAGACCGGAGCTGACCAACAGATCGCCTTCCTTTATATCCGCGGTGTCGGCCACATGGCGCAACTCCAGGCGCTCCGGATTGCCGGTGCCGCTGGCGATGGCGCGCAGGCCGTTGCGGTTGACCTGCACCGGAATGCTGTGGGTGGTGTCAGTGAGCAGCAGTACGCGGGAGGTGTAGGGCATCAACTCCACCACCTGGCCCATCAGGCCACGGGCATCGAGCACCGGCTGGCCGAGGAACACGCCATCGCGCTCACCTTTGTTGATGATGATGCGGTGGGTAAAGGGGTTCGGGTCCATGCCGATCAACTCGGCCACTTCAACCTTCTCGTTGACCAGCGCCGAGGAATTGAGCAACTCGCGCAGGCGCACGTTCTGCTCGGTGAGGGCCGCGAGCTTTTGCATGCGCCCCTGCAGCAGCAGGTTTTCGGTCTTGAGTTTTTCGTTTTCAGCGACCAGCTCGGTACGGCTGCCGAACTGACTGGCCACGCCTTGCCATAGCCGCTGCGGCAGGTCGGTGATCCAGTAGGACTGCATCAACACCAGCGACATTTGGCTACGCACTGGCTTGAGCAGTGTGAAGCGGGCATCGACCACCATCAGTGCGACCGAGAGAACGACCAGCACCAGGAGGCGCACGCCTAATGAGGGGCCTTTGGCGAAAAGCGGTTTAATAAGCCGCTCCTCCCAGGCAAATGTTGTGTTTATTCATACGGCATCAAACCGGCCTGGATGCAGATTGACAGAAGATAAACGCCACAGGCAGCACTGCAAAGTGCTGCCTGTGAGCGCAACAGCATAGATGCAACCGGCGAAGTTATTCGCTGGAGAGCAGGTCCATGGTGTGTTTGTCCATCATTTCCAATGCACGGCCACCGCCGCGAGCGACACAGGTCAGCGGGTCTTCGGCAACGATCACCGGCAGGCCGGTTTCCTGGGCCAGCAGCTTGTCCAGATCACGCAGCAGCGCGCCACCACCGGTCAGCACCAGGCCGCGCTCGGCGATGTCCGAGGCCAGTTCCGGAGGCGATTGCTCCAGGGCGCTTTTCACCGCCTGAACGATGGTTGCCAGAGACTCTTGCAGAGCCTCCAGCACTTCATTGGAGTTCAAGGTGAAGGCACGTGGCACGCCTTCGGCCAGGTTACGGCCGCGGACGTCGACTTCACGCACTTCGCCGCCCGGGTAGGCGGTGCCGATTTCCTGCTTGATGCGCTCGGCGGTGGATTCACCGATCAGGCTGCCGTAGTTGCGACGCACGTAGGTGATGATCGCTTCGTCGAAACGGTCGCCGCCAACCCGTACGGATTCGGCATAGACCACACCGTTCAGGGAGATCAGGGCGATTTCAGTGGTACCACCACCGATGTCCACGACCATCGAACCGCGGGCCTCTTCAACCGGCAGGCCGGCACCGATCGCAGCGGCCATCGGCTCTTCGATCAGGAACACTTCACGGGCACCGGCGCCAAGGGCCGATTCACGGATGGCGCGACGCTCAACCTGGGTGGACTTGCATGGAACGCAGATCAGCACACGTGGGCTGGGCTGCAGAAAGCTGTTTTCGTGAACCTTGTTGATGAAGTACTGCAGCATCTTTTCGCAAACGCTGAAGTCGGCGATCACGCCGTCTTTCATCGGACGAATGGCTGCGATGTTGCCCGGGGTACGACCGAGCATGCGCTTGGCCTCAGTACCAACCGCGACAACACTTTTCTGATTACCGTGGGTCCGAATGGCCACAACCGATGGTTCATTCAGGACAATACCGCGCTCGCGCACGTAAATAAGGGTGTTGGCAGTGCCCAGGTCAATGGAAAGATCGCTGGAAAACATGCCACGCAGTTTCTTGAACATGGGAAAGGGACCCTAGGCAACGCGTGGGTAAAAAAGTGCGGCAAACTCTAACAACGACAGGGATTTTGGGCAAGGCGCCAATATGTTAAATTGGCCGCTTTTCTGTGCACCAACCCCCACAATCGCGGCCATAAGACCGTAGAAATGCGGTAGTGTTCCGACAATCTAACACGCGGACGAAATCCGTTTTTGTTTTCCACTGGAGAATCCCATGGCGCTTGAACGCTCCGACGTGGAAAAAATCGCTCATTTGGCCAGCATCAAGCTCAATGAAGGCGATCTTCCACACATCACCTCCGCCCTGAACAGCATTCTCGGGCTGGTGGATGAAATGCAGGCAGTCGATACCGACGGTATCGAGCCCCTGGCCCACCCCCTGGAAGCCAGCCAGCGCCTGCGCGCAGACGTTGTGACCGAGTCCAATCATCGCGAGGCCTATCAGTCCATCGCACCAGCGGTCGAAAGCGGCCTGTACCTGGTTCCGAAAGTCATCGACTAAAGGGAAAGAGCCTGCAATGCATCACATGACTCTGGCCGAGATCGCCCGCGGCCTCGCCGACAAGAAATTCTCTTCTGTAGAACTGACCCAGACCCTGCTGGCGCGCATCGCCCAGCTGGATCCGCAGATCAACAGCTTCATCAGCCTCACCCAGGACCTGGCACTGTCCCAGGCCAAGGCCGCCGACGAGCGTCGCGCCAATGGTGAGAGCGGTGCCCTGCTGGGCGCGCCGATCGCCCACAAGGATCTGTTCTGCACCCAGGGCATCCGCACCAGCTGCGGCTCGAAGATGCTCGACAACTTCAAGGCGCCCTACGACGCCACCGTGGTCGCCAAGCTGGCCGCTGCCGGGGCCGTGACCCTGGGCAAGACCAACATGGACGAATTCGCCATGGGCTCGGCCAACGAGTCGAGCTGGTACGGCGCGGTGAAAAACCCGTGGAACCTCGAACACGTACCCGGCGGTTCGTCCGGTGGTTCCGCCGCCGCGGTCGCTGCGCGCCTGCTGCCAGCCGCCACGGCTACCGACACCGGCGGCTCGATCCGCCAGCCCGCCGCCTTCACCAACCTCACCGGTCTGAAGCCGACCTATGGTCGCGTTTCCCGCTGGGGCATGATCGCCTACGCTTCCAGCCTCGATCAGGGCGGCCCACTGGCGCGCACCGCCGAAGACTGCGCGATCCTGCTGCAAGGCATGGCCGGCTTCGACCCGAACGACTCCACCAGCATCGATGAACCGGTGCCGGACTACAGCGCCGGCCTCAACGGCTCGCTGCAGGGCCTGCGCATCGGCGTGCCGAAGGAATACTTCAGCGCCGGCCTGGACCCGCGCATCGCCGAGCTGATCCACAACAGCATCAAGGAGCTGGAAAAGCTCGGTGCGGTGATCAAGGAAATCAGCCTGCCGAACATGCAGCACGCCATCCCCGCGTACTACGTGATCGCCCCGGCGGAAGCCTCTTCCAACCTGTCGCGGTTCGACGGCGTGCGCTTCGGCTACCGTTGCGAGAACCCGGAAAACCTGGAAGACCTGTACAAGCGCTCCCGCGGCGAAGGCTTCGGCAGCGAAGTGCAGCGCCGGATCATGGTCGGTGCCTACGCACTGTCCGCCGGCTACTACGATGCCTACTACCTCAAGGCGCAGAAAATCCGCCGCCTGGTGAAGAACGACTTCATGAGCGCGTTCAACGAAGTCGACATCATCCTCGGCCCGACCACGCCCAACCCGGCCTGGAAGCTCGGCGCCAAGAGCAGCGACCCGGTCGCTGCATACCTGGAAGACGTCTACACCATCACCGCCAACCTCGCGGGCCTGCCGGGCCTGTCGATGCCGGCCGGCTTCGTCGACGGCTTGCCGGTCGGCGTGCAACTGCTCGCTCCGTATTTCCAGGAAGGCCGCTTGCTCAACGTTGCGCACCAGTATCAGTTGAACACTGACTGGCACACCCGCACCCCAACCGGCTTCTGAGGAGACACACATGCAATGGGAAGTCGTGATCGGGCTGGAGATTCATACCCAGCTCACCACTCAATCGAAGATTTTCTCCGGTAGCTCCACCGCCTTCGGTGCCGAGCCCAACACCCAGGCCAGCCTGATCGACCTGGGCATGCCCGGCGTGCTGCCAGTGCTGAACCAGGAAGCGGTGCGCATGGCGGTGATGTTCGGTCTGGCAGTAGACGCCGAGATCGGCCAGCACAACGTGTTCGCCCGCAAGAACTACTTCTACCCGGACCTGCCCAAGGGCTACCAGATCAGCCAGATGGAGTTGCCGATCGTCGGCAAGGGCCACCTGGACATCCCTCTGGAAGACGGCACCATGAAACGCGTCGGCATCACCCGCGCGCACCTGGAAGAAGACGCCGGCAAGAGCCTGCACGAAGAATTCAACGGTGCCACCGGCATCGACCTGAACCGTGCTGGCACGCCCCTGCTGGAAATCGTTTCCGAGCCTGACATGCGCAGCGCCAAGGAAGCCGTGGCCTACGTCAAGTCGATCCACGCCCTGGTGCGCTACCTGGGGATCTGCGACGGCAACATGGCCGAAGGTTCCCTGCGTTGCGACTGCAACGTCTCGATCCGTCCCAAGGGCCAGGTCGAGTTCGGCACCCGCTGCGAGATCAAGAACGTCAACTCGTTCCGCTTCATCGAGAAGGCGATCAACAGCGAGATCCGTCGCCAGATCGAGCTGATCGAAGACGGCGGTAAAGTGATCCAGCAGACCCGCCTGTACGACCCGAACAAGGACGAGACCCGTCCGATGCGCAGCAAGGAAGAAGCCAACGACTACCGTTACTTCCCCGATCCGGACCTGCTGCCCGTGGTCATCGAGGATTCCTTCCTCGACCAGGTACGCGCCACCCTGCCGGAACTGCCACCACAGAAACGCGAACGCTTCCAGGAGCAGTTCGGCCTGTCGGTCTACGACGCCAGCGTACTGGCCACCAGCCGTGAGCAGGCGGACTACTTCGAGAAGGTCACCAGCATCGCCGGTGACGCCAAGCTCGCCGCCAACTGGGTCATGGTCGAGTTGGGCAGCCTGCTGAACAAGCAGGGCCTGGAAATCGACGAAGCCCCGGTCTCGGCCGAACAACTGGGCGGCATGCTGTTGCGGATCAAGGACAACACCATCTCCGGCAAGATCGCCAAGACCGTGTTCGAAGCCATGGCCAATGGCGAAGGCAATGCCGACGAGATCATCGACAAGCGTGGCCTCAAGCAAGTCACCGACAGCGGCGCGATCTCTGCGGTGCTCGATGAGATGCTCGCAGCCAACGCCGAACAGGTCGAACAGTACCGTGCCGCCGATGAGGCCAAGCGCGGCAAGATGTTCGGCTTCTTCGTCGGCCAGGCGATGAAAGCATCCAAAGGCAAGGCCAACCCGCAACAGGTCAACGAGCTGCTGAAGAGCAAGCTCGAGGGCTGATCGGGGTTTAACCGCAAGCGGCCCCGGCCGCTTGCGCGTGACGAGGGAGCGTGCTCCCGCTCGGTCCGACAGCGACTGCAAACCGGCCGGCGCCGCTCCAGCAAGGAACATCGCCGTCGGCTTGCGGTCTGCCAGACAGACCAGCGGGAGTACGCTCCCTCGCCACATCAACCATCGGAGCTCCCGAATGAAGCGTCTGGTTGCCACTAGCGCCCTGCTCGCTCTGCTCACTGGCTGCGCCACCAGCCACGTCATCGACCCCCGGGGTTATGACGCAACCGGCACCGCCTCCTATTACGGCGCTCGGCACCACGGCAATCGCACTGCCAGTGGCGAGCCCTTCGACCAGAACGGCCTGACCGCCGCCCACCGCGAACTGCCATTCGGCACCCGGGTACAGGTCACCAACCTGGGCAACGACAAGAGCGTCGTGGTACGTATCAACGACCGAGGCCCGCACACCCGAGGCCGCCTGATCGACCTGTCCCGCGCCGCCGCCCAACAACTGCACATGCTGCGCAGCGGAACTGCCAAAGTCCGCGTCCAAGCCCTCAGCGACTGACCCCGGGAGCCCACGCCATTACCGCTTTTGCCGAACTGCCCCTGCTCAGCCTGATCCAGCTCATCAGCGGCCTGGTGATGCTGATCGCCGGCGCCGAACTGCTGGTGCGCGCGGCCATCCGCCTGGCTGCACGCCTGCACATGCGTCCACTGATCATTGGCCTGAGCATCGTCGCCTTCAGCAGCAGCGCGCCACAAATGGCCATCAGCCTGCAGGCGACCCTGGCCGACAACACCGACATTGCCGTGGGCAGCGTGATCGGCAGCAGCATTTTCAACATCCTGGTGACCCTCGGCCTGTCCGCGCTGATCATCCCGCTGCGGGTCTCGCGGCAACTGGTGCGCCTGGACATCCCGCTGATGATCGGCGCCAGCCTGCTGGTGTTCGTGCTGGCCTACAACGAACAACTCAGCCCCAGCGACGGCCTGATCCTGCTGGCAGCCCTGGTGCTGTACCTGGGCCTGCTGTTGCGCCAGTCCCGCCATTCGCACCGCCCCCACTCACCCGCACCGGCCGGCCAGCGCAGTTGGGCACCGCGCATCAGCAGCCTGCTGATGGTCCTGCTCGGCCTCGGCCTGCTGGTCTTCGCCGGGCACTTGCTGCTGGGCGCCGCCGTCTCCGTGGCCGACGATCTGGGGCTTTCCGAGCGGGTCATGGGCCTGACCGTGATCGCCGTCAGCACCTCCCTGCCCCAACTCGCCACTTCGCTGCTGGCGGCCCTGCGCGGCCAGCGCGAGATTGCCGTGGGCAACATCATCGGCAGCAACCTGTTCAACCTGCTGGGAGTGCTGGGCTTCACCGCCCTGGTGGCACCGACGCCTCTTTCGGTCTCGCCCAATGCCCTGGACTTCGACCTGCCGGTCATGCTCGGCGTGGCCGTGCTGTGCCTGCCGGTGTTCTATTCCGGATACCGCGTGACCCGGGCCGAAGGCCTGCTGTTTCTGGGCTTGTACCTGGCTTACGGGCTGCATGTGGTGTCCTTCACCACCGGCATGCCTCTGGCCGGCAAGCTGGAACACCTGATGCTGTTTTTCGTCCTGCCAGCGCTAGTGGCGTTCCTGCTGTTCAGTTCGCTGCGAGCCTGGCGCCGCCAACACAAGAAGGAAGCACCATGAGCGAGAACAAGAAAAGCGGGTTGCAGATGCGTCGCCAGGTCATGGGCGATGCGTTCGTCGATCGCGCCCTGGGCAACGCCACCGAATTCACCCAGCCCTTGCAGGACTTCGTCAACGAGCATGCCTGGGGCGGTGTATGGAACCGTGAGGGCCTGCCGCTCAAGACCCGCAGCCTGATCACCCTGGCGACCCTGACCGCACTCAAGTGCCCACAGGAACTCAAGGGCCACGTGCGCGGCGCACTGAACAACGGCTGCAGTGTCGAAGAGATTCGTGAAGCGCTGCTGCATTGCGCGGTGTATGCCGGAGTGCCGGCGGCCATCGATGCGTTTCGCGCGGCCCAGGAAGTGATAGACACCTATCAGCAACCGCAGTGAACCTGCTGCCGGCTCCTACGCAATAGCCGTGCAGGAGCCGGCTCGCGGCAAAGCCTAGATCCACCCACCCCACTGCAACAGGAAAATCCCGATATTGGTGGTCACCGCCGCCATCACCGTGGTGATGACGATGATCGCCGCCGCCAGTTCGTGGTTGCCATTGGCCGCCCGGGCCATGACAAAACTGGCCGCCGCGGTGGGGCTGCCAAAGTACAGGAACAGGATCCCCAACTCCGCCCCGCGAAACCCGCACAGCCAGGCCCCCAGGGTCGCCAGGGCCGGCAGGCTGACCATCTTCAGCAAACTGGAGCTCATCGCCAGCTCGCCGCTGTTGCGCAAGGCTGCCAGGGACAAGGTGCCGCCAATGCAGATCAGCGCCAGGGGCAGGGTCATCTGCGCCAGGTAGCGCCCCGAAGTTTCCAGCCAGTTGGGAATGCCGATCTGCCAGTAGGCGAACGGTGCGGCCACCAGCACACTGACAATCAGCGGGTTGCTGACAACGCTCTTGAAGATGCTCCAGGGATCGGACTTGATCACCGGGCTGTAGACCGCCAGGACGATGGTCGAGAGGGTGTTGTAGAACAGGATCACCAGGGCTGCGAGCACTGCGCCCAGGGAAATTCCGTAATCGCCGTACATGCTGGCAGCCAGGGCCAGGCCGATGATCGCGTTATTGCCGCGAAACGCGCCCTGGGTATAGATCCCGCGGTCGGCCTTGGGGCAACGCCAGATCGCCCAGCCCCAGGCCAGGCCAAAGCACGCCAGGGTGGCCAAGGAGAAATAGATCAGCACCCCGGGTTTCAACGATGAATGCAGGTCGGCATGGACAATGCCGAGAAACAGCAGCGCCGGCATGGTGACGTTAAACACCAGGGCCGAGGCCGTATGAATGAAGTTGTCGTCGATCCATTCCACCCGTTTGAGCAACAGGCCGAGCAGCAACATGGCAAAGACCGGCGCCGTGATCGTCAGGGTTTCGAGAAAAATAGCCAGCATGGGCGGGTGGACCTTGAGCCTGTCGTTAGGGCGCTAATAATAATTCAATCCGCACGCTGGCGTCTGGAGCCTCGCTTCCATGGGATCTGCCTGCCCCACGCAGTACCCAGCCTGCGGCTCCATTGCGGGGCGAAAGAAAAAATGCTGCAGCGGTGCATTCGCTTCTTGACGGGAAAACGTTTTCCTCTATGCTCGATTTAACTGTATATGCATACAGTTAAATAAGGAAATATCCCCATGACATATCAAGGAGCTAGAAATGTCAGGACTCTCTGCACAGAAGCAGCAACAGCCACAACACGCGGGCAAGATCGTCGCCGACCTGGACCGCCTGTTCAGTGAACAAGGCATCGCCATTTCCGGCGATGGCGACACCCTGGTACTGGTCGCCGATGGCCACCACACCATCAAGTACCACCGCCCGGAAGACCTGCCTCGTTCTGCACAAAAAACCACCAAGGGCCAGCCACAGCTGCGTTTCGAGGGCGGCGAACACACAGCCATCGGCGACAGCACCCTGCTGCGCTTCGTCAAGGATGCACCGGCCATCCCGGCGTGGCAGGTCGAACTGCACCTGCCTAACGGCCTGGCGCTGACCTACGGCCAGGTGGTGGCCCTGGGGGGCGACTTCTATGGCATTCCCGAGCAGCCGATCTGCGAAGGCGCAACCCCCAGTGATCGAGTACAGCGCTTTATCGCGGCGTTCAACTCCCTTGCGGTACTGCCGGCGGCGAAAGACGAAGCCCGGCAGATCCTTGCGGTGATGCAAAAGGAAATCGTCGCCGCCAACCAGGCGATCCGCGACGGCAAGCAGCCCCATGAAGCCTATGACGCCCTGGGCGACACCCTGTCCGAGGAGTGGAACAAGATAACCGGGGGCGGCAGCGTGGTATCCGCCCTGTTCCCCCTGGGGCGCTACCTGAAGCTGGCGGCCAACAACGCCGATCACTTCGGCGAGTGGGCCCTGGCTGCCTACACCGCAGGCCATACCGCAGCGCTGCAGCAAGCGGTACTGGCGGGCAAGAGCGCGGACGACAAGCAACTGGAACTGGCTTACGCAATGAACGCCTTCGCCGACCATTTCCTCACCGATCTGTTCTCCTCCGGCCACGTACGGGTGCCGCGCAAACAGGTGGCGGCAGTCGTCACCCCCAGCGACCTGGGTTCGCTGATTACCCGCTTCATGCATGACGAGGACAGCAAGTTCGGCCTGAATGTCAGCAACGCCCAGGGCGATCGCTGGCACGCCTATGGCGACAAGCGCTACTTCGACAGCGTCGACCATCGCAATCGCCAGCAAGTGAAGATGGCTGTGCAGAGTTCGGCAGACGAAATCTTCGCCAGCTACCTCAGCGGCAACCTCCCCGCACCCGCCAGCTACGCAGCCCTGAAAACCCTGCCGGACCTGAATGCCGCGAAAACCGGCAACTTCTCGCCACTGTTCGTGATGAGTGGCGACAAGGTCCTGCGCCGCAGCGACGTCAACAACCTCAATGACAGCAAGACCATCGACAACTGGTGGGGCTGGAGCACCTACCTGCTGCTGCAGAACTACAGCCCGAACAAGCCGACCGGCTACCTGGAAACCCCCAGCGCGGTTCCGGTGATCCTCGCCGATGGCTGGCAGAGCCACAGCCCCAGCGAACCCAACTGGCTGCCAGGCCACGCGGTGCGCTACGCCCTCAGCGAAACCAACGGGTTGAACGAGTCCTACATCGGCCCCTGGTCGGCCTATGTGGAACTGAGCGACAGCTTCCAGCCAACCCTGAGCATTCCGGCCGGTACCAGCAACAGCAGCGCCACCGGGCGCAATGTGTTCCGCCAGTTCCGTGGTGGTTCACCGGAGCTGGTGGGCTCCATCGACAAGAACGCCAGCCACTTCATCGACAGCAACGCCTGATAAGGAGATCACCATGGCTATCAACCTGAAACTGCAACTGGCCTCCGGCCAGTCTCTCAAGGATGCACCACTGGAGCTGCTGCTCAACGGCGCCCCGATCGCCCGAGCCAGCGTGGATGAACATGGCAACGTGGCCTTCAACGCGAAGCCGGGCAGCGGCCAGTTGGCCGTACGTGTGGACCGTTCGATCCTGCACCAGGCCTGATCGCGGTCTGTAGGAACGGCTCGCTCGCGAAACGGCCCAGCGCCCTTGCACCGGCGGTGCAAGGGCGCTGGGCTTGAGGCTAGCGCTCGGCCCTCCGTCAGGCCGTAAGAGTCTGCTCTTGCAGATGCCCCTGCTCGATACGAACGAGCCGTGGATGGAAGCGCTTGAGGCTGCTGCGATGGCCGACGCTGACAATGCTCAGGCCCGGCAACTGATCGATCAGCGCCTGATACAAGGTGGCTTCGTCCTCTTCGTCCATGGCCGAAGTGGCCTCATCCATGTACAGCCACTGCGGTGCATAGAGCAGGGCCCGGGCAAAGGCCAGGCGCTGCTGCTCGCCCGGCGACAACATGCGCTGCCAGTGATTGCTCTCGTCCAGGCGCGCCACCAGATGGGGCAAGCGGCAGGTTTCCAGGACCTGTGCATAACGCTCCTGGGGGTAGCTGTCGCCAGACTGTGGATAACTCAAGGCTTCGCGCAGGCTGCCAATGGGCAGATAGGGCTTTTGCGGCAGGAACAGGTAACGCCGGTTCGGCAGCAGGATGCTCCCGTGCCCGGCCGGCCACAGCCGGCCCATGGCCCGCAGCAAGGTACTCTTGCCGCTGCCGGAACGGCCGCTGAGCATGAGCCGCTCACCTGGATTCACGGTCATTTCGGCGCCGGCCAGCAGATGCCGGCCATCGGCCAGGTCCAGGCCCAGGTCACGTACGCACAATTGTTCGCCCTGATGCTGCACGTCGATAGCCGGGGGCCGTTCTTCGTTATCACTCATGGCCTGGCGGAAACTCAGCAGACGATCACAGGTGGCGCGCCAGGCCGCCAGGTCCGAATACGCACTGATGAACCAGCTGAAGTTCTCCTGAACGTTCCCGAATGCCGAGTTGATCTGCATCAGCTCACCCAGCTCGATCTTGCCGGAAAAGTACCGCGGGGCAGCCACGATAAAGGGGAAAATGATCGCAATCTGGCCATACCCGGCGGTGAAGAAGGTCAGGCGCTTGGAGACCTTCATGATGTCCCAGAAGTTGTGCCAGACCTTGCCGAAACGGCTGCTCAGACGCTGGTTCTCGTTCTTCTCGCCGTCATACAGGGCAATGCTCTCGGCATTCTCCCGTACCCGCACCATGGAAAAACGCAGGTCGGCTTCGAAGCGCTGTTGCTGGTTGTTGAGGCCGATCAGGCGGCGCCCGATCAAGTGGGTCAGCCAGCTGCCGACAGCGGCGTAGACCAGCGCGCACCAGAACATGTAGCCGGGAATGGTGTAGCCGAACACCTCGATACTGCCGGACACCCCCCACAGGATGATCGAGAAGGACACCAGGCTGACAATGTTGCGGATCAGCCCCAGGCCCAGGGACAGCGTATTGCTGGTAAAGCTGTTGAGGTCTTCGGAAATCCGCTGGTCCGGGTTGTCGGTGTAGCCGCCCTGCTCCAGCTGGTAGTAGTTCTTGTGGCCCAGCCAGCGGGCAAAGTGCTTCTCGGTGAGCCAGGCCCGCCAGCGGATGGTCAGCATCTGGGTCAGGTACAGGCGGTACACCGCCCCCAGGATCGCCACCGCGGCAATCCCGCAGAAATACAGGATCAAGTGCCAGAACGCCGCTTCGTCCTTTTTCTGCAAGGCGTTGTAGAAGTCCTTGTACCAGCTGTTGATCCACACCGAGATGGCCACGCTGAACAGCGACAGGCCGATCACCGCAACCAGCAACAGCCAGGCCTTGCCCTTTTCCTCACTGCGCCAGTACGGCGTGATCATGGCCCAGACCCGGCGAAAGAATTGCCCGCGCACGGCATCGTTGACCGCGGAGTATTCAGCGTTCTGATTCATCGTTGAGGCTCGATAGGAAGAAGGGCAAGCGTTGAGCCGATCATAGTAGATCGGCTCGCTTTTTCACGACGCCCAGCGGACATTCGTTCAGTCGCGGTTCAGCGACGCACGGGACGCTTCTGCAATTTGCGCTGCAAGGTACGGCGGTGCATGCCCAGGGCCCGGGCAGTGGCGGAGATGTTGCCTTCGTGTTCGGTCAACACGCGCTGAATGTGTTCCCACTGCAAGCGGTCCACCGACATCGGGTTTTCCGGCACCAGGGTGTCGAGATCGGCGTGTTCGGAGAGCAGCGCGGCCAGTACATCGTCGGCATCCGCCGGCTTGCACAGGTAGTTGCAGGCGCCACGCTTGATCGCTTCCACCGCGGTGGCGATGCTCGAATAGCCGGTGAGAATCAGTACCCGCATCTCCGGGTCCAGCTCCAGCAGCTTGGGCAACAGCACCAGCCCGGAGTCGCCATCCATCTTCAAGTCCAGCGCGGCGTAGTCCGGCAGGTCCTGCTGGGCAATGACCAGGCCCTCCTCGGCGGAACCGGCGGTGCTCACGCGAAAACCGCGGCGGCTCATGGCACGGGCCATCACGCGGGTAAAGGTGGCGTCATCATCCACCAGCAACAGGTGCGGCAGTTCCTCGCCTTCGACTTGGATCTCTTCACTCATGGTCGTCTCCTCGGGCGGCACGGGGCAGGCGCAGCTCGGTGAGCGTTCCGCCTTCCTCATGACTGTAGAGTTTCACTGAGCCTCCAGCGCGGGTCACGCTGGCCTTGCTCAAAAACAGGCCCAGGCCGAAGCCTTTGCCCTTGGTGGTAAAAAACGGTTTGCCGATCTGTTCGGCGATGGCCAAGGGTACTCCGGCACCGTGGTCACGAATACTGATGGTGAGGTTTTCCGCGTCCCAGTCCAGGCGTACTTCCAGGCCTTCGGGGCAGGCATCGGCGGCATTGTTCAGCAGGTTGAGCAGGGCCTGGGTCAGGTCCGGCGGCGGCGCCAGGCGCGGCACCGGCCCCTCGCCCAACAGATGGAAACGGTAGCTGGCTTCCGGGCGCATCAGGTGCCAACGGTTCAAGGCTTCGTCCAGCCACTGGGTGACTTCCTGCATGTCCACCGCCAGGCGGCGATTGGCCTCGGCCGCGCGCACCAGTTGCTGCAGGGTTTCCTTGCACAGCTTGACCTGGTCCTGGAGCACGCCGAGGTCATCCTGCAGCAGCGGGTCGGGATGGTCCTGGCGCATTTCCTTGAGCAGCACGCTCATGGTCGCCAGGGGCGTGCCCAATTCGTGGGCGGCGCCGGCGGCCTGGGTCGCCACTGCCAGCAATTGCTGGTCGCGCAGCCCCTCTTCGCGCCGGATCGCCCGCAGTTCTTCCTGGCGGCGCAGCTCTTCTGCCATGCGTGCAGCGAAGAAGGTGATCACCGCCGCAGCCAGGGCAAAGCTCAGCCACATGCCGTAGACCTGGAGGTTCTCCCGGGCGATGGGGAAGGTCTGCAACGGGTAGAAACGCGCCAGCAACAGGGTATAGAGCGTCAGGGCGATACCCGACAGGACCACCGAGTAGCGCCACGGCAAGGTCACCGCGGCGATGGTCAGGGGCACCAGGTAATAGGAGACGAAGGGGTTGGTGGAACCACCGGAGAAGTACAGCAGGACACTGTGGATAAACAGGTCACAGGCCAGTTGCAGGGCGTACTCCAGCTCCGTCACCGGCCACGAGGTGCGCAGGCGGATCGCGGTGAAAGCGCACAACACCATGGAAAACATCAGGGTCACGCCCAGTTGCAACCAGGGCAGCGGCAGCAGGTCCAGCCAGTAGGCGAGCCCCACCGAACCGGCCTGAGCGGCCAGCACCAGGGTACGGATAAAGGTCAGGCGCCAGAGGTTCTGACGGGTTGCGGACAGCAATTTTACGGGGGCGAGCATGAGCTCTCCTGATGAGCGCTCCAGGGCAATCGCCGGGAGTATAACCAAGCAGCCCCCGGCACAGGCAAAACTGCGGCAAAGCGCCACACTGGCTTGAGCGGCCGCGGACGATCCATGGCGATCATGTGTATCAAAGTTGTAATTGGCCGCAACGAGGAATAAAAACCACAGTCTGAAGGTTTCACCCAGGCTCTGACCTTATCCTGCGGACCGCACTCAAGGAGTTTTCATGCAGCATTTCAGTCGCAGCGTCGCCCTTCTCGCACTCAGCGCCGGCACCCTCACCAGCCTGCCCGCCCTGGCCGCCGATGAACTGCACTACAACCAGATTTCCCTGCGCGCCGAAGTCAGCCAGGAAGTGGCTCGGGATCTGATGATCGTGACCCTCTACAGCGAATCGCAGAACACCGACCCGGCCAAGCTCGCCGCAGAAATCACCACCACCATGAACAAGGCCCTGGACCAGGCGCGCCAGGTCAAGGACGTGACCCTGCGCCAGGGCAGCCGCAACAGCTACCCGATCTACGACGGCAAGGGCCAGAAGATCACAGGCTGGCGTGAGCGCGCCGAACTGCGCCTGGAAAGCTCCGACTTCGCCGCGCTGTCCAAGCTCACCGGTGAACTGCTGGGCGACCTGAAGATGGGTGGCATGGACTTCGCCATCGCCGACCCGACCCGCAAGGCCAGCGAAGACGCGTTGCTCAAGGATGCGGTCAAGGCCTTCAAGGCCCGTGCGCAACTGGCCACCGAGGCCCTGGGCGGCAAGGGCTACAAGATCGTCAACCTGAACCTCAACAGCAATGGCTATCCACAGCCTTACATGCGCGCGCCGATGATGATGAAGGCCGCCAGCATGGATTCGGCCCCAGTGACACCAGAAGTCGAGGCCGGCACCAGCCAGGTCAGCATGACCGCCGACGGCGCCATCGAAGTGCTGATGCCCTGACCTTTTCCCTGCGTCTTCCAACGGCGATAACCTGCGGCATCAAGGTTATCGCCGTTTTTCGTTACCGGCTATTTCAACCCGGACCCGGGGGAACCCGGCTTTGTGGTGTTAGAGTTATGCCCCGCGGTACGCAGCAGCTCAGATGTTGCTGACGTCCGCCGGGTATACTGCTTCTTTCCTATAAGAGTCTCTTCAATGACCGCAGATCGCATCGGCGAACGCCTGCGTCGCTATCGCCGCGCCGCCAAGAAAACCCTGCGCCAGATCGCCAGCGAATCCGGTCTGACCGCCAGCTTCCTCTCCCAGGCAGAGCGTAATCTCACGGGTGTATCGATCTCTTCCCTGGTCAATATCGCCAAGTCTCTGAACGTTCCGCTGAACGCCCTGTTCGACCAGCCGATCCAGGCGCAACCCGACTCCCACGACGGCAAGCGGGTGCGCTACACCATCGAAGGCCAGCCACTGGCCTACGAGCGCCTGTCCAGCTCCTTTCCCGGAAACCTGATCAACGCGGTCAAGATGAACATACCGGTGGGCTACCAGTCCGAGCTGATTTCCCATGACGGCTCGGAGTTCTCTTACGTGCTTTCAGGACAGATCGTCTACACCATCGAGGGCAGTCAATATCCCCTGAGTGCCGGTGACTCGGTGCACTTCGACGCCACCAAGACTCATTGCCTGGCCAACGTCGGCAATGGCCCGGCAGAAGTCCTGACCGTCACCACCATGGGCCTGTTCGACGACCATTCCGCGGCCTGAGCCCAGCGCACGGCCGTCAGTCGAACCCCTGGGACAAACCTGTGCACAAGGAGAAATGTTAGTCACGCTTAATTTTCGTTGACCACGATTTCAGCATGACTTAATTTCGGCATCGGCGAATCGACTATCAACAACACAACAAAGCGATCGCCGTCGCCGCACAGGGTCCATGGGGCTGCATCCACTCCCCATAAGAAGGCGAGTTTCCATGGCCCACAAGGCCAATCCTCAGATATGCCCTAGAAAAAGAAAAAATGAGGTTTGCATGGATAAGACCTTTCCGCTCCAGGTTTGGCAGACAACTGGTCTGATCCGCGGCACTACGCCGTCACAAACCCGCAGCGACCTCCACAGTGACAACCTCACTGCGAGCCCCGAATTCAGCACCTGCGACGATGTGCCGAGCACGCGCCATCGCCAGCAAAATTGCGGGCATCCGTTCTCCACGGCCTCCCTCACCCAGCCGCCCATCTCCATCCGGTCAGACAAGGCCGGGCGCCTGGGCCAAGCATCACCCGGCACACCAGCCAGCACCGCACCAAGAGTGGGCGCGATGGGCTTCGATTGCCCCGTGAAAAGGCAGCGCATGCACCACAAAACACCGGCGCAAACGATCAAATGCGTCAAGATTTATACAAATGCGTCATTCCTGTACGTTCGTTCCACTCTTTGAGACTTGTGGCAGCCCTGCATCTTGCATTGGGTATGAGGGCTGCATAAGTATCGGCGGGTCGACTCACAAGGTCGCCCTCTACACCAAAAATGACAACAAATCATGAGGCCACCATGTTCAAGAAAGCAGTCCTTCCGTTATTAGTCAGCGCCGGCTTGCTCGCCAGCGCACCCTTCGCCCAAGCGGCGACTAACCTGGTGTTCTGCTCTGAAGGGAGCCCGGCCGGTTTCGACCCTGGCCAGTACACCACCGGAACCGACTTCGACGCCTCAGCCGAAACCCTCTACAACCGCCTCAGCCAGTTCGAACGTGGCGGCACCGCGGTCATTCCGGGCCTGGCCACCAGTTGGGACATCTCGGACGACGGTCTGACCTACACCTTCCACCTGCGCGAAGGCGTCAAGTTCCACACCACGCCGTACTTCACCCCGACCCGTACTTTCAACGCCGACGACGTGCTGTTCACCTTCAACCGCATGATCGACAAGGACATGCCGTTCCGTAAGGCCTACCCCACCGAATTCCCGTATTTCACCGACATGGGGATGGACACCAACATCACCAAGGTCGAGAAAGTCGACGACAAGACCGTCAAGTTCACCCTCAAGACCGTGGACGCAGCCTTCATCCAGAACCTGGCCATGAGCTTCGCCTCGATCCAGTCCGCCGAATACGCCGACAAGCTGCTCAAGGAAGGCAAGGCCAGCGACATCAACCAGAAGCCGATCGGCACTGGCCCCTTCGTGTTCAAGAGCTACCAGAAAGACTCGAACATCCGCTACACCGGCAACAAGGACTACTGGAAGCCTGAAGACGTGAAGATCGACAACCTGATCTTCGCCATCACCACCGACCCCTCGGTGCGTATCCAGAAGCTGAAGAAGAACGAATGCCAGGTCACCCTCTTCCCGCGTCCGGCCGACCTCAAGGCCCTCAAGGAAGACAAGACCCTGAAGATGCCTGAACAGGCAGGCTTCAACCTCGGCTACATCGCCTACAACGTGATGCCGGTCCTCAAGGGCCGTACCGATGCCAACCCGCTGGCCGACCTCAAGGTGCGCCAGGCGCTGGACATGGCGGTGAACAAGCCGCAGATCATCGATTCGGTGTACCAGGGCGCCGGCCAGCTGGCGGTCAACGCCATGCCTCCAACCCAGTGGTCCTATGACACCACCATCAAGGACGCCAAGTACGACCCCGAGAAAGCCAAGGAGCTGCTCAAGGAAGCCGGCATCAAGGAAGGCACCCAGATCACCCTGTGGGCCATGCCGGTACAGCGTCCCTACAACCCCAACGCCAAGCTGATGGCCGAAATGCTGCAGTCGGACTGGGCGAAGATCGGCCTGAAAGTGAACATCGTCAGCTACGAGTGGGGCGAGTACATCAAGCGCTCCAAGGGCGGCGAGAACCAGGCGATGATCATCGGCTGGAGCGGCGACAATGGTGACCCCGACAACTGGCTCGGCACCCTGTTCGGTTGCGATGCAATGAACGGCAACAACTTCTCGAAATGGTGCGACAAGCCTTACGACGCCCTGATCAAGCAAGCCAAGGCTACCTCTGATGTAGCCAAGCGCACCGAGCTGTACAAGCAGGCGCAACACATCCTCAAAGATGCAGTACCGATGACACCTATCGCTCACTCGACGGTGTTCCAACCCATGCGCGCCAACGTGCAGGATTTCAAAATCAGCCCCTTTGGCTTGAACTCCTTCTACGGCGTCAGCATCGGCAAATAAGGTTCTGCAACGGCGACGTCCATGACGTCGCCGTTGCTTTACCAGCCCGGCCCGCTGGAGCTCGGTCTCTACTGCGCAACGACCCGCCACTGGCGCACTGTCTTGCGAATTCAGAGCCGATTCCTACAGGCATTTCAGGTTCGACGCAGTTACCACCCGGCCCTCGACCCTCAAGGTCGGTGCAAGGCGAAGCTGCGTCTGCCAACGGGCACCTGCCGCACGTAGTGGTTTGGCATCAATGGCCTGTACAGGCTCCAGGAAGGAGTCATGGCCCATTGTTCATCACAACAAAAATGGAGAAGTACGGTCATGCGTCATTCCTGGATTTTCCCGGCCCTGCTGGGCAGCGGCCTGTTGGCCGCCAGTTCGTTCGGCACCGCCGCCGAACGCAGCCTGGTGTTCTGTTCCGAAGGCAGCCCGGCGGGCTTTGACACCGCCCAATACACCACTGCTACCGACAACGATGCCGCCGAGCCTCTGTACAACCGCCTGGTGGAGTTCGAAAGAGGCGCCACCAACGTGCTGCCAGCGCTGGCCAAGAGCTGGGACATTTCCGAGGACGGTCTCACCTACAGCTTTCACCTTCGCGAAGGGGTGAAGTTCCATAGCACGCCCTATTTCAAGCCGAGCCGAGACCTCAACGCCGACGACGTACTGTTCACCTTCAACCGCATGCTCGACGCCGAACATCCATTCCGCAAGGCTTACCCGACGGAGTTTCCCTACTTCAACGGCATGAGCCTGAACAAGAACATCGCCCGGGTCGAAAAGACCGACCCGCTGACCGTAGT
Organism: Pseudomonas sp. BIGb0176; assembly: GCF_024810175.1. NCBI lineage: Bacteria > Pseudomonadati > Pseudomonadota > Gammaproteobacteria > Pseudomonadales > Pseudomonadaceae > Pseudomonas > Pseudomonas sp. BIGb0176. The sequence goes on from NZ_JANUEC010000002.1 coordinate 1,345,890, forward strand.
CATGACCCTCAATACCGTGGATGCGGCCTTCATCCAGAACCTGGCCATGAGCTTCGCCGCGATCCTTTCCGCCGAATACGCCGAGCAACTGCTCCAGGCCGGCACCCCGAGCCAGATCAACCAGAAACCCATCGGCACCGGGCCCTTCGTGTTCCAGCGTTACCAGAAAGACTCGCAGATCCGCTACAGCGCCAACCCGCACTACTGGGACCCAAGCCGGGTCAAGCTCGACCGGCTGATCTTCGCCATCAACACCGACGCCTCGGTACGGGTACAAAAGCTGCGGGCCGGCGAATGCCAGGTGACCCTGCACCCGCGCCCCGCCGATATCGACACGCTGAAAAACGACCCGAAACTGCAAGTCATCGAAAAGCCCGGGTTCAATCTGGGCTACATCGCCTACAACGTGCAGCACAAACCCTTCGACCAGCTCGAAGTGCGCCAGGCGCTGGACATGGCGGTGAACAAGCCAAGCATCCTCAACGCCGTGTACCAGGGTGCCGGGCAGCTGGCAGTCAACGCCATGCCACCGACCCAGTGGTCCTACGACGAAACCATCAAGGACGCCGCCTACAACCCGGAAAAAGCCCGGGAGCTGCTCAAGGCCGCCGGGGTCAAGGAAGGCACGCAAATCACCCTCTGGGCCATGCCGGTACAACGCCCCTACAACCCCAACGCCAAGCTGATGGCCGAGATGCTGCAGTCCGACTGGGCGAAGATCGGCCTCAAGGTGAAGATCGTCAGCTACGAGTGGGGCGAGTACATCAAGCGCACCAAGAACGGCGAACACGACATCAGCCTGATCGGCTGGACCGGCGACAACGGTGACCCGGACAACTGGCTGGGCACGCTGTACAGCTGCGACGCCATTGGCGGCAACAACTACTCCATGTGGTGCAACCCGCAGTACGACAAGCTGATCAAGCAGGCCAAGGTCGTCACCGACCGTGAACAGCGCAGCCTGCTGTACAAACAGGCCCAGCAACTGCTCAAGCAACAGGTCCCTATCACACCGGTGGCCCACTCGACGATCAACCAGCCGCTGAGCGCGAAAGTCGAAGGTTTCAAGGTCAGTCCTTTCGGCCGCAACGCCTTTTCGGGTGTCAGCCTAGCCCCATAACCGATGAGCCAAAACCCTGGGGGCGATTTTCGCCCTCACGCAGACGCTTTGCCTGAATTCGGCGATCAAGCCACATGCAAACGTTTGCGATGCCTTGAATGAGTTCCAAAAACCAGCCGGCCCAAAAAAACCGGCATTTAAAAAAGAAAACAAAGGAGCTTCACCCATGAAACTGAGCAGCAGCGCATTGTTAGCCTTGGCTATCAGTAGCATCACCGCCTCGGCCTATGCGGAGAACGTCAGCCAGGACTTCGTCCCGACTGAACTGAACGCCACCAGTGCCCAGGCTGAGACCAAGGGTTTTATCGAAGGGCAGAGCCTGTCGGGTACCACGCGCAACTGGTACGCCAACGAGCTGAAGCGTCGTAACGACCGTTTTTCGTACCAGCACAATGGTGTAGATACCTCGACCCCGCGCCGTATCAACTGGGTCCAGGGCACTATCCTCAACTACACCTCGGGTTTCACTGAAGGCACCGTGGGCGTCAGCACCGAAGTCGCCGCCTACAACGCTATTGCTCTGGATCGTGACCGCAAGGACATCGCCGGCAAGAACAACCGCACCCTGACCCACTCCGACGGCGACGCCGTGGGCCAGTGGAGCAAGCTGGGCCTGGCCAACGTCAAGTTCCGCGTGTCCAACACCACCCTGACCGCCGGCCGGCAGAACTTCAGCACGCCGATCGTCGACGTCATCGGCAACCGTCCGCTGCCTTCGAGCTTTGAAGGGGTGAGCATCCACAGCGAAGAGTTCAACAACCTGTCGTTCGACGCCGGCAGCTTCGACCGGGTATCGCCACGGACCGAACAGAGCCTGTCCAAGTTCAGCTCCGAGTACAACAGCAACGGTGCCGAGACCGATCGCGTAAGCCTGGTCGGCGCCAACTACCAGCCGCTGAAAAGCCTGAAGACCAGCCTCTACGCCTCCAAGGTGGAAGACTTCTGGAACCAGTACTACTTCGGCGCCACCCACGAGCTGGGCGACAGCTCGGTGCTGAGCCTGACCACCGGCCTGAACTATTACAAGACCGTCGATACCGGCAAGAAGAAGATGGGCGAGATCGACAACGACACCTACTCGCTGTCGCTCGGCCTGACCCACCAGGCCCACAGCCTGACCTTCTCGTACCAGGAAATTAACGGTAACGAGTACTTCGACTACCTGCACGAAACCAACGGCATCTACCTGGCCAACTCCCTGCTCTCGGACTTCAACGGCCCGAACGAGAAATCCTTCCAGATCGCCTACGGCCTGAACATGGCCGAGTACGGCGTGCCCGGCCTCAAGTTCAACATCTACCAGGCCCGTGGCTGGGGCATCGACGGTACCCACTACAACGGCACCGCCTACAGCGGCGTCAAGGCAGACGGTACGGTCTATGGCGTACGCACCATGGACGGCGAGCACCACTACGAATACGGCATCGGTGCTTCCTACGCCGTACAGAGCGGCCCGCTGAAAGCCACCGCGATCCGTGCCACCTACACCACGCACCGCGCCAGCGAGAACCAGGCCGACGGCAACATCAATGAATTCCGACTGGTTACCACCATTCCATTCAATATTCTCTAACCCACCAGTTGAAGGGCGGATTCATGACGAATCCGCCATTCAAGCTAATCTGGTTCAATCGATTGCAGAGGGTTCCTGATGAAAATGCTTCCCCTGAAAGCGGCCGTTGGCGCCGCCCTGCTGAGCGTCGCCCTGGGCGCCACAGCCAAACCCTTGGTGGTCTGTACCGAAGCCAGCCCGGAAGGCTTCGATATGGTCCAGTACACGACTGCAGTCACGGCCGACGCAGTGGCGGAAACCATCTTCAACCGCCTGGTGGACTTCAAGCCCGGCACCACTGACATCGAGCCGGCCCTGGCCGAATCCTGGGACATCAGCCCCGACGGCCTGCAATACACCTTTCATCTGCGCAAGGGCGTCAAATTCCACAGCACCGACTACTTCACCCCGACGCGCGAGATGAACGCCGACGACGTGCTCTGGAGCTTCCAGCGCCAGCTTGACCCGAAGCACCCCTGGCATGACAAGTCCAGCGTGGGCTTCCCCTATTTCGAAAGCATGGGCTTCAAGGAACTGCTGAAAAGCGTCGAGAAGATCGACGACCACACCGTGGTCTTCACCCTGACCCGCCGCGAAGCCCCTTTCCTCGCCGACGTGGCCATGGCCTTCTCGTCGATCTTCCCGGCCGAATACGCCGACAAGCTGCTCAAGGAAGGCAAGACCTCTGAGCTCAACAGCAAGCCCATCGGCACCGGCCCGTTCATCTTCACCCGCTATGCCAAGGACGCCCAGGTACGCTTCAAGGCCAACCCGGATTACTTCCGCGGCAAGCCGCCGGCCGACCCGCTGGTGCTGGCGATCACCACCGATAACAACGTGCGCCTGCAGAAGCTCAAGGCCAACGAGTGCCAGATCGCCCTGTACCCCAAGCCCGATGACATTCCCAGCATCAAGGCCGACGCCAACCTCAAGGTCGACGAGCTGGCCGCCATGACCACCGGCTACATCGCCATGAACACCACGCGCAAGTACATGAGCGACGTGCGAGTGCGCAAGGCCATCGACATCGCCTTCGACAAGGAAGCCTACGTCAACAGCCTGTACGGCAAGGGCAACGCCCTGGTGGCCACCGGCCCGTATCCGCCGACCCTGCTGGGCTTCAACAACAGCCTGAAGAACCCGCCCCGGGATCTGGACAAGGCCCGCGCGCTGCTCAAGGAAGCCGGCGTACCGGAGGGTACGGTTATCACCCTGTTCACCCGCAACGGCGGCGGCCCGACCAACCCCAACCCGATGCTCGGCGCACAGATGATGCAGGCCGACCTGGCCAAGGTGGGCCTCAAGCTCGACATCCGCGTGATGGAGTGGGGCGAGATGCTCAAGCGTGCGAAAAACGGCGAACACGATATGGTGTCGGCGGGCTGGGCCGGGGACAACGGCGATCCGGACAACTTCCTGACCCCGAACCTGAGTTGTGACGCGGCGAAAAACGGCGAAAACTACGCCCGCTGGTGCAACAAGACGTTCCAGGATCTGATCGACGAAGCACGCTCCGACGCTGAACCCGCCAAACGCGCCGAGCTCTATGAAAAGGCCATGCTGGTTTTCGAACAGGATCAACCGTGGATCCCCATGGCCTATCCGAAAATGTTCACCGCCATGCGCAAGAACGTCGAGGGTTATCACATTAGCCCCCTGACCACTAACAACTTCGCTACCACCCAAGTGAAGTAATAAGAAACGCCCGCCGTCCTTGACCCCAAGGATGGCGGGAACGCCTAACCGGCTGATTGAGGTACTTCAGAAGATGTTTAGTTTTATTGCCCGCCGTGTGGGGTTGCTGATACCCACATTCTTCGGCATCACCTTGCTGACCTTCGCCTTGATACGCATGATTCCCGGCGACCCCGTGGAAGTCATGATGGGCGAGCGTCGGGTCGACCCTGAGATGCATGCCCAGGCAATGGAACGCCTTGGATTGAACAAGCCGCTGTACGCCCAGTACCTGGACTACATCGGCAAGCTGGCCCACGGCGACCTGGGCGAGTCCCTGCGCACCCGCACCAGCGTCTGGAGCGAATTCACCTCGCTGTTCCCCGCGACCCTGGAACTGTCCATGGCCGCCCTGCTGTTCGCCGGCGTGCTCGGCCTGCTGGCTGGGGTGATCGCCGCCTTGAAGCGAGGGTCGCTGTTCGACCATGGGGTAATGGGGATCTCGCTGGCGGGGTATTCGATGCCGATCTTCTGGTGGGGCCTGATCCTGATCATGTTCTTCTCGGTAAGCCTGGGCTGGACCCCGGTTTCCGGGCGTATCGACCTGCTCTACGACATCGAGCCGAAAACCGGCTTCATGCTCATCGACACCCTGCTGGCCAAAGACACCGACGCCTTCTTCGACGCGCTGCAGCACCTGATCCTGCCCGCCATCGTGCTGGGCACCATTCCGCTGGCGGTGATCGCGCGGATGACCCGCTCCTCGATGCTCGAAGTGCTGCGTGAGGACTACATCCGTACCGCCAAGGCCAAGGGCCTGTCGCCGGCTCGGGTGGTGTTCGTCCACGGCCTGCGCAACGCGCTGATTCCGGTACTGACCGTGGTCGGCCTGCAAGTCGGCACCCTGCTGGCCGGTGCGGTCCTGACCGAAACCATCTTTTCCTGGCCGGGCATCGGCAAGTGGCTGATCGAGGCCATCGGCGCCCGGGACTATCCCGTGGTGCAGAACGGCATCCTGCTGATCGCCTGCCTGGTGATCATGGTCAACTTCGTGGTGGACATCCTCTACGGCTTTGCCAACCCACGCATCCGTCATCAGCGCTGAGATCAAGACTAATGAGCACTCCAACTTCCTCAGTAGCAGTCGATCAAAGCCTGCTCTATCCGTCCGTCTACAAAGAATTCTGGCAGCACTTCTCCCGCAACAAGGGCGCGGTGGCCGGCCTGCTGTTCATGCTGCTGATCGTGTTCTGCGCACTGTTCGCGCCCTGGGTGGCGCCGCACAACCCCAGCGAGCAGTACCGCGACTTCCTGCTGACCCCTCCGGCCTGGCTCGAAGGCGGCCAGATGCAGTTCCTGCTGGGCACCGATGAACTGGGCCGCGACCTGCTCTCGCGCCTGATCCAGGGTTCGCGCCTGTCGCTGCTGATCGGCCTGTCGTCGGTGGTGATGTCGCTGATCCCGGGGATCCTCCTCGGGCTGTTCGCCGGCTTCTTCCCGCGTTTGCTGGGCCCGACCATCATGCGCCTGATGGACATCATGCTGGCCCTGCCATCGCTGCTGCTGGCCGTGGCCATCGTCGCCATCCTCGGCCCAGGCCTGATCAATACCGTGATCGCCATTGCCGTGGTGTCCCTGCCGTCCTATGTACGCCTGACCCGCGCCGCAGTGATGGGCGAACTCAACCGCGACTACGTGACCGCCGCGCGCCTGGCCGGTGCCGGCCTGCCACGCCTGATGTTCATCACCGTGCTGCCCAACTGCATGGCACCGCTGATCGTCCAGGCCACCCTGAGCTTCTCCTCGGCGATCCTCGACGCCGCCGCCCTGGGCTTCCTCGGCCTGGGCGTGCAACCGCCGACTCCGGAGTGGGGCACCATGCTGGCCTCGGCCCGGGACTACATCGAACGCGCCTGGTGGGTCGTGAGCCTGCCGGGCCTGACCATTTTGCTCAGCGTGCTGGCAATCAACCTGATGGGCGACGGCCTGCGCGATGCGCTGGATCCGAAACTCAAGAACGCCGCCTGAGGAGATTCCCATGTCACTGCTAGAAATCAAGAATCTCAATGTCCGTTTCGGCGACGCCACGGCGGTGCCGGTGGTCGATGGCCTCGACCTCAAGGTCGACAAGGGCGAAGTGCTGGCCATCGTCGGCGAGTCCGGCTCCGGCAAATCGGTGACCATGATGGCCCTGATGGGCCTGATCGAGCACCCCGGCATCGTCACCGCCGATGCCCTAAGCTTCGACGGCCGCGACATGCTCAAGCTCAGCGCGCACCAGCGCCGGCAGATCGTCGGCAAGGACCTGGCCATGGTCTTCCAGGACCCGATGACCGCGTTGAACCCCAGCTACACCGTGGGCTTCCAGATCGAGGAAGTGCTGCGCCTGCACCTGAAGATGTCCAGCAAGGCGGCGCGCAAGCGCGCCATCGAACTGCTGGAAAAGGTCGAGATCCCCGGCGCCGCCAGCCGCATGGACGCCTACCCGCACCAACTGTCCGGCGGCATGAGCCAGCGGGTGGCAATCGCCATGGCGATCGCCGGCGAGCCCAAGCTGCTGATCGCCGACGAACCCACCACCGCCCTGGACGTGACCATCCAGGCGCAGATCATGGACCTGCTGCTGAACCTGCAGAAAGAGCAGAACATGGGCCTGGTGCTGATCACCCACGACCTCGCCGTGGTCGCCGAAACCGCCCAGCGGGTGTGTGTGATGTACGCCGGCCAGGCGGTTGAGGTGGGCCAGGTACCGGAGCTGTTCGACATCCCCGCGCACCCCTACAGCGAAGCGCTGCTGGCGGCGATTCCCGAGCACAGCCTCGGTGCCACTCGCTTGTCGACCCTGCCGGGCATCGTCCCCGGGCGCTACGACCGGCCTCAAGGCTGCCTGCTGTCGCCGCGCTGCCCCTACGTGCAAGACAACTGCCGCGCCCAGCGCCCCAGCCTCGACCCGAAAGCCGCCAGCCTGGTGCGCTGCTTCTACCCGCTGAATCAGGAGGTGGCGTAATGGCCGTCGTTCTTACCGCCCGCGACCTCACCCGTCACTACGAAGTGTCCCGTGGCCTGTTCAAGGGCCACGCCACCGTGCGCGCACTCAACGGCGTGTCCTTCGAGCTGGAAGCCGGCAAGACCCTGGCTGTGGTGGGTGAATCCGGCTGTGGCAAATCCACCCTGGCGCGGGCCCTGACCCTGATCGAGGAACCGTCTTCCGGCTCGCTGAAGATCGCCGGCCAGGAAGTCGCCGGTGCCGACAAGGCCCAGCGCAAGCAACTGCGCAAAGACGTGCAGATGGTGTTCCAGAGCCCTTATGCCTCGCTCAACCCGCGGCAGAAGATCGGTGACCAGCTGGCCGAGCCGCTGCTGATCAACACCAAGCTGTCGGCCGCCGAACGCCGGGAAAAAGTCCAGGCGATGATGAAGCAGGTAGGCCTGCGCCCCGAACATTACCAGCGCTACCCGCACATGTTCTCCGGGGGGCAGCGCCAGCGTATCGCCCTGGCCCGGGCAATGATGCTGCAGCCCAAGGTGCTGGTGGCGGACGAACCGACCTCGGCCCTGGACGTATCGATCCAGGCCCAGGTATTGAACCTGTTCATGGACCTGCAGCAGGAATTCAACACCGCCTACGTGTTCATCTCCCACAACCTGGCAGTGGTGCGCCACGTGGCCGACCAGGTGCTGGTGATGTACCTCGGCCGGCCGGTGGAAATGGGCCCCAAGGAGGACATCTACACCCGCCCCCTGCACCCCTACACCCAGGCCCTGCTGTCGGCGACACCAACCATCCACCCGGACCCGGACAAGCCGAAGATCAAGATCGTCGGCGAGCTGCCCAACCCGCTGAACCCACCACCGGGCTGCGCCTTCCACAAGCGCTGCCCTTATGCCACCGAGCGTTGCAGCACTGAAGAGCCGGCCCTGCGCCAGCTCGACAGCCGCCAGGTGGCCTGCCACTACGCCGAGCAATTCGTGCTGTAGCGGCCATGAAAAAGGCGCTCCCGGATGCCTCCGGGAGCGCCTGAACCTTGTTCGACCCGCCCCCGGCGACGGATTGCGCATCAGTCCGTCGTCGGGGGTTTCTTTTAGCCCTGGCTGTCGCCGTCATCCTCGTCGGTGGTCTGGTCGTCATCGCCGGAACTGCCACCCTGACCTTCATCGCCCGGCTCCGATTCGGACTTGGCAAGCATCTGCACCGGTGCGCTCTGGCTCGAGGAGTAACCCGGCTCGCTCACCTGCATCAGGTTGTGGGCCCAGGCCGCCGAGGTTCCGAGCGACAGCATCACCAGCACTTTGATCAACAGCACAACGCGTTGGAAAATTCTCATAGCCGATTCCATCCTTTCATAGGTGAATCATCGATGGCTGCGCGCCAGCCTTGCGGCGGCCACAGCACTGTCTGAAACCTAGTCGTGATATCCCGGCTTTTCCAGATAGCTCCCTATCGATTCCCGAGCCGCCAAAGCCCTTCCGACTAACGGCGCTCCCTTAAGAACACCACACCCCGTAGGAGCCGGCTTGCCGGCGAAGGAACCCGCAAGCCAGGCACAACAGCGTCCGCCGCCTTCGCTGGCAAGCCAGCGCCTACGAGGCGGCGGCAGGCCAGTCCTGCGCGCAAAAAAAAGCCCCGCTGTCTGCACAGCGGGGCTCGGGGGTGGCCGGCGAACTTAGTGGTGTTCGCGGGTGGCGCGGAATTTCACGTCCGGCCAGCGCTCTTCCATCAGCGCCAGGTTGACCCGGGTCGGCGCCAGGTAGGTCAGGTGACCGCCGCCGTCCAGGGCCAGGTTTTCCACCGCCTTGTTGGAAAACTCTTCGAGCTTCTTCTTGTCGCTGCATTCGATCCAGCGGGCGGACCACACGGTGATCGGCTCGTAGGAGCACTCCACCTTGTATTCCTCCTTCAGGCGGCTGGCCACCACGTCGAACTGCAGCACACCCACGGCGCCGAGGATGATGTCGTTGCTGCGCTCGGGGAAGAACACCTGGGTCGCGCCTTCTTCGGCCAGCTGTTGCAGGCCCTGGCGCAGTTGCTTGGACTTGAGCGGGTCCTTCAGACGCACACGGCGGAACAGCTCCGGGGCGAAGTGCGGGATACCGGTGAAGCCCAGCGCCTCGCCTTCGGTGAAGGTGTCGCCGATCTGGATGGTGCCGTGGTTGTGCAGGCCGATGATGTCGCCGGCATAGGCCTCTTCCAGTTGCTCACGCTCGGAGGAGAAGAAGGTCAGGGCGTCGCCGATGCGCACGTCCTTGCCAGTGCGCACGTGGCGCATCTTCATGCCTTTCTCGTACTTGCCCGAACAGATACGCATGAAGGCGATGCGGTCGCGGTGCTTGGGGTCCATGTTCGCCTGGATCTTGAAGATGAAGCCCGAGAACTTCTCTTCCTGGGGTGCCACGCTGCGCTCGTTAGCCACACGTGGCAACGGACGCGGCGCCCAGTCCACCACGGCGTCGAGCACGTGGTCGACACCGAAGTTGCCCAGCGCGGTCCCGAAGAACACCGGCGTCAGCTGGCCGTCGAGGAACTCCTGCTGGTTGAACTCGTGGCAGGCGCCCTGCACCAGTTCCAGCTGCTCGATGAAGCGCTCGTACTCGTCACCCAGGTGGGCCCTGGCTTCGGCGGAGTCGAGCTTTTCGATGATCTTGGTTTCGGTGCGCTCGTGGCCGTGGCCCGGGGTGTAGACGATGATGTAGTCGCCGGCCAGGTGGTACACGCCCTTGAAGTCGCGGTAGCAACCGATCGGCCAGGTGATGGGGGCAGCCTTGATCTTCAGGACCGCTTCGATTTCGTCCAGCAGTTCGATCGGGTCGCGAATGTCCCGGTCGAGTTTGTTGATGAAACTGACGATGGGCGTATCGCGCAGGCGGCAGACGTCCATCAGGGCGATGGTCCGTGGCTCTACGCCCTTACCGCCGTCGAGCACCATCAGCGCCGAGTCCACCGCGGTCAGGGTGCGGTAGGTGTCTTCCGAGAAGTCTTCGTGGCCGGGGGTGTCCAGCAGGTTGATCATGTGTTCGCGATAGGGGAACTGCATGACCGACGTGGTAATGGAAATACCCCGCTGCTTCTCCATCTCCATCCAGTCGGAAGTGGCGTGGCGGTCGGACTTGCGCGATTTGACGGTACCCGCCACCGCAATGGCCTTGCCCATCAGCAACAGCTTCTCGGTGATCGTGGTCTTACCCGCATCCGGGTGGGAAATAATGGCGAAAGTGCGCCTGGCGTTGACTTCGTTGACAATTTTACTATCGGACATCGCTTAAGATCTCGATTGTGCACACCGCTGTATACACGGCTAAAAGTAGCTTTGGCCGATTGCAAAGGCCAACACAGAAAACCGCGCATGTTAACAAATAGTGCCCGCAAATACCCGGCGCCCTGACATTCCGAACCGGGCTCCAATGTCAGGCATGACCTTCGTATTGGCTAAACACCCCGGGGATTCGCGCCTGAACAGTAAAAGGCATCACTTTTTATCTAGCCTCAACTAGCAATCAAGAAAATCAACTTCACTCAAGAATTAAGGTCTTTAATTACCACGTAAAACCTACCACTTAACAACACCACACCCAAGCAACTAACTAACACAATAGAAAATAATAAAATCGGCAGTAACAACAGACACTATCACTCCCCCTCGCGAACCAGCCCCATATCTTTTAAGCCCAAAACCCCCGGCCCATGGCCTTTAAAAACAAACCCACCCGGACCAGCCAGCCCGCCCCCCGAAACTCAACCCACTATAGCCAGCTATCGGCCTAAGCTCTTGCCAAAACAATAACCATACTTATTGCAAGTCAATAAGCTCAAGAAAAATCTTAATCATCATCCGGATATCTCTTAAATAACTTCAAATATTCAAGTGATAGATTAAACCCATCATTTAAATCACTTCCTGCCGCACTTCAGCCCCTCTCGAACACTCCGCAATAGTTTTGCCAGCACGCAGAAGCGAGTGGCTGCATGCCCGACCGTTCGGCGGGGCGCGACGAACAGCGAACGGAACACACCCAAGCCTGGCCTCAGGCGACCGGCGCCACCGAGCACTGCCCAATCTGCTGGGGAAAATCAGCAGCATATGTACAAGAGGACGCATCATGAACAAGAACTATGCATTGGTATGGAACCATGCACTGGGCTGCTGGAACGTGGCCGACGAAGGGGCGCGCCGACGCAGCAAGGCAGGGCGCAGCAAGGCAGTGATCGGCGCCGGACTATCGCTGCTGGGCCTGTTGCTCCAGGCTCCGGCGTTTGCCCTGCCGAGCGGAGGAAACATCGTCTCCGGCAACGCCGACATACAGACGTCCAGCGACGGTCAACACCTGACCATCAACCAGCAAAGCAACAAGCTGATCACCAACTGGAATGACTTCAACGTCAAGGCCGATGAGCGTGTCAGCTTCCAGCAGCCCGGTAGCAACGCGATTGCCCTCAACCGTGTCCTGGGCACCCAGGGCAGCGACATCCAGGGCCGGATCGACGCCAACGGCAAGGTGTTCCTGATCAACCCCAATGGCGTGGTGTTCGGCCAATCCGCCCAAGTCGATGTCGGCAGCCTGGTGGCTTCCACTCAGGACATCACCGACAAGGACTTCCTCAATGGCAACTACCGCTTCAGCGGCACCTCCAGCGCCAGCATCAGCAACGCCGGGACCCTCACGGCGAGCGACGGCGGCAGCATCGCCTTGCTCGGTGCGCAGGTCAGCAACAGCGGCTTGATACAGGCGCGCGTCGGTAGCGTGGCCCTGGGCGCGGGCAACGACATCACCCTCGACTTCAACGGCAACGGCCTGCTCGGCCTGCAAGTCAAAAGCGGTGCCGTGGATGCGCTGGCACAGAACGGAGGCCTGCTCAAAGCCGACGGCGGCCAGGTGCTGATGACCGCCAAGAGCGCCGACAGCCTGCTCAGGACGGTGGTCAGCAACCAGGGCGTGATCGAGGCGAAGACCCTGCAAAACAAGGCGGGCCGGATCGTGCTCGACGGCGACAACGGCATTGTGCAGGTCGCGGGCCGACAGGACGCCAGCGCCATCGGCGGCCAGGGTGATGGTGGCGTGGTGGAAAACCAGGGGGCCAGAGTCGACGTGCAGTTGGCCGCACAGGTGAACACTCATGCCGAGCAGGGCAAGACCGGCACCTGGAGGATCCATGCCAACGACATCAGCATCGCCAGCACCGAAAACCCAGGCCGGCTCACCCCACGCGGCCTGGTCATCACCGGAGGCATCAGCGGCACCAACTCGGGAACCACCAACGGCGTCGGCATCGGTGTCGGTGCCAATGCCACCGGCAGCGGCAACGGGGGCAATGGCGTCGGCGTGAGCATCGGGGGCAATGGCCACAACAACGTGGCCGTGATCGCTGGCGGCGGTCCAGCCAACACTCGGTCGACACTGCGTACCGACACCCTGGCATCCAACCTGGACACTACCCACATCGAGCTGAACAGCACCCAGGGCAACCTGACGGTCAGCGCACCGCTGACCTGGACGAGCGGCAACTCCCTGAGCCTGACCGCCGAGCGCGGTGACATTCGCGTCGAAGGCGCGCTGCGCGCCAGCGGCAACAAGGCCGGCCTCGTGCTGAATGCGCAGAACGGCGGCATCCGGCTCAACGACAACATCGCCCTCAGCGGCACCGGGGCGAGCCTGGGGCTGAACCATGGGAATAATGGCTACACACTCGAGGACGGCAAGGCGGTGACCCTCTCCGGTGCCGGTGCCCTGTTCAAAGCCAACGGCCAGGACTACGCCGTGATCCACAACCTGGATCAACTGCGTCAAATCGACAGCAACAGCAGCGGCCACTACGTGCTGGGCAACAAGATTTCCGGCAACGGCGCCCGCTTCAAGTCCCTGGGCGAGCGCAGCGGTTTTGGGGGCGTGCTCGATGGCCTGGGCAACAGCATTGAAAACCTCTCGGTCTACGGCACCAGCGGCAGCGTCGGTCTGTTCAGCGTGAATCAGGGAGAAATCCGCAACCTGAACCTCGACCGGGTCTCGGTCAGTGGAGACCGTTCGACTCACTACAACACCCTGGTAGGCACCCTGGCGGGCGTCAATATGGGCCTCATCTCCAACGTCAAGGCCAGCCAGGTGCAAGTCACGGGGGCTTCTCACGCCAACAGCCTGGGTGGGCTGGTCGCGCTGAACCTGCAGGACGGCAGCATCGACAAATCCTCGGCCAGCGGCACGCTGGTGGGCAACCGCTACACCTATGTCATGGGCGGCCTGGCGGCCGAGAACATCAACAACGGCCTGGGCCGAGGCATCGCCAGCATCAGCAATAGCCGGGCGGACGTCACGCTGACCGGGCAGATGGCCGGCCAATCAAGCGCCTACGGCGCCGGCGGCCTGGTCGGTGCGAACCGCAAGGCAAACATCAGCAACAGCAGCAGCACGGGCTTGATCTCCTTGGCTGGTGACAACCTCAACCTGGGTGGCCTGGTCGGCTTCAACACAGGGTCCTCCACGAGCCGGCTGAGCACTGTCGACAGCACCGTCAACGTCCGGGGCAATGGTCGCAACACCTTCCTGGGTGGCTTGATCGGCTTCAATACCGAAGGGGCCGTGAACAACGCCTCGGCCAGTGGCAGTGTGAACGGCAACAACGCCCAGGCAGTCGGTGGCTTGGTTGGCAAAAGCCTGGCCAGCCGCTACAGCAACGTTTCCGCCGCCGGCAACGTAACCGGGGGAGCACGGGCGAATGTCGGCGGGTTGATTGGCGAACTCAGCGCAGGCTCGGTGAACAATGCCTCGGCCAGCGGCACCCTCAACGCCAGTCACTCGCAGGCCATCGGCGGCCTGATCGGCAAGAGCGAGGGCGCCAGCCTGAGCAATGTCAGCGCCAGCGCCAGCGTGCTCGACAGATTCAGCCAGTACCTGGGCGGGTTGCTCGGTCACAGCCGCAACACCACGGTGAACGTTGCCGACGCCACCGGGAACGTCACGGGAGGGGCCAACGCCTTCGCCGGTGGCCTGATCGGCTACCTGGAAGGCGGCACCCTCGCCAACGCTTCGGCCAAAGGTGATGTCCAAGCCGGCGACTCAAGCTTCGTGGGGGGGCTGGTCGGCTTCAACGACGGCCGAATCAGCAACGCCTCTGCCTCCGGTAAAGTCATGGGGACTGCGGCCCAGGTACTGGGCGGCCTGGTCGGCGGCAACAGCGGCTCCATCGAGCACTCGTCAGCGAGCGCCAAGGTCACGCCCGTGAACCCTGGCTACATCCACGGCGGCCTGATCGGCCTGAACCTCGGCCAGCAATCCTTCAACCACCTCGAAGGCGAAGCCGCCAAGCTGCCCCTGATCGGCCGCAGCCTCCCCTTCTGACGCTCACGAGCGGATGAAACAGCAGCCGACCAGGTTGTTCCCATCAGCCTGGCCGGCCTGCACACCATCGGTTTCAGCGGCCTGCCCGGGGGTGCAGGCCCGGGCCTACCCCGTTAATACAGCGAGGCAATCCTGGCAACAACCGCCATTGGAACGCACCAACGCACCGAGCAAATTCGGCCAATGATGGAACCTTTTAAAAGGCCGGGGCGTCCACTCCCATGCTACGAACTTTCGCCAGGTGTAGAAAAAACAGCAAGTTAGCCTGGCAAAGCGATGCGTACGGCTCACTCTCACGCTGTTTACAGCGCACCGAAGAGCTGCTTCCCGCGATCATTCTTTCGGCTGCCAGGCATGGCACTGCCACACAAGAGAATGCGCGCTGACATAAAAAAGGAGTCCGCCTGTGGCTATTCGCTATGGCAAAGGGCTGATAGGAGGCGCTGCGGTAATCGCCCTCCTGGCCCTGCTGGTCCACTGGATCGGCATCACTACGATCGAACACTACCGCGACGATCTGTTGTTCTACCTGCAAGCTCATCTGTTCCTGGTCCTGGCTTCAATGCTAGCCGCGCTGGTGGTGGGGATCCCCGCCGGCATCGTCCTCAGCCGCCCGAGCATGGTCGGACGCGCCGAACGCTTCATGCAAGTGTTCAACATCGGTAACACCGTCCCTCCCCTGGCCGTCCTGGCCATCGCTCTGGGGATCCTCGGCATCGGCAGTGGCCCGGCCATTTTCGCGCTGTTCCTCGCCTCCCTGCTGCCCATCGTGCGCAACACCTATGAAGGCCTGAAGAACGTCCAGGGCTCCCTCAAGGAGGCCGCGGTCGGCATCGGCATGACGCCACGCCAGGTGCTGTGGAAAGTCGAATTGCCCAATGCCGTGCCGATCATCATCGGCGGCGTGCGGGTGGCCCTGGCGATCAACGTCGGCACCGCGCCCCTGGCCTTCCTGATCGGCGCCAACAGCCTGGGCAGCCTGATTTTCCCCGGCATCGCCCTGAACAATCAGCCGCAACTGCTGCTCGGCGCCGCCTGCACCGCGCTGCTGGCCTTGCTCCTCGATGGCCTGGTGACCCTGGCCAGCCGACTTTGGCTGGAACGTGGTCTGCGCCCGTCTTAAGCCCGTCAGAGCCAAGGAACCGACATGAAGAAATTAAGCCTGATACTCGGCTGCGCCCTGCTTTTCAGCACATTGGCTCACGCCGTGGAAAAACCGCTGATCCGCATCGGCGCCCGGGTCTTCACCGAACAGACCCTGCTGGCGGAGATCACCTCCCAGTACTTGCGCAGCAAGGGCTACGACACCCGCGTCACCGGGGGCCTGGGCAGCAACCTGGCCCGCAGTGCCCAGGAAAGTGGCCAGTTGGACCTGATCTGGGAGTACACCGGAGTCTCGCTGGTGGCCTACAACCACATCGACGAGAAACTCGACAGCGAACAGTCCTACGCCCGGGTGAAAGAACTCGATGCGAAAAAAGGCCTGGTCTGGCTGTCACCGTCCAAGTTCAGCAATACCTATGCCCTGGCGCTGCCAGAGAACGTGGCCAAGGAACATCCGCAGATCAATAGCATCAGCGACCTGACCCAGGCCCTGGCCGAAAACACCAAGGAGAACCGCCTGGTGGCCCTGGACACCGAGTTCGCCAACCGCTCCGACGGCATGGCCGGGATGGTCAAGCTCTATGACATGGCCCTGACCCGCAAGAACACCCGGCAGATGGACGCCGGCCTGGTCTACACCGCCCTGCGCAACGGCCAGGTGTTCGCCGGCCTGGTGTACACCACCGACGGGCGCCTCAATGCCTTCAAGCTCAAACTGCTGGAAGACGACAAGCACTACTTCCCGGACTACACCGCCGCGCCGGTGGTACGCCAGGCCTACCTCGACGCCCACCCGCAACTGGCCGCCGAGCTCAAGCCGCTGGCGGCGCTGTTCGACGACGAAACCATGCGCCAGCTGAACGCGCGGGTCGACGTCGACCATGAAAGCCCATCCGCCGTGGCCGCAGATTTCCTGCGCCAGCACCCGATCAACTAAAGAGGAGAAGACATGGAATTCCTGAACGCCTTTTCCCATCTCGATTGGGCCCAGGTCCTGCACCTGACCTGGCAGCACATCACCCTGGTGGGCATCGCCGTCACCCTGGCCATCGTCTTCGGTGTGCCCCTGGGCGTGCTGATGACCCGCTTCCCGACCCTTGCCGGCCCACTGCAGGCCAGCGCCACCGTGCTGCTGACCATTCCGTCCATCGCCCTGTTCGGCCTGCTGCTGCCGTTCTACTCCAAGTTCGGCCAGGGCCTGGGCCCGCTACCGGCTATCACCGCGGTGTTCCTCTATTCCCTGCTGCCGATCATGCGCAACACCTACCTGGCGCTGACCGGCGTCGAACCGGGCATTCGTGAAGCCGCCCGCGGCATCGGCATGACCTTCGGCCAGCGCCTGCGCATGGTCGAGTTGCCGATCGCGGTGCCGGTGATCCTCGCCGGGGTACGCACCGCCGTGGTGATGAACATCGGCGTCATGACCATCGCCGCCACCATCGGCGCCGGCGGCCTGGGCGTACTCATTCTTGCTTCCATCAGCCGCAGCGACATGTCGATGCTGATCGTCGGCGCCGTGCTGGTCAGTCTCCTGGCCATCTTCGCCGACCTGCTTCTGCAATGGCTGCAACGCTCGCTGACTCCAAAAGGACTCCTGAAATGATCGAACTTCAAAACCTGACCAAGACCTTTCGCAGCAACGGCAAGGATGTCAAAGCCGTCGACTCGGTAAGCCTGACCGTCAATGAAGGCGAGATCTGCGTGTTCCTCGGGCCCTCCGGCTGCGGCAAGAGCACCACGCTGAAAATGATCAACCGCCTGATCATGCCCACCTCGGGCAAGGTGCTGATCAATGGCGAGGACACCACCGATCTCGACGAAGTGACCCTGCGCCGCAACATCGGCTACGTGATCCAGCAGATCGGCCTGTTCCCCAACATGACCATCGAGGAAAACATCGTGGTGGTGCCACGCCTGCTGGGCTGGGACAAGCAGAAATGCCACGACCGGGCCCGCGAGCTGATGAGCATGATCAAGCTCGAACCCAAGCAGTACCTGCATCGCTACCCACGGGAACTGTCCGGTGGCCAGCAACAGCGCATCGGGGTGATCCGCGCCCTGGCGGCGGACGCCCCGCTGCTGCTGATGGACGAGCCCTTCGGCGCGGTGGACCCGATCAACCGCGAGATGATCCAGAATGAATTCTTCGAGATGCAGCGGGCGCTGAACAAGACCGTGATCATGGTCAGCCATGACATCGACGAAGCCATCAAGCTGGGGGACAAGATCGCCATCTTCCGTGCCGGCAAGTTGCTGCAGATCGATCACCCCGACACCCTGCTGGCGCACCCGGCGGACGACTTCGTCAGCAACTTCGTCGGCCAGGACAGCACCTTGAAACGCCTGTTGCTGGTCAAGGCCGAAGACGCCGCGGACAACGCCCCGTCGGTCAGCCCGGAAACCCCGGTAGCCGACGCCCTGGAACTGATGGACGAACACGACCGGCGCTACGTGGTGGTGACCTGTGCCGAGAACAAGGCTCTGGGTTATGTACGTCGTCGCGACCTGCACCGTCAGACCGGCACCTGCGCCCAGTTCCTGCGAGAGTTCAACGCTACAGCCGCCTACGACGAACACCTGCGGATTCTTCTGTCGCGCATGTACGAGTTCAACCGCTCGTGGCTGCCGGTGATGGATGCCGAGCGGGTGTTCCTGGGCGAGGTGACTCAGGAATCCATCGCCGCCTACCTGAGCTCCGGGCGTTCGCGGGGGATGAAGACCAATATCGTCTCGCCGGCTGAAACAGTGGTCGCCTGATCAATAAATAGCCAATAACCAACCTGTGGCGAGGGCGCTTGCTCCCTCGGGACCGTGAAGCGGCCCCTCTTTGCAAAAAGAATGGGGCTGCTGCGCATCCGGCGCGAGCAAGCGCCCTCGCCACCAGGTGTTTTTGACCCACCCACACGCCGGAAAAAAATATCAACAGCCGCCCCGGTCAGAGCTGTCCGGCGCCCTCCTCCGAAACAGCCAAAATCCCCCTCAAACCGCCCTCTCGCCGCTAACGTCGCCGATGTTGACGCTTTCATACTTCCCAGCTACTTGGCACGCAAAAGCGTCGAACGTGCAGGTATTTTTAACACTCGAGAATTCTTCGGGAACATCTGTCCGTCATCTGTGTCGGCTACAAAGAGAGGTGTCGATAACGCACGTCAGACAAGTGCAAAAACGCGACATTTTTTGTTGATCTCAGCCCCCTCACCGCCTAAAGTTCGCGCCGAACGTCCATGCTGGAAACGATCCATCCGGCTCAAGTACTGACGACGAGACAGCAAGGCCAAGGGCAGATTTCCCATGGCCTTTTTGCTTTCGGCGACATGCCTTGGGAAGTAGGCGAACCAAAGTGGGGATACGGAGGACGTTCACAAGGCACTGTCATCAATGACATGTCCTTAAACCCATTGATTACCAACGTTTGCCAGTAGGAGTTCCCAACGCATGTCGATTAACGTCGAAGACTATTTCGCGCGCGAAACCTTTCAGAAAATGAAGTCTTTCGCCGACCAGCAAGAAACCCCGTTCGTGGTCATCGACACCCAGATGATCTCCCAGGCCTACGACGACCTGCGCGCCGGTTTCGAATTCGCCAAGGTCTACTACGCGGTCAAGGCCAACCCGGCCGTCGAGATCATCGACCTGCTGCACGAAAAAGGCTCCAGCTTCGACATCGCTTCGATCTACGAGCTGGACAAGGTGCTGGGCCGCGGCGTCAACCCGGCCAACATCAGCTACGGCAACACCATCAAGAAGTCCAAGGACATCCGCTACTTCTATGACAAGGGCGTGCGCCTGTACGCCACCGACTCCGAGGCCGACCTGCGCAACATCGCCAAGGCCGCACCGGGTTCGAAAGTCTACGTGCGTATTCTCACCGAAGGCTCCACCACCGCCGACTGGCCGCTGTCGCGCAAGTTCGGCTGCCAGACCGACATGGCCATGGACCTGCTGATCCTCGCTCGCGACCTGGGCCTGGTGCCTTACGGTGTGTCGTTCCACGTGGGTTCGCAACAGCGCGACATCAGCGTCTGGGACGCCGCCATTGCCAAGGTCAAGGTGATCTTCGAGCGCCTCAAGGAAGAAGACGGTATCGAGCTGAAGCTGATCAACATGGGTGGCGGCTTCCCGGCCAACTACATCACCCGCACCAACAGCCTGGAAACCTATGCCGAGGAAATCATCCGCTTCCTCAAGGAAGACTTCGGCGACGACCTGCCGGAAATCATCCTCGAGCCAGGCCGTTCGCTGATCGCCAACGCCGGCATCCTGGTCAGCGAAGTAGTACTGGTGGCGCGCAAATCCCGCACCGCCGTCGAGCGCTGGGTGTACACCGACGTGGGCAAGTTCTCCGGCCTGATCGAAACCATGGACGAGTCCATCAAGTTCCCGATCTGGACCGAGAAGAAAGGTGAAGTGGAAGAAGTGGTGATCGCCGGCCCGACCTGCGACAGCGCCGACATCATGTACGAGAACTACAAGTACGGCCTGCCACTGAACCTGGCCATCGGCGACCGCCTGTACTGGCTGTCCACCGGCGCCTACACCACCAGCTACAGCGCGGTGGAATTCAACGGCTTCCCGCCGCTGAAGGCCTTCTACGTTTAAAGACGGCAGCTAGCTGCAAGAAAAAGCCCATGACTTGTCATGGGCTTTTTTGTGCGCGCGGTTCAGTGATTCAACGATCTTCCCGGACATGCCAAATACGCAGGATGGACAAGGCCATGCCTTGAATCTCATAACGCATCTCGTAATGCCCCACCAGCAATCTTCGAACATCCCTCGGCTTGAATTCCTCCAACTGCTCTCCCAATCGAGGGTTAGATAGAAGAGCATCTGGAGCCTGCACCAGCGATTGCACGGTCCGAGCAGCAGTAGAACGATTGGCCTGGGCGAGAAACTCAAAAAGCCGAGCCAGATCGGATAGGGCCTTGCTCGTCCATTTCAGCTGTCTCATTTTGGTAAGGGCAGAGGGTTGTCGCCAGACAGACTCTGCGCCCAAGCCAACACTGACTGATGATCGACAACCCTTCCAGCATCGACATCTGCCAAGGCCTCAAGCGTCAGTCGACGGCGCTCTTCTTCCTGGTCAACCCAGGCCACCAACGCCTGCTTCACGACCCAGGCCCGGGAGCGTTCCAGGCGAGAAGCAAGTTGATCGACCTTATCAGCCAGGTCCAAGGGAATGTGAGCGGTCAGTACTTTTGTCGCGGGCATGAGGCAAGACCTGCATCAGAATGATTAAAAGCGATTAGCTTTGAATCATAGTGATTTAAGACAACACAGCAAGCCGCTCTCCATCCCGTTCGTCACCCAATTGCGCCGCCCGCCGCTGATAGGCCTGAGCCAGGTCGCGAATCTCGGGGTGCGTGGCCTTGAGCAGCGCGGCGCATGCCACCCGGAGGAAATTCAGGTTGCCACCGGCCAGAGCCCGTTGCAGCCACGCCACGGCTTCGTCAATACGCCCGGCATCGGCCAGCACCGCCGCATGGCTGAACTGCCCGCGAAAATCCCCGCCTTCGGCCGAGCGCCGGTACCAGTCCCGCGCCGCTTCAAGGTCGGCCTGGCACACCAGCCCCTCCTCCAGGTAGCGCCCCAGCAGGTTCATCGATTTGGCATGGCCAAGGTCCGCCGCACGACGGTAACAGGCCAGGGCCAAGGCATGGTTCTGCACCACGCCGCGACCGGTGGCCAACAGGTTGGCGTAGTTGTACAGCCCCCAGTCCAACCCCGCCTCGGCAGCCAGGCGATAGTGCCCGGCCGCGCGGGCGGCATCCGCCGGGCAACCCCAGCCGTGCTCATGGCAGCGCCCGAGCATGTTGCGCGCCATCAGGTGCCCGCGTTGTGCGGCGATCTCGAACCAGCGCACCGCCAGGGGTTGATCCTGCTGGATGCCGCGGCCGTCGAGGAGGATCTGCCCCAGCAGCGCCTGGGCGTCCAGCAGGCCCTCGGAAGCAGCGGCCAGCACCGCCTGGGCGGCGCGGGCCGGGCTCTCTTCAAGCATGGCGCTCAGTTGCGCGCCGTCGAGGAGCTCCTCGCGGCGAAGTTGAAAAGTCACGGCTTACACCTCGACCCAGCGACGCAGAAGGTTGTGGTAGGTGCCGGTCAGGCGGACCAGCGAAGGATGGTCGGGCACGTCCCGGGTCAGCTCCTGGATCGCGCCGTCCATCTCGAACAGCAAGGCGCGCTGGCTATCTTCGCGCACCAGGCTCTGGGTCCAGAAGAATGAGGCGTAGCGAGCACCCCGGGTCACCGGGTTGACCTTGTGCAGGCTGGTGCCTGGATACAGCACCATGTCCCCCGCCGGCAGCTTGACCCGCTGCAGGCCGAAGGTGTCCTGGATCTCCAGCTCGCCGCCTTCGTAATCCTCGGGGTCGCTGAAGAACAGGGTCGACGACAGGTCCGTACGCACCCGCTCCGGGCTGCCCTTGGGCTGGCGCACCGCGTTGTCGATATGAAAATCGAAACTGCCGCCGGCGGTGTAGCAGTTGATCAGCGGCGGAAACACCTTGTGCGGCAAGGCGGCGGACATGAACAGCGGGTTCTGCCACAGGCGATCGAGCATCGCCGCGCCGATCTCCTGGGCCAGCGGGTGGCCTTCCGGCAGTTGCAGGTTGTGCTTGGCCTTGGCCGACTGGTAACCGGCGGTGATCTTGCCGTCCGCCCAGTCCGCCTGTTCCAGGGCTTCACGGATGCGCCCGACCTCGTCACGGGTGAACACGCCAGGGATGTGCAGCAACATGGCCAGGTACCTGCAGAGCGAAAGGCCGTCAATGATATTGATTCTTATTGACTGTGTAAAACCCCGGGACGCATGAGAACGTAAAAACCGTAAAGGCAAATTGTAAAGAATGTAAATTAAGTGCGAATAGCAATATTTCGCAATTGATAACAAATGTTTCTTTCCCCTATATTCCGCCGCCTCAAATCCTTGGGGAGGGGAAAAACATGTCACGCCAACAACCACCATCCGCTGTCAGTTCACCACGCCTGCTGGCGTCTGCAATTGGCGTGGCGATCACCGCCGGCTCCGCAGGCCATATGGTCCAGGCGGCTGAAGAGACTCAGCAGAAGACTTCGGGCAAAGCCATTGCCCTGGAAGCCACCAGCATTACCGGTGAGGCCCAGGACCAAACGTCCTACAAGGTCGAAAACTCCTCCTCGAAAAAGTACACCGCGCCGCTGGTGAACACCCCACGCTCGGTGACCGTGGTGCCACAGCAAGTACTCAAAGACACCGCGGCCACCTCGCTGCAGGACGCCCTGCGTACCGTGCCCGGTATCACCTTCGGTGCCGGTGAGGGCGGCAACCCCCAAGGCGACCGTCCGTTCATCCGGGGGTTCGACGCCCAAAGTGACACCTACCTGGACGGCGTCCGCGACACAGGTGCCCAAAGCCGCGAAGTCTTCGCAGTTGAAAACATCGAAGTCAGCAAAGGCCCTAACTCGGCCATGGGCGGCCGTGGCGCCGCTGGCGGCAGCATCAACCTGGTGAGCAAGAAGGCGCACCTGGGTAACTCCCTGGACGGTGGCTTCACCTGGGGCTCCGATCAGACCCAGCGCTACACCCTGGATGGCAACTACCAGTTCAGCGATACCGCCGCTGGCCGTCTGAACCTGATGAGCCATGAAAGCAACGTCGCCGGACGAGACAAGGTCAACTACGACCGCTGGGGCATCGCCCCGTCCCTGGCCTTCGGCCTAGGCACCGACACCCGGGTATTCCTCGATTACTACCACCTGGAAAGCGATGACCTGCCGGACTCGGGCATTCCCTACGGCTATTCCATGGGCACCGCCCACACCGCGGCCCATCCGGACAAACCGGTCAACGGCGGCGACAGCAGCAACTTCTATGGCCTGACCGACCGCGACTTCCGCAAGTCCCGCGTGGACACCGCGACCTTCGCCATTGAGCACGACCTGAATGACTCGCTGACCCTGAAGAACACTTTCCGTCACGGCACCAGCATGCAGGACTACATCCTGACCCAGCCGGACGACAGCCAGGGCAACGTGCGTAGTGGCACCGTCTGGCGCCGGGCCAACACCCGGGTGTCGAACACCGACACCACCACCAACCAGACCGATCTGTATGGTGAGTTCGTGCTGGGCGGCTTCAAGAACAACTTCTCCGCCGGCATCGAACTGTCCGACGAGTCCTCGAGCAAAAGTGGCTACACCGTTTCCAACAACGCCAATATCAAGTGCAACGTGCCGCAGCCTGCTGGCGTTTGTACTTCGCTGTCGAATCCGACTCCGGATGACGCCTATGCCGGCACCATCAGCCGCAACTACGCGGGCACCGACACCGAAGGCACCACCCGGGCCATCTACTTTGCCGACACTCTGGAGCTGACCCCGCAGTGGCTGGTCAACATGGGCCTGCGCTACGACCACTTCGAAACCCAGGCCAAGACCAAGAACACCGCGCGCACCACCACCTTCAAGGCCGAGGACACCAGCGAATTCGTGACAGGCCAACTGGGCCTGGTATGGAAGCCGCAGGACAACGGCAGCGTCTATATCTCCTATGCCACCTCGGCTACACCGGTCGGCAGCACCCTGGACAACGGCGCCGAGACCAACCCGTTTGCCACCACCTCCGGCACGCCGACCAGCATCGTCAGCGACATGAAGCCCGAGGAAACCGTCAACTACGAGATCGGCACCAAGTGGGACCTGTTCAACGACCGCCTGGCACTGACCGGTGCGATCTTCCGTACCGAAAAGGAAAACACCCGGGTCCTGAGCAGCAACTACACCTACGAAAACGCCGGCAAGACCCGAGTTGACGGCCTTGAGCTGACTGCGAGCGGCAAGCTGACCGACAAGTGGCAAGTGTTCGCCGGCTACAGCTACCTGGACAGCACCATCGTCGATCCGGGCGCCAGCGGTGATCGCAGCGGTAAAGTCAGTGGCCTCGCCAACCCGGCCAAGGGCAATGAATTGCCAAATACGCCGAAAAACAGCTTCAGCCTGTGGACCACCTATAACCTGACCCAGAAGCTGACCATCGGCGGTGGCGCCTTCTACGTCGACAAGGTCTGGGGCGATAACAACAACAGCCTGTACGTGCCGTCCTACACCCGCTACGACGCCATGGCCAGCTACAAGCTGACCAAGAACGTCGACCTGCAGTTGAACGTGCAGAACCTGACCGACAAGACCTACTACGACAAGGCCTACGCGGCGCACTTCGCCAACCAGGCGGCCGGTCGTACCGCGCTGCTGACCACCAGCTTCCACTTCTGATCCAGCGCAAGACCTTCCTGTAGCCACGGCCACAGGCGCCCAAGCCCCACGCATTTCAATGCCTGGGGCTTTTGCATGTAAAAACGAATGCTTCTCGACAACACACGGCATAATGCGCGCCGTGTTTCCTCTCTCTGGACGAACAAGGCGAGTGACGTGTTGAAGAAAACCCTGTTCCAGCTGCACTGGTTCTTCGGCATCAGCGCGGGGCTGATCCTGGCCCTGATGGGCATCACCGGGGCGACCGTGTCGTTCCAGGACGAAATCCTGCGCGTCCTCAATCCATCGGTGCTGCAAGTCGACAAGCTCCCCGCCGGGGTGCTGCCGCCCGCCGAACTGGTGGAAAAAATCCAGGCCGCCGAAGGCAAGACGGTGTCCATGCTCTGGGTCGAGACCGACAGCGGCAACGCCGCGCGGGTGTTCTTCACCCCGCCGCCGGGGGAACGCCGTGGCCAGATGCGCTACTTCGACCCCTATACCGGCGAGTTCATGGGCGACGCCGTCGGCCAGGACTTCTTCGGCCTCATGCTGCAATTGCACCGCTTCCTGGCCATCGGCGACACCGGCCGGCAGATCACCGGCGCCTGCACCCTGATCCTGATCTTCTTCTGCCTGTCCGGGCTGTACCTGCGCTGGCCGCGCCAGGTCGGCAACTGGCGGGTGTGGCTGACCCTGGACTGGGCCAAGAAAGGCCGCGGCTTCAACTGGGACCTGCACGCCGTGTTCGGCACCTGGTGCCTGCTGTTCTACCTGCTGTTCGCCCTCACCGGCCTGTACTGGTCCTACGATTGGTACCGGGAGGGCCTGACCAAGCTGCTCTCCGATGCGCCACACAGCGAACGCCAGCGTGGCGGCCGCGGTGGCCCACCGCCCAAGGGCCCGGCCCCGGTGGCGGACTACAACGCCATGTGGAGCAGCATCTACAGCGCCGCCGGCAAGGACCTCAATGCCTACAACATCCGTATGCCTGCCGTGGCCGGGCAGCCGGCGACCGTGTTCTACCTGCTCAAGAGCTCCCCCCACGAACGGGCGCTGAACCAACTGACCCTGGACCCGGCCACCGGGGTGATCAGCCGTCATGACCGCTACGCCGACAAGAGCCTCAAGTCGCAGTTGCTCACCAGCGTCTACGCGCTGCACGTGGGCAGCTACTTCGGCCTGGTGGGGCGCATCCTGCTGACCCTGGCCTCCTTGACCATGCCGCTGTTCTTCGTCACCGGCTGGCTGCTGTACCTGGATCGCCGACGCAAGAAGCGCCAGATCAAGCAGGCCCGCCAGGGCCTGGAAAGTACCGCCCCCGACGGCTCGGCGTGGCTGATCGGCTTCGCCAGCCAGAGCGGCTTTGCCGAGCAGCTGGCCTGGCAGACCGCCGGGCAATTGCAGGCTGCCGGGGTGGCGACCAAGGTCCAGCCGCTGAGCAATCTCAGCGAACAGGACCTGCGTGACGCTCAGCGCGCGCTGTTCGTGGTCAGCACCTTTGGCGACGGCGAAGCACCGGACAGCGCCCGCGGCTTCGAGCGCAAGCTGCTGGGCCGCGAGCTGTCGCTGCAAGGCCTGCAATACGCCGTGCTCGGCCTGGGCGACCGCCAGTACCAGCACTTCTGCGGCTTTGCCCGACGCCTTCACGACTGGCTGTCGAACCAGGGCGGCAGCACCCTGTTCGCCCCCATCGAGGTGGACAGCGGCGACAGCTACGCCCTGCGCCACTGGCAGCAGCAACTGGGCCAGCTCACCGGCCATGCCCCGGTAGACCTGTGGCAGGCCCCGGCCTTCGACAACTGGACCCTGAAGAGCCGCACCCTGCTCAACCCCGACAGCAGCGGCTCCGGGGTCTACCTGCTGCAACTGCTGGCCCCCAGCGCCAGCAGCTGGCTGGCTGGCGACCTGGTGGAAGTCATGCCGCGCAACAGCCCGTGGCTGGTCGAATACTTCCTCGACGGCCTGGGGCTTTCCGGCGAGGCCAGGGTCCAGCTCGACGGCCTGGAAGAGAGCCTGGAACAAGCCTTGGGCAGCCGCCAGCTACCAGAAAACCGCACCCACCTGGTGGGCCTGCACGCCCAGGCCCTGGTGGATGCCCTGGTGCCCCTGAGCATGCGCGAATACTCCATCGCCTCGATTGCCGCCGACGGTTGCCTGGAGCTGCTGGTACGCCAGGAACGCCACGCCGACGGCAGCCTGGGGATCGGTTCCGGCTGGCTCACTGAGCATGCTGCGGTGGGTTCGAGCATCAGCCTGCGGGTGCGGCGCAACAGCGGCTTCCACCTGCCGGCCGAACCTTGCCCACTGATTCTGCTGGGCAACGGCACCGGGCTGGCGGGCTTGCGCAGCCTGCTCAAGGCGCGGATCGCCGAGGGCCAGCAACGCAACTGGCTGATCTTTGGCGAGCGCAATGCCGAGCATGATTTCTACTTCAAGGATGAACTGCAGGAATGGCGCACCCGGGGCGACCTGAGCCGCCTGGACCTGGCGTTCTCCCGGGACCAGGCCGAGAAGATCTACGTCCAGGACCGCCTGCGCCAGGCGGCGGACGAGCTGAAAAAATGGCTGGACGATGGCGCCGCGATCTACATCTGCGGCAGCTTGCAGGGCATGGCGTCGGGAGTGGACCAGGTACTCAACGAACTGCTGGGAGCAGAACACGTCGAACGCCTGATTGAGCAGGGTCGCTACCGCCGCGACGTTTACTGAGGCGTCAGACGCTTCACCGGCAAGCCGGCTCCTACATCAATCGTGCCGCACCCTCCGTAGGAGCTGGCTTGCCAGCGAAGGCGCCCGCCTGAACAGCGCAAGGCTCACGGGCCCTATTCGCCGGCAAGCCGGCTCCTACATCAATCGTGCCGCCCCCTCCGTAGGAGCTGGCTTGCCAGCGAAGGCGCCCGTCAGAACGGCGCAAGGCTCAAGGGCCTCTTCGCCAGCAAGCCGGCTCCTACATCAATCGTGCTGCACCTTCCGTAGGAGCTGGCTTGCCAGCGAAGGCGCCCGTCAGAACGGCGCAAGGCTCAAGGGCCTCTTCGCCGGCAAGCCGGCTCCTACGGGACGGGGCGTTGGCGGGGATGGTTACGCCGGTTGCAGGTTGTGCTCGTACACCGCCACGCCATCCAGGTCCCGCAGGATCACCTTCAGCTCCGCCGTTTGCCCATCGATCTGCACTTCGCCAAAGAACTGGAAGCCGGCAAAGGGTGAAGTGTTCTGCGCTGGCGGCGCCTTCTGGAACACCACTTCCGGGCCGAAGGTCTTGTCCAGCACATTGGGCCCGAAACTCCCCGCGTTCAGGGGGCCGGCGACAAACTCCCAGAACGGCTCGAAATCCTGGAACGCCGCCCGATCCGGGTGGTAGTGGTGGGCCGCGCAGTAGTGCACGTCCGCCGTCAGCCACACATGGTTGCGCACCTGATGCTTGCGCAAATACGCCAGCAGCTCGGCAATCTCCAGCTCGCGGCCCTGGGCCGAGCCCGGGTCGCCGTTGGCGATCGCCTCCCAGCGCGCCACCCCGGGGCTGACTTCGCCATCGGGCACGCCCAGGCCAATGGGCATGTCCGCCGCCACCACTTTCCACTGAGCCGAGGAGTCCTTGAGCTCACGCTTCAGCCAATCCAGTTGCTCGCGGCCGAGGAAAGGTTTCTCGCCGCCGAGGTTGTCATCGTTGGGGCCGCGATAGCTGCGCATGTCCAGCACGAACACATCCAGCAACGGCCCATAGCTGAGCTTGCGATAGATGCGCCCGCCGCCATCGGCGCTCTGCCGGCGCATGGGCGAATACTCCAGCCAGGCCTGGCGCGCGCGGCCCACCAGGGTCTGGATGTCCTTGACCACGTAACGTTCGTCCAGCTGCTTGCTCGGCGACCAGTTATTGACCACCTCATGGTCGTCCCACTGCCAGATCTGCGGCACCTCGGCGTTGAAGCGGCGCAGGTTTTCGTCCATCAGGTTGTAGCGGTAGTTGCCCCGGTATTCGTCGAGGGTCTCGGCCACTTTGCTCTTGGCCTCGGTGGTGAGGTTGCGCCAGATGCGCCCGTCTTCCACGGTCAACTGCGCCGGCACCGGGCCGTCGGCGTAGATGGTGTCGCCGCTGTGGATAAAGAAGTCCGGCAGGCGCAGGCGCATTGCCTCGTAGATGCGCATGCCGCCGATATCCGGGTTGATGCCGAAGCCCTGCCCTACCGTGTCGCCGCTCCAGACAAAACGGATGTCCCGGCGTTGCGAAGGCGCACTGCGCAAATGGCCGAACCAGGGCTCGCTGGCCGCGCCGGACTGGGCATCCTCGAAGGTCACCCGATAGAAGATCGCCTGGTTGGCCGGCAGCCCGGTCAACTCCACCCGCGCCGTGAAGTCGGTGCGGGCATCGGCCAGGGGCGAAACAGAGCGCCGGGGGTTGCTGAACATGCTTCGCGTGTCCCACTCCACCACCATCCGCGCCGGACGATCGCTGCGGCTCCAGATCATCGCCTTATCCCCCAGCAGATCCCCGGACTGCACCCCGTCGGTGAGCTGCGGCCGATCCTTGACCGAAGCGATCACCGCCGGCGCCAGGCTCGGCATCAACAGCCCCGCCCCGGCGATTTGCATGATCCGACGACGGCCGAGGTTGAACTCGCTCATGGTGACTCCCTGACAATGGTCAAAAAGCACACCTTAGACAGTGGGGATGAAGGGGGTGTGACAAGGAGCTGAAGGCCGTAATGCAGATAGGTCGTTCTCAACCTGCGGCAGCGGCTACACGAAGCTAGGTAATCCCTGTAGCCGCTGCTGAGCCTGCGAAGCTGCGAAAAGGACCGAAGGGCCTTGCTTGGCGATTTCCCGACGAACCTCGGGCAGGTTTGGAATCGCTGCGTCTCCTGCGACGGAGTGCCGCCCAGAGCGTTCGCAGCCTGCGGCAGCGGCTACAACGGGTGCCGTTGCGGGATTGCGCCGCAACGGATGTGCCGTGGAGGTCAGGCCGCCTTGGCCGGTTCCAGGGCCAGTTCGACGGTCTCTGGTCGTTTCACCAGCGCATAGACCACCGCCGTCAGCAGGCTGCCCGCGACAATCGCCAGCAGGTACAGAAACGCATGGTTGATGGCATTCGGGATCAGCATGACGAACAGGCCGCCGTGGGGCGCCATCAGTTTGCAGCCGAAGTACATCGACAAAGCCCCGGTCAGGGCGCCGCCGGCGATGCTCGCCGGGATCACTCGCAACGGGTCCTTGGCGGCAAACGGAATCGCGCCTTCGGAGATAAAGCACAGGCCCAATACCAGGGCGGCCTTGCCGGCTTCGCGTTCGGTCTGGGCAAATTTGCGTCGGGCAATGAAGGTAGCAATGCCCAGGCCAATGGGCGGTACCATGCCCGCCGCCATGGTCGCGGCCATCGGTGCATAGCTCTGGGACGCCAGCAGCCCTACCGAGAACGCATAGGCCGCCTTGTTGATCGGCCCGCCCAGGTCGACGCACATCATGCCGCCCAGCAGTACCCCGAGCAGAATCGCGTTGGTGGTACCCATGCTGTCGAGGAAGTGGGTCAGGGCTTCGAGCATGCCCGCCACGGGTTTGCCCACCACGTAGATCATCACCAGCCCGGTGAACAGGCTGGCCAGCAGCGGGATGATCAGGATAGGTTTCAGCGCCTCCAGGCTTTGCGGCAAGCGCGCATATTTATTGATCGCCTTGGCCGCATAACCGGCGAGGAAGCCGGCGACGATGCCGCCGATAAAACCCGCACCCAGGGTGCTGGCGAGCATGCCACCGATCATTCCCGGCGCCAGGCCTGGGCGGTCGGCGATGGAGTACGCGATGTAACCCGCCAGCAGCGGCACCATCAGCTTGAAGGCGGTCTCGCCGCCGATCTGCATCAACGCCGCGGCCAGGGTGCCCTCCTCCTTGAACGCAGTGATGCCGAAGACGAAGGACAGGGCAATCATCAAGCCGCCCGCCACCACCATCGGCAGCATGAACGACACCCCGGTCAGCAGGTGTTTGTAGACCCCGGTCTTTTCCTGTTTGGCCGGTGCCTGGGCGCCTGCTGCGGAGGACTCCAGCCGGCCCTCGGCCAGGGCCTTGTTCAGAGTCGCTTCGGACTGTTTCAGGGACACGCCGGTGCCGCAGCGATAAATGCGCTTGCCGGCAAAACGTTCGGTGGGTACTTCGATGTCCGCCGCCAGCAGCACCACGTCGGCCTCGGCAATGGCTTGGGCGCTCAGCGGATTGCGCGCGCCCACCGAGCCCTGGGTTTCCACTTGCAGGTCGTAGCCCAGGCGCTTGGCGGTTTGCTGCAGGGCCTCGGCGGCCATGAAGGTGTGAGCCACGCCAGTCGGGCAGGCAGTGATCGCCACCAGCCGCGGGGCGCGTTTGCCTGTTTCGACCACCGGCTCGACACTGGCCTCGGTGGCGACATGGACCTGGGCCTCTTCAGCGCCGCGACGCAGCACTGCATCGACATCCTGCAGGGCCTGGGACGGGCTGCTGCGGTACACCCGCTTGCCGACAAAACGCGACATATCCACAGGCCCGGTGCTGACCACCAGCACCCACTCGGCGGCCTCAATGGTGGCCGCCGAGAGTTGGCGTTCCGGGTGCGCTTCATCGTGCACTTCGACGCTGGTGCTCCAGCCCTGGCGCTGCGCCGCGGCGTCCAGCAGGCGAGCGCAGAGCACGCTGGTGACCATGCCGTTGGGGCAGGCGGTAACTATGGCTAACTTCATGGGCAACCCTCTTATTGTTCTAGGAGGGGATGCACGCGCACCCCCTGCTCCAGCCGGGCCAGTTGCACCCTGTCGCTGATGCCGAAACCGATCTGGGTCACGGCCATGGCGGCAATCGCCGTGGCGGTGCGCAGGGTCTGTTCAAACGGCTGGGCGCTGAGCAGGCCGTGGAGCATGCCCGCCAGCAGCGAGTCGCCGGCGCCTACGGTGCTGACCACGCGGACCTTGGGCGGCAAGGCCTGCAAGGACGGTGCAGCACTGAACCAGTTGACCCCCTCGGCGCCGTGGGAAATCACCACATGCTCGACGCCCTGGGCGTGCAACTGGCGCGCAGCCTCGGCCTGCCCGGCCACTGAAACCACCGGGCTGCCCAGGGCGTCCGCCAGCTCTTCGGTGTTGGGCTTGACCAGCCAGGGGCCTGCCGCCAGGCCGGCGCGCAAGGCGGCGCCGCTGGTGTCGAGGGCGACTTTAAGACCGAGGTTTTTCAAACGCAGCAGCAGGGCCTGGAACCATTCGGGGCTGACCCCACGCGGCAGGCTGCCGGCCACCACCACCGCGTCATGCCCGGGAGCGATCTGTTCCAGGCGTTCAAGCAGGGCCTGTTGCGCAGCTTCGCTAACCTCGGGCCCAGGGCCGTTGATATCGGTAATGCGCCCGTCGCTTTCGGCCAGCTTGATGTTGCTGCGGGTGTCCCCGGGCACACGGATAAAGGCGTCGACAAACCCGCGCTGGGCAAACAACGCGTCAAACGCCTGTGGATTGTTTTCCCCGAGAAAGCCGCTGACGGTCAGTTGATGGCCGAGGTCAGCCAGCACCTGGGCCACATTCACGCCCTTGCCGGCGGCGTGGGTGTACATGGCGTCGCTGCGGTTGACCTGCCCTGTGTCCAGGCGCGCCAGCTGCACCGTCAGGTCCAGCGCCGGGTTGAGGGTCAGGGTAAGAATCTTCGCCATTACATGGCCTCCACTAGGGCGCGCACTTCGTTGGCGCTGCCGACGGCCAGGGCCTGTTGAGCAAGGGTTTGTGCCTGGGCCAGGCGCAGTTCGCGGATCCGCGCCTTGACCTCGGCGATGCTGCGTCCGGAGACGCTGAGTTCATCCACCCCCAGGCCCACCAGCACCGGTACCGCCAGCGGATCGGCCGCCAGTTCGCCGCACACACCCACCCATTTGCCGTGGGCATGGGCGGCACGCACGGTGATGTCGATCAGTTGCAGCACCGCCGGGTGCAGGCCATCGGCCTGGGCGGAAAGGGTCGGGTGGCCACGATCGATGGCCAGGGTGTATTGGGTCAGGTCGTTGGTGCCGATGCTGAAGAAGTCCACTTCCTTGGCCAGCACCGGCGCCAGCAGGGCGGCGGACGGCACTTCGATCATGATCCCCAGTTGCAGGTCGGCCACGGGGATTTCCCGGCGCAGGCGCTCGGTCATGTCCCGGGCCTGGCGCCACTCTTCGACGCTGCCGACCATGGGGAACATGATCCGCAGCGGGCGGTTGTCCGCCGAGCGCAGCAAGGCGCGCAATTGCGCTTCCATGATCAGTGGCCGTTGCAGGGTCAGGCGGATGCCGCGCACGCCGAGGAAGGGGTTTTCCTCCTTGGCAATGGGCCAGTAAGGCAGCGGTTTGTCGCCGCCCACATCCAGGGTGCGCACCACCAGCGGACGCCCGGCGAGGCCGTCGAGTACACGGCGGTATTCGGCTTCCTGGGTGGCTTCGTCCGGGGCCTGGGGATGGGCCATGAAGATCAGTTCGGTGCGCAGCAGGCCGATGCCCTCGGCGCCGTTTTCCACGGCGGCGGCGACACCGGCGCTTTCGCCGATATTGGCGAACACCTCGACCGCGTGACCATCGGCGGTATGGGCCAGTTGATGGCGTTGTTCGGCGGCCGCCTTGAGCCGTTGCTCGCGGTTGTCGCGCTCCTCGGCGGCCCGCTGCAGGGTGTGGCTATCGGCGTCGACATGCAGGCGCCCGCGTTGGCCGTCCAGCAACAAGGGCGTACCGGACTTGATCAGCAGCACGCTGGCCCCCGCGCCCACCAGGGCCGGAATCCCCAGGGCCCGGGCGACGATGGCGCTGTGGGCGGTGGCGCCGCCGCGGGCGGTGAGAATGCCGGCGACCCGGGTCGGATCGAGGCGCGCGACGTCCGAAGGGCCGACTTCGTCCATCACCAGGATGTAGGGCTGGTCCGGCTCGGCCGGGGTTTCAATGCCGCACAGTTGCGCCAGCACCCGGCGGCCGATGTCCCGCAGGTCGGCGGCGCGCTCGGCGAGCAGGGCATCCTGCAGGGCTTCCTGCTGTTTGGCGGCGCTTTCGATCACGGTCATCCACGCCGCTTCGGCGCTTTCGCCCTGCTTGAGGCGGGTGTCCACTTCATCGCTCAGTTCGGGGTCGTCGAGCATTTCCTGATGGGTGATGAAGATTTCGCGGATGGCCTTGGCCTGGCTGCGCTGGATCAGCCCCTGGATGTCCTCGCGGACCTCGGCCAGGGCCTGCTGCAAGCGCTGGCGCTCGATGGCGGTGGACTCGCCCCGCAGTGGGTAATCGATACTTTGCTGGACCTGGATATGGGCCGGGCCGATGGCGATGCCGGGCGCAGCGGCGATGGCCTGGATCAGGCTGCCGGAGGCCGGGGCGCTGAGCGGCTCGACGACCTCTTGTGGCGCTTGCCGAGGCGTGCTGACAGCCGGCAATGGCTCGACCTCTTCGCCCAGGCCCTCTTCGATGGCTGCCAGTAACGCGGGCAAGGCATCGGCGGCAATGCTGGGTTCAGCGATCAGTTCCAGTACCTGGCCACGCCGGGCCCCGAGGCTCAGCAGCTTGCTCAGGCTTTTGACCGAGACCGCAGAATCCTTGCCATCGACGATGCGGATGCGGATCTCGCCTTCAAAGTTTTTTGCCAGTTGCGCCAGCACCTTGGCCGGGCGCGCATGCAGGCCGTGGGCGTTGGCCAGGGCGACGCGGGCGCTGGGCCAGTCCGCAGGCAACTCGCCGCCAAGCACTTCCAGGACTGCGCGGCTGCTGGTGGCGCGGCCCAATTCCTGGCCACGGCCTTCGATCAGCAGCGCACACAGGCGCTCCAGCAGGGACTGGTGGGCTTCCCCCAGGCTGGCCAGGCAGAACAGGCCGCTGAGGGGCTGGCCCAGGTAGCGGATGGGTTTGTCCGGGGTGACGAACGCCAGCCCCGGGCGCAGCACGGTCTGCTCGCTGTGCAGCCACCACAGGCCGTCACCCAGGGGCAGCGCCTCCACCTGTTGCAGCACCGCGGCAAAGCCGTTGCTCACGCACTCGGCCTGGCGCAGCAGGCGAGCGCCGCGCCAGACCAGCTCTTCGAAATCTTCCGCCGCCACCCCGAGGCCGATCATCTGTGCGTCCAGCGCCAGTTCCTGGGGTGCGCCCTGCAACAGCTTGAGCAGGGCCTGGGGAGAGCTGGCGCGACGCAGGGCCTGGCCCAGGTCGGTTTCACCCAGGGCGCGGGTCAGGAGTTGCAGGAGTCGCAAGTGCTCGTCGGATTTGGCCGCGATGCCGATGGCCAGGTAGACAATCTGCCCGTCGCCCCAATCCACGCCGTCGGGAAACTGCAGCAGGCGCACGCCGGTGGCAAAGACCTGGTCGCGGGTTTCCGGGGTGCCGTGGGGAATGGCGATGCCTTGGCCAAGAAAGGTCGAGCCCTGGGCTTCGCGGGCCTGGAGGCCAGCCAGGTAACCCTCGGCCACCAGGCCGTCCGCCACCAGTTTGTCGGCCAGCAAGTGCAGCGCCGCGGACTTATCCACAGCCGACTGGCCCATGGATATCTGCTCTACAGTGAGCTCGAGCATGGCTTCTCCTATTTAGCGCGGCAGGGGGCGGCGCTAGGTATTGTTTTAAGTAAGCAGCGTAGGCGTCTTTACTGCCACAAACGGGACTCGGTGCCTGGCAGGGGCGTTTTCCGTTCGGGCTTCGGCCTAGAAAATACGCTTGCTGAAACGTTTAATCTAGCAAGTTTGGTACGTTACTCCATAATCTCGAGCGCTTGAAGTCCTTCTGGTCGATTGCCGGTTCCGACGTTGGTCGCCTGCCCAGATCAGGTAGGATTGGCGAAAATATCGGGGCAAGCACCAAAAACAAGGAAATCCCGGGTTGAAACTCAGTGATATCGCTCGCCTGGCCGGTGTGTCTGTGACCACCGCCAGTTACGTCATCAACGGCAAGGCCGAACAACAACGCATCAGCAACGCCACCGTGGAACGGGTGCGGGCGGTGGTGGAAGAACACGGCTTTACTCCCAACCCCCAGGCGGCCGGCTTGCGCAGCCGGCACACCCGTACCTTGGGTTTCATTCTCCCGGACCTGGAGAACCCCAGCTACGCACGCATCGCCAAGCTGCTGGAGCAAGGCGCCCGGGCCCGAGGGTATCAGCTGCTGATCGCCAGTTCCGACGACGCTCCGGACAGCGAGCGGCAATTGCTCCAGCTGTTCCGCGCCCGGCGTTGCGACGCGCTGTTCGTCGCCAGCTGCCTGCCGCCGGAAGACGACAGCTACCAGCAGTTGCAGGCCCAGGGCCTGCCGATCATCGCCATCGACCGGGTGATGCCGCCCGAGCTGTTCTGCTCGGTGATCAGCGATGACCTGCAAGCCAGCCTGCACCTGACCCAGAGCCTGCTTGAGCCTGAGCCCAAGCAGATCGTGCTGATCGGTGCGCGCCCGGAACTGAGCATCAGCCAGGAGCGCGCCGCCGGTTTCCGCCAGGCCCTCGAGGGTTTCGGCGGCGAGGTGCTGATCGAGCACGGCGAAGCCTTCAGTCGTGATTGCGGCCGCCAGCTGATGGAGGAATTGCTGCAGCGCCTGGGCCATCTGCCAGACGCCCTGGTGACCACCTCCTATGTACTGCTGCAAGGGGTATTCGATGCCTTGCACGACTTCCCGCTGAAATCCCGGCCTCTGCGCCTGGGCACCTTTGGCGATACCCAGTTGCTGGATTTCCTGCCGCTGCCGGTCAATGCCATGGCCCAGCAGCATCAACTGATCGCCGAAAAAGCCCTGCAACTGGCCCTGGCTGCCATTGAAGAGGCGCATTACCAGCCCGGCGTGCAGGCCATCGCGCGGACCTTCAAACAGCGCATCCAACAGGGCTGAACCGTGGAGCTGATCGACAGCCACACCCACCTGGATTTCGCGGATTTCGATGCCGATCGCGGGGCGCTGCTGGCAGACAGCCGCGCCCTGGGCGTCTCGCGAATGGTGGTGCTGGGGGTCTATCAGGCCAATTGGCAGCGGCTCTGGGATCTGGTGCAAAGCGACTCGCAGCTGTACGCGGCCTTTGGCCTGCACCCGGTGTACCTGGACGATCACCGCCCGGAACATATCCAGCAACTGGGTGACTGGCTGACCCGGCTGGCAGGGCACCCGCAAGTGTGCGCGGTGGGCGAGATCGGCCTGGACTACTTTCTTGCGCACCTGGATCGCGAGCGCCAACAGGCACTCTTCGAAGCGCAATTGCAGCTGGCGGCAGATTTCCAGTTGCCCGCCCTGCTTCATGTCCGGCGCAGCCACGCGGCGGTGATCGCCAGCCTGAAGCACTTCAAGCTCAAGCGTGGCGGCATTATCCACGCCTTCGCCGGCAGCCGCGAGGAAGCCCGGGAATACCTCAAGCTGGGGTTCAAGCTGGGTCTGGGGGGCGCCGCGACCTGGCCCCAGGCCCTGCGCCTGCGCAAGGTGATCGCCGAGCTGCCGCTGCACGCCCTGGTGCTGGAAACCGACTCGCCGGACATGGCGCCTGCCATGTTTCCCGGCCAGCGCAACAGCCCGCAGCACCTGCCGGCCATCTGCGCCGCCCTGGCGCAGATCATCGGCATCACGCCCGAGCAACTGGCCAGCGCCAGCACCCGCAACGCCTGCGAGCTGTTCGGCTGGCCTTCAGCCGGCCTGTAGCTGCAACGGTCGGCGCTGGCGCCTGCGGGCAGCCATCATCACCAACAGGTAGCTCACCAGCATCAATGCCGAAACGCTCAGTTGCTGAGCCAGGCTTACCAGCCCGACCCACTCCAGCACCAGCGTCACCAATATCACCGTGGCACACAGCACGATCATGGTCGCGCGCAGGGTGGCCAGCGAACCCAGGGACCTGAGGCGCTTGATCTGTTCGGGGCAACTGAGCTTCAGCGGTTTGTGGCAATGGTTGCAGTTGAAGGCTTCCTGCAACGCCATGGCATTGAGTTGCCAGGGTTCGAGTTCAAGGAGGGTCTGGCAATGGGCGCAACGGCCCTGGATTCCAGAAGTGGCAGTCATCAACGTATTTCCTCAGGGCCATGCAAGGCACATGGCCAACTGGTCGAACAGCCTGCGGGATCACCGGGGCTGAAAAATCAGACGCGCAGGAAAACAGGAAACACGCGACAAACAAAGCATTCATTTACTACCGATTGTATGCAAAGCAGCGAAGCCCCTGGTTTCCGGGGCCTCGCCGAGAGCCGGTGCACGTTGCTCAGACGCGGAAAGCGCCGATCAATTGCTTCAGTTGCACCACCTGGGCCGACAACTGCCGGCTGGCATCTTCGGTCTGGTGCGCGCCCTCGGCAGTGCGCTCACCGGCACGATTGATCTCGACGATGTTCTGGTCGATGTCGTGGGCCACCGCGGTCTGCTGCTCCACGGCCGCGGCGATTTGCTGGTTCTGGTCGACGATCATGCCTACTGCACCAAGGATATTTTCCAACGCCTGCT
Organism: Pseudomonas sp. BIGb0176; assembly: GCF_024810175.1. Classification (NCBI taxonomy): domain Bacteria; kingdom Pseudomonadati; phylum Pseudomonadota; class Gammaproteobacteria; order Pseudomonadales; family Pseudomonadaceae; genus Pseudomonas; species Pseudomonas sp. BIGb0176. The sequence goes on from NZ_JANUEC010000002.1 coordinate 1,384,287, forward strand.
GGACCTTTTCCGACTGGTCCACCGTACCGTTGGCCATGGCGTGGCTGCTGCCCATGGCCTTGACCGCCGCGCTGACGCCACCGTGGAGCTTGCCGATCATGTCCTCGATCTCCTCGGTGGACTGCTGGGTGCGTTTGGCCAGGGTCCGCACTTCATCGGCCACCACCGCAAAGCCCCGCCCCTGCTCACCGGCGCGCGCCGCCTCGATGGCCGCGTTGAGGGCCAGCAGGTTGGTCTGCTCGGCGATGCTCTTGATCACCTCCAGGACCCGGCTGATGGACTGGCTGTCGCTGGCCAGCTGGTTGATCACCAGCACCGACTGGTCGATCTCGCTGGCCAGCCGGGCGATGCTGCCCTGCTGGGATTCCACCAGCCCGCGGCCGCTGATGGTTTCGTCATTCACGCTGTGGGCGCTGCTGACCGCCGCCGCGGCGCTGCGAGCCACTTCCTGGGAGGTGGCGGACATCTGGTTCATCGCCGTGGCCACTTGCTCGATCTGGGTGCGCTGGCCAGCCACGGCCTGATTGCTCTGGGCCGATACACTCTGCACTTGCCCGGCCTGGCGCTCCACCTCACTGACGGTGTGGCCAACCCGCTCGATCAGGTCGTGGATTTTCAGCACGGTGCCGTTGAACACACTGCCCAGTTCCCCCAGTTCGTCGCGGCTGTGGGCGGTGAAGCTGACGGTCATGTCCCCCGCCGCTACCTTGTCCATCATCGCTCCCAGGCGCCGCAGAGTGGTGCGGGTGGAAGCGTAGAAACCGCCGTACAGGTAGACGATGGAGAGAAACACCAGGGCCAGAGCCGCCACCAGCAGCACCATGTGGCGACGGTTCTGCTCCAGGCGCTTTTGCAACTCGACATCCAGGAATTTCAAGGTGCCTTCATTGAGCTGGTAGGTCTGCGCCATCAGCCCGCTGACCTGGTCGTAGAAGGCCTGCCAGGGCGCATCCAGGGTATCGGCCATCACCACCTGCTCCTCGAACAGCTCGCTGGCCTGCTTGAGGCTGCCCTTGCTGGTCGTGGCCAGCGTGTCGAGAGCATCGTGGGCAGCGCGGCTGGACCCCAGGGCATCCTGCAACTTGAGCCCGTATTCGGCCTGGAGCTTTTCGATCTGCACCAGCAATTCGTCGAAACGCGTGCTGGACGAGGAATTGAGGAACCCCTGGCCCAGGGAGTAGGCGCCCATGGCCCGGCCTTCACCGAGGAGCTGGGTAACCTGCGGGGTGACGCTGGTGATCAGCTCGCTGAGCTGGCGAATGTCACCCTGGCCATCGCGGCTCAGGCCCGACTGGCTGGCGATGATCTGGCTGAACAACTGCGCGCTGCCCAGCAACTTGCCGATCAGGCCGCTTTTGTTCAGCAGCGAGCTTTCCACTTGCTGGGTCTTGAAGGCGGCAATCAGTTCATCGCGCTTGGCGTTGAAGACCTCCACCTGCTGTGGGTCCGTGGTTACCGCCTGCAAGGCCTGCAGGCGTTCCAGCACGGATTTCTCCAGGGCCACGATCTTGCCTTCCAGGTCCCCTGCCTTGCCGGACTGACCGAGGCTGGCGTTGATCTGCACCAGGTTATTGAGGGTTTCCAGGTCTCGGCGCAGGGCCAGGCTGCTGCCCAGCAGGTCGAGGCTTTGCAGTTCGACCCGGGTGCCCTGGAATTCGCGGTAGGAGTCGCGCACCAGATAGAAGTTGGTCACCAGCATGGGTAGAAAGAACAGCACGCTGATCAGGCTGAACTTCATGCCGAAGCTCAGGCGGTTCATCAGCGCGACAGCGGGATAGAGCAAGCTCTTCACAAAGAAGTCTCCCTTTTCTTTTATTGTTATTGGCAGGCAGGCGAAGGCAGCAGATAGCCACTATTCGGCGCTCCGTCTGTATAGCTCAATTTCGTGGGAGGTTTTGTAACTTAAAGTTAACCGCCAGCGCGGCATCCAGGGGACAGCTCGCGGGCTGTGGCGAGGGAGCTTGCTGCCGATCGACGGCGCAGCCGTCGCACTCTCTGCGATGCGCTGCGCCAGAAAACCCTCGGTGGGCGGTTGGGGCCAGCCCTTGGTCACCTCAGGCCAGGACGGTCCACAGGGCAAAGCCGGCGTACCAGAGCACCGCCGCCCGCAACAACAGCTCCCAGATACGATCCAGGCTGTTGATACCTTCGGGCCCGACTTCCGGCGGCGGGATTTCCGCGGCCACCAGGCCGACCTTTTCCACCAACTGCGCGGCACCGATATGCCAGTTGAGCAACTCGTGGAGCATCACCCGGCCGACTGCGACAAAGTTGCCCACCAGGGCAAAACTCGCCGCCAGCAGGCGCACCGGCAACCAGTCGAAGGCATGTCGCAACTGCCCCGCGCGTTCGACCAGGGCGGGGTTCTTGCCATGTTCGGCGGCGAGAGCCAACAGGCGATAGCTCAGGGCCGCTACCGGCCCCAGCAGGAAGTACCAGAAGATCACCGCGAAGAAACTCTGGAAGGCCTGCCACAGCAGGTGGCCCTGCACTCGCTCCAGCAGTTGTTCGCCATTTTCGGCGCAGATGCCCAGGTCACGTTCTGCGACATGGGCTGCCGCTTGCAGATCCTCACGCCGCCAGGCGTCACGGAACGGGCCCAGTTCACCCAGAAGATCGCCGCGACCCAGGGCGTAGATCACCACCAGCAGGTGCACCGGCAGCGCCAGCAAGCCATAGGCGATGGGCTCCAGCACCAGCAGCAACAGCCCGAGCAGCGCCACCGGCAGCAACACCATGACGATCAGCAGCCACCACGGATGCCCGGCCATACGCGGGCTCGACTCCAGCCGCGCCAGTTCCCCCAGCCACCAGCCATCACGCTGCACCCGCTGGCGCAGGGCCGAGAACTTCTCGATCCACACCGCCAACAGCAACACCAGAAAACTCATTGTCCTTCCCCCTTCTCCAAGGCGGCACGAAAGCGTGCCCAGTCGAATCCCGGGCCCGGATCGGTCTTGCGCCCGGGCGCGATGTCGCTATGCCCGCAGATCCGTTGTGGCGTGATGTCGCTGAAGGCCCGGCGCAGTTGCCTGCTCAGGCTGATCAACGAGTGATATTGAGCATCGCTGAAAGGCTGATCATCGGTGCCTTCCAGTTCGATGCCCAGGGAAAAGTCGTTGCACGTCTCACGCCCCTGGAAACTCGAGACACCGGCATGCCACGCCCGATCCAGGCAGGAAACGAATTGGGTGACGGCGCCGTCACGCTCGATCAGAAAATGCGCAGAAACACGCAGATCGGCGATCCCGGCAAAATAGGGATGCTCTGTGACATCAAGGCGATTCTGGAAGAATTCCTGCACCTTGCCGGTGCCGAACTGCCCCGGCGGCAGGCTGATGTTGTGAATCACCAGCAGGGAAATCTCGCCCGCCGGACGTTCATTGAAATTGGGTGACGGGCAATGCCGTACGCCATGACACCACCCCGTGGCAGGGTCCAGCCGCATACCGATTCCTTCAACTAAAGCCTTGGGTGGCCCAGTATGCCGCGTTATCCCCTCGGGTTGCGATCACTTGCCGTGATTGAGTCGCTGCAGGTTGCCGATCACCGATTCCAGGGCGCGGTCGAACAGCAGGGTGTCATCCAGGGCGCGCACTGCGCCGCGCTGGAACTCCAGGGCCAGGCCCATGCGCGTACGCTCCAGCACCTTCATGCCGGTGCGGTTGACGAACACGTATTTGGCCACCGGATGGGGAACAATCGCCGCCAGTTTGCAGCGCAGGGTGTTGTCCTCGTCCTCCAGGAATTCGACCCAGGCCCCAAGCCGCAGTTGGTCCACCCATTGCACGCTGGGGTCGTTGGCCGGCAACGCCAGCGGCGCGACTTCCAGCGGGCCCTCTTCGGCACTGGGCAGGACAATCTCTTCGGCCACCACGATCATGTGTGCAGGGTCTGCTTCCAGGACGGCACCCTGCAGTTGCGGGGCCTGAGCCTCGCGCTCGAATGCCTGCAAGTGCAGGAGCTCCAGCTGGCTGAAGAACTCGCTGGTAGCGAAAGGATCGAAAGCCGCCGCGCTCAAACCCTCGCGCAGGCCCTTGAGCAACCCCGGCACCAGCGCCAGCAAGCGCATGGCAGTATCCGGCTGTTCATGGCGCTGCACGCTCCAGATCAGCTCCAGCAGGGTCTGCTCCGCAGTTTGCCACTCTGGCGAGTCGTCGCCGTGCTTGAGGCAACTGAGCAGCATCACCTGGCTCCAGGCTTCGCGGACAAAATCCACCACCTTCTGCGGCAACACCTTGCCCAGCAGGGCGTCATTCAGGGCCTGCTCTACCCGGCGCCGGGCCAGTTCGGCCCTGGCCCGCCCTTCCTCGGCGTCACGGGTGCGCTGCTCCAGCAACTCGGCGCGACGCCGCTCGTCGGCAGTGAAGGCCAGGAAGTCCGCCAGCAGCTCGGAGAAGATCGCCGGGTCATCGCTGAACTCGCTGAGCAGGCGTTGCACCACTTGCTCGATCCGCAGGTACAGACTGTCGCGCTGGTGGTCATCGCAACCGCCCCAGCCCATGGCTGCAGCGGCGATCTCATTGAGCAGGCGCCGGGCCGGGTGATTGCCGCGGCTGAAGAAACTCTTGTCCAGCACCGCCACCTTGAGCATGGGAATCTGCAGGCGGCCAATCAGCGCCTTGAGCGAGTCCGGCAGGTTGCGGTCATCGAGAATGCATTCGAAGAGCATGGCGATCAGGTTGATCACGTCTTCATCGGCCACATCCACCACCCGGGATTTGCCGCTCTTGACGCTGACCCGGGTGAGCAATTGTTCCAACTGGTTGCGCAGGTCGAAATCGTCCTGGGCGCTGGGCGCCGGCACGTATTGCTGCAGGTGCGACAGCAGGCGCATGAGGTCGCGGGTGGAAATCGGCTGGGTTTCGGCGCTGGCTTCCAGGGTCGGCGCCACGCTGCCACGCACATGAAACAGCAGGGTCTGCAGGGCGGCGAAAACTTCCTGCACGCTCTCGTCGAGCTGCGACTGGCTGGATTTCGCCGTGCCCCCCTCGGTCGCTGACGCACGGGCCTCGGCCTGGGCTCGATCGGCCGCCCGGCGGGCCGGAGCAGGCATCAGTTCCGGCAGGATCCCGGTGGCGATCAGCAGCTGGTTGGCTTCGGCATAGAGTTGTTCGGCATCGCTGAGCACATAACGCTCGAACAACTTGAGGATGATCAGCTTGACCTTGATTTCCACCCCCAGGCTGCGCCCGGCCTGGAGGAAATACTCGCAGAGCAGCGCCGGCCCCAGGGGGTTGTCCCCATCCACCAGGCGCCGTCCCAGCAGCACACTCAGGCGCTCCGTCAACTGCCCCAGGGCGAAGCCATCACGGTTGAGCACCTTGGCCACCATGGCATCCACCGCGACGGTCTTTTCCAAGTCATCGTGGGACGGATCCAGTGATGGGTCGTAGACCACGGCATGGGGAATGGCCAGGGCCGGGTCATACTGCACCAGGCAGGCAAAAGCCTGGAAGAACGCCTCCAGGAAACCGCGCTCGATGCTCTTGCGCTTCAGCCGCAGGTCGCGCATGGCTTCGAAGAGGGTGTTTTGCTCGACGTTGTTGCGGGCCCGATCGGCCATTTCGAACAGGGTGTCATCAGCGTTATCGAACAGTTCCTGCAAGCCGTGGCGCAATTGCTGGGCGGCCTTGTCTCGGACCTGAAGCAGAATCACAGGCAGGCGGGCAAGCGGCGAAGCGGTCGCCTGATCTGTAGCGGCCTTGTGCAAAGGCACTACATTCCCGTCGTTGTGCATCCAAGCCTCCTGGAAAGGTGTTTCTTCGGTTCGAGATCAAGATTCAGTCAAGCCGACGACGCTCACAGCCGGCTCTCAGCGGAGGCGCATGCACTCCACTGCACTTCATTTAGGGGGGAAGCCAAAGACACGTCAAAGCTATGACGTCAATTACAAGTCATATTATCTTGTAAAAGTCCCCTCTTGCGCCAGCAGACTCTGTGGCCTCCTCCGAAATAACCCCTAGCGACTCAAGAAAAGTCACTCCTATTCATCAGACAAAGCCATCCAGGACAGGTTCGCCAATGCCTTGCAGGCATTTGCCACCTTGGGTTCGCTGATCCCCTGGCCCTATAATCGGCGCACTTTGTTTGTGGAGCCCGTTATGCCGAATCTACGCCTCGCCGACCTGACCGCCGAAATCGAAGCCAACGTGCGCCGTGCGTTGCTGGAAGACATCGGCAGCGGCGACATCACCGCGCAACTGATCCCGGCCGAACGTCTGGCCAAGGCCACCATCATTACCCGCGAAGCCGCAGTAGTCGCCGGCACCGCCTGGGTCGATGCGGTCTTTCGCCAGCTGGACCCGCGGGTCGCTGTGCACTGGCAAGTGGCCGACGGTGAGCGGGTGGTGCCCAACCAGGTGCTTTTCCACCTCGAAGGCCCAGCCCGCTCGCTGCTCACCGGCGAGCGCAGTGCCCTGAACTTTCTGCAACTGCTGTCCGGCGTGGCCACCCGCGCGCGGTACCTGGCGGACTTTGTCGCCGATACCCAGGTCAAGCTGCTGGATACCCGCAAGACCCTGCCGGGGCTGCGCCTGGCACAGAAGTACGCGGTCACCTGCGGCGGTTGCCACAACCACCGCATCGGCCTGTATGACGCCTTCCTGATCAAGGAAAACCATATCGCTGCCTGCGGCGGTATCGCCCAGGCCATCAGCGCCGCCCACAGGATCGCCCCGGGCAAGCCGGTGGAAGTGGAAGTGGAAAGCCTGGAGGAACTGAAGGAGGCCCTGGCCGCCGGGGCCGACATCATCATGCTCGACGAACTGAGCCTGGACGACATGCGCGAGGCCGTGCGCCTGAACGCCGGCAAGGCCAAGCTGGAAGCCAGTGGCGGGATCAACGAAAGCACCTTGCGCCCGATCGCCGAGACCGGGGTGGATTACATTTCCATCGGTGCCATGACCAAGGACGTGAAAGCGCTGGACCTGTCCATGCGCTTGAGCCTCTGAGCCATGAAAAACGCCAGCCTGGTTCAGGCTGGCGTCGTGCTCAACCGTCGATCTCGTTGAGCTGCAGATAGTCCTCCAGGTCCATGCCCAGCGCTTCAGCAACTTCCTGATGCACCTCCAGGCGCATGGCCTTCAGTTCCTCCGGTGTTTCTGCCACCAGATCGAGCACCAGTTCCCATGGCTCTATGCCGCGGGATTCCGCCTCGTCCTCGAACGCCCATTGCGCCTGCTGCTTCTGCTCTTCCGGGCTCAGGGCGCTGATTTCCTCTTGCAAGGAAGGCGTGGCAGCCAGGTACCTTTCAAGCGCTACGTCGATTCTTGCCTCTTTAGGAATCATCTCGTTCTCTCTGATCGTGGGAATGGAAGATGGATCTGGATCGTTGGGATCTCTCTGCCGCAAAAAACCGTTGTGAACTTCGATTTATCTGGCCTTCAGAACCATTCTGGATCATCTGAAAACAGCATGCTGGTACTCAGACAGGGACCGAATATAGGACCTTTGGTCCACTATTTATATGACCTGATGCACCCATTGGAGAAAAACTCCGGGTTTTCCAAGCCATCGGCAGACGCCAGCCCGGCAGAACCCTCAGAGAACGAGATTTCGCAAATGCAGCCGCAGCGATATTTCATGCCGGTGTTTCACCAGGTTACGGAGCTAGGACCCCACAGCCGTAGCTGTTCCTTTTCTCAAGCAAGCTCCTGTCTGCCCGACATCGATAAGCCTTCTTAGATTATCGAGAATATCGAACTCCTTTACTTCTCCATCCTTGGCTATGAGGATCCCGGCTCTAGTCAGCCATAGATACCCTTCCTTGCTTTGATTAGGGATGACAGTAACTACGAAATTCAATGTCGGACTCTCTGGACGACTCTCCGGCACCTTGGTCTCAGTGAAATTGAAAGTCAGTTCATTATCATCGTTTGGTGAAACGCTTTGTGCGCTGACAACAGGCAGCCGTGCCCTTGAAGCAGCAGGAAACTCAGCGGAATACAACACACTTCCACCCTGTACCTGCTTGGTTATTCTTAAGAAATATTGCTCCAGGTCTTTGGTATTCGTTGGTGTCGTGCAGTCTTCGCCTTCAGCGGCAAAATATTCCCCCTCAAACTCATAAGAGGGTCCTTTCTCACAGGCTGCAAGGGACAGCGACACTATGCCGACCAAAGCCAGCTTCCACTTCTTCACACCGGTCACTCCATGATTTGCGGGCGTCATTATGCGCAATGCCCCTGGCTGCTACCACCCGGTTCATGACCCGCACAGGTGTGAACAACTGGGCACTAACCTCGTCCAGACACAAAAACACCGAAACCAGATAACCCCAAGCAAACCGCTTAAAACTCGGTACAGGATGCTGAGTACAGGCGTGGAAAGTCTTCGTTGATAGAAGTCTCTCTGGCTGCTAAATCCGCATAAACAATGACGCGCACGTCCACAAACAACTATAGGAGCGCCAATTGAATAGCACCGGGAACCTCTGAAACTTCCACAGCACACTTTTGCGGGTGCCTCGTAGTTTCCCGCCTTTCAAGGGCGCTTATTCAAAGCCTGGCGAACTTTGTTGGGAGGGTGGGTTTAGACAGCCATAAACTGCTCTCAACCCGAAATGTGGTGCCGGAGACAGGAATCGAACCTGCGACCTTCGCGTTACGAGTGCGCTGCTCTACCGACTGAGCTACACCGGCGTGGGCTAAAACCTAGCACCAGCGTCCCGGGCCGGCAACCGAGCGGCTTTTATCGCAGATAGCAAAACGCCCCGAACCAGTCGGGGCGTCTGCTTGTTCAGCGTAAGGCTAAAGGGTGATTAAACGCCCGAAGCCTTGGCTGCTGCCACGTCTTTGATGGACAGCTTGATACGGCCGCGGTTGTCCACGTCCAGTACCAGCACTTCCACTTCCTGGCCTTCTTTCAGGATGTCGGTGACTTTCTCAACGCGAGCGTCGCTCAGCATGGAGATGTGCACCAGACCGTCCTTGCCCGGCAGGATGTTGACGAAGGCGCCGAAGTCGACGATGCGCTCAACCTTGCCGACGTAGATCTTGCCGATCTCGGCTTCCGCGGTGATGCCCAGAACGCGCTGACGCGCGGCCTCTGCAGCTTCCTTGGTTTCGCCGAATATCTTGATCGAGCCGTCGTCTTCGATGTCGATCGAAGCCTTGGTTTCTTCACAGATCGCGCGGATGGTGGCGCCGCCTTTACCGATGACGTCACGGATCTTGTCGGTGTCGATCTTCATCGCGATCATGGTCGGAGCGTTGGCCGACAGCTCGGTACGGGACTGACCGATGATCTGGTTCATCTGACCGAGGATGTTCAGGCGAGCTTCCAGGGCCTGGCCCAGGGCGATCTCCATGATCTCTTCGGTGATGCCCTTGATCTTGATGTCCATCTGCAGCGCGGTGACGCCTTTGGCGGTACCGGCGACCTTGAAGTCCATGTCGCCCAGGTGGTCTTCGTCACCCAGGATGTCGGTCAGGACTGCGAACTTCTCGCCTTCCTTGACCAGACCCATGGCGATACCGGCAACCGGCGCCTTCATTGGTACACCAGCGTCCATCAGCGCCAGGGAAGCACCGCACACGGAAGCCATGGAGCTGGAACCGTTGGACTCGGTGATTTCCGATACTACGCGGATGGTGTAAGGGAACACGTCGGCGGCTGGCAGCATGGCCTGGACCGAGCGACGGGCCAGACGGCCGTGACCGATTTCACGACGACCAGCGCCGCCCATGCGACCACACTCGCCCACCGAGAACGGAGGGAAGTTGTAGTGCAGCATGAAGGGGTCTTTCTTCTCGCCTTCCAGGGTGTCCAGCAGCTGTGCGTCACGGGCAGTACCCAGGGTCGCAACCACCAGGGCCTGGGTTTCGCCACGGGTGAACAGGGCCGAACCGTGAGTCTTGGGCAGTACGCCGACTTCGATGTTCAGCGGACGTACGGTGCGGGTGTCGCGGCCGTCGATACGAGGCTTGCCGTTGACGATGTTTTCGCGAACGGTGCGGTATTCGATCTCGCCGAAAGCGGCTTTGACGTCGGACGCCGAAGGCTGGCCTTCTTCACCGGAGAGCTTGGCGACGACCTGGTCTTTCAGCTCGCCCAGGCGAGCGTAACGGTCGGCCTTGACGGTGATGGTGTAAGCCTGGGAGATGGCTTCGCCGAACTCGGCACGGATAGCGCCCAGCAGTTCGGTGGCTTCTGGGGCAGCAGCCCAGTCCCAGGTAGGCTTCGCAGCTTCGGCGGCCAGCTCTTTGACAGCCTTGATCACCGACTGGAATTCGTCGTGGGCGAACAGTACAGCGCCCAGCATCTGGTCTTCGGTCAGCTCTTTGGCTTCCGATTCAACCATCAGTACGGCTTCTTCGGTACCGGCCACGACCATGTCCAGGCTCGAAGCAGCCAGTTGCTCGTAGGTCGGGTTCAGCAGGTAGCCGGTGCTTTCGTGGAATGCCACGCGAGCGGCGCCGATCGGACCGTCGAAAGGAATGCCGGAGATCGCCAGGGCAGCCGAGGTACCGATCATCGCAGCGATGTCCGGATCGGTCTTCTTGCTGGTGGAAACCACGGTGCAGACAACCTGCACTTCGTTCATGAAGCCTTCTGGGAACAGAGGGCGGATCGGACGGTCGATCAGACGCGAGGTCAGGGTTTCTTTCTCGGAAGGACGGCCTTCGCGCTTGAAGAAACCGCCAGGGATCTTACCGGCAGCGTAAGTCTTTTCCTGGTAGTGAACAGACAGAGGGAAGAAGCCCTTGCCTGGATCGGCTTGCTTGGCGCCAACCACGGTCACCAATACGCTGACGTCGTCGTCAACGGTGACCAATACTGCGCCGGAGGCCTGACGGGCGATACGGCCAGTCTCGAGGGTTACGGTCGACTGACCGAACTGGAATTTTTTGATTACCGGGTTCACGGTGTCCTACCTTCTTTGTGGCTCTTGGGGAAACTTGCTTCTTGCGAAATTCTTGGGCAATGCGGGGAATCGGCCCAGCCTTTATTGTCCAGGTAAAACAGTGCAGCAGATAAAACTTGAGGCTGGAAGCCTGCCATACGCCGGCGGAAAAACCGCTGACGCATGGCAAACAACCAACCTCATAGCGCAATCGCTGATTAGCGACGCAGACCCAGACGACCGATCAGGGTGCTGTAACGGCTCAGGTCCTTGCCTTTCAGGTAGTCCAGCAGCTTACGACGCTGGTTTACCATGCGGATCAGGCCACGACGGGAGTGGTGGTCTTTACCGTTGGCTTTGAAGTGACCTTGCAGTTTGTTGATGTTGGCGGTCAGCAGTGCAACTTGCACTTCTGGCGAACCAGTGTCACCAACAGCTTGCTGGTAGTCGGTTACGATCTGAGCTTTTTCTTCAACGCTGAGTGCCATGTGGGCAATCCTTATATCAGGAAACTGTTCAAGAACAGTTTCAACAGGCCAGGGACAAATCCCTGTATCTATAAATGAGTAGTGACCGTGCCTGTTAACAGCCACCCTCGTCCGGTCATTCTGACCGAATCAGTCGACGCGGCGCGATGCGCCCGTCTTCGCTCACTTCACCGATACCGATGAAGCGACCGTTGTGATCCTGTACCCGCACCATGCCGAACTTCGGTGCATCCGGGGCACGTACCGGCTGGCCGTTGAGCCAGTAGAACGCGCTGTGCTCCGAGAACTGCAGCAGCGGCCAATCCAGCAGCCCGCTGTCCGATGGCATCAGGAAGCGATCTACCGCTTCGTTGCCGCCTTCGGCGTGCACGGCTTCAAGCTCTTCCAGGGTGACCGTCTGCGCCAGGCTGAAAGGTCCGGCCTGGGTCCGTCGCAGTTCTGCAACGTAGGCACCACAGCCGAGCTTTTCACCGATATCTTCCACCAGGGTACGGATATAGGTGCCTTTGCTGCAGTCCACCGCCAGGCGAGCAGTGTCACCTTCGAAGGCGAGCAATTCCAAGCGCGCAATAGTAACAGAACGCGGTTCGCGCTCCACCACTTCCCCTGCACGAGCCAGTTTGTAGAGTGGCTGGCCATCGCGCTTGAGGGCCGAGTACATCGGCGGTATCTGCTTGATTTCGCCACGAAATTCCGGCAATACCGCCTCGATATCGGCACGACCAACGGTCACTTCGCGGGTCTGCAAAACTTCGCCTTCAGCGTCCGCGGTGGTGGTGGTCTTGCCCAACTGAGCCAGGGTTTCGTAACCCTTGTCGGAATCGAGCAGGTATTGCGAGAACTTGGTGGCCTCGCCAAAGCACAGCGGCAAAACGCCGGTGGCCAGGGGGTCGAGGCTACCGGTGTGGCCGGCCTTCTCGGCGTTGAGCAGCCAACGGACCTTCTGCAGCGCCGCGTTGGAGGTGAAGCCCAGCGGCTTGTCCAGGAGGATGATGCCGCTGACGTTACGACGGATACGCTTGACCTGAGCCACCGCTTACTCCTTGGCGTCTTCAGGGGCAGGCGCGTCGCCATGCTGGCTGTCTTCAGCCACGGCACGCTCGATCAGGGCCGACAGGTGCGCCCCGCGGGCGACGCTCTCGTCGTAATGGAAGTGCAGTTGCGGCACGCTACGCAGCTTCATTTCCTTGGCCAATTGCATGCGCAGGAAACCTGCCGCCGAGTTCAGCACCTTGATGCTCTGGGCAATTTGTTCGGCGTTTTCCTGGCCCATCACGGTGATGAAGATCTTCGCGTGGCCGACGTCGCGGCTGACTTCCACGGCGGTGATGGTCACCAGGCCGACGCGTGGATCCTTGACTTCACGACGGATCAGTTGCGCCAGTTCGCGCTGCATCTGATCACCGATACGTTGGGTACGGCTGTATTCTTTTGCCATGTCTTGTTACCTGTTACTGCCTCACGGTGAAACCCGTGTGGTCTGAAAGCGGCAAACGCCCGGCCTGGCAGAAGCCAGACCGGGCGTTGCGTTTAGAGGCCGCCGAGGGCGCCGTGCATTTGCATGCGAGCGGCCATCAGGGCTCTTGAAGTGCGCGAGTTAGAGGCTGCGAGCAACCTGGACCTTCTCGAAGACTTCGATCTTGTCGCCGACTTTGACGTCGTTGTAGCTCTTCACGCCGATACCGCATTCCATGCCGGCACGTACTTCAGAGGCGTCATCCTTGAAGCGGCGCAGGGATTCCAGCTCGCCTTCGAAGATAACGATGTCTTCACGCAGTACGCGGATTGGACGGTTACGGTGCACGACACCTTCGATGACCATGCAACCGGCGATCGCGCCAAACTTCGGCGAGCGGAACACGTCGCGAACTTCGGCAACACCCAGGATGTTCTCCCGAACGTCGCTGCCCAGCATACCGGTCAGGGCTTTCTTGACGTCTTCGATGATGTCGTAGATCACGTTGTAGTAACGCATATCCAGACCTTCCTGCTCGACGATCTTCCGTGCGCCGGCATCGGCACGCACGTTGAAGCCGAACAGTACAGCGTTGGAGGCCAGTGCCAGGTTGGCGTCGCTTTCGGTGATACCACCGACGCCGCCACCCACTACGCGCACTTGCACTTCGTCGTTGCCCAGGCCGTTCAGAGCGCCTTGCAGAGCTTCCAACGAACCACGGACGTCGGATTTGAGGACGATGTTGAGCGTCTTCTTCTCTTCCTGGCCCATGCTTTCGAAGATGTTTTCCAGCTTGCCGGCGTGAGCACGGGCCAGCTTGACCTCGCGGAACTTGCCTTGACGGAACAGCGCCACTTCACGGGCTTTCTTCTCGTCGGCAACCACGCTCATCTCGTCGCCAGCGTCCGGAGTACCGTCCAGGCCGAGGATCTCGACCGGAATGGAAGGACCGGCTTCCTTGATTGGCTTGCCGTTCTCGTCGAGCATGGCGCGCACGCGGCCATAGTTCGAGCCGACCAGCACCATGTCGCCTTGACGCAGCGTACCGTCCTGAACCAGCACGGTAGCTACCGGGCCGCGGCCCTTGTCGAGGCGGGACTCGACCACGACACCACGGCCCGGGGCCGAAGGAGTCGCCTTGAGTTCCAGGACTTCGGCCTGCAGCAGAACAGCTTCCAGCAGGTCGTCGACACCGGTACCCATTTTCGCGGAGACCGGTACGAATGGAGTATCACCACCCCAGTCTTCGGACGTCACGCCGTGAACCGAAAGCTCACTGCGGATACGGTCCAGGTCGGCGCCCGGCTTGTCGATCTTGTTCACCGCAACCACCAGCGGAACGCCGGCAGCTTGTGCGTGCTGAACGGCTTCAACGGTCTGCGGCATCACGCCGTCGTCCGCTGCAACCACCAGGATCACGATGTCGGTGGCCTTGGCACCACGGGCACGCATGGCGGTAAACGCGGCGTGACCTGGGGTGTCGAGGAAGGTGACCATGCCGCGCTCGGTTTCTACGTGGTAGGCACCGATGTGCTGGGTGATGCCGCCGGCCTCGCCCGCGGCCACTTTGGCGCGACGGATGTAGTCCAGCAACGAGGTCTTACCGTGGTCAACGTGGCCCATTACGGTCACGACCGGCGCACGGGCAACCGCTTCACCTTCGAACTTCAGGGACTCGGCCAGGGAATCTTCCAGGGCGGTGTCGCTGACCAGGGTCACTTTGTGGCCCAGTTCTTCAGCAACCAACTGGGCAGTTTCCTGGTCCAGAACCTGGTTGATAGTGGCTGGAGTACCCAGCTTGAACATGAACTTGATGACTTCGGCAGCCTTGACCGACATCTGCTGGGCCAGTTCGCCCACAGTGATGGTCTCGCCGATCTGCACGTCACGTACCACTGGCCCGGTTGGGCTCTGGAAACCGTGAGCATTGCGCTTCTTCAGCTTGGCCTTGCCGCGACCACCACGACGGAAGCCATCGCTTTCTTCGTCGGTGGTACGTGGGGCAACGCGCGGAGCTGGGGCCTTTTCCTTGACCGAAGCACGATGCGGAGCATTTTTGCGCTCGCCATCGCCGCCACGACGGTTGTCGTCGTTGCGGGTCTTGTCCGGACGGCGCTGTTCGTCTTTCTTGCGCGCGTCAGCTGCTGGAGCCGCAGTGGCCACCGGAGCTTCCTGCACAGGCTCGACTACAGGCGCTGGAGCAGGAGCTGCTGCTTGCGCAGCAACCGGCTCGGCAACCGGAGCAGGCTGGCGACGCGCTTCTTCTTCGGCGCGACGCTTGGCTTCTTCTTCAGCCTTCTGACGAGCAGCATTTTCTACTGCGCGACGTTCTTCCAGTTCGCGTTGACGCTCGGCTTCGATTTCTTCCGGGCTGCGCTGTACGAAGACTTTCTTCTTGCGCACTTCAACGCTGATGCTCTTGCTGCCAGCAACCCGCAGGGTGCTGGTGGTCTTGCGCTGCAAAGTGATTTTGCGTGGTTCTTCCACTTTCGCCTTGTGGCTGCTTTTCAGGTGAGTCAGCAACGACTGCTTCTCACTGTCGCTCACATGTTCCTCGGCGGCGGTGTGCGGCAGACCTGCCTCACGCATCTGCTGCAGCAGGCGCTCTACCGGTGTTTTGACCTCATCGGCCAGTTGTTTCACCGTGACTTGCGTCATGCACTTCTCTCCTCAGGCCGCGCCTAATTACTCGAACCAGTGGGCTCGGGCGGCCATGATCAACTTGCCGGCACGATCATCGTCAATGCCGTCGATGTCGAGCAGGTCGTCAATAGACTGCTCGGCCAGGTCTTCGCGGGTAATTACGCCGCGCACCGCCAGTTCCATCGCCAAATCCTTGTCCATACCCTCAAGCGAGAGCAGGTCTTCGGCCGGATGGGCGTCTGCCAGCTTTTCCTCAGTAGCGATGGCTTTAGTCAACAAGCGATCCTTGGCTCGAGCGCGAAGCTCGTTGACGATATCTTCGTCAAAGCCGTCGATGTTGAGCATTTCTTCCAGCGGTACGTAGGCAATCTCTTCCAGGCTGGTGAAGCCTTCATCAACCAGAACCTGTGCCAGTTCTTCATCGACTTCCAGCTCGTCGATGAAATTGCGCAGGATGTCGCCGGTTTCTGCTTGCTGCTTGGCCTGGATGTCCGATTCGGTCATCACGTTCAGGGTCCAGCCAGTCAGTTGGCTGGCCAGACGCACGTTCTGACCACCACGACCGATGGCTTGAGCCAGATTGTCTGCGCCAACGGCGATGTCCATGGCATGGGCATCTTCGTCGACGATAATTGCCGCGACTTCGGCCGGCGACATGGCGTTGATCACGAACTGCGCCGGGTTCTCATCCCACAGGACGATATCCACACGCTCGCCACCCAACTCACCGGAAACGGCCTGGACGCGCGAACCGCGCATACCAATGCACGCGCCCTGCGGGTCGATGCGCTTGTCCTTGGAGCGAACTGCGATCTTGGCCCGCGACCCCGGATCACGGGAGGCGGCCATTACTTCGATCAGGCCTTCGGCAATTTCCGGCACTTCGATACGGAACAGCTCGATCAGCATTTCCGGCGCGGTACGCGACAGGATCAGCTGCGGGCCGCGGTTCTCGGTGCGGATTTCCTTGAGCAGCGCGCGCAGGCGCACGCCAACCCGGAAAGTCTCACGGGAGATGATGTCTTCACGGGCCAGCAACGCCTCGGCGTTGTTACCCAGGTCGACGATCACGTTGTCACGTGTCACTTTTTTCACGGTGCCGGAGATGATTTCCCCCAGGCGCTCGCGATAGGCATCAACTACCTGTGCGCGCTCGGCTTCGCGAACCTTCTGCACGATGACCTGCTTGGCGGTCTGGGCAGCGATGCGGCCGAACTCGATGGATTCGATCTTTTCTTCGATCACATCACCGACTTTGGCGTCGGGATGGGTTTCGCGAGCCTTGCTCAACCAGGTCTCGACCGCTGGATCATCCAGGTCGGCTTCTTCGACCACCGTCCAGCGACGGAAAGTTTCGTAGGAACCGGTGTGGCGATTGATTTCCACACGCAGGTCTACTTCGTCCTCAAAACGCTTCTTGGTAGCAGTGGCCAGGGCCAGCTCCAGCGCTTCAAAAATTACGCTTGCCGGTACACCCTTTTCATTGGATACCGACTCAACAACCAGCAGTACTTCTTTGCTCATCGTACGCCTCGCCTTTCGCAAGCCATTGGATCCGCGGGATCCGCGTCTCAGTCAAAACTGGGAATTATGTTGGCCTTGTCGATCATATCGATCGGCAACAGGAACTCATGGTCATCCACTTGCACCACGACATCCTGTTCCTCCACCCCGCGGAGAAGGCCCTGAAAATTACGCCGACCTTCGAAGGGCGAGCGCAGTTTGATCTTCACTTGCTCACCGACATACTTGGCAAACTGTTCAAGAGTGAACAGTGGGCGTTCCATGCCAGGAGAGGAAACTTCAAGGGTGTATTCAACGGAGATCGGATCTTCTACGTCGAGAACACCACTGATCTGACGGCTGACGATGGCGCAATCGTCCACCAGCACGCCGCCTTCTTTATCGATATAAACGCGCAACAATGAGTGGCGACCCTGAGCCGAAAACTCAATACCCCAGCATTCATAGCCAAGGGCCACGACCACCGGGGCCAACAAGGCCTGCAACTGTTCTAGCTTGCTCGACACCTGAACCCCCTCGTGCATGCTTGTGCAAATAAAAAATGGGCGAAGCGCCCATCCCGGAAACGCCGTTGAATAGCGGCGTTGTAAAGTGTCCAGCTAACAAAAAGCCCCTGAAAAGGGGCTCCGCTAAAACTGGTTGCGGGGGCCGGATTTGAACCGACGACCTTCGGGTTATGAGCCCGACGAGCTACCAGACTGCTCCACCCCGCGACAAAGCTGGGGCGGAAGTATACGACTGATCCCTTTTTGGGTCAATGTAACCTTCCACCTACAAGAAAGCCCGCGACAGCGGGCTCTCCTGATAATTGGTACCGAGAAGGGGACTCGAACCCCTACACCCTATGGGCACAACCACCTCAAGGTTGCGTGTCTACCAATTCCACCACCTCGGCATAGACTACGTTACTGCGTGAAACTCTTCTTACTTCTGCTCTGGAGCTGGAGGTACGTCAGTCGCGCTGTTGGCCGACTTTTGCTCTTGGAGCACCGGGACATCATCAGAAGCCGGTTTTTGCTTTGGTACTTCAAGCACTGCTGGATCTGGCAAACCCACTTGAGTCAGCTGGTGAGCTTTCTCTTTAGCAAAGTAACCTAACCCCAAGCTGGTTATGAAGAAACCGGCGGCAAGTATAGCAGTAAACTTACTAAGAAAGGTAGAGGAACCTTGGCTTCCGAACACAGTATTTGAAGCACCTGCACCGAAAGACGCGCCAGCATCCGCACCTTTACCCTGCTGCAGCAAAACCAGAGCAACTACGCCCAGGGCACCCAGCAGATGAAAAACGACTACGACTGTTTCCAGCATTTTTTCAGTTTCCCGCGGCGCGACAGATCGCACCGAACTCATCTGCATTCAGGGAAGCTCCACCAATGAGCCCCCCATCGATATCCGGCATGCCGAACAGTTCGACCGCATTGGCCGCCTTCACGCTGCCGCCGTATAGAAGCCGCACACCTCGTGCCACTTCAGAATTTTCTGCCGCCAACTGCGCGCGGATAGCTGCGTGCACATCCTGCGCCTGTTGCGGTGTCGCAGTCAGCCCGGTACCAATGGCCCAGACCGGCTCGTAAGCGATAACAGCATTGGCGAACGCACCAACACCCAACTCTTCGATGATGCTGCCCAGCTGACGCCCGACAACCTCTAGAGTCTTCCCGGCTTCGCGCTGCTCGAGGGTCTCCCCTACACACAGAACCGGCTTCAAGCCACAGGCCTGCGCCGCTGCGAACTTGCGATTGAGAGTCGCGTCACGCTCACCCATGATCAGGCGGCGCTCGGAGTGCCCAACCAGCACCAGGGAACAACCTGCATCCACCAACTGACTCGGGGCGATCTCGCCCGTCAATGCACCTTGCATGGATTCCACCGCAGAGTTCTGCGCGCCGACCTGAATCGACTTACCCTTCAAACCATCAATCACTTGATTGATATGCAAGCAAGGCGGGAATACCGCGACATCAACACCGCTTGGCAAGGCCAGATGACGAAGGCCGTTGATCAGCTCAGCGACGCTGGCGCGGGTACCGTGCATCTTCCAGTTACCAGCTACCATAGGGCGACGCATGCTGTACCTCGTCGGTCAAAGTGGGCGCAGATGTTACCCAACCAAAACAACACTGGCAAGCCGAAATCAGGCAGAAACTTCAGCAACCAGTTTCGCCAGCTCTTCGGCGTAAGCGCGAACCTGAGCTTCGTCGTCGCCTTCAACCATCACGCGCACCAGAGGCTCAGTACCCGACTTGCGCAACAGAACCCGACCACGCCCAGCCATAGCGGCCGTGACACGCTCGCAAGCCTCTTTCACCGCAGGATGCTCGACCGGGTTCTCACCGCCGCCAAAGCGCACATTGACCAGCACCTGAGGACACTTGCGCAGCCCCTGACGGGACTGGGCCAGGCTTTCACCACGAGCCTTGAGCGCCATCAGCACCTGCAGCGCGGCAATGATCGCATCCCCGGTAGTAGCATGACGGAAGCACACGATGTGCCCGGAGTTTTCGCCACCTACCAGCCAATTGCGCTCCAGCAGCTCGGCGATCACATAACGGTCACCGACGTTGGCCCGGACAAAGGGGATACCCAAGTCCGCCAGGGCCAGTTCCAGCCCCAGGTTGCTCATGAGCGTTCCGACCACGCCGCCTTGCAGCTTGTCACGCTCATGCAGGTCGCGAGCGATGATGAACAGCAGCTCATCACCATCCACGATCGCGCCAGTCTGATCGACCATCAGCACCCGGTCACCGTCGCCATCAAAGGCGATCCCCAGGTCCGCATGCTCGGCCAGGACAGCCGCCTGCAATTGGCCCATGTGAGTCGAGCCGCAGTTCTCGTTGATGTTCAAGCCATTAGGCTGCGCAGACAGAACCGTGACTTGTGCGCCCAACTCGCGGAATACACTCGGCGCGACCTTGTAGGTGGCACCATGAGCGCAGTCCAGGACGACCTTCAAGCCGGCAAAACTGGTGCTCGATGGCACACTGCTCTTGCAGAACTCAATGTAGCGTCCTGATGCATCGTTGATCCGCGACACCTTGCCGAGCTTGCTCGACTCGACCACGGTCATCGGCGCATCCAGCAACTCCTCGATCATCAGCTCGACCTCGTCAGGCAGTTTGGTGCCTTCGCCCGAGAAGAACTTGATGCCGTTGTCATCATGAGGATTGTGCGAGGCACTGATAACGATGCCCGCCTCCGCATGGAAGGTACGCGTCAGGTAAGCAATGGCCGGAGTCGGCATCGGTCCCAGGAGCATCACATCGGCACCGGCTGCAGACAACCCGGCCTCCAGTGCAGACTCGAACATGTACCCGGAGATACGCGTGTCCTTGCCCACCAGCACGCGGCAGGCGCCCATGCTGCGAAATGCCATGCCGGCGGCCCAGCCGAGCTTGAGCATGAAATCAGGAGTGATAGGGAATTCGCCTACACGGCCGCGGATGCCGTCGGTGCCAAAGTATTTTTTAGTCATAAGTACTCCATCATTCTTATTCGGCGGATTCCACTGCCACAATCATTCGCACCACATCCACGGTCTCGGCGACATCATGGACACGGATAATTTTCGCGCCCTTGGCCACTGCCAGGGCCGCTAGCGCCAGACTGCCGTGCAATCGCTCACCTACGGGGCGATTCAAGGCCTGGCCAATCATGCTCTTGCGCGACACCCCAACCAACAACGGGCGCCCAAGGGCATGCAAGGCATCCATATGCTTGAACAGGCTCAGGTTGTGTTGCAGGGTCTTGGCAAAGCCAAAGCCCGGATCGAGCACAATCCGCTCTGGACCGATGCCCACTGACGCACACTGGGCCATGCGCTCAACCAGGAACTCGGCAACCTCTCGGGTCACGTCCTGATAATGCGGGTTGTCCTGCATATCACCGGGCTCACCCAGCATGTGCATCAGACACACAGGCAAGCCAGTGGCCGCCGCCGCATCCAGGGCACCCTCCCGGCGCAATGAACGAACGTCATTGATCAGCCCTGCGCCGAGGCGAGCGGTTTCACGCATCACCGCCGGTGTCGAGGTATCAACAGAAATGATCACATCCAACTCACGGTGGATGCGCTCGACCACAGGCGCGACTCGCTCCAACTCCTCCAGCGGCGATACCGCACGGGCACCCGGGCGAGTGGATTCGCCACCGACATCAATCAGCGTAGCACCGGCCGCAACCATGGCCTCGGCATGCCGCAAAGCCAGATCAAGCTGGCTGAAGCGGCCACCATCAGAGAAGGAGTCGGGAGTTACATTCAAGATGCCCATGACATGTGCATGGGCCAAATCAAGAACCCGGTTGCCGCAAGGCAACCGGGTGGAGGAAGGAACAGAAGTCATTTAAAACCTTAGTGGTCGGCTGCTGGGCCGCCAATGGGTGTTTCCGGACGCTCATTCTGCACTACTGGAGGAGGAGTACCCGAGCCGCCCTCCCAATCACGAGGTTCGCGTGGAGTACGCCCTGCCATGATGTCGTCGATCTGATCGGCGTCGATGGTTTCGTACTTCATCAGGGCGTCTGCCATGGCGTCCAGCTTGTCGCGGTTGTCCGTCAGGATCTGCTTGGCGGTGCCGTAGCACTGATCGATGATGCTGCGCACCTCGGAGTCGATCAGTTTCGCCGTTTCCGCAGACAGGCTCGCATGCTGGCTACCCGCGCTGCGCCCCAGGAACACCTCACCCTCTTCTTCGGCATACATCAGCGGACCAAGCTTCTCGGAAAGACCCCATTTGGTCACCATGTTCCGCGCGATCTGGCTGGCACGCATGATGTCGTTGGAGGCGCCGGTGGTCACGCCGTCGAAGCCAAGGGTCATTTCTTCAGCGATACGACCGCCGTAGAGCGAGCAGATCTGGCTGATCAAGGCACGCTTGGAGAGGCTGTAACGATCTTCTTCCGGCAGGAACATGGTGACACCCAAGGCCCGGCCGCGAGGAATGATCGACACCTTGTAGACCGGGTCATGCTCGGGCACGACACGACCAACAATGGCGTGGCCAGCTTCGTGATAAGCCGTGTTCTGCTTCTCTTTTTCGGACATGACCATGGATTTGCGCTCCGCGCCCATCATGATCTTGTCCTTGGCCAGTTCGAATTCCTTCATTTCAACGATGCGCTTGCCGGTACGCGCCGCAAACAGCGAGGCCTCGTTGACCAGGTTCGCCAGGTCGGCACCGGAGAAGCCCGGGGTACCGCGGGCGATTACCGCAGGTGCAACGTCGTCGCCCATTGGTACTTTACGCATGTGCACCTTGAGAATCTGTTCGCGACCGCGAATGTCCGGCAGGCCAACCACGACCTGACGGTCGAAACGGCCCGGACGCAGCAAGGCCGGGTCCAGTACGTCAGGACGGTTGGTCGCGGCGATCACGATAATGCCGTCGTTCATTTCGAAGCCATCCATCTCAACCAGCAACTGGTTGAGGGTCTGCTCACGCTCATCATGACCGCCGCCCATGCCGGCGCCACGGTGACGACCGACGGCGTCGATCTCGTCGATGAAGATGATGCAAGGAGCATGCTTCTTGGCTTGCTCGAACATGTCACGGACGCGGCTGGCACCCACCCCGACGAACATCTCGACGAAGTCGGAACCGGAAATGGTGAAGAACGGCACCTTGGCTTCACCAGCGATGGCTTTGGCCAGCAACGTCTTACCGGTACCTGGTGGCCCCACCATCAACACGCCGCGAGGAATACGACCGCCCAGACGCTGGAACTTGCCTGGGTCACGGAGGAATTCAACCAACTCACCTACTTCTTCCTTGGCCTCGTCGCAACCGGCAACGTCAGCCAAGGTAGTTTTCACCTGATCTTCAGACAGCAAGCGCGCCTTGCTCTTGCCGAAACTCATCGGCCCGCCCTTGCCTCCGGCACCACCCTGCATCTGGCGCATGAAGAACATGAACACCGCGATGATCACCAGGATCGGGAAGCTGGCCACCAGCAGTTGAGTCCAGATGCTTTGCTGTTCAGGCTGCTTGCCTTCGACCACCACGTGGTTGTCCACCAGGTCGCCGATCAGGCCATTGTCCTGAATGGCAGGACGAATGGTCTTGAAGCTGTCGCCATCGTTGCGCTTGCCGGTAATCACGTAGCCATCAACCGCTACGCGCTCGACCTTGCCATCCTTAACTTGCTGGATGAAGTCGGAATAGTTGAGGGTCTGCGGCTCGTTAGGGCTGGAGAAGTTGTTCATCACCGTCACCAGGACGGCGGCGATGATCAACCACAGGATCAGATTCTTTGCCATGTCGTTCAATTAACTACCCTCTGAAGCAAGCTCCGCTACTGGCGCGCGCTTCGCATGATATTCACCGGCCTAACTTACTACATTACCTACAGCTCTGGCAGGCGCTGTCTGTAACCCTATGTGAAACTTAGACTACACAATATGCGCCTAATCTGACGGGGCGAAATACGAAAATCCTATCACCCCAGTCAAAACTCTTACTTACTCACTACGACCACGGAAGCCGCGCCCCAGCAGGTATTGCTCCCGAGAACGGTCACGGGATGATGACGGTTTGCGCATCTGCACTTTCTCGAACATCTGCCGCACGCTCTTGTGGTACTCATCGAAGCCTTCACCCTGGAAGATCTTGATCAGAAAATCACCACCTGGACGCAAGACCCGACCAGCAAGATCCAGCGCCAACTCGCACAGGAACATCGCTCGCGGCATATCCACGGCTGCTAACCCACTCATATTGGGGGCCATATCGGAAATCACAAGGTCAACTTCAGAATTTCCGACCGCCTCGAGGATCTGCGCCAGTACTGCATCCTCAGTGAAGTCCCCTTGAATAAAGGTCACATCGGGAATGCTGTCCATTTCCAGGATGTCCGAGGCAATCAGGCGCCCCTGGCCACCAATCAGACGACTGGTCACCTGCGACCAGCCACCCGGGGCGGCCCCCAGGTCGATAACACTCATGCCAGGACGGATAAGGCGGTCCTTTTCCTGAATCTCCAGCAGTTTGTAGCTGGCACGGGAACGGTACCCATCTTTTTGCGCCATTTTGACGAATGGGTCGTTGAAGTGCTCTTTCAGCCAGTTATGGCTAGTTTTGGAACGGGCCACGGGCCACCTCAAAATAAAACGGGTCGTGATTAACTGGGCGGTCCCGGACTCGCTCGGGTAAACTGGCCGCCGCTTTTTACAAGATCAGACGCAGGGGTCAGATTATGCCGCTCACTCAAGAGCAGAAGAAACAGTACAAATCCATTGGCCACCATCTGAAACCAGTATTGACTGTGGCTGACAACGGTTTGACCGAAGGTGTATTAGCCGAACTTGAACGCGCCTTGAGCGATCACGAGCTGATCAAGATCAAGCTCAACATCCTCGAGCGCGAGTCGCGCCTGGAGGCCATTGCCCAATTGTGCAAGGCCGGCAAAGCGGATCTGGTGCAGGTCATCGGCAAGATGGCGCTGATCTACCGCAAGAACGCCAAGGTAAACAAGCAATTGTCGAACGTCCATCGTTTCCACTGACGTCGAATCGGGTCAAGGGTGTGCCTGGCGCACCCTGCCACCCCATCCCGGCACTGGCTGCAACACCAGTACCAGCCCGGAAAAACCCAGGACCAGATAGCTGAACAACTGCCAGCGCTGAGCTTCCGGCAACAAGATGCGTACGACGAAATACATCGCACACGCATACATCGCCATCAATAGCAGTTGCCCCCGAATATCCCGCCACAAGCTCCTCAGCCCTTCGGACTGGATCAATACCAGTATCTGCAGGACCAGGCACGCCGCTGAAAAACCTACCAGCAACGCACTGAGCAGTGACGAGATTTCTTCGATCAGCAAGGGGGCAAGGCCAATCTGCCCCAGGGCGGGCAGCAAGCCGAGATGCAACAACCACAAGCCGCCGACCCACAACATCTGGGCCAGCTGCCAAAGCATGGCGCCCGCGTGCAGCGGGCGCCTTCTTTCAGATGTGACGGACTTCGACAATCTCGTACTCGATAACGCCACCAGGCGTTTTGACCGCCACCACATCCCCCTCTTCCTTGGCAATCAAGGCGCGAGCGATCGGCGAGCCGACGGAAATTTTACCGAGTTTGATGTCAGCCTCGTCCTCACCCACGATCTGGTAGGTGACGCTTTCGTCAGTTTCGACGTTGGCGATTTCTACCGTGGTGCCAAAGATCACCTTGCCGGTATGGGGAATGGTCGTGACATCGATGACCACCGAGTTCTGCAGGCGGCCTTCAATATCGCGGATCCGCGCTTCTACCATGCCCTGCTGTTCGCGAGCGGCATGGTATTCGGCGTTTTCCTTCAGGTCACCCAACTCGCGGGCCGTACCGATGTCCTGGCTGAGCTTCGGACGCACGACCTTGGTCAGGTGAGCATGCTCTTCTTCCAGGGCGCGCGCGCCCTGGACGGTCATTGGGTATTTATTCATGCCTTCAATCCTGCGTGTAGATCCTGCAAGCGACGCACGGTCTTTTCCGGACCGAACTTCAACGCTTCACAGATAGCTTCGCCAGCAGCAATGGTGGTGGTGCAGTAGATCTTGTGCTGCAAGGCGTTACGACGAATGGAATAAGAGTCAGCAATCGACTGACGGCCTTCAGTGGTGTTGATGATCAGAGTGACTTCGTCGTTCTTGATCATATCGACCACATGCGGACGACCTTCAGTCACCTTGTTCACACGACGCACCTTCAGGCCGGCCGCCTCGATCAGCTTGGCGGTGCCCGCAGTAGCGACCACTTCGAAGCCCAAGTTGATCAGATCACGGGCCACGCCTGCAACCAGAGGCTTGTCATCGTCGCGCACGCTGATGAACGCAGTACCGCCGGTCGGCAGCACTTCGCTGGCACCCATCTGGGCCTTGGCAAAGGCTTCGCCGAAGGTGTCGCCCACGCCCATCACTTCACCGGTGGACTTCATCTCTGGGCCGAGGATCGGGTCGACACCCGGGAACTTGGCAAACGGGAATACCGCTTCCTTGACGCTGTAGAAGTTCGGAATGATTTCCTTGGTGAAGCCCAGCTCTTTCAGGGTCTTACCGGCCATCACACGAGCAGCGATCATCGCCAGGGAGACACCGATGCACTTGGAAACGAACGGCACGGTCCGGGAAGCGCGCGGGTTCACTTCGATGACGTAGATCTGATCGCCTTGCAGGGCCAGCTGCACGTTCATCAGGCCAACCACACCCAGTTCCAGGGCCATTTTCTTGACCTGTTCGCGCATCTCGTCCTGGATGTGCGCCGGCAGCGAGTACGGCGGCAGCGAGCACGCAGAGTCACCGGAGTGAACGCCAGCCTGCTCGATGTGCTGCATGATGGCGCCGATCACTACGTCGGTGCCGTCGCAGACCGCATCCACGTCCATTTCAATGGCGCAGTTGAGGAAGTGGTCCAGCAGCACCGGGCTGTCGTTGGACACTTGCACTGCTTCTCGCAGGTAGCGCTTGAGCTCATCTTCCTCGTAGACGATTTCCATCGCCCGGCCGCCCAGCACGTAGGACGGACGCACCACCAGCGGGTAACCGATCTTGGCGGCGGCACGAATCGCTTCGTCTTCGCTGCGCACGGTAGCGTTTGGTGGCTGACGCAGGTTCAGGCGTTCGACCATCTGCTGGAAGCGCTCACGGTCTTCGGCGCGGTCGATAGCGTCTGGGCTGGTGCCGATGATCGGCACGCCGGCGGCTTCCAGGGCACGAGCCAGTTTCAGCGGAGTCTGGCCGCCGTACTGCACGATCACGCCTTTTGGCTTCTCGACACGGACAATTTCCAGCACGTCTTCCAGGGTCACCGGTTCGAAGTACAGGCGATCCGAAGTGTCGTAGTCGGTAGAAACGGTTTCCGGGTTGCAGTTGACCATGATGGTTTCGTAACCATCGTCGCGCAGCGCCAGGGCGGCGTGTACGCAGCAGTAGTCGAACTCGATGCCCTGGCCGATACGGTTTGGACCACCGCCCAGAATCATGATCTTGTCACGGGTCGAAGGTGCGGCTTCGCACTCTTCTTCATAAGTCGAGTACAGGTACGCGGTGTCGGTGGCGAACTCGGCGGCGCAGGTGTCGACGCGCTTGTAGACCGGGAACACTTCCAGCTTCTGACGATGTGTGCGCAGGTTCTTCTCGGTCACGCCCAGCAGCTTGGCCAGACGCTGGTCGGAGAAGCCTTTGCGCTTGAGGCGGAACATCAGGTCGCGGTCGATGGCCGACAGGCCCAGGGTCTTGACCTTCTCTTCTTCCTTGATCAGGTCTTCGATCTGCACCAGGAACCAAGGATCGATCATGTTCATGCCGAAGATCTGCTCGACGGTCATGCCGGCACGGAAGGCATCAGCCACGTACCAGATACGCTCGGCGCCGGGCACGGTCAGCTCGCGCTTGAGCACGTTCATGCTTTCCGGATTGCTCAGGTCGAGCTTGGGATCCAGGCCGCAAACGCCCACTTCCAGACCGCGCAGGGCTTTCTGCAGGGATTCCTGGAAGGTCCGACCGATGGCCATGACCTCACCCACCGACTTCATCTGGGTGGTCAGGCGCGCGTCGGCCTTGGAGAACTTCTCGAAGGCGAAGCGTGGCAGCTTGGTCACGACGTAGTCGATGGACGGCTCGAAGGACGCCGGGGTCTTGCCGCCGGTAATATCGTTGGACAGCTCGTCCAGGGTGTAGCCGACAGCCAGCTTGGCCGCGACCTTGGCGATCGGGAAACCGGTGGCTTTCGAAGCCAGCGCCGAGGAACGGGATACCCGCGGGTTCATCTCGATCACGACCATGCGGCCTGTGTTCGGGCAGATACCGAACTGCACGTTGGAACCGCCAGTTTCCACACCGATCTCGCGCAGCACCGCCAGAGAGGCGTTACGCAGGATCTGGTATTCCTTGTCGGTCAGGGTCTGTGCCGGAGCCACGGTGATGGAGTCACCGGTGTGCACGCCCATCGGGTCGAAGTTCTCGATGGAGCAGACGATGATGCAGTTGTCCTTCTTATCGCGGACCACCTCCATCTCGTACTCTTTCCAGCCGATCAGGGATTCGTCGATCAGCAGTTCCTTGGTCGGCGACAGGTCCAGACCGCGGGCGCAGATTTCTTCGAACTCTTCGCGGTTGTAGGCGATGCCACCACCGGTGCCACCCATGGTGAAGGATGGACGGATGATGCAAGGGAAGCCCAGCTTGTCGAGGACCGCATTGGCCTCTTCCATGCTGTGGGCAATACCGGAACGCGGGCACGCCAGGCCGATGGACTTCATGGCAGCGTCGAAGCGCGAACGGTCTTCAGCCTTGTCGATGGTGTCGGCGTTGGCGCCGATCATCTCTACGCCGAACTTCTCCAGGACGCCTTCACGCTCCAGGTCCAGGGCGCAGTTCAGCGCAGTCTGGCCGCCCATGGTCGGCAGCAGCGCGTCCGGACGCTCTTTCTCGATGATCTTGGCAACGGTCTGCCACTTGATCGGCTCGATGTAGGTGGCGTCGGCCATGGCCGGGTCGGTCATGATGGTGGCCGGGTTGGAGTTCACCAGGATGACCCGGTAACCCTCTTCGCGCAGGGCCTTGCAAGCCTGGGCGCCGGAGTAGTCGAATTCGCAGGCTTGGCCGATCACGATCGGGCCAGCGCCAAGAATCAGGATGCTTTTAATGTCTGTACGTTTTGGCATGGGTTGTCACTCAAATCCGCAGGTCAGTCGGCAAGCCGTCTTGAACATTCTCTGAGGCGCCCGAGGGGTTCCGCCGGATTTGCCGGGGCCGCCCTCAAGCGCTGCTCGCTACACTTTCAAGGCGAGCGTTTAGCGTCGCTTGGCCATCTCGTTGATGAAGCGGTCGAACAGCGGCGCGACATCGTTCGGGCCCGGGCTGGCTTCCGGGTGGCCCTGGAAGCTGAACGCGCTCTTGTCGGTACGCTCGATACCCTGCAGGGTGCCGTCGAACAGCGACTTGTGGATCGCCCGGACGTTGCCCGGCAGCGTAGCTTCATCCACCGCAAAACCGTGGTTCTGGCTGGTGATCATGACCACGCCGCTGTCCAGATCCTGCACCGGGTGGTTGGCACCGTGGTGGCCGTGGCCCATTTTCAGGGTCTTGGCACCAGAGGCCAGGGCCAGCAGTTGGTGACCCAGGCAGATGCCGAACACCGGAATCTCGGTTTCGAGGATTTCCTTGATCGCCTTGATGGCGTAGTCGCAAGGCTCGGGGTCACCTGGGCCGTTGGACAGGAACACACCGTCAGGCTTGAGAGCCAGCACATCGCTCGCTGGGGTCTGGGCAGGCACCACGGTGACGCGGCAACCGCGCTCCACCAGCATGCGCAGGATATTCAGCTTGACCCCGTAGTCGTAGGCAACCACGTGATACGGCAGCTCGGAAGCCTCGATGGTGGCGTGGCTGTCGGTCTTCAGATCCCAGACAGTCGAACGCCACTCGTAGCTTTCCTTGGTGCTGACGACTTTCGCCAGGTCCATGCCTTTGAGGCCAGGGAAGCCGCGCGCTGCAGCGATCGCCGCTTCTTCGGAAATGTTGTCACCGGCCATGATGCAGCCGTTCTGTGCACCTTTCTCACGCAGGATGCGGGTCAGGCGACGGGTGTCGATACCAGCGATCGCCACCACGTTGTTGGCTTTCAGGTAATCGGACAGGGACAGAGTGTTACGCCAGTTGCTGGCTACCAGCGGCAGGTCACGGATGACCAGGCCGGCCGACCAGACGCGGTCGGACTCGGCATCTTCCGGCGTGGTGCCGGTGTTGCCGATGTGAGGGTAAGTCAGGGTAACGATCTGTTGGGCGTAGGAAGGATCGGTAAGGATTTCCTGATAGCCGGTCATTGCGGTGTTGAACACCACCTCACCAACGGTTTGACCGTCGGCTCCAATGGCTTCGCCACGAAAAATGCTGCCATCAGCAAGGGCGAGTATGGCTGGCTTAGTCAAGAAGACCTCCCGTAAATAGAGCCTGAAAGGGCGATCGCAGGTTGCAAAAAAGCGGAATGACGTATAGACACGTCACCCCGCTTCTTCGTCGAATTATCTGCGCGCTTTTAGTGGACACACTAAAGCTGTAGCTTACAGAAAAAGGCTTTTTCGGTCCACCGCTAATGAGCCCTAAAGGCAGAGGAATGCGACAGAACATCGCCTAGCGGTACGAAGTGGGGTTGAAGGACAGCCTCAACCCCACTTCAGATGCATCTCAACGCAGATCCAGCACATCCTGCATGTCGTATAGGCCGGCCTCGCGCCCGTCCAGCCACAGCGCGGCACGCACCGCGCCCTTGGCGAAGGTCATGCGACTGGAGGCCTTGTGGGTAATCTCCAGGCGCTCGCCCTCAGTGGCAAACAGCACGGTGTGATCCCCCACCACATCGCCACCACGAACCGTGGCGAAGCCGATGGTTTCACGCTCACGGGCGCCGGTATGGCCTTCACGACCATACACCGCGACCTGCTGCAGATCGCGCCCCAGAGCGCTGGCGATCACCTCACCCATGCGCAGGGCGGTGCCCGATGGCGCATCGATCTTGTGTCGGTGATGCGCCTCGATGATCTCGATATCCGCATCATCACCCAGCACCCGAGCCGCCATATCCAGCAGCTTCAGCGACAGGTTGACCCCAACACTGAAGTTGGCAGCGAAGACGATCGGAATCTCCTTGCCCGCCTCGGCCAGCAATTGCTTTTCCTTGGCACCCAAACCCGTAGTACCAATCACCATGGCCTTGCCCGCCTTACGGCAGAAGGCCAGGTTCTTGAGCATCACTTCCGGCAAGGTGAAATCGATCAGCACATCAAACTCATCGACAACCTTCTCCAGGCTATCGGACATCGACACGCCAAGACGCCCCAGGGATGCCAGCTCACCTGCATCCGCGCCCACCAGCGAACTGCCAGGCCGAACGATGGCTGCCGTCAGCCCGGAGAGCGGCGAGCGCAGCTGCACAGCCTCGACCAGGGTCTTGCCCATGCGCCCGGCGGCGCCCATCACTGCTATACGTCGCATGCGTTACTCCTTACAGGTCGCCGAAGAAGCGCTTGACGCCCTCGAACCAGCCGGTAGTTTTCGGCGAGTGAGAATTGTCGTCGTCCAGCGAACCACGCAACTCTTCCAGCAGCTCGCGCTGACGACGACTCAGGTTCACTGGCGTCTCCACCGCAACCCGGCACATCAGGTCGCCGGCACCGCCGCCACGCACGGGAGCAACGCCCTTGCCACGAATCCGGAACTGCTTGCCGGTCTGTGTTCCCTCTGGGATCTTCAGCTTGACCCGACCGTCCAGGGTCGGAATCTCCAGCTCGCCACCCAACGCCGCATCTACGAAGCTGATGGGCACTTCACAGAACAGGTGCTTGCCGTCGCGCTGGAAGATCGCGTGCTCACGCACATTGATCACCACATACAGGTCGCCAGTCGGGCCACCCTGGGTCCCCGCCTCGCCTTCGCCGGACAGGCGAATACGGTCGCCGGTATCGACACCTGCCGGCACTTTCACCGACAGCGTCTTGTACTCTTCGACCCGACCTTCGCCGTGGCACGAATCGCACGGATCGGAAATGATCTTGCCCTGGCCATGGCAGCGCGGGCAGGTCTGCTGCACCGAGAAGAAACCCTGCTGCATGCGCACCTGACCAATACCGCCACAGGTCGGACAAGTGACAGGGGAAGACCCCTTCTTGGCGCCCGAACCATCGCATGGCTTGCAGTTGACCAGTGTCGGCACACGGATATTCACCGTGGTGCCACGCACCGCCTCTTCCAGGTTCAACTCCAGGGTGTAACGCAGGTCGCTGCCGCGTTGCGCACCGCCACGGGAACCGCCGCGACCGCCACCGAAGAAATCACTGAACACGTCACCGAAGATATCGGAGAAGTTCTGCCCGCCGAAGCCGGCACCCCCGCCACCCATGCTCGGGTCGACACCAGCGTGGCCGTACTGGTCATACGCGGCACGCTTGCTGGAATCGGACAGTACTTCGTAGGCCTCGTTGGCCTCCTTGAACATGTCTTCCGACGCTTTGTCGCCGGGATTACGGTCCGGGTGATGCTTCATCGCCAAACGACGGTAAGCCTTTTTCAGCTCCGCATCGCTGGAGCCACGCTCCACACCCAACACTTCGTAATAGTCACGCTTTGCCATAAGTCTTTGCACTCTTAAGGACGTCCGGCAAACCCTCCTGAGCTCTGCCAAACTCGCTGAGCCCCAATACAGGCCCGGACCCAACTCACGTCAATTCAACGATCCTGGTCTTGGAAAGCCAACCCGGTTGCGGGCCGACCATTGCGGTCATCACAGCCGGAAAGCAGGAGCTTCTCCGACCCGACCGCCAGCGCACAAACGGAGCTTGTACGCCGTCAAAATTTCGCTGACTCCAGACACGCCAACGCGGGAGCAAGCTCCCGCGCGGCGACATCCTACCAGTCACCGCCCGAAGGCAGTCAACCGGCCGACCAACAAGCCATTACTTGTGGTCTTTTACTTCTTCGAACTCGGCGTCGACGACATCGTCGGCTTTTTCAGCAGACTCGGCGTGCGGTGCCGCGCCTTCTGCAGGCTGGGCCTGTTCGGCGTACATCTTCTGGGCAACCGGGGCCGAGACTTTCGACAGCTCTTCGACCTTGGCGTCGATGGCAGCCTTGTCGTCGCCCTTGACGGCAGCTTCCAGGGCAACCACGGCGGCTTCGATTGCGGTTTTCTCTTCCGCGGTCACTTTGTCACCGGCGTCAGCCACCATCTTGCGAGTCGAGTGCACCAGCGCATCACCCTGGTTACGGGCGGTGGCCAGTTCTTCGAACTTGCGATCCTCTTCCGAGTTGGCTTCAGCGTCACGGATCATCTGCTGGATCTCTTCATCCGACAGACCCGAGTTGGCCTTGATCACGATCGACTGAGTCTTGCCGGTAGCCTTGTCCTTCGCACCTACGTGCAGGATGCCGTTGGCGTCGATGTCGAAGGTCACTTCGATCTGCGGCACGCCACGTGGAGCTGGTGGAATGTCGGCCAGGTCGAACTTGCCCAGGGACTTGTTCTGCGCGGCTTGCTTGCGCTCGCCCTGCAGTACGTGAATGGTCACTGCGCCCTGGTTGTCGTCGGCAGTCGAGAACACTTGGGATTTCTTGGTAGGAATCGTGGTGTTTTTCTCGATCAGCGCGGTCATCACGCCACCCATGGTTTCGATACCCAGGGTCAGCGGGCTGACGTCCAGCAGCAGTACGTCTTTCACGTCGCCGGCCAGTACCGCACCCTGGATGGCAGCACCCATGGCAACAGCTTCGTCCGGGTTGACGTCCTTGCGCGCTTCCTTACCGAAGAAGTCGGTTACGGTCTTCTGTACCAGCGGCATACGGGTCTGGCCGCCGACCAGGATCACGTCGTTGATCGAACCCACGTCGATACCGGCGTCTTTGAGCGCGATACGGCAAGGCTCGATGGTGCGCTGAACCAGGTCTTCAACCAGCGATTCCAGCTTGGCGCGGGAGATCTTCACATTCAGGTGCTTAGGACCGGTGGCATCTGCAGTGATGTACGGCAGGTTGACGTCGGTCTGCTGGCTCGAGGACAGCTCGATCTTGGCTTTCTCGGCAGCTTCTTTCAGGCGCTGCATGGCCAGCGGGTCACCCTTGAGGTTCATGCCGCTTTCTTTCTTGAACTCATCAACCAGGTAGTCGATCAAGCGGATGTCGAAGTCTTCACCACCGAGGAAGGTGTCACCGTTGGTGGCCAGCACTTCGAACTGGTGCTCGCCATCGACTTCAGCGATTTCGATCACCGAAACGTCGAAAGTACCACCGCCCAGGTCGTAAACGATCACGGTGTGATCGCCCTTGGCCTTGTCCATACCATAGGCCAGAGCGGCTGCGGTTGGTTCGTTGATGATACGTTTGACGTCCAGGCCTGCGATGCGGCCGGCGTCTTTGGTCGCCTGGCGCTGGCTGTCGTTGAAGTAGGCCGGAACAGTGATGACCGCTTCGGTCACGGCTTCGCCGAGGTAGTCTTCGGCGGTCTTCTTCATTTTCTTGAGGATTTCAGCCGAGATTTGTGGCGGAGCCATTTTCTGGCCGTTCACTTCAACCCAGGCGTCGTTGTTGTCAGCCTTGACGATCTTGTAAGGGACCATCTGGATGTCTTTCTGCACAACTTCTTCGTCGAAGCGACGACCGATCAGACGCTTTACTGCGTACAGGGTGTTGTGCGGGTTGGTGACAGCCTGACGCTTGGCCGACTGACCTACCAGGATTTCGCCATCGTTGGCGTACGCGATGATCGACGGCGTGGTACGCGCGCCTTCAGCGTTTTCGATAACTTTTACGTTGCCGTTTTCAAGAATGGAGACGCACGAGTTGGTGGTCCCCAAGTCAATACCGATAATCTTGCCCATGTTAACTCTCCCGAAACTTTGGATTTGGATGCCGCAGCTGTGGTGGCAAACTGCGGTAGCACTTAAACGCTTGACTGATAAATGGGGGCTCTACAGCCGTTTTCAAGCCTTTTCGTCAATCGAAGGCGAAACCGGTGCAGGGGCCTTGCTGACCACGACCATGGCCGGGCGCAGCAGGCGACCGTTGAGCTGGTAGCCCTTCTGGAACACTTTCAGAACACTGTTCGGCTCGACATCCGCGCTTTCCTGCATGGCCATGGCCTGATGCTGTTCAG
Source organism: Pseudomonas sp. BIGb0176 (assembly GCF_024810175.1). Classification (NCBI taxonomy): domain Bacteria; kingdom Pseudomonadati; phylum Pseudomonadota; class Gammaproteobacteria; order Pseudomonadales; family Pseudomonadaceae; genus Pseudomonas; species Pseudomonas sp. BIGb0176. Next base: position 1,418,859 of record NZ_JANUEC010000002.1, read on the forward strand.
CGTTGAAGGGTTCGCCGTGTGGATCGATGGCTTCCAGCTGATAACGCTTGAGGGTGTCGTGGAACATCTTCAAGGTCAGCTCGATGCCTTCACGCATCGGGCGGATGCTTTCGTCGTCCGGGTTGGACAGCTCCAGGCCACGCTCCAGGCTGTCGATCACCGGCAGCAGGTCGCCGGCAAACTTCTCCAGCGCGAATTTGTGAGCTTTCTCCACGTCCTGCTCAGCGCGGCGGCGGACGTTCTGCAGATCGGCAGCAACACGCAAAGCCTGATCCTGCGCGCCAGCCAGTTGCTCTTCGAGCACTTGTACACGAGCCGCCAGGTCATCACCCGATGCCTCGGGAGCCTGATTGGCGTCTAGATTTTGCGTATCCAGCGTCTGTTCGTCAGCCATGAAATTCTCCTTTCAATATCGTCTGTGAGCCGGGCTCACTCTTCTGCCCAGCTATATGGGGTCGCATTTTCAAGGTTCAAGTCCGCAGCCACAGCAAAAGTCGTTCCGACCCGATAAATCCTGTATGTGGACATTACCGAGCGCACTAAAAAGCCAGAACGACCAAGCAAATCGAGCTAAGGGAAAGCATTGTCAGCTCGAAACAAAACACTGTATAAATAACCAGACATCTAGTTTGGGAGCGGCCTTAATGCTGGTGCACCTGTCCGTACACAATTACGCCATCGTCGAACACCTGGATCTGGAACTCGATCGCGGGATGAGCGTCATTACCGGCGAGACCGGTGCCGGCAAGTCGATCATGCTCGACGCGCTCGGCCTGACCCTGGGTGATCGTGCCGACAGCGGCGTGGTACGCCCCGGAGCCGACAAGGCCGATATCCTCGCCACCTTCGATCTGGCGGATATCCCCGAGGCCCACGCCTGGCTGGCCGAGCGTGACCTGGACACTGACGGCCCGTGCATCCTGCGTCGGGTCATCACGGCAGAAGGACGTTCCCGCGGCTATATCAACGGTACGCCCTGCCCGCTCGGAGACTTGAAAGCCCTGGGCGAACTGCTGATCGATATCCACAGCCAGCATGAACACCAGTCGCTGCTCAAGACCGATACCCATAGGCGCCTGCTGGACGAGTACGCCGGCGCAACCGACCTGGCGCGCCAGGTGCAACTGGCTGCGCAGCGCTGGCGCCAGACCCGCCTGGAGCTGGAGCGCCTGTCCAACTCCGGCGACGAGCAGCGCGCTCGCCATCAACTGCTCAGTTACCAGCTCGAAGAACTGGAAAACCTCGGGCTCGGGGAAAATGAACTCGAACAGCTGGAGCAGGAGCACAAGAACCTGACCAATGCCGAAACCCTGCTGGGCATCTGCCGCCAGGTGGTGGAGCAATGCAGCGAAAGTGATTCAGGCAATGTCCTGAACGCCCTGACTGTCAGCCTCAACCGCCTGTCGAGCATCGGCAACTCCTCGGGCTCCCTGGGCGAGGCCACCAACCTGCTGGCCAGCGCGCAGATCCAGGTCGAAGAAGCCGTGGGCGAGTTGAATCGCTTCCTTGACCACTTCGACGCTGATCCAGCACGCCTGCAACAACTCGAAGAACGCCTCGACGCCATCTATACCCTGGCGCGCAAACATCGCATCCAGCCCTTCGAACTCGCCGCCATGCAGCAAACCCTGCTGGATGAAATAGAGACTCTGGACGCCAATGACGAATCCATCGAACGGCTGGGCGAAGAGCTGCAATCCTTCGCTCGTCATTATCAGGAGAAAGCCCAGGAACTGAGCCAGTTGCGCCAGCAGGCCGCGACCAGCCTGGCCAGCGCAGTGGAGCAGGAAATCCAGCGCCTGGGCATGCCCGGAGGGCGCTTCACCATCGAGCTGCGCGCCAACAGCAGCGATGAACTGCTGCCCAACGGCCTGGAGCAGGTGGAACTGCTGGTCAGTGCCAACCCCGGGCAACCCCTCAAGGCCCTGGCGAAAGTCGCGTCCGGCGGTGAGCTGTCACGTATCAGCCTGGCGATCCAGGTCATCACCGCGCAGACCTCGCGGGTTCCCACATTGGTATTCGACGAAGTCGACGTGGGGATTGGCGGCCCGACAGCCGAGATCGTCGGCCAGCTGCTGCGCCGCCTCGGCGAACGCGGCCAGGTATTGACCGTGACACACCTGCCGCAAGTCGCCGCCCAGGGGCATCAGCATCTGTTCGTGCACAAGGTGCGCGGCAGCGATGCCACTCATACCGCAGTATCCAAGCTGGGCAAGAATGAGAGGGTCGAGGAGGTGGCGCGGATGCTCGGCGGCATCGACCTGACCAAGGAGTCTCTGGCCCACGCCAAGAAAATGGTGGTGACCGCCAAGGCCTGAACCTTCAGCGCTTCTTTTATATAGGCACAAAACACGAAGGCGACCCTAGGGTCGCCTTCGATCGTTTCACGACGATAAACGCCGCGTGAGGGGCTTACTTCTTCTTGCGCACGTACAGCACAAGATTGTGATCCACCAACTCGAAACCGTGCTTTTCGACAATCGCCTTCTGAAGCTTTTCGATTTCTTCGTCGAAGAATTCGATCACTTCACCAGACTCCACGTTGACCATATGGTCGTGGTGACCGCCATCCGCCAGCTCGAATACAGCGTGACCGCCATCAAAATTATGGCGTACCACCAGTCCGGCTGCTTCGAATTGAGTCAGTACACGGTAAACCGTGGCCAGACCCACATCCTCACCAGCTTCCATCAGCGCCTTGTAGACATCCTCAGCGCTCATGTGCCGCTGCTCGGTGGAATCGAGCATTTGTAGAATTTTGACTCGTGGCAGAGTCACTTTGAGGCCGGCTTTACGTAGTTCGCTATTTTCAACCATGGTCAGCTTTCTCGCCGATGCTGCTTCGCAGCTTCTCTTAATGCGGGTATGATCGGGGTTTACGTTGTCCCAGCCAAGATAGTGGAAGTCGCCCACCGATGCAAAACACCAAGCTCTTGCTAACCAGTTTCACCTTCGTGGGACTGCTCGCACTCGCCGGTTGTTCATTCCCCGGGGTTTACAAAATCGACATCCAGCAGGGCAATGTCGTCACGCAGGACATGATAGACCAGTTGCGCCCCGGAATGACCCGACGGCAAGTACGGTTTATCATGGGCAACCCTCTGTTGACCGACACGTTCCATGCCGATCGCTGGGATTATCTCTACAGCCTGCAGCCTGGTGGTGGTGAACGCCAACAGGAACGCGTGAGCCTGATCTTCAACGGCAACGACCAGTTGGTCAGCTTGGCCGGTGACTTCATGCCAGGTGTAAGCCGCGACGAAGCCCTGCTGGGCAAGGACAGCGCCAACACCGTGACAGCGCCTGCCGAGAACGTCGAGAAACCAAAAGCCGAGAAACCAGCCAAGCCTGGCTCGCTGCTCGACCAGATCCAGAAGGACGTGGATGGCGTGAAAACCGTGCCAGTTCCTACGCCTGAACCACTGGATACTTCGCCGGAATAATTTGTGCCGAAATAAAAAAGCCCGGGCATGCCCGGGCTTTTTATTGCCTGTCACCATCAATCACGATTCGCGCTTGCGTGCCTCGGCCGCTTTCGCCGCCCGCAGACGCCGAACCTCTTTCGGATCGGCCAGCAATGGGCGATAGACCTCGATCCGATCCCCCGCCTGAATCACATGCTGTTCAGGGTCACTGACCTGCTTGCCGAAGATCCCCACTGGACAAGCCGCCAGATCCAGTTCGGGAAACTGTTGCCCGATGGCTGAGGCCTGCAAGGCTGCACGCAGCGTCGCCCCCTGGGGCACCTGCACACTGATCAACGCCTGGCGATCGACAGCCGCGTAGGCCACCTCAATCGAAATCATCGGCTCAGCCATGCAACTGCTTGGCCCGCTGGCAGAAAGCGTCCACCAGGGTATTCGCCGCCTGGTTGAACAGCGGCCCCAAGGTCGCTCGAACCAAAGGCCCCGCATAATCGAAAGACAGATCAAGGCTGATCTTGCAGGCCTTCTCGCCCAGCGGCTTGAACACCCACACGCCATGCAACTGATTGAATGGCCCCTCCTCCAGATTCATCTCGATCGACTGCCCCGGCACCAGATTGTTGCAGGTCACGAAGCGCTGGCTCATGCCGCCCTTGGCCACCGCCAGGCTCGCGCGCATCCGCTCTTCGCTGCTTTCCAGCACCTCGGCCGACGAACACCAGGGCAGAAACTCCGGGTACCGGGCCACGTCATTGACCAGGTCGTAAAGGAACTGCGCCGGATAGGGCAGAAGGGCCGAACGTTGAATATGGGTCGTCATGTGAGCTTCATTTCCACAACTGGGCGGCAAACACCACAAGAATGCCGACGGGCGCCACATAGCGCATCAAAAACAAGGCCAGAGCGAACAACAGCGGGCTACGTAACGACAGCTCATCACGAACTGCCTCACGGCCCATCACCCAACCTGCAAATACCACGAAGCACAAACCGCCAAGAGGCAACATGATCCGCGAGGTGAAAAAGTCGATCACACCAAAGAAGTCCAGACCGCCGGCCGCGCCCCATTGGTAGAGATGAAAAACGCCGCCTTCGTTCACGAAAAATTTGGCCTGTTGCCAGATGTTGAAAGAGAACACCGTTCCCAATCCCACGAACCAGCAACTGAACGCCAGCCAGAATGTCACCCAGCCGCGGCGGATTTTAGTCCTCTCGACGAGATAAGCCACCATCGGCTCCAACAAGGAAATGGCCGAACTCCAGGCAGCGATCGCCACCAGGATAAAGAACACTACGCCCATAAGCTGGCCGAACGCCACATTCCCGAAGGCAAACGGCAGGCTGATGAACATCAGCCCCGGCCCTTCGCTGGGGTTCAGCCCGGCGGCAAATACAATGGGGAACAGGGCCATCCCAGCCACCAGGGAAACGAAGGTATCCAGCAGCGCCACCCCGACCACAGTGCCAGACAGGGACGAATGCTTGGGCATGTAGGCGCCATAGATCATGATCGAGCCGACCCCCACGCTGAGGGAAAAGAACGCATGCCCCATGGCCGGCAGCAACCCATCCAATAGCCGGTCCAGGCTGAAGTCGAACATGAAATGCAGGCCCTGCATGAAATGCCCGGTGGTCATGCTGTAGCCCAGCAGCACCAACAGCATCACGAACAGCAGCGGCATCATGACCCGCAGGCTGCGCTCAAGCCCGGCCACCACACCCTTGGCAATCACCAGCGCCGACAGCAGCATGAACAGCGTGTGCCACAAGGTCAGGCGCCAGGGATCGGCAGTCACTGCAGCGAAATATGCCCCGACCTGGTCCGCTGCAACCCCTTGGAAGTCGCCACGCCCCATATCGATGATGTAGTCCAGGGACCAACCACCCACCACGCTATAGAAGGAGAGAATCAGCAGCGCCGTGATCATTCCGGCAAAGGCGCCCCAGGACCACTTGGCCGAGTGCCCGGCCTCCAGGGCCAGCACCTTCAGGGCATTCGCCGGACTTTGTCGCGCACGACGGCCAATCAGGGTTTCCGCCAGCATCACCGGCAACCCGATCAGCGCAATACACGCCAGAAACACCAGGACAAAGGCACCACCACCATAGACGCCGACCATGTAGGGGAATTTCCAGATACTCCCCAGGCCCACGGCCGAACCAGTTGCAGCGAGTATAAAGACCCAGCGGCTTGCCCAGCCGCCGTGGACAGAGACCCTGTCTGTCGACATCGTTAACGCGCCCAACCGAAAAAAAAGAGGCCGCATTGTCCGGGATTCAATCAACCTGCTCAAGCACGCTGCGTCACCGTAGCCGACGCGCGCGCAACTCCCTATAATGCCGCCCCTATGGCTAAACAGAAGAAACACCCAACAGGGACCATCGCGCAAAATAAAAAGGCGCGTCACGATTACTTCATCGAACATCGGTTCGAGGCTGGCATGGTCCTGGCCGGCTGGGAAGTAAAGAGTCTGCGTGCAGGCAAGGCACAGCTGGTGGACAGTTATGTGCTGCTCAAGGATGGTGAAGCCTGGTTGCTCGGCAGCCACTTCACGCCATTGACCACCGCCAGCACCCACGTCATTGCCGACCCTACGCGCTCGCGCAAGCTGCTGCTCAACCAGCGCGAGCTGGAAAAGCTGTTTGCCGCCGTGCAACAGAAGGGTTATGCCTGCGTATGCCTTTCGCTCTACTGGAGCAAGCACCTGGTCAAGTGTGAGATCGCACTGGGCAAGGGCAAGAAGGAATACGACAAGCGTCATACCGAACGCGAGCGCGATTCCGATCGCGAACTGCAGCGTGCGGTGCGGACCAAGGGCAAGGAAGACTGATCTTCCTGCCTTGAGGTCGCTTTCGCCGGCAAGCCGGCTCCTACAACACCCAGGTAGGAGCCGGCTTGCCGGCGATTTGCATTACATGCCCTTGCGCCGTTCGGCCCGGGCCACTCGCTGCACTTCCTGACGCACTTCTTCGAGCACTTCCTGCACATAGAGAATGTGCCGGCTGGAGATTTCCCGCGCCTCTTCGGCCCGCCCTTCGATAATTGCCTGGTACAGGTCGCGGTGCTGGCTGATCAGCATGTCGCGGGTTTCCGTGCGCTGCTTGTACATGCCACCGATGTTGGTCACCACGTTGCGTTTGAGCAGGTCGAACAGCCCGCGGATGGTGTGCAGCAGCACGGCGTTGTGGCTGGCCTCGGCAATTGCCAGGTGGAATTTGGCATCCGCCGCGCCTTCTTCGATACGACTGACATCGTCGGAGCGGGAATAACAATCCTGCAGCTCCTCGAAGGCTTGAGTCAGTCGCTCACGATCCACCGCCGTCGCGCGCAACGCCGCGTAATAAGCGCAAGACGCCTCCAGGGTATGACGGAACTCCAGCAGATCGCGCTGGGCATCCGTGTTGTTTTCCAACAGGTGCAGCAAAGGATCGCTGAAGGTCGAGCCCAGGGATTCCACCACGTAGTTGCCGCCACCCTGGCGGCTGATCAGCAGCCCCTTGGCCGTGAGCTTCTGGATCGCCTCGCGCAGTGAGGGCCGGGAGACACCAAACTGCTCGGCCAGGGCGCGCTCGGCCGGCAGCCGCTCGCCGGCCGTCAAGGTGCCTTCAAGAATCATCCCTTCCAGACGCTCGACGATATCGTCGGACAAACGGCGCTGGCGTATCTGATCAAACCCCATAACTCACTCTCCACCCTCCCGACCCTTCGCCGGGGGGCTCTATTCTGGCCTATTCATGGCGCGCCAACACCTGTCAGAACACGGCCATTTGCACCGATCAGATGCCCGCGCCATAGCGCATTCGACAAAAGTTTTAGGGCGGCAAATTGACACACCGAGCACAAGGCTTTTACCCTAGCCAACAGCGATTGTAAATTGGTCTTACCAATTAACCAAGACGCTAGCAGTGCCTGACCAACAACAATTAGGGGCCACCCCATTATGCAAACCTGGCAACAGCTCTATAGCCCGCTTGGCAGCCTCGGCCTGTCCGCCCTCGCCGCCGTTATCCCGATCGTGTTTTTCTTCCTGGCTCTGGCCGTGTTCCGTCTCAAAGGACACGTCGCCGGGAGTATCACCCTGGCCTTGTCGATCCTGGTGGCGATCTTCGCCTTCCAGATGCCCGCCGACATGGCCCTCGCTGCCGCTGGCTATGGATTTGCCTACGGTCTGTGGCCCATCGCCTGGATCATTGTCGCCGCCGTTTTCCTCTACAAGCTGACCGTGAAGAGCGGCCAGTTCGAAATCATCCGCAGCTCGGTGCTGTCGATCACCGACGACCAGCGCCTGCAGGTGCTGCTGATCGGTTTCTGCTTCGGCGCCTTCCTTGAAGGGGCTGCCGGCTTTGGCGCGCCGGTGGCGATCACCGCCGCCCTGCTGGTGGGCCTGGGCTTCAACCCGCTGTACGCCGCCGGCCTGTGCCTGATCGCCAACACCGCGCCCGTGGCCTTCGGCGCCCTGGGGATTCCGATCATCGTCGCCGGCCAGGTGACGGGCATCGACGCCTTCAAGATCGGCGCCATGACCGGCCGCCAACTGCCGCTGCTGTCGCTGTTCGTGCCGTTCTGGCTGGTGTTCATGATGGACGGCATGCGTGGCGTCAAAGAGACCTGGCCGGCCGCTCTGGTGGCAGGCCTGAGCTTCGCCGTCACCCAGTACTTCACCTCGAACTTCATCGGCCCGGAACTGCCGGATATCACCTCGGCCCTGGCCAGCCTGATCTCCCTGACCCTGTTCCTGAAAATCTGGCAGCCCAAGCGCACCGCCGGCGCGCAGATTGCCGGTGCCACCTCCAGCGCGGCCATCACCGCCAGTGCCGGTGGCTTCGGCCAGCCACGCCAAACCCAGGCCTCACCCTACAGCCTGGGCCAGATCTTCAAGGCCTGGTCGCCGTTCCTGATCCTCACCGTGCTGGTGACCATCTGGACCCTCAAGCCCTTCAAGGCGATGTTCGCCGCCGGCGGCTCGATGTACGGCTGGGTGTTCAACTTCGCCATCCCGCATCTGGATCAGCTGGTGATCAAGATGGCGCCGATCGTGACCACGCCAACGGCCATCCCGGCGGTGTTCAAGCTCGACCCGATCTCCGCCACTGGCACGGCGATTTTCTTCTCCGCGCTGATCTCCATGCTGGTGCTGAAGATTAACTTCAAAACTGGTCTGACCACTTTGAAAGAGACCTTCTACGAGCTGCGCTGGCCGATCCTATCCATCGGCATGGTGCTGGCGTTCGCCTTCGTCACCAACTACTCGGGCATGTCTTCGACCATGGCCCTGGTCCTGGCGGCGACGGGGGCAGCATTCCCGTTCTTCTCGCCGTTCCTGGGCTGGCTCGGGGTGTTCCTCACCGGTTCCGATACCTCGTCCAACGCTCTGTTCAGCTCGCTGCAAGCCACCACCGCGCACCAGATCGGGGTCAATGACACCCTGCTGGTCGCGGCCAACACCAGCGGCGGCGTGACCGGCAAAATGATCTCGCCGCAATCGATCGCCGTGGCCTGCGCCGCCACCGGCCTGGTGGGCAAGGAATCGGACCTGTTCCGCTTCACCCTCAAGCACAGTCTGTTCTTTGCCACTATTGTCGGTCTGATCACCCTGGCCCAGGCCTACTGGTTCACCGGCATGCTGGTGCACTAAGCAACACCTGCGACACCGATGGAACCGACGCCGCCCTCACCCGCGGCGTCAGTCATTCACCACCCGGTCTGCAAGGCTGCTGAAAGCTTGCTGGTTTATCTTTCAGCCGCCTCGACGGACGAATAACCGGGACCACCCGGAGACACGCCTGATGAGCGAGCTTTTCTACAACGCCGTGCCCAATGCGACCCGTGTCGCACCGCCGCTGGCCGAACCCCGGCAGTACCCCAGCGCGAAGCCGTCGCGGGTCTACCTGTTCGGCACTTGTGTGGTCGACCTGTTCTATCCCGAAGCCGGGATGGACGCGATTCACCTGCTGGAGCGCGAAGGCATTCGCGTGGAGTACCCGCAAGGGCAAAGCTGCTGCGGACAACCGGCCTACACCTCGGGTTACACCGAGCAGGCGCGCACCGTGGCCCGCTCGCAACTGGCGCTGTTTGCCGGCGACTATCCGGTGGTGGTGCCGTCGGGTTCCTGCGCAGGCATGCTGCGCGAGCATTACGCGGACTTGTTCAAGGACGAGCCCGAGACGTTGCAACAAGTGCAGGCCCTGGCCGCCCGCACCTATGAACTGGCCGAGTTCCTCCTGCACGTGTGCAAGGTGCAGCTCAAGGACAGTGGCGCTCCGGTCAAGGTGGCCTTGCACACCTCCTGCTCGGCACGCCGGGAAATGAACACCCACCTGCACGGCCGTGAGTTGTTGTCACAGCTGAGCAACGTGGAACGGGTAGAACACAGCCACGAAAGCGAATGCTGTGGCTTTGGCGGGACTTTCAGCGTCCGAATGCCGGACATCTCCGGCGCCATGGTCGCGGACAAGACCCGGGCGCTGAAGGAATCCGGCGCGCATCAGGTACTGAGTGCCGACTGCGGCTGCTTGATGAACATCAACGGCGCGCTGGAGAAACAACAAGAGGCATTGCGCGGCCAACACCTGGCGAGTTTCCTCTGGCAACGTACTGGAGGTGCACAATGAGCACCCCAGAGCTGATTCCGACCACCAACGTGGCGGACGATTTCCGAACCCGGGCCCACGAAGCCCTGGGGGACAAACAACTGCGAAACAACTTTCGCAGCGCCATGGACTCACTCATGGCCAAGCGTGCGGCCTCGTTCAGCGATGCCCACGAAAGAGAACACCTACGCGCCCTGGGCAACGCGATTCGCGCCCGGGCGTTATCCAAGCTGCCCGACCTGCTCGAGCGCCTGGAACAGAACCTGACCCGCAACGGTGTGACAGTGCACTGGGCGGAAACGGTGGACGAGGCCAATGGCATCGTCCTCTCGATCATCCGCGCTCACGAGGCGCGGCAAGTGATCAAGGGCAAATCGATGGTCAGCGAAGAGATGGAAATGAACCATGTCCTCGCTGAACAAGGCATTGAATGCCTTGAGTCGGACATGGGCGAGTTCATCGTCCAGCTCGACCACGAGAAGCCTTCACACATCATTATGCCGGCGATCCACAAGAATGCCGGTCAGGTCGCGTCCTTGTTCCACGACAAACTCGGCGTGGAGTACACCAAGGACGTTGACCAACTCATTCAGATCGGTCGCAAGGTCTTGCGGCAGAAATTCTTCGAAGCCGATATCGGCGTCTCCGGCGTCAACTTCGCCGTGGCCGAGACCGGCACCCTGCTGCTGGTGGAAAACGAAGGCAACGGGCGCATGTCCACCACCGTGCCGCCAGTGCACATCGCCGTCACCGGGATCGAGAAAGTCGTCGAGAACCTGCGGGACGTGGTGCCGCTGCTTTCACTGCTGACCCGCTCGGCCCTGGGCCAGCCCATCACCACCTACGTCAACATGATCTCCGGCCCGCGCAAAGAGCATGAGCTCGACGGCCCCCAGGAAGTGCACTTGGTGCTGCTGGACAACGGCCGCAGCCAGGCGTTTGCCGACAGCGAACTGCGCCAGACCCTGAACTGCATCCGCTGCGGCGCCTGCATGAACCACTGCCCGGTCTACACCCGGGTCGGCGGCCACACTTATGGCGAGGTCTACCCGGGGCCGATCGGCAAGATCATCACCCCGCACATGGTCGGTCTGGCCAAGGTGCCGGATCACCCCAGCGCCTCGTCACTGTGCGGCGCCTGTGGCGAAGTCTGCCCGGTGAAGATCCCGATCCCGGCGCTGCTGCGCCGACTGCGGGAAGAAAACGTCAAGCCCCCCGACAGCCCCCATCAAGTAATGCGCGGCCAGGGCAGCAAGTACTCGCGCAAGGAACGTTTCATCTGGAACGCCTGGGCCCGTCTCAACAGCTCACCGCGCCTGTATCGCCTGTTCACCCTGGCCGCCACCCGGCTGCGCGCCCTCACCCCGAGCAAGGTCGGCCCCTGGACGCAGAACCACAGTGCGCCCAAACCCGCCGCCCGGTCGCTGCATGATCTGGCCCGTGAGCACCTGGACACGCAGGGAGACCGCTGATGAGCGCGAAACACAACATCCTCGCCAAGCTGCGCAACAGCCTGAGCGGCACCACGCCGATTGTGGATAACTTCGACGAGGCGCTGGTCACCGAGCCTTACACCTACAGCGCGGAACAACGCATCCCGCAACTGCGCAAACAGATGGAAGCGGTGCACACCGAGATTCACCTGAGCACCGCCGCCGACTGGCCGGAGCTGCTGGCCCGCCTGCTACAGGAACGCCAGTTGCCCAGCCTGCTGATCGCCCCGAGCACGCCCCACGGCCAGCGGGTCACCCAGTACTGGGCCGAGCAGCCGCAACTGCCGGCGCTCAAGGCCTACGACCGCCCGGTGGAAGAATGGAAAGCCGAGCTGTTCAACGACACCCCGGCCAGCCTCACTACCACCCTGGGCGCCATCGCCGCCACCGGCAGCCTGATCCTCTGGCCGACCCGGGAAGAGCCGCGGCTGATGAGCCTGGTGCCGCCGGTGCATTTCGCCCTGCTCAAGGCCAGCGAGATCCGCGACAACTTCTATCAGGTGCAGCAACAGATGAACTGGGCCGCCGGCATGCCGACCAACGCGCTGCTGGTATCCGGCCCGTCGAAGACCGCTGATATCGAGCAAGTCCTGGCTTACGGCGCCCACGGCCCGAAAGACCTGGTGGTGCTGATCCTGGAGGACCAATGAGCCTACCGACCGCTTTTCTGCGTGACGCCCAGCAACTGATCCCCCCGGAGCGGCGCTTCGACGACCCGCTCTCGACCCTGGCCTTCGGCACCGACGCCAGCTTCTACCGACTGATCCCCAAGCTGGTGATCCGCGTCGAATCCGAAGATGAAGTGGTGACCCTGCTCCAGCTGGCCCAGCGCGACCGGGTGCCGGTGACCTTCCGCGCGGCGGGCACCAGCCTTTCCGGGCAAGCCATCAGCGACTCGGTGCTGATCGTTCTGGGGGATAACTGGAACGGCAAGGAGATTCGCCACCAGGGTACGCAGATTCGTCTGCAGCCTGGTGTGATTGGCGCCCAGGCCAATGCCTGGCTGGCACCTTTCGGGCGCAAGATCGGCCCCGATCCGGCCTCGATCAACGCCTGCAAGATCGGTGGCATCGTCGCCAACAACGCCAGCGGCATGTGCTGCGGCACCGCGCAGAACACCTATCACACCCTGGCCGGCATTCGCCTGGTACTGGCCGATGGCACGCGTCTGGATACCGAGGATGAGGTCAGCATCGCCGCCTTCCGCGCCAGCCATGGTCCGTTGCTGGAGCGCCTGGCCGAACTGGGCCGCAGCACCCGTGCCAACAGTGAACTGGCCGCGAAAATCCGCCACAAATACCGGCTGAAAAACACCACCGGCCTGTCCCTCAATGCCCTGGTGGATTTCGACGAGCCGCTGGACATCCTCAGCCACCTGCTGGTGGGCTCCGAGGGCACCCTGGGCTTTATCAGCGCGGTGACCTACGACACGGTGATCGACCACCCGAACAAGGCGTCGGCGCTGATCGTCTTTCCCGATGTGGAAACCTGCTGCAACGCGGTGACCGTGCTCAAGAGCCAGCCGGTGTCGGCGGTGGAACTGCTGGACCGCCGCAGCCTGCGTTCGGTGCAGGACAAGCCCGGCATGCCGGCCTTCGTCCAGCAACTCTCGGCCAACGCCTGCGCGCTGCTGATCGAGTCCCGCGCCGCGTCCTCATCACTGCTGCATGAGCAACTGGCGCAGATCATGAATTCCCTGGCCGCCTTCCCGGTGGAAAAGCAGGTGGACTTCACTGAAGACCCGCAGGAAAACGCCAAGCTCTGGGCGATCCGCAAGGACACCTTCCCGGCGGTAGGCGCGGTGCGCAAGACCGGCACCACAGTGATCATCGAAGACGTGACCTTCCCCGTGGAACAGCTGGCCATCGGCGTCAACCGCCTGATCGAGCTGTTCGACAAGCACCACTACGACGAAGCGATCCTGTTCGGCCACGCCCTGGAGGGCAACCTGCACTTCGTCTTCACCCAGGGCTTCAACAGCAGCGAGGAAGTGAACCGCTACCAGGCGTTCATGGACGACGTGGCGCAACTGGTGGCGGTGGAATTCGGCGGTTCGCTGAAGGCCGAGCACGGCACCGGGCGCAACATGGCACCTTTCGTCGAGCTAGAATGGGGCAGCGATGCCTACCAGCTGATGTGGCAGCTCAAGCGCCTGCTGGACCCCAACGGCATCCTCAACCCGGACGTGGTGCTCAGCGAAGATCCGCAGATCCACCTCAAGCACCTCAAGCCACTGCCGGCGGCCGACGAGATTGTGGATAAGTGCATCGAGTGCGGCTTCTGCGAGCCGGTGTGCCCGTCCAAGGGGCTGACCCTGAGCCCGCGCCAGCGCATCGTCATCTGGCGCGACATCCAGGCACGCAAACGGGCCGGCATCGACACCACGGAACTGGAAGCGGCCTATCAGTACCAGGGCATCGACACCTGCGCCGCCACCGGGCTGTGCGCCCAGCGCTGCCCGGTGGGCATCAACACCGGCGAGTTGGTGAAAAAACTGCGCGGCGAGCACGCCACCCACAGCGGCACCGCCGACTGGCTCGGCTCACACTTCGCCAGCACCTTGCAGGGCGCCCGCTTCACCCTGCACGTGGCCAACGGCGCGCGCATGCTCCTGGGCGCACCGCGCCTGAGCAAGCTGTCGGCCAGCCTGACGCGTCTGTCCAAAGGCCGGGTGCCGCAGTGGAGCAACGCCATGCCGCAGCCGGAGAAGGCCATTCGCTTCAGCCCGACGGTGAGCGATTCGCGTCCACGGGTGGTGTACCTGGCGGCCTGTGTGTCGCGGGTCATGGGGCCGGCGGCGGGGGACAAGGAACAGAGCTCGCTCTACGAGAAAACCCGCGGCCTGCTGGAAAAGGCCGGCTACCAAGTGGTGCTGCCGGACAACCTGGACAACCTGTGCTGCGGCCAGCCGTTCGCCTCCAAGGGCTACGCCACCCAGGCCGAGGACAAGCGCCAGGAACTGATCGGAGCCCTGCTCCACGCCAGCCGTGGCGGCCTCGACCCGATCTACTGCGACACCAGCCCCTGCACCCTGCGCCTGGTGCAAGACCTGGGGGACGTGCGCCTGGACCTCTACGACCCGGTGCGTTTCATCCGCACCCACCTGCTGGAGCGCCTGGAGTTCACCCCCCAGGAAGCGCCGATCGCGGTGCACGTCACCTGCAGCACCCAGCACCTGGGCGAGAGCCAGGCGCTGATCGAACTGGCCCGGCGTTGCAGCAACAACGTGGTGATCCCCGAAGGCATCCACTGCTGTGGTTTCGCCGGCGACAAGGGTTTCACCACCCCGGAACTCAATGCCCACTCCCTACGCAGCCTCAAGGACGCGGTGCAGTATTGCAGCGAAGGCATCTCCACCAGCCGCACCTGTGAAATCGGCCTCAGCCAGCATGGCGGGATCGACTATCACGGGCTGGTCTACCTGGTGGATCGGGTCACCCGGGCCAAGGCGGTCTGAGCCATCGAATCGCGCAACCAAGGGGCGTTTTCGCCCCTTTTTTGTGCCTGGCGGAAGACGCCCCTGGCTTTTTCATTTCTTCGAAAAAAAAACAGAACCCCAGAGCGCGGCTACAGTCCATTTTCTAGGCCCGCAAAAAAGGGCTTAGCCCACTCGGCAGCCGGCCCTGTTGACCGGCAACACCGAGCCCCTGCGATCAAGGAGATAACCATGAAGCGTTCCGCACTGGCTGGACTGTTCATTACCGCCGCGATGCTGGCCTCCCCGGTGTTTGCCGCCGGGCAAGAGGACCTGTGCCAGATCAACCTGCAAAAAATCAAGGATGCCAAGGTCAGCACCGAAGCCATGAGCTCGGACCTGAGCAGCGACATCGACGCCAAGGTCCAGCAAGCCACCGCCGAACACGCCAAAGGCACCGAGGAAGGCACCAAGAACTGCATCTCCCTGACCACCCAGGCCATCCAGCAATTGCAGAACAACACCAAGGGCGATCAGTAGGCCGATGCATTGGGCCAACCTTCGGGTTGGCCTTCTGGCCTCGGTTAGCGTAGAATCCGTCCACCTGTTGGTAATGCACAACAGGTTCGGGGCCGTTTAGGATTCGACGCCGGTTGCGAAACTTTAGGTGCATGCCGAGTTGGTAACAGAACTCGTAAATCCACTGTTGCAACTTCCTATAGTTGCCAATGACGAAACCTACGGGGATTACGCTCTCGCTGCGTAAGCAGCCTTAGCCCTTCCCCCCTGGTACCTTCGGGTCCAGCAATCATCAGGGGATGTCTGTAAACCCAAAATGATTGTCATATAGAACAGAATCGCCGTGCAGTACGTTGTGGACGAAGCGGCTAAAACTTACACAACTCGCCCAAAGCACCCTGCCCGTCGGGTCGCTGAGGGTTAACTCAATAGACACGGCTAAGCATGTAGTACCGACAGCGGAGTACTGGCGGACGGGGGTTCAAATCCCCCCGGCTCCACCAAACGAAGCACCAACAAAGCCCGCCTTGTGCGGGCTTTGTTGTTTCTGGCCTTAACGTTCCGCCACCATCGCCAACCGCCCCTCCCCGCTTTCACGGACCGAGCATTGGTTGCCCCAAAGCAGCGTTAAGTCTCTTTCTATTGTGCGAACTTTCCTAGAAACTCCTAGCCGCTTGCGCCTGGTGTACCCGCTGGCTAGCCTCGATCCGTCACTGCACATTCAGTGACCGGGTTTAGCAGCCCGCAATCGATTAGGCGCACAGCGCCGCCATCTACGTGGCGTTTTTGGGCTCCGTTTTATGGCGGCCGTGCGCAGGGCATCTTCGGGTGCGCCGGGTTCCTAATCGACCGGTACTGCTAACCTGCGAACGGCCGCCACCCCATCGTTTAGCAGCGACGGTGAAGGCTCCTACCATCGATTAGGAGTTACGCCATGAAAAAGCTCGTCCCCGATCCGCCCCTCACAGCTGCCCAGCGCGGCAGAAACCCCGAGCACGATCTGGCCAATCAGCAGATCCGGCAGAAGCTGTCACTTCAGCCTGCCGATGCCTCTCTGATCCAGTCACTGAAGCAAACCATCAGTACCCCGGTGAGTCGCGATTCTCTGTTCTCGGTACGCGGCGGCATCAGCGCCGAAGAAGCCCTGCTCCACGTCTCCCTGCTGCTGAAAAGCGCCGAAGAGGTTTCCGATGAAATCACCGAACGCGGCAGTGGCATCGAGCGCGGTCTGATCTGGTCCCTGGTGCACTCGGTGGAGATGGCCCGGGCCGTGGTGGATGCCTTGCTCGACGGTAGTCGCCACAGGCCAACGCTGAAGTAGAACTTCCCGCGACAACACGACGCGGCAGCACAGTCTGTCGTGCTGTCGCTTGATGAGTGGGGGCTTCAGCGCTCCGACATAACCACCATCACCTCCGCACCCTTCTGCCCTTCCGCTAGGTAGACATGGCCAATGCTGCTGTTGAAGTAGGCCGTTTCCTGCGGGCCAATGCTCACCGCTTCCCCGGTCTCGAACTGAATCCGCACACGCCCCGACAGCACCAGGGCAAATTCCTGCCCGGGGTGACGGATGTAATCCTCGAACTGCTGCAGCTCGCGAGCAAAGATCCGCGCGTACATGGGGGTCATGCTGCGCCCGGGAAAATCGCCGGCCACCTGGTGGTAGTCGTAGTGGCCGGTGCTGTAGCCGGGGGCGTCGGCGATGGTGGTGCTGACCACGGTCGGTTGCACCTGGGCGCTGCGGGTCTGGATCAGGTTCGGCGCCGGGCTAAACAGTTGGGCAATGTCGACGCCCAGGGCGCGGGCCGCGGCGGCGAGTTTTTCGTAGCTAACCGAGACCTGGGCCAGCTCCATTTTCGACAGGGTCGACAGCGCTACGCCGGAGCGTTCCGAGAGCTGTTTGAGGGTCAGCTCGTCCTATGGACAACCGATCGCGCGCTGGAATCAGTGTTATATCCAGGAGGGAAACCTTTTCCATAGTGCGCCTTCCCTTCTCTATTCCGATTGCAGGTCAGTCCTGCTCCCCCTCCTCTCTCTTGTGCTTACGATAACGGGAGAGCGAAATTCCCGTTTGGCGCTTGAAGTAGCGACACAAGTAAGACGCGTCGACGAAGTTCAGTTCGTCGGCCACACGGCCAATAGCCAAGTCACTGTATGAAAGAAGAGCCTTGATCTCCAAGGTTACCTGCCGATCGATCAGGCCCTTGGGAGTGTCATTGAAAAACGCTTTTGTCAACTGCGACAGGTAGAACGGCGTGATATTCAGTGCGTCGGCGTAGAACTTCACATCTCTGTGGCGCACACAATGTTTGCCTATCAATTCCCAGAAGCGCCAACTGAGCATTTCCTTCCGGCTGAATCCCCTGTTTTCTATCTGGTTGGCTGGAAGTTGCTCGGCTATTTTCAGAAAGAGGTTCTGCAGCTGATTGCGCAACATGATGCGTTGGTAGGTGGGACAGGTCTGCGCAATGTTCCGCATCTGCGTCACCCAGCTCTCTATCAGCGGCATGTCGTCCTTGGATGGAATGCAATGAGGATGGTCATGCAGAAATACGAACAAGGTATTGGGTAGCGGGTAGGCAACCTCTGCGGCAAAACTTTTCGGCATAAGGCAGAAAAACACCTTGAAGCGGCGCGAGCGACGTTTGAGCAAGGCAATAGTGTCCTCAGCCAGCAGCATCACACCACCGCGCCTAACCGCATGCTCTTTGAAGTTAAGTGTGAAGTGGGCACTACCGCAGAGGCATACCAGTAGCGTCAAGTAAGCGTGACCGAAGGAGAGCGGTAAACCGAGCCCTTCCGCTAGCGTGGTTTCTCCCATCCGCATCGAGTCGTCAGGAGCGGAAAGTTTCGGAATGTGATGCATAGTGCCCCAGCGCTACAACAAACAAGAGCTAAAAGCCTATCACCGCTTGGCGCAGCTGTTTCGAAAAGTACCGAAAAAGCCGAGGTACTGGCGTGTACCGATGATCTGTCTCCCAATACTCTGTCCCGAACGAACCAATCCATTCGGGTACAGGACATGACACTTGAAACAGAACGACTCTTGCTTCGCCCCTGGCAGGCCACAGACGCCGCCGATCTATACGAATATGCCAAAGACGCCCGAGTCGGTCCCATCGCTGGCTGGCCCCCCCATACCAGTGTGGAGAACAGTGCCGACATCATCCGTACGGTCTTCAATCACCCCGAGGTGTACGCGGTCGAACTGAAGGAAAATCGCCGTGCTGTTGGTTGTGTGGGCATTCTCATAGGCAGCAACAGCAATTTTGAAATCAGTGAGCAGGAAGGGGAAATCGCCTACTGGATCGGCGTGCCGTACTGGGGCAAAGGCCTGACTCCGGAAGCAGTACGTGAAGTGATGCGACACGCCTTTGAAAACCTGAATCTCAAAGCACTTTGGTGTGGTTACTTCGCCAACAACATCCAGTCCTATGCTGCTCAATCCAAGTGTGGCTTTCGCTTTCATCACACGGAAGAAAACAAATACAACCAGTTCCTCCAAGACTATCGGACAGAACACATTAGCCGTATCACCTACCAAGAA
Organism: Pseudomonas sp. BIGb0176; assembly: GCF_024810175.1. Taxonomy (NCBI): domain Bacteria; kingdom Pseudomonadati; phylum Pseudomonadota; class Gammaproteobacteria; order Pseudomonadales; family Pseudomonadaceae; genus Pseudomonas; species Pseudomonas sp. BIGb0176. The sequence goes on from NZ_JANUEC010000002.1 coordinate 1,437,849, forward strand.
TGGCTGGACCATACGAAAGAGTAAGGGCACAAACCAAAGGTACCGGTGAATGTCGGCCACAACCGACGGACGCAGCCTGGTGACGACGTATACCGCACGAACGCCGCAGAGGAGTTCAAACCTTACTTGGAACTGCACGGAGAGCTAACCGGAATCCCACGCCGCCCCAGCACTGCCGCGAACTGCAACAGCTAGAGTGCGAAGCCTGCCGCAGGACAGCGCCGAACTGTTCGTGGCGCTGCTGGCGAAGGCGCAGGAGGAACTGAATGCCCGTGAAAGTTAATTGAGCCTTATCCACACCCCAGTTCAGGAGACTTATGAAAATCTCGCTTACCCAAGTAACGCAAAAAAACTATGAAGCGATTTGTGAACTGGAGGTTACTGAAGAACAGGAAGACTACGTGGCAAGTAATACCTGGTCGCTCGTTGAGGCTGCGTACAACCCAGGTTACTTCACACGCGCCATCATCGCGGATGGAGAGCCCGTAGGCTTCTTTATGTGGGTGCAAGAGTCAAAAGGCAAAGTTTCTATCTGGCGCTTTATGGTGGACAAAGAACATCAGCGAAAATCCATCGGTAGAGTAGCGCTGGGCCTCGCCCTACATGAAATAAAACAGATCGCGGATTTGGAAGAAATTGAAATCTGCTACAACCCCAACAACATCGTAGCTAAAGGGTTCTACTCCAGTTTCGGGTTTGTCGAGGTTGGTATGGATGCAGACGGCGAAGATATGCTGGCGAGGATCAGGATTTGAACTGCGCCAAATACAATTCGAGCGTTGCACAACAGTTCTAATTACCTTCAACTCCAACCGCTTATGGCTCAGGAGGGCGCAGAGGATGATCAGGGGCTTCAGCGCTCCGACATCACCACCATCACTTCCGCATCCTCATCCCCTTCCGCCAGGTAGATATGGCCAATGCTGCTGTTGAAGTAGGCAGTCTCCTGCGGGCCAATGCTCACGGCTTCTCCGGTCTCGAACTGGATTCGCACACGCCCCGACAGCACCAGGGCAAATTCCTGCCCGGGGTGGCGGATGTAATCCTCGAACTGCTGCAGCTCGCGGGCAAAGATCCGCGCGTACATGGGGGTCATGCTGCGCCCGGGAAAGTCGCCGGCCATGGGGTGGTAGTCGTAGTTGCCGGTGCTGTAGCCGGGGGCGTCGGCGATGGTAGTGCTGACCACGGTCGGTTGCACCTGGGTGCCGCCGGTCTGGATCAGGTTCGGCGCGGGGGTGAACAGCCGGGCGATGTCGACGCCCAGGGCGCGGGCTGCTGCGGCGAGTTTTTCGTAGCTGACCGAGACCTGGGCCAGCTCCATTTTCGACAGGGTCGACAGCGCCACGCCGGAGCGTTCCGAGAGCTGTTTGAGGGTCAGCTTCTGGTTTTTACGAATGGTCCGCAGGCGTGCGCCGACCTGGGTCCGGTCGATCAGTGGATGGGCGTGGGAGCTCGAGGCGGGCTGGGCTCGGTCGGAACTCATTGAGGCTCTCTGTCTGGCAAATAAGGGCAACCGCGACGCTAGCCGGGGCACGTGGCGAAATATTAACCCATGACCCCGGGTTGACTGGAAAATTCTCATATCTTACATTTCTCGTATGTGAGAATTTTGACCCCTGTTATTTCCCAGCGATCCAGGAACCCCGGCATGCACGACACCCAATGCTTCGACTTCGTCATCATCGGCGCCGGTATTGCCGGTGCTTCCCTGGCCTATCGCCTGGCCGGGCAGGCCAGCGTGCTGGTGCTGGAACGTGAATCGCAGCCGGGCTATCACGCCACCGGGCGCTCGGCGGCGATGTTCATGGAGGCCTACGGCACCCCGCAGATCCAGGCCCTGACTCGCGCCAGCCGGGCTTTCTACCAGCGGCCGCCGCAAGGTTTCTGCGAACACCCGCTGATGGAACCCCGTGGCTGCCTGTACGTGGCCAGCGAGGAACAGCTGGACCAATTGCAGCAAACCTACGATGAAACCCGCGCCCGCTCCGCCAATGTGCGCCTGATCACGGCCGAGCAGGCCCGGGCCCTGGTGCCCTGCCTGCGCCCCGACACCGTCGCCGGGGCGATGCTGGAAACCGCCGCCCAGGACCTGGACGTGCACGCGCTGCACCAGGGCTTCCTGCGGGCCATGCGCCGCGCCGGTGGGCTGCTGGAGTGCGACATACAGATCGTCGAGGCCAGCCGCGAAGACCGCCACTGGAACCTCACACTCAGTGATGGCCGCGCACTGCAGGCGCGCAATCTGGTGAACGCTGCCGGTGCCTGGGTCGATGACGTGGCCCAGCTGTGCGGCGTGGCCCCCATCGGCCTGCAACCCTGCCGGCGCAGCGCCTTCACCTTCGACGGCCCGTCGGATGAAGACTTCAGCCGCTGGCCGGCGGTGATCGGCATCGACGAAAGCTTCTACTTCAAGCCCGACGCCGGCCAGTTGCTCGGCTCCCCGGCCAATGCCGACCCGGTGCCGCCCCAGGACGTGATGCCCGAAGAGCTGGACATCGCCACCGGCATCTACCACATCGAGAACGTCACCTCCCTGAGCATCCGCCGCCCGCGCCACAGCTGGGCCGGCCTGCGCTCCTTCGTCGCCGACGGCGATCTGGTGGTGGGCTGGGATGACCGTTGCGAAGGCTTTTTCTGGCTCGCCGCCCAGGGCGGCTACGGCATCCAGTCGGCGGCCGGCGTCTCGCAACTGGCCTGCGCCCTGCTGCTGGGGCAACCGGTCCCCGAAGAACTGCTGAGCCAGGGCGTCGATGCCCAGGCCCTGGCCCCCGCTCGCTTGCGTTAACCCACCCAACCCACGAGGCCCTTGCCATGTCCAATGACATCCAGCGTTACCCCAGCCACCTGCCCTACCCCTTCTCCCGGGCGATCCGGGTCGGCGGCTTCCTGTTCCTCTCCGGCCAGGTGCCCATGAGCGCCGAAGGCGAAGTGGTGCACGGCGACATCCGCGTGCAGACCGAAGCCGCCCTGGCGCGCATCGGCGAGACCCTGGCCGAATGCGGTGCCAGCTTCGACCAGGTGGTGAAGAGCACTGTCTGGCTCACCGACATGCAGCACTTCGCCGGCTTCAACGAGGTCTACCAGCGCCACTTCAAGAACGGTTTCCCGGTGCGTTCCACCGTCAGCGCCCAACTGGCGCTGGGGGTCGATGTCGAGATCGAAGTCCAGGCCTGGGTCGGCGAAAACTGAGTCACCCGCCCCAGTCCTCAAGTGCGATGCCCAGGACCACCACGGCCATAAATGCCGGGGTGGTCCACCCCACATAACAACAAAAAATCGAGGCTAATCGTCATGAAAGAAAGTCTGAAGATCGCCGGCGCCTTCGTCGGTGTGATTGTCGGCGCGGGGTTCGCCTCCGGTCGTGAACTGCTGTTGATGTTCGTCGACTTCGGCGCCTGGGGCCTGGCGGGTGCGGTGGTCAGCGCGGCGCTGTTCACCTTCCTCGGCATGGCCCTGGCCAGCATGGGCAGCCGCCTGCGAGCGGCGTCGCACAAGGACGTGGTGCAGGCCCTGTGCGGCAAGCACCTGGGGGCCCTGGTGGACCTGATGATCACCTTCTTCATGTTCGCCGTGACCGTGGTGATGCTGGCCGGTGGCGGTGCCCTGCTGGAGCAGCAGTTCGGTATTCCGGCCATCGCCGGCAGCGTACTGGTGACGCTGATCGTGGTCGCCATCGTGTGCCTGGACGTGCACAAGGTCATCGGCATGATCGGCGCGGTGACGCCCTTCCTGATCATCACCGCGGTGGGCGTGGCCCTGTATGGCGCCGCGACCCGCGACCTGAGCTTCGGCGAACTCAATCAACTGGCGGCCAAACAAGAAGCCGGCGCCAGCCACTGGCTGCTGGGCGCCTTGCTCTACGTCTCCTATAACATCGTGGCCGGGGTGCCGATCCTGGCGATCATGGGCGGCGCGGCCAAGGGCGAAAAACAGGCGATGTGGGGCGGCATTTTCGGTGGTGCGCTGCTGGGCCTGCTGATGCTGGTGATGAGCCTGGGCCTGCTGTCGCGCCTGGACAGCGTGGCGGACCTGCCGATGCCCATGCTGTCGATCGCCAGCGAAGTATCCCCGGTCCTGGGGCTGCTGATGGCGCTGATCATCTTCTGCATGATCCTCAACACCGCCGTGGGCACCCTGTACTCCTTTTCTGCGCGGCTGTTTCCGGCGGGCACCCGACAGTTCCGCCTCGGCTCCATCGCCGCCGGCGCCCTGGCGTTTGTCGGCAGCCTGGTGGGTTTTATCAGTTTGGTGGGGCAGGTCTATCCGTTCTTCGGCTACCTGGGGTTCCTGCTGATTGCCGCGGTGGTGATCGGCTGGCTGCGACCACGGCGGGTGGTGGTGGCGTAGGCATCGCTCGATGGAGCAGGCACCCGGGAGTCATCCCAGGTGCCTTGAGTCAAGCCCGGTGCCGTAGGAGCGGCCCGCTCAAGCAAACCGACTGCCCTTGAGCGCCTTCAAGAAGGTATAGGACGCATGGTTCAACGTCTCTCGCGGGGCGGTGATCACGCTCACCGAGCGCACGATGCGCTGGTCTTCCAGGCGCAGGAAATTCAGCTGGTCCCCCGCTGCCGAACGGCTGAGCAGTTCCGGTAGCAAGGTCACGCCCATGCCTTGGGCCACCAGGGCCAGCAAGGAGGTGGTGTTTCTGACGCTGAGGGTCGAGTGGTCGCGGATGTGCCGGAACTCGGCGGCGTTGATCTCGGCGCCCAAGCCGCTGTTGATGAAGTTCTGCCCGTCCAGGTCGCTCCAGCGCAACGGGCGCGCCAGGCGGTTGAGGGGGTTGTCGCTGGCGCAGACCACGCAGAAGGCGTCGGAGAACAGGAAGTCCTGATCGATGTTGGGGATGCTCGCCGGTACGGTGCCGATGCCGATGTCCACGTCGCCGCTGAGCACCGCTTGCACCACTCGCTCGGAATCCATGTCGCGGATATCCAGGTGGAACTGCGGGTGCTGTTCATGGAATTGCTTGAGCAGCGGCGGCAGCAGGGTGATGGCGAAGGACGGCACCGCCGCCACCCGCACCAGGCCGGTCTCGGCCTTGGCGTAGGTCTTGATGGTGCTGATGGTGCGGTCGAAATGCGCCAGTTCGCGCTGGGCTTCCAGCAGCACGAAACGCCCCAGGGGGCTGAGCTGGTTCTTGCGCTCGCCTTCGAACAAGGCGCCGCCCAGTTCCTCTTCCAGTTGCTTGAGCGAGAGCGACACCGCTGCCGGTGTGCGGTGCAGGCGCTGGGCAGCCTGGGTCAGGCTCTGGCTGGTGGCCACCGCGACGAAAAACTGCAAATTGGAGATCTTGATGCTCATGGCGGCGCGTCCTGCTGGCAAAGGCATAGCTTAAATTTTACTTAAACAACCTTAAAATTTATTAGATTTACTTAATACAAGGCCGACTCATAATCCTCCCAGAACCGCACAAAGGCAACGCCCCGCCTGGCGTGCCGCCCTGGAGGATTTCATGAGCGACAACCATCACAACTACATCGCCGGCCAATGGCTCAAGGGCGCCAGCGAGATCGAGAACCGCAACCCGTCCGACACCCGCGACCTGATCGGCCTCTACGCCCAGGCCTCGCGGGCGCAGTTGGACAGTGCCCTTGCCGCCGCCAGCGAGGCCCAGCGAATCTGGGCCCGCAGCGGCCTCGAGCAACGCTACAAGGTGCTGATGGCCATCGGTCAGGAGCTGATGCAGCGTTCTGCGGAAATCGGCAGGACCCTGTCCCGGGAAGAAGGCAAGCCCATGGCCGAAGGTGCTGGCGAGGTGTACCGCGCCGGGCAGTTCTTCACCTACTACGCTGCGGAAACCCTGCGCCAGTTGGGGCAGACCGCCGACTCGGTGCGCGACGGCATCGAGATCGATATCCGCCGTGAACCCATCGGCGTGGTGGCGATCATTTCGCCATGGAATTTCCCCATGGCCACCGCCTGCTGGAAGATCGCCCCGGCCCTGGCCTTCGGCAACGCCGTGGTGTGGAAGCCGGCCAACCTGACCCCGGCCAGCGCAGTGATTCTCAGCGAGATCATCGCCCGCCAGGACTTGCCCGCGGGCCTGTTCAACCTGGTGATGGGCGCCGGTTCCGAGATCGGCCAGGCGCTGATCGAGCACCCGGGCATCAACGCCATATCCTTCACCGGCTCGGTGGACGTGGGCAAGGGCATCGCCGCCTCGGCCGCCGCCAACCTGACCAAGGTGCAACTGGAAATGGGCTCGAAAAACGCCCTGGCAGTGATGGACGACGCCGACCTCGACCTGGCGGTGAGCTGCGCGGTGAATGGCGCCTTTGGCGGCACCGGGCAGAAGTGCACCGCCTCCTCGCGGTTGATCGTGCATGAAGGCATCCACGATGCCTTCGTGGAAAAACTGCTGGCGGCAACCCAGGCGCTCAAGGTCGGCCACGCCCTGGAAGCCGGCACCCAGATCGGCCCGGTGGCCAGCGCCGCACAGCTGGAGGCCAACCTGGCGAACCTGCAACTGGGCCAGCAGGAAGGCGCCGAACTGCTCACCGGCGGCCAGCGCCTGGAGCTGGAAAGCCCCGGTTACTACCAGGCACCGGCGCTGTTCATTGGCGGCAGCAATGCCATGCGCATCAACCACGAAGAGCTGTTCGCACCCATCGCCTGCGTGATCAAGGCCGGCAGCTACGAAGAGGCCCTGAGCCTGGTCAACGACACCCGCTTCGGCCTTACCGCCGGCATCATGACCCGCTCCCTGGCCCGCGCCAGCCACTTTCGCCGCAATGCCCGGGTCGGCTGCGTGATGGTCAACCTGCCCACCGCCGGCACCGACTACCACGTGCCTTTCGGCGGCCGTGGCGAGTCCAGCTACGGCCCGCGCGAGCAGGGGCGCTCGGCGGTGGAGTTCTACACCCACGTGAAGACCGGCTACATCGCCGCGGGGGCGCCACTATGAGCCTGCCCCAGACCTTCGCCAGCCGCGGCCCGCGCATCGATGCCATGCAGTACGACAACTGGTCGGAAAAGATCTTCCAGCAGATGCGCGAAGGCGGCGTCGATGCGGTCCACGTGACCATCGCCTACCACGAGACCTTCCGCGAAATGGTGGCCAATATCGAAGCCTGGAACCGCAGGTTCCAGCGCTACTCGCACCTGATCCTGCACGGCAAGTGGGCCAGCGACATCGCCCTGGCACGGCAGACCGGGCGCACGGCGATCTTCTTCGGTTTCCAGAACCCCTCGCCCATCGAGGACGACATCGGCCTGGTGGAAGTGGTGCACAGCCTCGGCGCACGCTTCATGCAGCTGACCTACAACAACCAGTCGCTGCTGGCCACCGGTTGCTATGAACAGGAAGACCCGGGGCTGACCCGCATGGGCAAGCAGGTGGTACGGGAGATGAACCGGGTCGGCCTGGTGGTGGACATGTCCCACTCCGCCGAACGCTCGACCCTGCAAGCCATCGAGCACTCCGAGCGCCCGATCGCCATCACCCACGCCAACCCGGCGTTCTGGCACGCGGCGCTGCGCAACAAGTCCGACACCGTGCTCAAGGCCCTGGGCCAGAGCGGTGGCATGTTCGGTTTCTCGCTGTACCCGCACCACCTCAAGGACAAGAGCGCCTGCAGCGTGCAGAGCTTCTGCGAAATGATCGCGCGCACCGCCGAGCTGATGGGCGTCGAGCACCTGGGCCTGGGTTCCGACCTGTGCCAGGACCAGCCCAACAGCGTGGTGGACTGGATGCGCGTCGGCCGCTGGACCCTGGATGTCGACTACGGCGAAGGCTCCAAGGCGCAACCGGGCTTCCCCGACCAGCCGGCCTGGTTCTGCGACAACCGCGACTTCCCCAACATCGAGGCGGGCCTGCACGGCGTGGGTTTCAGCGCCCAGGAGGTCGCCGCGATCATGGGCGGCAACTGGCTGCGCTTCTTCGAGAACAATTTTGTTCCGGCCAAGGCCCAGGCAGGTGCCGCCGTCCACCCTCACGAGATCGCGGTCTGAGGCCCCCGACTGTTTCCTGATTGTCCTGACGTCCGGCCTGAACAGGGTCATCGCCAAGCACTAACAACAACAAATGCGCCCATAACAATTATTAGCGATCGACAACGCAACACGGAGGCACCATGGAAATTCCAGGCGAAATCAAAGCGGGGATCGACACCCGCTCGCTGCACAGCCGCGCCGCTGGAACCCTCGACTGGTCGATTTTCTGGATCAGCGGAGGTTTCTTCCTGCTGTTCCTGGTCATTGCCCTGATAGACCTGAACACCCTTTCCAGCCTGATCGGCCACGCCTTCACCTGGAGCACCCACTACTTCGGCCTGTACTGGCAGGTGCTGATGCTGGCGACCTTCGGCGCCAGCCTGTACATCGGCTTCACCCGCCTGGGCCGGGTGCGCCTGGGCGGCGTCGGGCACAAGCCCAGCATCAGCACCTTCAACTGGGTATCGATGATCATGTGCGCCCTGCTGGCCGGGGGCGGCGCCTTCTGGGCCGCTGCCGAACCCATGATGCATTTCATCGCCCCACCGCCGTACTTCGGCGCCGTGGCCAAGAGCGACGCCGCCGGCGTGGCCGCGCTATCCCAGTCGTTCCTGCACTGGGGCTTCATGGCCTGGGCGGTGCTCGGCAGCCTGCTGACCGTGGTCTACATGTACCTGCACCACGAAAAGAACCTGCCGCTGATGCCGCGCACCCTGCTCTATCCGCTGCTGGGCGAGCGTGCCCTGAAGGGCCCGATCGCCGTGTTCGCCGATGCCTCGGCGATCATCGCGGTGGTGGCCGGCACCATCGGCCCGGTGGGTTTTCTCGGCCTGCAGATCGCCTTCGTCCTGCACTCGGTGTGGGGCGTGCCGAACACCATCATGGTCCAGGCCATGGTGATTCTCTCGGTGACGGTGATCTACACCCTGTCCTGTGTGGTGGGCCTGGGCGGCCTGCGCCTGGTGAGCAAGGTCCACGTGTGGCTGATGCTGGGCCTGGCGGCGTTCCTGTTCATCTTCGGCCCCACCCTGTTCCTCAGCGAAACCCTGGCCCAGAGCCTGGCGGTGCACGTCACCAGCTTCTTCCAGACCGCCCTGTACCGCGATGACAACGCCTGGCTCAACAGCTGGACCCTGTTCTACTGGGGCTGGTTCATCGGCTACGCGCCGATGATGGGTATCTACGTGGCCAAGGTCTCCCGCGGGCGCAGCATCCGTGAGGTGATCACCCTGATGTCGGTGGCCGCCCCGCTGATCACCATGCTCTGGTTCACCCTGGTGGGCGGCACCGGGATCGGTATCGAACTGCAGTCGCCGGGCCGCGTGATCAGCCACGGCGTGCAACCTGAGGCGCTGCTGCTCGGGGTGGCCCAGTCGATGCCGCTGCCCAACCTGATTTCGGCGCTGTTCCTGTTCCTCAGTTTCTTCTCGGTGGTCACCAGCGCCGGCTCCATGTCCTATACCGTGGCCATGGCCATCAGCAGCAACCACGCCGAATCCCCGGCCTGGCTGCGGGTGTTCTGGGGTGCCGGCATGGGCCTGGTGGGGGCGACCCTGATCACCCTCGGTGAGGGCGGCATCAGTGCCTTGCAGTCGTTCATCGTGATCACTGCGGTGCCGGTGTCGCTGCTGATCCTCCCGGCGGTCTGGGACGCGATCCGCATTGCCCGGCAAATGGCCCGTGAACAGGGGGTGCTCTGAATGAACCTGCGACCACCCGCCAGCGTCATGAAGGCGGCGCGCCTGGGGGCCTTCCACCAGTCCCGGCTGTCGTTCATGCGCCAGTTGCTGCGCCGCCTCAAGGCTGAAAACTGGCAGTTCCAACGCCCGCTGTGGACCCTCGACAGCCAGGGCGTGGGCCGTGCGGTGTACACCGCCACCGGCCCGCAGCGCAGCTACAGCCTGGTGGCCTTCGCCCATGACCTGGACCCGGCACTGCGCTCGGACCGGGTCATCGCCACCGCCTGGGATGCCACCTTCGCCCTCTTCGACGGCATCCCCGATGCCGCCGACCTGGACCGCCTGGAGGCCAATGTGCCGAAGCAGGAAGCCGGGCGCATTTCCTCCCGCGAGCTGTGCATGGCCCGGGCCAACCGTTCGGTGCGGCTGTTCGACCATGTGATCGAGGCCCTGGCTGCCGGCCGCCAGCCGCAACGCGAATTCATCGATGAAGTCGGCTACCTGATGCGCACCACCGCGGTCTACGGCAGCGGCAAGTTCGGCGCTGCCGACCGTGAAAGCATCGCCCAGCGGCCGGAGCTGGCGGCACCCTTCCAGGCGGAAATGCTCACCGTGTTCCTGATCCGCGCCTTCACCCTGGACCTGGTGGAGCACCTGGCCCAGGCCCGGGCGCCCCGGCAGGCGGTGACCCTGGAGCCGCAACTGCGCCGGCGCCTGGGCATCGGCAACTCCACGGGGCTGGGCATGGCGCCGTTCCTGCTGAACCATCCGGTGCTCTTGAACAACTGGGTACAGGCCCGGGAAACCGCCCTGCAACGGGTGCGCGCCGTGCGCCAGCCATCGGCTGCGGAGCGCCAGCGGTTCGTCGAATTCCTCACCCGGGCCCAGGCCGGCATCGGCCACTGGCACTCCGAGCACGAACTGCAACACGGCCGCATCCTGCAACTGCAAGGTGACCTGCAGCGCCTGGAGCACCATCTCGCCAGCGGCATCCTGGAGCAGGATTCCCCCTGGGACGAACTCTATCGCTGGGCCGAAGGCGCGCTGTCGCTGGAGGCGCAGGAATGCCTGGTGTCGCTGCTGCTGGAGCCCTACGGCCACCTGGTGGATGAGCTGGGCGCCGGTATGCAGGCCGATGAGCAGGCCAGCTTCAGCGTCGACGGCAGCATGAGCATCGGCCGCCTGCGGCAGATACTCGACGAGCATTATTCCTGGGTCGCGGCCATCGACTTCTCCAGCCAAGCCAGCCGCGCGCTGTTCTGGTACGTCTCCGAGGAAAAACTCGAACCGCGGATCGGCCAGCGCTTTGCCGAGCCCGGGCAAGACCTGGAGCAGCCCCTGGCAGTGGCCCGGGACATCGCCCAGTTGCAAGCCGCCCTGCCCGGCTGGAGCGACTCGCAAAGCGTCGCCAGCTTCCTGCTGCGGCACCCGGAACACCGCCACAGCCTGCGCCGGGTGCAACTGGCGCCAGCGTTCCCCTACGCCGACATCCAGGACAACCTGATCGACCAGGCGCTGCTGCCCATCGACCTGCTGCGCTGCAAGCTGTCGTTCTTCGGCGCCACCCACTTCGACCCGCGCTCGGATCGCTGGGTACGCATCACCCTCTACCAGAACGCGCCCTTCCCCCATGAGCTGGGGCAGATGGCCGCGGACGACTGGTCCTACCCCAACCTCGACAGCCAGGAGCAGCGCCGTGCATGCCTCGTTGAATGAAATCGAAAGCCTGTGCAAGAAAGCCGCCCGCGGTGCCGGGCTGTCCTGGGGCCTGGCGGAGGAAGCCGGCAAGGCCGCGCGCTGGCTCTCGGCCCACGGCCTCGACGGGCCCGGCGTGCTGGCCACGCAGCTGCGACAGAATGACGGCTGTGCCTACCAGCAACTGGCCCCGGATGTCAGCGCCGAGCCCTGGCAGGTGCCAGGGCATGCCCTGTGCCCGCTGATTGCCGGGGCGACCCTGAGCGACCACGCCTACCTGCTGCGCAGCAACGGCCGCATCGAGCTCCGGCAGGTGGCGCACCCGCAACTGCTGCTGCCCTTTGCCAGCGCCACCGCGCGCCAGCTCGGCCTGTGGCTGGAGCTGTCCTGGAACGGCTGCTGCCTGAAGTTTTCCCCCTCGGGCGAAGCCTGGCTGGTACGTGCGCAGAACCTCGGCGCCGCCACAGCCGCCCAGGTGCGCTGCGCTTGCACCGATCCTGCCGGCACCCTCGGCAAGCCTCTGGCGGGCAGCATTCCGGACCTGGGCGACAGCCCCCAGCACGACCTCGATCACCTGGCCGCCCGCACCTACGTGCCGGCCTCCGAAGCCTCGCGCCTGCTGGGCGCCGGGGCCGGCCTGAGCGACAACAACTGACCTTTCCACCCTTGAACCAATGGACGAACCAATGGACCTCGACATGACCTCATCCCTCCAGCGAATCGGCACCACCGCGCGCTTCAGCCAGGCCGTGATCCACAACCGGACCGTGTACCTGGCAGGCCAGGTTTCGCAATTGACCGAAGGGGACATCCGCGCCCAGACGCAGGATGTGCTGCAACAGATCGACGCCCTGCTGGCCAGGGCCGGCACCGACAAGGGCCACCTGCTCAGCGCGCAGATCTGGCTCAAGGACATGGCCGACTACCCGGCCATGAACCTGCTCTGGGATGCCTGGCTCGAAGGTGTCCAGGCACCGGTGCGGGTTTGCGTGCAGGCGCCCATGGCCAAGCCGCACTACCGCATCGAAGTGTTGGTGATTGCTGCGCAACCGGCCTGAATCAGCCCAGCCCTGGCCCGGTCTCGGCGGCCACCAGGGCCCGCTCCATGATCAGCGTCAGCTCCTCGCCCTCGTAATGCTCGCGTACCCGGACAAAGCCCAGGCGGGCATAAAAGCCTTCAGCGGTGACCGACGAGGGCACCACCAGCGAGGTCTGGCCCGAATCCAGCGCCGCCTGCTCGACCGCGGCCATCAGTTGCCGCCCCAGGCCCTGGCCGTGGTAGGCCGGGTCGACAAACACCGAACGCACCGCACGCCCGTCGAGGCTGGCGGTGCCCCGCAATTCCCCGTGCACCAGGGCGACAAACATCTGCCGGCGCTGCATCAGTTGGCGCACTGCATCGGGGGTGAAGCTGGCCTGGACCCGCTCGATCACACTGGCGGGGTAGTCCTGGGCATTGCTGGCGAGCAAGGCCGCCAGGATCACCTGGCTGACCTGTGGAGCATCGGCCGGCACGGCCGGACGAACCTGATATTGCATGACCACTCCCTGGTTATCCCGCGGATGCCAGTGGCCAAAATACGGCCCGCCCCAGGCCCTGCCAAGCACTTATTGCAACTGGAACACCAGGCAGGGGTTGTCGTTGAGCCGCCCCTCGAACACCGGCAATTGATTCTCCAGGGAGGTGTTATCCAGCAGCCCCCGGTCCTTGCGCGCGATGATCACCCAGGAGTCATGGGGCAGCGAGTCCAGGTGCCCGGGGTCGTCGCCGCTGACGAACAGCGGCTGTTCGTCGTGGGCCAGGTTCATCATGTAGCGCACCGCCCAGGTGTCCTGGCCCAGGTTGAAGAACACCAGCGGCCCGGGGCTGGCCTGGCGCAACTGCTCCACCTGGGAAACGAAGGTCCTGGTGTCGAACTGCAGATCCTTGGCCGGGTCCACCACCGCCACCAGCAGCGTCCATTGCGCCGCCAGGGCCAAGCCGCTGAGCAGTACCAGGCGCCGCCCGAAACTGCCCAGGGTCCTGCGCCAGCCATACAGCGCCAGCAGCTGCAACACGACGAAGATCGCGATCAGCAGCGGCATGGACACCGGCGGCCAGTAACCGTGCTTGTGCCAGCTATGGCGCAGGACGAACAGCACCAGGATGCACAACCCCGGCAGCAGCCCCACCAGCCACAGGTAGCCGCTGCGCACCTTGCCCAGCCAGCCCCGGGCCGTGAGCAGGCCGTAGGCCGCCACCGCAGCGAACATCGGCACCATGGGCAGGATGTAATAGGCGCGCTTGAAGTGCGGCACCGACAGGCCCAGCAGGATCATCAGGCCACAGGCCCCCAACCGAAGTACCAGGCGCAGCTGCGGGTTCACATGGCGCTGCGACCATTGCCGGCGCAATACCCAGAGCGTCGCCAGGGCCAGGGGCACCACCGGGAAGTAGCGGTACAGCGCCAGCTGGAAGTAGAAGTAGAACGGCTCGCCGCTTTCATCCAGGCGCCCGACCACCTGCATGTTGTAGACCTGACGGACGAAATCTTCGCCACCAGCGAGATAGGCCAGTTGCATCAGCAGCCACCAGCAGCCGGCCAGCAACAGGAGGCCACTGACGCCATAGGCGAGCACCCGTTTGATCAGCGTCAGGCGCGCCTCGCGGGTGCGGCTGTCCCCCAGCAGCCAGTAGGTGCAGGCCACCCCGCAGACTTCCACCAGCCCCAGGGGCCCGCGAATGGCAAAGGCCAGCACCAGCAGCGGCAGCACCGCCCACAACCGCAGCCGGGAGCCCAGTTGCTCGCCGCTGTGCAGCAGGTAGAAGGTGCCCAGGCACAGCAGGGAAACCATCTGGTCCAGGCACACCGAGCGGGACTTGTCCAACAGCTGGCTGGTCAGCGCCGTGAGCAGCACCGCGAGCAGTGCCCAGGTGCGCCCCGAAGGCGCCAGCAAGCGATACAGCAGCGCCAGCACCCCGGCCGAGGCCAGCGCGGTGGGCAGGATATTGGCCAGGTGGTTGGGGGCGCCGAAAGCCTGGGCGAACAGGTAGCTGAAGAAGGTCGCGGTGCCCGGGTAGTCCGGGTATGGCTGGCCGTAGGTAGTGGGGAACAGGCTGGCGCCGTGGCGGAACATTTCCTGCAGGAACAGCGCCCAACGGCCGTCGAAACCCTGGGGCTGCTGGTCCCAGATGCCAAAGGTGAACAGCAGCAGGGCCACCAGGTAAATACCCCAGGCCTCACTACTCAAACGCGTTTCTCGAACCATCTTCGCCCCACCAGAAAGCGCCACACCCAAAGCGAGGCATAAGGCTGAACATGTTGCTCGCGCAGCCCCTGAACGGTGCCTGAACAAGGATAAAAAACCCGCTCCGCACAGCCGACTGTCACCGACTGTAGCCGCTGCCGAGCCCGCGAGGCTGCGAAAAGGCCCGCAGGGCCTTGCCTGGCGATCTCCTGGCAAACCTCTGGCGGCCTCAGGGTCCCTGCGCTTCCTGCGACAGTGCCCCAGAGCGTTCGCAGCCTGCGGCAGCGGCTACAGGGAACGGCGACCCAGGGTGAAAAACCGGCGCCAGTCGAACTGCCCCACCGCCAGCGCCAGCAGGATCAGGCCCATGGAAATGCCCTCCTCGACCCCAAGCCGCTGCCCCAGGATCAACACCGAACCGGCCATGCCGAACACCGGGATCAGCAGCGACAAGGGCGCCACCCGGGAGACCGGATACTCGCGCAGCAACAGGTTCCAGCCCCAGTAACAAAAGTGCGTTGCAGCATAGACCTGAAACATCAGCGACAAGGCCGCGCCGGCGGACACTTGCCCAGCCAGTTGCAGAAACGGCGCCGCACCATGGCTTATCCAGGTCAATGCCAGCAGCGGCAATGGCGCAAACAGGCTGGCCCAGACCACGAAAGCGAACACCTCGCGCACCCCGCAGCGCTTGATGATGACGTTGCCCACGCTCCAGCTGAATGCACTCACCAGCAGCAGGGCATAACCCAGGCTGGTGGCATGCCCGGGGCTGTCGCCAATGATCCGCAGCAGCCCCCACAGAGCAATGGCCGTGGCCAGCACCTGTTGCAGGCGCAGGCGCTCGCCGAACAGCAGCACGCCCCAGCCCAGGGAGAAAAAGGCGCTGAACTGGATCAACAGCGCAGCCGTGCCCGGAGCCACACCCTGCTCGATCCCCAGGTTGATCAGGGCCCACATGGCGACGCCGAAAATCAGCCCGTAGGCCGCCAGCCAGGCGAATGCCACCGGCGGGCGCGGCACCAGGAACACCCAGGGCAGCGCCGCCAGGGTGAAACGCAGGGCGGTGAGCAGCAACGGATCGATACTGGCCAGGCCCAGTTTGGTGATGGGAAAGTTCAGGCCCCACAAGGCCGTCACCAACAGGGCCAGGAACAGGTGTTTTTTCTGCATGTCGCGCGATCCAGGAAAGGCGGCCGCGAGCAAATCCCCGGCCGGGGCCGCACTATCGCTGCGTGAAGCCATGGCCCGCTTGCAGTATCAGGTCAACTATCAGTAGATTCGGGCCATGCAACCCATCGATATCGATCCTTACGAAAATACCCCGCGGGATGTGGTGGTCACCGCCATCGACTACCCCGACGGCCTGTACTTCGCCGAGCACCAGCACCGGCGCGGGCAGTTCGCCTATGCGGCCACGGGGGTGATCAGCGTCTTCAGCGACCAGGGCAACTGGGTGGTGCCGCCGCAGCGGGCCATCTGGGTGCCGGCCGGCGTGCCCCACGCCATGCACATGAGCGGGCCGGTGACCATGCTCAACACCTATGTGCGTCCCCAGGCCATCAAGAACCTGGGCTTGCCCGGACATTGCCAGGTACTGGAGGTGTCGGAACTGCTGCGCCAGTTGCTGCTGCGAGCCGTGGACATCCCCGCTCTCTACGCCGAGGACAGCGCGCAGGGCCAGCTCATGAACCTGCTGCTGCATGAAATCGCCGCCATGCCGGCGCTGTGCCTCAACGCCCCATTACCGTCCGAGCCGCGCCTGGCCAGGGTCTGCCGGGAAATGCTGGAGCAACCGTCGCTGGAGCTGGGGATCGATGCCATGGCCGAGCGCGCCGGGATGAGCCGCCGTACCTTCACCCGCCTGTTCCGGCAACACAGCGGCATCAGTTTCGTCGAATGGCGTCAGCAGGCCTGCCTGTTGGCTGCAGTGGTACGCCTGGGCCAGGGACAACCCATCACCCGGGTTGCCACCGACCTGGGCTACAGCAGCCCAAGCGCGTTCAGCGGTGTGTTTCGCAAGGTATTGGGCGAGCCGCCCAGTCGCTACTTTGCCCAGGGCCGGGTCTGAACGACCCGGGCCCGGCAGCTTGCCTGCCAGGCCGGACCTGCGCGCCTGTGCTACAGGAACACGGCGGACAACATCCCCAGCGCACCGAGGCAGAAGCCGATCAAGGCACCGCGGCCGGGCGCCTGCTGGAACAGCGCCCAGATCACCAGCGGCTCCAGGAGCAGCAGCGACGTTACCGAGACCACGGTGATGATCCAGATGTCGCCCACCGCCACGTAACCCAGCCAGTAGGCCGCCAGCAGGCAGATACCGCCCAGGCACATGATCAGCACCGGCAACGCCAGTTCGGCACCCGAGGTGTTGCCGGAATGGGCCAGCCGCGCCACCACCACTTCACTGTAGATGGCGCAGAACTCGCCCAGCACCATCAGCCCTACAGCAGAAACTCCGAGTAATTCTTTGGACATGTAACAAACCCCTTCGTATTGAGAGCCCGATTTTTCAGCTCCCAGGCATTGATCGCTCCGCTGACGGAGCCTCCATCACGATGCGCAGGGGTACGAGGCAACTCGGTCATAGTCAGGAACTTGAACATGTCCATCTCCTTCTGGGTGGGTGGTGCAAACCGGGCTCGTGCACGACCGACGGGCCGCTGCCTGTATAAGGGATTTTCTGCCCCGGCGTCATCCACCAGAGCGCGTCGACCGCGAAAAAACCACGCAAACTCCACAAACAGACAGGCTCGCTGCCGATAGCCTTGCTCCGGTCATTCTCAGCCTGAAGCCACTGCCACCATGCCCCAGCCGTCCACATCCCTTCGCACCGTTGAGCCCTCTGATTGGGTTGCCACCTATTTCATCAGCGTCGCGACGCTAGCCCTGGTCCTGACATTGCTGGTCAACCTGGTCGTGCAGTTCAGCAGCCGGGACCCGTGGAGCAATCTGCTCGATGTCCTGTCTTTCAGCGTGGTGGCACTGCTGGTGAGCGTGGTGGTGATAGGCGTCGTCGCCGCCCTGCCCTGCATCCTGTTCTTCTGGCTGGCCCAGCGTTTCACCTGGCGCCATCTATGGATCTACCTGTTGGGCGGAGCCCTGGCGGCGCTGCCCGCCATTCCCATGGTGGTGAGCCTGTCTCCCGGCTTTTTCAACCTCCCGCACGGCGTCAACATCCTTGAGCGCTATGCGCCGTTGGCACACTTGTTCGGCGCTTGCGGGGCCTTTCTGGGAGCGATGTCCTGGTGGCTCAGCGGGCGTCATCTGTGCTGACTACTTCCTGCAGGAGCCGGCATGCCGGCAAAGAAAGCTCACACGGCCTCGGCCTTGTCACTCACCTCAAGAAGCGATAGTTCCCATGCCCGCAAAAACGCCAACCCTTCGTACCGTGCAGCCTGAAGACTGGTTCGCCGCCTACTTCATCGGCGTCACGGCCCTGGCCACGCTCGTGGCCGTGCTGATGATGCTGGGGATGCTGGCCGGTGCCGGCGCGTTGAACACGGACATCATTCTCCAGACGCTGTTCGTGGGCCTGCTGACCCTGGTGTTGAGCGGTGTGCTGATCGGCATTTTCACGGTCCTGCCCTGTGTGCTGTTCTTCTGGCTGGCCCAGCGCTTT
This sequence comes from Pseudomonas sp. BIGb0176, assembly GCF_024810175.1. Taxonomy (NCBI): domain Bacteria; kingdom Pseudomonadati; phylum Pseudomonadota; class Gammaproteobacteria; order Pseudomonadales; family Pseudomonadaceae; genus Pseudomonas; species Pseudomonas sp. BIGb0176. The sequence continues at coordinate 1,456,005 of NZ_JANUEC010000002.1, forward strand.
GCCTGGCGCAATGTGCTGATCTATCTGTTCTGCGGTGCACTGGCGGCGATGCCGACCATTCCGCTGGTGATGAGCCTGGCCCCGTCGAGCTTCTACACCGACTCGCCGGATGAAGAACCCGAGCCCGAAGGGCTGGCGCGCTACCTGCCGGTGGCGCCGCTGTTCGGCTTTTCTGGGGCCTTCCTCGGCGGCATCTTCTGGTGGCGCAGCGGGCGCCACCTGCCCCGATCAGTCCTCCCCGACACTCCACTCCCGTAGGAGCCGGCTCGCCGACGAAGAGGCCCTGCGGCCCTGCGCCAGAGGTGGTGCCGCCTTCGCTGGCAAGCCAGCACCCAATCAGCGCCCACCCAGCCAGCGCCTACAAGGAGGCGATGGCCTGGGCGTCGCGGGCCACTACCACCTTGCCCGGCAGGCCGCCCTGCTCCACGCGCTCATGGGCCCGGCGCAGGCTGTCGGCGTTGAACGGGCTGAAGACTTCATTCAGGGTGCAGCGGATCAGCCCCTGGTCCAGCAGTTGCGCCAGCCGGTTGAGGATGCGGTGCTGCTCGATCATGTCCGGGGTCTGGAACAGGGCACGGGTGAACACCATCTCCCAGTGCAGGGACACGCTCTTGGCCTTGAGCGGCACCGCATCGAAGAAGTCGTGATCGTCGATCAGCGCGATATGGCCATGGGGCACGATGATCCGCGCCAGCTCGGCATAGTGCCGCTGGGTATGGGTCAGGGCGGCAATATGGGTCACGGGTGGCAGGTCCAGGGCCGCCAGTTGCTCCACCAGCGAACGGGAATGGTCCAGCACCTGATGGGCCCCCAGGTCCAGGCACCACTGGCGGCTGTCCGGCCGCGAAGCCGTGGCGATGACGGTCATTGCGGTCAGCCGGCGCGCCAGTTGGATCAGCACCGAGCCAACGCCACCGGCACCGCCGACAATCAGCAGCGTGCCCTGTTCAGCGAGGTCACCGGGCACCCGGCCCAGGCGCTCGAAGAGCAATTGCCAGGCGGTCAGCGAGGTCAGCGGCATGGCGGCCGCCTGGGCGAAGGACAGGCTGGCCGGCTTGTGCCCCACCAGGCGCTCGTCCACCCGGTGCAGCTCGGCATTGGCGCCATCGCGGGTGAAGGTGCCGGCATAGAACACCGCATCCCCAGGGGCGAACAGGGTCACCGCGCTACCCACCGCGCGGACCACGCCACTGGCGTCCCAGCCCAGGGTCCGCACGCAGTCGGGCACCGCCACCTGGCCGGCGCGGACCTTGGTATCCAGGGGGTTGACCGACACCGCCTCGACCGCCACCAGCAGGTCATGAGGTTCCAGTGGCGGCGGGTCCAGTTGCACCTCGCAGAACGCGTGGGGGTCAGGCAGGTGCGAGCCTTTGAGGTAGGCGATGGCCTTCATTGCAGAGCTTCCTTGGCGGTTGAAAGCGCACACTTAAATCCCTCATGCCCTGCCCGCACAAGTAGGGTACTTTTGCGTACCAGCTACGCAAAAGGGTCGTCAGACAATGAAAAACAAACACTATCAGGACATTCCAGGCTGCCCGGTGGAGGTCACCCTGGACCTGATCGACGGCCGCTGGAAAGGCGTGGTCCTGCACCAGTTGCTGGCCAACGAGTTCCTGCGTTTCAACGAACTGCAACGGCGCCTGCCGGGGATCTCCCAACGTCTTTTGACCAAGCAGTTGCGGGACCTGGAAGCCGCCGGCCTGGTGGCGCGCACGGTGTACGCCGAGGTGCCGCCGCGGGTGGAATACCGCCTGACCGACGAGGGGCAATCGCTGCAGCCGGTGATCGAGGCGCTGTCGGCCTGGGGCCGCGGGCGCATCAGCCGGCAACAGCAGGAAAGCGCCCTCACCTGATCCCTCACCTGATCCCTCACCAGAGCCCCCCATGCCCACCCACCTGGATGCTCCAGCAAGGTTCAAGGTCTACCAGGGCTCGACCCTGCTCGGCTGGTCGGCCCTGGAGTCGGCCGACCCGCCCATGGGTGTGGCCTTCGGCCAATTCATCGCCGCCCCGGCCTATGCCGGCCTCCAGCAGCAGGTACGCGCGCTGGCAGGAGCGAGCCAGAGCGGGCTGCACCTGGTAGTACACCACCTCGACCAACCCGTGCCGGCCCTGGGCGTGAGCATTCAGGACTACTCCGCCGAATGTGGCGCCGATGCCATCGAGATCACCGTGCTGGGCATCGCCTACCCCCTCTACGAACAGCTGTTCCCGCAAGCCGTGGCCGCCTACCAGCAGGCCATGGGCTAACCCGCGCACAGCCGGCGAACATCCGCACGTTTTACCCCTACTTGTTCACAATTCGTTAAGACTTGCCTACGTATACTTTCGGGCTTGCCCGCGGCCTTCCGGCTGCGCCCCTCGACCTGCCGGCGCACAACTCATGTCACGACCCGCTCTGCTACTGTTTCTGCTGGCCTGCCTGCTGTTCTTCTTCGCCCTGGGCAACCACCAGTTGCAAGGTTCCACCGAAGCCCGGGTCGCCGGGATCGCCATGGAAATGCACCTGGATGATGACTGGGTGACGCCGCGCCTGTTCGGCACGCCGTTCCTGGAAAAGCCACCCCTGAGCCTGTGGCTCGACGCCGGCGCCATCCGCGCCTTCGGCGGCACGCCCTTGGCGGTGCGCCTGGCCTCGGCCTTTGCCGGGCTGTTCAGCGTGATGCTGCTGTACGTCATGCTGCGCCGCTTCGGCCGGCCAGCCACTCTGGCCGCGGTGGCCGGGCTGATGCTGGCGACCATGGCCAGTTACTGGAGCAACGTGCGCGGCGTGGGTGAAGATGCCCTGCTCAGCCTGGGAGTGACCCTGGCCCTGCTGGCGTTTTTCCAGGCCCATCGACGTCAGGCCGCGCAGCAACCAGCGCTGCTGGCCTGGCTGGCGTTCGCCGTCGGCATCGCCATCGCCACCCTGAGCAAGGGCGTGCTGGGCCTGGCCATGCCAGGGGTGGTGATCTTCGCCTACCTGCTGGCCGACAGCCTGATCGACAAGCGCTTCACCTTCAGCCACTGGCTGCGCCCCGGGTTGCTGACCCTGCTGGGGCTGGTGCCGCTGATGATCTGGCTGTACCTGCTCTACCAGCGCGGCGGCCTGCAGGCCCTGGGGGAAGTGCTGTGGACCAACAGCGTCGGGCGCTTCGGCGGCTCCTTCGAGGAGGCCGGGCACTACGAGCCCTTCTACTACTACCTGGCCAAGCTGCCCCAGGCCTTCCTGCCGTGGAACATCCTGGTCTACCTGGGGCTGTGGCACTTCCGTAAAACCCTGGTGCAGAACCGCTACCTGCTGTTTTTCAGCCTCTGGTTGCTGGCGCAGTTCACCCTGCTGTGCCTGGCGTCGAGCAAGCGCACGGTGTACCTGATGTCCCTGACCCCGGCCGCGGCGGTGCTGGCAGCGGAATATGGCGCAGTGCTCTACCAACGCCTGGCCCAACGAGCCCCGGGCACGGGTTTCTGGAGTGCCATGGGGCGCCAGCGCAAGGGCTTGCTGATAGCGCTCATGGCCCTGGTGATCGGCGGCTATCTGGCCAACGCCCAATGGGCCGCGCCCAGGGCCGACCGCGAACTGTCGTTCGTTCCAGTGACCGACCGGATCATGGCGTTGCAGGGTAGCGGGCACCAGCTGGCGCTGTACCAGGCCAACGAACGCATCGCCGGCGCCAGCGTGTTCTACACCCAGAGCCTGCTCAAGGACCTGCAGAACGAGGCGCAACTGCTGGCCTTCTTGCGCGAGTCGCCGCAGCACATGGCGGTACTGGGTGGCGCCGAGGCGCCCAAGCCGCCGCTGCAGATCCAGCAGACCCTCATGGTGGGCCGCCAGGCCTACTACTTCGTCAACCTGGCGCCGGCCGGCTGAACGCAAAAAAAACGGCACCTGAATCAGGTGCCGTTTGCCCATCCCTGCCGCCCATGCCCCTTGAACCCTTTCCCGCTGATACCCGCCCGCCGCCCTTGAAACCATGACTCCTGCCCAACGACGGGCTTTCCCCGAAAAGGAGTCAGACATGAGCATCACCGTTATCAGTAGCACCCTGAGCCGGGCCGTTGCCCAGAAGGCCGGGTTGCGCCAGCAACTGGCGGCGCAAAACATCCTTGGGGTGGAAAACATCAACGACAACGCCATCGGGAACACCGTGGCCAAGGAACTGATCGCCAAGAGCAGCAAGGAAGGCCTGCGTCGGGACTACCTCGACGCCCGCTGAGCCTTGCCCCCGGCGATACCCTCGTTGCCGGGATCTTCCCTATGTTCGTGTCGGGCCGTTACGGCCTGGAAAAGGAGATATTCCCATGTTGATTCTGCGTTCACTGATCCTCGGCCTGAGCCTGTTGGCCAGCGCTGCCCACGCCCTGGAAACCACCAATCTCCCACCCGCCACCCTCAAGGCCTACGCCGCCACCCTGAGCACCGCCGCCGGCAACAGCCAGTGGCAGCAGCTGTGGAAACGCTCTCGGGACCAGGGCGCGTTCACCCAACAGGGTGAACAACCGCGCTTCACCATCACCCAGGACAAACTGCCGGACATGGCTCGCAGCACCTTGATCAATGCCAGCAGCGTAACCCCGCAGAACACCACCCAGGCGCTGTACCGCTATGAGTTTTCCAACCCCATCGGCCAGGCCAAGGGCATTTCCCTCAAGGCCATGTGCCTGTTGGTGGACTGGCGCTCGCTGCCCAGCGGCACACAACCCGACGACACCAGCCACATGGGCAACGCCAGCCTGCTGCAAACCTACCCCTGCCCTTGAAACCGGCAAGCCGCCCAGGCCTTGAGCCTGGGCGGCGAGCACTTACGAGGTTAGCTGCGAGCCCAGCAGATCAGCCTCCTTGCGCCGGCGAGTGCCGTAGCTGTCGCCAAAGTTGCGCAGGTTGGCCAGGGCACTCTTCCAGTCGCGGGCCACCACCTGGGCCCAGAAGTTCGGTGTGCGACTGGCCAGGTTGCCGTACTGAAAGGCCACCGAGGCGATAACGGTCTGCATCGGTGCCGGCAGTTGGGCGAAGTCCACTCCGCTGGCCTGGGTGTAGTTCGCTGCCAGAAGATCGACGAAGGGCGCCTTGAATGCCTCGTCCACCAAAAGCGCCTCGTCACTGCTGATGTTCAAGGGCTGGCCGTCGAGAAACGCCTTGGCCTTGAGCCCCTTCAGCCCCAGGTAGGGGGTCAGTCGCCGGATCAGGTCCGCCGGCAGATTGAGCGCCTGCAGGTCCTCTACGTTCCGTTGCCCCAGATCGAAGCCTGTGCCCACCGTGACGCCACTCTTGCTCTTGTCCGGATCGGGCACATAACCGCGGGTAATGGCAGCTCCCTCCAGAGCGGCGATAAAGCTGAAATCAATCGCGTAGCGTGACATGGATTTTTCCTCATCCAGTTTAGGAAAATCCAGTGCACCACCAGCGACCGATACAACATCAGAATGTAATAGTTCCCCTTAATAGGGGGGAAATTTCCCACTGAACAGAGGACGAGACACCTCCTTAGGATCAAACCAGCCTTATCCATAATTCCAAGGAGGTACCAAATGGACGTGAAAGACCTCGTACTCATCGATGTTCGCCAGCTCCCTCACTCGCTCCAGGCCCTCATCGACTGCATCGGACTGGAAAATGCCTACCGCCTGACCCGTGAATACGGCGGCCGCCCCAAGTACATCCCCAAGCACGCCGAACGTACCTCCCTGGCTTTGATCCTGCCGCCCGACGCCCTCAACGCGCTGATCGAGCGTTTCGCCGGCCTGGCCCTGGAGATCCCCAAGGCCGACCACTTCTGCCGGCAGATCCGCAACCAGCACATTCAACTGGAAAGCCTGGGCGGTATTTCCCGCAGTGTGCTGGCGGACAAGTACGGCCTGAGCCTGCGGCAGATCGGCAACATCCGCCGCCTGGATGCCAACACTCACCGGTAATCGATTCCTGCTGAATCGGCCTTCACGGCTTTCTTAACCTGCAAGGGCGCATTTCGCGCAACAAAGAACAAGGAGCTAGACCATGGCAGATATCGATAAGGGCCTGATTGGCGGCGTGATCGCCGCCCTGCCCCTGGACAAGATGATCACCGGTCCGTTGATGGCGATGATTCAGGCGCAGGTCGCCGCGAGCAAAGCCTATGCGGACTTCCTGATGGGCGTGTGCATTCAGAACGGCCAGGCGGTTTCGGTGCAGTTCGACTATGACGAAACCCTGGTGGATGAGCAGGGGGTGTACAAGGGCACCGTGAAGAAGTCGATGCGCATCCCGTTGCTGGCGGCCATCAGTCACCCCAACATCACCATCGAGGAAGGCTCCATCGAGTTCGAGCTGACCATCAGCCAGATGGCCGAGGACACCAGCAGCACCGAAGCCTCCGGCAGTTTCGAGGCGAAGATGGGCTGGGGCCCGTTCAGCGTTTCGGTCAAGGGCGCGGCGAGCCACAAATCGACCCAGACCCGCAAGACCGACACCCGTGCCCGCTACGCCATCAGCACCAAGATCGTCCGCCAGGACCCACCGGAAGCCCTGATGCGGGTCATCGACTTCCTCACCGACGCAGCCACCAAGCCTGTGCGGCTGCCTAGCACTCAACCGACCGACACCGACAAGCTGCCCACCGCCAACGCGCTGAAAATGCCCGATGCCGCGGACGAGAAGAAAACCGGCACCGGCGGTTGATCCACATCGCGCCTTCGCCCCAGTAACCCGCCCCGCCTTCATGGCGGGGCACTTCAGCCACCGAACAAGGAGCGTGATCCATGGCGTTTTTTTCCCGCAGCAAGGAGCCCATGTCCGCCAGCGACCTGAGCCATATCACCCGCGGCATGCATCAGGCTGCAGCCGCCACCCACAACCTGATCGCCCAGCAGTACATCAAGTTGTTCGACCAGTTCTTCGACTACAACGTCGACGACCTGGGCACGCCGATGAAGGCCAAGATGGTCGAGGTGGCGCTCAACGAAGACCACATCATCAATGTGCCGCTGATTGCCCTGGTCTCGCCCAAGGGCCTGGCCCTGCACAAGATGACTGTCGACCTGTCGGTGCGCATGCAGGCCACCGAGCTGCAGAAGGCCAGCCACGATCTGGAGAACGGCGAGCTGCAGAGCGAGAAGTTTTTCGTCACCTTCGGCAGCGGCAAGCGTGACGGCCAGGAACGCGACCCGGACGAGGTACAGATCAGCATGGAGTTTCGCGACTGCCAGCCGCCGGAAGCGATCCAGCGCCTGATCGAGGAGTTCACCAACCTGATCAGCCCGCAGCGCATCAACGACGGCCCGGCAGCCACCCCGCCAGCGGCTGGCACGCCACCGGCCGAGCCGGACCTGCTGGCACCTTGAGCCGCTTCCTATGCCCCTGAAGGCCAGCCACACGGAGCGGCCGCCTGCGGTCAGGGCTTGAGGTTCACCGAGCGCCAGTCACTGGCCTCGATCAGGCCGAGCATCTTCGGCGCGCCATTGAGGGTATCGGTGGAGACGAACAGGGAAGCGCCGTACCCCAGGGTCGGGGTCGCCCGTTTCAGGTCCTGCTCCATCTGCGCCATGCATTCGCTGTGGGTCACCAGCACCAGGTTGCGCCCGGCGACCTTGTGCGCCATGACATCGCGCAACATGCTGTTCTTGCAGTTGAACAGCCAGCCATCGCCACTGCTGACCTTGCTGAACATGTAGCTCGCGGTCTGCGCGGTGCGCGTCAACGGGCTGTTGTAGATATCGGTACGCTCCAGGCCCAGGTGCTCGAACTGCGCGCCGAGCCCCACCGCCACCTCGCGGGCCCGGTCGGTAATGCCATCGGCCGGGCCCAGGCACGCGGCATTGGAGCGGTCGCAGCGCTCCATGTGGCGCACCAGCACAATCATTTCGCCCTTGTCCCAGGCGGCCGTCAGGGCCTGGAGCCCGGCCCCGTTGCCGTGGCTCAGGTCGGGCACCGAGGCCGGCCGGAGCAGGAACAGCCCCAGGGGAATCACCAGGCAAGCGCCCAGCAGCAGCGCCAGCAGGTTCTTGTAACGGACCAGGACGCGCCCCAGGAAGGGCCGCTTGCTCGCCGGCAACACCAGTCTTGTAGTCAATTCCCAGCCGCCCTTACGAGAATGGTCCGATGTGTTGAGCAGCGCACAGCAAGGCTACGAAAGCCTGATGACAATTGAACGCTGGCCGATGCCCGTGGCATCGACCGCCCAGACTCTAGAGCGCCGGGCGTGGGGCCCGAGTGAAATCAATGTGAAAAAAAGCTCAACGGACCGGCGGCACATCCCGCAAAATAGCCGTCCATCGCCTAAAACATTGTCTTGGGACAATGCCGACGAAATCGTTTCAGCTATGGCACATCCCGCCGATACACCCCCTACAAAACACCTTGCTGGTCACCAACAACAACAATCTTCCAGCCAACTCAAGATCAAGAAGAGCTACGTTCCTGGAGGAATTCAATGAGTAGTTGGTTTGCCAACATCAGCGTCAACCTTAAGCTGGGCCTGGGTTTCGGCCTGGTCCTGGCCCTGACCACCGTCCTTGCACTGACCGGCTGGACCAGCCTGGGCAGCCTGATCGACCGCAGCAACTGGATGAGCGACATCACTCAGCTCAACAGCGGCCTGACCAAGCTGCGGGTCACCCGCCTGCAGTACATGCTGGCCAACGGCGACGAAACCGCCGCCCAAGGCGTGCAGAACACCCTGGACGATTTCAGCGCCCAGCAGAAAAAACTCCTGGCCTCGTTCCAGAGCCCGGAAAACATCAAGCTCCTGCAAGGCCTGGGCGCGACCATCAGTGCCTATCAGGACTCGCTGAACAAGATGCGCAATGCCTACCGCAGCGGCGACGCTGCGCGCCTGGCGATGAACCAGAACGCCGAACGCGCCAATGACCTGATCAACGGGATCAACTCCTGGGTCAAGCAGTTGCCCCTGAGCGATGAGCGCTTCGAGCAGTTCCAGGCCATCACCCAGGCCAAGGAAGCCTTCCAGCTGGCGCGCTATGAAGTGCGCGGCTACGTCACCACCAACAACCCGGACACCGAACAGAAAGCCGTCACCCAGCTCAACGCTGCGATTGCCGAAATGGATCAGCTCAAGTCCCATTTCAGCAGCACCCAGCGCGATGCCCTGCAACAGCTCGAAACCGCCCTGAGTGGCTACCGCAGCTCGCTGCAGGCCTTCAAGGTCGCCTTCACCAACGCCGTAGAGGCGCGCAAGGAAATGACCGACCAGGGCGCCGACATCGTCAGCCGCAGTGACGCCCTGTACCAGATCCAGCTGGACCGCCGCGACATCGAGAGCGCCCAGGCCCGCAGCCTGCAGCTGATCAGCACCCTGCTGGCGCTGCTGGTCGGTGTACTGGCCGCCGTGATCATCACCCGGCAGATCACCCGCCCACTGCAGGAAACCCTGGCCGTGGTCGAGCGCATCGCCTCCGGCGACCTGACCGAGAACCTGCGGGTCACCCGCCGCGACGAACTGGGCGTGCTGCAACAAGGCATCGTGCGCATGGGCGTGACCCTGCGCGAGCTGATCAGCGGCATCCGCGACGGCGTGACCCAGATCGCCAGCGCCGCGGAAGAACTGTCCGCGGTGACCGAAGAAACCAGCGCTGGGGTCAACAGCCAGAAAGTCGAGACCGACCAGGTGGCCACCGCCATGCACGAGATGACCGCCACCGTGCAGGAAGTCGCGCGCAATGCCGAAGAAGCCTCCCAGGCCGCGGCCGCTGCCGACGGCGAAGCCCGCCAGGGCGACAAGGTGGTGGCCCAGGCCATCGAGCAGATCGAGCGCCTGGCCAGTGAAGTGGTGCGCTCCACCGACGCCATGACCGTGCTGCAGCAGGAAAGCGACAAGATCGGCAGCGTCATGGACGTGATCAAGGCCGTGGCCGAACAGACCAACCTGCTGGCACTGAACGCCGCCATTGAAGCCGCCCGTGCCGGTGAAGCCGGTCGTGGTTTCGCCGTGGTCGCCGACGAAGTGCGGGCTCTGGCCCAGCGCACCCAGAAGTCCACCGAAGAGATCGAGGAACTGGTGGCCGGCCTGCAGAACGGCACCCAGCAAGTGGCTACCGTGATGAACAACAGCCGCAGCTTGACCGACAGCAGCGTCGAGCTGACCCGCAAGGCCGGTGCCTCGCTGGAAAGCATCACCCGCACCGTGTCCAACATCCAATCGATGAACCAGCAGATCGCCGCCGCTGCCGAGCAACAGAGCGCCGTGGCCGAAGAGATCAGCCGCAGCATCATCAACGTGCGCGACGTGTCCGAACAGACCGCCGCCGCCAGCGATGAAACCGCTGCCGCAAGCGTTGAACTGGCGCGCCTGGGCGGCCAGTTGCAGATGATGGTCAGCCACTTCCGCGTCTGATTCGCGCAGGCCCCTTCGCCGGCAAGCCGGCTCCTACACCCTCCGTAGGAGCTGGCTTGCCGGCGAAAGGCGCCAATCCCCGGACCCGAGCATTTACACCCATCAGGGTTTGCCCTTACCTTTCCCGGTCTTCGTCCTGCTGTCCTAGGGATTAGTCACCAGGAACCCGTTCATGCCCAGCCTCGGTTTTACTTCGGTCCCGCCCCTGCTGAAATACCTGCTCTATGCGGAGCAATTGGGTATTGCCACCGAGCCGGCGCTGGCGGCGGCCGGGCTTAGCGCCGCGCAGTTGAACGACACCAGCCTGCGCCTGCCGATGGAGGTGCATGAGCGGCTGCTGGACTACTTCTGCCAGCACTCGGGCGATCCGCTGTTCGGGCTCAATTCGGCGCGCTTCGTCAAACCCAGCTCGTGGAATGTGCTGGGCTACATCACCATGAACTGCGCGACCCTCGGCGAAGCCATGGGCCGCATCATGCCGTTCGAAAAACTGGTGGGAGACATGGGCACCAGCCGCGCCGAAGTCGCTGGCAACCAGGTGCGGCTGATCTGGAGTTGCCGCCATCAGCGCCCGGACATCCGCCGCCACCTGGTGGAAAACGTCCTGGCGTCCTGGCTGTTGTATGCGCGCTGGATCGCCGATTCGCAGTTGTCGCCCAGCGCGGTGTGGTTCGAACACGCCCTGCCGGAACCCGTCGAGGCGGCGCAGTACGAGGCGTTGTTCGGCTGCCCGGTGCTGTTCCAGCAACCCTGCTCGGCGCTGGTGGCGCCGCTGGAGTACCTGCAGATGCCCCTGCGCCAGGCCGACGCGCGCCTGCTCAAGACCCTGGAAGAACATGCCCAGGCGATGATGGCTTCCCTGGGCGATGCGCCCCTGGCCTTGCAGGTGCACAACGTGCTGCGCCAGTTGCTCAAGGACGGCCTGCCGCGCAAGGAGCAGGTGGCGCAGCACCTGCACCTGTCGGTACGCACCCTGCAGCGCCAACTGCAACAGGCTGGCACTTCATACCAGCAGATTCTCGACGACCTGCGCCAGGAGCTGGCCGAGCACTATCTGCGCCACAGCGAGCTGTCGATCCAGGGCATCTCCGATTGCCTGGGTTTCACCGAACCGCGCTCGTTCCACCGCAGTTTCAAGACCCGCACCGGGCTGACCCCGGGGCAGTTCCGCCTGAGCGCGCAGAGCTCCGGCAAGGCCTGAAACCCGTTACACGCTGATGGCGTTGGTGAACACCAGGCGATTGCCGAACGGGTCGCTGATGGTCATGTCCTGACTGCCCCAGGGCATGGCCTGGATCTGCGGATGGGAGAAGCGGTACTGCTTGGCCAGCAACTGCTGCTGGAAGGTTTCCAGTTCATCGGTCTCGATCCGCAGGGCCGCACCCGGCGAGCAGTCGCCATGGTGCTCGGTAAGGTGCAGCACGCACTCGCCCCGCGAGACCTGCATGTACAGCGGAAAATCGGCTTCGAAGCGGTGTTCCCAATCCAGGGAGAAACCCAGGAAATCGAGGTAAAACTCCCGGGCCTTGGCTTCATCGAAGATCCGCAGGATGGGGGTGGTTTTGCCAAAGCTCATTGCGCGACTCCCTGACTGAAATGAGCCGACTATACAGACGGCGATTATCAGCAGTTCGGCGCCGCTCGGGGATTCTTTAATAGCACAGCGCCATCATTGTGATGGAGGTCAACAAATCAGCCAGCGGATGCAAATCCCGGGCGCAGGTCACCTTCCCGGGGCAGGAAGCGCCCCTGGCGTTCACCGTTGGCCCGGCCCTGGGCAAAACTGCACACGCCATTGACCCAGACCCCATCGATGCCTTGCGCGGCGCGCTGCGGCTCCTTGAAATCCGCCACGTCGCGCACCCGCGCCGGGTCGAACAGCACCAGGTCGGCCCAGTGCCCTTCGCGGATCTCGCCACGCTGGTGCAGGCCGAAGCGCGCCGCGGACAGCCCGGTCATCTTGTGCACCGCAGTGTGCAGCGGGAACAGGCCCAGGTCGCGGCTGAAGTGCCCCAGTACCCGGGGGAAGGCGCCCCACAACCTTGGATGGGGGAAAGGATCTTCCGGCAGGCCATCGGAGCCGATCATCGACAGCGGATGGGCGAGGATGCGCCGCACATCGTTTTCATCCATGCCGTAGTACACCGCCCCCGCCGGTTGCAGGCGCTCGGCGGCGGCCAGCAGGCTGACGCCCCAGTCGGCGGCGATCTCGCTCAAGTCGCGACCGCCCTGCTCGGGGTGCGGTGTGGACCAGGTGATGGTGATGCGGTAGGCATCGGTGACCTGCTTGAGGTCCAGGGTCGAGGAACTGGCGGCGTAGGGATAGCAGTCGCAGCCCACCGGGTGTTCCCGGGCGGCGTTTTCCAGGGCCGCCAGCAGTTGCGGGCTGCGCCCCCAGTTGCCGGCGCCGGCGCACTTGAGGTGCGAGACGATCACCGGTGCCCGGGCCGCGCGACCAATCAGAAAAGCTTCGGCCATGGCCTCCAGCACCGGCTCGAACTCGCTGCGCAAATGGGTGGTGTACACCGCGCCGAACGCCGTCAATTCCTGGGCCAGTTGCAGCACTTCATCGGTCTCGGCGCAAAACGCGCTGGCGTAGGCCAGCCCGCTGGACAGGCCGAGGGCGCCGTCCTCCAGGCTTTCGCGCAGTTGCCCGCGCATGGCGCTGATTTCATCGGCCGTGGCCGTGCGAAACAGGTCCGGCAGATGGTTGCTGCGCAGCGCGGTGTGCCCCACCAGCGCCGCCACGTTGATCGCCGGGCGCGCGGCATCCACCGCCGCGCGGTAGTCACGAAAACGCGGGTAGACGAACATCGAGCGCTCGCCCAGCAGGTTCATCGGGTCCGGCGGCTCGCCCTTGAGGGTCACCGGCGCGGCGCTGATCCCGCAGTTGCCGACGATCACCGTGGTCACCCCCTGGCTGAGCTTGGGCAACATCTGCGGCTGGCGAATCACCACCGTGTCGTCATGGGTATGCACATCGATGAAACCCGGTGCCAGCACCCGCCCGGCGGCGTCGATCTCTTGCTCGGCGCTGGCCGCGGACAGATCGCCGATGCGCGCGATGCGCCCGTCGAGGATGGCCAGGTCGGCGGGGTAACCGGGACGGTCGCTGCCGTCGATGATCAGGGCGTTGCGGATCAGCGTGTGGTAGCGCATGTCAGTCTCCCAGGGGCAGGCAATCGTCGCCGCCACGGTAATGGTCCAGGGCCAGCTTGATCCGTCGCAGGCGTTCCTGGTTGTCATCGGGCAGGGCCAGGGCCAGCTCGGTGGCCAGCACATCAATGGCCAACAGCATGCCGTAGCGGGCCGCGGTGGGTTTGTAGATGAGCGAGGTCTCGGCGCTGTGCAGCGGCAGCAGCACATCCGCCAATTGCGCCAGGGGCGAGTCGGGCAAGGTAATGGCCAGGATCCCGGCGCCGTAGGTACGGGCCAGGGCCACCGCCTCCAGCAGCTCGGGGGTGATACCGGTCAGCGAACAGGCGATCACCGCGTGCTGCGGCCCCAGGGCGGCGGCGGTGACACGCATCATCACCGGGTCGTGGCAGGCGGCAATGGGGTAGCCCAGGCGTACCAGGCGCACTTGCAACTCGCTGCTGCACAGGGTCGAGCAGCCGCCCATGCCGAAGGCGTGGATCATCCGCGCGCGCCCCAGCAGGCGCACCGCATCGGCGAATTGGGCCTCCTCGAAACCGGCCAGATGCTGGTGCAGCGCAGCTTCGATATCGCCAACGATCTGCCGGTAGAACCCGGACTGTTCCGGGGTGCCGGCAGGGTCCAGGAAGCGGCTGCCCACCCCACTGGCCTGGGCCAGCTGCAGGCGCAACTGGCGCAAGTCGCGGCAGCCGACGCTGCGGGCAAAGCGCGACAGGGTGGCGGTGCTGACTTCAGCGCGGCGGGCCAGTTCGTCGAGGCTGGCAGAGGCGGCAAAGCCCACATCGTCGAGCATCAGCCGGGCGATCCGCCCTTCCCCGGCGCTGAGAAAATCCAGGCGCGAGCGGATCTGGTAAAGGATGTCCATCTACAAAAACTCCGCGAGGACCAGGGTCAGGCCGAAGGCGATCACCGAGATCAGGGTCTCCAGCACGGTCCAGGTCTTGAAGGTCTGGATGACGGTCATATTGAAGTATTCCTTCACCAGCCAGAAGCCGCCGTCGTTGACGTGGGAAAGAATCACCGAGCCGGCGCCGGTGGCGATCACCAGCAGCTCCGGGTGCGGGTAGCCCAGGCCGACAGCCACCGGCGCCACCACCCCGGAAGCGGTGGTCAGGGCCACGGTGGCCGAACCGGTGGCGACCCGCATCAGCACAGCGAACAGCCAGCCCATCCACAGCGGCGAGAGCTGGAACTCATGGGCCAGGCCGACGATCTGCTCGGTCACCCCGGAGTCGATGAGAATGCGGTTGAGGCCGCCGCCGGCCCCCACCAACAGGGTGATGCTGGCGGTGGGCGCCAGGCATTCGTTGGTGAACTTGAGGATCGATTCGCGGTTCATGCCCTGGGCCAGCCCCAGGGTCCAGAAACTCACCAGGGTGGCCACCAGCAGGGCGATCACCGAGTTGCCGATAAACAGCAGGAACTGGTTGAGGCCGGTGCCGGGCTCGGCCAGCAGGTTGGCCCAGCCGCCGAGAAGCATCAGCACCACCGGCAGCAGGATGGTGGCCAAGGTCAGGCGGAAACTCGGCAGGCGCAGGCGCGGCTCGCGGGCGATGAACTGGCGCTCCAGGGGGTTCTGCGCCGGCAGGTGGATGTGCGGCACGATGAACCGCGCGTACAGCGGCCCCGCGATGATCGCCGTGGGCACACCGATCAGCAGCGCATACACCAGGGTCTGCCCCACCGACGCCTGATAGGCCTGCACCGCCAGCATCGCTCCCGGGTGCGGCGGCACCAGGGCGTGCACCACCGAGAGCCCGGCGACCATGGGCAAGCCCACCATCAGCAGCGACACCCCGACCCGCCGCGCCACGGTGAAGGCAATTGGCACCAGCAGTACGAAACCCACTTCGAAGAACAGCGGCAGCCCCACCAGGAAGGCGATGCAGACCATGGCCCAGTGGGCGTTGCGTTCGCCAAAGCGGTCGATCAGGGTGCGCGCCACCTGCTCGGCACCACCGGATTCGGCCATCAGCTTGCCGAGCATGGTGCCCAGTGCCACCACCAGGGCGATATGCCCCAGGGTCTTGCCAACCCCGGCCTCGTAGGCGCTCACCACTCCGGAAGGCGGCATGCCGGCCATCAGCGCCAGGCCCACCGACACCAGGGTGATGACGATAAAGGGGTTGAGTCGGTAGCGGGCGATCAACACGATCAGCGCAATGATGGCGACTGCGGCGTAGCCCAGCAGCCAAGAACCCGTAGCGGGAGCCATGGCGTCCTCCTTGAAAACAGCGTCACTTTCGAATGGTTGTGAAATTCATTAATCACTTAGAAAGGTGAACTTCAAACCGAGTGAAACTTATTTTCGTAAAGAGGCAGGCTTTGTCGCGAACAGCTAAGTGAAAGGCCGGCTTATGAAAATCGGCAGTGGGTATTTTCATCCACTGCCGCGGTGGCCGATCTCAGTCGTGATGCTCTCGGGCACGCTTGAGCAGCTTCTTGCAGCGCTCGGACAGGTGCAGCACCCGCAACTGCTTGCCGGCCTTGGCATAACGCTCGCGCAGGGTTTTCAGCGCGGCGATGGCCGAGTAGTCGACAAAACTCAGGTGGCGACAGTCGACAGTCACGTGCCGAGGATCGCCCGCCGGATCGAACTGGTTGAGAAACGGCGTGGTGGAGGCGAAGAACAGGGTGCCATGCAGTTGGTAGTGCTTGCTGCCGTCGGCTTCCAGGTGGCTGTCGGCGTACAGCTCGCGGGCCTGCTGCCAGGCGAAGTTGAGGGCGGCAATGACGATGCCGCAGAACACCGCCATGGCCAGGTCGGTGAACACGGTGATCACGGTCACCGCGAGGATCACCAGCACATCGTTGAGCGGCACCTTGTTGATCACCCGCAGGGACGCCCAGGCGAAGGTCTGCTGCGACACCACGAACATCACCCCCACCAGCGCCGCCAGGGGGATGCGCTCGATCAGCGGTGAGAGAAACAGCACGAACAGCAGGATCAGAGCGCCCGCCACCACGCCCGACAAACGCCCGCGGCCACCGGAACTGAGGTTGATCACGGTCTGGCCGATCATCGCGCAGCCACCCATGCCGCCGAACATTCCCGAGACCACATTGGCCGCGCCCAGGGCCACGCATTCACGGTCCGGGTAGCCGCGGCTTTCGGTGATTTCGTCGGTTAGGTTGAGGGTCAGCAGGGTTTCCAGCAGGCCGACCATGGCCATCAGGAACGCATAGGGTGCGATGATGCCCAGGGTTTCAAGGTTCCACGGCACCTGGGGCAGCGCCAGGCTCGGCAGGCCGCCGGCGATGTGGGCCATGTCCCCCAGGGTGCGGGTCGGCAGGCCCATCAGGTACACCAACGCGCCGACCCCGAGGATCGCCACCAGGGCCGGTGGCACCGCCCGGGTCAGGCGCGGCAGCAGATAGACGATGGCCATGGTCAATGCCACCAGCCCGGCCATCAGGTACAGCGGCTGGCCGCTGAGCCAGTGTTCGCCGCTCTTGAAATGTTCCAGCTGGGCCAGGGCGATGACGATCGCCAAGCCGTTGACGAAGCCCAGCATCACCGGGTGCGGCACCATGCGCACCAGCTTGCCCAGGCGCAGCAGGCCGAAGGCGACCATCACCAGCCCGCCCAGCAGCACCGTGGCCAACAGGTACTGCACACCGTGCTGCACTACCAGGGCGACGATCACCACCGCCATGGAGCCGGCCGCGCCGGAGACCATGCCCGGCCGCCCGCCGAACAGCGCCGTCAGGGTGCAGATGAAGAAGGCGCCATACAGACCCATCAACGGGTTGAGGTGGGCCACCAGGGCGAAGGCGATGCATTCGGGCAGCAAGGCAAAGGAGGTGGTGAGTCCGGCCAGGACATCGGCACGCAGACGTTTTGCTTTCATGATTGACCTGATAGACGGACCGGCAGGCGCGGCCCTGGGAAGTGCGGAAAGAAGGCGGGGAATGTTACGGAATTGAGCCGCCTCCGACCAGCCGGCCGTCGGCGCCTGCACAACGAAGGTAGGAGCTGGCTTGCCAGCGAAGAGGCCGCTCGACCTGGCGCCAGGCTTGCGGGCCCTTTCGCCGGCAAGCGGAACGCCGCCCGGCCAGCTCCTACAGGGGTTCAGCGGTTATTTGACGACCTTGCCGACACCGCGGCCACGTGGGTCGGAAGCGGTTTCAAGCGCGTTGCCATTGACCCGGATGGCCTGAATATCGCCCATCTCCCAGCCCTGATCTTCCAGGGTGTAGCCCATGGCCTTGAGCTCATCGGCCACCTTGCCGGTGAGCGGCGCATAGGCGTCGTAGTAGATGGTGTCCTTGGGCAGCAACTGGTGATGCACGCGCTGCGCGGCCACGGCCTTTTCCAGGGGCAGGTGGTAGTCGTAGAGGTTGTTCAGCACCTGGAAGATCGAGGTGAAGATCCGCGAACCACCGGGGGTGCCCAGCACCAGGGTGACCTTGCCATCGCGGGTCACCAGGCTCGGGCTCATGGAGGACAGCATGCGCTTGCCCGGGGCGATGGCGTTGGCGTCGCCGCCCACTACACCGAAGGCGTTGGCCACGCCCGGCTTGGCGCTGAAGTCGTCCATTTCGTCGTTGAGCAAAAAGCCCGCGCCCTTGACCACCACGCCGCTGCCATAGTCCCAGTTCAGGGTGTAGGTGTTGCTCACCGCGTTGCCCTGGGCATCGACGATGGAGAAGTGGGTGGTCTGGTGCGGCTCAAGCCCGGGGCGCACTTTCTCGGTAGCCGAGATGGCGTTGGGGTTGACCTCGGCGGCGCGTTTTTTCAGATACGCCGGGTCGGTCAGTTGCTTGACCGGAACATCGGAAAACGCCGGGTCGCCCAGGTAGTCGGCGCGGTCGGCGAACACCCGCTTTTCGATTTCCGCCAGCAGGTGAATGTATTTGGCCGAATTGAGCTCCACACCCTTGAAGTCCGCCGCGCGCTCTTCCTTGATGCTGATCAGCTGCGCCAGGGCCACCCCGCCAGAGCTGGGCGGCGGCGCGGTGTACAGGGTGTTGCCACGGAAGGTCACCTGCAGCGGCTGGCGCCACTGGACCTTGTAGTCCTGCAGGTCCTGCTTGGTGATCAGGCCCTTGTCGGCCTGCATCTGCGCCACCAGCAAGTCGGCGGTCTTGCCGCTGTAGAACTCCTTGGCGCCCTGGTCGGCGATGCGCTCCAGGGTCGCGGCCAGCTCCGGCTGGCGGAAGGTCTCGCCCGGTTTCATGCTGCCGAAGTAGTCGCCGAAGTTGGTGGTGCCGTTGAACAGCTTCAACGCATCCTCGCGGTACTGGTACTGCTTGTCGGCCACCTTGAAGCCGTTCTTCGCATAACCCACGGCCGGGGTGATCAGCTCGCTCCACGGCAACTTGCCGAACTTCTGGTGAGCCTCCCACAGGCCCATCACCGTACCCGGCACCCCGGCGGCGCGGGCGCCCACCAGGCTCAGGTTCTCGATCACCTCGCCCTTTTCATTCAGGTACATGTTCCGGGTCGCGGCCTTGGGCGCGGTTTCCCGGTAGTCGAGGAAGTACGGCTTGCCGTCGATGTACATCGTCATGAACCCGCCGCCCCCGATGTTGCCGGCCTCGGGGTAGGTCACGGCCAGGGCGAAGGCCGTGGCCACCGCGGCATCCACCGCGTTGCCGCCCTTCTTGAGGATCTGCGCCGCGACATCGGCGCCGTACTGGTTGGGCGCGGCCACCGCGCCGCCTTCCAGGGTCACGGCGAAGGCCGAGCTGCTGGCGGCGATGGCGGCCGTCAGGGCCAGGGTCTTGAACAACAGAATGCGCATAGGTCCTTCCTTTTCTTGTTATTGAACGGCAAGAACCTTAGGCCCGAGACGGGGGGTTGAGCAATCGCCAATCGTGGCACGAACGTCCCAAGCCTCAGCCATGGATAACCGTAGGAGCTGGCTTGCCAGCGAATGCAACTTCAAGAGTTGCGCAAAACCCGGGGGCCCCTTCGCCGGCAAGCCGGCTCCTACGGGGGATAGGCGGGGAATGGGGGGAGCCTTCAGCCCTGGAACTCGGGGTTGGCGTAATCGGCCAGCTTGCCCTGGATGAAATCCAGGAAGCACTGGATGCGCAGGGCCAGTTGCGAGTTGCGGTAGTACACGGCGTTGATCGGCTGGCGATAGCCGCTGTTGAACGAGGCCAGCACCGGTTGCAGGCGCCCGGCGCGGATGTCGTCGATGGTCATGAAGTGCGACAGGCAGGCAATGCCCTGCCCTTCCAGCGCCAGGTGGCGCAGGGTCTCGCCACTGGAGGCGCTGATGCCCGGCTGGATCTGCCAGCGGTCGCCATGCACATGGCGCAGCGGCCAGTGGTTGAGGGTCTCGGTCTGGGTGAAGCCCAGCAGGGTGTGCCCGGCCAGTTCGGCCACGCTCTGCGGCGTACCGTGGCGGGCCAGGTAGTCAGGGCTGGCGAGGATGTGCAGCGGGCTGCAGCCCAGGGAGCGGGCATGCAGGGTGGAATCCGCCAGCACGCCGATGCGGATGGCGATGTCGGTGCTCTGCTCCAGCAGGTCGATGATCAGGTCGTTGCTGTTGAGCTCCAGCTGGATATCCGGGTACAGGCTGCGGAACTCAGCCACGTAGGGAACGATGGCATGCAGCATGAAGGGCGATGCGGCGTTGATCCGCAGGCGCCCGGACGGGTTGCGCTGGCGCGAGGACAGGCGCTCTTCGAGCTCGTCCATCTGATCGAGGATCAGCTTGGCCTGTTCGAAGAAGTAGCGCCCTTCCTCGGTCAGGTCCATGCGTCGCGTGGTGCGGTTGATCAGCGTGGTGTCGAGCTTGGCCTCCAGCCGCGACAAGCTGCGGCTGACCGCCGAAGGGGTCTGGGCCAACTGCTCGGCGGCGGCGGAAATCGAGCCGCACTCGATGACACAGACGAAGACTTGCAACTCGTCGGATCGGGCTTTCACATGAGTCCTCTGGCGGCAGCGGGGCGACAACGCCCCTGAATTTCAAGGCACTCAATAGTAGCCGGATTCAGCCCGGCAGATTGAACACTGCCTTGAGGTGTTCCTCGTAACGCTGCACATCGCCTTCGATGTTCGGGCGTTTCATCACGTCCACACAGAGAAAGGTTGGCAGGGCGCTCATGCCCAGGAACTGGTTGGCCTTGTGGAACGGGAAGTAGACCGCGTCCACGCCCTTGGCCTCGAAGAAGTCGGTGGGATCGTCGAAGGCTTGCTGCGGGGCGTTCCAGGTCAGCGAAAGCATGTACTGCTTGCCCTGGATCAGGCCGCCGCTACCGTACTTCTGCGAAGCATCGGAGCGGGTCCGGCCGTCGCTGGCGTAGAGGCTGCCGTGGCCTTCGGTGAAGACTTCGTCGATGTATTTCTTGACGATCCACGGCGCGCCCATCCACCAGCCGGGCATCTGGTAGACGATCACGTCGGCCCAGAGAAACTTCGCCACTTCTTCCTGGATGTCATAACCCTCGTCGATATGGGTGACCTTGACCTCCAGGCCGCCACGATCCAGTACCGCCAGGGCGGTGTCGTGCAGGGTGGCGTTGTAGCGGCCATCGGAGTGGGCGAATTGCTTGGCGCCATTGAGCAGCAGTACTTTTTTCATGATCCAGCCTCATCGGGAACAACCCGTTGCGCATCGATGGCGGCGGGCTGTAAAGATTGAAAACGATGGCGGCAGGTTAATCAGGCCAGGGCCGGAGAATAAGCCCGGGTTGTTCAAAATACATTTGACTCAAACGCACGAATCAGCGGTGGATTGTTGCCTTAGAATTTTTGCCGACCTCCCCATCAGCAAGAGTGCTCCTTATGCCCACACCCCAGGCCTTCATCCTTCACGCCAAGACCCGCCCGGAACGGGCTGATGCCTTCGAGGCGTTCTTTCTCGGCCATGTAGCCGCCAGCCGCGCTGAAGCCGGCTGCATCGAATACCACATGCTGCGGGACCGACAGGACCCGAGCCTGTTCATTTTCTACGAGGTCTGGGCTTCCCAGGAGGCGCTGGATAGCCACTCCAGCCTGCCGCACATGCAGCAGTTCCTCGACGCGCGCATGGACTACCTGGAGCAGGACTTCGAGATCCGCGCCATCGACATGCTCAGCCCGGCCGCGGCTGGCCGCTGAGCAAAAGGTCTAGCCGCTGATCAGCAAGTGCCCGCCCAAGAGGCCCATGCCGACAAAGAACACCCGCTTGAACAACTGGGCGCTGATGCGCTGGCGCAACCACTGCCCCAGCCACATGCCCAGCAGCGCCGGGGCCAGGGTCAGCAGCGAGGCCCCCAGCTCGGCGCCGCCCAGGGCGCCGCGCCACAGCAGGCCGCCGGCCAGGGCCAGGGTCGAGACGGTGAACGACAGGCCCAGGGCCTGCACCAGCTGATCCTTGTTCAGCCCCAGGGCTTGCAGGTAGGGCACCGCCGGAATCACGAACACCCCGGTGGCCGAGGTGATGACCCCGGTGACCAGCCCGCACAGCGGCCCCAGCCAGCGTTCCTGGGCCGCCGACACTCGCAGGGTCGGCAACAGCAAGCCGCTCAGGGCATATAGCAGTAGCGCCGCCCCCAAGCCCCGCACCACCCAATGCCCGGCGTCGATTCCCAGCCACAGGGAGCCGGCGGCGGTGCCGGCAAAGATCGCCAGCAGCATCGGCCACAGGCGCTTGAGCAAGGCCGGAAGATGCCCGCCAAAGGCCAGTTGCCAGAGATTGGTCAGGGTCGCCGGAATGATCAGCAGGGCCGCAGCCTGCGCCGGCGCCATAGCCAACCCCAAGAGGCCCATGGCCACGGTGGGCAGGCCAAGACCGATCACCCCCTTGACCATGCCGGCCAGCACAAAAGTGCCGATCACCAACAGGGAAAGGGCCACTCCGAGATTCTGATAAAACGCGAGCGAGCTGTTCATGGGCCTATCCTGCGCCCTGCTCGCCCTGCTGAAAATCTGCCATATACTGAGCCAGCCTCTTGCCCGGCAATAGGCACATACAAAAACCTATGGCCCGTACCTCCGTAGGAGCTGGCTTGCCAGCGAAGGCGCACTCAAGCCCGATGCAAAATCCGAAGGCCTCTTCGCCGGCAAGCCGGCTCCTACATAAGAAATTGCTGGTTGGGGAATCATTCATGCACTTCGACCTGATCGACCTGCGCCTGTACCTGAACATTCTGGAGGCTGGCAACATCACCGCCGGTGCCGCTCGCAGCCACTTGTCGCTGGCCGCCGCCAGCGCTCGAATCCGCGCCATGGAGGCCTCGCTGGGCATCGAGTTTCTCGAACGCGGGCGTCGTGGCATCCGCCCGACAGCCGCCGGCAAGGCCCTGGCCCAGCATGCGCGAACGCTGCTGCTGTACGCCGAGCACCTGCAACAGGACCTTGGCGAATACGCCAGGGGGGTCAAGGGCCAGGTGCGCCTGTTGTGCAACACCACCGCACTCAGCGAGTACCTGCCAGAGCTGCTGGCAGACTTCCTGCACAGCCAGCCCCATGTCGATATCGAGCTGCAGGAGCTGCCCAGCCAGCGCATCACCCACGCCCTGCGCCAGGGCGCGGCGGACCTGGGGATCGTCTCCGATGCGGTGGACACTCAGGGCCTGATGACCCGGGCCTTTCGCGACGACCCACTGGTGCTGGTGATGCCCCCGCACCACCCCTTGGGTGCCCTGGCGGCCCCCAGCTTCAGCGACAGCCTGGCCCACGACTATGTCGGCCTGGCCAGCCACAGCGCCCTGGCGGTGTACCTGGAGGAACAGGCCCTGCACCTGGGCCGGCGCATGCAGTTGCGCATCCGCGCCGAAGGCTTCGACGCCGTGCTGCGCATGGTGGCCCGCGGCGCCGGACTGGCCCTGGTGCCCCTGGCGGCCCTGCAACGCAACCTGCACCTGGCTCTGCAAAGCCGCCCCTTGAACGAGGCCTGGGCACGCCGCCGCTTGCTGCTGTGCGCCCGCGACTTCGACGCCCTGCCCCTGTA
Organism: Pseudomonas sp. BIGb0176; assembly: GCF_024810175.1. Lineage (NCBI taxonomy): Bacteria > Pseudomonadati > Pseudomonadota > Gammaproteobacteria > Pseudomonadales > Pseudomonadaceae > Pseudomonas > Pseudomonas sp. BIGb0176. The sequence goes on from NZ_JANUEC010000002.1 coordinate 1,479,355, forward strand.
TGCCCAGGGCTTGTGCCGTGCGCTGCTAGAGCCTTGACTCTCCCCTTAGGGGCAGACTTTAGCCTTGGGGTTTATTCCTCAAGGACCACGGCAATGAGCAAACGCATCCTGGTGATTCTCGGCCACCCTTCGCGCCACAGCCTGTGCGCGGCATTGAGCGAGCGCTACGTGAAAGCGGCGCAGGAAGCCGGCCATGAAGTGCGCCAGCTCAGGCTCGGCGACCTGCATTTCGACCCCGTGCTGCGCGAAGGTTATCGCCAGATCCAGCCCTTGGAAGAAGACCTGCAGCAGGCCCAGGCCGACATCCTCTGGGCCGAGCACCTGACCTGGGTCTTCCCCATCTGGTGGGGCGGCATTCCGGCGCTGATGAAGGGCTTTCTCGATCGCGTGCTGCTGCCGGGCTTCGCCTTCAAGTACCGCCCCGGCAAAGCCTTTCCGGAGCAGCTGCTAAAGGGCCGCAGCGCCCACCTGCTGGTGACCATGGATACACCGCCCTGGTACTTCCGCTGGTTCTACCGCATGCCCGGCTTGCAGCAGATGCACCGCACCACCCTGGCCTTCTGCGGCATCAAGCCCTTGCGCACCCTGACCTTCGGCCCGGTGCTGGACGCCAGCCAGGAACGCCGGGCCGACTGGCTGCTGCAAGTGGAGCACCTTGCCAGGCAGTGAAAGCGCCGGATAATGCGCAACGCCGTCCACCGCCCGACGACCCGGTACTGGAAAAGGAGCCTTCATGTACATCGGCCAAGCCGCGCAACTGTCCGGAACCACGGTCAAGAGCATCCGTCATTACGAAGCCATCGGCCTCTTGCCCGAGCCGGCGCGCCAGGGCCGCTACCGCCTGTATGACGCGCAGAGCGTCGAGCAACTGATATTCATCAAGTGCGCCCAGCAGTTGGGCTTCAAGCTCAAGGAACTGCAGCAGGTATTCGCCACCCACCAGGGGCAGGCCTTCCCCTGGGACCGGGCCCAGGCGGCCCTGGCGCAGAAAAAGCGCGAGCTGCAACAGCAGATCGAGGATTTGCAGCAGTTGCAGGGCCGGCTCGAGCTGTTCGAGACCAGCCTGCAACAGGCGCGAGAGGAATGCCCCCTGGGCAGCCGCTAGGACCGCCCGGGCGGCCTTGCTTCAGACCTCCGACAAGCCGGCGACCACCCGCGGCTTACGAAAGCACAGGTAATAGACCAGGGTCAGCAACAGCAGGAACGGCACCCCGAACACCAGGGTCATCTTGAACGCCTCGGTGAAGAAGGTGGTGATCATCACCGCCCCCATCAGCACCAGCCCCAGCAGGGTGCTGTAGGGAAACAGGCGCATGCGGAACGACAACTGCTGCTCGCCGTGGCGCTGGTGATAGCGGCGGAAGCAGTAATGGGTGAGGAAGATCATGAACCAGGTGAAGATCGCGCCGAACATCGAGATCGCCATCATCAGGGTGAACGAACTCTCGGGGTACAACACGTTGACCAGGGTCGCCAGGGCGATGCCGGAGCTGGACAGCAGCAGGGCATTGAGCGGAATCCCGTTCTTGCTCAGGGCCCCCATGGACTTGGGCGCATAGCCGGCGCGGGACAGGCTGAACATCATCCGCGTGGTGATGTAGAGCTGGCTGTTCATCGCCGATAGCGCGGCGATCAGGATCACGAAATTCATCACCCCGGTGGCCCCGGGAATACCGATGGTCTGCATCACCGTGACGAACGGGCTCTGGGCCTTGCCGGCCTGGGCCCAGGGCACGATGGCCAGCATCAGCGCCAGGGTCAACAGATAGAACACCACCAGGCGCACGATAGTGGCGCGAAAGGCCTGTTTCACCGCGCGTTGCGGGTCCTTGGCCTCGCCCGCCGCCACCGCGATCATCTCCACGCTCAGGTAGCTGAAGATCGACACGATCACGGCAATCCACATGCCTTCGAAACCGTTGGGAAAGAAGCCGCCGTGAGCGCTGTAGTTGTGCAGCCCGTAGTCGGGGTTGCCAGAGCCGAACACCACGTACACCGCCAGGATGATGAAGCCGACGATGGCGGCGATCTTGATGGTGGAAAACCAGTATTCGAAGTTGCCGAAGGTCTTCACGCTGATGCCGTTGAGCACGATCAGCACGCTGGAGAAGGAGATGATCCACACCCACTCCGGAACGTTGGCGAACCAGTACTTCATGTACATGGCGATGGCCGTGACTTCGGCCCCCACCGCCAGCACGATGGCCGCCCAGTAGGCATAGCGCACCAGGAAGCCGGCCAGCGGGCTGACGTAGAACTCGGCGTAGGCACCGAAGGAGCCGGAGGTGGAATGGGCCACGGTCATTTCCGCCAGGCAGCCCATCAGGATCAGGGTGATCAACGCGCCGATGGCGTAGCTCAGCAGCACGCTGGGGCCGGCATAACCGATGGCGTAGGCGCTGCCCATGAAGAGCCCGGTGCCAATGGCCCCGCCGATGGCGATCATGCTCATCTGGCCGGCGGTCAACTGCCGCCTGAGGCCGTGCTCGCGATTGGATATCGCTTCGAAACCCTTGTTGGAGGTGGTCACTTTGAGTGCCTCTTTATTGTTGTGTGCACATATAAATCGTTGTGACGGCCCGTCCTTGTGCCGCTGGCCTGGTCGCCGCACAGGGCGGCAACCAGGGGGTGAAACACGTCTCAGGTCACGCTGTGGCGTACCTGGAATTGCGCCTGGGCCCAGGTTTTCTGGTCGAGGATTTCACCGAGGATCTGCACCGCGTCCCATACCTCGCTGAAGCGGGTGTACAGCGGAGTGAAGCCGAAACGCATGATCCGCGGCTCGCGGTAATCGCCGATCACGCCCCGGGCGATCAGGGCCTGGATCACCGCGTAGCCTTCGGGGTGCTCGAAGCTCACGTGGCTGCCACGCTTGGCATGCTCACGCGGGGTCACCAGCTTCAGCTCGTGACCGACGCAGCGCTGCTCCACCAGTTCGATGAACAGGTCGGTCAGCGCCAGGGACTTGCGCCGCAGGCTCTGCATGTCGGTCCGTTCGAAGACTTCCAGGCCGCATTCGACCATGGCCAGAGAGGTAATCGGCTGGGTGCCGCACAGGTAGCGGGCAATGCCGCTGGAAGGCTCGTAGCGGGTAGCCATGTCGAACTGCCGGGCATGGCCGAACCAGCCGGACAGCGGCTGGGTAACCAGGTCGCAGAGCGCCGGAGCGACCCAGGCGAAGGCCTGGGAGCCGGGGCCGCCATTGAGGTACTTGTAGGTGCAGCCGATGGCGTAGTCGGCGCCGCTGCGGCCCAGGTCCACCGGCACGGCGCCGGCCGAGTGGGCCAGGTCCCAGATGCTCAGGGCGCCCGCCTCGTGGATCAACCCGGTGGTCGCCTGCATGTCGTGCATGTAGCCGGTCTTGTAGTTGACGTGGGTCAGCAGCACCACCGCGGTGTCCTGGCCGATGGCCGCCGGCAGTTGTTCCGGGCTGTCCACCAGGCGCAGGGAGTACCCCTGCTGCAGCAGCTGCGTCAGGCCTTCGACTATGTACAGGTCGGTAGGAAAGTTGCTGCTTTCGGAGACGATCACCCGCCGCTGGGGCGCACGTCCGGCCTGGACCTGCAGGGCAGCGCTGAGGACCTTGAACAGGTTGATGGAAGTGGTATCGGTGATGACCACCTCACCAGCACCCGCACCGATCAGCGGCGCCAGCCGATCCCCCAGGCGCTGGGACAGGTCACGCCAGCCGGCCGTGTTCCAGCTGCGGATCAGGCCCTCGCCCCACTCTTGCTCGATCACCTGCCGGGCCCGCTCGGCAGCCGCCACGGGGCGGGCACCAAGCGAGTTGCCATCGAGGTAGATCACCCCTTCGGGCAGGCTGAACTGTTGGCGCAGCGGCGCCAGGGGGTCCTGTTCATCGAGACGCAGGCAGTGGTTTTTATCGATCATTGGCAGTCCTGTCTTGGTCAATGTCATGCCCACCGGAAGGGGCCGGGCACGGGGTCCTGGAAACCCGAAAACTTGAGAAATAATGGACGAAGGCCCGGAGAATTTTCGTGCAAAGTGCAGCGCGCTGTCGTACTAATCTCGAATAAAATTCTAATCCTCCAATAAAAAACGCGGATTTATGCCAACCATGACCCTCGACTCCACGGACCTGCGCATCCTCTACTTCCTGCAACAGGACGGGCGTATCAGCAATCAGGAACTGGCGGAGAAAGTCGCCCTCTCGCCCTCGGCCTGCCTGCGCCGCCTGCGCCTGCTGGAAACGGAGGGGATCATCAGCGGCTATCGCGCCCAGCTCAATGCCGAGCGCCTGGGCATCGAGCTGGAGGCGATCGTCCACGTATCCCTGCGCCAGGACGTGGAAGGCTGGCACGAGACCTTTATCGGCAAGGTCCAGCAGTGGCCGGAAGTGGTGGCCGCCTACGTGATCACCGGCGCCAGCAACTACGTGCTGCGCATCCAGGCGCGCAACCTCAAGCACTTCTCGGATTTCATCGTCAACCATCTGAACCGCGCCTCGGGCGTGACCGACATCCGCTCGGAAATCGTCCTGCAGAAGATCAAGGAACAGAACAGCCTGCTGGACCTGGTGCAGCGCAAGTAAGGCGTCCTAGAACCCGGCCGGGCGCCGCGCGGGGTGACGCTGGGCAGTGACGCTCGGGGTTTCGTCGAACAGCTTGCGGTACTCGGCGGAGAACCGCCCCAGGTGGGTGAAGCCCCAGCCCAGGGCAATCTCCGAGATGTTGCGCGCCGAGCCGTGCTCGAGAATTTCCTGGCGCACGCCATTGAGCCGGTGGCGCTTGAGGTAGGCCATGGGCGACAGGGCGAAGTACTTGCGAAAGGCCTCGAACAGCTTGAAGCGCGAGACGCCGGCGGCGGCCTCCAGGTCTTCCAGGTGCACGGTCTCGCGGGCATGTTCATGCAAGTGCTGGCGGGCCCGTACCAGATAGTGGGGCAGCTTGACCCCGAGCATCGCCCGCAACTCGCTGGAGTAGTTGTTGGGCTGGGCCAGGATCAGGCCCTTGATCAATGAGCTTTCGATTTCCCGGGTGAAGGCCAGCTGTTCATAGAGCTCGTTGCCCTGGGCCAGTTCGCCGATGAAATGCTGCGCCATGCGCCACCAGGCCGCGGCGGCACCGTGCAGCGCATCCATGCCGGGCTCGAAACGCAGCGGCTCCAGCACCGGGCGCTGCAACAGGCCCTCCAGGGCCTCGCTCATGGCCGGCCGGGAAATCACCACCTGCAGCTTGCGACAGTCTCCGGAGATGGCCAGCACCTGGCTTTCGTTGGGGGCGATGATCACCCCCTGGCCGCGGTCCGAGCGCAAGAGGCGCCCGTCCTTGCTCAGTTCCTGCTCGCCGCACAACGGCAGGCTCAGGCTGTAGCTGCTGAAGCGCTCGGTGTCCTGGATATCCACCACCACATCGGTGCCGTATTCGATGATGCCCAGGGTCGTGGAACGGGACCTGAGCACGTTGGCATTGTGGTGGAAACGAATGCGTTCGGGGTTGGCGGTTTCCAGGCGGTGAGGCCCACAGATTCCCGCCATCCAGTTCCTGGCCCCTTCAAGGTCAAAGCGATCGATACGAATCTCGCGAAACTGCCCATCAGCCTTGCTATTCATCACGGCGCACCCACGGCAATTTTTATTCAGCGCGCTCTGACGGCGCGTCTTGTATGACAGGGCAAGTTTTGCGCCAGCCGACGGCGCTGCCAACCCAGTGGATAGCAATCGTCGACTAAGTGGATAACCGGGCCCCATCACTCTCATTGGCTGCGCTCACAGTAGCCGATCAGCGCACCAACAGGCAGCCATCCATCGCTTGCCTGCACGATGCTGGGTAGATGCTACCCAGGGGCCTGCTGCTCCATGCCTTGCCGGGAACGGGCAATTTTGTGGATGACCTTGGCCGACTAAGCGGATAGCCGCAGGCCCCCTCCCCTCTCTCTAATGACGGCACCCGATTGGTCTGAATAAAAAAGGTACCGACTCATGAGTGGTGCAAGAAACGTCGAGCAGTGGCAAGACTTCATCCACAGCTGCCTGGATTTTCGTCCCGCGGACGGGGTGTTCCGTATCGCCCGGGACATGTTCACCGAACCCGAGCTGTTCGACCTGGAGATGGAGCTGATCTTCGAGAAGAACTGGATCTACGCCTGTCACGAAAGCGAGCTGCCCAACAACCACGACTTCATCACGATGCGCGCCGGGCGCCAGCCGATGATCATCACCCGCGACGGCGAGGGCAGACTCAATGCCCTGGTCAACGCCTGCCAGCACCGCGGCACCACCCTGACCCGGGTTGGCAAGGGCAACCAGTCCACCTTCACCTGCCCCTTCCATGCCTGGTGCTACAAGAGCGACGGGCGCCTGGTGAAGGTCAAGGCGCCAGGGGAATACGACGAGGGCTTCGACAAGGCCACCCGCGGCCTGAAGAAGGCCCGCATCGAGAGCTACAAGGGCTTCGTCTTCATCAGCCTGGACGTGGCCGCCGACAATTCCCTGGAAGACTTCCTCGGCGACGCCAGGATCTTCTTCGACATGATGGTCGCCCAGTCCCCCGATGGTGAGCTGGAGGTGCTGCCGGGCAAGTCCGCCTACACCTACGACGGCAACTGGAAGCTGCAGAACGAGAACGGCCTGGACGGTTATCACGTCAGCACCGTGCACTACAACTACGTGGCCACGGTGCAGCACCGCCAGCAGGTCAACGCCGACAACGGCGCCGGCAGCAGCGCCACCCTGGACTACAGCAAGCTCGGCGCCGGCGACGCCAGCACCGACGATGGCTGGTTCGCCTTCGAGAACGGCCACAGCGTGCTGTTCAGCGAAATGCCCAACCCGGCGGTGCGCTCCGGCTACGCCAGCATCATGCCACGCCTGGTGGCCGAGCACGGCCAGGCCAAGGCCGAGTGGATGATGCACCGCCTGCGCAACCTGAACATCTACCCCAGCCTGTTCTTCCTCGACCAGATCAGTTCCCAGTTGCGGATCATCCGCCCCATCGCCTGGAACAAGACCGAGATCATCAGCCAGTGCATCGGGGTCAAGGGCGAGAGCGACGCCGACCGGGAAAACCGCATCCGCCAGTTCGAGGATTTCTTCAACGTCTCGGGCATGGGCACGCCGGACGACCTGGTGGAGTTCCGCGAGGCCCAGCGCGGCTTCCAGGGGCGCCTGGAGCGCTGGAGCGACATCTCCCGCGGGCGCCAGCACTGGGTCAGCGGGCCCACCGCCAACAGCGAGAACCTGGGCATCCAGCCGGCCATGACCGGCACCGAGATCACCCATGAGGGGCTGTACGTCAACCAGCACCAGAACTGGCAGAAGTTCCTCCTGGACGGCCTGCAGCGCCGGCCCCTGAAACTGCGTGAGGTGTAAGCATGAATGCGCAATTGCAGTACCAGATCGAGCAATTCTTCTATCGCAAGTCCGAGCTTTGCGATGCCCAGGACTGGGACGCCTACCTGCAACTGTTTGCCGTGGACAGCGAGTTCCACCTGCCCCAGTGGGACTCGGAACACGTCTACACCCGGGACCCGAAACGCGAGATGTCGCTGATCTACTACGCCAACCGTTCGGGGCTGGAGGACCGGGTATTCCGCCTGCGCACCGGCAAGGCGGCCTCGACCATTCCCATGCCGCGCACCCTGCACATGGTCAGCAACCTGCGCATTGCCGAGGGCGACAACGGCCTGCTGCGGGTACGCCTGAACTGGCACACGCTGTTCTATCGCCTGGCCACCGCCGAGGAGTTCTACGGCCATGCCACCTACGACCTCAAGCCCCAGGGCGACAGTTGGCTGATCCAGCGCAAGCACGTGCTGCTGCTCAACGACACGATCAACTCGGTGCTCGATTTCTATCACCTCTGACCCACGGAAGTTCTCCCATGACGCACAAGGTCGCGTTCAGCTTTGCCGACGGCAAGACCCTGTTCTTCCCGGTCAAGGCCAATGAAATCCTGCTCGACGCCGCCCTGCGCAACGGCATCAAGATCCCCCTGGACTGCCGCGAAGGGGTGTGCGGCACCTGCCAGGGCCGTTGCGAGTCCGGCCAGTACAGCCAGGACTATGTGGACGAAGAAGCCCTCAGCGCCCAGGACCTGGAACAGCGCAAGATGCTCAGTTGCCAGACCCGGGTGCAGTCTGACGCAGCGTTCTATTTCGATTTCGACTCCAGCCTGTGCCACAGCGCCGACCCGGTGCAGTTGCAGGGCTCGGTGATCGACGTGCGCCAGGTGTCCGAAAGCACCGCCATCCTCCACCTGGACCTGGGCGGCCATCAAGCGCCACTGGATTTCCTCCCGGGCCAGTACGCCCGCCTGAGCATCCCCGGTACCGGCACTAGCCGGGCCTACTCCTTCGCCAACCGGCCGGCGGCGGACAACCAGTTGCAGTTCCTGATCCGCCTGCTGCCCGACGGGGTGATGAGCAACTACATCCGCGAGCGCTGCCTGGTGGGCGACACCCTCCAGCTGGAGGCGCCGCTGGGGGCCTTCTACCTGCGCCAGATCAGCCGTCCGCTGATCCTGGTGGCCGGTGGCACCGGGCTCTCGGCCCTGCTGGCGATGCTCGAACAGATCGTCGAGCAGGGCTGCCAGCAGCCGGTGCACCTGTACTACGGCGTGCGCCACAGCCGCGACCTGTGCGAGCTGGAGCGGATCCAGGCCCATGGCGAACGCCTGGCGGACTTTCGCTTCACCCCGGTGATCAGCGACGCCGACCCGGATTGGCCGGGCAAGCGCGGCTACATCAGCGAACACTTCGACAGCAGCGAACTGCGGGACCAGGACACCGACATGTATGTGTGCGGGCCGCCGCCAATGGTCGATTCGATCCGGATCTGGCTGCAAGAACAGCAACTTAACCGCGTTCAGCTGTATTACGAGCGGTTCACCGAGAGTAATATCTGATCCCGTCAGCATTCGCCGTGATCGACCCCGATCGATCCTGATAACAACTAGAAGAGAGCGCACATTAGTGGATCAAACCTTGAAGCAGGGTGAACTCAAGCGTGGCTTGAAGAACCGCCATATTCAGCTGATCGCCCTGGGCGGGGCGATCGGCACCGGACTGTTCCTCGGCTCGGCCGGGGTTCTCAAATCCGCCGGACCTTCGATGATCCTGGGCTACGCGATTGCCGGGTTCATTGCCTTCCTGATCATGCGCCAGCTGGGGGAAATGATTGTCGAGGAGCCGGTGGCCGGTTCCTTCAGCCACTTCGCGCACAAGTACTGGGGCGGCTACTTCGGCTTTCTCGCGGGCTGGAACTACTGGGTGCTGTATGTCCTGGTGGGCATGGCCGAGCTCACTGCGGTGGGCAAGTACGTGCAGTTCTGGTGGCCGGAGATCCCCACCTGGGTCAGCGCCGCGGTGTTCTTCGTGCTGGTCAACCTGATCAACATGATGAACGTGAAGTTCTTCGGCGAGGCCGAGTTCTGGTTCGCCATTATCAAGGTAGTGGCCATCGTCGGCATGATCGTCCTCGGCTGCTACATGCTGTTCAGCGGCAGCGGCGGCAGCCAGGCCTCGGTGAGCAACCTGTGGTCACACGGCGGCTTCTTCCCCAACGGCGGCACCGGCCTGCTGATGGCCATGGCCTTCATCATGTTCTCCTTCGGCGGCCTGGAACTGGTGGGCATCACGGCCGCCGAAGCCGCCGAACCGCGCAAGGTCATTCCCAAGGCCATCAACCAGGTGGTCTACCGGGTGCTGATCTTCTACGTCGGCGCCCTGGCGGTGCTGCTGTCGCTGTACCCGTGGGACGAACTGCTGGTGAGCCTCAACGCTGGCGGCGACGCCTACAGCAGCAGCCCGTTCGTGAAGATCTTCTCGCTGATCGGCAGTGATGCCGCAGCGCAGATCCTCAACTTCGTGGTCCTGACTGCGGCGCTGTCGGTGTACAACAGCGGCGTGTACTGCAACAGCCGCATGCTCTATGGCCTGGCCGAACAGGGTGACGCACCCAAGGCGCTGATGAAGCTCAACAAGCAGGGCGTGCCGATCCTGGCCCTGGGCATTTCCGCGCTGATCACCCTGCTCTGCGTGCTGGTCAACTACCTGGCGCCCCATGAAGCGCTGGAGTTGCTGTTCGCCCTGGTGGTGGCCGCATTGATGATCAACTGGGCGCTGATCAGCCTGACCCACCTGCGCTTTCGCAAGGCCATGGCCGAGCAGGGCGTGGTGCCTTCGTTCAAGGCCTTCTGGTCGCCGCTGAGCAACTACCTGTGCCTGGCCTTCATGGTGATGATCGTCGGCGTGATGTGGATGATCCCCGGCATCCGTGCCTCGGTGTACGCGATCCCGGTGTGGGTCCTGGTGATCTGGGGCTTCTACCTCCTGAGCAGGGCGAAAAAAGCTTCGCAACCCGCCCTGCGCTAAGCCCACAGGTTCACGCCACACCCCCGAGCCCGGCCTTATCCAAGGCCGGGCTTTTTTGTCGGCGCCGCCAAAGTGGTCTGCCAGCAAACAAGAATGTGGCTCGAAACGATAGTCCATCCGTTACCTAGAATCGGGCCTCTCCCGGCGTTTGGGCCAGGGAGCCTGTTCCTTGACGGAGAGTGGCTTATGAACAGAACCGCGACAGGCCTTAGACCGGCCGATATCTTCTCTCCCACCGTGGCGGCACTGATCTCAGTGCTGGTGAACTATGGCGGGACTTTCATCCTGGTGTTCCAGGCCGCTGAACTGGCCCGGCTGACACCCGCCCAGACCACCTCCTGGGTCTGGGCCGTGTCCCTGGGCGTGGGCCTCTCCGGCATGTGGCTGAGCCTGCGCTACAAGGCGCCGATCATCACCGCCTGGTCCACCCCCGGGGCGGCCTTCTTGGCCACGGTGATGCCCTTCACGCCCTATGCCGAGGTGATCGGCGCCTACCTGGTTTGCGCCCTGGGGTTCATCGTCCTGGGCGGGTCCGGGGCTTTCGACAAGCTGGTGCGCCTGATTCCCAAGGGCATCGCGGCTGGCCTGCTGGCAGGCATCCTGCTGCAGTTCGGGATCAACGCCTTTGGCGGCGCGAGTGCCGATCCACTGCTGGTGATCGTGCTGGTACTGTCCTATGCGGTGCTGCGGCGCTTCACTTCACGCTTTGCCGTGGTGGGCATCCTGTTCATCGGCCTGGCGTTGCTGATCGTCCAGGAGCGGGTCGACTTCGCCAGCGTGCACCTGAGCTTCGCCGCTCCCCTGTTCACTGCACCACAGTTCTCCGTGTCGGCCTTGCTCGGCGTGGCCCTGCCACTGTTCGTCATCACCCTGACCGGCCAGTACATGCCGGGCATGCTGGTGCTGCGCAATGACGGCTTCCAGACCAGCGCCAACCCGCTGCTCACGGTCACAGGGTTGGGCTCGCTGATCATGGCGCCGTTCGGCGCTCACGCATTCAACGTGGCGGCGATCACCGCGGCGATCTGTACCGGCGAGGATGCCCACCCGGACCCGGGCAAACGCTATATCGCCGGTATCGCCTGCGGCGTTTTCTACATCCTGGTGGGGACCTTCGGGGTCACCCTGGCGACCCTGTTCATGGTCTTGCCCAAGGCCTTTATCACCACCCTGGCCGGCCTGGCATTACTGGGGGCAATCGGCGGCAGCCTGGCCAACGCCATGGCCGATACGGCCACCCGGGAAACCGCGCTGATCACCTTCCTTGCCACTGCCGCCAACGTCACTCTGCTGGGGATCGGTGGTGCCTTCTGGGGGCTGGTTGCCGGGCTGACCGTGCACCTGTTGATCCTGGGCCCGCGCAGCGCCCTGGCACAGGAACGCGCCAAGCCCTGACCGCCGGCGCTGGAAAAAGGCCGCTGGCTAGGGCTTTCCCAGGGCCTGGGCCAGACGCGCCATCGTCGCCTCGATCTCATGGGCGCTCAGGGACGCATAGCCCAATAGCCAGCCCTGCTGCTTCTGCTCGCCCGCATAAAGCCGGCTGAGCCCCGGCAACTGGATGCCAGCCCTGGCCGCACGTTGCTGGGTCAGCTCTTCGCTCCAGCCGGGTTCCAGAAGACACGGGACCTGCAAACCGCCGGGTGGCGGCAAGGCCCTGGCAATGCCCGGCAAGTGCCGCCCTATGGCCTCGAGCATGGCCTGCCGGCGCCCGGCGTAGAGCTTGCGCATGGCCCGTACATGGGCGTTGTAGTGCCCCTCCTCCATGAACCGCGCCAGGGTCAACTGGAGGATCTGCGGCGTGTGCCCGTCCATGATGCTGCGAGCACTGCTGAAGGCCCCCACCAGTTCGGCGGGCAGGATCATGTAGCCCATGCGCAGGCCCGGATAGAGAGTCTTGCTGAAGGTGCCGATGTACAGGGTGCGCCGAAACGGGTCCAGGCCCTGGACGCAGGCGGTGGGCAGGCCCTCGTAGTGGAACTCGCTGTCGTAGTCGTCCTCGATGATCCATCGGTCGTGCTCGGCGGCCCAGCGGGTCAGCTCCAGGCGGCGCTCCAGGGACAGGGTGGCACCCGTGGGGTACTGGTGCGAGGGCGTCACATAGACACAGCGGGCGCCGCTGCGGTCGGCTCGCAACAGGTCGGTGCGGATGCCCTGGCCATCCACATCAATGGGCACGATCCGCGCCTCGGCCGCCTCGAAGGCCTTGCGCGCGCCGAAGTAGCCTGGGTTCTCCATCAGGATCGGCTTGCCGGCGTCCACCAGCAGTTGCGCACACAGGAACAGCGCCTGGCGAGTGCTGCTCAGCACCAGGATCTGCTCGGGCTGCACCTTGGCCCCGCGTTCCAGGTTGAGGTAGGCGGCAATCGCCTTGCGCAGGGGCAGCGCGCCCTGGGGATCGCCATGCAGCAGCACGCTGGCACGGTAATCCTTCAATGCCTGGCGTTGCAGGCGCTCCCAGACCTCCAGCGGGAAGCTGCGGGTTTCCGGCAAACCGGTAGCGAAGGCCGTGACCGCCTGCTGATCGCTGACCCCACCCCGCGCCAACAGTGCCGCGCCGCGCCGGCTCAGGCCCGCTCCCGGTTCCGGGCTGTGGGCCGGCAACCCTTGCTGGAGCTGGCGCCGGCGGGACGGGCCACGCAATTGGGCACCGATGGTTTCGCAGACATAGCTCCCCGAGCCTTTGCGCCGCAGGACAAAACCGTCGCGCTGCAACTGCACATAGGCGTTTTCCACGGTGTCACGCGATACCGCCAGCGACTTGGCCAGGGCCCGGGTCGCCGGCAGCTTCACGCCGGGGCCCAGGGCGCCGTCGAGGATCAGCCCGCGCAAGGCGCGCTGGATGCGCTGGTGCAGGTCCAGAGGGCGGAACTCAGGATCGCTGAGCCGCATCTTGAGGGTTTCAAGCTCGAAGGTCCGGGACATGTGGTCTGCCTTAGAGAGTAAAAATGGTGCACCGAAGGCGGCCACCTTATCCCCCGAGCGCAACTGCCGCCAGCGCCCGCTGCTCTCTAACGACCTCTGTAGCCGCTGCCGCAGGCTGCGATAAGGTCCGGAGGACCTTCCAGACCTCAAGAACGCGTCTGCTGCGCTGCCGATCGCAGTCTGCGGCAGCGGCCGCACTCTGGGAGTCAGTCACCGGCAGGCACATGAAAACGCCCCGGCAGGCGGGGCGTTTTCGGGTCAGAGCGAGGAGCGCACTCGCCACAGTTCGGGAAACAGCACGGTGTCGAGCATCTTGCGCAGGTAGCCCACGCCCTCGGTACCACCGGTACCGGGCTGGAAGCCGATGATGCGCTCCACCGTGGTCACATGGCGAAAGCGCCACTGGCGGAAGGAGTCTTCCAGGTCGATGAACTTCTCCGCCAACTGGTACAGGTCCCAATAGGCCGAAGGGTTGGCGTAGACCTCGCGCCAGGCCGCTTCCACCGACGGGTCATGCTGAGTCGTGGTGGTGCTGTCCAGTGCCAGGCGCGCAGGGTCGATGCTCAAGCCGCTGCGGGCCATCAGGGCAATCGCCTCGTCATACATGGACGGGGTGGCAATCGACGCTTCCAGCGATTGCAACAGTTCGGGACGATGGGCATGGGGCCGCAGCAGGGCCGCGCTCTTGTTGCCGAGGATGAATTCGATCTCCCGATACTGGAACGACTGGAAGCCCGAGGACTGGCCCAGGTAAGGCCGGATCGACTTGTACTCGGACGGCGTCATGGTGGCCAGCACCGCCCAGGCGTGCACCAGTTGATCGAAAATCCGCGAAACCCGCGCCAGCATCTTGAACGCCGGCGGCAACTGGCCCTGGCGCACATGCTCGCGGGCCGCCTTGAGCTCGTGCAGCATCAGCTTCATCCATAGCTCCGAGGTCTGGTGCTGGATGATGAAGAGCATCTCGTTGTGGTCCGGCGACAGGGGATGCTGGGCGCTGAGGATGCGCCCCAGGTCCAGGTAGTCGCCGTAGCTCATGGAGTCGGAAAAATTCAGCTCGGCGTTATGCCACTCAGCCGGCGGATTGCTTGAAAAGGGACATTGGCTCATCGCGTGGGCTCCTCGCCTCAGGCAGCGGTTGCCCATCGCTGGCTGCGCACCCCGGATCGGGATGCACAACGGCGCGAAGGGCCAGCTGTGTATTTATTGTAGGAATGAATCGGCCAGGGGGCGCAGGATCGCCCGCACCGGACTGGCGTCCAGGTGAGCGAAGCGCAGTGGCAGGGCAATCAGTTCGTAGTCGCCTTCGGCAACCTCATCGAGAACCACGCCTTCGAGGATCGCCATGCCATGGCGGGCCACGGTGTTGTGGGCGTCCATGGTCTTGGACTGCTGGGGGTCGAGGGACGGGGTGTCGATGCCGATCAGGCGCACGCCGAGGCTGGCCAGCAGCTCGACAGTGGCTGGAGCAACGGCAGTAAAGTCCGGGTCCCAGGCACTCAGCGGAGCCTGTGGATAAGTACGCAGCAACACTCGCGCAGGCAAGTTTTCGAGGCGCCCGAGCAACGCCTCGGGCTGCACCAGAGCACCGCTGTCCAGGCAGTGCAGGACCCGGCACGGGCCCATGTAGACATCCAGCGGCACTTCACCGATGGGCAGGCCGTCCGGCCGGTAATGCAGGGGCGCATCGACATGGGCACCGGTGTGGGGCGACAGGGTCACCCGCCCGACATTCACCGGGCACTCGGGGCCGAACTGCCAGACGCGCTCCTCCTGGAACGGCGTATCTCCCGGCCAGGTCGGGGTTGCGGTACTCAACGGCGGGCTGATATCCCACCAGCGTGGTGTATTTTCCATTCGTGCGGCTCTTAGGTCACTCCGAGCTGAATGATACGAGCGAAACCGGTAAAGATTCTTGCGAAATAACTCGGGCAGCCGCGGATATTTCGCAATTACTGCTAACAAAGCCCTGTTTGCCGAATGAATCTTGCAACCGCCACGCCTCTTCCCGGCCCTGCGCCCAGCCACCTCGACTCGGGGCCGCGCTGCGCTTCTGGATACCCCGAGGTCGAGTACAGACAACCCCCTGCCCGCCAGGCGCTATAGGGTGCGGCTTCAGTTCTCTGCCTGCTAGGAGCACAGCATGTCCCAACCCATCACCGTTCTTCGCGACACTCATCCGCTGCCGGTGCTCGACGCCTGCAAGTGGGAAAAACTCCAGGGCGATCCGCACACCGTCAACCTCAACGCCTACACCAGCGAGGATGGCAGCAAGATCATGGGCACCTGGATCTGCACCCCGGGCAAATGGCGGGTGGCCTATGAAAAGTGGGAGTACTGCCATTTCCAGGAAGGCTATTGCGTGATCACCCCGGACGGCCGCGACCCCATCCACCTGCGCGCCGGCGATATCTTCGTGGTGGAGCCCGGGATGAAAGGCACCTGGGAAGTGGTGGAAACCGTGCGCAAGTACTTCGTCTTCGCCTGAGTCCTCCCTCGATACCGGGAGCCCGCGCCAGCCGGGCTCCCCTGGCCGTGTTGCGATTCAAGCCAGCGCCTTTTGCCAAATGTCTATATAATCACTGCCAAATGGCAAAAGGCAGGAGCAGCACTCATGGTCGCGCTGACAGGCACCGGCCTCGTTCCCAAGCGGCGAGGCAAACTGGTATTGAAAGAGCAGTCCTCGGACATCCTTCTGGGTGGCCGGGCACGCTTTGACGATCGTATCTCGATCTATCGCCTGACCGAGGAGGGCATCCCGCTGACGGCGATCATCAAGTTCGTCTCCTCGGTGCCCATGCTCAAGGACGAACAGGTCCTGGCCAAGATCATCGGCCTTTCCGAACGCACCCTGCACCGGCGCCTGAAAACCCCGGACGAGCCGCTGAACCCGGAACAGAGCGCCCGTGCGGTACGCTTCGCCCAGGTGCTGGCCAAGGCCGAGGACATCTTCGGCAGCAGTGAAGAGGCCCAGGAGTGGATGGCCAAGCCGGTGATGGGCCTGGACGGCCACAAACCGGTGGACCTGCTGACCAACCCCATCGGTTTCGAACTGGTGGACGAGTTCCTCACCCGCCTGGAATACGGGGTCTATCAGTGATCAGTGTGCCGGGCAGCAGCACCCTTCACTTCTGGCGGCTGGACGCCGCCCGGCACGCCGACAGCTGGGACAGCGGCATTGGCGCCGAACTGTGTGGCGGCCGCTGGAACTCCAAGGGCGTGAAGGCGGTGTACGCCAGCGCCGACCCGGCCACGGCGATTCTGGAAGTGGCGGTGCACAAGGGTTTTGCCGCCCTGGACAGCGTGCCCCATGTACTCACCGGCGCCCTGATCCAGGACCCGACCGCCATCTACCGAGTCGATGAAAACCGTATTCCCAACCCCAACTGGCTGGTGCCGGGGATTCCCAGCGCCGGCCAGCAGAAGTTCGCCGATCAGTTGCTGGCGGACCACCCTTTCGTGCTGGTGCCCTCGTCGGTTTCCCGGCACAGCTGGAATATCCTGATCAATCCGCTGCTGGCCAAGGGGCTGTACCAGGTGGTGATCCAGGAACGCTTCGGCCTCGACACCCGCCTCAACCCTCCCTCCGGCACCGTTGCCAGCCGGCCGAACTGAGCCGGGCAAAAAAAGCGGGAACCTGCCCGACGCAGGTTCCCGCAAATGCCCCGGCTGAAGGGGCTGCATTCAATGACGCGTGGAGCCGCTGCTGAGCCCGCGAAGCTGCGAAAAGGACCGAAGGGCCTTGCCTGGCGATACCCAGACAAACCTCTGCCGGGTTTGAGACCGCTGCGTCTCCTGCGGAGCCGTTCGCAGCCTGCGGCAGCGGCTACACCGCCCCTTGTAGCCGCTGCTGAGCCGCAGGACCTGGTTTGACGATACCCAGAGAGACCACTGGCGGCGTCGAGATTGCCGCGCAAACCCGCCAGCGCCCCCTCCCGACTAGCGACGCCTTACTGCGGCTTGCGGTAGCTGTTGACGATGGCCGAGAAGTCCTTGCCACCTTCCCCACGCTGGCTCATGGCCTGGTACAGCTGCTGGGCCACGGCACCGAGCACCACCGGCTGGTGGGCCTGGCGCGCGGCTTCGGTGGCCAGCCCCAGGTCCTTGAGCATCAGCTCGGCACCAAAGCCGCCGGTGTAGCCGCGGGACGCCGGGGCGGTTTCAATCACGCCCGGCCACGGGTTGTAGGTGTCGGAACTCCAGCACCGACCGGTGGAGCTGTTGATGATCCCCGCCAGCACTTGGGTGTCGATGCCCAGGGCATCCCCCAGGGCCATGGCCTCGCTGACGCCGATCATCGAAATCCCCAGCAGCAAGTTGTTGCAGATCTTGGCGATCTGCCCGGTGCCCACTTCACCGCAGTGCACGATGTTGCGGCCCATCTGCGCCAGCACCGGTTGCAGGGTGGCGAACAGTTCGGCGCTGGCGCCGACCATGAAGGTCAGGGTCCCGGCCTGGGCGCCGCCGGTGCCACCGGATACCGGTGCATCGGCCATGGCCACGCCCTGCTTGGCGGCGGCTGCGGCCACTTCACGGGCGGTCTGTGGGTCGATGGTACTGCAATCCACCGCCGGAATGCCGCGGCCAATACCCGCCAGCACCCCATCCTCGCCCAGCCAGACGCTGCGCACATGGGCCGCGGCGGGGAGCATGGTGATCACCAGTTCGGCGCCTTCGGCAGCGGCCTTGGGCGAAGCACTGATACGCCCGCCCAGTTGCGCCAGCTCGGCCAGCACGCTCTGGTTGAGATCGAACAGGTTCAACTGATGGCCGGCCTTGATCAGGTTGCGGGCCATGGGCGCGCCCATGTTGCCCAGGCCGATAAATGCAATGTTCATGTCAGGCTCCTCAACGCAGGCTGATGGTGGTGTTCACACCGTCATTGACGCTGTCATCGTCGAACCAGCGGCTGGTGACGGTCTTGGTCTGAGTGTAGAACTGCACCACTTGCTTGCCGTAGGGGCCCAGGTCGCCGAGCTTGGAACCGCGGGAGCCGGTAAAGCTGAAGAATGGAACCGGCACCGGAATCGGGATGTTGATGCCCACCTGGCCGACGTCGATTTCGCTCTGGAACTTGCGCGCCGCCGCACCGCTCTGGGTGAACAGGCCGGTGCCGTTGCCGAAGGGGTTGGCGTTGACCAGGGCGATGGCCTGGTCCAGGGTATCCACCTCCAGCACCACCAGCACCGGGCCGAAGATTTCCTGGGTGTAGATCTGCATGTCGGTGGTCACCCCGGAGAACAGGGTCGGGCCGATGAAGTTGCCCTGCTCGTAGCCCGGAACCTTGATGTCGCGGCCATCGAGCTCCAGCTTGGCGCCTTCTTTCACGCCGCTTTCGATCAGCTCCAGAATCCGCGCCTTGGCACGCTTGGAGACCACCGGGCCGACATCGGTGCCCGGCTCGCTGCCG
The DNA here is from genome assembly GCF_024810175.1 of Pseudomonas sp. BIGb0176. Lineage (NCBI taxonomy): Bacteria > Pseudomonadati > Pseudomonadota > Gammaproteobacteria > Pseudomonadales > Pseudomonadaceae > Pseudomonas > Pseudomonas sp. BIGb0176. The sequence continues at coordinate 1,498,019 of NZ_JANUEC010000002.1, forward strand.
GCGTTGACCTTGAGTTTCTGCGCCAGGGCCTTGAGGTCCGGCAACCATTGTTTCGCCGCCCCCACCAGCACCACCACCGAGGTGGCCATGCAACGCTGACCGGCAGCGCCGAAGCCGGCGCCCACCAGGGCATTGAGGGTCTGTTCGCGGTTGGCGTCGGGCAGCACCACGGCGTGGTTCTTCGCGCCCATCATCGATTGCACGCGCTTGCCGTGCTTGCCCGCCAGGTCATAGACGTGGGTGCCGACCGCAGTCGAACCGACGAAGGATACCGCCTTGATGTCCTTGTGGGTGCACAGCGCATCCACCACGTCCTTGCCGCCGTGCACCACGTTGAGCACACCGGCCGGCACCCCGGCTTCCACCGCCAGCTCCACCAGCAGCATGGTGGACAGCGGGTCCTGCTCGGAAGGCTTGAGGACGAAGGTGTTGCCGCAGGCGATGGCCATCGGGAACATCCATAGCGGAATCATTGCCGGGAAATTGAACGGGGTGATCCCGGCGCACACGCCAATCGGCTGGCGCAGGGTGTAAGTGTCCACGCCGCCGGCGACGTTTTCGGCGAATTCGCCCATCTGCAGGGTGCCGATGGAGCAGGCATGCTCCACCACTTCCAGGCCGCGGAAGATGTCGCCCTCGGCGTCGGCGATGGTCTTGCCCTGCTCGGCGCTGAGGACCACGGCAATGCGTTTGGAGTGCTCGCGGATCAGGGCCTGGAGCTTGAGCATGATGCGCATCCGCGCGCCGATCGGGGTCAGTTTCCAGGTCTGGAAGGCGCGCTGGGCAGCGGCGATCGCGGCGTCGACTTCAGCGGCAGTGGCAAAGGGCACCTTGGCCAGCACTTCCTGGGTCGCCGGGTTGACGATGTCGTGCCATTCCTGGCTCTGGGACTGGACCCATTCACCGTCGATCAGCAGTTTGACCTGTTGCAGGGTGGTGCCGTCGGGCTTGAGGGATGCGTTCATGGGGTCTCCTGACTTCTTGAGTTCTTATGCAGGGAAACCAAGGCGGGCAAGCGCCTTGAAAGAGGGGCTGTCGCGAGTTGGTATCGGACGGTTTTTGGAGTATAGATGTGCAAACTTCTAATAAGAACGCACATAAAATCCGGTCCATCATGCAAAAAAACATCACCTCGCTAAGCACCCTGAACTGGGACGACCTGAAGTTTTTCCTCGAAGTGGCGCGCACTCGCAAGGCCAGCAGTGCGGCCAAGCGCCTGGCGGTGGACTACACCACGGTATCGCGGCGCATCGGGTCCCTGGAAACCGCCCTGGGCACCTTGCTGTTCGAAAAATCCCGCACCAACGGCTTTGTCCTCACCGCCGAGGGCCAGCGCCTGCTGGGTTATGCGGAGTCCATCGAAAGCACCCTGCACATGGCGTGCGAGCAGGTCTCGGGCTCCGGAGTGGCGTTGTCCGGCCATGTGCGCATGGGCTGCACCGAAGGCTTCGGCACCTTCTTCATCACCCCGCAACTCAGCCACTTCCTCGACGCCTACCCGGCAATCTCGGTGGATATCCTGCCGCTGCCGCACTTCATCAGCCTGTCCAAGCGCGAGGCGGATATCGTCATCGCCCTGGAACGCCCGGAGCACGGCCCCTATGTGTGCTGCAAGCTGTGCGACTACCGCCTGCAGCTGTACGCCACCCAGGAATACCTCGATCGCCACCCGCCGATCCGCCGCCCCGGCGACCTGGGCGAGCATCAATTCATCAGCTATGTGGATGACCTGGCCTTCAGTTCCGAGCTGCTGTACCTGGCCAATGTGGTGCCCGGGGCCAGCGCCAACCTGCGCAGCACCAGCGTGATTGCCCAGTACGTGGCAGCGCAGCAGGGCCGCTCGCTGGCGATCCTGCCGTGCTTCCTGGCGGCCCAGGACCCGCGCCTGCTGCCAGTGCTGCCCAAGGAAATCAACCTGACCCGGCAATTCTGGATGTACTGCCGGGAGGATCTCAGGAAGTTGAAGCGGATCACCCTGTTATGGGATTACATCCGCGAGGTGACCGAGCAGAATCGGCCGCTGCTCATGGGCGAGAGTCGCAGCATGCGCTTCGCCGCCCCCTGACCCTTAGCGGCCGCAAGGCTGCAGCCGCAACCCGGCAGGTCGTCGATCAGTCGGCGATCACCACGATCGACACCCGACGGTTCTCGGTACGCCCGGCCACGGTGCTGTTGGAGGCCACCGGCTCGCTGCTGCCCAGGCCGCGCAGCTGGATGTTTTCTTCACGCATGCCAACCTGGGTCAACACCTTGACCACGCTCTTGGCCCGGCGCACGGACAGTTGCACGTTGTAGGCCTCCTTGCCCGACGCGTCGGTGTGACCGTCGACCCGGACCTTCTGGATATCGACGCTGAGCAGCGCCTTGCCGATGCGCTGGACGATCTCGGTGCTGGCCTGGTTCAGGGTTTCCACATCGCTGCCAAACAGCACCTTGCCCGACAGGCCAAAGGCCCAGCCTTCATCCGTCAGTTCGAAGCCCTCCTGTTTCAGTACCGCGATCTGTTTCGGGGTCAGACCTTTGGGCGGCACGCTCTGACAGCCGGCCAGGGCCAGCAGGGCCATGAACACCAGAGTGCTGAACAGTCGAACCGAACGTTGCGTCATCGAGAACAAGGGAATTAGCTCCTGTTTTGAACCTGAACGATAGGGAGCTCCGCCCCCACTGTGTGTTGCCCGCCTCGCGAACCGCGCTTGGCTTGGTACATGGCCGCGTCGGCGGCATTCAACAGACTGCCCGGTGTCGCACCATGATCCGGGTACACGGCAATACCGATACTCAGCGATGTCAGGATCGACAGGCTGCCGGGCAGTTGAATCGGTACTTCCATGCTGCTGATGATCTTGTCGGCGATGCGCTGGGCATCCTCGACCCGGTGCAGCGGGGTCAGCAGCACGGCAAATTCGTCCCCGCCCAGGCGCGCCACCAGGTCGTCCTCGCGCAACTGCGCGCGAATCCGCGTGGCCACAGCCACCAGCACCGCATCGCCAGCGGCGTGGCCGAAGTTATCGTTGATCTCCTTGAACCGGTCGCTGTCGAGAAACAGCACCGCCATGCGCTCGTTGAGCTTGTTGGCGCTACGCAGGGCACGGATCAGTCGGCCTTCGAAGAACGCCCGGTTGGGCAGGCCGGTCAGGCTGTCGTGGCTGGCCTGGTGGGCCAGGGTTTCATTCTCGCTTTGCAGATGGGTCTGCCAGGCCTCCAGCTCATCGAGCAGGGCGTTGAAGTCGTTGCCCAGGTTGTCCAGTTCGGCGATTTCCGCAGGCGGCACCCGCTGATCGAAGGCCCGTTCGCGCCGGGCCGCGTGCGCCACATCGGCGAGGCTGCGCAACGGTCCGGTGATGCCCCGCAGCTGGCGGCGCGCCAGGTACAGCGCCAACCAGGCGCTGAGGGCGATGCACAGCACGATGCCCACCAGGCCACTGAGGAGAAACCGCAACAGGCTGCCGCCATGGCCGGTGACATTGATGGTGCCGATTTCCCGCCCCTGGTGCAGGATCGGCAGGCTGATGGGCTTTTCCAGAAAGGCGCTGGCGACGTGCATTTCCAGGTTGGTCAGAAAGCCGCTTTCCGGGCGCTGCCAGCTGGCCAGCAACTGGCCCTGGCTGTCATACACCTTGGCGTCGGCCACCTCTTCGGTGGAGGCGATCAGGGCCAGGGCCTCGGTGGCCACCACACTGTCGTTGAACACCACTGCAGCTTCCACGGTGTAGCTGATGGAGCGGGCGATCAGGTGCAGGTTGTGATCGGCGTACACGCGCAGGGCCAACACCCCGAGAAAGGTCAGGGACAGGCTGGCCATGGAGATCGCCAGCAGAGCGACGATCAGGTGGCCGCGACCGATGACCGACCGCAGTGTAGGGCGGGCGTTGGGCTTGAACAGTTTCATGGGGCCGCCGGACGACGACGGGAAAGCTGCAGCACGCTGGGATGAATCTTCACCCCACTGCGCGCCACGGAATCCAGGTTGACCTCGAACGACACCTGGCTGTCGCCGACCCGCAGGCAGAACAGGCTGCCCACGGTGCACTGGTCGCCCCCCTCGCTGATGCTCAGCACCGGTTGCCCGATCAGCGAGTTGAACAGCCGGGTACGCTCATCATTGGACAATTTGCCGACATAGACCGAATCGCACTCACTGGCCAACGACGGGTTGTTGGCCAGCAGACGCCGCACCAGAACCGGGCGGCCGGTGGCCTGGGTCGCGCCCTTGAGCAGGTCATCGGTGTATTCGGTGGGGCCAACCACGCACAGACGCAGTTGCGCAGGCTCCACGGGCCAGCGAGCGTAGCTGAGAATGCCCAGCACCACTTGGGTTACAGCCTTGGCCCGTTGCTCGGCCAGGCTCGCGGACGCCGGTGGCTCCGACTGCGCGATGGCCAACAGGCTGAACAGGCAGAGAATGGTCGACAGCACACACTGTCTCCACCCCAAAATGCGCTCTGTCCTCAAGACAGCCACGTCCATGCAGGGATTCTCTTTGATTTTCACGGAAATGATGCCGCAACGATAGCACAGCCCGGGAAAATGCAGCGAGACCAGCGCCCGAGCACGATGCCTGAGAAAAGCCGGAAACATGGGCGTCAGTCCAACTCCAGCATCAACCCGCTCAGACGCTTGACCTTGCGCCGAACAGCCTCTTCGAACACTCCGGCACGGGGCTCGATCAGGCTGAACCAGTCCTTGGCCCGGGTGATACCGGTGTAGATCAGCTCCTTGGTCAGCACCGGGTTCAAAGCGTCGGGCAGGATCAACGCGGTGTGGGCGAACTCCGAGCCCTGGGACTTATGCACAGTCATGGCGTAAACGGTTTCCACGTCATTGAGCCGGCTTGGCAGCACCAACCGCACCCCGCCCTGGCCATCGTTGCGCGGAAAGGCGACGCGCAGCACCTGACGCCCCGCCTCCGAGCCTTCCTGCTCCGGCAGTTTCAGGGCGATGCCGATATCACCGTTCATCAGGCCCAGGCCGTAATCGTTGCGGGTCATCAGCACCGGGCGGCCCTCGTACCATTGCTGGTCACTGTCGATCAGCCGGGCCTTGAACAGCGCCTGGGTGATCCGCAGGTTCAGGCCTTCGACACCCCAGGGGCCCTTGCGCACCGCGCACAGCAATTGGAAGCGATCAAAGGCCTGCAGGACATGGCGCGCCCAGTCGGTCCAGCGCCGATCCTCCAGAGGCGTACCCGGCGGCGGGCGCTGGCTGCGCAGTACATTCAGGTAGTGGCGGTAGCCTTGCGGCCCCTCGCCATGGCCCTCCAGCAGCAGCCGCTCCAGGGCCCGATCCTGCTCGCCCTTGAGGCTCAGGCCATACAGGTCGGCATGGCTGCGAGCCGCCAGCAGGCGCCGGGCTTCATCGGCCTGCTGCTGGTTGACCCAACGCGCCAGCTGGCCGATGCCGCTGCCTTCGCCGAAACGCCGGGAATGGCGCAGCATCACCACCTGCTGCGCCAGGGGATGCTGGTGGGCGCTGTCTTCCTGCAGGCCGCTGGCTCCCAGGTTCTCGCCACTGACCGCTTCCAGCCAGGCCCGGGTCTGCGGGTTGTACCAACCGGCCTCGGCGTCACGGCACAGGTCGCCGAGCACGGCGCCGGCTTCCACCGAGGCCAGTTGGTCCTTGTCCCCCAGCAACACCAGGCGTGCATGGATGGGCAAGGCGTCCAGCAGGTTGGCCATCATTTCCAGGTCGATCATCGAGGCTTCGTCCACCACCAGGACATCCAGGGGCAAGCGGTTGCCGGCGTGATGGCGGAAATGCCGGGTGCCCGGGCGATTGCCCAGCAAGCGGTGCACGGTGGTCACCTCGCTGGGGATCATTTCCCGCACCTCATCGGGCACCGCGAGGGAACGCACCTGCAAGCTGATGGACTCGGTCAGGCGCGCCGCGGCCTTGCCGGTAGGCGCCGCCAGGCGAATGCGCAGCGGCTTGCGTGCTTCCACCGCCGGGCCCTGGAGCAAGGCCAGCAGGCGCACCACGGTGGTGGTCTTGCCGGTGCCGGGGCCGCCGGTGATGATGCTGAAGGCGCCCCGGGTGGCCAGGGCACAGGCGAGTTTCTGCCAGTCGACGGGCCCCGCCGCCTTGGCCGGGCCGAACAGCCCGTCGAGGCGCGCCGCGAGGTTTTCCGGGGTGGCCTCGGCCAAGGCCAGGCGCTGGCGCAAGGCGTTGTCGATACGCCGCTCATAGGCCCAGTAGCGGCGCAGGTACAGGCGCTTGCCGGACAGCACCAGCGGCCGCTGCCGGGAAGACTCGGCATGATCCGCCGCCAGGGCCACCAGGCGGCTGCCGGCCAGGACCTTGCACCAGTGCGCCCCTTCAAGCCCCATCAACACCTGGGACGGCAGCGCCGGTGCGCCGTTTTGTGCGTCGCCTTCGGGCGGCAGCGACAGGGCGAAGTCCGGCTCCTTGAGGGTTTCGAACAGGTCCAGGCAGACATGCCCGTGCCCCAGCTGATGGCTGGTCAGGGCCGCGGCCATCAGTACCAGCGGATCACAGCCCGGGTCCAGCTCATGCAGGAAGCCGACAAAGGCCCGGTCCAGGGAACGCAGCCAGCCGCGCTCGACCCAGCGTTCAAGCAACAGCAGCAAGTCGTCGGCGCGGCTCAGGGGCGCCAGGTCGAAGGCCGGTTGCGGCGCCTGGTCCAGTGCATCGAACAGGTCCTGGGTCATAGCAGCACTCCCTGCTCCCAGGCGGGCTCGGCCTTGGGTGGCTCGGGCTGGCCCTGGAACATGCGGTCCAGTTGCTCGATCAACTGTCGAGGCGGCCGGGCGAAGTAGGCCCCCTGGCTGGCGGCACGGGTGCCCCGCAGGAACAGGTACAAGGCGCCGCCCACATGGCGATCGTAGTCGTAGTCCGCCAGCCGGGCCTTCAATTGCCGGTGCAGGGCCAGCAGGTACAGCACGTATTGCAGGTCGTAACGGTTGTCGAGAATCGATTGTTCCATGGCCTGCTCGGTGTAGGCCGCGTCGTCCGCGCCCAGCCAGTTGGATTTGTAGTCGGCCACGTAATAGCGGCCCTGGTGCTCGAAGGTCAGGTCGATAAAGCCCTTGAACATGCCGTTGAGCAATACCGGCTCGGCCGTGACTCGGGGCGCGCCCTGATGGGTTTGCTGGCGTACCCGCTCATCGAGCTTGAGCACATCGACCTTGTGGCTGGCGAACCAGAACTCCATCTCGACCCGGTACTGGGTCAACTGCCCGAGCACCACCGGTGCCTGGCCCTCGCCCAGGGGCAAGGGCGCTTGCAGCAGGTGCTGCAGCCAGTCGCTCAGGGTCGGGATCCAGCCTTGCCAGCCGCGGCGATTGCAGCGCCGGGCCACGGCGTCCTCGATCGCCTCGGGGGCAGCGGCAAAACCCTCCTCCCCGGCCCACTCCAGCAGGCCATGAAGGAAGGTCCCGGGGTTCGGGCCGCGGGGGAAGCGGTGGATATCGCCGCCGCTGGCCAGGGTTTCCCGAGGAGCTTCGGGGTCCAGGCGTTCGTCGTCGAAGAGTTTCTGCGCCTGGGGGTTTTCCGGCGCCTCGGTGCTGCCCGCCCCCAGGATGTCGCTGATGCGCAAGGCACTGTAGGAGGCAATCCACCAGTTTTCCGCGGCGCGACGGCTGGGCGTCAGCGGCGCCAGCAGGGTGGCCTCGTTGCGCGGTGGCTGATAGCGCTGGTCATCGACGACGGGCAGCTCGGACACGCCAATCGCAGCGCAGCCCTGCTGCAGGTCCAGCAGCCAGCGCAACAAGGCGCTGGATTCGCCCAGGACATCGCCGCCGCCCAGCAGGTAACCCAGGGCCGAAAGGTGCAACACCGAGCTGCTGTGATTGCCCCGCTTGAGATCGGCCACCCCCAGCCAGCAGGCATGCTGGGCCCGGGTCAGGGCCACATAGAGCAGCCGCAGGTCTTCCGCCAGGCGCTCTTCATCGGCCAGGGCAATCAGCTCCGGGGTGGGCCGTAGGCTGACCTGGGGCTTGCCGGCAGCATCGTGGTAATGCAGCGGCAAGCGGCTGCCATCCACCGGCTTGGTGGAACAGATGAAGGGCAGGAACACCAAGGGGTATTCCAGGCCCTTGGACTTGTGGATGGTCACCACCTTGACCAGTTGCTCATCGCTTTCCAGGCGCAGGATCTGCTCCTCCCCCGCCTGCCCGGACAGCGCCAGGTGCTCGGCCAGATGGCGGATCAGGGCCTGCTCGCCGTCGAGTTCGGCGGCGCTTTGTTGCAGCAGCTCGGACAGGTGCAGAAGGTTGGTCAGCACCCGCTCGCCATCACTGCGGGCCATCAGCGCCTGGGGCAGCTGGAAGTCATGCAGCAGGCGCCGCAACATCGGCAGCACGCCCTGGCTGCGCCAGATCGCCCGGTAGCCACGGAACTGCATGACCCGCGCTTCCCAGGCCAGTTCATCCTGGTTAAGCCGCTCCAGCTCCAGCAGCGGCAGGTTCAGGGTCAGGGACGCCAGGGCCGCGCGCAGCGGCCGCTCCACGTCCGGCTCGGCGCAAGCCTTGAGCCACACCAGCACATCCCGGGCTTCCTGGGCGGCGAACACCGAGTCCTTGTCCGACAGGTACACACTGCGCACCCCGCGGGCGGCCAGCTCGCCGCGCACGGCCTGGGCCTCCTTGCCATCGCGCACCAGGATCGCGATATCCGCCGGCAGCAAGCCTTTCAGCGCTTGCTGCTCACGGACAAACCCACTGCGCCCCTGCTGGCCGCCATTGAGCAGGCCGACAATCGCAGTGGCGCAAGCCGCCGCCTGATGCTGGCGATACTGGGCCCCGGACAGCGGCTGTTCCGAAGGCAATTGCCAGAAGTTAAGTGCCGGCACCGGCTGGCCGTCGACCAGCAGTTGCTCCTTGCGCCCCTGGGCGGCCACCGCCAGGAATGGCACCGGGTTCTCGCCATCCGCTTCGCGAAACAGGAAGGCTCCCTGTCCCTGCGGCCGCTGTTCGGCTTGCAGGAACACATGGTTGACCGCGCTGACCATGGCCTGGCTGGAGCGGAAGTTGGTACCCAGGGTGTGCAGGCGCCCGCTGGTGGCCTGGCGTGCCCGCAGGTAGGTGTAGATATCGGCGCCACGGAAGGCGTAGATCGCCTGCTTGGGATCGCCGATCAGGAACAGGCCGGTCTCGGGGTCGTTGGCCTCGATCCGGTAGATGCTTTCGAAGATCCGGTACTGCACCGGGTCGGTGTCCTGGAATTCGTCGATCAGGGCCACCGGGAACTGCTCGCGGATCAGGGTCGCCAGGCGCTCGCCGCCATCGCTCTGCAGGGCGCTGTCCAGGCGCAGCAGCATGTCGTCGAAGCCCATCTCGGCGCGCCGCCGCTTCTCTTCTTCGAAACGTGCCCCCACCCATTGCGCGGCGTGTTGCAGGACCGCCGCATCCGGGCTGGGCAAGGCATCGAGGCTGGCCTTGAGCACGGCCATGGCGTCGAGCCCGGGGTGATCGGGGGCCGCGCCTTTCCAGGCCTCGCTCATACCTTCGGGGGTCAGGCGGGTGAAGCCGGTGCCGATGTCCAGTTGCTCGACGGATTCGTCCTCGGCCCAGGCACTGATCTTTTCGAACCAGGGCTCGAAGAACCGGGCCTGCATCTTGCGCCCGTCGACGCTCTTGCTGGCCACGCCTTGCAGGCAGATCTCCCGCAGTTGCGCGGCCCACTCGCGCCAGGGCGCCTTGATCTGCACCAGGGCTTCACGACGTTCTTGCAGGCAGGCTTCGATCAACTCGCTCGGCGTCTGCTCGGGTGGGTCCCGACGCTCGTTGCCGAACATTGCCCGCACCCGGGGCATGAGTTCGGCCGGCCCGACCCAATGGCTGCGCACCCAGTTCAGGGCATCACCCTGCATCGGGTAGCAGAACAGCCGCCAGTAATCGCGCAGAACCTGGCCCAGCAGGTCGCTGTGGTCGGTTTCCAGGGTCTGGGTGAACAGGCTGCCGCTGTCGAACGCATGTTCGCGCAACATGCGCTGGCACCAACTGTGGATGGTCGAGACCGCGGCCTCATCCATCCATTGCGCGGCGATGTCCAGGCGATTGGCACAGGCGGCCCACTGCTCGACGGGGTATTGCTCACGCAACTCGACGATCAGGCCATCGGGGGCGCTGGTTTCATCGCGAAAGAAGCGCGCGGCCTCCGCCAGGCGCGTGCGAATGCGCTCGCGCAATTCCTTGGTGGCGGCATCGGTAAAGGTCACCACCAGTATCTGCGGCGGCAGCAATTCACGCCCGAAACCCGCCGCCTCACCGCCATGGCCCAGCACCAGGCGCAAGTAGAGCGCGGAGATGGTGAAGGTCTTGCCGGTACCGGCACTGGCCTCGATCAACTGGCTGCCGCGCAGAGGAAATGCCAGGGCCAGGGGAGCTTGTGCAGTCATGCGCCTGCCTCCTCGCCGAGCGCCGAACGCCAGGGAGCATTCAACAGGGGTCGATAAAGGGTCTCGGCCCAACCGCTGAAGGTTTCATCGGCGATCAGTGCGTTGTAGTCGGCGAATTGGCGGGCCAGGGCCGGGCTTTGCCGGCGTTCGCCCTCGCTGTTCTGGCCGTCGCCATCGTAGGTCTTGCGTGCAGCGGCCGCGGCTTTGTCCGGGTCGCTCTGGCCCAGCCAGGCGAAGGCGGTCTTGATCGCCACCGGCAGCGGCTGGCGCATGCCGGCCTGCCAGGCCTGCAGCAGGTTGCCGAGAATCTGCCGGGCCACCTCCTGCTCCAGCGGCGGCAACAACAGGCTGTCATCGCTGGCCACCAGCGCGGTGGTCAAGGAGTAACCACTGGCGCAGGCCAGCAGATGATTGACCCAAGGCTTGATCAGCCGATGCCATTTACGGGTCTTGGTCGAGCCGATGCCGTTGGGGATGGCGCTCACAGCCAACAACCCGCCATCAGCTCGCTGGTGCAGGCTGCTGAGCCAACCTTCCAGGCGCACGCCTTGCAGTTCCAGGCTCACAGGCAGCGCACTGGTTACCGGGGTCGGCCACAGGTCGAGCAGTTGCCGATAACGCTGCAACAGGTCCGGCAGGGGCTCCAGCAGTTCGCGCTGCAGGCATTCGCCAAAACCGGCCATGGGCAACAGGCCACTGGCTTGCAGCCTCTGGGCCTGGGCCTGCAAGGCTTGCTCGGGCTGCGCGGCGTCGCCCAGCGCCGCTTCCAGCAGGCTGTCGCTGAGGCTGTAGCGCTGTAGAGCATCGAGCACGAAGGGCTCTTCATCGGCCAGCGGTGCTTCCATGGCTTCAAAGAACACCTTGAGCCTTTGGCTGAAGAAATGCCGCACCGGGTTGCGCAGGAAATCCTGCAACTGGGCAAGGCTCAGGGGCTCGTCCTGGACATAGGGTTCCAGGCGTTCGACTGCGCCCAGTTCCTCTCGGACCTGATGCAGCACTTGCCACTCCCGGGCGTAGCTGAACAGCGTGTCGCTGTCGTGGAAATAGCGGGCACTGAAGGGTTGCAGGGGATGCTCCTGGGTCAGGGCCTCCAGCAGGGAGTCCTGCTCATTGGGCAGCCGCCAGCCGCTGGCCAGGTGATCGCGCAACTGGCCGATCAGGACCGAGGCCGGGCGCTCGCTGTTGTCGCGAATGCTGCGGCCAACCCAACTGACATAAAGTTGGTCACGAGCCGAGAGCAGGGCTTCAAGCAGTAGGTAACGGTCGTCTTCGCGCCGTGATCGGTCGCCGGGGCGGTAGTCGCTACCCATCAGGTCGAAGTCCAGAGGCGGCTGCGCCCTGGGGTAATCGCCATCGTTCATGCCCAGCAGGCACACCAGCTTGAAGGGAATGGCGCGCATCGGCATCAGGGTGCAGAAGTTCACCGCTCCGGCGAGGAAACGCTGGGACAGGCGCCCCTGGTCCAGGCCAGCCAGCCAGGCTTCGCGGACCACCGTCAGCGGCAACTGATCTTGCAGGCCCACAGACTCGCAGGTTTCCAGCCAGTTTTCCCGCAGGTCGTCGAGCTGTCCCAGCAGGTAATCATCGTGCTCGTTGCTGGCAAGGAAGAACTGTTCCAGCAGGTTGTGCAGGCGCTCGCCCCACTCCGCCGGAACCGCCGGCTGGGTGAGTTGCTGGTAGGCGAACTGCAGGGCGTCAAGAAGGGCGACCAGGGGACCGATCAGCGCCGCATCCAGGCCACCAATCTCGTCATAAGGTTCGATACCGTCACAGGCGTCGGAGCGGCCGACGGCATAGCCCAGGAGCATGCGCCGCAAGCCGAAACGCCAGCTGTTCTGCTCCAGTTCCGGGGGCAGCCCCAGTTCTGCGCGCTGCTCGGCATTCATTCCCCAACGGATGCCGGCACCTTCAATCCAGCGGTGCAGGGTCGGCAGGTCGGCTTCGTCGACGCCAAAACGCGCACGCAGGGCTGGAACGTCCAGCAGGTCGAGAATCTCACTGACCGGAAAACGACTGTCCGGCAGCTTCAATAGATGTTCGACGGCGATCAGCAGCGGGTCACGGCCACGCTGGCCCTGGTCAGTGAGGGTAAAGGGAATGAAGCGCCGGTCATCCCGCTCCAGCTGGCCGAACACGGCGCGGATATGCGGGGCGTAGCTGTCGATGTCCGGGACCATGACGATCACATCCCGGGGCCGCAGGTCGGGCTCTGCACTGAAGCGCGCCAGGAGCTGGTCGTGAAGGATTTCCACTTCTCGCTGGGCGCTGTGGGCAATGTGAAAGCGGATCGATTGATCGTGCTGGATATCGACCTGCGGCCACAACTCACGTGTTTCGTTCAGCGGGCGCAGTTCGAGAATGTCGTCCTGCAATTGCTGGAGCATGCTGGCCGGCTGGCTGTCACTGAACAGATCGATCCGGCCATCGCGAAAAGCGCTGCGATAGCTGTTGGGATCGTCATAGCTGTCCAGCAGGTTGATGTAGTCACGGCCTTGCTTGCCCCAGGCGGCCAGCAGCGGGTGGGCGTGCTGGTGCAGGGTTTGCGGATCCAGGGCCTGAGGCATGCCGGCCTTGCGCGCCTGGCGTTTGTATTGGTGGCGCAGCAGGTCCTTGTCGGCAACGATATCGGCCCAGTGATGGCGACAAGGGTTGTGCACACACAGCAGCACCTGACTGAAACGGGCCAACCCGGCCAGTGCCTCCAGGGCCTGGGCCGGCAGCGAAGAGATACCGAAAACGATCACTCGGGACGGCAAGCCCCTGGGCGCCACCTCCAGTTGGTTGATCCGCTCGATAAAGCGCTGGTGAACGCCTGCGCGACTCTGGGCCATCCCCTCGGTGCCGACATCCAACAGCAGCGCGCGCCATAGCTCGGCCTGCCAGCAGTTGGCAGGCGTCAGGGCCTTGGTTTCACCACGACCATTGCGCAGTTGGTGGCGGCCGGCGGCCCAATCCTCCAGCCAGTCGGCTCGATATACCTGGTATTGGTCGAACAGATCGGCCAAACGCTCGGCCAATTGATAGCGCTTGCGCAGGTCACTGTCGTGGGTCAGGAAGCGTTGCAGGGGTTCGAAATGCGGCTCATCGATCAACTCCGGCAACAGGCGCATCAGCCGCCAGGTCAGGGGAGCTTTATCCAGCAGGGATTTGGGCGGGATTTCGTCTCGCCCCAGGACCAGGCGGTACAACTGCCACATGAAACTGCCCGGCAATTGCACATCAATGGCAGCGGCAATACCGCAGCCACCGCCGTCATCCACTTCGGGGTCTTCGGCCAGGGCCAGTTTCAGCCATTGGGCGATACCGTTGCTCTGTACCAGGGCAATTTCATTTTCCAGGGGCGCCAGGGGATAACGCCGCATCCAGCTGACCACCAGGCTGCGCAACTCGTCCAGGCGGTTACCGTGAACCACCATGAAACCAGGGTTGAGGGACGAGGCGTCCGGCATAAAGGCTTCCTTGGAGAATGCAAAAAGCTAGGGCGGAACCTTAGCACTGTCACCGGGCAGTGGCAGCCAGGTCGAGCAAACAGTGACAGAGAAAGCGCCGGGCTTTTATGTCGCGCAAAAACAAAACCCCAACTGCATGTGCAGTTGGGGTTTCGGAATTTAATCTTGACGATGACCTACTCTCACATGGGGAAACCCCACACTAC